>NZ_JPUG01000001.1 GCF_000739015.1 Microvirga sp. BSC39
AACTAGATCCTCTACGCAGTGATTATGACCCTTTGGCGAGTGGCTCGGGCGAGGCGGTTTTGGGATAGGCGCGGCCCATTTTGACCCGGGCGTTTTCGGTGGTGAACATCCACCTGACCCGGACCCCGGCGGCGTTGCGCTCGCGCTCCCAGGCAGCGATTTCCCGCTCGAGCCCCTCGCGCGTGGCGATCCGCCGGTCCAGGCACTGGCCCTTGAGCACCCCGATCTCGATTTCGACCATGTTCAACCAACTCGCGTGCTTGGGAGTAAAGTGGTACTCCAGCCGCCCCAGGAGGCGATGCGCTTCCGCGGCCGGGAAAGCCTCGTAGAGCGCGCCGGGCGTGTGCGTCGACAAGTTGTCCATCACGACCCGGATCCGCTCGGCCTGCGGAAAGTCGACATCCACAAGCTCGCGCATGCACCGGGCGAAGTCGCATGCCGTGCGCTGCTCACTAACCTTGACCCGGCGCCAGGGCCGGTGCGCATCCACCATCACGAACAGGTTCACCGTGCCACAGCGGCGGTACTCGTAGTCGATGCACTCAATCTGCCCCGGTGCGGCCGGGAGCGGCGGGCGCGTCTCACCAATGAGTTGGACGGGGCTTTCATCGAAGCACACCACCGGGTGCTGCGGATCGGACGGCGCGGCGTAGAGATCAAGCACATCCTCCATGCGGGCGACGTATTCGCCATCAATCTTTGGCACGCACCACATCTTCTGCTGCCACGGCTTGAGGGCATTTTCAGCCAGACGCCGGCGCACTGTCTCGCGCGACAGGCTGTTGTGTTGGGTGAGCCGTACGATCTCGCCGGCCAGGAGCTCCAGCGTCCAGCGGGCCCGGCCCGCCGGCGGCTTTGCGCAGGCGGTGGCCACCAGCAGCGCCTCCTCCGGGCCTGAGAGCTTGCGGGCGGCGCCGGGACGGGGTTCCTCGCTGAGGGCCCGCTCCAGGTTGCCCTCCACGAAGCGGCGCTTGGTCCGGTACACGGTCGAGCCGCCCACCGCGATGCTCTCGGCAATCGTCTCGTCTGACACCCCGGCATCGGCCGCCAACAGGATCTGCGCTCGCTTGAGCTTTCGGGCCGCCTGCTTGCCGCCGCTGAGCATCGTCTGAAGCTGGGTGCGCTCGGCCTCGCTCAGCTCAATCCGGTAGCATATGTTCATCTCGGCCTCCCGCGTGAGAGGCCCAGCTGAATCAGCCGATGAATCGAGCGTGTGGCGGATGTCCGAGAAAAGCTTCACCGACCGGCAGGGCCAGTACCTGGCCTTCATCGATGCCTACACGCGCGTCCATGGCCGCCCCCCGGCTGAGACCGACATGCAGCGCCATTTCCAGGTCACGCCGCCGTCCGTGCACCAGATGATCCTAACCTTGGAACGGGCCGGCTTGATCCGCCGTCAGCCCGGAGTGGCGCGAAGCATCGAGGTGTTGGTCGCCCCTGAAGGCCTGCCCCTCCTCCGCCATCCCCAACCCGTCAAATCCTCTGGGCCGAGGATCTAGATGGAAGCAGCGTCTGCGAGCGGAGGCCGCTTACCGTCCTCTTGTGACACGCTGGCTGATCCAGTCCTGGGCCATGTCCAGGTTGGAGAAGGCGGGGTGGTTGATCCCATCGATCTGGCCAAAGCCTGCCTCCAGGTACCATTGCCCCGGCGCCACCTCGTTCTCGTCCGAGAGGCGCACCAGAACCGCCACCAGCCGCTGCTTCTCGTCGAGGACCATCATGCCCTCTTCATCGAAGCCTGTCGCCACGCGGATGGGCTGAAGGGTGAAGGTCATGCGGCAGCCTGATCGCTCTCCAGGTGCAGGTAGGTCGGGTCGAACTCGCCTACTTCCTTCAACCTGTCCCAATCGGGAATGTTCAGCCGGTCGCCGCTCAGCTCAATGAGACCGTCAGCCCGCATGGCCTGGATAACCCGGTTGACGTGAACCGTCGTGACACCGAGCGCGTCGGCGAACTCGCCCTGCGTGATCGGCAGGTCACAGGCATGATCCTCCACGAGGCCAACGGCCCTCAGGCGCGTCAGCAACTCGCACAGCACATGGGCCATGCGCGTGTAGGCCTCGCGGCGTCCAACATTGAGCACCCACTCGCGGAAGATGGCGGCATCGATCAGGGTCTCGCGCCAGAAAGCGGCTGTGATGCGGGGATAGCGGTCGCAGATGGCGCGCAGGTCCTCATGGGTAATGAACCCAACGCTGCAGGGACTGATGGTCGCGATGCTGTTGTCGATGACCTTCAGGTGCAGGCTCTGGAGGTCGGGGACATCGCCCGGCAGGTTGAAGGACACGATCTGGCGCTTGCCTTGCACTGTCACCTTGTAGGTGCAGGCGAAGCCGCTCAGGATCAGGCAGGACCGGGAGGGAGCGTCACCCTCGCGCACGATGTCCTGGTCGGCCTTGATGGCGACAACCTGCATCGGCAGCCCTTGGAGGGCGTGTCGCTCTTCATCCGAGAGCGTGAATATGCTCTCCAGCTTGCGGATGAGGGGATTGTATTTGGGGTGAAAGGCTGTGGCCAAGATCATGTTCCCTGCCTTGCAGGCGGGAGCATGTAAATCTCTCAGCTATCAGCGCCTGAGATCGGTTGCTGACAGTCAAACAACACTGTCACAAAAATGAGTGCCTGTCTTATACCTATGTTGGTTTTGAGATTAACTTTATCGAGAAAAGCTGACATGACCGTAATTCTCAGATGACCTATATGCCGCGGCCTAACCAAGCCGAGGTAAAGGGCCAAGCCACACATGGTTGAAGGACCGTTCGGGGCAAGGGTGCTATAAAGACTGTCTTGTTCCCCCCTTTGGGTGTCTGACCATTTCGCAACTGACCTTCCGCCCCGACTTGAAGGCGAAGGTATGACCCTCGACATCTTATTTCAGCCCATGCGCGTGCTCATCGGCGGCCATGACACGGATGACAGGCTTGCCCTTGCGGACAATCAGCTTGCCGCCGTGTTCGTCCGCCTCGACGGAACGCACCATGATCCTCAGCACAAGGGCTGGTGGCACCTGGAGGCGGGGTTCGGCAAATGCGGCGTGCGGGTTGCTCCACACGTGTTCAAGACGCCCGAGGGAGCCGGAGCCTGGGTTGAGTCGACCCTGACGCGCAAGGACTTTAAGGGCGCAAAAACCACGTCTGTAACAGGCTTGAGGATCAACCGCATTGTTGTCACTGCTCACGCGAATATGAGGGCCTGTTGAACCTTGGAGCCGGCTGCACGAGCCGGGAAACCGGCCTGACCGTATAGTCCTCTCGGGTGTTGAGGATGGCCATGGCCGGAGCCACCGTGTCGTCAACGCGCCGTGCAAAACCGCAGATCGGTAGCCTCAACATCGCAGCTCTCCTGTCAGGAAAAGGAAAAAGGGTCATTCGCCCGTGACGAACAGCACCTTGCCCGTTGCATCCGTGATCACAAGGTTTCGGCCCTTCTGGAACTGCTTGCTGAAAACCTCAGACCAAAGCGCCAGGGTCAGCTCCGCATCTTCTGAACTTGCAATCTCAGGCAGCTCCAACCCGGTTGCGTCCCAGATCAAACGGTCTTGGATGCTTGTGTGGAAGAAGTAGCGCGGCATGGTGCAACCCTTGTCATGCCCTACGCAATCTCTGGACGCCTCAGAAGCTTCGCCACCACATACGTTAAAGCTGGCCTACAAATGAGCGATTAGTCCGAAAGACCCGTTGCCATGTTTAACTTAAGCAAAGACAGCCGCATAATCTAAGTGGAAACCGCCGCAGTCGGCTCCTCAGGGAAGCCCAAACAGAGCGTATTCATGATGTCTCTGAGGCCTTAGGACTACGGCATGATCAATAAGCCCGGACCAAGGAAACTCTGGAATACGGGATAGCTCGCGCTTTCCGGTGCGCGGCTTGGCATCCTCGGGTCCATGGGCATTGGAGCGCAGGACTCAGTCACGCACAGTCGGCAGGCTAACTCCGCCAATCTAGGCCGCTTGGGTGCGCAAGCCGCCCTCGTAGATCACCGCCAGGGCCAGCAAGCGGCGGGTTTGCGAGGCATCCTTGCTCCGGCGGGCAAGCTGGCGCAGACGAACGGCATCGAAATCGGACCGAAGGGCGACGGGAATGGACATGGCAAACCTCCTCGCTTGCCATGTTGAATCACATCTCAGGCGCTTTGAGACTGCGACGACTCGCTCTCACCAGGACGTGACATGATACCTTTTCATAGCGAAAATTCATCTACGGCGCAGGCACGTTTGGTGTGTGCAGAGGCCGACTGCGAAGGCGCCTACAGCATTGTGCTTCTACTGCGTTCTGACCCACTCCTCTGCGCCAGCACGATGCTGCGGTTAGATGCAGTATGTTCACGCAGAGGCACGGATGACGGCGAGGCAAATTGTCGGCAGAAAAATTCGAGCTAATTTGCTCATTTGTTCCAATAAAAATCTTTCCCAATCTCCACGAGTAAGAATAATCACATAATTTAAATAATCATATATTTGCGCCTCGCATGCGCGTATACTTAAGTGAATTTAGGAGGCGGTGATGATTCAGAGAATGTGGTCCTACGTTTCTTTTGAAAGCCAAGCTCTCTTTGTTGCGGCTCTCGCTCTCCTGTTCTGCGGAGCCGTGATCTTGGGGATGATGTAATGCTTTCCCAAGCGCTTATTGCATTCCTCCTGATAGGTGGAATTCTCGCCATCTTCATGCTGACAATCCGCTACTCCTGATCGAAGCGTCGATCTGAACGTGGGACGGCGCAGCTTGCCTGCTGGAGGTGAGACACAGTACTAGCCGGGGATCCTGGCAACCTAAAGGGTTTAATGGTACCGCGCGTCTGGGCCGGCTCATAAAGGGCGGTGTTCGATTATGAACAAACGCACCTCCGTCATTCAACGCCGTCTCGCAGCGATCTTCTATGCTGACGTGGCAGGCTATGTGCGCCTTATGAATGCCGATGAGGTTGGAACCCTCTGCCTGCTCGACTCTCATCGGGCGATCATGGATCGCCAAATCGTCCACCACAGAGGGCGTACCGCCAACACTGCAGGCGACAGCATCCTGGCCGAGTTCCCAAGCGTCATTGAGGCGGTGCAATGCGCGCTCGGCATTCAGGAAAGGATTGCCGCGACGAGTGAGGAAACGCCTGAGGAGCGCCGGGTTACCTTCCGGATTGGGGTTCATGTCGGAGAAGTCATGGTTCGAGACGGCGACATGTTCGGGGATGGGGTGAACATTGCGGCTCGAATGGAGAAGCTGGCACGACCCGGGTTCGTATGCCTGTCAGAGGCCGCTCATGCGTACGTGGTCAGGGTATTGCCGCTAACATTTGACGACCTTGGAGCACAAGCCGTTAGAAGTCTCGACACCCCCGTGCGGGCCTATCTCGTCCACAGCCCCGATCATCCGCCGTTCCGGGTCTTGCCCCCAGTGCATCGTCGCAGCGAGTTCAACCTGGGGCGGCGCTTTCACGCGATCCTGAACCGTGCCCTGCTGGAGGTCACGAAGCCGGAGGGCTTGACGCTGGTCGAGCCTGCGATTTTCGCCTCCCTTTACGACGCTCCCAACATCGACGAGCGGCGATTGTCCGAGCGGATTGGCGTTGATCTCGCGAGCACCCAGCGGATGGTGCGGCACCTTGAGTTTCGCGGCTTCGTCAGCCGGACACGGGGCAAACGCGGCAGCGAGATACGACTGCTCAGCCTCACACCGGCGGGGCTCGATCTGTTCGAGCGACTTCACCCGGCCATCCTTGCGGTGCGGGACCAGGTCATGGCATCGCTTTCGGAACGCGAGCGGGAGACCTTGCAGGACCTCCTGGCTCGCGTGATCAACGCCAACGAACTCAAGGCGAGCCGTCGCTTCAGCTGACCCATGCTCAAGCAGGCGGCAGGAGTGCATCAGTCTGATTGCTATGAGCGCTCCCTCTTGTGTGTTGTGGGGGCACGAGCGTTCGGGGAGGTATCTCATGGCCTACGTGATGTTTCAGTATGACCGTCCAACCGACACGCATCGCTGGAACGACTACAACCAACAGGTTCGGGATTGGATCGCGCAGCTTCTGCAAATTCCGGGTGCGGTATCGTTTGTGGCGTATCGCACGTCTGATGGAGCCAGCCCGGATACGATCACGATGCTGGAGTTCCGGACTGTGGAGGACACGCGCAAGGCGCAAGCATCCGATCAGTTGCGGAAGGTTCTGGATGGGTTGCAATCAGTCGGCGTGACTGCCCAGGTTCTCCTGGTGGAGCGTTCACCATTTACACCTGAGCCAATACCAGCGTGACGGCGCGCATCTCGGCACTTCGCATCTCGTGGTAACGTGGGTCTCAGATCATTTGCGGTCGCGCGTTTGGTCCGGCAAGGGAATGTCGCCGTCGCCATAGCCGCGCCGGCCATCGAGCTTGACCTTCGGAGGTAGCTCTGGGCGATCTTCCAGCATCCTTACGGCTTTCCAGACTGAGTTCACAAGCTTTTGGGTAGCACTAAGAGGACTCTTGCTCATGGTTGGCTCCCTTGCCGAGCCGAAGCCGTGCTGGGGTCGAGTACCTCCGCGAACGCCACCGTCCGTACCGGCTGATTGGCCCGGTTGGTAATCTCAATGTGCCAGCCCCGCCGGTCCTCGCCCTTCTGATCACCTTCTGCGATCATGTCGCGGGCCAGCGCGATGGCAACCTTACACGCGGTCTGAAGGTCCGGGTACCTGTTGCCTTCGGGGTCGTCCATGAGGCTGCTCTCCGTCCAGATGTCGAAATAATAGAGAGCTGTTTCCGTCTCAGATTGCGATGGAGGTGGCTCACTGAAGTGGTGGCCTGCGCAGGGCGCACCACCCTCATCATCCCACCTTGTGAGATCCTGGTGCTGGCTTGCCTGTTTCGGACCAGAGTGATTCTGGCGGGCGCGATGGTCTGGTGATGCTAAGGCTGTTGCGGTCCGCATCACATGATTGTTCAAGCGCCTCTTCCTGCTCCCATTCCCTGCCTGCAACTGGGACTCCCAGACAACCTGGTCATAGGTCTGACCATCGGTCCGGATCTGATACTGAGGCTCCCGATTGCCGGCGGGAAGCAGGGAAACAATCTCGTATCCGCTGAGCCAGATCTTATTGAGCGAATAGTCTGCGGCATAGCTGACATGCTGTCCGACGGCATAGCGATGCGTTCTCATGACAGGATCCTTTCCTACCTATCATATAGTTCAATGAACTACAGCATACTCCCTCATGTAAAACTTAGATACACAAACCCGATCTATTTGGATTTATTTATAACAGCGGCTGTAAACAGCCTCCTTCAGCCCCATATGAAATCAAGATGGACTTTCAACCTCAGGCTTTCGCTATCGGCCAAGGTTGAGATCTGAGGACGATTGCGGAGGTTCTCAATGTGTTTGAACAGCCGCTTCATGTTTGATCTTCAGCACTATCAAGCCGGCGACGGTCCCGGACTGGCGCTTCACGCACTGCCGATGGCGCAGTCCAGGTGGGATTGGCTCACCATGGTGGAGATGATGGAGATCCGAACCACGTCGGAGCTTATCAAAAAGGTCGAGGAGAGCTACAGCCTCTCCCACGAGCAGGCGACCAGAGATGTTGAGTTCTGGGCTTTATCGCATCCGGATTGGGCGACCGTGCCTCGCAGTCTGAACTGACAATCAGTGGAGATCATCTGATGGCAACCGAGTTTTACGTCGTTCGGCATCATGGCGCCTGGCGCATCCGGGTGAACGGCAAACACCACGGGGAATATGGATCCCGTGTTTCGGCCATCAACGCTGCGGTCACAGAGGCTCAGTCTGCCGGCCCAGGAACTAAGGTCTTCAGCACAGGCATTGTCAGCCAATTCAGTGACGAGTGGCCGTCGAAAGTCGGCACCAACTCGCTCTTACCATGACCACCACAGCTTGATCTTACGGGAGACGCAAATGAGTGAGCGGATCGGCCGCCTGTGTGACGAGTTGCGGATTAAGCTGCACGGCATGGATCGCCGGCTTGAGGCGCTCAAAGCGAATGGCGCGGCGACCTTCGACCAGTCTCAGGACGCCCTTGAAAGCCAACTCGACCGGGTCGAGCAGCGCATCTACGACAACCGAGTCACCGTTGAAGCCGCCAATATCAGGATCAAGACATGGCATCAAGACATGGCTCGCGGAAAAAAGATTGGCTCTGCGACAGGCCGAGACCTTTGGACAGAACGCCATCAAGCTCATCTGCTGGAAGCCCGTGCCGATGATGCTGAGGAGTACGCCGTTGCGGTCTTTGAGCTTGCGGCCGCAGCCGCCGATGAGGCCGCTCTGGCGGTCTTGCAGGCGATCCTTGCGCGAAACGATGCTGATGCGGCAGCTCTGCCAGAAGTAGAATTACAAAATCCATGAGCTCCCAGCTCCTGGAATGCTCCGGCTGTCTGGTTGGCATCCCGAGCCTCTACGTCGCTAGTAGAGCTCAGGCGGAAGATCAAGTCATCACCAACGGGCACGCGGCCTATTGGTCTCTCTAGCAAGGTAATGTGCCAGCAGTGTTTATCATCGAGTTCTTTCGGATCCGGGAAAAGGACCAGGCCCACGCTACTCTCGGCCGGGTTGAACATGACACCTCCAATCTGGATGACGCAAAAGTAAGAGCCCTGTCTCTCTTTGAGACCTTAAACATGCCGCAAAAGCCGGATGCCCTGCGGGTCGTTGATGAAAATGGTGAAGAGGTGTTCGCCTGGAGCCCGGAGGGTCACAGGACCTGAGCCTGCAACAGCCGCCCTCCGGGTATGTCGTTCACCTCACTAGAGCCCAACGGGAGAATGGCGATGAGTAACGTCCATTACATGATCGTGGAGCACGAGGGCGGATGGGCCTACAAAGTAGGCGACGTGTTCTCGGAACGCTACGCCACCCATGATGAAGCACGTGGGGCTGCGGAGCGGGCTGCCGCTGGACAGATGCTTCCTGGCGCGACTGAGGATATCGAGTTCCAGGACGAAGCTGGCGTTTGGCACGAAGAAGTCTCCCTGGGCAAAGACCGGCCAGATACAGACGTTACCGGCTGAGAACTGTCCACTCGTCCCAGCTTGGCGGCGGACAGGATCCATACCGACGAGACAGCCACAGGCCAGGTCCTTGAAGGGCTCGCCACGGGAGACTTTGTACGGTTCCGAACAAAACGCAATCTGGGCCGTTGCCTCCTGTCGCCGGTATGAAGCCATTCGAGCGCCGGCGACTGAAAGATTCTTCTGCTCCCGCCTGTAAGAGGAACACCCCAGAATGCCAAACCACTACAATGAGCGATGGGAAGGTCCTATCAGAGGTCTTCGCTTGCCTCTTGCGGCCTGGAATAGCCTGCATGATGAAGGCATCACAACTATCGATCAGCTCAGGGCCGTGGCGGACCGGCTCGAACGGATGGTTGGCATCGGGTCTAAGACGGCCCAGGTGATCCGAGCAGAACTCACCCGCGTCTCGGCACCCGAAGGGTAGCTACTGGGCTGACCAGGGATCACTGCTGCGAAGTTCTAAGAAGCTCGCCTGCGGCCAGAGAGTGCACAATATCCAGAGCAAGAAAAAAGCGCCCTCTTGATGAGGGCGCTTTAAGTTTTCGGATCCGTAGGGGCAAATAAAACAAATCCGGTGAAGACGACTTGCTCACACACGGCAGCGCCTGTCATTGCTTTATATTGGTTCTCATGGCGCTATTCTGACGCAGCCTGATCCAGGATTAAGTATTCTCACTTATTGCATACCCATTCGGAGCTAGGTATACGGCCCCTTCCCGTAGGGGCAACTACGGTTCAAAGGGTCGCGAACACGGTCACAAGATCGGGCGCGGCCCTTTTTTCGTGAACGCCTTGGCTCCGCCCCATGCATGCGTGAAACGCCATGAGAACTATACGTAAGCCCTTTATGGAACTGGATTGCATCCAGGGCTTGCAAGCGTCCGCTGACCAATGAAACCGAGCAAGCTATGCTGACGTTGGCACCTGCGGAGATCATGCATGACGGTAACAGGGACGGTCGCCTGGCTCGACCTGACCAAGCAATTCGGCTTTGTGGCGCTGAGCAACGGCTATGGAGATGCCTTCCTGCATATGTCGGTACTCAAGGAGGCGGGTTACGTCTGGCTGCCGCGGGGAACCAAGGTGCGGGTCCGGATCGAGCAGGAACGTGGCAAGCAGCGGGTTGCCGAGGTTCTGGAGATTGACACCAGCACCGCTCGGCCCGGGGAGAACGAGCCGATCCAGCGCAAGCCCAAAACTTGAATTCAATTCTAATTAAACTGCACACGATTTCGCGGTGAATATTATAAATTTCAATAAACTACTGAGAGGAGGTGCGGTGTTATGCCCTGTATTCTAACATTGATTTATTGATTATTTTAGACTATATATCAGACATTGCTGGCATGGTTGACCCAGGCGTCGGTGACTGAGAGTTCGATATGCTCCCGCCTGTAGGCAAAGGAGCACCCCATGCCTCACTATTTCTTCCATGTAATCGATGGCCGCAGCATCATCGACCATGAGGGGTCGGAGCTTGCCGGCCTCAAGGAAGCCCGCGTCGAAGCCATTCAACTCGCTGGCGCCATCCTGCGCGATGAAGGCGACACGTTCTGGAGCGGTGAAGAGTGGCATATGAACGTCACCGATGCCGCTGGACAGTCTGTGCTCAAGCTCCGCTTCTCAGCCCAAGATCAAGGCACCACGCCTGAGGAGGACCTGGACATCAAGGTCCCGGTTTAATCCGTTCTCAACAAGCGACATCGTTTGAGAGCTCTCGGAGCTACAAGCCTCCACAAGGGAGGAGTCAGGCAAGTGCGGACGTGACGAAAATCCTCGTTGTCGAAGATGACCCATTTATCCGTGAGATGGCTATGACGGGACTGGAAGATGCCGGGTACGAAGCCATTGAAGCAGCCAACGGCGGAGAAGCTCTTAGGCTCCTGCACGCTGGCATCGCCGTTGATGCCCTCTTGACCGACATTCGGATGCCGGAGGCCAATGGCTGGGAAGTGGCCAGGGCCTACCGCGAGCGCTTCCCCGATCTGCCTGTCCTGTATGTGACAGGCTATGCAGAGCAAATGCAGCCTGTGCCTGGCGGGATCATCATCTCGAAGCCCTACAGGATGTCCCAGGTGGTTAGCGCCTTGGGAACATGAGCAGCAGCGAAACTCGCGCGTTGTAGCAGTTGCGCGCCGAGAAAGTCGAGATCTAGGCTGCCCCTACTTGCCCTATGGAGAATGGCCATGACTTTGCGCACTACATCCAGGACGATCACCTTTGCGCGGCCCTTCTTGCTGGATGGACTGGATGAAACCCAGCCAGCCGGGAGCTACACGATCCAGACGGACGAGGAGCCCATCGAGGGCTTATCCTTCTTGGCCTACCGCCGTGTCGCCACCGTGATCTTTCTCCCCTTATCCCGTCGTGGGACAGGGTCCTTCCAAGCAATCCCTGTCACGCCGGAAGCTCTCGAGGCCGCACTGGCACGGGATGCTTCGAGATCCCATGATGCTTGATCGGACGCCCACCCTTCTAGACTGATTTTCCCAAGAAGCAGACGTTTGATAAAGGGCACTCGTCCCGCGCTGCGGAGTGCTGCCGGATATCGTCAGACAGGCGCAATGCTTTCTACCTGCATCGTGTTACGCTTACGCGCAAATTCTCTAAGATTGAAAGCGAGCCCACTCTAAGGAGAGGCCTTTCGGCAGGAAGAAAGTGGCTGGGGTCGTGGGCTCTCGCTGCTATACTTGCGGGTCTGGATGTTCTCTGGAGCACTCCTCAATGTACAAGCCTTGTAGTGAATCCGGCGGCTCAGACAACTCTACCCACGACACTGGGATGGGAGGTAAGCTTGGATGTCATCGTGACACCGATAGCTGATGGCAAAGCGTGGAACCTGACCGACCTACTCGGCCGTCCGATGGGTCAGATCAAGGAAGTCTCTGCCAAGCAGTTCACAATCCACCCAGAAGGCCATGCGCTGGAAACCATGGCCAGCATCGAGCATGGGCCCTTCGCATCCCTTGATGCTGCTTTGGCGGCGATCGAGAGACACACCCGAGGCGTCTGCCGGCGCAATCCGGGTGAGGATCAACCATGATCAAACGTAAACCACATTTCACTCTGCTCCGTAGCTGAGGTGAGATCATCCGGCTTCGCATTGAATGCGCGATGACGTACGAACTAGGGCAACCAACGCCCATGCTCGCGATCCTAGAATATGCACGCGTCGAGAGTGCTCACCTTTAAGCGACCAGGCGCCCGCATCATGCCCGCCAATCCATGGATTGAGATAATCTCACTCACGCACTGACGAACGACGCAGCAAGCACACGACAAAGAAGCCGAAGAGAGATAAATTGAAGAGTGCTGTCGCGAAAGCGCCAAGCTTCGCAATCCAGGTCAAAGGCAGCACATCTGCAAGACCATCCGTCAGCGGGCGATAGTGTCCTCACGCATCACCTGCTGAAGAGATCCTATTCAACGCGTAGAACTGTCGGAATCATGAGCAAGAAGTTGCGTGATATGCGGAGTAGCCACAACGGTGGCGCAGAGGAATGTTGCGGACCAATCCGCCCAACATGAACCTATGCGAGCCTTGGTCTCACATTTTGCCCGGTCCATCCGATCCGGAACCGCTCCTCGCTGAGGCAGCATTCGCGCTGACGCCTCTGCTGGTGTCGCTACTGCTTGCCTCACCTCTCAGCTCACGCTCGGCCTGGTGCCAAAACTCCTCCTCATGCCCTACAGACCGGCCGTGTTGCTCCCAAAGCTCGAAAGCGCGCTGTCTTACCCGATCTTGCATCTCATTGGCATGCTGTTCCATATCATTGCCCTTCTTTCGTTTACATCGCGAGAAGAATACGACCCGCACGATGGCTTATTGAGGGCAGACAGCACAAAATAAAAATAAACAGAAAGTACTTTAAGATAACATCTTCATCGGAAACATGTATGATGTATAGATAATGCTCCTTAAATAATAATAACATCTTGAGCAATTTCTTGCGTTGGCACAGAATCTATCGTGGAACGCCTATATAATTGGCACTGGCATCGCGACCCGGCTTGCTACGCCAGACCGTGTGGCTGACGGCAGAAGGCAGTTTTCAGCTGGCAACGTACCCCTTCCTACAGATCGGACCAATGATGAAACCGGCACGAATTCTCCTTGCAGTTACTCTCTTCAGCATGCTCGGGGTCACGCAGGCGATGGCCGACTGCCAGATCGCAGACGCCAAACTCGAAGAAGCCATTCTGCAAAAGCCCGAGCTTCGCGGGAAGGCCAATCGCCAGACGGTTCGCGACCTGCGCAACTTGCGTGACGCGGCGATCACCCTCTGGTCTTACGGACGTCATGACGATTGCGAGCGCCTCCTGGGAAACATTCGCGAACTCCTCTCCGGCCCTCCAATGAACTCCTTAGGCGGCAACGACGAGGAGGATGCGGAGGCGCAGATGAGCGCGCGAGAACCAAAGGTCCAACGCGGCGCTGTCCAAGGGCGTCGTGCTGACAAGGATGCCAAGCCGCTGATCCACATTGAAGAGCTTGCCCCAGGCCTGAGGGCGGACCAGATCATCGGCGCTGAGGTGCGTAGTGCCGACGACAAGATCGTAGGCGAAGTCCGGAACATCGTGTTCGGCACCAAAGACCGCCGAGATTACGCGATTGTGGCCTCAGGCGGGTTCTTCACCCCTGGCAAGGACAGCATCGTCGTGCCGATCCGCTCCCTCAAGGTCTCACAGGAGCGGGACAGCTTCTTCCTTCCCATGCCTCAGGCGGAGGTAAGGACGGTGCCGCACATGCCCGACCAGGATTACAAGTGGCTGTCGAATGAGGCATGGCGCACCCGGAACGATGCACTCTTTGCGGGCCGCCCATAGCAAAGGCACAGGCTAGCGCCCACGGTTCGGTGTGGCGAGCGAGTGCTCGTGGCCCTCTTAGAGGCTGACTGAAAAAGGTTGAGTGGCTTCAAGCCCTTGTGATTCCGTCGGATTTGCGAAGATTCGATGGAGTTCACGATGGTTTGGACTGAGGCCACTCGCCGACACTATCGGCGAGACGGACTGCGTTATGCAAGCAATCTCACCGATGCCGAATGGGCGCTGATCAAGCCCTTCATGCCCGCCGCCCGGCGGATCGGCCGTCCCCGCACCACATGTCTGCGGGCGGTGGTTGAGGCGATCCTGTATCTGGCCGCGACCGGTTGCCAATGGCGCCAGTTGCCCAAGGAGTTTCCGCCATACTCCACTGTGCAGAGCTATTTCTATGCCTGGTCACGGGATGGCACGTTCGAGCGGATCAACCATGCCCTTGTGGCCGCCTCGCGCGAGAGGGTCGGCCGGGAGGCGAGCCCATCCGCGGGCGTGATCGACAGTCAGTCGGTGAAGACAACGGAAAGCGGTGGACCGCGCGGCTTTGATGCCGGCAAGAAGATCAAGGGCCGCAAGCGCCACATCATCACCGACACGCAAGGCCATCTGGTCGGGCTGCGCGCTCATCCCGCCGACATCCAGGACCGCGACGGGGCGATGGAGGTGCTGACATCCATCCGCGTCCTCTATCCCTGGCTGCGCCATGTCTTTGCCGATGGTGGCTATGCGGGAGACAAGCTGCGCGACGCCGTCGCCGCTCTTGGGCACTGGACCATCGAGATCATCAAGCGCTCCGACGCGGGCAAAGGCTTTGCGGTCCTCAAGCGCCGCTGGGTTGTGGAGCGAACCTTCGGTTGGCTTGGACGCTGCCGCCGCCTGGCCAAGG
>NZ_JPUG01000002.1 GCF_000739015.1 Microvirga sp. BSC39
GTCCTAGCACTACTTTGGCACTTTTATCAGTGAGCCGAGGGTAAAGCGGGCCCGACAGAACGGACATCGCAGGCGCATGGCGTGTGCCAGATGGTCAAGCAGCAGGCGCCGGATGGCCGGTAAGCTGGGTTGCGGCGGTGGTCCGCCGGCTTTTCTTTTTTCCCCCTGTGGCTGCCCGCAGGCGTAGATGCTGCAGGAACAAATAGGCGATGAGCGTCAGCAGCGCATGTCGATGCAAGCCGCGCCATGAGCGGCCCTCGAAGTGGTCAAGCCCAAGCTCCTCTTTCAACTGCTGATGCGCCTGCTCGCACACCCAGCGCGCCTTGATCAGGGACGCCAATTGCTTCAATGGCGTGTCGGGCGGCAGGTTGGACAGGTAGTACTTGCGCTCCCCCGACGAGCGATGCTCACCCACCAACCACACCTCGTCGCCGGGCAGGTGCTGGGCGGCATGCCCGCGCAACTGAACCGCCGGTCCATCAGCCACCCGCACACGCGTGGCGGCAAACCTCGCCCGCAGCGGCCCCTTGGTGCCGCGCCGCCAGGTGACCTGGCGCCATGACACCTTAGCCAGCATGGCCTCGGCCGAAACCGCTTCGACATCCGGAACCAGCGTCTTGCGGGGTCGTCCGCGCGTGGTGGTGGAGGCCACCATCTGCACATCGGCCGGATAAACCTTCTGAATGCGCACGGTGCCTACTGCCCAGAGCAACCCAAGAGCCGTGAGCGCCTGCCGGAAGGGCGCGCTGATGCCGTAGCCGGCATCAGCCAGCACCGCCCCGAAGCTCACGCCAGCCTGCATGACACGCTGGAGCTCAGTGAGTGCGATCTGCGGCTTCGAGCACTCCGTCCAGAAGGGCTCGGGCACACCGGCGCGCAGCAGGCGATCGGGATCGTTGACCCAGGTGTCAGGCAAGAACAGGCGCAAGGCGACGGGGATCGGCACCTCATCCTTGGCAAGCGTGAGGGAAACCAGCACTTGGCAGTTCGCCTTCTTGCCCACCGCCCCGGCATATTGCGGACCAACACCCACCGAGTGGGTGCCCTTCTTGAGCAGGGCGGTGTCATCGATCACCAGGACGGCGTCAGGCCCGCCGACAAGCCGATTGGCCTGCGCCAGCAGTTCGGACTCCAGCGGAGCCTCATCCCACGGCCCCACAGACACGAAGTGATGCAGCTGGTCGTAGCCGACAGGAGCAAGCCGAGCCGCGATGGGCTGCAGGCTTTTGCGCTCACCCGGTCCAATCAGCCCAGCCACATAGAGCGGACACATGCGCCGGCGGGCTGGATGATGCAGGTGGGTGAGGAAGGGTTCAAGCCAGGATTGAAGTTCGTGCTCCCACGCCACTGAGGTGCTCATGACGACCTCCCGCGCAAAATCCTTCAGCGAGAAAAGTCGATGGGGTTCGCCCGGTTCCTCTTACCTGCCAAAGTAGTGCTAGGATGACGCTGGAAAGAACAGGTCAACCCCGCCTTTCCCAGAACACCATGCCGTCGAAGGCAAAAACCTCCTCGCCGTTCTGGTTGGTCCCGGTGTTGTGGTGGAACACCAGACCCCATTCCGGGCGCGAGGCGGAGGGGCGCTTCGCCGTTACCGTGGTGCGGTAGGTGATCGTATCGCCCGCATAGACGGGCTTGAGCCATTTCAGGTTGGAGAAGCCCGGAGAGGGGCCGAGCCGGGCCGGGCGCTGGCCATGGGCGAGCGCATAGGCGCGGATCCGCTCACGATGGCCGACCATGTGCTTCATCCACACGCTTGCCGTATGCCAGCCGGAGGCGCACAGCGCCCCGAACAGGCTGCTCTTAGCGGCTTCCGCATCCACATGGAAGCGCTGCGGGTCGTACTGCTTCGCGAAGTTGATGATGTCGTCCGGCAGGAAGGTGTAGGAGCCCAGCTCCTCCGTCTCGCCGATAACGAGATCCTCGAAATAGGGATTTGAGGAGATCGGCGGGATCTCGCGTTGCGGATGTTCGCCGGGCAGGGAATCCGCCACGGCGGTGAGAACCTGACGGCCTTCGCCGGAGAAGGGCTCGGCATCCTTTGTCGCAAACATCACCCAGTTGGTCTGCGTCAGCACCGTTTCGTCGGCTTGGTTGATCATGTCGAAGTGGAGCTTGACGAGGCCGAGCGTCGGCCTGCTCTTGGAGATGCGGCTCTCCAGAACCTTCACGTGCGAGCGCAGGGTATCGCCGGGCCTGACGGGTCTCACCCATTTGACCTCCTCGATGCCCGGCGCCCCCATGGCGGACGAGTCCAGAAGCAGCCCATCGGCCACGAGGCGCATGTTGAGGCTGCAGGTGTGCCAGCCCGAGGCGATCAGGGTGCCGATGAAGCTGTCCTTGGCCGCAACCTCGTCCACATGGAAGGGCTGCGCATCATATTCCCGGGCGAAGGCCAGGATGTCGTCCTTCGACACAGGAAGCGGGCCGAGGGTTTGAGCAAAGCCGACCGGCAGATCTTCGAACGTGCGCATGAGCAACCCCTTGTCGAGGCCTGCCCTAGCACAATGGGCGCCTCGTTGGGAGACCCGCCGCTGCAGCCCTGATCCGCCGCCCCGTGCCGAGGGACGAAAAAGGGGACGGGCATCACCCGTCCCCTTGGACTTGTCTGTTTCTGAATGATTAGAGAACGAACCAGCTCTTGCTGAGCTCAAGTGAGCCCTTCAGCTTGATGACCGCTTCCGCCGCCCTGTCGTTGTCCGTGTTGAGATAGACGTAAGTCTCCTTCTTGGTCTTCTCATAACGGACCTCGCCGGCCTTGCTGAAAGCGTCCTTGCCGATGAAGGTGAACTTCTGGTCGCCGCGCTTCTTGGTGTCGGCATCCACCAGCTTCAGGTCGAGCCTGTCGCCCTGCCGGCCCGAGAAGTCGGTGATGTAGTCGGCTCTGCTCTTTGACGTGCCTGTGTCCCGGTCATCGAAGACAAAGACGTCGCGACCGGAATTGCCGGTGAGGGTGTCCTTGCCCAGACCGCCGATCAGCCGGTCGTCACCCCCACCGCCGATAAGAATGTCGTGGTCGGCACCGCCGAAAATCGTATCCTTGCCGAGGCCTGCCTCAATACGGTCGTTGCCTGCCAAGCCATTGAATGAATCCCTGCCGGCCCCTCCCTTCATCACGTCGGCGAACCGGCTTCCGTTAGCCACCTCGTTCAGAACGTCGTCCACTCTTATGGTAAAGGTTTTACGAGCGCTCTCTCCAAGAGCGTCCGTGACAAGGACCTCGACTGTGTGGTGGGTGGCTTGCTCATAATCGAGCCTGACGCCGTCGGCGACCTTGAGCACCCCAGTGACAACGTCGATGCTGAAGCGACCATCGGCATCGTTGATGAGTTGGAAGCGATGGGTGTCGCCGAGATCATCGGTGAGAGTTATGCGCCCTACGTCAACACCTGTCGGAGTATTCTCGTCTACCACATCGCTACTGATCGAAAGGCTAGTCGGTGCAGTGTTGAGCAGTTCCGCAAGGGTTACTTTGCTGTCCGCGAATCGAACGATCTCGATGTTGCGGATCATATCGGTTCCGTCCCCATTCTCCCGGTTGTCAGCAAACATGATCCACCCATTGGCACTGCGCGTGATGGTGTAATCGCTACGCCTGCCGCTCAACACCACGGTGTCGTCACCGGCGCCGCCATCGAGACTGTTGTCCTCGCCATTGCCAATAAGCGTGTTGCCCAATTCGTTGCCGGTCAGATTGATCTCGGCGCTTTCCATCGCAGCTTGCAGGATCTCGACATGCACCCCTGGAGCAAGTGTGTAGGTATGGCTTGCGATAAGTGTGTCTGTGCCGAAGCCTGCTGCTTCGATGATGACGTCGTCCGCACTGCCAACCCGATAAACGTCATCCCCATCGCCGCCCTGGAGCGTATCGGCGCCACCTAAACCATCGAGAGAATTGGCCGCGATGTTGCCGACAATATGATTGGCAAGTGCGTTGCCCGTGCCATCGATCGCCGCGATTCCGACAAGGGTCAGGTTCTCCAGGTTCGTGCCGAGAGTGTAGTTATTTAAGGTGGTCCTGACAGTATCGGTGCCGCCGGCATCAGACCCGTCGCTATTCGTTTCAAGAATTGTGTCGCTGCCATCCACCACATAGGTATCATCGCCGGCTCCGCCCTCAAGCGTATCCGCGCCAGCATCGCCATAGAGGTAGTCGTTATCGGCATCGCCATAGAGGCGGTCGTTGTCATCACCCCCATGAATGGTATCGTCGCCGCCGCGGCCATAGATCGTATCCGCGACAGATGTGCCAGTCAGCGGGTCGGGGCCAGGAGTGCCGTAGATAGGTCCAGAACCAGCCGGCGCCGCGATGATCCGATCCGCGAATTGAAGGAACTCCACATTGGCGACCAAAGCAGTACCGTCACGCTCTGCCGTGCGATTGCTCACACGCCAGTAGCCGCCGACATAGACAATGTCGTAGTCGGCTCAGTTGAAAAGGAACTGCGCCGTGTCGACACCCGAACCGCCATCGAGAGTGTCTTCACCGGGATTTAGCGAAGGATCACGGTTTCCGCCCAACGTATCGTTGCCATCGCCACCGAGCAGATGGTTCCCAACCTGATCGCCAATGAGACGATCACCGTGAGCAGAGCCGATCAGCCCTTCGACACCATAGAAGCGATCGTTGTACGCATCTCCGGTGTTTTGATCCGCCCAACCGTTCATGGACGCAAAGACGCCTGTGCTGGCAGCCGCATAGGAGGCGTAATCAAAGCCTTCGTCGCCCGACATCATGTCGCCGCCCACACCGCCGATCAGGGTGTCATTGCCAGCCCTGCCATTGAGGCTCTCAAAGTCGGACGAAACACCTATGATGATGTCTTCTTGGTCGGAGCCGATCTGAACGCTCCAGTCTTCACTGGCCATGAGGTGCGCAAACGAGGCAAACCCACCGCTCTGCAACTCTTGGACTGATCGGGTGATATTTGAATCCTTATCTCCCTCCCAGTACCTTACGATGCGCGCCAAGTCTGCACCGGTCTGCCGATTTTTGACCAAGACCTCGTTTATGACCGGACTAGCGGTAAGCATTGCACTGCCAGTGTAAGTAATCACACATCCAACGCCGTTGATCGTCTTATCCACGGTGTAATATTGGCTCGATGCGAAAACGACTGTGTAAGCTCCCGAGAAGATTTCTCCCCAGGAAAACGCATTTGTATAAAGAAAGGACCGCGCCATCCCATGGCTCTTTCTGAAATAACGTTTCTTGCCTCCATCTGTCGCTAAAGGGCCTGCGCGCGGCAACTCCCCGAACAAGTAGGTTTGATGACGTAACGTCGCTTTTGCGCAGGTTCGGAGCGCTCAGCGGGATCTAATGCGAGCGCATTGAGTGCGGAAAACGGAGTTGTGCGCAGCGGCGAGGGCGCTTACGGCGAGAACTGTCCTGCCGCGTTGTGGGCCAGTCGGATCGGCTCGGGCAGGCGGTATTTCGGGGAGCAGCGCAGGACGAGTTCCGTGGCGGTGGGGATATCGGCCAGGTGGCCCGGCGAGATGAACATGGGGTTCTTGGCCGTGCGGGTGCGCAGGGCCACGCCAATGGTCTCCTTGCGATCGATGAGCGGCGCGGCCGAGCCCTTGTCTTCGCCGAGATCCTTGTAGCGTCCGCACAGAAGCGTCTTGCCGCAGCCGATCGTCGGGCGCTGCAGCCACAGGCCCATATGGCTGGCGATGCCGATGCGGCGAGGGTGGGCGATGCCCATGCCGTCGAAGAGGAACACGTCAGGCACGGTTTTCAACTTCTCGAAGGCCTCCTCGAGAACCGGCCCCTCGCGGAAGCTGAGGAGGCCTGGCACGTAAGGAAAGGGTGTCGGGCGCTGCGCCAGCACCGTCTCCACCGGCAGGAAGCCTGGATAGGTCATAACCACGATGGCCGCCTGCGACTGCTCGTTCTTCACGCTCACGTCGACGCCGGCCACCAGCCCCACAGCGTCCAGATCGATGGGTCGGTCGGACACGACCTCGCTCCGCAGCTCGTGCTGCAGGGCGATGGCCTCGGAGGGGGAGAGATTCCAGTCGTGGCGATGGTGAAGCTTCATGATCCGGCATCGAAGAGGACGAGAGCTCAACGCTCAAGGTTCGGGATCGATCCCTCACAAGCTCAGGGCCCCAGACCGAAGCCAGCGGAGCCTATGACATCATTACGGGAAAGCCCTTAGGGGCATTGTCGGAATATCGTCCTCGGGTCGCCGGGTGTACACCCTTGATCATCCTAACGATCAAGTCCAACAACGAGGATGTCATGTCTCGCGTACATGCCCAGGAAGGCTCCACACCGGTTGAGCCGAGAACGGCAAATTCGGGATCGCTGAAGCGTGCGGCGGCGGGCCTTGCGGCTCTCGGCGCCGGCCTCTGGGCGCCGCCGGCCGAAGCCCATGTGAAGTGGTTCGCGCCCTATATCGTCGACGCCGCCCCGCAGCCGATCTCCGCCACCCTGACCAATGTGTGGTTCTGGACCGGCATCGGCCTGGTGCTGGCCTTCTTTATCGCCACGCTCGTCGTCGAGCGCACATCTGTCGGCCGCGGCATCCAGTCGGGCCTCGACCGGGTCAGCGCGCCGCTCTGGAACCGGGCCGACGATTTCATGCGGGTCTCCATCGGCGGTTTCTTCGTGGCGATCTTCGCCGTCGGCGGGGTTTATCTCACGCCCGATCTCAAGACGGATTACGAGGTGATCTCCTGGGCGCAGTTGCTGATCGCCATGTGCGTGTTCTCGCGCCGGACCATGCCGATTGCGGCGGCCGGCATCATCACCCTCTGGGTAGTGGCGCTGCGGGAGTACGACCTGTTCCATCTGCTCGACTATCTGGCCCTTGGCGTCGCTGTCGCGGCTTATCTGGTGATGGCGTCGTCCAATGACGAGAAGTGGCGCGCCCGCCGGTTCCTGGCCCTGCGCTGGGGCATCGCGATCGCGCTCATGTGGTCGAGCCTGGAAAAATTCGCCTATCCGGACTGGTTCTATCCGCTTGTGGAGGAGAAGCCCTTCCTGACCTTCGGCATGCCGCGCGACGTGTTCATCCCGATGGCCGGCGTCGCCGAGTTCACCCTGGGATTCGGCCTGCTCTGGACCGCGCTGGTGCGCCGTCTCTCGGCCGTGGCCCTGCTGGCGATCTTCTTCACCGCCGTCTACCCGTTCGGCCGCGTCGACCTCGTCGGTCATGCCCTGATCATGGCAGCCCTCTTCCTGGTTGCCGCCGATCCGTGCCGCGAAGCCAAGGCAGTTGCCGTGAAGATGCCGAATGCTCTGCCGCGCTTCGGCAGCCTGGCGTCGGTTCCTGCAGGTCTGGCGGTTGCCCTCGTGGTGCTGGTGAGCGGGTATTGGGGACTGCACGGCGTGTTCTACGGTGCGGAGTATGAAGCCGGACAGCGGCAGGAGCTGACGACCCATTCCCACAGCAAGGAATACCCGCATGGGCCTCAGGCCAAGCCCGAGAACCGCAGCCACCACTAACCATGCTCGAACCGGGCCGTTATGAGCGGCCGGCTTGATCTTCCGCAAGGAATAGCCGAACGGGATGGAGCATCATGTCTCCATCCCGTTCGGCTTTTGAGGAGGTCCGCATTGGCGCAGTCAGCCACAGGCCGCAGCATCCCGATCATCAGCCCGGCCGAGGGCGTGACGGAGGAGATGATCCGGCAGCTCGTGGAAACCTTCTACGACCGGGTGATCCGCGACCCGGAACTCGGGCCGATTTTCCATAGGGCGCTCTCCGGCCGCTGGAGCCGGCATTTGGCCCTGATGGTGGATTTCTGGTCTTCGATCGCCCTGAGGACGGGCCGCTACCAGGGCAAGCCTCAGGCCGTCCACATGGGAATGGACCTCACGCCCGAGCTCTTTGCGCGCTGGCTGGCGCTGTTCGAGCAGACGGCGAAAGAGATCTGCGAGCCGGACGTGGCGGCATTCTTCGTGGATCGGGCAGGGCGGATTGCCGAAAGCCTGCAGATCGGCCTCGGGATCGGACCCAAGGCCCTGCGGCTGCCGTAAGGCTTAAATTACCGTTCCCACCATTCGAGCTCGTCATCGCCGCTCTTGGGCAACAGGGACGAGATGCCGATCATGACAAAGCCGCAGGCTACGAGCACACCGACAAAGAACTCGGCATTACCCAGGCCAGGGGCGACGAAGTTTTCAAAAAAAGCCTGCATGGGATGTGAACCTCCATGCAGGCTTTGTCGCATGACGGTCCTGAACGGGCGAAAAAGTGCGCGTTCAGGATTCCGACAGGTTCAGGTATTGAACCGGAAGTGCATCACGTCGCCGTCCTGCACGGTGTATTCCTTGCCCTCCAACCGCAGCTTGCCCGCATCGCGCGCGCCGGCCTCGCCCTTCAGGGAGGTGTAGTCGGCATAGGCGATGGTCTCGGCGCGGATGAAGCCCTTCTCGAAATCCGTATGGATCACGCCGGCGGCGCCGGGAGCCTTGGTGCCCTTGGTGATCGTCCAGGCGCGGGCTTCCTTCGGGCCGACGGTGAAGTACGTGATGAGGCCGAGCAGTTCGTAGCCGGCACGGATCACCCGGTTCAGGCCGGGCTCGGTGAGGCCCACGGCGTCGAGATAGTCCTTCTGCTCGTCGGGCGGCAGAACGGCGATCTCGCTCTCGATCTTGGCCGAGACGACAACGGCCTTGGCGCCTTCTTCCTTGGCTCGCTCAAAAACCTTGGCCGAGAAGGCGTTGCCCTGATCGGCGGAGGCCTCCTCCACGTTGCACACGTAAAGAACGGGCTTGGAGGAGAGGAGGCCAAGCATCTGGAACAAGCGCTCCTCCTCGGCCTTACGCTCCACCATGCGGGCGGGCTTGCCGTCACGCAGGAGCGGCAGGGTGCGGTTGACGAGGTCGAGGGTTTCCTTCGCCTCCTTATCGTTGCCCTTGGCCTTCTTCTCGAGCGCAGTGACGCGCTTCTCGAGGCTGTCGAGGTCGGCGAGCATCAGCTCGGTCTCGATGGTCTCGATATCGGCAACCGGGTCGATCTTGCCCTCAACGTGGGTGATGTCCGTGTCCTCGAAGCAACGCACCACATGGGCGATGGCATCGACCTCGCGGATGTTGGCGAGGAACTGGTTGCCCAGGCCTTCGCCGCGGGAGGCGCCGCGCACGAGGCCGGCGATGTCCACGAAGGTGAGGCGGGTCGGGATGATCTGCGCCGAGCTGGCGATCGATGCGAGCTGATCGAGCCGGTCGTCCGGCACCGCCACGTCGCCCACATTGGGCTCGATGGTGCAGAACGGGTAATTGGCGGCCTGCGCCGCAGCCGTCTGCGTCAAGGCGTTGAAGAGGGTGGACTTGCCCACGTTCGGCAGGCCGACGATGCCCATTTTGAAGCCCATGGCCTCACTCCTTGTGATAGCCAGCCTCTAGCCGGCGTTGTTCTTGCCTTCGGCAGCCTTTTCTCCGGGCCGCTTCACGTCCGTCCAGCCTCTCGCCTCCATGGCGAGGTGGACCTTGTTCTGAAAGCTGCCGTCCTCAGCTTTAGCGAGAAGGGCGGCGTTGTCCGCGATGATCCGGCACAGGTCATCGAGCCAGGCCTCCTCGCTTTTTCCGAAATCGCCCAGCACATGGCTCTGCACCAGAGCCTTGTGGCCGGGATGGCCGATGCCGAGGCGCACGCGACGGTATTCGTTGCCGCAATGGGCCGAAATCGAGCGCAGGCCGTTATGGCCTGCATTGCCGCCGCCGATCTTCACGCGCAGCTTGGCCGGCGGGAGATCGAGCTCGTCGTAGAAGACCGTCACGTCGTGCAGCGGGATCTTGAAGAAGTTCTGCGCTTCTCCCACGGCCTGGCCCGACAGGTTCATGAAGGTCTGCGGCTTGATCAGCAGCACCTTCTCAGCCCCGATCACGGCATCGGCAGCCTCCGCATGGAAGCGCTTGCGCCAGGGGCCGGCGTTGTGCACGCGCGCGATCTCGTCCACGGCCATGAACCCGATGTTGTGTCGGTTCCTGGCGTAGCGGGATCCGGGATTGCCGAGGCCGACGAAGAGGCGCATCGCTTGGTCCTGCTCATAAGAAACGCTCCGGCCTTGCGGTCGGAGCGTTGAAGCCGATTGATGGGCTTGAACGCCCGATCAGAGCCTTTAGGCGGCAGCGGTGCCTTCGGTAGCCGGAGCCGCGTCCGTCTCCGTCAGGCCGGTCGGGGCCACAACGGTCACGAGGGTCATGTTCTCGGTCGAGGTCGCCTTGGCGCCGTTCGGCAGGGCAACTTCGTTGAGGTGAATCGACGAGCCGATTTCGAGGTTTGCAACGGAAACCTCGATGAAGTCCGGAATCGAGTCGGACGGAACGAGCAGTTCCACCGAGTGCTCGACGATCTGGAGAGCGCCGCCGCGCTTCACGCCCGGGCTCTTCTCCTGGCCGACCACGTGCACCGGAACCACGACCTTGATCGCCTGGCCCTGCGAAAGGCGCAGGAAGTCGATGTGGATCGGGAAGTCACGGACCGGGTCGAGCTGGTAGTCGCGCGGAATGGCGCGGATCGTCTGGCCTTCCACGTCGATCTCGAAGATCGTGGTGAGGAAGTGACCGGCGAAGATCAGCTGCTTGGTCTGGTTGAAGTCGAGGGCGATCGCCTGGGCCGGCTGGCCGGCTCCGTAGATGACGGCGGGAACTTGGCCTTGGCGACGAACGGCCCGGGCGGCCCCCTTGCCGGCCCGGTCGCGCGCCACGGCCTTGATTTGCTTTACTTCGCTCATGGTCGTGGTCCTATCGATTGAGTTGAAAAACCGATGGCCGCCAAGGTCTTGAAACCTATCGGCGGCCATGAGGTCGGCGCCCGTGCCTCCAAGGGTGTCGAGCGGGCGCGGCACCCCTATAAGGGAAATTCCTGCGGAAGACAATCATGTTAAGAGATCCGGAATTCGGACCTCTCAGCGAGCTACGGATAACAGCCATACCGCTCGAGATACCGCATCTCCTTGACCCGCCTGCGCCAGTCCTCCTCGGGATTGCCGATGCGGGGGAGGGGGCAGCGTGGTTCTTTCCCTTTAGGAAAGGCAACAATATTGGTGTCGCCGACAATTCTAGCCGAGCCGTTGGGCCGCTGGGAGGCCGATGCTGAAACGAAGGGAGCGAAAAACCAGTAGGTGTCGTAGCCCCACTGGTCCAATAATCCGATCAACTCAACCGTCTTGGGCGAGGCATGAGCTTCGCAAAACAGGATAGGCCTGTCCCGCTGAATCGTCTCCTGCGCTCCGCGGACCACCTCCAGGTCATATCCTTCGACATCGATTTTGATGATGCTCAAGGAAGGCAGCGCCAGCGAATCCAGTCTGCGGATGATGACCGGAACCTTGTCTCCACTCTGGCTTCCACGCCCGATGGCTCCGAAGTTTGCCTGGGTGGTCAGGGCAGGGGTCGCGAATTCAATTGTTCCATCCACTTCACCCAGGGCCCAGGGATAAGCCTCGACAGACATCAACCCATTGAGAGCCACGTTTCGCATGAGCAGCCGAAAAATCGGCAGCTGCGGCTCGAGTGCAAAAACGGACAGGCCCGGCAGTGCCTTGGCCAGAGGGATGGCGACGGTCCCTATGTTGGCGCCCACATCGCAGACGGCAGAGTCGGGAGACAGGTGCGCGAGCAGGAAGTCGACTTCGGCGCGGGCAAATTCACCCGCCGATGCAAGGCATGGCCCAATCGTCTGGTCGGCGCTCGGATACAGAAAGAGCGCATCGAATGCGAATGCACTGGAAACCTGTCTCATCTCATCTCTCCAGAGATGGAGAGGTTATAACGGATGGCAGGGTTCTGGCCTAGCGCCTTGGCTGCGCCCGAACAGTTCTAATCAAACAGGCTCGACACCGAGCTTTCCGTCGCCGTGCGGCCGATGGCTTCGCCCATGAGGGACGCGATGGAGATGACGCGGATGTTGTGGGCCGCCTTCACCGCCTCGGTGGGCATGATGGAATCGGTGATCACGAGCGCCTTGAGGCGGGAGCTGGCGATGCGGGCCACGGCGCCGCCGGACAGGACCCCGTGGGTGATGTAGGCGTAGACTTCCTTCGCCCCGTTGGCGAGGAGCGCGTCGGCCGCGTTCACCAGGGTGCCGCCGGAATCGACGATGTCGTCGACCAGAATGCAGGAGCGGCCGGACACATCGCCGATGATGTTCATCACCTCGGACTCGCCGGGGCGATCGCGGCGCTTGTCGACGATGGCAAGCTGGGCGTCGATGCGCTTGGCAAGCGCACGGGCGCGCACCACGCCGCCTACGTCCGGCGAAACCACCATCCGGTTGCCGCCGTCAAGGTGTTCCTTGATGTCGCGCGCCAGGATGGGGGCGGAGAAGAGGTTGTCGGTCGGGATGTCGAAGAAGCCCTGGATCTGGCCGGCATGGAGATCAAGCGTCAGCACACGGTCGACTCCCGCATGGGCGATCATGTTGGCCACCAGCTTGGCCGAGATCGGCGCGCGCGATGCCGACTTCCGGTCCTGGCGGGCATAGCCGAAATAGGGGATCACCGCCGTGATGCGGCGGGCCGAGGCCCTGCGCAGCGCATCCGTGATGATCAGGAGCTCCATGAGGTGGTCATTCGTGGGGAACGAGGTCGACTGGATGATGAACACGTCCTCGCCGCGCACATTCTCCTGGATCTCGACGAACACCTCCATGTCCGCGAAGCGCTTCACCTGAGCCCTGGCCAAGGGAACATTGAGATAGGCGGAGATGGCCTCCGCCAGCGGACGATTGGAATTTCCCGCAACGAGCTTCATGAAAGCAACTTTGGCTCTGTGTGACCGATAATGCCCGTTGCGCAATCCCGTGATCCCTGCGCGGCCGGGCGCAAGGGTCTTAGCAGCGATATCAAACCGTCACAATACACGTGGCGGCTTTGATGGGCTGCAATGCCGGGTTATTGCCATGCAATCATTGCATTGCAACTTGGTTCTCGTCGTCCGAAGTCTCTGTCGGCTGAACCTCCGCCGTCTGGATCGGCGTTTCGGCTGCGGAGGGTGTCTCGGACTTGGCCGCACTCAGGAAATCGGCGATTTCACCCATGCTGGCCTGGGCCAGCCTGGCGAGAGCCTGCTTGTCCAGGGACGAGATGGAGGCAACTGGCGCGGGGCTCGACCCCTCCAGGCGCTTGGCCCGACGCTTCTGGGAGTCGAACACGTCCCAGACATAGGCCACCTTGGTTTCCCCGCCCTCCCTCGCAGTCGAGAGATAGCCGCGGACCCGGTAGCGCGCCTCGGCGCTGGCGCCGACGAGGTCGACCTTGCGGTCGGTGGCTGCGGTGGCTAGCTCTTCGGCCAAGGCGGTCCGGATCGGGGCCGGCGCCCCGTCGATGCTCTCAAGGGCGACGGGAATGCCCTCGGGCGAAGCGCTGAATGTGCCCTGGCAGGCTGCCAGAGCCGCCGTCAGCATGATGGCGGCGGTCCGCCGTGCAAGCGTCATTCCGGCCATGAGAGCCCCCGTTCTTGTTCTTCGTAACGAAGTCTTAAGCTTAACGGAGGCGCCCGTCCAGATCAGGCATGCTTGCGCAGGCGGATCGCCAACGAATCGAGCCCCAGGGTGACGAGACCCGCCACCAGACCCCAGAAAGCGGAGCCGATGCCGAAAAGGGTGAGGCCGGAGGCCGTGACCGCCAGGGTGATGACGGCCGGAAAGACCTTGGAGCCCTCGGAAAGGGCAGAGCCTAAGGCTCCCGCAAAGGCACCGAGGAGAGCCAACCCCGCCACGGTTTTGATCAGCTCCGGCGGCAGCGCTGCGATCAGGCTGATCAGCGCCGCACTGAAAGCGGCGAAGACCAGGTAGCTCAAGGCATAGAAGGGGCCGACCATCCAGCGCTTGGAGGGGTCGGGGTGGGTATCGGGCCCGGTGCAGATCGCCGCCGAGATGGCTGCGAGATTGCTCGTGTGGGCCCCAAAGAGGGCGGTGGTCACGGAGGCCAGCCCGGTCACGGCCAGGATCGGCCGGGAAGGGGGCTGGTAGCCGGATGCCCTGAGCACGGCGAAGCCCGGCAGGTTCTGGGACGCCATGGTCACCAGGAACAGGGGCAGCCCGAGGCCGACCAGCGCCGTGGGCTCGAAGGCAGGCGCGATGAAGGTGAGGGAAGAGAGGCTCAGGCCAGACGTCAGGGGTCTGGCCATTCCGCCGCCGAAGGCGATGCCGAGGCCGACGAAGAGCACGGCCAGAACGGCCAGTGACGGGTTGAACAGGCGCACCACCAGGAAGATGGCCACGAGGGGCAGGACGAGACCGGGCGCGCCCTGCGCGCTCTGGAACACCCCGACGACGAATTGAAGCAGCACGCCCGCCAGCATCGCGGCCGCGATGGAGGTCGGAATGCGCTCGATCGCGCGCCCGAACGGCTTGATGAGGGCTGCCAGCACGATGAGGGCGCCGGCCAGCAGGAAGGCGCCGACAGCCGCGTGGATGGACATGCCGACCGAGGCTGCGATGAGCGCAGCACCGGGGGTCGACCATGCGGTGATGACCGGCATCCGGTATCGGACGCTCAGGAAACCGCTGCTCGCCGCCATGGCGAGGCACAGGGCCGCCACCCAGGAGGAGGTCTGGGCTGCATCCGCGCCCACGGCCTGCGCCGCCGCGATAATGATCGCAATCGTGCTGCCGAACCCCACCAGGGCCGCAACGACGGCTGATGTGACGATCGACAGGCGCATGATCCGGCTCCGCTGAGTCCCAGGAGCTTGGCGGTTTAGACCGAATGCCAAGGCTGCGCCAGTTCGTCGGCGGTACTTTCCTCCCGACTCCCGAGACCTTAAATCTCCTCTATGAGTCGCAACACCACCAATGACGTCCCGCCGGATATTCTGGACAACGAGGAAGACGACCAGTCTGTCGCCCTTGAGAGCGGCTCCGATGTCGAGTTCGACCTGGAGGCCAATCCTGGTTCGGTCCAGCGCGGCACGGAGGTGATCCGGCATTTCTGGACGACGCTTCCCAATGCGCCCGGCGTCTATCGCATGCTCGATGCGAAGGGCGACGTTCTCTATGTGGGCAAGGCGAAGAACCTGAAGAACCGGGTGGGCTCCTATGCCCGCGGGCAGGCCCATTCAAACCGCATTGCCCGGATGATCGGCGAGACCTCGTCGATGGAGTTCGTCACCACGGCGACGGAAACCGAGGCGCTGCTGCTCGAGGCAAACCTCATCAAGCAGCTCAAGCCCCGCTACAACGTGCTGCTGCGGGACGACAAGTCGCTGCCCTATATCCTGCTCACGGCAGACCACGAGGCGCCGCAACTCGTGAAGCATCGCGGCGCGCGAAAGCGCAAAGGCGACTATTACGGCCCCTTCGCCAGCGTCTGGGCGGTGAACCGCACCATCAACGCGCTCCAGCGCGCGTTCCTGCTGCGCTCCTGCAACGACAGCTACTACGAGAACCGCACGCGGCCGTGCCTGCTCTATCAAATCAAGCGCTGCTCCGGCCCCTGCACCAACGAGATCCCGCATGACGAATATGCCGGGCTCGTGGCAGAGGCGCGGGCATTTCTCTCGGGAAAATCGAACGCGGTGAAGCAGCGCATCACCGAGGAGATGCAGCAGGCGGCCGAGGATCTCGAATTCGAGCGCGCGGCTCGCTGCCGCGACCGCTTGGCGGCGCTCTCGGCCATCCAGGGCGTGCAGGGCATCAACACCCAGTCGGTCGAGGAGGCGGATGTGTTCGCCCTCGACGAGCAGGCGGGGCAGTTCTGCGTCGAGGTGTTCTTCTTCCGCAACTGGCAGAACTGGGGCAACCGCGCCTATTTCCCGAAGGCCGACAAATCCATGAGCCGGGAGGAGGTTCTCGGCTCCTTCATCGCTCAGTTCTACGACGACAAGCCAGCGCCGCGCCTCGTTCTGCTCTCGCACGAGATCGGGGATGCCGAGCTGATGGCGGCGGCGCTCTCCACCAAGGGCGAGACCAAGGTCGAAATTCATGCGCCGCAGCGCGGCGAGCGGCGTCAGCTCATCGACTACGTGCTTCGCAATGCCCGCGAGGCGCTCGGTCGGCGGCTGGCCGATACGGCTTCGCAGCAGAAGCTCCTGATCTCTCTGGGCCAAGCCTTCGGGCTGTCGAAGGCGCCGCGGCGGGTCGAGGTCTACGACAACTCGCACATCATGGGCACCAATGCGGTGGGCGCCATGGTGGTGGCAGGCGCCAACGGCTTCATGAAGCAGCACTACCGCACCTTCAACATGAAGTCCGAGGACCTGAAGCCAGGTGACGATTACGGCATGATGCGCGAGATGCTGCAGCGCCGCTTCGCCCGCCTGGTGAAGGAGGAGCCGCGGGGGCCGGATGGCACCGGGGCCGCCAATGGAGACGACGGGTTGCCGGCCTGGCCCGATCTGGTGCTGATCGACGGCGGCAAGGGGCAGCTCGAAGCGGCCCGCCAGGCGCTAGCCGAAGTGGGCGTCAGCGAGGACGATGTGGCCCTCGTCGGCATCGCAAAGGGCCGGGACCGCGATGCAGGCCGCGAGACCTTCTTCAGGCCGGGTCAGCCACCTTTCAAGATGCCCCCGCGGGATCCTGCCCTCTATTTCGTGCAGCGCCTGCGGGACGAGGCGCACCGCTTCGCCATCGGGGCGCACCGGGCCAAGCGCAAGCGCGAGCTGGTCAAGAATCCCCTCGACGAGATTCCCGGCATCGGACCGACCCGCAAGCGGGCGCTCCTGCATCATTTCGGCACCGTCAAGGCGATCCAGCGGGCCGCCCTGGAGGATCTGATGAAGGCGCCCGGGGTGAACGCCGCCACGGCCCGCGCCGTCTACGATTTCTTTCACGAGCGGGGTTGAGCGCGGCGGAATGTGGATCACGTAAGGGTGACGTTCCGCAATTGCGGCCGTCTGCAATTGACGGACCCTCCGTCGTCATGCTTCCTGCGGGTAATATGAAGAGTGCTTCCTCCTTTGGCCGCTCGAAGGCCTTCAACCTGGCCAACATGCTGACCTATGGCCGGCTTGTGGCGGTGCCGGCCGTGGTCGGCCTGCTGTTCTGGCCCGAGGACCACTGGTCCCGCTGGTTTGCCCTGATCGTCTTTGCCCTGGCGGCCATCACCGACTACCTCGATGGCTACGTGGCGCGCACCTTCTCCCAGCAATCCGCCCTCGGGCGCATGCTCGATCCCATCGCCGACAAGCTCCTGGTGGCCGCCTGCCTGCTCATGCTGGTGGCGGACGGCACCATCCATGGCTGGACGTTGTGGGCTGCCATCGTGATCCTGTGCCGCGAGATCCTGGTCTCGGGCCTGCGGGAATTCCTGGCCGAGCTCAAGGTCAGCGTGCCGGTGAGCCGCGTGGCCAAGTGGAAGACCACCCTGCAGCTTGTGTCCCTGGGGTTCCTGATCGCGGGACCGGCCGGCGAGACGGTTCTGCCGAACAATACGCTCATCGGCGTCGTCCTGCTCTGGGTGGCGGCGGTCCTGACGATCTATACCGGCTGGGACTACTTCAAGAACGGCATCCACCACCTCATGGACGAGGGCTGAGCCCATGAAGCTCGTCTACTTCGCATGGGTCCGCGAAAGGGTCGGAAAGACCGATGAGGACGTCGAGGTGCCGGAGGGCATCGGGACCGTGGCCGATCTGGTGCGCTGGCTCAAAGGCCGGGGCGAGGAATACGAGTACGCTTTCGAGAACGAGGGCATCGTCCGGGCGGCCATCGATCACGTCCATGTCAAACCCGGGGCTTCCATTGCCGGAGCGCGGGAGATCGCCTTCTTCCCGCCGATGACGGGCGGCTAGCCTCAAGAGCGCCATGGCACACACGATCCGCATCCAGGCCGAGCCCTTCGATGTTGCCGCCGAGACGGCGAACCTGACGGCCGAGAGGGCGGATATCGGTGCGATCGTTGCCTTCACAGGCCTATGCCGGGATGAGGGCGGGCGTTTGGTGGCCCTCGAACTTGAGCATTATCCCGGCATGGCCGAGGCCGAGATCGACCGGATCACCGAGCAGGCGGAGAAGCGCTGGCCTCTGCTGGGTCTCACCGTCATTCACCGCTTCGGGCGGATTTCACCCGGCGAGGAGATCGTGCTGGTTCTGGCCGCCAGCGCCCATCGCACGGCTGCTTTCGAGGCAGCGTCCTTCATGATGGATTACCTCAAGACGCAGGCCCCGTTCTGGAAGCGCGAGCACCTCAAGGACGGCACCGTCGGAGCCTGGGTCGAGGCCAAGGAGGCCGACGATCGCGCCATGGAGCGGTGGGCCTGAGGCGTCAGGCCTCTCTGGCCCGGATGCCTTCCTGAAGCGCCTGCGGCGAGGGCCAGAGGTGGATGACCACCGGCCATTCGCGAGCATCGACCCTGACCATGACCGTCTTGACCACCACGCCTCCGATGGCCTCGTAGAAGAAGCGGAATGGGTTCTGCTCGAAAGCCCCGATGGAGACCGGGCCGGGAGCACGCGTCTTTAGCCACTCGGCGGCCTCCAGAAGGAGCTTCCGTCCGGTGCCTCGACCCTGTGTCCGTGGCGAGACGTAGAGCAGCGTGACCTGTGCCACCGACCCTACATCGTTGCGGTCGCCAAGGCGCGCGGCGAGGAAGCCGGTCACGTCGCCGGCCTGCTCCGCGACGAGCAGCAGTTCCGTGCCTGGGTCGAACTCCGTCGAGAGCCACGTCCCGATCTCCTTGGCCCGGTAATCAGGGTCGATGCGAGGGCCGAGTTCGTCCTTCGACATGAAGCCGGATTAGGCTTGGCGCCAGCCGTCAGCCAGGATCCGCCCGATGGCGGTGCTGTCGGCTGCGGTTCCGGGACGGATCAGGAGTTCCGATGATGTGAGGCGCATAGAGGCAGGCTGCGTTGAGGGGCATTGTCTTGACCTTATGCCGGGAAAGGCGGACCATCGCGAGAGAAATGACACGCGGAGATGCCTCATGCGCAGCGTGGTCTTCGTTCTCAGCCTGATGGTTCTGACTCCTGCCGGCGCTCATGAGTGGCCGACATCATCTCAGACAGCCCAGTCTCCCGATCACAACCCGCTCGAATGCTACTGCCGGGCGCAGGGAAAGATGTTTGCCCCCGGGGAGAAGGTGTGCCTGAAGACGGCCGAAGGGTCGCGGCTCGCCCAATGCCGGATGGAGATCAACGTCATGTCCTGGGGCATCACGGAGACGCCCTGCCCGGAGACATAAAAAAGCTGCCGGGAAACCGCGGCAGCGTGGAGAAACCATGAAGATCGTGGAGCGGCTCGCCGGGAGCCGCAGATCTACCTCAGAAAAGACCTGCCACGACGGCAAGAATGAACGAGGAGGAAGCGCAAACGGCTACGATGTTGAGCTTGGCCGTCCAGTCGAGATCGGATGTCAGATGCATCGCAGCCCCCTTTCCCTATAGGGGTTAATCCCCTCTATGAATGGATAGGTAAGGTATCAAACCTGCGAGGGTCTGAGAAGCGCATGCCGGGGCGATCAGGCGCCGGAAGGCAGTTGTCGGAATGGTTAACAAATCGTTAACGCGTTGGTTTTGCTGAAGTGAAATCGTTTTCAGAGAGAAGCGAAAAAAGTTCCTGCTTTATTGTGTCGCACCCGGATTTTACGACGCCTCCCAGGGCATTCGGGGTCGGGAGCGCCGAATCGCAGGCGAGGCGGCTGGCGCCGGTTGCCGTTGACGAGATGTTTACGGGCCTGTTGCTAACCTTCGCCCATGCGTCGTGGGTTAGTTGCGTTTTTTGCCCTATCGCTCATTGGGCTCGGAGTCACCGGTTGCGGACTGTTTCGGTTCGAGCAGCGCGAGCCTTGGCGCGCGCAGGCCGAGGAGGCTTGCCTGTCGCAGCGGCTCGTGCAGCCTTCAGCCTACATGGCCCTGAGCTCCAAGATTGAGGGCCCCGGCGTCTGCGGCATGGATTACCCGTTCAAGGTCTCGGCCTTCAACAATGGCGCTGTGGGCCTGAAGTCCAAGGTGACGCTTGCCTGCCCGATCATTCCGCAGATCGACACCTGGATCGATGAGATCGTGAGGCCTGCCGCAAAGATGTATTTCGGCGTGCCGCTCGCCGACATCAAGGCGGGCTCCTATTCCTGCCGCCCCCGGAACAACCAGAGGGGCGCCAAGCTCTCCGAGCATTCCTTCGGCAACGCGCTGGACGTCATGGGCTTCGCCCTGGTCGACGGGCGGGAGATTTCGGTGATGAACGGCTGGCGGAGCCGGGATCCTGCCGAGCAGGAATTCCTCCGCGAGGTCTTCGTCGGTGCCTGCCGATACTTCACGACGGTTCTGGGGCCGGGCTCCGACGCCTTCCATTACGATCACCTCCACATCGACCTGGCGCGCCACGACCCGAAAGGGCAGCGGCGCATCTGCAAGCCGATCCTGAAGTTCGCGCCCCGGATCGATCCCGAGAAGAGCCAGGAAGTGCTCCAGAGCGCGGCCGCTGCCGGCGATCTTGCGCCTGTGGACCTGGAACAGGATGTGCCGGAAGGCGAGGCCTACATCCCGCCTGCGCCGCCTCCGGCTCCGGCCCTGGCTGCGCCCGTGGCTCCTCCACCGCGGTATTCGTCCTCGAACGGCTATGCGGCCGATCTGCCCGGTCCTGGCGGGGCCAGGGGCTCACAGCCTCCATCCTATCCGCAGCCGCCGACCGGCCGGCCCCCGGAGCAGACATATCTCCCGCCGCGGCCCCAGGGGCGTCCGGCCAATGCCCCGTTGGTGCTGAACAGCCACGCCATCTATTAAACAGTAAGCGGAGCCTTGACCTTCTCGGGCTTCGCCCACATGGTCGATGGAACACGATCCAAAGACCTGTTGGAGCACCCGAATGAAGTGGCTGGCGGCTTTCATCTCCTGCATGATGTTGAGCGCACCTGTGATGGCCCGCGAGATCACCCCCGCGGAGCGGCGGGAAGAGCCTTTCGACGCCTCGCTGCCGGCCTGCGCCGATCCGTCCGTGCTCCACGACATCAGCGTCAATTTCCAGAACAAGGAATACAAGTTCTGGAACTCCAAGCTCCAGATCGTCGCCTTTGAGCGGGTGCAGCAGGTTGCCTGGCGTCCCTGGGGACTCGACTACATTCCCCGCCGCTACTGCACGGGCACCGTGCTCGTCTCGGACGGCTACAAACATAAGATCAACTTCTCGATCCGCGAGGATCTCGGCTTCATCGGCATCGGCTGGGACACGGAGGCCTGTGTGGACGGCTTCGACCGCCACTACGCCTTCGCGCCCCATTGCAAGCAGGCTGCCCCTTGATCCTGCGCTGGTGCCTCACTTTCGCGGGCGCCTGTTTTCTCTTGATCTCTCCGACTGCGGCCCAGGGGCCGCGGGAGGCGAGGGGCGCCCCCATGGGGCAGTTCGACTTCTATGTGCTCGCGCTCTCTTGGTCGCCGGGATTCTGCGAGAACAGCGGCAGTCGGAGCCCGCAATGCGACAGCGGCAGCGGTCTCGGCTTCGTCACCCATGGCCTGTGGCCGCAGAACGAAAGGGGTTATCCGAGCTTCTGCGAGCCCAGTGGGCGTTTCGTGCCGCAGGCCGCCATCGCCGCGGCCGACGGCCTCTTCCCGGATGACAATCTGGCCCGCTACCAGTGGCGCAAGCATGGAACCTGCACGGGAGAATCCCCGAGCGGCTACTTCCAGGCCGTTCGACGTGCCCGCGAACTCGTGCGCATTCCGGAAAGCTTCAAGGGGCTGGACAGCCGCCCGCGGGTGCTGCCGAGCGAAATCGAGCAGGCTTTCCTGAATGCCAATCCGGGCTTGCGCCCTGACATGATTTCGGTTTCCTGCAGACGTCGCATCTTCCAGGAGGTGCGTATCTGCCTCGGCAAGGACCTGCGCGGTTTCCGCCCGTGCCCCGAGGTCGATCGCGACGGCTGCCGCGCGGGCGAGATCATGGTCCCGGCGGTGAGATAGCGCATCGAACGATGCGCCGAGCAAGGAAAGGGGCGTCGGACTGATCCTAAAGGGGTCCGATGCCTTAGGACAGATATGAACTACCGCCACGCCTTTCACGCCGGCAACTTCGCCGACGTCATGAAACATGCCCTTCTGGTGCGGATCCTCGCCTATCTGCAGCGCAAGGAGACGCCGCTTCGCGTCATCGACACCCATGCGGGAATCGGCCTCTACGATCTGACCGGCGACGAGGCCGAGCGAACCGGGGAGTGGATCGAGGGGATCGCGCGCCTGGACGAAGCTTTTGCTCCCGAGGTGGAGGAGATCCTTGCTCCCTATCGCAAGGTGATCGCCGATGTGCGCGCCCGGCACGGAGAGACCATCTATCCTGGTTCCCCCGGCATCGTGCGGGAAATCCTGCGGCGGCAGGACCGGGGTGTGTTCGTGGAACTGCACCCCGCCGATCATGCGGTGTTGAGCGAGGCCTTCAACGAGGTTTCCAACCTCAAGGTCATGCATCTCGACGCCTGGACCGCCCTGCATGCCCTCATTCCGCCCAAGGAGAAGCGCGGTCTCGTCCTGATCGACCCGCCTTACGAAAAGCCGAACGAGTTGGAGCGCCTCGGCGCGGAGCTTCTCGCCGCCCTGAAGAAGTGGCCGACCGGTGTCTATGCCGGCTGGTACCCGATCAAGGATGTGGGCCCCGTCGATGCGGTGGCCGAGCGGCTCCATCGGGAGAGCCCGCGTCCGGGCCTGCGGCTCGAACTCTATGTGGACGATCCGCGCGATGCGGCACGGCTCAACGGTAGCGGGCTCTTCGTTCTCAATCCGCCCTGGTCGTTGAGGGAGGAGGCGGAGATTCTTCTGCCTGCTTTGGCGGAGCGCCTGTCGCGCCGCGGCTACGGCGCTTATCGCTGTGAAGCCTTCGGGGCCCCTGCTTAAAACGGATTGCCGCAGGCGCCGCGACCGTTCATGACTGGCCCTAGAGCATCGGACCCAAAAGTGGATTTGCACTTTTGGGATCCATCCGATGCTCAATCCTTTAAGCAGCGCATCGTTTGGGGTGGACCCAGCGGGCCGCGCTAGCGAAAACCGGATCCACTTTTCCTCACGATGCGCTAGTCTCGTCAATCCAGGGGTTTGCTCATGCTCGTTCTCCGCTCCTCGCCCGCTTCACCCTTCGGCCGGAAGGTGAAGCTCACCGCCTCAATCCTCAACCTGTCCGACAGGATCGAGATCGTCGATGCCGACACGCTGAACCCCGAGGACTCGATCCGCCAGCAGAACCCGCTGGGCAAGATCCCGGCGCTCATCCTCGAGAACGGGGATGTGCTCTACGATTCCCGCGTGATCGTGGACTATCTCGATCATCTGGCCGGCGGCGGTCGTGTCATCCCGAACGGGCCGGAGCGGTTTACCGCCCTGCGCGATCAGGCACTGGCCGACGGCATCATGGATGCGGCGCTGCTTCAGGTCTATGAAGGTCGCTTCCGCCAGGAGGACAAGCGCGAGCCGAAGTGGGTCGATCATCAGGCCGACAAGGTGCGCCGCGGCCTCGATCACGCGGAGGCTCACCTGTCGACTCCCGGCCAGGACCTGCAGATCGGCCAGATCGCCCTTGCCTGCGCATTGGGATATCTCGACCTGCGCTTCGGCGGCCGGTGGCGCGAAAGCCACCCGAAGCTCGTCGCTTGGCTCGCCGATTTCGAGGCCCGCGTCCCGGCCTACGCCAAGACCCGGGTGACGCCCTGAAACGAAAAAGGCCCGGGTGTTGACCCGGGCCTTTTCTGTCTCTGTAGAAGAGACGGATCTTAGTAGGTGCCGAAGCGGAAGTTCAGACCAGCGCGCACCACACCGAAGTCGGTCTCGCCGTCGAAGCCCGGGAAGTCGTCGTCGTTGTCGAGGTTGACGTACAGACCTTCGATCTTGGCCGACAGGTTGTTGGTGAAGGCGTACTCCACACCACCACCCACGGTCCAGCCGTTGGCCTCGTCAGCGAAGGCGAAACCGCCGGTGGCGTAGATCAGAGCGCGGTCGAAGGCCACACCGGCGCGAGCACGCACCGTGCCGAACCAGTCGCTGTTGTCGATGTCGTAGGTGGTGCCGCCCACCACGAAGGCACCCTCACGGCCGAAGTCGGCGTACTGGATGTCGCCTTCGAGACCGACCACGAACGAGCCGATCTGGTAGTTGTAGCCAACCTGGGCGCCGCCGACGAAGCCGCCGTCGTTGTCGTCGTCAGCCAGGGCAACGGAGTCGAAGTCGTCGTCCGACCAGCCGTAGCCAGCGTTCACACCGACGTAGAAGCCGGTCCAGGTGAAGATCGGAGCAGCGGCAATGATCGGAGCCGGC
>NZ_JPUG01000003.1 GCF_000739015.1 Microvirga sp. BSC39
CGGATGCAAGCAGAACATAGATACCAGCCAGTTCCTTCGGCTGGCCGGCGCGGCCCAGCGGGGTGTCCTGGCCAAAGCTCTTCACCTTCTCGTCCGGCATGGTGGAGGGGATCAAAGGTGTCCAGATCGGCCCCGGTGCGACTGCGTTCACCCGGATGCCCTTGCTGCCCAGCATTTGAGCCAAGCCGGCTGTGAAGTTCGAGACGGCACCCTTGGTCGAGGCATAGGCCAAGAGCATGGGGCTGGGCTTATCCGACTGGATCGACGTCGTATTGATGATCGATGATCCCGGCCGCATGTGGGGGACAGCAGCCTTGGCGAGATGGAACATGGCCTCGATATTGGTGCGGAACGTATAGCTCCATTCCTCGTCAGGGATGTCCTCAAGCTTCTCATATGTGCGCTGGAAGGCGGCGTTGTTCACCAGGATGTCGATGCGGCCGAACTCGCTCACCGCCCGGTCGACGATGGCGCGGCAATGCGCAGCCTCGGCAATGTCGCCCGGCACCAGCACGCAACGGCGTCCCGCCGCCTCAACGTGCCGCGCCGTCTCACGGGCGTCCTCGTCCTCCTGCTCGTTCAGGTAGCTGATCAGGACATCGGCGCCTTCCCGAGCATAGGCAATCGCGACCGCCCGGCCGATCCCGCTGTCACCGCCGGTGATCACGGCCACGCGACCGACAAGCTTGTCACAACCTTTGTAGCTTGTTTCGCCATGATCGGCCTGCGGCGTCATCTCCGCTTCGGTGCCAGGTGGATCTATGTGTTCCTGCTCGGACTGGCTCATAAGGGCGCTCCTGCTCGCGAAAACCCGTCAATTGCTGGGTCCTTGGGAAGTTCCCCTACGGCCGAGACCGGTCGACGATCATGGACTGCAGTTTCACGATGGATCTTCCTCCTTGCCGGCCTCTCCCCGTAGTTTTTCATCGTACCATTCGGCTAGGTCGGAGACGAAATCCTCATCCTGATCGAGGCGCACTAGGAAAGCTGAGGCCAGGAAGTACTGAAACGGGATGTCCGACTGCTCGTCGTCGAGCATGGCATCGACGTCCGGGCTGGCGAAAAGCTGGCGGCTGATCTGCCCGTCCTCCATGCCCAGGATGATGGCGACATGTCCGGGCTCCAGGGCGATCGTGATCTTCTGATCCTTGCTGTCGGTCATGATGGCGGCTTCCTCGGGTGACGCTTAGCCTCAAGCCCTCAAACACATGGATAGCCGCAGCGTTCCTGCCGGGGAATGTCGGCTTACCGCCGCTCGAACGCCATCAGGCGCTAGGTCGTTCGAGCTGGCTGGAAAAGGGGAGCGTCGGTCTCCGGCCAAGTTGGCTCAGTCCGGTGTTATGTCTTTACGTGAGGCCTGAGTGCTGGCGATGACCCGTCAGAGTAGACTTCCCGGCAAACCTGACGACGGCGCATTGAGCAAAGGGTGAGCCATAACGACCGCATCGGGAAGCAGAAGGGGCACCTTCTTGACCGAAGCGACGAAGCCGTTCCAACGGGCCACAGCAAGGATGCCGGCCACCACGCCGAAGACGGACACAATCGTTCGGGATAATGCGTTCCATGGGAGAAAGCGGTCAAAGGGCAGATTGCCGGTATCCCTTTGATATTGTTGGTGAGCGCGCTGGGACTCGAACCCAGGACCCTCTGATTAAAAGTTAGGTGCTATTCGGTGCAGATCCTGGCTGGTTGTTGCCCTTCGTCGCAGAAGTCCTTGTGACTCGAAGATTTTGCTTGCACATTGTGGCTGAAGCTACGTGATCAGTGTCGATCACGTGCTTACCATGTGATTACCGGATCTGCCATGGCCACCTCCGCCCCACCTCGGATTAAGCTCACCAAGCGGGCCGTCGATGCACTCGCATCCACTGATAAAGATCAGGTCATCTTCGATGCCGAACTGTCGGGCTTCGGCCTCAAGATCACCCCCTCCGGACGCAAGGTCTTCCTGGTCCAGTACCGCTACCCGCCCGGACGCGCTGGACGCATTCGGCGCTACACGATCGGTGCCTATAGCGAGAGCCTCACCCCTGATCAGGCGCGAGGCATTGCCGTGCAGGTAAAAGGCAAGCTGGCCGCTGGCATCGATCCAGTCTCCGAGCGCGACGCGGTGCTGGCTGACGCCGCCAAAATGACCCAGGAGAAAAAGCGCAAGCATGCCACTTCAGTTGATGCAGTCGCCACTGCCTTCATCGCACGCCACGCTAAGCCACGCCTTCGGAGTTGGCGCGAGTACGAGCGCATGCTCCGAGATTATGTTCTTCCTCAGTGGGGCACTCGACCGATCACCGAGATCCAACGTTCGGATGTGACCGCCCTTCTTGATGCGATCGAGGAGAAGCGCAGTGCGGCGCTAGCCGATCATGTCCTGGCGATCATCAGGAAGATGTTCAACTGGCATGCTGCCCGCGACGAGCGGTTCCACAGCCCTCTTGTCAGGGGTATGACACGCACCAGCATCACCGTCCGGGCTCGTGATCGGGTCCTGAGAGATCACGAAATCAGAGCACTTTGGACAGCCCTCCAGCAGATCCCCTACCCTTTTGGCCCCTTCGTTCAACTCCTGCTGTTAACGGCCCAGCGCCGGGACGAGGTGGCGCATATGAGGTGGAGCGAGATCGATGGCGACCTCTGGACCATTCCTAGGGAGCGTTACAAGAATGGCAAGGCGAACACTGTTCCATTGACCGAGCAGGTGCAATCCATCCTGGCCTCTCTCCCTCGCTCAGGTGATTACGTGTTCACCACCACAGGACGCTCCCCGATCTCCGGCTTCTCGAAGGCCAAGGCTGCCGTCGATCGAGCCAGCGGCGTGACAGGATGGCGGCTGCACGATCTGCGTCGCACCGCGCGATCCCTCATGAGCCGGACTGGGGTTAGCAGCGAGGTTGCCGAACGGGTTCTTGGTCACACTATCCCTGGTATGGCTGGAGTCTACGACCGCCATGACTACGTGTCCGAAAAGCGTGATGCGCTTCAGAAGCTCTCAGCGCAGATCGCGCGCATCGTTGCCTAAGGCCTAACCCGGGGAACCAACCACCTTTCCGGTACGCAAGAGCAGCCACACAAGCTTTCCGGCCAAATTTTGCCACCAGCAGCGCACGGGCTTGCTGCGGGATAAGTCCCTTAACTTATTCAATCCATCGTGGCGGATTGCCACAACACCAGAAGCAATTCGTAGCAAAATGCCACAACAATTCTCCCTTTGGGAATCCCCATAAGCTACTTCTGTAGACGCAAGCTCCATACCGGAAGATAAGTGCAAGTTGACATAACCGTTGCGGCCTACGGCGATACGATTTGAAAGTTATCCAAAGTCATTTTGTACTTTCAAGTACCGGCATATTGAAACTTTTTACCTGCATCTCAGTTCTTGGGGCAAGACCAGACAGAGTGTGCAACAATGACCACAGCCCACCAATCGACGCAGAAGACCAAGGCCGCGGCGAGATCGCGTCAGCAGCCACAGCCACCACTCGAGAACGAGCAACTCGAGCCGCATGTGTTGCGTCACCTGCGGACGCCTGAGGCTGCTCATTACCTCGGCGTCTCGGTTTCGTTTTTGAATCATGCTCGGCTGCGGGGCTCTGGCCCGATGTACAAGAAGCTCTCGCCCAAGCTGATCGTCTACAGCCTTGAAGACCTGCGGAGCTGGGTCAACAGCAAGAGCCGCCGCTCGACGAGCGGCTCTGGCCCGTCGCAGGCCTAGCATGCCTCGTCTCCAGAGCAATCCCATGTCGAACGAGCCTCAACAGCATTGCCCGCTCGTCCGAACCCCAATTGAGCTCGGTTGTCTGCCGGACGACACGATCGTTTCCGCCGCGGAGGTTGCGCTCTTCCTCGGCTGCTCCGTCGCAATGCTCCGCCGTTTGGAGCGAGCCGGGCACGGCCCGGGCTGCCTAACAGCTGCCTGTGGCGCGGATGCTGATGGATACCGGATCGGCGATGTGCGGTGCTGGATGGCCTCGTCATGAAAGTTGGCACAGGAGCGGCGCCCGACGGAGCTGGCCGCTAAGTTCACCGCCTGCGAGGCCCGACGCAGGCAAGCTGAAATCGGGTTTAGGAGAGCACAACGATGAACGAATGCAAACTTGGAAAGGCCATGGCTTCTGACAGGTGCGTCGAACGCAGGCAAAAAAACACCTCAAACCCTTCTGCTGCAACTGCTTCTTTGCCGATTAGCGCCAGCACTCCCCTCACGCGCGCGCGTAGTATCCCTCGTAATAGGATCAGTGCTGTACAGGATCTCGTGGGGTCGTCGCGGTACCTCCACTGGCAAGGTTCCCAGCTCCGATCGTCCCATGTTGAGCAGATGCGGGCTGCAGCCGTGTTTGCTCATGAGATTGGGTACCCTCTCAACCTCTGCATCGACATCAACTGGACTCGCACATGGTTGGGCGACGACCCCGATGGCCAGGTGCTCAGCCACCTGATGGAGTTAAACCGCAAGTGGCTCAAGCCGCGGTACTGCGAGGTCTTCGCGCAGATCGCGGTTCGTGAGAATCCCGACTGCCACCCCAACACGCATATCCTGGTGCACTGCCCGCCGGCCGTTCTTTCCCAATTCAAGCAACAGTTGCGCAGCGCTCTCAGTGATGCCTGCCGGCGCCTAGACAAGGGTGCCATAAAATTCACGCCCGTCGGCAGTGGAAATGCAACTCTTCAAGCGACCTTGGGCAAGTTGGACTACATGTGCAAGGGCATCTCTCCTGAGGAAGCCGCGGTGCTTGGTATCAATCCTATCGCCCAAGGATCCATCTACGGCAAACCCTACTCCATCTCCCAGGACATCCACCGAGCCGCGCGCCGGCGGTACGCGGAAGGCGCAGAAGGCTGAGGGACCCATGAAAGCCAACCGAAAGAAGCCACCAGTACCTGATCCGATTGTTGAGGCACATCGCCGCGAGGCGATGAAGCGGGGTGATGGCGACACCCAGCCAGCGACAGCTTCAAGTGCACTGCCTGCTCGCACTCGAGCTGTTCCTCAGCCGACACCGCGTCCTGCCGAGAACGGCAAGATGAAAGAGCCAGTTCTCTCGCAGGAACGCACTCGACGCCATGCCACTCCCCTATCGGTGCCGACGCAAGCCGATCCCGGCAAAGCCGGATCTGAGATCTCGATGATCCGAGCATCCGAACTAGTGCCAGAGCGCCTCGAATATGTCTGGAACGGGCGCATCGCACGCGGCAAGCTTACGATAGTGGCCGGCGATCCTGGGCTGGGCAAGTCGCTGCTGGCGGCTCGCTTGGCCGCGATCGTCTCTCGGGGCTCTGCGTGGACGCCGGACGAGGAACAAGCGGTCAAGGGATCCGTGATCATGGTGACAACCGAGGATGATCTCCAGGACACGGTCAGGCCTCGTCTGGAAGCCGCTGGAGCCGATCTCGATGCTGTGCACCTGCTCGCCGGTCTTGACCTCACCCAAGATCAAGATGCGCTTGAGCAGGAGATCAGGCGCCTTGCCGATGTTAGGCTCATGATCATTGACCCAATCACAAGCTGCTTGGGCCGCACCAACATCAATGGTGCCGCCGACGTGCGGGCGATCATGACTTCCTTATCCCGCTTCGCAGCTCGCACAGGTACAGCAATCGTCGCCATAACGCACCTGAACAAAAATGGCTCCGGGCGCGCCATGGCACGGACTGTTGGATCACATGCCTTCGTGGCGGTTGCCCGAGCAGCCTATGTCCTCACAAAAGATCCGGACGATCCCGGCCGTCGGCTGCTGTTGCCATTCAAGAACAATCTCGGAGCTGATAATCAGAGTTGCGCTTTCAGGATTGAGGAAGTCGCTCTCGGTGTTGGTACAGCGCCACGCTTAGTCCCAGATCCCGAGCCTGTGATCATAACGGCCGACGAGGCACTCACGAACCCTCGTACGAACCCCAGTGGGCAGTCTGCGCTGGAACAGGCAAAGGAATTTCTGCGCGAGTTCCTTAGCGCGGGACCAAGGGCAGCATTGGCGGTCCAAGCCGCAGCCGCAACGGTGGGGATCAGAGGGATTTCACTCCAACGTGCCAAGAAAGCTCTTGGTATCCAGTCCAGCAAATCGGCCATGGATGGCGGCTGGCAATGGATGCTGCCCGCGGACACCAAGATGATCAATTGCAGCGAAGATGATCAACATAATCCGATGAGCACCTTCGATGCGGATGATCATCTTCGCTCGGCCGCCTTGGTCGAAACCACCTCATCCAGGGGAGATCATCAATGAGCAGCGGGTCAGGGGGCGATGAGCGCATCGGAAAGCCACCTACTCTCCAGAGTGACGAGCCGGCCGCGCCGGTGCCCCCGACACCAGCCCAGAAGCGCCTGATGCGTGCGGCCAAGAAGCAGATGGCTGAAGAACCAGTCCCAACAGAGCTGAGGGTTGGTCATGACCAGTGGCAGCATCCGATTGTTGGTCTGCCGCACACCGATAGGGAGGGCTGGTATGCCCAAGCAAAGATCGCCTTCGGCACGGTCTCAACGCCTTTTGTCGAGGCCGAGATCGAGCGCCTTCTGAGTGCTCTTCGCTGGCGCAAGAGCACCCTGCCACTCGAGACCGAGTTGAATGCAGCCTTGGCGATGATTGAAGGGCTGCAACCGCAGAATGAGGTCGAGGCCATGATGGCGGTTCAGATGGCCTTAACACATGTTGCGACAGTCGAGATGCTGAGCCGCTTTGGCAGACTTGATCCTCTTGTCAGCCCCGAGGCATGCCATGCAGCTGGCATTACGGCTTCCAAGCTGCTGCGCGCCTTTGCCGGTCACGTTGATGTTCTCACGCGAAGCCGGCGCCCGGCAGTGCAGGTTGTGCGGGTGGAACGCATCAACATAGAGCCCGGCGCGCAAGCCCTGGTAGGGGCGATCACGGGACCCGGGGATCGCAAGAAAAGTGGAGGCTAACCCTATGGAACGGAACACACGTGAGCCCGAGAGCTTGAGGTTGACCCCACGATGCGGCGCAACAACTCGAGCCGGCACGCTCTGTATGCGGCCACGCGCCAAAGGCAAAGCCCGCTGCCGTCTTCACGGCGGGGCTGCTGGAAGCGGTGCTCCAAAGGGTGATCGCAACGGGCAGTACAAACATGGTCGCTATACAGCAGAAGCCGTTGAGGAGCGGCGTGCGATCGCCGAGCTCTTAGGGCGAGAAAAGTGAACCTGTTCAAGGTCGCGCCGATGGTCGTGGGCGCTCGTCTCCTCATGCCGTCCAGCTAGGGCAAGGTGCTCGGTCACCATCTCAAACCCACAAGCTCCGAGCAACCAAGCAAATATCGCTCGTTGAGTTGCTAACCCGCGATTGCCTGCTTCCTGCCGATATGGCGTAGCCTCATAAGTTCGTGCAAGTTGTCATAGCTATATACGTCGACAGCCTTAACCATCAGATGCATTTAGTCTTGGCCTTACATCGACTTCAGCCTCTACTTATTAGGACCCGAAGTTTGGGTTGAGGCCCTGAAGGGCAGATTAGCTGCAGACTTGTGTGCACCCTGCAGAAATATCTGCAGGGTGCACATAGTCCAATCTTGAGCTGCACATTGCAGGTGCAGTGACCAAGGATGTCTCTTACGATGAAGTCAGAAGTCGCCGAGATCTGCGGCACTGGTCGGCTAGTAGGCGGCGCACGACCATCGAGGTGTGAGGCCTTCTATCACACTGCGCTAGGGCATATCCTATCCGCGGTGGGCAGGGCCAAATCTCACAGTTTTCACATGGGAGGGATCATGAGCGTCGAAGCCTTTGAGGCATCTCTTCAACATGCAAAGCCTCCTGAAGGCTGGAGCTCTGCGCTGCAGGCGCTCTGGTGGGACGCGCATGGGGACTGGGACAGGGCCCACAGCCTCGTTCAGATTGACGAAGCCGATAGTCAATGCGCTTGGGTCCATGCCTATCTGCACCGGAAAGAAGGTGATCTTTCGAATGCAGCTTACTGGTATAGACGATCCGGCCACCCTTTAGCGACAGGTTCTCTCACTCATGAGCGCCAGTTGATCGCGGGTAGCCTTCTAGACTGCTCTCCCCCCGAGTAGTGACTGCTCAGCAGAGCTTTGGAATTTCAGCTTTGGGCCCTGTATCCCGATCCTTTGCCCTTCAGGAACTTCCGCTTAGGAGCGACAAGCTGACTTATACCAAGTCCCGTTGATCATCATTGGTGCGCCCACTCGCGCAATCCGATGGACATGATGGTCCAGGGCTGATCGATCAGCTTGTTCCAAGCCGCACAGCAGTGGTCAAGAATGTCAGTGTAGGACGTGAAGATCCGGTTGGAGATCCAGTTCTCTCTCATGAACTGCCAGATGTTCTCCACCGGGTTCAGTTCAGGCGCCTTTGCCGGCAGCGGCACCAGGGTGATGTTCGACGGCACCTTCAGTCTGGTTGAGACATGCCAGCCGGCCTGGTCGAGCAGCAGCACTGCGTGCGCGCCAGCTGCTACGGCCTGGGAGATCTCGGCCAAATGCAGCGCCATGGCCTCTGTCGTGCAGCGAGGGAGCACCAGCCCCGCTCCTTTGCCCTGGGCTGGGCAGATCGCGCCGAAGATATAAGCCGACGCAGTCCGCAGATCCCGTGACGCGGAGGGACGGGTGCCGCGTTTGGCCCAGCGCCGGGTGATCTTGTTCTTCTGGCCAATCCGCGCTTCGTCGGCAAACCAGATCTCTATAGGGCGGCCATCGGCTTTGTCCTTCGCGATCTCCTCCAGACGCGCAGGGAAGTCTTTTTAAAAACAGCCACGGCCGCTTCGCTCTTTTCATGATGGCGCGGGCGCGCGGACAGCTTACGGAAGTTCGGGGCCCGCAACTCACGGCTGAGCGTTTGTTTGGAGATCCGGATCCGGTACTCGTCCCAGAGCCACCGCATCAGGTCTGCCAAACGCCAACGCACCACCCCGTGGACGGCCGGGATCGGGCCGGCCTCGATCATCTCACTCAGGCGCAGTCGATGCTCGTGGCTTAAGATCGAGGGCTGTCCCGGCGCCTTCCCGTCCAAGAGCCCATCAGGTCCGTGGGCATTGAAGCGCAGCACCCAGTCCCGCACGGTCTGCAGGCCAACCCCGCCGATCTCGGCCGCTTGGGTGCGCGAGCCGCCCTCGTAGATCACCGCCAGGGCCAGCAAGCGGCGGGTCTGCGGGGCATCCTTGCTCCGGCGGGCAAGCTGGCGCAGGCGAACGGCATCGTAATCAGGCCGGAGGGCGACGGGAATGGACATGGCAAACCTCCTCGCTTGCCATGTTGAATCACATCTCAGGCGCTTTGAGACTGCGACGAGTCGCTCTCACCAGGACGT
>NZ_JPUG01000004.1 GCF_000739015.1 Microvirga sp. BSC39
CCTTCTTTGGAGATGTGCCCGAGCCGCACCTTGCCGCCTGTCCCACTCTGGCGTGGCACCAAGCCGATCCAGGCGGCCAGGTGGCGGCCCGAGCGGAAGGAGCGCGGATCCGAAATGGTGGCCGCAAGGGCGCTGGCCGTGATGATGCCGACGCCGGGGATCGTCTCCAGGCGCTGGCTGACCTCATTCGTGCGATGCCAGGCCAGGATCTCCTGCTCAGCCTCAGCAACCCGGACTTGGGCCTCCTCAAGTTGCGCGATGATCAGGCGCGCACACCGCCATGCCAGTTCCGGCAAGGCTGCCCCTCGGGTCTTCTCGGCCACTTCCCTGAGCTTGGGGACGCTCGGCAGCCCTTGGGGAGCAATGATGCCGTATTCGGCCAGATGACCACGCAGAGCATTGACCAGCATGGTCCGCTGCCGCACGAACAGCTCGCGTGTACGGTGGAGCATGAGCACGGCCTGCTGCTCAGAGCTCTTGATGGCCACATAGCGCATGGTCGGGCGGGTCACGGCCTCGCAAATGCCCGCCGCATCAAGGGCATCGCTTTTGCCGCGTTTGACATAGGGCTTCACATAAGCCGCAGGCATGAGCCGGACCTCGTGCCCGAGAGCCGCCAGCTCGCGCGCCCAGAAGTGGGCGGTGGAGCAGGCTTCCATGCCGATCAGGCAGGGCGGCAAGCGGCGGAAGAAGCCGATGAGCTCGCCTCGGCGGAGCTGACGGCGGATCAGAACCTGTCCGTTCCGATCGATGCCATGAACCTGGAACACATGCTTGGCGAGATCGAGACCTACTGTCGTGACTTGCATTGGAGCGGCTCCCTGTCTGGCGCTGAGGCAATCACCCTATCTCATAGGGCGCTGCCGGGAGCAGGCGTCGTTCACTCCATCATCTATGGAATGCCTCGCTCTCGCGGCGCAGGCTTAAACTTGGGGTGGATCGGTGACCCACCTGTTCCAAGCCCAGACGGCCTCCCTGTAAGCCTCCTCGTCCGTGCTGGCGCTCACAACAGGGCCTTCGGCATCGTCATCGCAGCCGATGCACACGTAGTAGGCCTGATACGTTCCCCCGACGTTGAGGCGACTGGTCAAGCCGGAGGTTCCGCCGCAGATGGGGCATGGCAGGGGGGCAAGCTCGATCATCGGATTTCCCGCAAGCCTTGCTTGGCGGTCACCATACCGCCGTTCTGCTCCTCTTTCTCGACGCGTAGGGGTTAGGGGCAGCGTAATTCGCGGAAGGCCGTATACAGAACCGGAGTTGTCTCTCGCTTCGGTGGCTGCAACACCCTCCGGCTTTCGCTGATCAATGGCCTAACTGGATCGTCACGTGCTTCCAGAGATCATAAGAGGCAGCGAACTTTGCTGGGATCTCGAAGCGTGCACATCGCCGGATGGCTCGTTCAGCCGCCCGGATAACAGCTTGGTTGGTCTCGGAGTTGGGTTGCGGTTCCAGCACCTGGAGGTCAGCGACGCTGCCGTTCCGCTCCAATTGCAGCTTGATAACGGCCGCCTCGGTTTGGCCTGGTGCGGGGGAGTAGCAGCGGGCGATCTGGGCCACAAGAATACCCACAAGTGCGGTTTTCTCGCTCTTCGAAAGCGCCTGAGCAGGGATGGCTCCCATCAAGACAAACATGAGGGCTGCTGGTCTGAGACTACGCATCAATGCTCTCGTTTCCGCTCCGCAGATAAGCGGATGAGGTCAGCTTAGCGGTTTCACGCAGGCGTGAGAAGATAGTCCGCGAATTGCGCGTAATGCCCTTTACGGAATCCGCTCACCTCGATTTGCGACTGCGATATAGCTCGATCAGGGCGAACGCCGCCATGCCCGGAAGAGAGCCGTAGGCCATGCCGCGGCTAAAGCCCTCCCAACCAGGCAGGTCCAAGATCCCGGTCAGGTAGATTGTCCAACTTACGGCAATGACCACAGGTGGGATGAGGAGACGCCAGTTCATGTTTCACCGTCTCAGAGCTGCTCAAGACAGCCTATCAGGCTTGCGCGTGTATAAGAAGATAGTCTGCGTAATTCGCAGAAGCCCATGTATGGAACACGATTGGAAGTGTTCGGAAGGTATTTCTGGCAGATCATGGAGCGTCCTGCCGGCTATTGAGTGAAAACCACTTATCGGACGCGCGCTTGGCGCCGATATACTCAACACTACTTTCGGCTCAGGCTGGACTCCGGAAGGCAACTTCGCTACCGTAATATATAGGTCGAGATGATTCCGACCTGAGCAAACCCCGCCGGTCCGCCGAGCGGGGTTTTTGCGTTTCTAGACCCCGACAGTTCCAACCGTGCCCGCCCTCTCGGCGGGCTTTTTTATGGATAGTCCATGCCTGACAAGTTTGAGTTTGCGTTGTTTCTCGTCGCCTGCCGGGAGGCGTGCCTAACCCTCCGAGAGATCCGCTCATGGGTCGAGATGCTGTTGAGGGAGCTCCGCGCGTTTATCGAGCTGCGAGCTCGCCTCGATCAATCTCAACGCGCGCCATGCTCGCGTCGATCGCAGCCTCGAGCGCCTGGCGCCGACCGAGGTCGTTTACCGTCGCCAGAGCCTCGGCGAATTCCTGGCGGAGCCGCTCGCGAACGCTCGCGATCGCGGCGCGGTGTTCCTCCTCAAGAATTAAGCCGCGAGCTCCCTCGGCGAGCCGCTCCTCGATCGAGCAAGCGCGCTTGTACTCGCACCTGAGCTCCTCAAGGTCAAACCAGCCGTTCGGTTTCTGCCGGAGGAAGCCGCGGCGGAGGAGCTTTGCGAACCGGCTCGGGATCCCGAGCCGGTAGCGCGCAACGAACAGCGGGACGACGTTCGACCCGCTCATGGGTACTTCTCATTGGAATGGGTTGCACGTAGCGGGAAGCAGGGCGCCGGCGGCCGCGGAGGAGTTCGGCAAGGGAATGGCCGCGGCGAGCTCGACGGCCGTCCCTGGTCAATTCTGAGGATCTCGATACCGGACCAAGCGCCGGTTTAGCTACTTTTCTTCTTCTTGTTGTCGTCCAGAAATTCGTCAAAAGGCGATTTCTTCCGCCGCGTGAGCGCGGATGCCATGATGAAGGCTCGCTTATACCAAGGGAAGGTTTTGAACCCCGCTTGTTCTTCAGGCGTGAACGGGAGTGTCCAAGGCTCTCTCATCACATCCATCTCACCTTGAAGTCGGTAGCCTCAAGCTCTGAACGGAAGCTGACTACGCGGCTCTATTCGTACCATGGCGGTCGAAGCTGTCGAGATCGGAGCTCGCCGGCCGTCCGCGGCCAATTTTCGAGGCCTTGGTCCCCTAGAGTTTACTCAACGATCTTCCCAGGTGACGCCTGTAGCGTCAGCTGGGCCGTTTCGGCTATTCTCTCGTGGCAATGGAGAAAGCCGATGTCTCAGTGGTACACGCTCAAAGGGGAGGACGATAAGGACGTCCTCATCAACTTCGATCTAGCGACGTCGATCAGAGAAGCCGAAGGATCGACGCCGGACAAGCCGATGGTGCTCATCGAGTTCCAGCCGGGACACGTCATCAAGGCTCAGATGGAATTGTCGCCCCTTCTGGAGACGATCGCCAGGAACTACGTATCGGCCACATTGATTCCAAGCTCTCTATGGATTGATCGTGTCGTACTGGGAAGAATGGATGGGTATGTTTCCCATCTCGACATGCCCCCCAAGCGATAGGGCCAAGCGCCGGTTCATCCGCGGTCGCTCGTCCCTATGCAAGGCGCCGGCCGCGCCTGGATGTGAGACAGGCTGCCGCCTGTCGCGGTTGTCGGCACATTGGGGCCGCTGATGCCTTCGGTTACCGCCTTGAGGACGACCTCGGTCAGGTTGCGATCGGTTTGTTCATTCACGATTGTCGTCATGAGGCTGTATGCCTCGATTGCTTGGCGGCTTTGACTCCGGCGAGCAGTGCCGCCCGCAATTCGACGGCCTTCTCGTAGCTTTGATCAAAGCAGGTGGACTGGCTGGATGGCGGTTGGTCGGGGATGCCGAATGGGTCTTGGGACCGCAGAAGCGGCGACATGTGCCAGGGCGGCAGCCCAAGGGCATGGTGCAGGCCCCACATGTCCTTCTCGACGAAGGCTTCGATCGCCTCCTGCGTGATGCGATGGGATCGGCTCTTGTCAAGGCGCCTTTTGACCGGCATCAGATCCTCCTGTTGGAGCGAAGCGCCGGCGGCCGGGATCGCGCCTCGCCGGGATGATCGACGTCGAGATCCAGTTCACGAACCAGACGGGCAAAGGCGAGCCGCGCATCGCGCTCGACAGCCGCCTCGGGGCGCAGAACCGGATCCCCGAACCTGTTCGTGTAGGTCAGGCCCTGCTCGTCGATGACGGTGCGGGCCTGCTGCGCCCGATCCCATGCTTCACATGCCAGTTGCAGCAGTCTCAGGTGATGAGCCTCGAGCGCATAGTCGGAAACAGCCAAATTCCACCAGGCTTTGGTCGCTTCTGTGAGGTGCTCTGGCGGCTTGGCGACCTTGGTGGTCATCTCAAAAATCCGATTTGAACGGGGGCAAGGCTCGTTGAAGGAGACCTACCCACCTGGTCCCAGCCCTCACGCGCTAAAGTTTGGACCGGCACCCCCTACCTCCCCCGGTTCAGGCGGTCGTCACGGGTGATGCGGTCGAGGATCTTGCGGGCCTGACTGCGGCGGTGCTGCTGCACGCGCTTGCCACACTCATCATTCAGCCATGCCTTGAACCGATCGGTATCGCGGCGCGGGTCGTTCGGCGTCAGCTCAACGGAATAGCCGCGACCCTCGATCTCATAGGTCACGATCAGATTGGCGCCCTTGTGGTAGGCCTGCTTGATCTGAACCGTGCCGGCCTTGAAGGTGTATGTCGGTGCGACCTTGCCCGTGCCAGCAGGAGCCCCCGCCGTGATCAGAGAGGCGCCGCCCTTGCGAGCGGCCGCCTCCCAGATGCGGCGGGTGTAGTCCTGCACCGCCATGGCGCCGCGAAAAGCAAGGAGCCCTGGCAGCCCCCGATCAGGTCGCCCCTTGCTCATCGCAGCGTCTCCGGAATGTCGTTTGTCGTGATGAAGCCGAGCTTGGCAGCCTCGCGGAAGTAGCCACTCACACGGCCTTGGCTGTCGCGAGGATCGCCGAGCAGGGTCGGGAACATCACGCCGAGCCGAGTCCAGGCGATGTCTTCGCCGGTCAGGGCATCCGTGAACTTCTGATAAGCGAGGCTCGCCTCATGCAGGTTGCGGAGACGATCGCAGATGGTGACAACCATCTCGCGGTACTGATCCTCGATCTGGGCACAGACCAGAACAGAGGCCCGGTTCCGTGCAGTGATGACCCGTCTTTCCACCTCGGCGTTGGCAGCCTTCAGGTCCGCGGCGCGCTGCTGAAGATCGGACAGTCGCCGCCCGAGGACCTGCTTCTGCTCTGTCACCTTGCTGAGTTCGCCGGGATCGGCGTCTAGGATTGCATCAACGCGGGCCTTCTGCATGAAGGCCTCTTCACTGGCTGCGCGGCTCAGGCCGACCATCGTGTCATTGATGTCCTGAGTGATCTTTGCCAGCTCGGTGTTGATCTCTGTCTGCTTTTGCAGCAGTGCTGCGTATTCAGGGGACACTGAGGCCAGAGACGGAACTGTCGGGAGGCTGGCCATATAGGACCGTCCCAAGCGACGCCGTTTAAGTTCTGGTACGACCGCCAGCGGAGTTGGTGCCGTATTTCCTTCTTCGACCAGGAATTCACCCTCGTCATTGTCGGTGTGGTCGAATATCTTTGCTAGGCGTCTCATTGCTATGTTCCCTGCGAGATTGAGGTACATCTCGCAGGGAACATGACATCAGGCCGGATCCACTTTAAGAATTAGGTGGATGCTTTCTGCATCTGAGCGTACTTTTTTCGAAGTCTTTCGGCAGTGCTGCGCATTCTCCGTCGATCGCTGTACCCGACTAAGCGGCCGGCCACTCGCATGAAGGCGTTATTGAGTGTTGGAGCCTCTCCCTGCTCGAACAGGAACAGCGCCTCCTCGATAGCCTTGCTGTCATCGACAGCCGGTCGGCCTGCGGGCTGCTGATAAAGATCTCGGCCTGCGCGAGCGAAGTCTCTGTCTCCTGTTGGCTCACACAAGTCCTCCAATACCCCTGCCAGTGTGCTTTTAATGAAGTGCACGTCGGTCACCCGGCAGTGCTTGAGCCGCTCCAAGCGCTCTAAGCAGGCCGGAGGGAGCCGGTCGTTTTCAGGGTTGCTCAGCGTCATGTTTCACAGTTCCACCAAGTCGAGGAAGCTAGGAAGAACCTGTCTGGCGAGGTCCTGCTCATCGAAATTGACGTTCAGGCAATTCCGCCAGTGCCCGACTACCGTGCCTTCGCCGAACTGGTGATGGGCAACCCGACAGCCGACGGGGATCGGGAAGTGCTTGGTAAGGACCGAGAAGCGGACAGTCTTGCTCCCGCCATCAGGCATCTCGACTGTCACGTCGTCGCCGTTGATGTCGATCACAGTAGCGGTGCCGTTCCTCGAATAGACCTGATCACCCTTTGAGAAGAGTTCCGAGGCATTGCCTCCGTTGCGCTTCCTCTGTTCCCACTCTTCCTGCTGGGATCTGTATTGGCGCAGGGGCTCCTCACCGAGGCGCCGCTGTTCGTCTCTATGTCGAGCTAAGGCTGCTAGGCGTTCCTCGCGGACTCTGGCTTCCTCAGCCAATCGGGCTTCCTCAGCAAGTCGCTTCTCCTCGGCAAGCCGTTTCTCTTCTGCCGCTTTGCGCTCTCTCTCAAGGCGAGCCTCCTCGGCCTTGCGCACCTCCTCCTTGAGGTTGGCTTGGATCTTCCTCAACTCCTTAACAGCGTAGGCATTGCCAGAGATCGCCACGCGTCGCGTGCTCCATTCGGTGCTTTCCTCAGCAAGTGCATCAAGGACAGCCGCAATGGAGGGGCCTACCTTCAAGGTCCGCCGCAGTTTTCGAAGGGCGCCCTCAAGTTCATACCAAGTGCCGTCGGTCGCCCTAATCTCCTCGATCAGGAGCGGAACGAACAATTTTGGCTCGTTGATCTTCATCGCAGGAAACGCGCCAAGCAGGGTTGCGACCTGCATGCTTACATAGGACTTCAGGAGCCCGTCATAGTCGGTGAACTTCTCCGCCTTTTCCTCGAGGTAGCTCCCCCACTTCTTTCGGTCATCGGCCGCGGAGTCGTATCGCTCAATAGCGTCCTCAATCCTCTGGATGACTGCCTTAGGGTCGCCGTCGATCGTCCTGACGGCTGCGCCGGGATCACCATATGCGCCGCGGTAGATCGTGCGAATGGACCTCGTGAGATCACCGACACCCTCGTAACACCAGACGAGGCCATCCACCTCCTCGATGAATTCGTCGAACTCCCGAAGCTTCGGTCTGGAGGAAGCGGCCGGCACGGTCTTGCTGTCGTCCATCGCGGTCAGGGTGCTTTTGGTCATTGATCGTACTCCGAACTGAAGAGGCCGCTCTCCTGGAGCGCCACGTCGACAGGGCTCACCGCCTGGCGGCGAGATGCCCGGGGCTTGCGTTGGGGTGTTTCGGGCTGCGGCTCCTTGTAGGCGCCGTCATAGAGCCATTCGTGCGCCTTCCTGGCGTACTTGCCCGGGCTGCTAGCTCGGTACTGCCGGGCGCCGTGAACAATCGTCTCCGCAGGGATGCCGCGGGCGAGTTCCTTCATGAACTGTGCCCTGGCCAAGTCCTTGCCGAACTTCTTCGGGTACAGGTCCCAGAAGACCTCAAACACCTCGTCTTCAGCCGTGCGGCTCGGCTCGGCGCCAGCCGAAGCCGAAGCCGTAAAGGCGTTATAATTACCCCCCTCCCCCCTCCTTCGAAGAAGGAGGGGGGTTCTTAAGGGGTTCGTGTGCAGTGCGCTTCACCCTTTGTGCCGTGGACTTCACCGGTGAAGCGGACTTCACCCCTCCATCTTGGCGCGCCCATCGCCAATCGTTGTTCTTCTTGCCTGTCAGGTAGAGGCCTTCGAAGGCGAACCGGAACTTGTTGGTGTTGGACGGTGAACCACCCAGGGTGCTCTCAAATGTGATCCAGCCCTTAGCCTGGAGCTCTGCGATAGAGGAGACAACGGCCCGGCGCGTGCGACCTGCGTTATCGGCAATAGCTTGATAGGAAGGAGTGCACTTGCCGGTGCCATTGTTGAAGAACTTGCAGAGCAGAACCGCCGCAACGCACTTGGCGGAGGCAGACAGATCCCCGTCGGCCATGTGGTCTGCCTCCTGAAAAGTGATCCTCCCTAAGGTATGGCTTTTGAGCCGAAGGAGGACTGAAGATGGGCAAGAAGAGGCACACGGCTGAAGAGATCGTTTCCAAGCTGCGCCAGGTGGACGTGCTGACGGCACAGGGTCGGACTGTAGCGGAGGCCATCCGGCAGATTGGGGTGACGGAGGTCACGTGCTACCGCTGGCGATCCGAATACGGCGGGCTCAAATCCGACCAGGTCAAACGGCTGAAGGAACTGGAGATGGAGAACGCCAGGTTGCGCCGGGCTGTCTCTGATCTCACTCTGGAGAAGCTGATCCTGAAAGAGGCCGCCTCGGGAAACTTCTAAGCCCCGCCCGCCGTCGCGCCTGTGTGGATCACGTGATCGCCCAGTACGGCGTCTCAGAGCGGCTGGCCTGCCGGGTGCTGGGCCAGCATCGCTCCACCCAGCGCAAGATCCCCAGACAGCCGGAGGATGAAGCGGCCCTGACGGCCGACATCATCGCCTTGGCCACCCAGTATGGCCGCTACGGCTACCGGCGCATCACCGCTCTGCTGCGGGATGCCGGCTGGTGCGTGAACAAGAAGCGGGTCGAACGGATCTGGCGGCGGGAGGGGCTGAAAGTGCCACAAAAGCAACCGAAGAAAGGCCGGCTCTGGCTTAACGATGGTTCGTGCATCCGGCTGCGGCCGGAGTATCCCAATCACGTTTGGTCGTATGACTTTGTCGAGGATCGCACCCACGACGGGCGTAAGTTCCGCATGCTCAACCTCATCGACAAGTTCACGCGCGAATGCCTGGCCATCAGAGTGAGCCGGAAGTTGAAAGCGGTTGATGTCATCGACGTGCTCTCGGACCTGTTCATCCTGCGTGGCATCCCAGGTCACATTCGGTCCGACAACGGCAGCGAGTTCGTGGCCAAAGCGGTCCGCGAGTGGATCACGGCTGTGGGAGCCAAGACGGCCTACATCGAGCCGGGCAGCCCCTGGGAGAACGGCTACTGTGAGAGCTTCAACTCGAAGCTCCGCGATGAACTGCTGAAAGGAGAGGTCTTCTACACCCTGCGGGAGGCGCAGGTGATTGTCGAAAATTGGCGCCGGCACTACAACACGGTGCGCCCACACTCATCCTTGGACTACCGGCCGCCTGCACCAGAGGTTTTGGTCTCGGCTTCCAAGCTGGCGCCCAGACCAACGCTGAATTAACATCACACCCGGATCACCCACATGGGGCAGGCCAGTTATGAACATCACACCGGGGTCTCGTCCTCCACCTTGAGGGCCACCATTCTGTGATCAGCTAGCACAAGCTTTATCAACGCTTCCGCTTCATATAGTTGAAGACAACAGCGATGATCGCAGACAATAGTGCACCACCCGCTGCGAAGGCGACCAGTTCGGGAATGAAGTGTTGGACGAGTTCTGCGGGAGCGTACTGCGAGTGATCGTGCAACAGGTGGTACGCCGTGGCCGCGAGTATGCCAAGCATGCTCCCAATCACGATAGCAATGGCAACATTCGACAACTCTGGCGATGGAAGTCGCTTACTCATGAGTAGCTCAGATCCGAACAGGCATGCCAATCCGCTCGTCGCGCCGCCGCAGCAATGACATCACCGGAACGCTCAATAGCACCATCCAGGCTTTGCCGATGATCTGCGGCAGCAGGAATTCAAGGCTGCCGAACGCCAGGAACAGGAACACCGCGCTATCGACGATCAAGCCTACCATACTGCTGGCCACGACGGCCATGACCAGACCTCGCCGCTGCAACGGCGTGTAGACGCCCAGATCAGCCAGCTCCGACAGCAGGAAGGCCGCGGTCGATGCATAAATCAGCGCTGGGGGCGCAAACACTGCCGAGAGGAGTGCCCCGAAGCCAATGGCGGCCAAGGCCCAGTACCGTCCCAGACGTCGCTGCACCAAGTCGCGCAGCACGAGGGCGAGACCGACCACGAGCACGCCGCTGGGAGCCGCAAGGCCCGGAGCGACAGGGATCAGGCAAGGTCCGTCTGGGACGCATACGGTTCCGACGTTGCTGACGAGCCAGTTGGCGGCCGGGATGCAGGCGGTGAAGCCTACCAGGACTGCTAGTCCCTCGATGCGGCGGCGGAGATCAGGGGTCATACTTGTATTTCCATAGAGTAGAATTGTTCGTCACCGGGCTTACGACAGTTGCTTCGCCTGATGCTCATGGCAGGCTGCAATCCAGTAATCAGGATCCTCGTACGATGTCGGATCCCCAACGCCCGCGAGGTGAAAGGCCTCCCGCTCGACGCAGGTGCCACAGCGCCCGCAGTGATGCTTGCCACCCTGGTAGCAAGACCAGGTCTCGGCAAAGGGGACACGGAGCCGGGCGCCTTCACGCACGATGTCGGCTTTGCCCTGCCGCACGAAGGGTGCGTAAAGGGTAATGCTGGCCAGTCCCTCCAAGGCATGGCGCTGCATGGTCTCGAAACTCTCGATGAAGTCAGGACGGCAATCCGGGTAGATGAAGTGATCACCACCATGCACCGCAGCCGCCACGGCCTCGGCCTGCTCGGCCGCCGCCACACCAAAGGCAATCGCCACCATGATGGCATTGCGGTTGGGCACAACGGTGATCCGCATGGTGTCTTCCGCGTAGTGGCCATCCGGCACAGGTTCGCCGCTGGTCAGAGCTGAGCCAGTCAGGAGGCGTCCTACGGCGGAGATGTCGACGATGTCGTGCGGCACGCCGAGGCTTACGGCGCAGGCCCGCGCCGAATCCAGCTCCTTCCTGTGGCGCTGGCCATAGTCGAAAGACACCAGACGCGTGAGGATTTGCTCAGCCGCGACCTTATGCGCGAGCGTGACGGAGTCCAATCCGCCGGAACAGATGACGAGGGTCTTCACCGGAGCTCCTTGTTTTGACCGGGTAGGCTGCGACCGGATCGGCTTACGTGCCGATGAACGTTAAAGCGGACGGAACAGTGAGCACCCGGCTTCGCCAGGCGCTCCTCCCATCAGCTTCATGGGGCATAAAGGCCAACACTTTGCGCGTGTCAACCAGAATACATTTCGTCATGTACGCCTCCTAAGCCGGACATCGGTCTTGGAGCAAACAGCAGCGCGACTTGCGATGGAACCGCGCCGAGACCTTCAGCCGCAGGATCTCGTACCCTTCTTGACCCCGGCAGGACCGGCGCTGATATGGCCAGTGGGCTTTCGGCTGGATGTTTCAGGGCAAGGTCGGTGAATGTTGGGATGTGGTCGAGGCCGAAAGAGTTCCCGCGAGAAGATCCTCGATGCGGCTGCCGAGCTTGTGAGCGGGATCGGTGCGGGGCGGCTGACGCTCGACGCCGTCGCCGAAAGGGCTGGTCTTAGCAAGGGCGGTCTGCTCTACAACTTTCCCACCAAGGAAGCGCTGCTTCAGGGCATGGTCCAGCGCCTCGTTGACGAGGTCTCGGCGGAGCGGGAGGCGCTCCGAGGCAGAACTGAGCCTGGGCGCAACCTGGAAGCGCGTCTGTGCACGGCGGCGCTGCTCAAGCTGCGCCAGGGCAGGACGAAGGAGGTCGCCAATGGCATGCTGGCGGCCTCGGCAGAGAACCCGCGCCTGCTCGATCCGGTACGCGAGGTCGTCAAGGCGACCCTGGAGAGTCTGAAAGCCACGTCGGATGATTTGGACGCGGCGCTAGTGGGCTGGCTGGCCATTGAGGGTCTGAACAGCCTGGAGATGCACGACCTCAGCCCCTTCTCGGAGGAGGAGCACGAGCAGGTCGTCCAGGCAGTCAACCGCTTATTGAGTAAGGGGATCGCCGAGTAGAGTCCAAGGCGCAGCACCACTGGCGCTCAAAGGTCCCCGGCTAACTCAACATCGCACGTAGATCACCTACTCAAGGCAGACCACATCGATGGGCTGGTTTGTCTCGAGTTCGCTGCGGCCGGAACGCCATGGCTCCGACTCTCTGGTAATCTTTTGATCTTGCGTTTGGCTATGCCGATAGAGCCTTGCATTATGAGTCATCCAACCCGCACATGCGGCTCCCGGAGCGGATCATGATCGAGTGTCAAACCTCTTCCGCCGTCCGGCAAACACCACCATTGCCGCTGATCATCGCGGTGCCCATGCACAGGGCCTTCCAGACGTGGCAGAGATGATTGGTGTCGTGAGCACTGCTCAATCCAGACCTGTACCAGAAAGAGATGCGTCCTTCCCCGACGACTTGACGGTGCCCAATCAGAGTTGTCGTTTGCTATCCTTTCCCCATGACTGGACAACAGCCGCAACAAAGCTTCTCGGCCCAGGCTTGGCGAAGAAATAGCCCTGTCCAAGGTCACAGCCATGTGCCTGGAGGAAATCTGCCTGGGCTGCCGTTTCGACACCTTCAGCTACAGTTATGAGCCCAAGCCCGCGACCAAGAGAAAGGATCGACGTCAGGATCGTTGTATCCTCAGAACTTGTAGCGAGGTCCTGAACGAAAGAACGATCAATCTTGATCACATCGACCGGGAATTGCTTCAGGTGCGAGAGGGACGCGTATCCGGTGCCGAAGTCATCGAGGGCTATCCTCACTCCCGCGGCGTGAAGCGTCCGAAGGGCCTGCTCGACATATTCGGCACCCCGGCCCAGAAAAACGGTCTCCGTGACCTCCACCTCAAGATATCGGCTCGGGATGTCCTCCCTCTGTAGGCGCTCCAGCAATTGTTCGGCATAGGTACCGCTGCGGAACTCGGTCGCTGATGCATTGATGGCAACATGTCCAAACTCGATCCCGGTATCCAGCCATTGGCGCATATCTCGGATCACGCGCTCATGCATCTGCTCGCCCATGGCAATAGCAAGACCTGCATCCTCGAAGGCGGCTTGGATCATCGCCGGAGGTTCTATCGCGCCGCGCGGGTTGCGCCACCGCAAAAGAGCCTCGAATCCGGCGAGCTTGCCCGTGCTCAGCAGAACCTTAGGCTGGTAGAACGGCTCGATGCGCCGCTCCTCCACGGCCCGTCGTGCATGGCTGAGCATAGAGGTCCGGCGCAGAGCCTCTGCTCGCATCTCGGGCTCGAACAACATAGCTTTCCCTCGTCCTGAGGACTTGGAGACTTGGAGGGCCAGATCGGCCTGCTTCTGGAGGTCAGGTGCATCGGCCGCCAGATTAGGCCAGATGCTCGCCCCAATGCTGGCCTGACAATCGACGGAGCGCCCACCATAGGAAAACGGCTGCTTGAGATTGTTGAGGATGTCGGCAGTGATGGCGTTCAACTCAGCCACACCGTCGATATCAGGCAGGATCACGGCGAACTCGTCTCCTCCAATGCGCGAGACTGTAGCCCAGCTTCGCACCGATCCTCGCAGCCTAGTTGCTACCTCCCGCAGGAGGGCATCGCCGGCACTATGCCCTAAGGTATCGTTGATCTGCTTGAGACAGTCGACATCAAGAAACAGAAGACCCAGGGAGCGGCCGGTGCCTATCGCCTGCTCAACTCCTTCCCCAAGGCGTTGGCTGAAGAGCACCCTGTTCGGAAGCTGTGTGAGGGCATCATGCTCAGCCGTCCAGCGGGTGCGTTCCTCGGCTTCCTTCTGACGGGTGATATCGATGATCAGGCCCTCAGCGCAGGCCGTGGATCCCGCAGCATCGTAGATGAGTTGCCCACGCTCCAGAACCCAGCGTACGTCGCCTGATCGTGTAACGATCCGGTATTCTGCGCTGAACGGCCGTTGCTCCTCGTTCGCTTGCGAAACAACGTGCTCAAGACGCTCTAGGTCATCCGGATAAACGATGTCGGACCAATTCAGAGCTCCTTTGAGAAATTCATTTGCGTGGTAGCCTGTCAGAGTTTCCGCGCCCTCGCTCATTAGGGTAACGGGCCAGGGAGGATCGGGCGCACATTGGTAGATCACGCCGGGCAGGTTATTGATCAGGGTAGCGAGCTGACGCTTGCTTTCCCGCAGCTCCTCCTCAACCTGAAGCCGCTCGGTGATGTCGCGAGCGACCCCAATAACACCGACGATGCTACCTTTCCTGCGCAAAGGCACTTTGACAGTGTGACAGTGGCGGAGGGCTCCATCGCGCTGTGCCGCCTCGACCATTGTCAGTGGCTGACCAGTTGTGAGCACATGGTGATCGCCGCGCCTGTAATTCTCAGAGCGGTCGGCCGCGACGAGGTCCTCATCAGTTTTGCCCAACAGCGCAGAGCCGCCGAATTTCTGGTTGGCAACGACGAAGCGTCCTTGGTTGTCCTTGACGAAGATTTCATCTTCGATGCTGTCGATCACATCCTGAAGCAGACTATAGGCCTCATGAGCCTTCTCCTCTGCCAACTTCCGCTGCGTAATGTCCTGCGCAACGATAATCTTCGAAAGGCGATGACCCTCCGCATCCTTCACAACGGATACCTGGACCGCACACCAGACTGCGGATCCATCGGGACGCACATAGCGCTTCTCCATCGCAATGGGCTCAGCCGTTTTGTTATGTAAGACGACGAGAGGTTCGTTCCAGGTAGCGTCCTCTGGATGGGTAAATGCCATCAGCGAGACGCCGTCGATCTCTTCCTTCGTGCGGCCGAGGATATGGCGGAACTGCTGATTGACCATTAGCACCCGATTATTCATGTCGCGATGCATAATGCCAATAAGGGCCTGGTCAAAGATGGTCCTGAGTTGGCTTTCCCTCTGCCTGTAGGCAACCTCATCCCGTTGCCGCTCAATGGCTAGGGCCGCAAGGTGCAGGCCCGCATCCATGCGGGTCATCTCGTCAGGGGTCGGAATACGGGGCGTGGAGTGGTATAGCGCAAAAGTCCCAAGGACCTCACCGGAACGCGCCCGCACGGGCTTGGACCAGCAGGCTCTTAGATCATGGGCAAGCGCGAGGTCACGCCACTTCGCCCAAAGCGGATCTGAGGCAATGTCACTGACGACCACGTTCCGGCACTCATAGGCTGCCGTCCCGCATGATCCTGCAACCGGTCCTATGGCGACCCCGTCAACAGCGGCGCTGTAGGATAACGGGAGACTTGGCGCAGCCCCGTGCCGGAGCGTGCGGCTCTCCGCATCGAGCAGGAGAACCGAGCAACGGGCACCGGGGATCTGTTCCTCGGCAAAGTGGCAGAGTGCCTCCAGGATGTCGCGAAGAGGGCAGCCGGAGGCGACCATCTCCAGGATGCGGCTTTGCCCCTCGTGCGCCCTCTCTCCTATCCCGCGGTCAGGGACTGCCCTGAGGTTTCCTGCTGAAGCGGAGCTGGAAATTGCACCAGTCTCAGCAGGGCTAGGATTGTTACTCAGTTTCATGTTATAGCCGCCCGCCCCTGAAGAGGCTTTCCTTTAGGTGTTGCCGGTCTCACCGCCTACTAGGCAAAGTGACCTAATGAGCTTGCCCAGACATTGTGCAGGAACGCTTCATAAAACTTAGCTGTGTTCCGGTGCAATGGTATCTGAGTGGACTTGCCCTGGGTGGCCTGCCTCCTCGTGCTCCTGCAATCAGTGGATAAGGGCGACCAGCATAGTGGCGTCGGTAAACACCATTCCGATGTCGCTCCTGGGCTCGAGCAGGCTCACCGCGTAAGCGGCCGATGGGTCTCCAGCACCTCGAAGCCCTCCTCCTCGAGGGCGTCAAAAGCGATCACATCATCCTCGACCACGAGATCGACAGGGGATGAGGGACTGTGCTGCCGCATGGGGATGGCGAGGAGCTTGGCCAGGATGATGATCAAGGCTCGACTTGCGTCGATCCTGGCTGAGGGTCCGCCCTGCCGGGACAGAGCAAAGAGGCAAAGAACCCCGATCTGCCCAATCCTCGTCACAGTAAGGCTGCATCTGCCCATGCGCGGCGCATGTAATCTCGACCATAGGAACGAAGACCCTTGATCCCTGTTTCATCCGGCATGCCAGAGCCGACGCCCAACAAGCCCCCGCTCATTCGCGTGGTCGAGGACGAAGCCCTTGTGCGAATGACGCTGGTGGATGTCCTGGAGGATGCCGGCTTCAAGGTCATCGAAGCCGTTCATGCCGATGAGGCCCTGCGGGTGCTGAAGGCTGCTTCCGGGATTGATGCCGTTGTCACGGATGTGGAGATGCCACAGGGCAGCATCAACGGCTTCGAGCTGGCCCGCAGGGTGCGCACAGATCGGCAGGAGATCGGGGTCCTGATCGCCTCAGGCCGGGCCGCGCCCAAGCCAGGCGACTTACCGGAAGGGGCACTGTTCATCGGCAAGCCCGTCCATCCGGAAACGCTGGTCCAGTTGATCAGGAGCCTTCTTAGCCCCTCCCCGCGTTGATCAGCCCCATCTACGAGGGTCGCATCCTGTTCCGGCCTGAGCCTGCGCATCCAGTCGTCTGCAAATGCCCGCAGGACTCCGATCACTCCTGTAACGCTACCTTCCGGTACCCTCATCCAGGGCGGACACCTCGAGCACGAACCGAGTGCCCGGTTGCGCGTCCGTCCACTTCAGTTGACCGCCAAGCTGCCGGCTCAGGCTGGCAACGAGCCTCATCCCGAGGCTCCTCGATCGCGCCGGGTTGAAGTCGGGGGGTAGCCCAACACCTTGGTCGGACACCTCCAGCCGGAGCCGTTCCGGGCTGTCCGACGTCAGCTCGACCCGGACCTCGCCGGACCCTTCGGGGTAGGCGTACTTAAAGGCATTGGTCACGAGTTCATTAACCAGAAGGCCCAGCGGCACGGCAAAGTCGGTGGGCACGATGATCGGATCGATGCTGCATCCCACCGTGAAGTGCGGTGCGGTTGCGCGAAGCTTGGTGCACAGCTCTCCGAGGAACTCCACAAGATTGACGGAGCGCATCTCGTTGTGACGCCACAGCCGGTCATGGACCTGCGCGATGGTATGCACCCGGGCTTCTGCATCGGCCAGGGCTTGGCGCAGGTCCTCGTTGCCCGACGAGCGGCCCTGCATGTTGAGCAGGCCGGCCACGAGCTGGAGGCTGTTCTTGACCCGGTGACTGATCTCCCGGGTCAGCACGTCCTGATCCTCCAATGCCTGCTGGAGAAGGGCCTTGCTGGCCCTGAGCTCCTCCTCGGCGTGCTGCCGCTCGATGGCAACTCCCAGGAGGTTCGCGAACCCTTGCATGAACGCGATGTCGTGCTCGGTGAGCCGACCCTCGGTTGGGCTGTCTACCTCAAGAACACCGAAGGGATCGCCGTCCCCCGGATGATGACGTTGATCGCCCGCTTGACGCCATGGTCGGCCAGAAGCTTCGGGGTGCGGAAGCGGGTCTCCTCGGCTAGGTGATTGGAGATGACGGGCTCGCCAGTCTTGAGGGCAAAACCTGATGGGCTGTCCAGATCAGCCCCGGTGCGGGCGATACCCACCACTCCCGGCTTCCAGCCGATGCCTGCACGGACCACAAACTCATTCTCGGCGGGCAGGAACTCCATGATCTTGCAGAACTCGCTGTGCAGCCCTTCGGCGCAGGTGCGGGTAGCCTCCTGGAGGAGCGCATCGATGTCATGGGTCTTGAGGGCGAACAGGCCGAACTGTGCCGTGAGCTGCTGCTGGCGCAGGCGATAGGCGAGTTCGTCAGCCACGTCGCCGCCCTGCTCGGGTGCGACCGGCTGCGCTCGATCAAGGTTCGAGTTCCTGACCCCGCTTCCATTGTTCTTGACCTTGGGAGGTTTAGAGTAGCTTGGAAGCGAAAAATCCAGTTCGGGAAAGCCCCTAGTCAGGGTGGCGCTGCCGGTTGCGGGTCGGCGGGCGAAAGCGGAGCGTCGACCGTGCAGACGACCCCACCCGGAGCGAAGTCGATTTGAACGTCGCCGTCGAGGTCAAGCGCCAGACTGCGCTCGATGAGGCGTGTGCCGAAACCCCGCCGGGTCGGCACCTTTACGGGAGGGCCTCCGCCCTCCTGCCAGCGCAGGTGCAGGCACGGCGGCACCTTCGTACGGTCGAGCGCCCATTGGATGCGCACCTCGCCGGCCTCGTTCGAGAGGGCGCCGTACTTCACCGCGTTGGTAGCCAGCTCCTGCAAGGCCATCGCGAGGGCCAGCGCCATCCGGGGCGGAAGCCGCACGTCCGGGCCATCAAGGTGCAGCCGATCCTCGCGGGCGTTGCTGTAGGGAGCGACGGCTTCCGCCACGATCTCGCGTAGATTGGCCCCTTCCCAGTTCTCGCGGGTGAGCACGTCATGGGCACGCGAAAGCGCGAACAGGCGCGCCTCGAACGCAACCCTGGCCTCGTCCAGTGTTCCCGCGTTGCGCAGGGTCTGCCCCACGATGGACTGGACGGTAGCGAGCGTGTTCTTCACGCGGTGGTTCAGCTCGTTGATCAGCAGTTGCTGATGGTCCTCCCAACGCTTGCGATCCGTGATGTCCTGATGGATGCCGACCACCCGCTGCGGTGCATTGTTCTCATTGCGATGAACGATCGCCTGGGAGCTGACCCAGCGGACGCCACCGTCCTTTGCCAGGATCCGGAAGTCCGCCCGATACGGTGCCTTGCCGTGCAAGGCTGCCTGGAAGGCGCTGTTGAGCCGCTCCCGATCATCGGGATGTATTGCCGCCTGCCATGCTTCCCGGTCGAGGAGTTCATCGGCCGGAAGCCCCAAGATCTCCGCTGAGCGGGATGACAGCAAACGGCGATGGGAAGCGAGATCCAGCTCCCAAATGCCTAGCTTGCCTGCCTTCAGCGCCAACCGCAGCCGCTCCTCGCTTTCCCGCAATCCCTCTTCCGCGCGCCGCCGCTCCTCCAGCTCGCGCTGAGCGTCCTGGAACAGGCGAGCGTTGTCGATGGCAATGGCGGCATGTCCTGCAATGCCGACCAGCAGGCTTTCATGCTCCGGTTTGAACAGGCCCGGCTCGGCATGACCGAAAAACAAACCTCCGAGCACCTCGCCAGAGCGTGAGGTGACCGGGACAGCCAGATAACTGCGCACCGGCAGATGACCCTCCGGCATTCCCGTGTATGGCTTGTTTTGTCCATAGCGAGGATCCTGAAGGATGTCGTCAGACCGAATGATGCCTTCGCCGCTGAAGGTTGGATGAAATACGGCCGTTGGACGGGGCATAGGGAACCGGGAGAAGGCCTCACGCCCCACGCCCGATAGGGTATAGAGCGTGTATGTCGCGCCCTTGTCGTCCACGACGTTATAAAAGAAGGCTCCGAACTGAGCACCTGTCAGCTCAACGCCGGCGTCTGTGACCATCTGAACGACACGTTCGAGTTCAAGCTCAGCCGCGGTTGCAGCACCCGTGCGGTTCAAAACCGCAAGCTCCTGTGCCCGGGCCTGAGCTTCTCGGCTCTTTTGGTCAGCAGCCGAGCGCGCCTTAACCTGGGCCCAGAGCACGCCGGAGACCAGGAATGTTGCGAGGAGGCCACCGGCGAAGAAGAGTGGGATGAGGTATCGGGTTGAGCTCACCTCCAACTGCTGGCTGCTCAGATAGGCAACGGTCCACTGACGGCCTGCAACATCCAGCGTGCGGGTCTCAGTGTAACGCGCAGCCCGTTCGCCCTGACTATCAGCTTGGCGTAGACCGGATCGATGCAGAAGGCTCTGTGGAGTGGGCGGGCCATCATGAACCCGTAGTTCCAAGCCCGGATTGCGCCCGCCCTGGAAAATGGCCGCAAAAAGATCATCAACCCGAAAGGCGCTGTAGACGAACCCAGCCAGCAGTTCTTGTCGTTCTGGGGTGGTGTTCGGCGTGCCGCCGCCCTGATACACCGGTACGTAGAGTAGGAACCCGGCTTGCTTTGCCTCATCGATTTCCTGGACAAGCTCAACCCTGCCACTGGCTGCTGGCTGCCCCGTGTCCCGGGCCTGCTCCATGGCGGCCCTGCGAACAGGCTCAGAGAACATGTCATAGCCGATGGCTGCCTCATTTCGGCGATCCAGCGGCTCCAAGTAGATGATGCTATGGAACTCGGGGCGGGGGTGATCAGGCCAGATCCTGAAGGCCGGCATCCCCTGCTGGCGCTGGGCTGAGACAAAGGCTTCCCTTTTGGCAATTGGCACACGTGCGGTGTATCCGATGCCCTGGATGCCCGGATAATCGTTCTTCAGGCGCAATCCTGCTGCGAACGCTTGGAACGCCTGCCGATCCACGTTGAGATGGCTGGCGTTGAACAGGCCGACACCGGCTCGCAGCAAGGTCATGTAGGTGTCGAGACGATCCCGGATCGCGGCCTGGGCCTGGTCCACCCTGCGCTCAAAGCTGAGCCGATCCCGTGCGTCAACAATGCTCCAAAGGAACAGGGTAATTAGCACCGACGCTGCCACCCCACCGATCAAGGTCGCAAAAGGAATGAGCATGCGCCAGCGGCGTGGCTGTTGGAGCATAGAGGGTCCGAAGTGTTCGCGGGTGGCGCGTGAGCAGGAAAAGCTCCGCTTCGCCATAAGCTAAAAGAAACTGGAAGAGCGCGCGCAGATATAAGAGACGGTATCCGCCATGCATAGTGCGGCGTCTCAATTCAGATAAAGCATGCGGGGACTAGCCTGCTTTGGCTGAGATAAGCGGCACCTTGAACCACCAAAACCGCGCCTTGAGAAGATTTGATGTCGAGTCAGGGTCAGGAACCGAGATTCTTTGCGTTCTCGGAATGTCCGGTGTTCTCCTGGTGAGCTGACATTCTGCATACTTCCGGGATGTGCCAAAACGAGACGTTCATGCTTTGCCGGAAGAGTGGTATTGCGCGAGCAATCTGTCATCTGATTTCTCGAATATCGAGAAACAGTTTCAGGACCAAATCAGTCCCAAGCAGCAGGTGTACCAGGAACTGACGCAGGGGCGTTCTGCGGAGCGCACGAGGCATGGATCACTGTCGCTCCCTTCCATGCTACCCATCGGCAACAACCCCGCGACAAGCCCAGGCTACGGCCGCGAACGACCGCGGGCCATCCGGCTGTGTCGCCTCATATGCCGCGCGTAACGCTTGCTCAAAAGCCGCGCGCTTGTCCTCGTCTAGGGCAGTCACGTACTTTCCAAGCGGCCCTTCCCCAGCGGCTAACGGGGCCCAGAAGTCGTCGAAGCTCTGATAATCCATGCGGATCGTGAGAGCGGTCTCCACGACATCGGCGAGCCCGACCTTGGTCCAGAGGCCCCGCATCTCACCTGGCCTCGTCATCGGCTTGAAATAGCTCTCGGCCCTTGCTGCCGCAGCGGAGGGGTCGAGAGCCACGGCCGTGTCCCAGAACATACGCTGGTACGGCATGCCGCCGTAGCTGTCCCACACAGCGGCGGCCACGACCCCGCCTGGCCGCACAACCCGGCACATCTCCCTGACCGCCTGTTCGGTTTCAGGTATAAAGTGCAGGACGAGAAGCGCGAGGGCCCGGTCGAACGCAGCATCCGAAAACGGCAAGGCGCATGCGTCGGCCCTGTCGATGGTGATCCGAGGGTCTGGGTTCCGTTCCCGCGCTGCCTCGACGTAAACCTCGGAGTAGTCGATCGCGCTGACGTGGGCGACATCCGCGACCAAGGGAAGCGTGAAGGTCAAGCTGCCCGTTCCGCAGCCGACATCGAGCACCCGCTCACCGGGTTCCAATCCGGTGAACTCCAGGAACGGGCGCGCCAGGATCCGGCTCCAGCGGCCCATAAGCTGTTCATAGGCGACCGCACTCCTTGCATGGAACTTGGAGGACATGCTCAGCTCCGACGGTCAGCGCCCCCGACGAGGGAGCAGCACGCCCTGTTCTACCACGTTCCGGCGCAATTCCCCTACGCCTTCGACTCTCGCACATACCACCTCATGGTATGTCAACGGACGTTGGCCAAGGGTCACGCGGCCTCTATAATCGATGGAGTCGGGATTGGTGGGGCGTCCGGCACGAGAGGTGCGCCCATGTCCGATCCACAAACCGACACCTACTATCTCGCCGGCATCTTGCTGCGCTTCCTCGTGCGTGATCCCGCCGCCGGCTACTGTCTGGTCGAGGGACTGGTTGGGCCAGGCGCTGGCCCACCGCCGAACCGGCATCCGGCTGACGACGAGGCGTTCTACGTGCTGGACGGCAGGTTCGAGTTCATCATCGGTGGGGAAAGTCGCATCGCCGCGGCCGGCGACTTCGTCAAGATCCCGCGGGGCGAGGTGCACACCTTTCGCAACATCGGGCAGACTCCGGCCCGGGCACTGATCCTTAACGCGCCGGGCACCGCCCACATCGGGTTCTTCTCGCACGCCGGCCAGCCGATGCCGCCCGGGACCAGAGAGCTGCCGCCGCCGTCAGGACCTCCGGACGTGCCGCGTCTGCTGGAGATCGGCCGTCAGAACGGCATTGAATTCCTCGTGCCGCAGCACTGAGGACACTGGGTCGACGGATTCCCGTCGCACTCGCGGGATGCGCGTGGGTCCCGACTCCGCCCCTGGCGCTCCGACACCCTTTTCGCAGGGGGCACACATGACGAGCCTTGCCGACCATGAGGAGGAGCGCCTCCGGATCCTTGAGGAAACCGGGGCCTTGGCGGGTTCCGATCCGGCGCTCGATGCGATCTGCCGCGAAGCCAGGGATCATTTCAGCGTCCCGATCGCCCTCATCACGCTGGTCGACCGTCAGAGGCTCCGGGTGAAGGCGGCGCAGGGACTGAGTGTTTCAGAGTTGCCGCGCGACACCGCGTTCTGCACCTACACGATCATGAGCGACGACGTTTTCGTCATTCCCGACATGCTGGCCGATGAACGGTTCAGGACCAATCCCCTGGTGCTGGGAGAGCCTCATCTGAGGTTCTATGCCGGAGCCCCGCTGGTTTACCTGCGTGACATCCGGCTGGGTTCCCTGTGCATTCTGGAGATGAGGCCACGCCTGTTTTCACCAGGTGACAAGGCCGAACTCAGGGAGATGGCGGACCGCGTCGTCACCGAGATCGCCGAACAGGAACTGAAAGCCCTGGGGACGATGCCCGCAAGCCGTCATTGACCAGTCATGCAGGATGTTTGTGCCACTGGCATAAAAGTTTGCGTCTTATGCTCTTGTCACGCTTAGACTAATGACTAAGCTTTTGATGTCATTGGACGTAAGTAAACTAGAGGAAGATATTGGGAGCATGGCTACGGTCTGGTAGTTGGATCAACGCCATACTGCTCGGCTGCCTCGTGAGCTGCTTCATCCGAGGTCTGGTCGCGGGCACCTATGTAGGTCTCTCGTTGCCATTCGAACCGCTAAACCCTTTGTTTTCAAAGCACTTTTGACGGCTGCGGGGAAGCCATGCCCTCCCCCGTAGGTTAACGAAATGACTTGAGAAACGTTTGCAAACGATCCTTTCCTCGTGATTGCAAAGTATGTACAAAGAGCCGAAATCTCATCAGAAATTGACACATGGCTCCCTCCCCTACTCGGCAGCGCCTGATTGGTTACGCCCGCGTCTCGACCGAGGAGCAGGCAACAGACGCTCAGCTCGATGAGCTCAAGGCTGCCGGCTGCGCGGTCATCCACCAGGAGCACGGATCCGGCGCCTCCCGAACTCGGCCAGTTCTCTCCCGGCTCATCCGAGAGATCTCGAAGGGCGAGGTCCTCGTGGTCGTCCGGCTCGATCGTTTGGCCCGGTCGGTCAGCCATCTGCTCGAAGTGATCGAGACGCTTGAGGAGAAAGGTGCCCACTTCAAATCCCTCCGTGACCCGATCGACACGTCGACCCCGCAAGGCATGTTCTCTCTGCAGGTCCTGGGCGCCGTCGCTCAGCTGGAGCGATCACTCATCTCGGAGCGCACGAAGGCTGGCGTGAAGGCGGCAGTGGCCAAGGGGAAGAGACCGGGGAACCCCGGTTTGCGTGAGGGGCGGCCGGAGGCAATCCGCAAAACCGCCCTCGCCCGCGATCGCGTCTACCTGGGCGACCTTTTGACAGCGGCCAACTCCTTCCTTCCCGTCGTCCGTCAGATGCGGCCGGACCATAGCTGGCACGATGTCGTGCAGGTGTTGAATGCACGGGGCCAGCGGTGGACGGATCAAAGCCTCCGGAGGGCAGTCAAGCGATTGGTCGCCGAGCGGATGGCTGAGCCGGAGTTGTTACGGAAAGCCGGAAGACGTCCGCCGGACGACCGCATCATGACCCTGATCGCCGGCATTGCGATCTCTAACCCGAACCTCACCCTGCGTGAGATCGGCGCTCAGCTGGAAGGGATGCGAGAACGGACGCCACGAGGCGGGAGAGAATGGAAGGCCAGCTCGGTCAAATTCCAACTCGACCGGGCCCGCAAAGTGGGCCTCGCAGTCCCTGACATCCAGTGATCGCGATGCTGTCACCAGATTTTGCGTTTCAAGTGCGACACTTGGATAGCTTGTGCCATTCTTGGTAGATCATGATGACCTGCCGGCAGGTCGTGGACAGGTCGCCGGTAGGTCAAATTGATCTACAAGCCTCGGATTCCGTAGCCCCGACGGCACTTCCGGCAGAGCCATTTCACCAGAGCTTCGAGCGCCCTACCCTGCCCCTCATGGACTTCTACAGGTTGGCGGCGAGGCTTCCCAATATCGCCCTATTCGCCGACCCATGCCGCTTAAGGAAGCTGCCTGCTCCCATTCGCTCACCACGTCTCGCCCGGGTCTTCAAACTCCATCAGCTCGCCGCCAATCCGAACGAGGGCATCATCAAGAGGCGACTTGCCTCTGCCGGCGCCTTTTAGCCGGAGCCCCCTCCCCTGCCCTCGGGCGAGCCTGCGCTTCACGAGCCGCGTAGCCTCTACGGCGAGATAGGCCAGTTCCTGATCCGGCATGCCATCCAGGAACTCATCGATTTCGGGCCTTGTTGCCTTTGCGCCGAGTGTGCCCAACGACACTGGCTCCGGCGCCCGGGTCTCCTCACACACCGGCCTCTCCGGGGAGGTCCGGCGGACCGGTTTGGCAGGTGGCGGAGGTGCCCCGAACAGGTCCCCTTGTCGCTCATCGCGAACCGGGTTTCGCGCCATTCCCCCTCCAGCCCGTTTTCCTCTCGTTAACCATAGTGGCTGCCACGCCTTCGTCCTTCAACCAAACGGTGCCGGTCCTGATGGTTGCGCGAGAGAATGGCCCCTCCCCTACAAAGGGTTGCTCTGCTCAATGGAAGGTGCCGGTCGGTCAGCCTCATGATGATCCGACCCGTCATCCGCCGGGGCATCGGACGCCCTCCCAGTCGCATGAGCAGGCAGTCGCATAAGAAGGCGGCACAGGCGCGCCAGTGTCGAGCGCAGGTCATGGCGGTGCACCACCATGTCGACCATGCCGTGTTCCTTCAGGAATTCGGCCCTCTGGAACCCGTCGGGCAAGTGCTCGCGGATCGTTTGCTCGATCACCCGAGGACCGGCAAAACCAATCAGGGCTCCAGGCTCCGCCATATGGACATCGCCCAGCATCGCATAAGACGCCGTCACCCCGCCCGTGGTCGGATTGGTGAGAACGACGATATACGGTAGCTTTCTCTCGCGCAGCCGCTGGATCAAAACCGTGGTGCGCGCCATCTGCATAAGGGATAGGATGCCCTCCTGCATCCGGGCTCCACCCGAGGCAGTGAACACCACATAGGGAGTGCCTCGCTCGATCGCCGTTTCGGCGCCCGTGATGAATGCCTCCCCGGCCGCTACCCCGAGCGAGCCGCCGATAAAGTCGGGGTCGTGGGCAGCCACAGTCATCGGCAGGCCTTCCACGGTTCCCGTGCCGACTTTGATGGCGTCCGCTAACCCGGTTTTCGTCCGAGCCTCTTTCAGCCGCTCGGTGTAGCGCTTGGTGTCCCGGAACTTCAGCAGATCGGATTCTCCGTCCGGGACTGGTACGTCCGTCCACTGGCCCTCATCAAAGATCAGCGTCAGGCGCTGGATCGCTGACAGGCGCATGTGGTGGCCAGAGCCTGGGATCACCCATTGGTTGGCCTCAACGTCCTTTTGGAACACCACCTGCCCGGAATCCGGGCACTTGATCCAAAGGCTGTCACTGTCAGGCGCATCCCGCTTGAACAGGGTTTTGATCTTTGGCGCGACATCGGTAATCCAGCTCATGCGGCGTTCCTTCCCTATCTGCCGGCGCGGCACAGACCACGGGAATGCAGCAGGAGTGCGACGCTGGACTGGTCGGCCCCTCTCTGGCTGCTCAGTCACAGCTCACAAATCAGAGGGGCTCGACCATAGTCCGGCCAGAAGAACAATCTTGACGTAGGGCAAGCACCTTTGGCCAACTCGGCATCTCAGATCAGGCGCGCAAAGCAACTCGACGCATTGGCGGCCGTGCTCCCAATGGCGGCAGCTGATCGCTGTGCAGCCGTTCTGACCGACGCTGATGTCGCCACCCTGAAGCACCTCGCGGGTACATTGCCCGCGGGCAATCACGCGCTTCGAAGGGTGGGGGAGGGACGATCCAGAACCGTTTGAGAGAGCCGACGCAGACCTGTTGCCCGCGGGCAATGTACCTCGCCAATATGCGGAGAAGGGTAGGGCAATACCTCATTAACCATGCCAACCCACCAGTCGCCTCTGAGCAGTTGTTGTCCGCAAGCGACCACTTTCAAACCGCTCCAACGAACTCGGCACGGCAAACCCGACCCATTGCCCGCGGGCAATGCACTCAAGCCACACGGCGGCAGGGAAGGGGAGTACTTTAGATGCAGCGCAAAAATGAAGAATTCTGAAAAATTCGCGCGTCTTTTTCGGTTTCGGGCGATCTCTTTAACTCACCGTTAACGGAGTGCAGGCGAACTAGCGATCAGCGCAAAATTTGCTGATCTCGGTTAATTCCGAGCTGCAATGCTAGGAGCCCTCAATGTCAGCACTCGAGCAATCTACTCTCGATCCAGTGGTCGCGCCCATCGAAGAAAACAACCGGGCGCAGATCTCCCTAGATGCCGAACTGCTAGCGACCGAGCTCCAGAAGCACACGCAGCGCATTTTCCCGCCCGTGGCCCAGAAGGCGATCCGTCGGTTTTCCTCCGCCGAAGCAGCTAACTTCTTGGGAATCCACGAAGGCTATCTTCGTCAACTGGCCGTCGACGGGAAGGCGCCCCTTCCTGAGGTCCAACCGAACGGGAAGCGCACATTCTCGGTTGAAGAGATCAATGCGGTTCGTGAATTCCTAGACAGCAACCAGTCCAACCGGCGCTATATCCCACATCGCGGGGCCGGCGAGAAACTGCAGGTTATCTCGGTCATCAACTTCAAAGGCGGCAGCGCGAAAACCACGACTGCTGCGCATCTATCTCAGTATCTGGCCTTAAGAGGCTACCGCGTTCTGGCAATCGACCTCGACCCGCAGGCAAGCCTCTCAACCTTGTTCGGCCAACAGCCGGAACTGGACGTCTTACCAAACGAGACCCTCTATGGAGCGCTGCGCTATGACAGCCAGCGTACTTCCATCGAGGAAATCATTCGCGCGACCTATCTTCCGGGTCTACACTTCATCCCTGGCAATCTGGAACTAATGGAGTTCGAGACAACGACCCCGGTCGCCAAGGAAGTTCGAACATTCTTCCTTCGCATCACAGAGGCATTACAGCCTGTGGAGGCTGAGTACGACGTTGTCGTGATGGATTGCCCGCCCAACCTTGGGTATCTCACAATGGCAGCACTATCCGCTGCAACGTCGCTCCTCGTAACCGTGCATCCCCAAATGCTTGATGTACTGTCGATGGCTCAGTTTCTGAAGATGGTTGGCGACACCGTAAACCTGTTTGGGAATAGACGTCCAGACTATGATTGGCTTCGTTACCTTATTACGCGACACGAGCCCAATGACGGCCCCCAAAACCAAATGGTCACCTGGATGCGTTCGCTCTTCGAGCATCGTGTTCTGCAAAACCCAGTTCTGAAAAGCACTGCGATCGCGGACTCGGGCCTCACGAAGCAAACCCTCTACGAAGTGGATCGAACCAAGTTCACCAAGAGCACTTACGACCGGGCGCTCGAGTCGCTTGATCTCGTGAATGGTGAAATTGAAGCCAACATCCGTCGCGCCTGGGGGAGGCAATAATGGCCCGCAATGTACTGAATCCTGCACCTAAAGACCTTGGAACAACGTCCGCCTCTGCACCCAATCCAGTAGCGGACCAACAAGCAGCCCTTGCAGGGGCGCTAAACGGGACCAACGATACGCCGATTGCTGTGCGGCCGAACCGTCCGTTCGCCAATCGGCCCCACGCTAAGAGCTCCGTCACCGGCAGCGAGCAGAGCGCCTCGCCAAGCAGTGAAGTTCCGACGCTCGCTCGACATGTTGCTCCGGTTATGACCTCCCAACAGAGGGTCATGGCAGATACGCTCAACGCAGTTAACCGTGTTGACGAACTTGAGGAGCAACTGCGGTCAGGACATGCCGTGGTCGACCTTGATCCTTTTATGATCGATGCGTCGTTCGTTCCTGATCGCATGGCTCCCTCGGAAGAGGCCCACAGGGAGCTTGTCCAGGCGATTAGGGCAGACGGACAGCTCGTACCCATTCTGGTTCGCCCCCATCCGGCAGAGCAGGGGCGCTACCAAGTTGCCTATGGGCACAGGCGTCTGAGAGCGGCAACCGAACTCGGCATCAAGGTCCGAGCTGTTGTCCGCGAACTCACCGACGAGCAGTTGGTTGTCGCACAGGGCCAAGAGAACAACGCCCGGACAAACCTGAGCTTCATCGAGAAAGCTCGCTTTGCGCTGCAACTGGAAGAGCGCGGCTTCCGTCGCGATGTCATCATGCAGGCTCTTTGCGTCGACCGTCCTAGAGTTTCACAGATGGTCAAATTTGCATCTAGCATTCCGATGGAAATCATCAATGCCATCGGGCCAGCACCAGGCATTGGAAGACGGAAGTGGGAAGACTTCTCTGCATTGATAACGAAGGGTAATATCGACAAAGCCCGGCACGCGATCGAGCGGGCTGCAAATTCGGGCCGGGATAGCGACGCAAAGTTTGAGGCAGCCTACAAGGCGCTTACAACCAAAGCCGAGATCGCTCGGCCTGAACTCTGGACTGCTCCCGACGGCGCCCGTTTGGCCAAGTACACCGAAACCGACGAGAAGTTCTCGCTCATCATTGATCGGAAGCTCTCGCCACGTTTTGGGAAGTTTCTCCTCAGCCGTCTGGAGCAACTCTACAACGAGTTTCAGGCCGCAGACAAAGAGTGAGGGTTCTTCACTACTTCGATTCAGCATCGCTTCGGTCCTCGCTCAGAGCGAGATTGAAGCGATGCTCCATCAAAAAACCAGCGCCTATACGGCAGTTGCTGCAATGAATTGAGCAACTTTCTATTGTCGATGGGATCAGCCATTGTCCCATGCACGATGGTCCAACCGCGTCAAATGCCAACAGAGGCGGGGAGGGGGTACGAGCTTATAAGAACGGCTATCCACGAACGATAGTCTGTACATTGATCGACACGCTTTAAACTCATCGTTTGCAAACGTTTCTCAAGTCGGTTTGTTAACCAGCAGGGGAGGGAAGGGCTTCCCGGGAACCGCCGAAAATGCTTTGGAAACAATGGCTTTAGCGCATTGGCTCAGGATGGAAGGCGGGCATAGGTGTCTGCAATCAGATCCCCGATGAAGCAGCTCGCGATGCGATCCAGCGAAACAGCGCGTAATCACCCGTCAGACCGTATCTATATGCGCTTTATCTCCTATTGCTCCACTATCGCCTTTCTAGCTCAATAGCTTAGCTTCTGCGCTAAAGCGTAGCATCGGCATGTTCTGACCTGATCGTATGGGAGCGGCAGGGATTCACACGTGAGCCGACGAAGGCATTGCAGTTCCCAAGCATCGCCTGCGGGGCGCTGCGCTCTACCTTCCTGTCGGGCACGTCCCCACTGGGACCTCGGCGATGACAGCTTCCGCTCACATTTACCTGGCTCTCGTTCGCAAGGCACTTGATCTTGCCGGGGAAGAGCTTCGCGCTCACCGGGTTATCGGCGAGATCATGATCCATGGGCGAACCGCAATCCTTGTGCGCTATAGCTGGTCCGATGACGGCACCTGCATCGAGGCTGACATCACTCTCGAGGGCCGGCACGGGATTGTCTGGCAAGCGGTGGTGGGCGCTGGCCGAAGCATCGGGCTTCCCAATGATTGGGTGGAGGATGTCCTGCCGGCCGTGTTCGGTCATGGACCATCCGCGCCGGCTGGGTTCCCAACCGGAATGTACCCGTCGTGGGAGCGCCCCGGACTGCGTGTACTCTCAGCGCCGGCCAGTTTGCTGGTCCCGATGACCTTCCTGGCCTCGCTCCGCCCGAGGGATGACATCGGCTATGACGACCTTGAACCGGCCATCCGCATTGCGGCTCAAGCCGGCATCAAGAGCGCAAGGCGGCTGAAGGGCCTTGTTGCACCTTACCTCGAGAAGAAAGCAAAGGAGGACGGCGACCTTGCTCGCACCATTGAGAAAAGGCTGTCCCAGTTTGAGTTTGCGCTAGATCGCTTCGGCTGCGGAGTGGTGCTGAAGTCGAAGCCGAAGTCCTTGGCGGAAGTCGCTGCGTTGGCGAGGGAGGAGGGCGATTGTTTTGGGCGGGCCTTGGGCGAGTTCGGCGAGGCCTTCTATCTGGAGAAGGACAAGGCGGCCCAGCAGGCCATGCTTGATCTGGTGCCCGTCCCAACCGGAGATCCAAAGAACGATGCGTGGCTTGGAGCGATCGGCGAGCACTTGGCCCAGCGCTGGGATCACGAGGCGCCACCGTGGACCCAGGAGGCGGCCTTCATGGGCGGGCAGACACCGTCGTTCTGGCCAGACGAGCCATTGGCGCGCGACATCCAGATCGTCGAGACACCCCCGGCGTTCCGGAGACGGCTGCTATTCACGCATGCGGAGCCGCTGATGAACGCCAAGTTCCCCACTGACCGGAAAGTCAGGATGCCGTTCTGGCAATGAGGGAATCACACTTTGGGTATCGCCCAAAAACACCGCCGCCCCTCTTTGGGCAACAAGCGCACGTTTGGCGCAGTAGCCTCAGGGGGACACGGCACCGCTGACGGCCTGCCCGAAGTTCTCCACGTGGCCCTGGAAGTTCTGCCGCGTGCGTGGGTCGATGACAGCGACGGGTGCGGACACGGCCAACCCCGCGGCCGTCCCGATAGCCGCCGCCGCACCCGTCGTCACCTGAATGATCCGGTCGCCGACACCAACACGGGAGTCGGTCAACGTCTGCCCCTCGGCGAGTTCCCGCCCGATGATGCGCACGACCTCAGGGCTCTCCGCGTACTTGCTGTGGTTCAGGGGATCGCCGGAACGGAGCTTCGACAGATTGAGCACGGTAATCCCGGCCTGCTCCATCTCGCTCCGGTACGGCTCCTGCTCGGGATCGATCGCCCCAAGCCGCACGGCATCGCCCCAGAGGCGGCGCGAGACGGCCAATGCCCGGTCATCCTGCGACACGAAGAGGGTGAAGCCGGGGCGCCCCTTGCCCATGTCCATGATCGCCTCGCGGAACAGGTCGACATCCACGTCAGGTGCCGCGAGCAGCACATTCCGGATCTTCGGGGCAACACGCCGGTCCCGGATCGCCATCTGGCGCAGGGCTTCCAAGGTGACCCAGTTGCCCATGGAGTGCGCGAGGATCGAGATCTCGCCGACGGAGGGATCGCTGGCCAACGTCCGCAATGTGGTCTCAAGCGCATTGCGGGAATAGGTGTTGCTCTCACGGTCGTAGCCGTAGGCCAGCACACTGCCGCGCGAGGGCCAGGTGAAGAGCACCGGGACCACGGGTGTTCCCGCGTCGTGCACGATCTGGGCAAAGCGGAAGATCGCGTCGTCAAAGCGGTTGTTGAAGCCATGGATGAACACCAGGACACGCCGCTGGGGCACCTGCCGGACAGTCCGTCGGAACCAGGCCGCGGCCTGCGTCCTGTCGATGATGTCGGCCTTGAGCGTGACGAAGTCGGTGGCGGGGTTACCGGGTACGCTGCGCGGCCACTGCACCTCGCCTTGCTTGCGGTTGGCCTCGGGCGGGATCGACACCGTGAACTCGGCGAAGGACAGCGCGGGGCCGCGGTTGCCAGAGAAGAACTCCTCGGGATCGCTCGACGGCATGCGGGTGGTGGCGACCAGCATGTCCACCTTGGTGGTGCCCGGCACGCTCTCCGCCACAGGCACGAGGGTGCCCCGCAGACTTGCACATGCGTTCAGGCCGAGAAGAAGTGCGACCACGATCAGCAATCGGACGCGACGGTGATCTTGGAGTGCCATGGTCCGTCGCTTCCTACTGTCGTTCTAGCGGTCATTGTTCTGTACGGCCCATATCCAGTGCGGGCAAGGGCTGCCGCCTTATGATCAGCGCTCAGTAAGGGCCGAGTGGTACTGATGCGTGTTGATCCCAAGTCATCGTCCGATATCCGGTTACGAGAGCGATGGTGCACTATCGCTTACTTAGCTGCTTTGAGCTGCTCGGCCGCAGTCACCAAGTGAGCAATCGGCACGCGGACCAGTCCCTGCGTCGGTGTGCCGAGTTCGAGGATCATCAGGATCCCTCCGGAGATGGCAGCCGCACCGAGGATGTGGAAGACCACCACTGTCGCGTTGCGTGGCGCGAACAACCCAAAGCTGGCAAAGAGAAGCGACAGCCAGAGGATCACCAGGATCAGAAAGGGCGGCGGGATCGTGATGACGGCCTTCTCAGCAAGCAGCCAGCGCGCCCCCGCGATGGCTTCGAGCAACTGGGTTGCCTGCGCCCTGATCCGGCGTCCACGGTCGTCCGTGGGCTGCAATTGCGTCACCTGGTCATCGATGGCCTCGAGCATCGCCAGTGCGGCTTCCGATGGTGTGGCATCCTCACCACGGCGCGACAGCTCGTCGGCCTTCATGGCCGCATACCGGCGCACGAGGTCGCGGGTGCCGCCCGTGTCCGGACCGTACCGTCGCAGCACCCTATCAAGCTTGACAATGTCCATGGCCAGCGTCTCGACCGCATTCTCCCTAGCGCTGAAGGCCGTGCTGGCTGTGCTGATCATGAGGCCGATCACGAGCGCGGTCAGGGTTCCGACGATGGCCATTGCAACCGACACGGCCGTCCGCACATCGCTGCTGAGGTGGGTCTCAGGAAGTCTGCGGGCCAGCCCGAACCCGATCAGGGCGCCGCAGGCCACGGCCAGGAACGTGAAAAGGCTGATGAGCACCGGATTCATAGCAGGGTCCGCGAGCGCCTTGGAGGCGCTAATCCCAGTGCATTCTCCAAGGCGGGTCAATCCCGTTGCCTTGAGGAGGGGGGCCTCACATTAACGGGCGGAGACAGGCAGACAAAGTTTGGTAAGAAACTGCGTCTTACGGTGCGGCTCCTTCCCTGATCGGAGACAACACCATGAGACGCCTCCTGCTTGCCGCGATGGGGATTGCTCTGGCATCACCACCAGCCACAGCCGACGGCCTGAGCCTTGCCGGCTCAATCTGGCAATGCACCCGCGCCTCTGATCGGTCCCAGTTTGTGATCACCTTCTACCCCGGTGGTGGCGTCGGAGGCGGCGAACTGGAGAACGACGAGGTGAGCCCCTACATCTTCGATGCCTCCCGCACCAAGCCAGGGGAGTGGCCGGGCCGGTGGAAACAGACAGGCCAGCGCTTCACCTGGGCGTTCCCGGATCAGAGCCTGGGGATTGAGGGGCGCCTCCAAGGACCGGGACAGACTGCGGCGCGGCTCACCGGCACCGAAACCTCGCCAGGAGGCAGGTCTGCTGTAGTGTGCATGGCCTTGTCCAAGCTGCCGAAGATCGGGGAAGGGCTTGTCATCCCGAGGAGCAGCCGCTTCATCGATCTGGAGGGAGAGGAGGGGACGCTGAAGGTGCCGGCGGGGATCTCGCTCCAGGAACAGGGATCGCGCTAGAAGCGGTAGCCGGGCGAGTTCCTGAACCTTGGGAAAGCCCTGCCTGATGCCCACATATGCTCTATGCCGCACAAGGGTTCTTCACCGCGCGCGCCTGACCTGTTCGAGGTCACGCTCACCATTCCCACGCCCTCGTCGGAGCCGGCTCCTGTTCCAGCCAAGCCGCCAAGGCCGGCCAGCCTGTCCGACGCTCAACTGGCCCAGCAGCTTGTCCATCTTGTCGCGGAAGTGCAGCGCCGAATGGAGAAGGGCAGGGGCAACCACCCGGATCTGGAGGCAGTGGCGCAACAGGCCAGAGCGTCCCTGCATCGGCTTGCTCCAAGACCCGCAAAGCAGACCAAGCTCTCGAGATCCGGCAGGACCTCATCTCCGTTGCAGGAGGGGCAGCGCAAGGCAGTTCGGGCCGCTCTTCTGGCCGGAGTAGCCCCCACCCAAGTCGCCAAGCGCTTCGGCCTCTCGCTGGCAGCTGTCCGCAAGGTGCTGGATGAGGTGGAGTAGGGATCTTAAAGGAGAGGGCACAGGACCGCTGGCGAGCAGCGGCATAGAAACCTGCAGATCTTCCTCCTGACTGTCCTCAGATCCCGCACACCGTCACCCGAGTGCAGAAACTGGACAGTTACGTCTTCCTCTGACACCATCGGCTTTCAATCGTTCAAGCCACCATGCCTCTAAGTGTACGCTCTCTCCGCCTCTGGATGCTCGGCATCGCACTCTTCGGGGGCTGTCTGCATGCTGGTGTTCACGCCGAAACTGCCGCGGGCCCACAGACATCGCTGGGTGCTCCCGAGCACCCGCAACATGGCCAAGGCGGCGTCTATGGCAGAATCCCTGTCAAGGATGAGCTCGGGCGGGATCAACTTGCGATGTTCCGCACGTGGAACCCGGACCCGGTGCAAAACCATGCGGCCAACCTCAAGGCCCTTGATCCGGCGCTCGCCAAGGTCGTGCGGAAGGCTCAAGCCGACAATCCCGGCCTGCGCTTCGTGATCGGCTCGGGTCGGCGGGACGGCAGGCTGCAGCGTCAGGCGGTTGCCTGGGGCTGGTCTAAGGCGCTGGATAGCCCGCACCGCTCAGGCCGGGCGGTGGACTTGTGGCCGCTCGACCACGAAGGGCACGTCCATTTCGATCCGGAAGCTCAGAACCGGATCGCAGCCGCAATGAAGAGGGCCGCCATGGCGAGTTCTGTAGCGATTCGCTGGGGAGGCCACTTCCATGGCTTCAAGAACAGGGACCGCTCGCACTTCGAGCTCGTGTCACCCTGATCGAAGCGGGTGTCTGGCGGCCACCCCTTGAGTGCCCGTCGGCTGGGCCAACTCGACAAAGCTAGTCGAGCCCCACTGTCTTGGGCACACTGGCCTCGACCTCCAGAACCGTCGGCTCTTCGGCCTCAAGCTCTTTGAGAGCCAACTCCCGCCAGTAGCGAAGCTCGGCGGTGTCATTGCCAACCTGCTCCTCGGCCGTGATCGCCTCCCAGCCGGGTCCCTGCTCATCGGCCAGTTGCCGGGCGCGTGCCGTGATCTCCTCCTCCGTAAATCGCGGCGTGGTCATCGGGGATCTCCCTGTCCCTAAGAAGCGAAGAGGATCGTGCCAACCGAGTGTGACGGGACGGTGATGAGCATGGTCCTGCTCGGACATTGATCAATAGCCGCCGTCAGGAAGGAGCACCCTTGGTGAGAGCCTCAAAACCGCCTCTCAGCTGCTGGATGCGCTCCTGATAGGCTTTGCTCAAGCAGGCCCGGTCGGCGCCACAGGCCGCACGGCGCTTGAGCCAGGCCGCCTGCTCGTCCTCCATGTCGCCTCGGGCGCCCATCCCAAGCAATGGCTTGAGCTGGGTGTAGAGGACTGCCATTTCGACATCCTGGTCGTTCAGCTGCCGATCGGCACAAATGGCCTTCTCGTCAGCAGCCTCGGCTTTGGCGCAGTCGAAACTGGCCGCCCCGGCGGGCTGCCAGGCCGCAGTCGTCAACAGGGCAACAAGACCTGTGAGGCAAAAAGCGTTCCTGACCATGGGATCCCCCTCGAAAACCTGACTGACGAGCAAACCGCTCCAGCCGACCGAGGCTCCCGGTCATCGGGAGCTGTTGTGAAGCAGGGTTAACAGAGGGTGAGGAGGTTGAGTCATGCCCGAGACGATCCTCGGCCGGAGCTCGCTGAACAGGGGTTTGCTGACTTGGCGTGGGCTTTGCTCGGCACAGCCGCCCTGTTGGTGCAGCGCGATCCGGCGCCTCAAGGGCTTCTGCTGATCTCGGATCGAGAGCGACGCGCAGTTCCACCAGCCATGATCCCGACGGACAGCGGGTCGAAGCTGGTTAGGCGGCTGTAATCACCTCCTGCACCATTCACGCCCGCCAGCCCGGTGCCGATCGGATCCATCCCGGTGATCTCGACCCGCGTGTTCCCAGGCCCTTCCACCCTGACGAGATCAAACAAGATGCTCGCGTGCCGGGGCGCCAGCCGCACGCAGCCATGCGAGGCAGGGCTCCCGAGGTGGTTCGTGGCCCGGCTGCCGTGAATGGCATGGCCTGCATCGGTGAAGAAGATCGAGTACGGCATGGGTGCGTTGCCCCATTCCCGTGAGTAATGCACCCTAGCCATCCGTGAGGGCGTGAAGGTGCCGATTGGCGTGGAGTACTCGGCCGTGCCCGTTGACACCGGCCAGGAATAGCGCTGCTGCCCATCAACAGACACGGTCATGTGCTGGGTTGTCTTATCGACCACGATCGACACCTCAGCACCCGCAGGACCAGCAAGGACGATGCCGCCGAGCAGTGCAATCATGGATGAGATGGCTCTACGCATCGATCAGCCTCCAGTGTTGCTCCGGTCCGCGTTAGAGCACTGCACAAGGATGACT
>NZ_JPUG01000005.1 GCF_000739015.1 Microvirga sp. BSC39
CGCAGCAGCCGGCGTTGAGCCAGCGCTGGGTCTGCTGGTAGACCTCAGCCCAGGGCGGCAGGTCGTTGGGCATCCAGCGCCAGGGCGCTCCCGTCTTGATGATGTAGCGAAGGCCGTTGAACACCTCACGCAAGGAGTGTTCACGCTGACCTGCCTCTTCAGGCAAAAGCGTCAGATAGGGCGCCACCAGCGCCCATTCTTCATCGGAGACATCGGAGGGGTAAGGCTTGCGAGGTGAGGTCATCTCACCCCAACGGCAATGACCTCAAGCCGGGTCCATAACAGTCTCTAGGCCTTCCGAGGGCACAAGATCCACCAAATCGACGCTTAGGGGTGGAGACTCAACAGAGCCGTCCAAGCCGGATAATGCGGCACGGCTCCCCAGCCATAGCTGCCGGTGCATGAGGCGGCCGGACCAGCAGGGCGTCGGATCGCTCCAGAATGCTCAGCATGGATGAATCCTGCAGCAGATGCGGTGTCGCAACGGGCAGCATCAGCCGCACCGGGCCTTGAGCGAGGCTCAAGGGCACATCCCGAAGCGCAAGCGATGCACGCATATAATCCTGCCGCTCCTTGTTGGGCGGCAAATCCGCTCCCAGGATGGCGTCCTCCGCCGGATCCTCCGCGGCTCGCTGGTCGCCTAGCAGAGCACGGATTGCTGGTACGAGGAACAGAACGGCGCAGACGAGGGATGACACGGGATTGCCCGGGAGGCCCAGGAGCAAGGTCGATCCCAGGCGTCCGTGCATCAGGGGCTTGCCAGGTCGCAAGGCCACACGCCAGAAGCCGAGATCCATGCCCTGGCGGCTCAGGGCCTTCTGCACGAGATCATGCTCGCCTACCGAGGCTCCGCCAAGCGTCACAAGGATGTCGGCCTGGGCGTCCCGCGCTGCTCTGATGTGCTCCTCGAGCGACTGAAGACTGTCGCGAGCAATTCCGAGATCGATGGCCTCCGCCCCAGCCTTTTCCACCATCATGATCGCGGCCGGGAGGCTCGAGGCGGTGATCTGGTCGGGGCCGACGGGCTCGCCCGCCCGCACCAGCTCGTCGCCGGTCGCAAGAATGGCAACTTTGGGCTTGCGGTGGACGGGCAGCGTTCCGTAGCCCATCGCGGCCGCAAGGGCGATATGGCGGGAATCGAGGCGCAGACCTGCCTGCAGAAGGATGTCGCCGGCACCGAAGTCCAAACCCACCCGGCGGATATGGCGACTGGGCTGGGCTGCCTCCTTCACCACCACCTGGTCTCCAGAGCGCTCCGTATCCTCCTGCAGCACCACTGCGTCGGCACCGTCCGGCACGGGAGCGCCCGTAAAAATCCGAACGGCCTCCATCGGGCCGACAGCTCCCGTGAAGCGAGCTCCGGCGGCGCTCGTGCCGATCACCTGGAGGTTTACAGGAACCTGGGCGCAATCGGCACTACGCACCGCATAGCCGTCCATGGCAGAGGCCGGGAAGGGTGGCTGATCCCGCAGGGCGCTGAGATCCTCGGCGAGGGTGCGCCCGGCGCAGGAGGCGAGGGGGACATGCTCGGTTTCGAGCGGTTTGCCTACACTCGCCAATACCCGCGACAGGGCATCCTCGACCGAAATCAGGCTCATGGCGCCTCGTAATCTCCCGATCGTCCGCCGCTCTTGCGGCGCAGGCGGATGTTCCCGATTCGCATGCCCTTATCGGCGGCTTTCACCATGTCGTAGATCGTCAGGCAGGCAACGGAGACCGCCGTCAGAGCCTCCATCTCGACGCCGGTCTGGCCAGACACCTTCACCTCCGCGCTCACCCGCACGCCGGGAAGGCTCTCGTCGAGAGTGCAATCCACCTTCACTTTCGAAATCAGGAGAGGGTGGCAGAGGGGAATGAGCTCGTGCGTGCGCTTGGAGGCCATGATACCGGCAAGCCGCGCGGTCCCCAGCACGTCGCCCTTCTTGGCATCGCCCTGGCGGATCAGGGCCACCGTCTCGGGCAGCATGATCACGCAACCCTCTGCGATTGCAGTGCGGCTCGTAACGTCCTTGTCCGAGACGTCGACCATGTTGGCCTCGCCAGCCGCATCGAGATGCGTGAGCTTCGTCATGCGGCTTTCTCGCCGAACAGGAGCCTGCGGGTGGCGGCCGCTACATCCGGCTGCCGCATCAGGCTCTCGCCCACCAGATAGGTGCGGATGTCGACCTTCGTCAGGCGCTCGATATCCTGGAGCGTGAAGATGCCGCTCTCGCCCACGACGATGCGGTTGGACGGGATCAGGGGTGCCAGTTCCTCGCTGGCCCCGAGCGAAACCTCGAAGGTGCGCAGGCTCCGGTTGTTGATGCCGACCAGCTTCGTGCCGAGGGGCAGGGCGCGCTCCAGCTCCGCCCGGTCATGCACCTCGACCAGCACATCCATGCCGAGATCATGGGCGGTGCCGATCAGGGTGCGGGCCTCATCGTCGGTGACGCTCGCCATGATCACGAGGATGCAGTCGGCGCCCCAGGCGCGGGCCTCGTAGACCTGATAGGGCTCGAACAGGAAGTCCTTGCGAAGGGCCGGGAGGCCGGAAGCGTCTCGCGCTTGGGCCAGGTATTCGGGCTTGCCCTGGAAGGAGGGCTCGTCGGTGAGCACGGACAGGCAGGTGGCGCCGCCCTCGGCATAGGCGCGGGCGAGGCTTGGCGGGTCGAAATCGGCGCGGATCAGACCCTTGGAAGGACTTGCCTTCTTCACCTCGGCGATCAGCGCAGGCCGTCCCTCGGCAAGATGGCGCTCGATGGCCTTGGCAAAGCCGCGCGGCGGCGAGGCCTCACGGGCCCGGCGCTCGATCTCGGCCTGGGGCACGGCGGCCTTCGCGGCTGCGATCTCCCGGCGCTTATAGGCTTCAATCCGACTGAGAACGTCGCTCATGGCTCGCCCGCTCAACCGTTGGAGATTTGGACGAGGCGCTCGAGGGTAGCCCTGGAGGCGCCACTGTCGAGAGCCCGCGAGGCGCGCTCAAGACCATCGCGCAGGTTGGCAGCCTCATCGGCCACCACAAGAGAGGCGGCGGCGTTGAGCAGAGCGACGTCGCGATAAGGCGTGCGGGCGCCATCGAGAACAGCGCGGAGCTGGGATGCATTGTGCTCCGGATCACCGCCGCGCAGATCATCCAGGGATGCGGTCGGCAGGCCGACTTCCTCTGGCGTGACGGTGAAGCGGCGGATCGCGCCGTTCTCCAGCGCCACCACGAAGGTCGGGCCCGTGGTGGTCATCTCGTCGAGCCCGTCGGAGCCGTGCACGGTCCAGACCTTGTGTGAGCCGAGCTCCTTCAGAACCTGGGTGAGAGGCTCAAGCCAAGCCTCCGAGAAAACACCGAGAAGCTGGCGCTTGGCACCGGCCGGGTTGGCGAGAGGGCCAAGCAGATTGAAGATCGTGCGCGTGCCAAGCTCCACGCGCGTCGGCGCCACGTGGCGCATGGCGGCGTGGTGGGTCTGCGCGAACATGAAGCAGAGCTTGGTCTCGGACAGGCAACGCTCAAGGCCTTCGGGGGCGAGCCCGAGCTTCACGCCAAGCGCCGAGAGCACGTCTGCCGTGCCCGACTTGGACGAGGCTGCCCGGTTGCCGTGCTTGGCAACGGGAACGCCGCAGGAGGCCACGATGATCGAGGCCAGCGTCGAGATGTTATAGCTGCCCTTGTGGTCGCCACCGGTGCCGACGATGTCGACGGCGTTCTCGGGGGCAGTGACCCGCAGCATGCGTCCGCGCATGGCGGTCACGGCGCCGATGATCTCATCGAGCGCTTCTCCCCGAACCCTCAGGGCCATGAGGAAGGCGCCGCCTTGCGCCGGCGTCACCTCGCCGGAGAGCAGGTCGTCGAAGGCATCCCGTGCCTCGTCCCGCGTCAGCGACGCGCCGGTGGCCACCTTGGCGAGGTAGGATTTAAAGGATTCCATCGGTTCACTGTCCTGCTGGCGCGGCAGTGCCGCCGGTCGCGCGGTGCTTGGCGTTCCAATCCGCCGCGAGTTCGAAGAAATTGCGCATGATCGTCACCCCATGCTCCGACAGGATGCTCTCGGGGTGGAACTGCACGCCGTGGACCGGCAAGGAGCGATGGGACAGGCCCATCACGAGGCCGTCTGCCGTCTCTGCCGTGACGAGGAGGTCGTCCGGGCAGGTCTCCCGATCCACGATAAGGGAGTGATAGCGGGTGGCCTTGAAGGGGCCGTTGATGCCTCGGAACACCGCCTGCCCGTTATGCTCCACTTCCGACACCTTGCCGTGCATCGGCAGCGGTGCCCGCGAGACGGTGCCGCCGAAGACCTGTCCGATGGTCTGAAGACCCAAACACACGCCGAAGGTCGGGATCTCGGACGAGGCGCGCGTCACGAGATCGAGGCAAACCCCCGCCTCGTTCGGAGTGCAGGGCCCGGGAGACAGCACGATGGCATCCGGCCGATGGCTGAGCACCTCGTCGGCCGTGATGGCGTCGTTGCGCACCACGTCGACGGACGTGGCGAGAGGACCGAGCAGATGCACCAGATTCCAGGTGAAGCTGTCGTAATTGTCGATGACGAGAACGCGGGTCATGGCGCGCCGACGTTCGCGTATGCGACGCCCCCGGTCAAGGGACGCATTGGGCGGAGCTCATTGCCCGACCCTCGCCTGGCTGGCGAAGCGCACGGCTTCTTCGGCGGCCCGGAACAAGGCTTTCGACTTGTTGATGCATTCCTGCTGCTCGGAGGCCGGATCGGAGTCATAGACGATGCCGGCGCCCGCCTGGACGGCCATGCGGCCATCCTTCACCACGGCCGTGCGAAGCACGATGCAGGTGTCCATCTCGCCGTTGGCGCCGAAATAGCCGATGCAGCCGGCATAGGGGCCGCGCTTGTCCTTTTCCAGCTCGTCGATGATCTGCATGGCGCGCACCTTCGGCGCGCCGGAGACCGTGCCGGCCGGGAAGCCGGCGATGAGCGCATCGAGGGCGTCGAAGCTCGGGTCGAGGCGACCTTCCACGTTCGACACGATGTGCATCACTTGGCTGTAATATTCGAGGAAGAAGGAATCCGTGACCTGCACGGAGCCCATCTCGGCAACGCGACCCACATCGTTGCGGCCGAGATCGAGCAGCATCAGGTGCTCGGCGCGCTCCTTCTGGTCGGCCAGCAGGCTCTCCGCATGGGCTTGATCCTCGGCGGCCGTGGCTCCGCGCGGACGGGTGCCGGCGATAGGGCGGATCGTGACCTTGCCGTCGCGGACCCGCACCAGGATCTCCGGGCTTGAGCAGACGATCTGAAAATCCTCGAAATCCAGGTAGCACAGGAACGGCGCCGGATTGACCCGGCGCAAGGAACGGTAGAGCGCGAAGGCGGGGAGCGGGAAGGCCGACTCGAATCGCTGGGACAGCACCACCTGGAAGATGTCGCCGGCGCGGATGTAGTCCTTCGCCCTGACCACCATGGCCTCGAATTCTTCCGGCGTGGTGTTGGAAACCGGCGGCTCGAAGGGAATGTGCGTCGGGTCGGTGCGGTCGTCCATAGGCAGCGGACGCTCCAGCGCCGCCGTCACCTCGTCGAGGCGCGTCAGCGCCGTTTCATAAGCGGCTTTCGCGGAGGTGCCCGACTGAGGGCGCACAGGCGTGATCAGCGAGATCTCGTCCCGCACCCCATCGAACACCACCATCACGGTGGGGCGGATCAGGATGGCGTCCGGCACTTTCAGCACATCCGGGTTTGGCTCGGGAAGACGCTCCATGAGCCGGACCATGTCGTAGCCCAGATAGCCGAAGAGCCCGGCCGCCATGGGCGGCAGGTCGTCGGAGAGGGGCAGGGCGCTTTCCCTGATCAGAGCCCGCAGGCTTTCCAGAGGCGGACGCTCCTCCACCCGGAACTCCTGCATCCGGCTCAGCGCCTGACGGTCGATGGACGCGACGCCGTCCTGGCAGCGCCAGACGAGATCCGGATCGAGCCCGATCATGGAAAAGCGGCCGCGGGTTGCGCCGCCTTCGACCGATTCCAGCAGGAAGGCCGAGCCCTTGCGCCCGTGCCGCAGCTTCAGGAAGGCTGCGACCGGGGTCAGCAGATCGCCCACAAGGGTAGCGCGCAGGACGCCCGCCTCGCCGGCTTCATAGGCCGCGGCGAACGTGTCAAAGTCGGGCGTGAGCGTCATGACTTACAGTTCGCCGCCCGTGGCCTGACGCAACGCCTGCTGGTTGATGGTGACGCCGAGATCCTGCCGGACCTGGGCGATGTACTGGTTGATCAGGTCGTCGCTGGTAGCGGTGCGAAGCTGGTTCTCGGTGTTCTGTGCCTGCTGGGTGGAGGTGACCAGGGGCGGCACCGTGGCGGAGGTGACCTTGAACACGGCCCGTGCATCCGGTCCGTTGGCTGCATGGCCCGCCTTGCCGACAGGAACGGCGAAGATGCGGTTCACCGCCTCGGCGGTCAGATCGTCCTTGGCGGCATTTCGGGCAAGGTCAGTGGCGGTTTTCACCGTCGTGCCGGCCTCCTGGGCCACGGCCTCGATGGCCTCGCCCTTCTCCAGGCGCTCCGTCAGCCCGCGTGCTCTCTCGGTTAGACGCTGGGCGATCTGGTCCTCGCGCCATTGGGCCGCGACCTGATCGCGGACTTCGTCGAGGGCCTTCTCGCGAGAGGCCTCGATGCCGGTCACGTCATACCAGACATAGCCGGTGCCTGTGCCCAGGGCCTCGTTATCGACGCCGATGTCCGACGCGAAGGCTGCCTTCACGACGGCATCCTTCGCAGGAATGTCGACCGGGTTGCCGGCCTTGTCGAGGCCGTTGGCGTCGACCGCCGGAGCTTGAACCAGGGTCAGGCCCTTCTCCTTGGCAATGTCCGTCAGAGGCTTGGCGCCGGCGCGCAGATCCTCGATCTGGTCATGGATCCGCTCGATCTGCCCCTGGGCCCGCTCCGTTGCGACCTCCTGCCGGAGTTCCGCGGCGACCTCTTCGAACGGCCGCACGGCTTCGGGCTGGATCTGCGTCACCCTCAGGAGCACGGGGCCGAAGCGGCCCGCGACCGGAGCGCTTGCCGCACCCTGCTCCAGGCTGAAGGCGGCGTCCGCCACAGCCTGATCGAGCATCTCGGCCTTGGTGAAAGTGCCGAGTTCCAGATCCTGTGGGGAGACGTTGCGTTCCGCCGCGATGGACTCGAAAGTTGCGCCTTCCTTGATCTTGGTGGCGGCGGCCTCGGCTTCGCCCTGTGATGGGAAGGTGATCTGCTGGATCGTCCGACGCTCGGGGCTGCCGTATTTCGCCTTCTGCTGCTCGTAGCGTGCGCGGGCATCCGCCTCCGACACAGCATCGGGCTTGGCCAGGGCGGCGGCATCGAGGGCCATCGCCGTCACGGCGCGGTACTCAGGAGCCCGGAACGTGCTTTTGCGCTCGTTGAAAAAGCTCTGGAGCTGTTCAGCCGTGGGAGCCGGGATATCGCCCGCCATCGCGGCCGTCAGGAGAAGGTAGGCGCTCGCGCGGCGCTCGCTGGCGTAGCGATGCAGAGCCTCCTTGGCGGCCAAGGGCACATTGATATCCCCGGCGATGGCCTCGGCGAGGTGGAGGCGCGCCATGGCGGAGCGCTGCTCCTGCACGAAGCCGGCTTCCGAGAGATTGATGTTGCGAAGCGCCTGATCGAAGAGGGCCCGGTTGAACTGGCCGTCCGCCCCCTTGAAGGCAGGATTGTTGACGATCGAGGCGGCCACGAGCTGGTCGGAGACCGACAGCCCCATGTCCCTGGCCTTCTCGGCCAGCACGGCATCGGTCACAAGGTTGTTGATCACCTGCTGGTCGAGGCCGAAGGCACGGGCCTGCTCGGGGCTGATGACCGTCCGGAACTGGCGTCCGAGCCGCTGCAGTTCGTTGGTATAGGCATTGCGCGTCTGGTCGACCGTGATGGTAGTGTTGCCGACCTCGGCCACCGTGGAAGCGGGCGTTGCACGGAAGATGTCGCCGATGCCCCAGATGGCGAAGCTGAGGATGAGAGCGCCGAAAAAGATGGTGGCGATGACTTTGCCGACGATTGTCTGCCCAGCCTTGCGCATGTTCCGAAGCATCGTGAACCCGTTTCCCAAAAACTCGTTAATCCTGCCGATAAACGATCAGGGGCTCCACGAAAAGGGCAAGTCTGGTTGAAAGAGGGTCTAAGCCTCTGCTAGTGCCAAGTTATCAAGCGCGACAGGAGTGCCTTACATGAGCGTCGATAGGCCGCGCCCGCTGGTTGCGGGCAACTGGAAGATGAACGGGTTGAGGACCTCGGCCAGAGTGCTGGAGGAGATCCACGCGGGCTATACACCGGGCCTCAAGGCCAAGGTCGAGCTGGCAGTCTGCCCGCCCGCCACCCTGATCGGTCATTGCGCGCAGCTCTCGGTCGGCTCCCGGGTCGCGATCGGCGGGCAGGATTGCCATGCCAAGGAATCGGGCGCCTTCACCGGAGATCTGTCGGCCGAGATGCTGGCCGATGCCGGTGCGACTTACGTGATCGTCGGTCATTCGGAGCGCCGCCAGTATCACAGAGAAAAGGACCAGGATGTCTGCGCCAAGGCAGTGGCGGCACACCGGGCCGGCCTCACGGCCATTGTTTGCGTCGGTGAAACCCGGGAAGAGCGCGAGGCCGGCAAAGCCCTCGCGGTGGTCAAGAAGCAGTTGCGCGGCTCGATCCCGGTCGATTCGAACAGCCAGAACCTTGTCGTCGCTTACGAGCCCGTCTGGGCCATCGGCACGGGCCTGACACCGACGGCTGCCGACGTGGCAGAGGTCCATGCCGCCGTCCGTGACGAGCTGCGCCGACTCGTGGGCAAAGCGGATGCGCCCAGGGTCCGCATCCTTTATGGCGGCTCCGTGAAGCCCTCCAATGCTGCCGAGCTGATGGCGGTGGAGAACGTCAACGGCGCCCTGGTCGGCGGGGCCAGCCTCGTGGCGGCCGATTTCCTGGGCATTGCAGGGGCTTATCTGGGGTAAGTGCGAAAAGGCGGGTTGCGGGCCTTTGATCCTGAGCCCACCTATGCTACAGGCCGCCGCAACGAACGGATTGCGAGCGGCTGTCGCCCTGTGCGCAGCCGCTTGAGGTTTTTGAAAACGATGCAAACAGTTCTCATCATCATCCACCTGATCATCGTGCTCGCCCTGATCGGCGTGGTTCTCCTGCAGCGCTCCGAGGGCGGCGGCATGGGTCTCGGCGGTGGCGGCGGTGGCGGCGGTGTGTCTGGTTTCATGACCGGCCGCGGCCAGGCCAATGCGCTCACCCGTGCGACGGCGATTCTGGCAGGCTTGTTCTTCGTGACGAGCATTGCGCTCACCGTCATGGCGACCTCGACTCGGGCTCCGCGCTCGATTCTCGACGGCGCCGCGCCGGCGGCTCCGGGCCAGCAGGCTCCGGCCGGGCAGGGCGGCGGCAACGTGCTCGAGCAATTGCAGCGTCTCCAGGGCGATCAGCCGGCGGCACCGGGCGCTCCGGCGCCGGCGCCCGCAGCGCCTCAGCAGTAAACGAACCCAGGGCCGGTGCTTCCGGCCCTCTCTTTTTGTGGATGGCTTTCAGGTGGTCCGGTTCGCGATTGCGAATCGGCGCCTGATGTTTATGGATAGGGGTCCATGACGCGGTACGTATTCATCACCGGCGGCGTGGTGTCTTCGCTCGGCAAAGGGCTGGCTTCGGCGGCTCTGGGAGCGCTTCTCCAAGCACGCGGTTACAAGGTCCGGCTTCGCAAGCTCGACCCATATCTCAACGTCGATCCGGGGACGATGAGTCCCTACCAGCACGGCGAGGTCTTCGTGACCGACGACGGCGCTGAGACCGACCTGGATCTCGGCCATTACGAGCGATTCACCGGCGTGCCGGCCACGAAGGCCGACAACATCACGACCGGGCGCATCTACCTCGACATCATCACCAAGGAGCGCCGCGGCGATTATCTCGGCGCGACCATCCAGGTCATTCCGCACGTCACCAACGCTATCAAGGACTTCGTGCTCACCGGCAACGAAGGCTTCGACTTCGTGCTCGTCGAGATCGGCGGCACGGTGGGCGATATCGAGGGTCTGCCGTTCTTCGAGGCCATCCGCCAGCTCGGCAACGATCTGCCGCGAGGCCAGGCGATCTATGTCCACCTGACCCTGCTGCCTTTCATCCCGTCCGCCGGCGAGCTGAAGACCAAGCCGACCCAGCACTCGGTGGCGGAGCTGCGCTCCATCGGCATCCAGCCCGACATCCTCCTGTGCCGCACCGACCGCGAGATTCCGAAGGACGAGCGCCGCAAGCTCGCCCTGTTCTGCAACGTGCGCGAGACCGCCGTCATCGAGGCGCGGGACGCCCGTTCCATCTACGACGTGCCCTTGGCCTATCACGAGGCGGGGCTCGACAGCGAGGTTCTGGCGGCTTTCGGTCTCGACACGGCCAAGACCCCGAACCTGTCCCGGTGGACCACCATCTCCGAGCGCGTCCACAATCCGGAGGGCGAGGTCACCATTGCGGTCGTGGGCAAGTACACCGGCCTTAAGGATGCCTACAAGTCGCTGATCGAGGCGCTTCACCATGGCGGAATCGCCAACCAGGTGAAGGTGAATCTCGAGTGGATCGAGAGCGAGGTCTTCGAGAGCGAAGATCCAGCCCCCTTCCTTGAGGGCATCCACGGCATCATGGTGCCCGGCGGCTTCGGACAGCGCGGCGCCGAGGGCAAGATCCGGGCGGCCCGCTTCGCCCGCGAGCGCAAGGTGCCGTATTTCGGCATCTGCTTCGGGATGCAGATGGCCGTCATCGAGGCGGCCCGCTCTCTGGCGGGCATCCAGGACGCCAGCTCCACGGAGTTCGGCCCCACCGCCCAGCCGGTCGTCGGCCTCATGACCGAGTGGCTGCGCGGCAACGAGCTCGAAAAGCGCACGGCCAGCGGCGATCTGGGCGGCACCATGCGGCTCGGCGCCTATCAGGCCTCTCTCAAGCCGGGCAGCAAGGTGGCGGAGATCTATGGCGGCACGGAAATCTCCGAGCGCCACCGGCACCGCTACGAAGTGAACATGTCCTATCGCGACCAGCTCGAGACGAAGGGGCTGCGCTTCTCGGGCGTCTCGCCGGACGGAATCCTGCCCGAGATCGTCGAGTACGAGGACCATCCCTGGTTCATCGGCGTGCAGTACCACCCCGAGCTGAAGTCGCGCCCGTTCGAGCCGCACCCGCTCTTCAAGAGCTTCATCCACGCGGCCGTGGAGCAAAGCCGGCTGGTTTGATGTTAACCTGAACCGTCGCGCCCGAACGTCTCACGGGCGCGACCAGCAGGAAAGAGCATGATGACCCGCCGGATCGACCACCTCGTTGTTGCCGTCCAGGACCTTGATCAAGCCGGACTTTTCTATCAGCGCCTGGGATTTCAGGTCGGTTCCCGCAACCGGCACCCCTGGGGCACCGCGAACCGGATCATTCAGTTCCCCGGCTCCTTCATCGAGCTGATTACCGTAGGCGAAGGCGCCGCCATCGCGCCCCACCGGGCGAGCGCCTTCAGCTTCGGCGCCTTCGTGCAGGATTACCTGCAGGCCCGCGAGGGCCTGGCCATGCTGGTCCTCGACAGTCAGGACGCCAAGGCCGATGCTGCTCTTTTCTCAGAGAATGGGATCGGCTCCTTCGAACCCTTCCACTTCGAGCGTGCCGGACGCCGGCCGGACGGCAGCGAGACCAGGGTCGCCTTCACGTTGGCTTTCACATCGGCGGAACGCTCTCCCAAGGCAGGCTTCTTCGTCTGTCAGCAGCACTATCCTGAAAATTTCTGGAACCCGGAGTTCCAGCGCCACGACAATCAGGCGACCCGGATCTCGTCCGTCACCCTGGCGGCTCCCGAGCCGGAGCAGCTTCGTGGTTTTCTCAATGCATTTACGGGCGTGCAGCCCGGAAGCCCGGATGGGGACGATCTGTCATTCCGCCTGGACGGGAGCCACATCGACGTGCTGACGCCCGACGATGCCGCGGACATATACGGTTCAATTGAGGCCGAGCTCGATCAGCCGTCCTTCGTGGCCTTCGCCATCCGGGTCGAGGACATTCAGCGGCAGGCGAGATGGCTCGACGCGGCGGAGATTCCGTATCAGCACATCGGCAGCAGGCTCATCGTTCCGGCCAGTGCCGCCTCCGGCGTCGCAATCGCGTTCGAGCCAACGTAATGTTAACCATGTTCCCTTAATCGGTTGAAAGGTAACCAACCGGTGGGGAACTTAAACCCGTGGCTAATTCTCTCGCGGGCTTGCCCGATTTCCTGATCTTCTTCGTGCTCGCCGTCGCTCTGGTGGGGCTTTATCTCGCCATCTACACGCTTGCGACCATGCACAACGAGTTCGCCCTGATCCGCGAGAACGTAATCTCCGCGGCGACAGCACTGGGCTTCAGCCTCGTCGGATTCGCCCTGCCGCTTGCAAGCGCGATCGTTCATGCGCAGACCATCGTCGATTGCCTGGTCTGGGGTCTTGTTGCCCTGTCTGTGCAGATCGTCGTTTATTGGCTCGTGCGGATCGTCATGCCCAACCTCTCGCAGCGCATCGCCGCCGGCGAAATGGCCGCGGCCCTGTTCCTTGGCGCCTCATCGCTGTCGGCCGGGATCATCAACGCCGCCGCAATGACGTTCTAAGGTTCAGCGAGACCGCTCGTGGGGAGGGCCTGTTGCTCAGGCTTCCATCTCCACGAGTCGGGCGAACTGCAGGACTTCGGCCCGCATGGAGGGCGGTACCAGCATCGGGTTCCTGTGACGGACCGCGTAAAGCATCGCGATCCGCTCGATGGCCCTGAGATAGAGATCCGGAATCTCGGCTTCGCCCCACTCGAAGGCCTGATAATCCCGCAGGTTCATGTCGATCTCGTGCGCCATCCTGCTCTGGGTGAAGCCAAGGGCTGTTCGGATCGCAACGAGTTCCTGCATCTTTCCTTGTTCTGACATCAAAGCGCCTCCCAAGCGCCATCGGGTAAATTTTCTCAAGTAAGTGCAGTGACTTCAATACTCTTAGCCAATTAACCTAAGGGAAGGTTACCGATTGTGATGCTGAGGGTAAAAATCGGTGTTTCCGGGTCGAATCGCCATTGTCTCCCCGTGCAACCTCCGCGCTCGGTCGCCTATGGCACATCGCCGCTTTGCCTTTCGGAGCAAAAAGGCTAGTGACAGCCCATGACCGATACCAAACAGCCCCAGAACGCCGTCCAGATCGGCTCCGTCCGCTTCGGAAACCACCTGCCGCTGAGCATCATCGCCGGGCCCTGCGCCATGGAAAGCCGCGACCACGCGCTGGAAATGGCCGCTGCCCTCAGTGAGATGGCCGGGAGGCTCGGCTTGGGGCTTGTCTACAAGTCCTCCTTCGACAAGGCGAACCGGACCTCGATTTCCAGCGCCCGCGGCATCGGGATCGACAAGGCCCTCGCCATCTTCGCCGAGGTCAAGGAGCGATATGGTCTGCCTGTGCTCACCGACGTGCATGAGAACGATCAATGCGCCGCCGTTGCGGAGGTTGTCGATGTTCTCCAGATTCCGGCCTTCCTCTGCCGTCAGACGGATCTCCTGATCGCCGCGGCCAAGACCGGCCGGGTGGTCAACGTGAAGAAGGGCCAGTTCTTGGCTCCGTGGGACATGGCGAATGCCGCCGAGAAGGTGAAGGCGGCGGGCAACCCGAACGTCATGCTCACCGAGCGCGGCGCATCCTTTGGCTACAACACCCTTGTGTCCGACATGCGCAGCCTGCCGATCATGGCCGAGACGGGCGCTCCGGTGATCTTCGATGCCACGCATTCCGTGCAGCAGCCCGGCGGCAAGGGTGCAACCTCGGGCGGTCAGCGGGAATACGTCCCGGTTCTCTCCCGCGCAGCCGTTGCGGTGGGCGTTGCCGGTGTCTTCATCGAGACCCACCAGGATCCGGACAAGGCGCCGTCCGACGGCCCCAACATGGTGCCGCTCAAGGAACTCGAGGCGCTGCTCGCCCAGCTCAAGGCCTTCGACGCGCTGGCGAAGAACCGGCAGGCTTGAGGTCTGATCCGTTCCATGTGCCATGGCGAGGGCAGGTCTGCGTTCCTGCCGCTCGCCTAACTGCGCAGGCGTGATAGGAAGCAAAGGCTTTCTCCACGGTTCCTTCGCCAGGCACTCATGTCGCCCCGCAATCTGATCCTTATTCTCGCCACCAGCGGCTTTGCCAGCACCTTCTCCGGCCGTGCCGTCGAGCCGATGGTTGGGGTCATCGCACGGGACCTGAGCTCCACGCCGCAGACCATCGCGCTCCTCTCGGCCGCCTTCGCGCTGCCTTATGCCTTCATCCAGCCTATCCTGGGGCCGGTCGGTGACGCCCTCGGCAAGGAGCGGGTGATGAAGGTGGCACTTACGGTGCTCTTCCTAGCCCTGGCCTGCTCGATCTTCGCGCCCGATCCTTCGACACTCTTCACCCTTCGCATCATCGCCGGTGCTGCTGCCGGGGGATCCATTCCGCTTTCACTGGCGCTGATCGGCGACCGGGTGGAGCTGGCGCAGCGACAGGTGGCCTTGAGCCGCTACATGGTCGCCGTCATCATCGGCCAACTGGCTGGGTCGTCCCTTGCTGGGCTCCTCGCCGAATTGATCGGCTGGCGCGGCGTTTTCACGCTCTCTACCCTCATGGTGGCTTTGGCCCTTGCCGCCACTGTCGCGGGTTTCAGGGGGGCGCTACCGGGCGGACAGTTCGATCTAAGGAGCGCACTCCTGCGCTACCGGGGTATCCTCTCCAACCCGCGCGCGCTCACCCTGTTTAGCCTAGTTTTCATTGAGGCCATCGCCATCTTCGGCATCTTCCCCTATGTGGCGCCGCTGCTCGAAGAGCGGGGCGGGGGCGGGGCTGCTGAGGCGGGCTTTGCCCTTGGCGGATTCGCCATTGGCGGACTCGTGTTTTCCGTGCTCATAGGCTGGATGCTGAAGCGGCTCGGCATCGGGCGCATTCTCGTGGGCGGCGGTTTTTCCGCAGGCGTCGCTCTGGCCCTGCTTGGACTGGGCGGAGACTGGAAGCTCGACGCCGCCGCCATGCTCTTCCTGGGGCTCGGCTTCTACATGCTGCACAACACCTTCCAGGCCCAGGTGACCGAGGTGGCGCCGGGCGCCCGCGCCTCGGCCGTGGCGCTTCATGCGTTCTCGTTCTTCTGCGGTCAGGCGCTCGGCGTCGTGCTGATGGGCTTCGGCCTGCGCACCATCGGGCTGACCGGGACGACATCCGTTGCCGCCCTGATCATCCTCGGCGTTGGCTTCACCGCCTCCTTCGTCCTGACGCGGCCGGCCGCTCAGCGGGCCCGATAAGGGGCCACGCCCTGGTCGGGCAGCCAGAGGTTCTTCGGCAACTCCCCGGTCTGCCAGAACACGTCGATGGGAATGCCGCCGCGCGGATACCAGTAGCCGCCGATGCGCAGATACCGGGGCTCGAGCAGGTCGGCGAGGCGCTTGCCGATGGCCACGGTGCAATCCTCATGGAAGGCGCCATGGTTGCGGAAGCTGTGCATGTAGAGCTTCAGCGACTTGGACTCGACCAGCCAGGGGCCTGGCGCGTAGTCGATTACGATAATCGCGAAGTCCGGCTGGCCCGTCACCGGGCAGAGCGAGGTGAATTCCGGCACGGTGAACCGCGCCAGGTAGTCGGTATCGGGGTGCGGGTTGGGCACCCGGTCGAGCTGTGCCGCTTCGGCGGAATCGGGGAGGGCGCTCGACTGCCCGAGCTGAAGGGTATTGTCTGTCACGCTATTTCACCTTGGATCAATGACTTGAGGGCTCTTGCCGTCCTTGCCCGTCTGCTCATTTCGGTCAATAAGCCAACCCATGACTTGAGGCCGCACCCGCTCCCCGGGATGCGCCGGCCGCACTTCAGCCAGCAGGAGCCTGCTTTATGACAGCGATCATCGACGTTTTCGCCCGCCAGATCCTCGACAGCCGAGGCAACCCCACCGTCGAGGTGGATGTCACCCTGGAAGACGGCTCCATGGGCCGCGCCGCCGTGCCCTCAGGTGCCTCGACCGGTGCTCATGAGGCGGTGGAGCTGCGCGACGGCGACAAGAAGGTCTATCTCGGCAAAGGCGTGCTCAAGGCCATCGATGCGGTCAACAATGAAATCCTGGACGCCATCGGCGGCATGGACGCCGAAGAGCAGGTCGCCATCGACGAGACGATGATCGAGCTCGACGGCACCCCGAACAAGGCCCGCCTCGGCGCCAATGCCATCCTGGGCGTCTCGCTGGCGGTCGCCAAGGCTGCAGCGGAAGCTTCGACCTTGCCCCTTTACCGTTACGTGGGCGGTACGCAGGCTCGCGTTCTTCCCGTGCCGATGATGAACATCATCAATGGCGGCGCGCATGCGGACAACCCCATCGACTTCCAGGAATTCATGGTCATGCCGGTCGGCGCGCCGACCCTGGCGGAGGCCGTGCGCATGGGCGCCGAGGTGTTCCACACCCTCAAGAGGGCCCTGAAGGATGCCGGGCACAACACCAATGTGGGCGACGAGGGCGGCTTCGCCCCGAACCTGCCCTCCGCGGAAGCCGCCCTCGACTTCATCATGAAGTCCATTGAGCAGGCCGGCTACAAGCCGGGCACCGACATGGTGATCGGCCTCGACTGCGCCGCCACCGAGTTCTTCAAGAGCGGCGCCTACCATTATGAAGGCACCGGCCAGAAGCTCTCCCCGCAGCAGCAGGCCGAATACCTCGCGAAGCTCGTCTCCGCCTATCCCATCGCCACCATCGAGGACGGCATGTCCGAGGACGATTGGGAGGGCTGGAAGGCCGTGACCGACCTGATCGGCAACAAGTGCCAGCTCGTGGGCGACGATCTCTTCGTCACCAACGTGAACCGCCTCTCGCAGGGCATCAAGCAGGGCGTTGCCAACTCGCTCCTGGTGAAGGTGAATCAGATCGGCTCGCTCACCGAGACCCTGGCGGCCGTCGACATGGCCCACCGCGCCGGCTACACCGCCGTCATGTCCCACCGCTCCGGCGAGACGGAGGATTCCACCATCGCGGACCTTGCGGTGGCCACGAATTGCGGACAGATCAAGACCGGCTCGCTGGCCCGATCGGACAGACTGGCGAAGTACAACCAGCTCATCCGCATCGAGGAGGAGCTGGGCTCCCAGGCGCAGTACGCAGGACGTGCGGCGCTCAAGGCGCTGGCCTGATTTCGCGTTGTAACGGTAAGTCGATGAAGCCGCCTTAGGGCGGCTTTTTCTTCGCTATTCTCGCCCGTCATGGCCGGGCTCGTCCCGGCCATCTACGTCTTGGGCCGGGTTGAAGACGTGGATCCCCGGAACAAGTCCGGGGATGACGGCGACGGTCGGTGGGATAACGAGTGTGCAACCTCTAACACCTCCTTAACCATGATGCTGTAAGACTCAGTCCCATGGTAATCCGCAGACGCGCACGACGATTCCTCATCCCGCTGGTGCTTTATAGCATTTCAGCGGCTGTGGCCGGTTACTTCGTGCACCACGCCCATAGCGGTGCGCGCGGCATCGAGGCCCGCCAGAAATATGAAGCTCAGGTGGCTGAACTTTCCAGCGAGCTGACGGGTTTGAAAACTCAGCGTTCCGATTGGGAGCGCCGCATCGCCCTGCTGCGCAGCGATCAGATCGACCGGGATCTCCTCGAAGAACGAGCACGCGTAATGTTAGGACGTGTGCATAAGAACGATCTCGTCATCATCACAGGCCCATGATTAAGCATAGCCCGAAAGTTCTGCTTAACTGAAATTAAGTTAATTTTAAATTCCTTGTATTGCTCAATAGCTTGCGCGTTTCATTGTGCAATGCAAAACGGCTTTTAGCCCACTCGATTTCCCCTTCCGTCTGCGCTACAACTTTCGTCGAGGAAACCCTTCGGAGGACCCGATGGCTGTTGCTGCCCGCAAGGCGGGCCGTGCTGGTGCAGGCGCGGCTAACAAGACCACTTCCACAAAAGGCTCCACACGCGGAGCCGCGTTCAATTCCCCACAATTCGACAAGAACCAGGACCTGTCCGCCTATAACGAGATGCTTCTGATCCGGCGCTTCGAGGAGAAGTCCGGCCAGATGTACGGCATGGGCCTGATCGGCGGTTTCTGCCATCTTTATATCGGCCAGGAAGCTGTCGTCGTCGGCATGCAGATGGCGACGAAAGAGGGCGACCAGGTGATCACCGGCTATCGGGATCACGGTCACATGCTGGCCTGCGGCATGGACGCGAAGGGCGTCATGGCCGAGTTGACGGGACGCCGCGGCGGACTGTCGAAAGGCAAGGGCGGCTCCATGCACATGTTCTCCAAGGAGAAGCATTTCTATGGCGGCCACGGCATCGTCGGCGCGCAGGTGTCGCTCGGCACCGGCATCGCCTTCGCCAATCATTACCGTGAGAACGGCAATGTCTGCCTGACCTATTTCGGCGACGGCGCGGCCAATCAGGGCCAGGTCTACGAGAGCTTCAACATGGCGCAGCTCTGGAAGCTGCCCGTGGTCTACGTGATCGAGAACAACCGCTACGCTATGGGCACGTCGGTGAGCCGCGCCTCGGCTCAGACCGACTTTTCCAAGCGCGGCGTGTCCTTCGGCATCCCGGGCGAGCAGGTGGACGGCATGGACATCCGCGCGGTCTACGCCGCCGGCCAGCGCGCCATCGAGCACGCCCGTTCCGGCAAGGGGCCGTACATCCTCGAGATGCAGACCTACCGCTACCGCGGTCACTCCATGTCCGATCCGGCGAAGTACCGCACGAAGGACGAGGTGACCCGCATGCGCGAGGAGCACGACCCGATCGAGCAGGTGCGCCGCCGTCTCCTGGAGAGCTGGAAGCTGTCCGAGGACGAGCTGAAGGCCATCGACAGCCGGGTGCGCGAGATCGTCAACGAGGCGGCTGAGTTCGCCACGCATGATCCGGAGCCCGATCCGTCCGAGCTCTACACGGACATCCTTCTCTAGAGCATGGGTCAGAAAAGTGGGAACCGGTTTTCTGATCAGCCCATGCTCCATCAAACAAATGGCTTCGATCATCTGATCGAAGCTTAGGCGGCGCGCTCGCGCCGCTCCCCACATCTCGCCGCTGCGACAATCGAAACAGGTCTTTTAATGGCGATCGATATTCTCATGCCTGCCCTCTCGCCCACCATGGAGCAGGGCAAACTGGCCAAGTGGCTGAAAAAAGAGGGCGATCAGGTCAAGCCCGGCGACGTGCTGGCCGAGATCGAGACCGATAAGGCGACCATGGAGGTCGAGGCCATCGACGAGGGCGTCCTGGCCAAGATCCTGGTCTCCGACGGCACCGACAATGTGGCCGTGAACACCCCCATCGCGATCCTCGCGGGCGAGGGTGAGGACGTATCGGCAGCCGCCTCTTCAGCAAAGGCTCCAGCCGCTTCGGCACCGGAGGCCCAGCCCGCACCGACGCCCGACATGCAGGCCGAAGGGCTGACGGACCGCCCGGCTCCGGCAGAGCGTCCGCAGCAGACGGATCTCTCGACCCCGGCGGCTCCGTCGGTGATCACGAACCGCAGCAGCTATAATGCCATGGCGGAAATCCCTGAGGGCACCGAGCTAGTCAACATGACCGTGCGCGAGGCGCTTCGCGACGCCATGGCCGAGGAGATGCGCAAGGACGGCTCCGTTTTCGTCATGGGCGAAGAGGTGGCCGAATACCAGGGCGCCTACAAGGTCACGCAGGGCCTGCTGCAGGAATTCGGCGCCAAGCGCGTCATCGACACCCCGATCACCGAGCACGGCTTTGCCGGCGTCGGCGTCGGCGCGGCTTTCACCGGGCTTCGTCCCATCGTCGAGTTCATGACCTTCAACTTCGCCATGCAGGCGATCGACCACATCATCAACTCGGCGGCCAAGACCCTCTACATGTCCGGCGGCCAGCTCGGCGCTCCCATCGTGTTCCGCGGCCCCAACGGCGCTGCGGCCCGCGTGGGCGCTCAGCACAGCCACGATTACTCGGCATGGTACTCCAACGTGCCGGGTCTCAAGGTCGTCTCTCCCTACACGGCCGCCGACGCGAAGGGCCTTCTCAAGAGCGCCATCCGCGATCCGAACCCGATCATCTTCCTGGAGAACGAGATCCTCTACGGTCAGTCCTTCCCGGTGCCGAAGCTCGACGACTTCACGGTGCCGATCGGCAAGGCGCGCATTCATCGCGAGGGAAAGGACGTAACCATCGTGTCCTTCTCCATCGGCATGACCTATGCGCTCAAGGCGGCTCAGGAACTGGAGAAGGAAGGCATCGACGCGGAGGTCATCGATCTTCGGACGCTCCGTCCGATGGACACCGACACCATCGTCGCCTCGGTCATGAAGACGGGCCGCTGCGTCACGGTGGAAGAGGGCTTCCCGCAATCGGGCATCGGCGCCGAAATCGCCATGCGCATCATGGAGAATGCGTTCGACTACCTCGACGCCCCCGTGGCCCGCGTGACCGGCAAGGACGTGCCCATGCCGTACGCGGCCAACCTCGAGAAGCTCGCGCTGCCGAACGTGGCCGAAGTGGTGCAGGCGGCGAAGGCCGTTTGCTACAGGTGAGCTCATGACTGAACGGAAATTCGAGGCCCTCAACGTTCCGCCTGACGTCCTCGAAAAGGGCGGCGTCGAGATCCTGAGGGCTTCGGTGGTCGATGGCGAGGTGAGCATCGCGCTTCGCCGCGCCTTCGACGATCCGTTCACCTGGGGCGTGCTCCTGGTGGACCTCGCCCGTCACGCTGCGCGCGTCTATGCCATGGAAACGGAGTTCTCCGAGGAGGAGGCTCTGGCCGAGATCGCAGCCGGCATTCAGGCCGAGCTGGACGATCCGAGCGATCCCGGCTCGACGCAGGCGATCAACTAAACCTTTCAAGTCAGGATCCATAAACGCCATGCCCATCAATATCCTGATGCCCGCCCTGTCTCCCACCATGGAAAAGGGCAACCTTGCCAAGTGGCTGAAGAAGGAAGGCGACACGGTGAAATCCGGCGACGTCATCGCTGAGATCGAGACCGACAAGGCCACCATGGAAGTGGAAGCGGTGGATGAAGGCATCCTCGCCAAGATCGTGGTGCCCGAGGGAACGGCTGATGTTCCCGTCAACCAGCTCATCGCGCTGATCGCCGGCGAAGGCGAGGATCCGAAGAGCGTCACGGCTCCCGCATCCGGCGGCGGTGCCGCAGCGCCTGCCCCCAAGGCGGAAGCCGCTCCGGCTCCGGCGGCTCCTGCAGCTGCGCCCCAGCCGCAGGCCAACACCATTCAGGGCGATCCCAACGCCCATATGTCCTACGCCCGCGTCGATCAGGCTCCCGAAGGTCCTGCAACGGCCGCAAAGCCCAACGGGGCAGGGCAGCCGCAGGCATCCGGCAACCGCGTCTTCGCCTCGCCGCTTGCCAAGCGCATCGCCCGCGAAGCCGGGATCGATATCGGATCGGTTCAGGGCTCCGGTCCCCATGGCCGCATCGTCGAGAAAGATGTGCGCGCGGCGCTCCAGGGCGGCGGCACGAAGCCTGCTTCGGCTCCTGCCGCCGCAGCAGCTCCCGCACCGGCTGCCAAGCCGGCAGCGCCCCAGCTCGCCCAGAGCATGGGCGCCGATCAGGTGAAAGCCATGTTCGAGGCCGGCACCTATGAGGAAGTACCTCTCGACGGCATGCGCAAGACTATCGCCAAGCGCCTCGTCGAATCGAAGCAGACGGTGCCGCACTTCTACCTATCGCTGGATTGCGAGCTCGATGCGCTCATGGCCCTGCGCGAGCAGATCAACGCGGCCGCCGGCAAGGACAAGGACGGCAAGCCGGCCTACAAGCTCTCGGTCAACGACTTCGTCATCAAGGCACTGGCCATCGCGCTCCAGCGTGTGCCCGCCGCCAACGCGGTCTGGGCCGAGGACCGCATCCTGAAGATGAAGCATTCGGATGTGGGCGTGGCGGTTGCCATCGAGGGCGGCCTGTTCACGCCGGTGGTGCGCAAGGCTGAACAGAAGACGCTCACGGCCATTTCGGCCGAGGTCAAGGACATGGCAGGCCGCGCGCGCACCCGCCGCCTCAAGCCGGAGGAATACCAGGGCGGCTCCACGGCCGTCTCCAACCTCGGCATGTTCGGCATCAAGAACTTCCAGGCGGTCATCAATCCGCCCCAGGGCACGATTCTGGCGGTCGGCGCCGGCGAGAGCCGGGTTGTGGTGAAGAACGGCGCTCCCGCCGTGGTGCAGGCCATGACGGTGACGCTCTCCTGCGATCACCGGGTCGTGGATGGCGCTCTCGGCGCGGAACTGCTGGCGGCCTTCAAGCAGCTCATCGAGAGCCCGATGGGGATGCTGGTTTAATTGACGTCATGGCCGGGCACGTCCCGGCCATTCACTGTTGGCCGATAGGGAGGCTTCATGCCGCTCATCCGCGTCTCGCTACGAAAGGGAAAGCCATCTGCCTATCGCAAGGCGCTGGCCGACGGAATCTATCTCGCTCTCCGTGAGACTTTCAACGTTCCTGAGGACGATCTCTTCGTCACCATCACCGAGCATGAGGAAGACAACTTCTTCTATGGTGCAAACTACCTCGGCATTGAGCGAAGCGACGATCTCGTCATCGTTCAGATCACCGTCAGCAACACACGGACGGTCGATCAAAAGAAGGCGCTCTTCCAACGGATCACCGAAAGATTGGGCACCGAGCCCGGCCTCCGCCCCGAAGATGTGTTCATCAACCTGATCGAAGTCGAAAAGGAAAACTGGTCCTTCGGTCACGGCATCGCGCAGTACGCGCAAGGGAATTAACACCATGGCAAACCAATACGACATCATCGTCATCGGCGGCGGGCCGGGGGGCTATGTGGCGGCGATCCGCGCGGCGCAACTCGGGTTCAAGACTGCGGTGGTGGAGCGCGAGCATCTGGGCGGCATCTGCCTCAACTGGGGCTGCATCCCGACCAAGGCGCTGCTGCGCTCGGCCGAGATCTACCACTACATGGAGCATGCCAAGGATTATGGCCTCTCCGCGCAGGGCATCGGCTTCGATGCGGCCGCCATCGTCCAGCGCTCGCGCGGCGTCTCGGGCCGTCTCAACGGCGGCGTCGGCATGCTGCTCAAGAAGAACAAGGTCGACGTGATCTGGGGCGAGGCTGCCATCTCCAAGCCCGGCGAGGTCGTGGTCACGGCGCCGAAGAAGCCGGCCATGCAGCCGCAGAACCCGGTGCCCAAGGGCGTGCTGGAGCCCGGCACCTACGCCGCCAAGCACATCATCGTGGCCACCGGTGCGCGCCCGCGCGCACTGCCGGGTATCGAGCCGGACGGCAAGCTGATCTGGACCTATTTCGAGGCCATGGTGCCGCCCGCCATGCCGAAGTCTCTGATCGTCATGGGCTCGGGCGCCATCGGCATCGAGTTCGCCTCCTTCTACCGCACCATGGGCGTGGAGGTGACTGTGGTCGAGGTGATGCCGCAGATCCTGCCCGTCGAGGACGCGGAGATCGCAGCATTGGCCCGCAAGCGCTTCGAAAAGCAGGGGATGAAGATCCTCACCGGTGCCAAGGTCACGAAGGTGGAGAAGGGCGCGAACTCCATCACGGCCACCATCGACGACGGCAAGACCACGCAGACGATCACGGCCGATCGCATGATCTCGGCGGTCGGCGTCGTCGGCAACATCGAGAATCTCGGCCTCGAGAAGCTCGGGGTGAAGATCGAGCGCGGCGTCGTCGTGACCGATGGTCTGGGACGCACGAGCGTGCCCGGCATCTACGCCATCGGCGACGTGGCCGGTCCCCCCATGCTGGCGCACAAGGCCGAGCACGAGGGCGTGATCTGCGTCGAGACCATCAAGGGCATGCACACCCACGCCATGGACAAGGCGAAGATCCCGGGCTGCACCTATTGCAACCCGCAGATTGCGTCGGTGGGCCTCACCGAGGCCAAGGCGAAGGAACAGGGCTTCGACATCCGTGTCGGCCGCTTCCCGTTCATCGGCAACGGCAAGGCGATCGCGCTGGGCGAGCCCGACGGCCTCGTGAAGACGATCTTCGACAAGAAGACCGGCCAGCTGCTCGGGGCGCATATGGTCGGGGCCGAAGTGACCGAGCTGATCCAGGGCTACGTGATCGCCATGAACCTGGAAACCACGGAAGAGGAACTGATCCACGCGGTCTTCCCGCATCCGACTCTGTCCGAGACCATGCACGAGAGCGTCATGGATGCGTATGGACGGGTGATCCACATCTGAAGTCAGATCGGCCCTGACGGCTCATTCTTGCTGGAGCGTTCGGACCACGTCAGCCATGGAGGACGCGATGTCGGATCGGGAGCAGGTACATAATGGCGAGTGCCGGTGCGGGCAGGTGCGATTCCACGTCCGCGGCGCTCCCATTCTCACGATGGCCTGCCACTGCACGGGCTGCCAGCGCATGACCTCCAGTGCGTTCTCGTTGAGCTCCCTGTATGCAAGCGCAGATGTCGAGGTGACACAGGGAGAGCCGGTGATCGGCGGTCTTCACGGCGCCACCCGGCACTTCTTCTGCCCCCATTGCATGAGCTGGCTGTTCACCCGGCCCGAGGGGCTGGACGAGTTCGTGAATGTCCGTGCGACGATGCTCGATAATGCGAGGGACTTCACGCCTTTCATCGAGACCTACACATGCGAGGCGCTGCCCTGGGCCAGGACGCAGGCGGTCCATAGCTTCGAAAAATTTCCCCCGATGGAGCGCTACGCTCAGCTGGTAGAGGACTTTTCGCGGGGCACAGGCTGATCGAGCGCTTCGGCTACGAAGTCAATATTCGGGCACGAGCCGGTGCGTGATCAGAGGCACATGGATCTCGCACTGCAGCCCCGTCGGATCGAAACTCAGATGCGCCGTTGCGTGACACTGGGTCGGCAGAACGCGTTCGAGCAGGAATGACCCGAAGCCGCTGCGCTCCGGCTCCTCGACAGGCGGGCCATTCTGCTCCACCCATCTGAGGTGAAGTTCCCTCTGGCCCTCTGCGACGACCAGCTCCCATTGGACGGCGACGCACCCTTTGCGCACGGACAGGGCACCATACTGCGCCGCATTCGCCGTCAACTCATGAAAAGCCATGCTCAACGGAACGGCAATATCGGCCGAGAGATTCACCTCCGGTCCTTCCAGTCTGAAGCGCTCATGCTTGTTCGCCGAGAACGGCTGAAGCTCGCATTGCAGCATCTCCCTCAAGGGTGCCGTCTGCCAGTAATCCTCCGTCAGGAGGGTCTGCGTCTTGGCAAGGGCGGCAATCCGCGACGAGAAGGACCGGTTGAACTCCCGAGTGCTGGTTGTCGTGCGGGCCGTCGCGCCGGCCAGAGCCTGGACGACCGCAAGGGTGTTGCGCACCCGGTGATGGAGCTCCCGGACCAGCAGCGCCTGACGTTGCTCGGACCGCTTCCTCTCGTCGACATCCTGGATGACCCGCACACTGTATTGAAAGCGACCCTGCTCATCGAAGACCGCCGTCGACGAGACATTCATCCAGAGACTTGAGCCGTCCTTGCGGACCGAGCGCTTCTCGATCGAGTACGTTCTCAGCTCGCCGGCAACCTGCCGTTCGTAGAGCGCCCGCTCGGCTCCGGAATCATCCGAGTGGGTGAGATCGAAGATGCTCAGGTTCAGAAGCTCGCTGCGGGAATAGCCGGTGATGGCGGACAGCCCTCTGTTGACGGTCAGAAAGTGACCGGCTGCATCGGTTTCGGCGATGCCGACTCCGGCATGTTCATGGGTCGCCCAGAGCCGTTCACGACTTTCCCGCTCGGCTCTCGTCTGCACGGCGCTCTCGACGGAGACCGACACGATCTGGGCGAGTTGGACGAGGATGGCTTCATCGTCGGCGGTGAACTCACCGCTCTGCTTGTCCAGCAGCATGAGCACGCCCAGCGTGCCGCCTTGCGGCCCGGTGATCGGAACAGCAAGCACACCCGGCATCGTCGGGGAGGCGCCCTCCCCAACATGGGTATCCTGCAGCTCCGGGTAGGAATTGAGTTCGGTTGCGGTCAACCGAAGCGGGTGCCCGAGTTGAACCACATGGGAGTATAAGCCGGCACTGCTCTGGGCCAGGGAAGCCGCAGGATGGCTGCGGTACTTGTCCGAGACCGAGACGATGACAGGATCGCTCGGCCACAAGGCATAGGGACGGGTGTGGGTCGCGGCCCAATGGGTGCCGATGATGAGGCGCGCCTGCTCCGTGATCTCGTGAAAGATCGCCTCGGGGGCATCCGTCGCGGCTATCCTGGTGGATACGGCCGCCAGGGCCTTCAGCTGCTCCTGGTAGCGATGCCCCTTCGCCAGGAGGCCTTGCCGCTCCTGCTCGATCAATATGCGGTTGGTAATGTCGTTGTGCGCCACGACGGCGTAGGCATGGCCGTCATGGTCCAGGTGGGAAGCACGAAGGTGGAACCACCGCTTCTCTGTCGGGGAATGGCATGGATACTCGAGGGAGAAGGCTGGTTGACCCGCCAGCACGGATCGGATGCCGGCAGCGGCGGCCTTTGCACAGGCCGCTTCGACCCCGACCGTGCGATCACAGATATCGAGGTAGTTCGTTCCCACGTGCCGAACGTCCTTGCCGCTGTTGGCTATGCCGAAATCACGCCAGGCCTGGTTGACGGCAATAATGGTGCCGGACTGGTCGAGCACGGCAATCGGACCAGCCAGAGCATCCAGGACATGTTCAGCAGGCGGAACCTCCACGAATCCGTTCCGCTTCGATGTCCGGTTCATACGCCTTTATCCCAACGCCTTAGGGTGAACAGGCTGGTAACGGGTATCCGGGGCTTCGGTTCAGGCAGAAGCTCAGAAGTTGCAGGTTGCGATGCTCTTCCGGATGCTTGGCGGGCTGGAGGAAACGGAGTTCAGCGGGCAGAACGCCTGGAAGGAAAGCCTGCCCCGCAATCTGAGCATTTGCGGTTGAGCGCTGAAAGCCTTAAATCAGGCCCATGTCAGGAAGGGCAGGATCCCTTCGCCCCAAAGGTTTAGCTTCATGGCTGTCGTTCTCGACCTTCTGAACAAGGATCAGCGCCCTCGTCACCCGGAAAAGGCGCACCGGCCGGACCAGCCGGTTCAGCAGCGCAAGCCCGACTGGATCCGCGTGAAGGCGCCGGGCTCGCCCAAATGGGCCGAGACCAACCGCATCGTGCGCGAGAACAAGCTCGTGACGGTGTGCGAAGAGGCCGGCTGCCCCAATATCGGCGAGTGCTGGGAGAAGAAGCACGCCACCTTCATGATCATGGGGGATACCTGCACCCGGGCCTGCGCCTTCTGCAACGTGAAGACCGGCCTGCCGCAGGCGCTCGATCCCAACGAGCCCGAGAGCGTGGCCAAGGCGGTGGAAAAGCTCGGCCTCGAGCACGTGGTTATCACCTCCGTGGACCGGGACGACTTGGCCGATGGAGGCGCGCAGCATTTCGCCGACGTGATCCATGCCATCCGCGCCCGCTCGCCGAAGACCACCATCGAGATTCTCACCCCCGATTTCCTCAGGAAGCCGGGCGCGCTGGAGATCGTCGTCGCGGCCAAGCCCGACGTGTTCAACCACAACCTCGAAACGGTGCCGTCGAAATACCTGAAGGTCCGCCCCGGCGCCCGCTATTTCCACTCCATCCGCCTGCTGCAGCAGGTCAAGGAACTGGACCCGACCATCTTCACCAAGTCCGGCATCATGGTGGGTCTTGGGGAGGAGCGGAACGAAGTGCTCCAGCTCATGGACGACCTGCGCTCGGCCGAGGTGGATTTCATGACCATCGGCCAGTACCTCCAGCCGACGAAGAAGCACCACCCGGTGATCCGCTTCGTCACGCCGGACGAGTTCAAGGCCTATGAAACCACAGCCTATGCCAAGGGTTTCCTCCTAGTCTCCTCCACCCCGCTGACGCGTTCCTCGCATCACGCAGGCGAGGATTTTGCCAAGCTCAAGGCGGCCCGTCTCGCGAAGCTCGGCTAACGAACCGGACGAGGCATGCAGCGCATTCTGGTCATCGGCAGCCCGGGCGCGGGCAAGAGCACCCTGGCGAGCCGCCTCGCTGAACGTTTGGGGCTGCCGCTGATCCATCTCGACCGGGAATACTTTGGCCCTGGCTGGACCACGCCGACCAAGCCCGGATGGCGCGAGCACGTGAAGGCGCTCGTCGCTCGCCCGGCTTGGGTCATGGAGGGAAATTACGCCAGCACCTTCGACATCCGGGTGCCCCGCGCGACAGTGATCGTCTGGCTCGACCTGCCCCGTTGGCAGTGCCTGGGCAGCGCCCTGTGGCGGGTCGCCAGGAACTACGGGCGCACACGGCCGGACCTGGGGCCCGGCTGCATCGAGCGCTTCGACTTCTCCTTCATGCGCTGGATCTGGTCCTATCCCGGCAAGATGCGACCGAAGACCGCCCGCATGCTGGAGCGCCTGCGCCCGGACCAGCGCGTTTATATCCTGCGCTCCCGATCCGACATCCCGGCCCTGGAGGCCGAGCTAGCAACATTTAGTGAGGCCGCCTGAGCCATGCCGACCTTCCGCACCATCCGGACCGTGAAGCATACGCCCGCTCAGATGTTCGCCCTCGTGGCCGATGTGGAGCGCTATCCGGAGTTCCTGCCCCTGTGCGAGGACCTGCGGATCATGCGGCGGGTCCAGAGCGGGGAGGGCATCGAGACCCTCGTGGCCACCATGTCGGTGGGTTACAAGGCCATCAAGGAGAGCTTCACCACCCGCGTGACCCTGGACGATCCCCGCCGGAAGATCACGGTCGAGTATGTGGACGGGCCGTTCAAGTATCTGGAGAACCGCTGGACCTTCCGCGATGCTCCCGGCGGCTCCGAAGTCGAGTTCTACATCAACTACGAGTTCAAGAGCTTCGCCCTCGGGCTCCTCATGGGCAGCGTCTTCGACAAGGCCTTCCGCAAATTCACCGAGGCCTTCGAGGAACGGGCGGACGAGATCTACGGCGTGCCCTCCCGGGCACAGGCCTGATCAGCCGATCGCCTGCTCCAGAAGCGAGAGCGCATCCTCTACGGCCCGGCGGCGCACGTTCTCCCGCCCGAGATCGCCATAGCGGCGCTCCAGGTGGATCGTCGGAGCCCCTTTGCGGGCGAAGCCGAAATGGACGAGACCGACGGGCTTCGTGGCCGTTCCGCCGGTCGGGCCCGCAACGCCCGTGATCCCCACCGCCACATCGGCCCGCGAACGAGCGAGCGCCCCCTCGGCCATGGCACGGGCCACTGGCTCGCTCACCGCCCCATGGGCGGTGATCAGGTCGGCAGGCACGCCGATCAACTCGGTCTTGGCCTCGTTGGAGTAGGTGACGAAGCCGCGCTCCACCACGGCCGAGGAACCGGAAATCTCGGTCAGCAGGGCAGCGACCAGCCCTCCGGTGCAGGATTCGGCCGTGGCGATCTTCAGCCCTTTCTCGCGATAGGCGTTGAGAAGGGCGGCGGCACGGTCTCTCAAGTCCGGGATCATGGATTCACCTCCGGCAGGCGGATGGTGGCTGCCGCCTGGGCGGCGATGCCCTCGCTGCGGCCGGTGAACCCGAGCTTCTCGGTGGTGGTCGCCTTGAGCGAGACCTGTTCGAGGCGAAGCCCAGCGATCTCGGCGATGCGCTGGCGCATGGCCTCGCGGTGCGGGCCAAGTCGCGGCTTCTCGCAGAGGAGGGTGGTGTCGAGATGATCGACGAGGCCGCCGCGCTCCCGCACCAGGCCGACCGCATGAGCGAGGAACCGGTCTGAGGAGGCGCCGCGCCATTGCGGATCGCTCGGCGGAAAGTGCGTGCCGATGTCTCCGTCGGCAAGAGCGCCCAGGATGGCGTCGGTGAGGGCATGCAGGATCACGTCGCCGTCCGAGTGAGCGATCACGCCCCGGTCGTGGGGAACCTTGATTCCACCGAGCCAGATATGGTCTCCATCCCCAAAGGCATGGACGTCGAACCCTGTGCCAAGTTTAGTGACAAGAGCTACCAATGAACCTCCAATTCGCCGCTCGGCCTCCAAGAAATCGGCCGGGTGTGTGAGTTTGATGTTGCCGCTCTCACCCTCGAACACATGAACCGGCAATCCGGCCCATTCGGCAAGAGCGCCGTCATCGGTAAAGGCATGGATCCCCGCGTCTGCTGCCTTGCGGTGTGCGTCGAGCAGCGTTGGGAACCGGAAGGCCTGGGGGGTTTGCACGGCCCTGAGGCGGGCCCTGTCAGGAGTCGAGACAACCTCCGACTGGCTGCCGATCACCTTGATGGTGTCTGTCACTGAGGTTCCGGGAACGGCCGCATCCCAGCGTCGGGCTGCCTCAATTGCTCTGTCGATGAGTTCCGGGCTCGCAAGGGGGCGAGCTGCGTCATGGACGAGGACGATCTCGGGGGCTGAACAGGCCAGAGCCTCCAAACCGTTCCGCACCGAATCCTGCCGCGTGTCACCACCATGAACGCATGGCAGAAGTGCCGATTGGAGGGGTGCAAGGGCCGCGATGCTTGCCTCATAGAGGTCCCGGTCGTCGGGGTGAATCACAACAAGGGTACGGCCGATTCCGGGATGCTTGAGGAAGCGGGTGAGGGTCCGCGTCAGGACCTGTTGCCCGCTGAGGTCTCGATACTGCTTCGGGATCCCTTCTCCCGCTCGTGATCCACGTCCTGCGGCAACGATGAGGGCGGCAACTGACATATCGAGAAGGCTCTCCGCAACAGGCGATCTCCTTACAGCGCCGGCGGAAGAAGGCAAATCCCGGCGAGTAAGAGCTTGCGCCACGAACTAAAATGGCTATCAATTAGGCACAATGGAATGTGATCAAAAAATAGGCGGATCGGTCTTCAGCATCGGACCCTTGCAGGTTGCGTGCGGAGCCGTCCTGGCCCCGCTGTCCGGCGTGACCGATGTTGCCTTCCGCCGCATCGCCAAGCGTCTTGGGGCCGGTCTCGTCGTGTCCGAGATGGTGGCCTCCGATGAGCTGGTTCAAGGCTCCGAGGAGGCGCAGTTGCGCGCCGAGGGCGCGGGGATCGAGCCGCACGTCGTCCAGCTCGCCGGTTGCGAACCCCGCTGGATGGCGGAAGCTGCTCGCGTGGCCGAAGGGGCAGGGGCCCGCATCATCGACATCAACATGGGCTGCCCGGCCAAGCGGGTCATCGGCGGCTTTGCAGGGTCCGCGCTCATGCGCGACCTCGATCACGCGGCTCGTCTGATCGAGGCTACGGTGCAGGCGGCCAGCGTTCCGGTGACTGTGAAGATGCGACTCGGCTGGGACCACCAGAGCATTAACGCGCCGGACCTCGCCCGCAGGGCCGAAGCCCTCGGCGTGAAAGCGGTGACGGTCCACGGCCGCACTCGCCAGCAATTCTACAAGGGTCAGGCCGAGTGGAGCGCCATAGCACCCGTCGTGGAGGCGGTGAGCATTCCGGTGATCGCCAACGGCGATGTCGGTTCCTTGGAGGAGGCACGGCGTTGTCTGGCCGCTTCCGGAGCCGCCGCCGTCATGATCGGGCGTTCGGCCGTGGGACGGCCTTGGCTCGTCGGCCAGATCGGCGCAGCCCTGCAGGGCCGCACCATTTCCGACCCGTCGCCGGAAGAGATGACCGCCATCGCCGTCGAGCATTACGAAGGGCTGCTCTCCCTATACGGGGAAAGGACCGGCATTCGCCATGCCCGCAAGCACCTGGCGGCCTACGCGGATGTGGCGATGGCCTCCGGGTTCCAGGTGGCTCCAGACGTCCGCATGGGGCTCGTCACGTCGGAGGAGCCGAGAGCCGTGATCGCGACGCTGCGCTCGCTTTACAGTCACCTGGAGCGAGAGGCTGCATGACGGCTCTTCCCATCAACGACCTGATCATGAATGCCCTGCCGATCCCGGTCCTCACGGTGGGGCCGGAGCATCGGATTGCGCACGCCAATGCGGCGGCCGAGTCGTTCTTCGAGATGAGCCTGCGCATGATGCAGCGCCAGAAGCTCAGCGACCTGCTGCCCTTCGGCTCGCCCGTGATGGCGTTGGTCGAGGATGTTCGGCAGAGGGGCTCCAGCGTCAGCGAGCACCGGGTCGATATCGGCAGCCCGCGCCTGGGCGCCGAGCGCATCGTGGATGTCTCCGCATGCCCCCTTGGTGACGACAGCGACAGCGTGATCGTCATGCTCCAGGAGCGAACGATCGCCGACAAGATGAACCGCCAGCTCACACATCGCGGCGCCGCCCGGTCCATCACGGCTCTGGGTGCCCTGTTGGCCCACGAGATCAAGAACCCGCTCTCCGGCATCCGCGGCGCCGCCCAGCTTCTCGAGCAATCGGCGAACGAGGACGACCGGTTGCTGACACGGCTCATCTGCGACGAAACCGACCGCATCGTGAAACTCGTGGAGCGCATGGAGGTGTTCGGCGAGGAGCGGCCCGTGGAGCGGGGACCCGTCAACATCCACGGGGTCCTCGATCACGTGAAGCGTCTGGCGCAGTCGGGGTTTGCCCGGCACATCCGCTTTTCTGAAAACTATGATCCGTCGCTCCCACCCGTGCTCGGCAACCGGGACCAGCTGGTTCAGGTCATCCTGAACCTCGTCAAGAACGCCGCCGAGGCCATCGGCATCGACGCGTCCGATGGAGAGATTATTCTCTCAACGGCGTTCCGCACCGGGGTCAGGCTCCAGGTGCCCGGCTCGCAGGAGCGGGTGAGCCTGCCGATCGAGCTCAGCGTCATGGACAACGGTCCCGGCATTCCACCCGAACTGATGAGCGATCTCTTCGACCCCTTCGTGACCACCAAGGTCCAGGGCAGCGGCCTTGGACTTGCGCTCGTCGCCAAGATCGTGGGTGACCACGGCGGCATCGTCGAATGCGAGCCGGCGCCCCGGCGGACCACCTTCCGGGTTCTCCTCCCCATGCACCGCGCCGGAGACGGTCGCGGGGCCGATTCATAAGGCCGACCTATGCCGAGCGGACAGATTCTCCTCGCCGATGACGATGCAGCCATCCGGACCGTCCTGAACCAGGCACTCTCGCGGGCAGGCTACGAGGTCCGTTCGTCGAGCAATGCCGCCACCCTCTGGCGCTGGGTGTCTCAAGGGGAGGGCGACCTCGTCATCACCGACGTCATGATGCCCGACGAGAACGCCTTCGATCTCCTGCCTCGCATCAAGAAGATACGGCCGGAGCTTCCGATCATCGTCATGAGCGCCCAGAACACGTTCATGACGGCCATCAAGGCCTCGGAGCGCGGCGCCTACGAGTATCTGCCCAAGCCCTTCGATCTCAAGGAACTGGTGGCAGTCGTAGGACGGGCGCTCTCCCGTCCGCGCAGCGCGCCCACGGGGGCTCATCCGGCGCCGGAAAACGAGGACATTCCGCTCGTCGGACGCTCCCAGGCGATGCAGGAGATCTACCGGGCGCTCGCCCGCCTCATGCCCACGGATCTCACCGTGATGATCACGGGCGAGTCCGGCACAGGCAAGGAGCTGGTTGCCAAGGCGCTCCACGATTACGGCAAGCGCCGGCAGGGTCCTTTCGTGGCCGTGAACATGGCGGCGATCCCGCGCGAGCTCATCGAGTCCGAATTGTTCGGCCATGAGAAGGGAGCCTTCACCGGTGCGACGGCCCGCAGCACGGGCCGCTTCGAGCAGGCCGAGGGCGGAACGCTCTTCCTCGACGAGATCGGCGACATGCCCATGGAGGCGCAGACCCGCCTTCTACGCGTCCTTCAGCAGGGTGAGTACACCACCGTCGGTGGCCGCGTGCCGATCAAGACCAATGTCCGCATCGTGGCTGCCACGAATAAGGATCTGCGCGTCTTGATCCAGCAGGGTCTCTTCCGCGAGGACCTGTACTTCCGGCTGAACGTGGTTCCGCTGCGGCTTCCGCCCCTTCGCGAACGTGTGGAGGACATCCCGGATCTCGTTCGCCACTTCTTCGTGCTCGTGGAGAAGGAGGGACTCGGCCGCAAGCAGCTGGACGTGGAGGCGATGGACCGGCTGAAGCGCTATCGCTGGCCGGGAAACGTCCGCGAGTTGGAGAACTTGGTGCGGCGCTTGGCTGCACTCTACCCCCAGGACACGATCACGGGCGCCATCGTCGATGCGGAGCTCGACTCCCAGCCGCTCCTGCCGCCGCAGCCTGCCGGAAAATCCGGCCAGCCTGTGCTGCAAGCCTCGGAAGGCTTGTCGGATGCCGTCGAGAGGCACCTGAGCGAATACTTCTCCGGTTTCAGGGACACGCTTCCGCCTCCAGGGCTCTACCATCGGGTCCTGCGCGAGATCGAGGGACCGCTGATCGGAGCTGCTCTGGCAGCAACCCGGGGCAATCAGATCCGGGCGGCGGAACTCCTCGGGGTCAATCGCAACACCCTGCGCAAGAAGGTGCGGGACCTGGACCTCATGGTTGTACGCTCGAACAGAGGCTGATCGGCCTGGGCTGTAATAATTTGACCACAGTGTTGTGTTGGTGCATCACCCACGACAGGGTGCTGTTCCCAGGGCACCCGATCTCGCGGGGCTTCAGTCTTGATCAACCAGGACACCATTGCACAGCGTCAGGTGGCTGAGCCGTCCCAGACCGGCCTCGGCTGGCTAGGCTACGGAGCCGTTCTGTCGGCTCTGGCGTCGGCTCTCGCCACGTTCCTGATCCTTGCAGGCGCCACGCCCATCCTGCCGACCCACAATGTGGTCGTGTGGGTGTTCACGCTCAACGGCGTTCTGATTGCCGTGCTCCTTGGGATCGTGGCTTTGCAGACCCGAAAGCTGGTGCGGGAGCGCAGGGCAGGGGCCGCGGCCGCGGGCCTGCATGTGCGAATCGTCGGGCTCTTCAGCCTGGTCGCCGTCCTGCCTGCCATCCTCGTCGCCGGTGTTGCCACGGTTACGCTGGAGCGCGGTCTTGATCCCTGGTTCACCGGGGCGCTCAAGGACCTCATGAACAACACGGTGTCCATCGCCCGCGCCTATCGGGAGATGCAGTGCCGGACGCTGGCGCGAGAAACCCAGCTGATGGCGGCTGATCTCAATCGCGCGAAGGTGCTCTTCGACGCCGACCGCAATCTGTTCCGGGAGTTCATGAACTCTCGCGCGGTCTTCCTCGGTCTCCCGCTGGCCATGATCGTCGATATGGACGGCACGGTCGTCGAGCGGATCGAGGTGAAGAAGGTCGACAACATTCCTCAGCCCTCTCAGGCGGATCTTCAGGAGGCGAGTTCCCAGGAGGCCCTCTGCCTTTTCACCCGAGGGACCGGCAGTATTTTCCGGTCCGCCTTGAAGCTCGATGCCCATGGCGGGCGCGTCCTCTACGTGGCGCGCGAAGTGGATCCCCGCGCCATCGAGTTCCCCCAGGTGGCCGAGACCGGAGTGGCTTTTTATGAGGCGCTCGACCAGAAGAAGGCAGGCATTCAGATCGCCTTCGCGTCCATGTTCACGCTTATCGCCTTGATCGTTCTGCTCTCCGCAGTCTGGTTCGGGCTGAACTTCGCAAACCGCCTCGTGGCGCCGATCAGGCGCCTCATCCATGCGACGGATCAGGTGGCTACGGGAAACTTCTATGTGCAGGTTCCCGTCAAGCGCGGCGAGGGGGATCTCGGCCATCTGGGCGAGACCTTCAACAAGATGACCTCGGAGCTGCGCCGCCAGCATGACGGCCTCACCACGGCCAGCGAGCTCATGGATCGTCGACGCCGGTTCACCGAAGCGGTTCTCGCCGGTGTTTCGGCCGGCGTGATCGGCGTGAATGCCCGCGGTGTCATCACCATCGTCAATCCGTCGACGGAGGCCCTGCTCGGGGCCTCACGGGAGGAGCTGCTCGGCAAGCCGATCACCATGATGCTGCCGGAGGTCACTGCGCTGGTGGAAGAGATGAGCCATGGCCGCCAGCGGCTGATGCAGCAGCAGATCCATATCGCGCGCGGGGGCAAGGAGCGCACGATCAATGTGCGCGTCACCAGCGAGCAGACCCGTAGTGAAAAGCGGGATCTCGTGATCACCCTCGACGACATCACGGATCTCGTCCTGGCGCAGCGGACCTCCGCCTGGGCGGACGTGGCGCGTCGGATCGCCCACGAGATCAAGAATCCCCTGACGCCGATTCAGCTCTCGGCCGAGCGCATCCGCCGGAAATACGGCAAGGTGATCACCACCGACAGGGAGGTGTTCGACCAATGCACGGACACCATCGTGCGGCAGGTCGATGATATCAAACGCATGGTGGACGAGTTCGCATCCTTCGCCCGCATGCCCAAGCCGACCATCGGCAACGAGGATCTCGCTGAGACGATTCGGCAGGTGGTCTTCATGATGAAGATCGCCCATCCCGATATCGAGTTTGTCGATCAGCTGCCGCAAGGCCCTCTCGTGGCGCCGTTCGACCGCCGGCTCGTGTCTCAGGCTGTGACCAACATCGTCAAGAACGCGACGGAAGCCGTTGCGGCAGTGCCGGACCCAGAAAGAGGGCAGGGGCGGATCGCCGTCCTGCTGGACGACACGCATCCGGACTATCTGATCCTGGCCGTCACCGACAACGGCAAGGGCTTCCCGGTCGAAGGGCGGCAGCGCCTTCTGGAGCCCTACATGACGACCCGCGAGGGTGGAACCGGCCTGGGGCTGCCGATCGTCGCAAAGATTTTGGAAGACCATGGGGGTGGCATGGAACTGGCCGACAATCCCGCCGGACGGGGTGGGCAGGTCCGCATGTGGATCCCGAAGACGAAACAGATTTCATCGGAAGAGACATCTGCCGCTTCCAGCCGAAACGACTCTCGCAGGGCAAGCTTATGAGCGCTGACATTCTCGTTGTCGACGACGAAGTCGACATCCGCGAACTCGTGGCCGGCATCCTTGAGGATGAGGGCCACCGCACACGCACGGCAGGGACGTCCGACGACGCCCTGGCGGCCATCGAGACGCGGCGTCCCCACCTCGTCTTCCTGGACATCTGGCTGCAGGGAAGCCGGCTCGACGGTCTCCAGGTGCTCGAGATCATCAAGAGCCAGCATCCGGACCTGCCCGTGGTGATGATCTCGGGCCACGGCAACATCGAGACCGCAGTCTCGGCCATCAAGGCTGGCGCTTACGATTTCATCGAGAAGCCGTTCAAGGCGGACCGGCTTGTGCTGGTCGCCGAGCGAGCCCTCGAGGCATCGCGGTTGAAGCGCGAGGTGCGCGACCTGCGCTCCCGTTCGGTTCAGGCGAGCCGCATCGCCGGCAAATCCATCGTAATCAACCAGTTGCGCCAAGCGGTCGAGCGGGCGGCTCCGACGAATGCCCGCATCCTGATCACCGGCGCGCCAGGGTCCGGCAAGGAACTGACCGCCAGGACTCTTCACGGCCTCTCCACCCGCACCAACGGGCCCTTCGTGGTGCTCTCGGCCGCGACCATCACGCCGGACACCATGGAGGCCGAACTCTTCGGCACGGAAGGCGGCACGGGCGGGGGGCGTCGCGTCGGCGCGCTCGAAGAGGCCCATGGCGGCACCCTGTATATCGATGAGATCGCCGATATGCCGCGGGAGACGCAGAACCGGATTCTGCGCGTGCTCGTGGACCAGAACTTCCAGCGCGTCGGTGGAACGACGCGGGTGCATGTGGACGTCCGCATCGTCTCCTCGTCGAGCCGCGATCTGCCGGCGGAAATCGCTGCCGGCCGGTTCCGCGAAGATCTGTTCCACCGCCTTGGGGTGATTCCGATCCGGGTGCCGTCCCTGGCCGAGCGCCGCGAGGATGTGCCGGAGCTCATCGAGTTCTTCATGGAGCAGATCTCATCGACCACGGGCCTGCCGAAGCGCCGTATCGCCGACGACGCCATGGCGGTGCTGCAGTCGCACGACTGGCCCGGCAACGTGCGTCAGCTGAGGAACAACGTCGAGCGCCTGATGATCCTCACCTCCGGTGATCCCGACGCGGAGGTCACGGCCGACATGCTGCCGTCCGAGATCGGCGCCCTCGTTCCGAGCACGCCAGGCGGGGCAGGGGGCGAAAAGCTCATGAGCCTGCCGCTCCGCGACGCCCGCGAAATCTTCGAACGGGAATATCTCCTGGCGCAGATTGCCCGCTTTAGCGGCAACATCTCCAGGACGGCGGAGTTCATCGGCATGGAGCGTTCGGCCCTGCACCGGAAGCTGAAATCCTTAGGGATCGGCGGCTGACGATTCTCCGCGACGTTCCGTTGGGCTAGGTGAAGTCGCGGACTCCGGAACTAAAACCTACAAATCCACGGGAAAATGCGCTCCGATGGGGTAGAACCGTTGCGTCCCCCTTGCCGAACGCGGCTGTTCGCCCTGTAATAAGCAGGCCGGTCACCGACCGCACGAAAGCGGACAATCATATTCAGGCGGCCCCATAGCCAAGACCGGCGGCGATGGGCTGGCGAGGCAACTTCAATGGCGGGCGATCGCGCGCAGAACCTTCAGGACACGTTCCTCAACTACGTCCGGAAGCAGAAAATACCCTTGACGATCTTTCTCGTGAATGGAGTGAAACTCCAAGGGGTCGTTACGTGGTTCGACAATTTCTGCGTCCTGTTGCGCAGGGATGGTCACTCTCAGCTGGTTTACAAACACGCCATTTCCACCATCATGCCGGGACAGCCCGTTCAGTTGTTCGACCAGATCGACGAGGCTGGTGAGAAGGCTTGAGGTGACGGAACCACGTACGCCGGGGGAAGAACGTCTCTTACAGCTTGCCGAACCTGAGAAAGAGGTTGCGGCGGGAACAAGGACGCTCGTTGTCGGACCATACCTGACGCGTAAGCGGCGCGTTTCCGCGGATGCCGAAGGCGAGGGGGCCAATCCTCGCCCTCCGGAGGCACGCCTCGACGAGATCACGGGTTTGTCCCTCGCCATCGACCTGACCATCGTCCGCTCGCTCACCGCCCCCCTGTCCTCGCCCCGGCCCGCCACCTTTATCGGGAGCGGCAAGGTTGAGGAATTGGCGGGAATGGTCCGGGCCGAGGAGATCGGGCTCGTCGTGATGGACTGTGCCCTGAGTCCCGTGCAGCAGCGCAATCTGGAAAAGGCATGGGGTGCCAAGGTCATCGACCGGACCGGCCTGATCCTTGAGATCTTCGGCCGTCGTGCCCGGACCAAGGAGGGCACCCTCCAGGTCGAGCTGGCTCATCTGTCCTATCAGAAGGGCCGTCTGGTCCGCTCCTGGACCCACCTCGAGCGTCAGCGCGGCGGCTTCGGCTTCCTGGGTGGTCCGGGCGAGACGCAGATCGAAGCCGACCGGCGCATGATCCAGGAACGGATGAACCGGATCGAGCGGGATCTCGAGAGTGTCGTGAAGACCCGTTCCCTGCATCGGACGAGCCGCCGACGGGTGCCCTATCCGATCATCGCGCTTGTCGGCTATACCAACGCGGGCAAATCCACGCTCTTCAACCGCATGACCCAGGCCGACGTGTTGGCCGAGAACATGCTGTTTGCGACCCTCGACCCCACCTCGCGTGCCATCGATCTGCCCCACGGCGAGAAGGCAATCCTGTCGGACACCGTCGGCTTCATCTCGGATCTGCCGACCATGCTCGTGGCGGCCTTCCGGGCCACCCTGGAGGACGTCGTCGAAGCCGACGTGCTGCTGCATGTCCGCGACGTGTCCCATGGAGAAACGGAGGCCCAGGCTGGCGACGTGGCTGTGGTTCTGCGGGAGCTCGGGATCGATCCGGACGACACCCGGCGCATCATCGAGGTCTGGAACAAGGCCGATCTTCTCTCGGCGGAGGATCGGGAGCGGCTCGCCACCACATCGCAGCGTACCGGCGAGGAGAGGCGGCCGATCCTCATCTCGGCCCTGACCGGAGACGGGATCCCCGAACTGCTCGCCACCATCGAGCAGCACCTGGCCTTGGGGCGGCTGACCTATGAGGTCGATGTTGCGGCCGAGGACGGGCAGGGGCTCGCATGGCTTCATGAGAACACGGAGATCCTCGACCGCCAGACAAGGGAGAACGGGCACACCGTGCTTCAGGTGCGTCTCGTGGCCGGCAAGGAACCGCGGTTCCTCAACCGATTCCCTGAAGCCCGCGTCCTATGAGGACGCGCCGGGCTCCCGCTCGGCCATCTTCGCCGCAACCCAGTGTCGTTCCATCTCCTCAAGCGACGCATCGTCAAGGCTCCGATCCTGCTCCGAGAGGGCCTGTTCGACGGACCTGAAGCGGCGCTCGAACTTGGCGTTCGTCCGTCTCAAAGCCCGCTCCGGATCGATGCCGAAATGACGGGCGAGATTGGTCACGGAGAAGAGCAGGTCGCCGATCTCATCCTCGATCTTGTCTCTGTCTCCGGATGAAGAGGCTTCCTTAACCTCCTCCAGTTCCTCGTGAATCTTATCGATGACCTGAGCGGCGTCAGGCCAGTCGAAGCCGACCTTGGCGGCCTTCGTCGTCAGCTTATGGGCTCGCGTCAGAGCGGGCAGGGCCGTCGGAATTCCGCCGAGAAAACCGGCCTCATGCGCCTCCGGGGCTAAGCCCATCCTGGCGCGCCCTGCCTTTCGTTCCGCCTTCTCCTCGGCTTTGATCGAGTCCCAAAGGCGCTTCACCTCCTCGGGCGACAGGTCCCTGGTGTTCCCGAAGACGTGGGGATGGCGACGGATGAGCTTCTTGGTGATCGCCTCGACCACGTCGCCGAACGCGAAGGCACCCTGTTCCTCGGCCATGCGGGCATGGAAAACCACCTGAAGCAGCAGATCGCCGAGTTCGTCCCGGAGATCCGCCAAGTCGCCGCGCTCGATGGCATCCACGACTTCGTAGGCTTCCTCAATCGTGTAAGGTGTGATCGACGTGAAGTCCTGATCGAGATCCCAGGGGCAGCCTGTTCCTGGCGTGCGCAGGGCAGCCATGATCTCCAGAAGGCGTGTGATGTCGGTCGAAGGCTTCATGATTAATTTCCGCTCGCTATGTCTGTCTCATAGCCTGAGGACAAAACCCGCCGCTAGCAGGATTTGCGCCATGCTAATGGCGTAGCGGTGTATGAATTGGGCCCAACTTTTTGAGATTTGTTGAGGAAGAGCACGATGAAAGCGCGGGTTAAGCTGGTCGATGGGATGATGTTCGTGGGCGAATCCGGCAGCGGACATGCGGTCGTGATGGATGGCGCACCTGAATATGGCGGGCGCAATCTCGGGATCCGCCCCATGGAGATGCTGCTGATCGGCCTTGGCGGCTGCACGGCTTTCGATGTGGTGCAGATCCTCAGAAAGGGCCGGGAGCAGGTTTCGGATTGCCAGATCGAGGTCGTCGCAGAGCGTGCCGAGACCGATCCGAAGGTGTTCACGAAGATTCACCTGGAATACCGTGTCGCCGGTAAGGATCTGGCGCCGGCCAAGGTGGAGCGGGCGATCCAGCTATCCAAAGAGAAGTACTGCTCAGCCTCGATCATGCTCGGTGCTGTGGCCGAGATCACCCATAGCTGGACGGCCGTGGACGAAGCGGCGGAGCCGGAGGTCGCATCTTAGGCCTTGAGCTTGGGCCGCCTGGGATCCAGAGCTGCGCTCCATTGAACATGCTCAGGCTGACGCCGTGTGATGATCGGCAACCACGGGCCGGTCATCGCCAATTGCAAATTCCTCGCCAAAAGCTCCAGACGGAGTGCCTCAGCTCCGAGGGGAGAGGCTGACAGCCTGTGGAATCAAGCCGAGGTGCGACGGTTGGCGGGTCATCGGTCTCGGGTCGGTCAGGGGCTGCCGGGGCGGAGTTGGTTAGGGTTGCGCAGCCCCGGCAGCCTCGGATCCAGAGAGCTCATCAGGACCTCTTCAGGTGTGCGATAGCCCAGGCATTTGCGTGGGGTCGCGTTGAGCCGATCACAGATCTCAAGCAGAGCCTCCTCAGGCAAAGCGGCAATGTCCGTGTCCCGTGACAGGAAGCGCCGGACCCGGCCATTGGTGTTCTCGACCGAACCCTTCTGCCACGGGGCCTGCGGCTTGCAGAAGTAGCTGTCCATGCCGAGCTTCTGCTTGAGCAACGGGTAAGAGGCAAACTCCGTCCCGCGGTCGAACGTGATCGATAGACGCGCCGTCTCCGGCAGGACCTTCAGCTTCTCGATCATGCCGGTCATGACCCCGGTTGAGTTGCGATCCGGGTTGCGGGTCAGGATCGTGTACCGGCTTTGGCGCTCGACGAGCGAGGTCAAGTTGCGCTTTCCCAGATCCTTACGGAACATCATCAGATCGCCTTCCCAGTGACCAAAGCTCGTGTGGTCTGCGATCTCCGCCGGGCGCTGCTCGATGGTGTTGCCCGCCGGAATGAAGAGACCGCGAGGCTTCCGCTGGTAACGGGCCCGCCGCCGGCGCCGTGCCATGGGCAGATCCTGGTACAGTCCGAGCTGTTGCCCTTGAGAGCTGTAGACGAACCGGTAGATCGTCTCGTGCGACAGCCGTTCAGGCGCCCCGGATGCCCGCAGGCGGCCAGCGATCTGCTCTGGCGACCATCCAGCTTTCAGACGGTCCATGACGTAGACTGCGAGCACCGGTGTGCGGGAGAGTTTGCCCAGACGCTGACGCCGGGCGCGGGCTTGCATGTCGGCCGCCACATGGAAATAGCCGCGATACAACGGCTCTTCATCGTGAACCCAGTTCCGTTTGATCTCGCGGTAGATGGTCGAACGGTGCCGCTGCAGGCGTTCAGCGATCACATTGATCGGGATCTTAGCCGCGTGCATGCGGGCGATCTCACGCCGCTCAGCCAGGCTCAGGTGGATGTAGGGCAGGGTCATTCGGCCTCCGAGTGCAAATCCTTTGTTTGTAACGGAATTCGCACCTCAGAATAGAATCCACCGCCCCT
>NZ_JPUG01000006.1 GCF_000739015.1 Microvirga sp. BSC39
GCGGAAGACTATTCTAGAAAGCTGTTGAGGCTGTCGCGCAGTCGGATGAGTTCATCCCTGAGCGCCTGGATCTCCTGGGCTGAGCGGCCACTGGCGCAGACCACGTTGTGCCGCGCCTTGGCGGCCTGCTCCTTCAGGCTGTGACCCTTAGGCGTGAGAATGATCCGCACTTGTCGCTCATCCTCAGGATCCCGCTGGCGGCGCACGATGCCGGCAGCTTCCAGTCGCTTCAACAGCGGGGTCAACGTGCCTGAGTCGAGATGAAGCCGCTCGCCAATGTGCTTCATCATCTGGTCGTCCTGCTCCCAAAGCACCAGCAGCACAAGGTACTGCGGGTAGGTGAGGCCGACCTGGTCCAGCCCCGGCTTGTACACGCGGTTGAAGGCCTGCGACAGGGAATAGGCGGCAAAACAAAGCTGCCGGTCGAGCTTAAGGCCATCTTCAAGGGTGGCAAGGTCAAGCGGCTGCGGTTTGGCCAAGGTGTACTCCTGGAGCAATGATGTTCGTTAGCGTACCACTGAATAGCCCGTTAGTATAGTTGCGCGTCAGTCAATTGCTCGGTAATGAATTTGAACCTGCACACCAGGGCAGGCCTCCACCCCAGCTTCCTGAGAGCCTGCCATGACCCGCATCCCCGCTCCCTTCCTGAGAGGCGTCGCTGTTTTGACCATCGGTGTCGCATTCCTGATCAGCCACGCAGCTCTTGCAGCGCCTCAGACGGGTGCCAAACCTGAGGCATCGATGCAGATGGCTGCCGTGGAGAACCATGACGGCGAGGAGAGCCTGCAAGATGTGCAGGGCCTCGCGTTGGCCGAGAACTGCTACCTCGAAGTGCAGAAGCATCGCACGCCTCAGGGCAAGGTCGTGTCCCGCATCGTGCATGAATGCGACTGAGGTGATGCGATGAACCGGATCCTCACCATGCGCAACCGCACACGTCGACCTGCGAACTACTTCAGACCTCCGGAGCCGCCGGACAGGGTCGAGACCGCTGCTCGTGTTCTCAGCGCCTTACTGTTGCTGGGCACAGCGGTGAGTGGAGGAGCCTTGTTCCTCCAGACCGCTGCCGCCCACGCAGAGCGGGAGACCGTGCAGGCTTCAGCGGTGCCGCAGGCCGCCGTTATGGCCGACACTCCCGAACACCACCCGATGACCCGCGCCGACTTTGATGCGCATACGATGAGAGCCTTCCGAAAGGGGCTGCTACAGGCGCGCAAGGCACTTAGAGAGACCGATCACAAGGCGATGCCCGACCGAATCAGGCTGGTCGACCGAGACAGGAGAAGCACATAAAGGGGCAGGAACAAGAGTTGTGCCCAATGGAGCGTGTTTGGACACAGCTCTTGTTCTGGTCCCTTCAAGCAGCCGAAGCTCCGGCCGGAGGGCAGGGAAGGGGCAGCCAAGACGCTGGAGGTCTTCTGCCAGGTGCTGGAGGAGGGGCTTGTCATCGCTCACAAGGATCTTGACCGGCTCATCCTCGCCCGTGAGCTGATGAACCGGGTGACGGCCAAGACCCGCTCCAGCTCCAAGCGGCCGGAGTTGGCCGAGCTGTTTCTGTCCCGCCCGCTGGTGACGGTGCCGCTCGGGTCCAAGCTGTTGATGGTCACACCCAAGGCCGTCGACCTGATGCTGGCGCAGCTCGGCGGCGCCCTGCCATACGAACTTACTGGCCGAACCCGGTACAGCAGAGTATGGGGTATCGTGTGAGAGAACCCTGAGCCGGCACCTGAATTCACTGCCGCCGCGGGCCGACACCGGCCGATCAAACCTGCGTTTCCAATCACCACACCCGTAACAGGATTATGCTTGGTTCGCTTCATGCCCTATGCCAATCTTTGTGTTGCGAGCCGCCCCGGCTATCCATCAGCAAGAACAATGCGCGTAGCGCCAGCTGAAGCGAATGACATATGCTTCCCATCTCGGCCGTGAAGCCCAATGCTCCCATGCGCCACTTCCTTAGTGGGGAGCAGATGGGGGTCTTCATCAATGGTCACGATTGGGCATCATCTTTGCTCGGCCCATTGGGCGAATGGTCGGATCGCCTGACCTTTCTGGTTGAGGTGATGCTGGCGTCCAAAGTGCCGATGTTTCTTCTCTGGGGGCCGGACCACACCTTTATCTACAATGACGCCTACATCCCTGTGCTCGGGCAAAAGCACCCTTGGGCTTTAGGGCGGGGCTTCTTCGAGATTTGGCCTGAGGTGCGGGAGCAGATCGAGCCAGTGATCGACCAGGCCTATGCCGGCCAGCCCTCCTACTTCGAAGACATGGCGGTGGTTCTGCACCGCCGGGAACAACCGGAGCAGACCTACTTCACCTTTTCCTACAGCCCCTTCTGTAATGCTTCGGGCCAGGTAGCCGGTGCGTTATGTACCCTTCAGGAAACCACCAGCAAGGTCCAGGCCGAGCAACGGCTGGAGTTCCTGCTGACCCTGACCGACCGATTGCGGGGCCTTACCGATCCTCTAGAGGTGATCTGTGTCGCAGCCGAGATGCTGGGACAGCATCTCGGAGTCAGCCGGGTTGGTTATGGTGAGGTGAATGAGAGCGCCCGCTACTTCACCACGCCCCGGAACTGGACCGATGGCACCGTCGAGCATCACACCGGCACTCACGATCTGGCAGCCTTCGGGCCGGAGATCCACTCCGCCCTGCAGCAGGGCAAGCCGCTCATTGTGTGCAATGCTGAAACTGATCCCCGGATGAATCGCCCTGGCTCATTGGCAGCCTTCGCTTCTCTGCAGACGAGGGCCGTTGTCACCATGTCCCTGATCAAGCACGGGCGCATGGTGGCGGCTCTGTATGTCCACAGCCGCGCACCACGGGAATGGACCGAGGCCGAAGTTCGGCTCATCCAGGATGTCGCCGAGCGGACCTGGGACGCCGTTGAACGTGCCCGTGCTGAGACAGCGTTGCGCGGGAGCGAAAACCAGCTTCGGCTGGCGATCGATGCTGGCCGCATGGCAGCGTGGGCACATGACACCGCAACAGACACCATCACCGCAACCCCCGAGTTGAACCGCCTCTTGGGATATCCGCCCGAGGCTCAGATCGACGCGATGGAGTTACGCTCTCACTACTATCCGGGAGACCGGGATCGGCTTACCGCTGCGGCTATGGCGGCAATTGAGCGGGGAGAAAACTTCTTCGAAGTCGAGTACCGGTTCTACCGCCTCGACGGATCCTTACGTTGGTTCCTGATGCGGGCTGAGATGGAATTCGGCCTGGACCGGAGGCCCACCCGGACCGTTGGGGTGATCCTCGACATCACTGACCGTAAGCAGAACGAGGAGAGCCTGCGGGAGCGCGAGGAGGAATTGAGCACTGCCTTGGAGGCAGGCTCCCTCGCAATCTTCGACCTCGATCACGTGACGGGCGAAGTATGTGCCACGCCTCGCCTGAATGAGTTCTGCGGCTATCCGGCTGGGTACCACCTAACCATCGAGGACATCCGTGCCCGGTTCCATCCCGATGATGTTGACGAGATTCGGCAGACCTCCCGCCTTCTGAGCGAAGATCTGTCGGTGCGCCAGTTCGATTGGCCGTTGCGCCTCCTCCTGCCGGACGGCTCGAATCGGTGGATCCAAGGGCGCGGCGAGTACATCCGCAATGAGGCGGGCCAGGTTATCCGCTCCCGTGGCGTCGTCATGGACGTCACGCAGCAAAAGCAAGCTGTAGAAGCCAATGCAAGGCTGGCAGCAATCGTCGCTTCCTCGCCGGATGCCATCATCTCGTTCGATGCGGCAGGCAAGCGGATCGTCACCTGGAACAAGGGGGCCGAGGCTCTGTTCGGCTACACCGAAGCTGAAGCGGTCGGCCAGCCTGTGAACCTTCTGGTGCCCCTGGATCCTGTGACCGGAGCGAAGGTAAAATCAGGCGCCTTCGAACAAACCATCGCTCAAGGGCACATTCGTTTTGAAGCGAAACGCCGCCGCAAGGACGGGAGCCTGCTTGATGTGTCGGTTCTGGCAACCTGCATGACGGATGCAGCCGGCCGGGTGATCGGGGCGGCGGCGATCTTTCGCGACATCACCGAGCGCAAGCGCTGGGAGGAGCACCAGCGGCTGCTGATCAATGAGTTGAACCATCGCGTGAAGAATACTCTGGCGACGGTGCAGTCGGTGGCCTCGCAGACGTTGCGCAATTCGAGGACGATGGAGGAGGCACAACGAGGTGTGGAGGAGCGCCTAATTGCGCTGTCTCGTGCCCACAATGTTCTGACGCAAGAGAACTGGGAGGGAGCAAGTCTTAAGGACATTGTCATGGGTGCCATAGGCCCGTACCGATATGATGGCGAGAACCGCGTGCAAGTGTCGGGTTCAGACGTCCGTCTGTCTCCCCAGATGGCGCTGGCTCTTGCCATGGCCCTTCATGAACTGGCGACGAACGCGGTCAAATATGGTGCCCTGTCGAACGAAATGGGTGAGATCCGGATTACGTGGGCAGTGAGACCGAGCGCCGATGCGCCCCACTTTCATCTGGTCTGGATCGAGAGCAGTGGCCCTCCGGTTGTGGTTCCAACCCGTCGTGGCTTTGGGACCCGCCTGATTGAACGAAGTCTCGCGCAGGAACTCCAGGGGCGGGTTCAGCTTGCCTTTGAGCCAACCGGCTTGGTGTGCACCCTTGATGCACCTGTTCAAGGGCCATGAGACAACCTGCAAGATTTTAGCGTTTTCTCGCAGCGTCAGCCATCGTCCAGAGTTTTCCAGAACGCACCGAGGCAACAACAGAGGAGTGCGGCCCTTCCTGAGACAGCATTGACCCGCTGTGCACTTGGCAGGTGTACGCCTCCGATGGTCCTCGTCCGCAGGTTGGCGGCCTAAGCTGGGACTAACGAGACCCGGGCGAACTCGACCAAGATGGTTTGGTGCTGACGCACCCGCTCCAGGGTGCGGCTGAGGTCTGACTTTGACGGCTGCTTGGCTGATATGGGCGACAGAATAGTCAAGGTGAACGCATAAACCCAATTCTTGGTCCTCGCCTTTGTTCCGCAGGCGGCAAAGGCCGATGGTTAGATCTCGTCAATACTACGCTTGATCTTCAAGCCTATTCCATAACCAGCTCTCCGCAAACTTCCACGCAGGCCACCGAGGGCTCAGCGCAGTGCATCTTATGAGGCCGAATGTCTCCTAATGGCCCAATGCGGGAGCAGGGCTTCGATCTGCATAGGAGCGAAACACCAGACCGTGGTGTAGGGCAGAGCATTTCCCGGATTGTCCATTCCGGACCTTTCCCGCGTTGAGCACATTAAGGAGACGACCAGGCAGCTGTCGGAGCTGTAGGGACGTCAAATAACTTGATGGAACATGGCTGACGTACACCTCTTTACAGGCTGGCGAGCCCTACCTCGCAATAGCTAGCAGCAAAAGGAGCCCACCATGGCAGACCAGAACGAGAGGCAGTCAGAGCAATTAGAGCGGCACTACAAGGTGCGGCAGGTCACCGACATCCAGGCGTCCTGGACCGAACAGGGGCGTGGCGAGGTAGGCAAGTTCACCGTCCAGCTGATTCTCGACAATGGTGTGGAGGAGTACATCCTACAGCCCGACGCCGACGACGTTGAGCCGATGCTGAGGCTTTTTGGTCTAAGTGATCACACTACATTCGACCTTGAGCGCAAGGTGCTGATGTTCTCCAACCTTAAGACAAAGTGAGGCGCTAGATCACCGGCCTGAACCAAGAGGTCGCGCCGGGGCTGCATCCTAGAACCCACTGCATGAAACCAGGAGACTGACATGTTTAAAGGCGCACTCCTTTGGCTCATTGGCATTCCGATCCCTATCATCATTCTCCTGTTTCTCTTGTTCTGATCAATTCAGGCAGGACAGTTGGTGGTAACCTACTCCATCAGGAGATCGGGAGTGTCTGAGACGACGCTAGGCATTTCGCAGGTAAGCAGGTCTCAAAATCGATCTGTCGCGCTAGCGTTTGCCAGAACTGCGCGACCGTAAGGAAAGTCTCATGACAATGGACGAAAGAGCCGGTCACGACCCAGCTGGCGACATCTTGCGAGGCCTCGCGGGATGGAGGGTTCGAGGTCCCATGTTCCCCTTTTGTGAGTGCCGCGTGCGCTCGGCTGCACCTCTGGTCGTGCCTGAAGCGGCTGAGGCTAGGCGTAGCTCCTCCCAGGCGACACTGCTGTCATACTGATGCAAACTGGTTGTCACACCAGCATAGGGGAAGGCCTAAGTTTACGCCGGCTGGCCGCCGCCGCCGGTTGCGCCGAAGATCTGACCAGTGGAGTAGCTGAGCGCCGGATCGGCCGCCGCAACATAGAGGCCGGCGATCTCTGCAGGCTGTCCGGGCCGGCCAAGCGGACTCTGCGAGCCAAACTTCTGCAGCTTCTCAGGCGTTGCGCCGCCGCTCACCTGGAGCGGGGTCCAGAACGGCCCAGGCGCCACCGCGTTGACCCGGATGCCCTTGGGCGCCAGCTGCTTGGCCATCGACTTCGTAAAGTTCAGCACGGCGGCGCGCGTCAGGGCGTAGTCGACGAGGTCCTCCGAAGGATCGGAGGCCTGCTCGGACGATGTGTTAACGATGACAGCACCGGGTCCCATCCGCGCCACTGCGGCTTTCGTCAGCCAGAAGGGTGCATAGACGTTGGTCTTCAGCGTAGCGTCGAAGTCCGCGCTCGAGATCTCTGCAATGGCGGGCTTCGTCTGTTGGCGGGCAGCATTGTTGACGAGAATGTCGAGCCCACCGAGTTCGCGGAACGCGTCTTCGACCAGCCGCTGGCAGAAGGCCTCGTCGCGCAGGTCGCCTGGGATCGCGACCGCCTTGCGGCCAGCTGCACGAATCAGCTCCACGACCTCGCGAGCATCCGGCTCCTCGGCGGGCAGGTAGTTGATGGCGACGTCAGCTCCCTCGCGGGCATAGGCAATCGCCGCAGCGCGACCAATGCCGCTGTCTCCGCCAGTGATCAACGCCCGCTTGCCGGCGAGCCGGCCCGAGCCTCGATAGCTGGTCTCGCCGTGGTCCGGGCGAGGATTCATCTGCGAGGCGAGACCCGGCCACGGCTGCTGCTGCACCGGAAAGGGAGGCTTTGGGTAGTCCGCGGCTGCCGGCGCGGTCGGTGCGCCAGGCTGCTTGGGGCCGACCTGCGCCGCTGCGGGAGACGTCGCGGCGGCGGCCGTGGCGAGTGCGGCACCGGCTATGAAAAGACGGCGTGAGGCGTCAACGTCGGTCATACGACAGGTCTCCAGGGCATGCGGGGTTACGCGGTTCAACGACTTCCCCTAGAACCGGTTCCGTGGCTGCAAGAGCGTTGAATGCAATGTGTCGAAGCCACTCAGAAGAAGGTATTCACTTGCCCAATCTGAGTTCATCGCGCGAGCGATCCGCTCCCCTGCCGATTGAAACGGGGTGCAGGAGGTTAGCCCAACACCCTGCAAGCTAATCCGAGTAGTTTCCTGACAAACTTGCCTATTTGTCGGTTTCTGGCACGAGGCGGAAGAACACCGAATGTCAGCTCCCGCGCGGAACACCGGACGTTCCGAAAGGTCGGCGAACTTCGCCGCCTGAACCCTGTGTAGACACTCCCTTGTGGCGCTACCGACAGTGAGCGATGAGGCATTCAGAGCGATCGGGTGAGTGGCATACAAAAGGTAAAGCGCGTCTCTTGCTGGTCGGAGGTCACATCCAGTGAACCCCCATGGGCTTTTGCAATCTCGCAGGCAATGTAGAGCCCAAGCCCCAGCCCCTGCTGGCTCGGACGAGCCGCCACCCGAAAGAACGGCTGGAACAGGCGCTCCAACGTGGACGGCGGGATCGGCTCGCCCTTGTTCGCGACGGAGAGCTCGAAGCTCCCGTCCAGGGTTGCGGCACGGACTAAGATCGGCTCTTCGCTCGCGCCATGGGTGAGGGCATTCGCCACCAGGTTCGAGAGCAGTTGCGCAACGCGGGCACGATCACAGCTCACAGTCTTCGTCACGGCCAACTGCGTCTCAATCCGCCGCTCGGGCCAGGCCGTCCGCAGCTCGTCGACAACTTGCTCCAGCACCTCTCCCAGGGGTACGTGCGCGTCACGCTCCAACGTCAGGCCCCCTCCCAGGCGACCATGGGCAAAATCGAGCACATTGTCGATTAGCTCAGCCATGCGCCCGACGCTGCTCCGGATCAGACCGACAAGGGTCGCGCCCTTCGCGGTAAGCGGCTCCTTCAGCAGCATCCCGGCGCCGGCATCGATGGATGCGAGCGGGTTGCGCAGGTCATGGCCCAGCACCGCGATGAACTGCTCGCGCAGCTCGGAGGTCTTGCGCTCATCGAGAAGGTTCGCCTCGCTGGCGGCCAAGCGCTCATTGGCATTCAGATGAAAGCCGATCAGCTCGGCGAACAGCCTGAACATGCCAATAGTCTCAGGGTTGTTCAGCCGTGCCGGACGCGGATCGATGGCGCACAGCGTGCCCCAGAAGGAGCCGTCCGCGAGGACGATCGGCATGGAGATGTAGCTCTGGAACCCGTACATCGCCGGAGTGTGATGCTGGCAGTAGGTATGATCCTCCGCCACATGGTCGATGACCACCGCTTGTCCCGACTGTCGGATCTCGTGGCAGATCGTGGTCTCGAGCTTCAGCTCGCCGCCGGGACTGAGGCCGAACTGGACGTCGTCGCGCACCGCACAGGCGATCCAGCGGTCCTCGGTCACCCGGGCCACGGCCGCAAAGCCCATGCCGGTGGTGCGGCAGACGACTTCCAGAATGGTCGGCACGGCTTGGATGCGGTCGATGGCGGCAAGATCCGCCTCAAAGTCGGTCGGCACGTCCAAAGGGTCCCCTTGTTTTGACACAACTTACCCAGCCTAAGCCATTGTGTCACTTGAGAAGAACCGGAAACGAAGCAAAAGCGGATTAGGAAGGTGTGGGTTCCCACGCGTTGCTGAGGCGGGTACCTCCACCCACCGGGTTCTGTCTCATTGCGTAAAATCTGCTGTCCATTCGAGTGGCGCATCCACCGTGCAGATCAGACCCGTGTTGGGAAAAGCGATCTTAGCTGTCCCCCCGAGATCCTGGGCTAGGCTGCGCTCAATCAGGCGCGAGCCGAAACCGAGGCGGGTGGGGGCCTGAACGGGAGGACCGCCACTCTCCTCCCACCTCAAGTGCAAGCAGGCGGGCTTGCCCTGTTCAACACTCCAGGCGATCCTGACCTCCCCGGAGGCATTCGACAGGGCGCCGTACTTCACCGCGTTGGTCGCAAGCTCCTGAAGCGCCATAGCCAGCGCCAGCGCCATGCGTGGTGGCAGCCGAACCCGGGGACCCTTCAGATGCAGGCGGTCATCACCCCGGCTGGCGTAGGGGGCGACAGCCTGTTCCGCGATCTCGTAGAGATCTGCTCCTTCCCAGCTCTCACGCGTCAGAATATCATGGGCCCGCGACAGAGCGATAAGGCGATTCTCAATGGCTGCTTTCGCCTCCTGAGCTGTCCCGGTGTTGCGCAGCGTCTGGCTCGCAATGGACTGCACGGTAGCAAGCGTGTTCTTCACCCGATGGTTCAGCTCGTGGATGAGCAAGTCGCGGTGCTCCTCCGCCACCTTGGCCTCGGTGATGTCGACATTGCACCCCGTGTAGCCGAGAAAGCGCCGGGCATCATCGAAGCGCGGCACGCTTTCGCAGCGCAGCCACCGGGTGTTTCCATTCCGGTCCCGGACCCGCACCTCGGTCCGGAACGGCTGGCGGGCGGCAAAGGCTTCGAAGAAGCCGTTCTCGAACCCGGGCAGGTCTTCGGGGTGGACAATGTCGCGCCAGCCATCGCCGAGCATCTCCAACGCCGGGCGCCCGAACACATGATCGTAATGCATGTTGGCGAAAACGATCTGGCCTGTCTCGTCCGACATCCAGATCAGGGCCGGTGCCGAGTCCGCCATGTGCCGGAATCGGGCCTCACTCTCGCGCAACGCCGCCTCGCTGTTCTTGTCCGCCGTGATGTCCCATTGGGCTCCGAGCGAACGCACAAAGCGCCCGCCAGTGTCGCGGATGAGCTTCGTTCGGGCGGTGATCCAGCGTGTCTCGCCCGTATCGGCACGGGTGATCCGGAAGTCATAGTCGAGCTGGTGGCGCGTGGGATCAGTCACCGCCGCCTGCGTTTCCGCCTCGATCTGCGGCCGGTCCTCTGGATGCACGAGTGCAATCCATTCCTCGTAGGAAAAGCCGAGTCGATCCTGGGGCAAGCCATACAGGTCCAGGTACTCGGGTGACGCAATGGCCCTGCCGGTGGCCAGGTCGAAGTCAAAACTGCCGATCCGCGCCGCCTCCTGCACCTGCCGGAGGCGCTCCTCGCTTTCGGTGACGGCCTTTTCGGCCCGCTTGCGGTCCGTGATGTCGTCGAACAGAACTGCGACGCGCCGCTGCTCCCGATCACCAACCCGAAAGGCAAAGACGTCATACCATTGCCCGAGGATAGCTGCCTCGTGCTCGAAGCGCTCCGGCTCACCGCTGAGCGCAATTCGGCCATAAGTCTCGAACCAGTAATCCTCGTGTTCGGGCTGTAGGGCGCGTATACTCTTGCCCACCGCATCTCGCAGACCGGTCTGTGCCTCGAAGGCAGGGTTGATCTCGACAAAGACATAGTCGACCGGGTGGTTCTGCTCGTCGAACATCACGTCCATCACGCAGAAGCCCTGGTCGAGGGCCTCGAACAGCAGGCGGTAACGGGCTTCCGTCTCCCGTTGCGCCACGACCGAGCGTGTGGTTTCCGTGATGAGGGTCAGCACGCCGCCCACGCCGTGGGGCGCAGCGGCGTCATGGATCGGGCCAAAGCTGTAGGTCCAGTACATCTCTTCGATGCGGCCGTTGCGGTGGATGGGAACGAGATTGTTCTCCTGCCAGGTGGCTTCGCCGCCGGCCATCACCTGCTTCAGCTCCGGCTCAACGATCGGATAGGCTTCGGGCCAAGCTTCTGGAGCGGGCCGGCCCAGCACGAAGGGGTGCTTTTCCGAACCGAGCGAGGCGGCATAGGCATCATTGTAGAGGCAGACGAACTCGGGTCCCCAGAAGATGAACACCGGGTGCCGAGTGGTCAGCATGATGACCACCGCGGTCTTGAGGCTCTGCGGCCAGGCCTCGATGAGTCCCAGCGGTGTGGCCCCCCAGTCGTGAGTGCGGATGCGCTCGCCCATCTCACCCCCGCCACTGGGCCAGCTTGCGTGACCTGGCGGCTGCACGGCGGTGTCCCCGTCCGCCATTCTCCGGTGGGGTCGTCCGGAAGTCTCCTCATTCATTGGTTGTCGGGCCGGTCTTGGGCTGCGGCTGCTTCGCTGCCATCTGCGGGAGCAGGCCGGCCTCTTCGCGTTCGAGCAGACGAAGTGCCGCCCTGACCACTTCGCTGGCGGTCTGGTATCGGCCCGAGGCCACGCGTGCGGTGATGAAACGGGTGAGTTCCGGCGTCAGGGACACGTTGAGGCTCTTAGGGGTGCCTGGCATGCGTCCCCTCCCACGGCGTTGCTTGATGTCAGGGATTGACACGCTCAGATATGCCCCACGGGTACTCGGTCAAGCCGTGGATCTGCAAAATCCTTGAGGCGCCATCGGTCTTAGGTTTTCGGGAGCCCTAGCATACAGAAGGATTGTGCAACCGTGCTGGCGAGCTTGGAGGCAGCCCGAACCGGGCACACCAGGAACATGAGCACTTGATAGCCTTCGGCGCTCAAGAGCCGACGTTCAATGAGCGACTGCAACGTGAAAAGTTGACCCGATCCGGACCTTAACCATCCTCCTGACGGCCACGCTATCAAACCGACAGCCCCACGGGAACTTTGACTGCGAAGCCTGAAGATCAGTCCGCGGCTTGCCCCACCGTTCGCCGCTCGATCATCTCACGGATACGAATTGCGAGCGCTTCCACGGCAAACGGCTTGGTGATCATTTCCATGCCCTGCTCCAGGAAGCCGAGTAGAGCATGTATCTCTCACCCTGCTCATTGGTGACATTGTAGAAGAACGCACCGAACTGTGCCCCTGTCAGGGCCACACCGGCATCGGTCGCAACCTGGACCAGGGTGTCGAGATCGAGTTCCGAGGCAAGCTGCGAGCCAATCCGGTTGAGGATCTCCAGGCGCTCCTTCTCCCGCGCAAGTGCCTGCTGGGCGAGGTGGGTTTCCGTGACGTCATGGCCTTCGCAGAAGATGCCGATGATGCCGGTCTCATCGATCACCGGCTCATAGATGAAGTCGAGGACCACTTCCTTTGCAGGTACATCAGACGAGGCTTGCAGGCGGGCCGGGACATGGCTGGCTACAAACCGTTCACCGGTTGCGTAGACCTGGTCGAGCCACTCGAAGAAGCCCTGGCCCTCCAGATCCGGGAATACTTCCCTGACAGTTTTGCCAACATAATCACGGTCGCCAAACAGCCGACGGTAAGCCTGATTGACGAACTCAAACACGTGGTGGGGGCCGGTCAGGACGATAATGAAGCCGGGTGCCTGCTCGAACAGGCGCTGCTGGCGCTCCTTCTCGGCGGCCAAGCGGCGCTCGGCCATGACCTGAGCGGTGATCTCCATGCAGGGGCAGAAGAAGCCGGCGACTTCACCGGTGTGATCCCGAACGGGCGTGTAGGAGAACGCAAAGTGGGTCTCCTCGCGAAAGCCGCGCCGCATCATGAACAGGGTGATGTCGTCCATGTGGACCGGC
>NZ_JPUG01000007.1 GCF_000739015.1 Microvirga sp. BSC39
CTTAGTGCCCGTTTGAGAATTGCTACGGATGAGCGATGCGGCGGAGCATGAGGCTGCTCATGGCCACTCCGATCATAGCCTCGGAGACGTCGCAGTGCTCTTCGTAGTCGCGCACCAGCCGGCGCCAGCGCGTCATCCAGCCGAATGTTCTCTCCACAACCCACCGGCGTGGCAGTGCTTGGAAACCCTGCTGGTCGGGCAGCTTGCGTACGATCTCGATCACGAAATCCCGGTAAGCCGCCTCGCTCATCAGCCGCCCACGGTCGTAGGCCCCATCGGCAAACAGGTGCTTGAGCCACGGCCAGCGCTGACGCACGGCCTTGATGATTTGCTCGGCCCCTTGAGCATCCTGGATGTCGGCGGTTGTGAGGTTGACCATGAGCAGGCGCCCGTCTGTGTCCACTGCAATGTGCCGCTTGCGGCCCTTCACCTTCTTGGCCGCGTCATAGCCGCCTCCGCCCGGGGCTGCAGGCGCTTTGACCGTCTGGCTGTCGATCACGCCAGCCGTCGGGCTCGCCTCCCGGCCTGAGCGCTCGCGGTCCAGCATGAGAGCGACATCGTGCAGGGTCTGGAACAGCAGGCGGCGGACAAAGCGCCGGAACCACCAATACACCGTCTGCCACGGCCCGAACTCATGCGGCAGCATGCGCCAGCCGCAGCCGGTGCGAGCCAGATAGCGGATGGCGTTGAGGATCTCGCGCAGATCCACCTTGGGCTTGCGGCCACGCCGGGTGGGTTGAGGCAGGATCGGCCTGATCCGCTGCCATTCCTCATCGGTCAGGTCGGTCGGGTAGCGCTGCCGCTCAAAGGCCTTCTGGCGCTCACGATGCTCTTTGGTCCACATCCGGCTCATGTGGACTCAAGACTAGCCCAATCTAACCCACTGCGACATTCTCAAACAGGCTCTAAAGCTCACGAATTGACCCAAAGCAGTCCTTCAGTCCTTGCCTCAGGCATTCGGAAGCTGCGAGGTAAAGAATGCGTATATTGGCCTTGGACATATCAATTGCAACAGCCGAATTGCTTTTCATCCTAAGGCAAGGCCTTGTGAGAGCGTAAGGGTAAACTAAAGTTAGAATTGATAATCTTGCATCTACACAAAATTACGATGTTTGTGCTTACGGAATTGAGAGGGTCTGATGCCTGTGATCTGCTGAAACTTATTCGAGAAAGCAAACGGGTTTTCATAGCCAACCTGGTTTGCAATTACCTCGATTTTTGCATCCGTCGTCGCCAGGAGGTGTGCCGCATGCTGAATCCTCAGGACCGCCAATTGGTGGATTGGACTCCGTCCGAGGCTCCGGTGGCACAGGCGGCGCAGGTGCTCGCTGCTCATGCTGGCTAGACTGGCGAGTTCACCGAGTGTCCAATCACGCGAGAGATCCTGTTGTACGATATTCCATAGAGACAGTAGGCGCTTTTCCCGGCGCCACGGCTCCATGAACAGGTCCACATAACGCTCGATGAGATCGATCCAGAGGCCGCATGTGCCGATATCGCGAGCGCCTTCCACCTCGTGAACAAGACCCATGATGGCGTGCCGGAGCGGCTCCGGGTTGAAGCGGGCCATGAGCGGAGCCACCGCGCCGATCATTGAGAAGGGCGATGAGGGTGTGAAGCGCACCCAGCAATACTGCCACCGCCGCGACGGTATCGCGTGAAAGGCATGCAGCACGTGGGCGGGCGCGAAAGTGGTCATTCCCGTTCGATGCGGCCGCCAGCGCCCGTCGAGCAGCATGCGTCCTTCCCCACCCAGCGATCCGTGCAGGTAGGCGCCGCTCAGCTTGGTTCTGACGATGCGATAGGGCGGGGCCGCGTCTCCGACCCCCACATGCGCGATGTGCCGCTGGCGGAGAAGCGGACAAACGTCGTCGCGTACTGTCCACTGTTGCGTCTTGGCGCCGATGATGTGTGTTTCGAGTAGCTTCTCGTGCGCTACGACCATGGCCTCAGGGTTTCTCGACTGTCAGACTTCCACCCAAGATAACAAAAATCAACATGGAGGAAACGATGATCGCAACTCTCAAGAGTGTCCTTTCGGCTTCACTGCTTGTGCCGCTGGCAGTAACGGCCGCAACAGCGCAACAAAACGTTATCTCCGACAATGTGGTTAGGATCGGCGTTTTAACCGATATGAGCGGTGTCTATTCCGACTTAGCCGGAAAAGGTGCCGTTGAAGCTGTCAAAATGGCGGCCGAAGACTTTGGCGGCACCATTCTCGGCAAACCTATCGATGTCATCTTTGCCGATCACCAGAACAAACCGGATATCGGCTCGGCGACTGCTCGTCAGTGGTTCGATACGGGCGGCGTCGACTTGATCGCCGATCTTTCCAATTCTGCCGTTGCATTGTCGGTTGCTACGCTCGCAAAGGATCAGAAGCGGCATATCATCGTTAACGGCTCGTCGAATATGGGCATCACGAACCAAGTGTGCTCGCCCTATGCAGTGCATTATGCATATGACGCCTATTCGCTTGCTCACGGCACCGGCAAGGCTGTCGTCGAGCAAGGCGGCGACAGCTGGTTCTTTCTCACCGTTGACTTTGCGTTCGGCATCGGGCTCGAGCAGCAGGTTTCCGAGGTGGTCCGAGCTTCCGGAGGGCGCGTGATCGGAGCTGCGAGACACCCGCTGAACACCACGGACTTCTCTTCTTTCGTCCTGCAGGCACAGGCCTCCAAAGCGAAGATCGTCGGCATCGCGTCGACCGGCGGAGATGCAATCAACGCGATCAAGGCGGCGGCGGAATTCGGGATCACGAAGGATCAGAGCCTTGCCGCTCTCCTGTTGTGGCTCAACGACATTCACGCGCTCGGCCTCGATACGGCCCAAGGGCTCCTGCTCACGAATGCCTGGTACTGGGACATGAACGAGGAAACCAGATCTTTCGCGAAGCGCTATTTCGAGCGTGTCGGCAATATGCCCAACATGAGCCAGGCCGCGGACTATTCCTCGACCATGCACTACCTGAAGGCCGTGCAAGCCGCCGGCACGGACGAGCCGGACGCCGTTTCGGCCAAGATGCGGGAGATGCCGATCAACGACTTCTTCGCCAAGAATGGAAAGATCCGGGTTGATGGGCGCATGGTTCACGACATGTATCTCTGGAGGGTAAAGGCCCCTTCGGAGTCGAAGTATCCCTGGGATTATCTCAAACTGGTCAATACAATTCCGGCCGAACGGGCTTTCCAGCCTCTCGACCAGAGCAAGTGCTACCTTGTGAACAAATCCTGACGAAAGAGGTGCCGCGCTCCGGATCCACTGGAGCGCGGCATCTCGAACCGGCTCTCACCTCGAGACAAGTGAGGGCGGAATCCAGACACTCATTCTTAGGATAGAATATGGCCCGGTTTGAGCGCAGAACTCTAGTCGAACGCTTCCAGGAGATGGTCCGGCGAGGCGAGCCGATCATCGGCGGCGGAGCCGGAACCGGAATTTCGGCAAAATGTGAAGAGGCTGGAGGGATCGACCTTATCATCGTTTATAATTCCGGGCGGTACCGGATGGCCGGTCGCGCTTCGTCAGCAGGACTGCTCGCCTATGGCAATGCAAACCAGATCGTCAAGGAAATGGCTGGCGAGATCCTCCCTGTCGTCCGGCACACGCCAGTCATAGCAGGCGTGAATGGAACTGACCCTTTTGCAATCATGCCCGTGCTCCTGAAAGAACTCAAGGAATTGGGCTTCTCAGGGGTCCAGAATTTCCCCACCGTTGGGATTATCGACGGCACATTTCGGATCAGTTTGGAGGAGACCGGAATCCAGTTCGCATCGGAGATCGACATGATCCGCCAGGCCCATGAGCTTGATCTCCTTACAACGCCCTATGTTTTCAGCGCTGACGAGGCCGTCGAGATGACCAAAGCCGGGGCCGATCTGATCGTGCCGCATATGGGCGTCACGGTCGGGGGAACGATCGGAGCAACGACGTCGAAGACCCTCGAGCAATCTGTGGCATTGATCGACGAGTGGGCCGAGGCTGCCCGGAAGGTTCGCAAAGACGTCGTGGTGATTGCGCATGGTGGACCCATCGCGACCCCTCAGGATGTCATCTATGTTCTTGAGAACAGTGAGCACTGCAATGGCTTCTACGGTGCCAGCAGTATGGAGCGCCTTCCAACCGAAATCGCCCTCACGGAGCACATTCGCACGTTTAAGAACCTTTCCATCGAACCCGGCCAAAAGGAGAAGGCTTCATGCTCCGCGTCTATGTAAGCGCAGTGATGGACGTCACCGTTGAGGAAGCGTGGAGTGTTCTGCGAGATTTCAACGCCTTGCCGGTGTACCATCGGTTCTTCAAGGACAGCTATATCGAGAATGACTGGCCGGCTGACAGGATCGGTTGTGTCCGCAACTTCAAGACTAAGGAGGGAGACGACTATATCCGCGAGCAGTTGTTGAGCCTGTCTGATCGTGACTATCTTTGCTGCTATACGATTATTGAAGCATCGGTTCCCCTGTTGAACTACGTGTCAGAGATGCGCCTTCGCTCTGTCACGGAAAGCCAGCAGACTTTTGGGGAGTGGTGGGCCGAGTTCAATACTCCTGCCGATCAGGAGGCAGACCTCGTGGCGCGGGTGACGGATACATTCCGCTTCGCCTTCGAGGGGGCTACGGAAGTCGCCAAAGCGAGGCGGCGCAGTGCCTCATGAGCGCGTCTCCGAACAAAGGACGCGCCTATGTCGTCGGCACATTCGACACGAAGGCTGAAGAACTCCGTTACGTAGGCGCCTTGCTGCAAGATGTGGGGGTTCCGACGGTTCTGGTGGATGTCGGAACCAAGTTCATCTCGGCAGATGCGGACGTATCTGCCGAGATGGTTGCTTCCTGTCATCCGGGCGGAGTTGATGCCGTCTTCAAGGCAGGCGAACGCGGCGCCGCAGTCAATGCGATGAGAGACGCGTTTCAGGCCTACTTGCAAGCCTGCTCGGATGTCGGCGGCATCATCGGCCTCGGCGGATCCGGCGGGACCGCGATCATCACACCCGCGATGCAATGCCTTCCGATCGGCTTGCCGAAGGTCATGGTCTCGACATTGGCATCGGGCGATATCTCACGTTTCATCGGCGTCAGCGACATCATGATGATGTTCCCGGTAACGGACATCGCAGGATTGAACCGCGTATCGCGCGTCGTCCTGGGCAATGCCGCTCATGCGCTTGCCGGAATGATGGTGCGAAACGCTGCTCAGCCCGATGATGACAAGCCGTCGCTGGGGATCAGCATGTTCGGCGTGACCACGCCCTGTGTTCAACAACTGACGGCCGCCCTAGCCAGCAGGTTTGACTGTCAGGTGTTTCACGCCAACGGTCCTGGAGGGCGGGCGCTGGAAGCTCTCACGGCTTCGGGGATGTTCCGGGGAGTTGTGGATGTCACGACCACGGAGGCGGCCGACTATCTGTTCGGAGGCGTCTGTAGCGCCGGCCCGAACCGCTTTGAGGCCGCGGCTCGTGCAGGCGTACCGTGGGTCGCTTCGTGCGGCGCATTGGACATGGTAAACTTCTGGGCCGTGGATACCATCCCGGAACACTATCGCGGACGTCTCCTCCACTCACACAATGCCCATGTCACCCTGATGCGGACGTCAGCGGATGAGATGGTAGTCATCGGCGAGTGGCTAGCGGGGAAGCTGAACCAATCTCAGGCTCCCGTGCGTTTACTGCTCCCGGAGGGTGGATTGTCCATGCTTGATGCCCCAGGGGAACCCTTCTTCGATCCTGCGGCAGATGAAGCACTGTTTACGAGTCTCGAGAAGGCTTTTCAGGTGTCAGATATACATCAGATCATACGTGTTCCACACCACATCAACGACGCTGCCTTTGTCGAGATTCTTGTCCATCACGTCAATCAGGTAATGGGAACCTAGCCGGAAGGTATTCTTGACTGTAGCGCATGAATATCGGTCAAACGTATTTCTTGGACCGAAACGCTTTGCCCGCTGTGGGCAACAGGAAGAGCGTGGTCGTGGTGCCATCTTTCCATCCGAGCACAATCCTCTCATCCGAAAACTGGAGAGTATCTTCACCCTCTCCGATGACGAGCGGCAGGTCCTTCTGTGTCTGCTAGTGCAGCTGATGGATCCCAAGGAGAACCAGAACATGGTAAACGAGGTGATCGGCTCAAAATATGACTTCCGTCATCAATTCCTCGGTTGCGCTTCAGCAACTTCGAGTATTATCGTACGGTAAGGATAATATCCATGCGCTTCGCGGCAATAGGTCTCGATCATCGACATATCTACCACCTCGTCGGCGGGTTAATCGATGCCGGAGCGAATTGTGTTGGCTTCGACCCGACGACCTCGGATCCGAGAGTTCTTGCAGGTTTTCGAGAACGTTTCCCTGAGCTTGCCCAAGCCCACCGAGAGACGTTGCTGGCGGATCCCTCCATCGACATCATCTGCTCGGCCGCAATCCCTAGTGAGCGCGCTGCGATTGCCGTTGCGGCGATGCGGGCGGGTAAGGACGTGATGGTCGACAAGCCAGGGATCACGTCCTTTCAGCAGCTCGAGGAAGTCCGTAGCACAGTCACGGACACCGGACGGATCTTCTCGATCTGCTTTTCCGAGCGTTTCGTCGTGCCCTCAACGGAAGTGGCGCTTCGCCTGATCCGGGACGACGTGATCGGCGAGGTTGTCCAGACCGTCGGGCTCGGTCCGCACCGCCTCAACAAAGCAATCCGTCCGGCATGGTTCTTCGATGCCAGCCAGTTCGGCGGCATTCTGGTCGATATCGCCTCTCACCAGATTGATCAGTTCCTTACCTTCACAAGTTCCGAGGACGCCGAGATCGTTTCGGCGGCAATCGGCCATTTCGGCACGGAGACAGCCGCCGAATTTCAGGATTTTGGTGAGGTTTTGCTCCGGAGTGAGCGGGCGTCCGGCTACGTGCGGGTTGACTGGTTTACCCCCGACGGCTTGCCGACCTGGGGCGACGGGCGTCTGATCATTCTGGGCACCCGCGGCACAATTGAGCTGCGCAAGTATGTCGATATCGAGGGACGTTCAGGCACGGACCACCTCTTCCTCGCCGACCGACATGGGACTCGTCATATCGATTGCAGTGGCGAGCCCCTGACTTATTTCAAGCGCTTCGTCGCCGATGTCCAAGACCGGACCGAAACGGCCGTGTCCCAGGCGCATGTGTTCACAGTCAGCCGGCTTGCGCTCGAAGCTCAGAGCCGTGCTCGCTTGATCAGTCCGGGAGGAGACAGATGAGGCGGATCGGTATTGCTCTCGTAGGTCTTGGCCCTGCATCCCAACCCCATGCCGCTAGTCTGATGGAGCTGCACGAGCAAGTCGACGTGCGGTGGGCCGTTGGACGAAGCGCCGCGCGGCTCGAGGCTTTTGCTACGCAATACCCTTTTCCTGTGACGACTGATCTGGATGCAGCGATTGCCGATCCTGCCGTTGAGGCGATCATCGTCCTGACCCCGCCCAATGCACATCTCGAAGTGGCAGAGCGATGCTTTCGAGCGGGTCGGCACGTCTTGCTCGAGAAGCCGCTTGAGGTCTCGCTTGATCGTGCCAAGGAACTGGTCGTGAGCGCTCGACGCGCGCAGCGGCGGCTCGGTGTCGTCCTGCAACACCGTTTCCGTCCAGGAGCCATTCGTCTGCGTGAGCTTCTCGCTCAAGGGAAACTGGGCACGATCGAACTGGCTTCCATGACGGTGCCCTGGTGGCGGCCGCAGAGCTACTACGACGAGCCCGGCCGCGGCACGCTTGCCCGCGATGGGGGAGGGGTGCTGCTCACCCAGGCGATTCACACGATCGATCTGTTCCGATCCTTGGTTGGCGGTTGCACCGTGGAGGCGGCCCAGGTCACGACAACGGCTCTGCACCGCATGGAGACCGAGGACTATGCCTCGGCCTTGCTGCGGCTTCCGAACGGAGCGCCAGCAAGCCTAATGGCCACGACCGCTATGCCCCATGGCGCACCTGAGACGATCAGCATCGTCGGCACTCTCGGAACAGCGAAACTGGTCGGTGCGGGCTTGGAAGTTATCTGGCTGGACGGACGGGAGGAGCGCGTCGAAGCCGACGCCAGGACTGGTGGTGGTGCGAACATCATGGACTTCCCAATCGATGCCCATTGCCTGCTGATTGCTGACTTTCTCGACGCGGTGCGATCAGACCGAGACCCGGTCGTGACCGGCGAGGAGGCTTTGGCCACGCAGCAGCTCATTGAGGAGATATTGACCGTGGGGCGAGGTCGGGCGGACACTGCGCCTCGACAGGCCCTCGGTTGAGAAACTTCAGCAGGTCTCCCCAATCGGGGCCTGCAAGACAAAGGGCAGGCTGTACCTGCCCATGTGAGGGAGGATGAACGATGTTGATACGAACTCTACTCGCTGCGGCCGTTGCTGTAGGCCTCACGGCGCCCGCACAAGCGCAGAACTATCCATGGAAGCCGGATCGGCCGATTACGATCATCGTGCCATGGGCCCCGGGCGGCGCCACCGACCAGGTCACGCGGATCACGGCAAGCGAAATCGAGGAGGCCCTCGGGCAGAAAGTCGTCGTCGTGAACCAACCCGGAGCCTCCGGCTCCATCGGCACGAAAAACGCCTTCGAGGCGGCGAAAGACGGTTACACGTTGACAGCGGGAGCCGTGCAGGACCTGGGGGTCTATAAAGTCCTCGGCATGTTCGACACCGATCTTTCGCAATGGAACGTGTATCTTACCGTTGCGAATGTTCCGGTCATCAGCGTTAACCCGAATGCACCCTACAAGACGCTTGCGGAACTGGTCTCCGCCATGAAGGCAAAGCCCAACAGCGTTACGATCTCGACCGGCGGTGCCGCGTCGGCCAGTCACAATGCAGCGGAGGCCATCACTAAGGCGGCCGGCGCAACCTACAAGCATGTGGCCTATGATGGTGGGAATCCGGCGGTGGTCGCGGCAGTCGCAGGAGAGGTCGAAGCAACGACCCAGCTTGCTACGGAACAAGCGGAAATGATCCGCGGCAAGCGTCTGCGGCCGTTGGCAGCGTTCTCCGACAAGCCCCTCGAACTCACGGGCTACGGCACTATACCGCCCGTCACCGAGACCCTGTCGAATCTGCGTCCGCCCACAAGCTACTTCGGGATCTTCGTCCCGAAAGGCGTGCCCCAGCCCGTCGTGGAGACCCTCGACCAGATCTGGCGCGAGAAGATCACGAACTCGGAAAAGCTCAAGAGCTATGCCCGAGAGCGGGGCGCGCTCTTTGCTCCGGCCTTTGGTGCGGCAGCTGTGGAGCAGTCTATGCCTGTTGTGCGCGCCAACGCTTGGCTCCTGTTTGACGCTGGCAAAGCCAAGGTCTCACCGGACACCGTCGGGATCCAGCGCCCCTGATGGCCCGTGCCCAATGAACGGGGACCGCATCGCCGGAGTGATCTGGTTCGTTTTCGGGACAGCCGTATTCTATGGTTCTTGGACCATGGACCGGCTTGCCTCACAGAACATCAATCCACTCACGGCACCCGGCCTCCTGCCGGGCCTCCTTGGATTGGGCATGATGGTCATGGCCCTTGTTCTCATATCGCGCCGTGAAATCGGCCGGGCGGCGTCGGCAATCGGCGTCGCCCCGACCGAGGAGGCCGGTACCAACTGGAAACGGTTGCTTGCAAGCTGGGCGCTCTGCATCGCCTTCGCGGGCATCCTGCTCGGCCGCGGCCTGCCATTCTGGCTTCTCGCCGCAGGGTTCGTGTTCGTCCACATCCTCGTTCTGGAGGACCGCCACCGGATCGAGGGGCGCTCCTTCTTACGCCGCTCCATTGAGGCTGCACTGATCGCGACGGCCACCTCGGCCGCCGTGACCTATCTTTTCCAGAACCTCTTTCTTATCCGGCTTCCATAACCGCAATGTTTGACGGACTCATCTTCTTCAGCCAAGCAGTTGCCGGTTTCCTTACGCCGGCGACGCTGGCCCTGGCGTTAGGCGCCACGCTTGTTGGTCTGCTCATGGGGGCAATGCCCGGCCTGAGCGCGACCCTCGCGATCACACTGCTGACCACGCTGACCCTCAAGCTCGACCCGTCGGTAGCGATCCTCATTTTGATCTGTGCCTATAACGGCGCGATCTACGGCGGGAGCCGGACAGCGATCCTGCTTAACATTCCAGGCACGGCCGCCAATGCCGCCGCCTGCCTGGACGGATACGCTTTGGCCCGCAAAGGAGAGGCAGGGCGGGCCATGGGGATCGCCACGGCCGGTTCCGTGCTGGGCTCTTTCTTCGGTATGCTCTGCCTCGCCCTGTTCACGCCTCTCCTGGGGGAGTTTGCGCTCAGCTTCGGTGCGTACGAGTTTTTTTGGCTCGCACTGCTCGGAGTTGTCATGTCCGGGAATGTCGTTACCGCAGATCCAATCAAGGGCTGGCTTGCAGGTGCGCTCGGACTGTTTGTCGCCTGTATCGGGCAGGAGGGCCTCTACGCTTATCCGCGTTTCAGCTTTGGCAATACCGATCTCGCCGGCGGCTTTCAGCTGATCCCCGTTCTCGTCGGAGCGTTCGGCTTCTCCGAAATCCTGACCATTATGGCAGAGCGTGGAACGCGGCCCAAGATCATGAGCTTCGACACCGCGCTGCCCCGTATCGTGGACGTGCTGCGGCATTGGAAGACGATCCTGCGGTCCGGCACCATCGGCGTATGGGTCGGGATCCTGCCGGGAGTTGGTGAGGATATGGCGGCCTGGACATCCTACGCGACCGCAAAGCGGCTGAGCCGGAAGCCGGAGGAATATGGGAATGGCTCTGTCGAGGGGCTCATGGCAGCCGAAACCGGCGACAACGCTTCCGTTCCCGGCGCACTGATCCCTGCACTGGCACTCGCAATCCCGGGCTCGGCACCAAGTGCCGTGCTCCTCGCCGCCATGATCATTCACGGCATTCAGCCCGGCCCGATGCTGATGGTGAACAATCCCGACTTTATCTACCAAGTCGTGGCGATGGTACTGATTGCGACGATCGGCATCCTCTTCTTCGGTCTGTTTTTTATTCGTCCCCTTCTTCTCGTGCTGCGGGTGCCACGGACGATCCTGATGCCGATCATCTTTGTCCTCTGCACTGTGGGAGCCTTTTCGTTGTCGTCACGCCTTTTCGACGTCTGGGTCATGCTCGGCTTCGGCACGCTTGCTTTCCTCATGCGCCGGCATGGCTACCCGATCGCTCCGTTCGTCTTGGGGATTGTGCTGGGCGATATTCTGGACAAGAGCCTTCGGCGTGCTCTCACTCTGAGCGACGGAGATATGACTCCTTTCTTCACACGCCCGATCAGTGCCATCCTAGCCCTTCTTGTGATCTACACGTTCATATCGAATGTCCCCGCTGTGGGTCGTGCGACGGCTTGGGTCAAAACTAGGCTTGAGAAGCCGGGTACAAGACCAGGAGCCGTCTGAGCTAATGCGTATGTCCCTTTGCAACGAAGTCGTGCGACACTTGCCGTTTCCTCAGCAATGCGCTCTTGCGCGTGAGCTCGGATACGATGGGCTCGAGATCGCTCCTTTTACTCTCGGTGATGAGCCGCACCGTCTGGCACCGGCCTGTATCGCCGAGTTGCGCTCAATCGCCTCGCGCGAAGGCATCGGAATCACGGGGTTGCATTGGCTCTTGATGAAACCGGAGAACTTGTCGATCACGAGCCGCGATGCCCCGGTCCGACAACGCACGGTGGATGTGATGCGGCGTCTGATCGATCTCTGTGCAGACCTCGGCGGGCACTATCTCGTGCACGGCTCGCCTCGTCAGCGCGAGCTGATCACAGAACATGAGCGCGAGCAGCGCGCTTTTGGTGCTGAGTGCTTTGCGGCAGCCGGTGAACATGCATCGACCGCCGGTGTAGTCTATTGCATAGAGCCGCTCGCACCGGATGAGACAAACTTCGTGACGAGCGTCGCAGAAGCCGCCGACCTTGTCAGGCAGATCAATATTCCAGCCCTTCGCACGATGATCGATTGCGCGGCAGCAATGCGCGGGAGAGACGGCGACCCAGCCAGATTACTATCGACATGGCTCCCAAGTGGTCTGATCGCCCATGTTCACTTGAACGATCCGAACCGGCGAGGCCCGGGCCAGGGCAGCCTCCAATTCAAGCCAATCCTGCAAGCTCTTCGCGAGAAGGGATATAGCGGGTTTCTCGGGGTTGAGCCGTTCATCTATGAACCGGACGGACCATCATCTGCAGCCCGCGCGATTGGATATTTGCGAGGATGCCTTGAGTGAGGATATTGTGGTGCTCCTCACCATCAACTCTACACTCGTCGGAATGGCCGCGAGCAAAATTCGGATTGGCCACACGGTCGTTGGAACGACGTCAAATCACGCTCATGGGTGAGTCTCGATTACCATGAATTTATTCGCGGCAATCAATTTCCCAAGCGGCACCTGAACATTCTCTACGCGAACGTCGGCTCCTGGCACTTCTCGGAAGTAAGCGCTTGGTCTGCTTAGGCGCTTAAGAGCAGACATTGTTGCGGCGCCGAAAGAGAAATGTTTGCTCTAGAGCTGGTCCAAGAGACCAGGCCCTTTCGGAGCCGATCTCGCCACAAGCATGACGAAATGAGCATTCATGAGTGATTTGAGGCTCGCTCTACCCTCAGTTAGCCCTAACTTCGTCCGATCGACGGGCCGTCATAGCGTAGTCCAAATAAGCGCGACAGCCGGCGGGTGGCCCGATGGGTGGAAAGCCAAGTCCTCCGTCGTGGCCAGGCGAGCAAGAACGACCGTGGGGCACCCGCTGGCGGCGCTTTGATCAACCGCTTGAATTCAACCTCACTCGTTGTGCCCTTCAGGCCATTGCGGTCGGTTCTGTTGCAGCTTTGAAGCTTGCCCGGCCTGAGCTACGACAGGATGAGGCTGAGAGGGGCTGACGGTGATGCAAGGTAACAAGAACCGGTTCAAGGTTCGGCAATTCACGGCAGAGATCATCCTGTGGGCAGTCCGCTGGTATCTTCAGTTCCCAATCAGATATCGCGATCTTGAGCACATGCTCGCTGATCGAGGTGTGCATGTGGACCATACGACCCTGTTTCGGTGGATCCAGGCTTACGCTCCCAAACTGGACAAGCGCATCCGTCCGCACCTGCGGAGGACAAATGGCTCCTGGAGAGTAGACGAGACTTACATTCGGGTGAAGGGTCAGTGGGTCCATCTCTACCGCGCAGTCGATGCTGTCGGGCAGACGATCGATTTCCTGCTCTCGCCCAAGCGGGATGCGGCTGCGACCCTGCGTTTCTTCCGCAGAGCCTTGAAGCAGTCACATACGGTCAATCCGCGGACGATCACGGTCGGCAAGAATGCCGCCAATCCGATCGCGACGAAGGCGATGAAACGTGCCGGAGAGCTCTGGCGTTTCGCCAAACTACGGCAGGTGAAATGTCTGAATAACATCGTCGAGCAGGATCACCGGCGCATCAAACGACTGGTTCGTCCTGGGCTGGGTTTCAAGAGCTTCGCGTCTGCCTCGCAGACGATTGCCGGGTTTGAGGCGATGGCGATGATCCGCAAGGGACAGGTTGTAGGTGTGCCAGCGAATCACATGGGCACGCAGCCCGACTTCATTGCAGCTCTCTTCAGAACAGCCGCCTGACCTGAGGCCCATTCCGGTTCGCGTGTGACCTATGTCAGGGTTTGCAACGGAACCCAAACTTTTGCCTATCGAGCTAAATCTGCCATTCCCTATTTACTGCTGATGGGCTAGCAATCTCCAACTAAGTGCTTTGCGTCGGGGACTCAGGATGCGCTGCTACTTCCACCTGGTTCACGATCATGGTGAGTTGATCGATGACGAGGGCATCGAAGTCTCTGATTTTGAGAATGCTAAGGCTCAGGCAATCATGGCTATGACTGAGTTGCAGCGGGAGCCTCGTGGCATTGTTGAGGATTGGCGCGGATGGCAGCTGAATGTTGTCAATGCGGAAGGATGCCTTCTCTGGTCCGTTCCGCTCAATCTCGCGCTGCATTGACGAGCTTCGACCAGCTGAAATGAAAACTGCACCTCTTTCAGCCTCGTAATTTGGTGTTGGGGCCTCCCGCATTGAGCCTTCATCCGCACTCTCCCTAGACTCTCCTGCACCTGGCAGTCGAAACGCTCGGTCACCTCTTAGCCGGCATGTCACCCCCGCCACGACGGTTGATCGCGCTTGGGCGGGGCACCTGGCTCGTGGAGGTTGTCACCAATGAGATTGTTGATCTCGCTTTTGTTGATCAGGGCCATACGCGCGTGAAACCTGCAGCCGCGGCGCGCGCGCATGGGATCGCGCTAGAGATGGTCAAACTGTCTCCGGCCAACCTGGCATTGTGCTGCTGCCCGGCGCCGGATGGTCAAGCGAATCTTGGACTGGGAGTCAGGCTTTTGGGGTCTGGTGCGCGATTATGAGCATTTAGCTCAAACGCTCGCCGACCTGCACGGCATTGCACTACTCGGCTTCATGTTGCGACAGACCTCCAACAACCTGGTGGTCCATAGCAGCCTTTAAGCCTAGCCAAGAGGGGTTACCGCTGCGCTTACCTTAGCCGTTTGGCTTAAGATTTACGTATGGTGATTTCGGCGATGAGCAGCCCTGGTGACGTGCTGATTTCTATGCATTCGTTGGGATGTGTGACTTTGAAGGAAGAGGACGCGATAGAGGATCTAGGTAATGAACCGAGATCAGGCGTAGTATAATATTACAACGTGCTAATTCATACGATTGGTCGGAGAGGCTCCCATTCCGTTATTACGGCGCTGCGGTGAGAGGCCGTTGCAGAGATCTCTTAGCTTCGGCATAAAGAAGAAAGAGCGGAATATGCTGACGTGAAGAGCGACGACCAACGCTCGTTGTGTTTCGGTTAGCTGGCAATCTCCAGAGTGCGTTACAGCACAGTGAACTGCGAATTTGGTATGTAATTCACGACGAGATGCAGCTAGCAGTTATGTTGAACAGATGAGCCGCTTTCTAGTTTGGATTCAGGAAGAGTACATGAAGCAAGAATATCTTGCTGTGATTGCACTTGCGGAACGGCTTCATCGCCGGACCCTCGATAGATTGCAGGCTGAGCTCACGCAATTGAAGATCCAGGATGTTAATGCGGTCCAGGCGATGATCCTGCTCAACATTGGGTCTCAGGAGGTTACAGCTAAAGACCTAATGATCCGGGGCTGTTATCAAGGCACTAATATATCGTATAACTTGAAGCGCCTTACGGAAAATGGCTACATCGACCAGTCTCGATCAGAGAATGATCGTCGGCTCGTTCTTATTAGGTTGACCGCGAAAGGCCAAAAACTCCTCGAGGCGCTGGACTCCTTCTACGAAGGGTTAGCTACCGACTTAGCTGCTAAGGCTGTCGACGAAGAAGCCCTTGAGAACTGCAGGGCGACCTTAAGCATGCTTGATCTGTTCACAGGACGACCTACTGGTCAATTTGCGTAACCTTAGCTGACAATTCCAGAATGCTGAAGTGTAGCAGTGTGGAGAGGTCTCATGAGTAGGGGCGACCTAAAGGCTATCGACGATGGCCGCTCTGTAGTTGCCTCCCAGATAAGTTATAACCTGTACCCAAGTGGCGGCGGATTGGTTGCTGGGGTGGAATTGAGCCTTATGGCCGAGAGTAGGCCATCCGGCCTATGGCATCTAGCTGAATTTTGTTCCCTGAAGAGAGCATCTAGGGTGATCATAACGGACCAGTCCTAAGATTAGTTTTTGCTCTCATCTGAATGACAAGCAAATTCCAATAATCGGGATGAAGGCCGTCGCAGGTCAGTCATCGGCTGGTCCGCCGAGTTCAATACATAATGGGTGGCGAGAGGAAGTAGACCTTACATCGTGCTTGGCGCGTCCGTACTGTTACTTTCCTTAACCATCAAAGCTGCCAGTAGTTGAGAGTGAGCTGCCATGTCCACCAGCAATCTTCCGTACAGGATCGACAATCCGGAGAAGATCGGTATTGGACTCTGGGATAAGGATAGTCTCGGCACAGCTCTCAACGATGTAGATCGTGCAAAGTTCAATTGGTATTACAACTGGGACGAGCGCGCCCTGTGGGATGTTGACGAGACACCCGAGCAGGCAAGCTACGCCCCGATGGTTTGGGGTGGCGCCGCTCTTAACCTGAAGGCAATCGCACAAGCAAAGACTTTAGGTGCCACAACTCTTCTGGGCTTCAATGAGCCAGATGATCTGTATCAAGCGAACATGTCCGTGGAACAGGCCGTCGCCTTATGGTCACAGCTCGAAGCAACAGGGCTGCGGCTTGGCTCTCCGGCCCCAACACAGCATGGCGTCCTGGGTGCAAACTCTTGGCTTGGTCGTTTCATGGCCGAAGCCGAAAAGTTGGCCCTCCGCGTCGACTTCATTGCCGTTCACTATTTCTCGCAAAGCAAGGACGTCAAAGAGTTCAAAGCATGGCTTGAGGCTGTTCATCAGCAGTACAACAAGCCCATCTGGGTGACGGAATGGTGTCTGGCCGACTGGAGCAACCCGGGGCGATTCACTGAAGAGGAGCAGGCGGCATTTGCTCTAGCAGGCGCCCATATGATGGACGATCTTCCGTTTATCGAGAAGCATGCATGGTTCGCAGCCTACGAGGGTGGGGATGGATGGAACCTCAACAGCGGATTATTCGACCAAAAGGGCAATCTTACTAAGGTCGGCCAAGTTTTTGATGATTTGAACAGCGGACGGAGCACACTTGGCGAGGCCCCCCCCATTCTCATCAGCCAAACGGGAACTTCGAAAAAGGATAAGATGGTAGGCGGTTCGGAGCACAATGAGTTTAAGGGTCGTGCCGGCAACGATGTTCTGTCGGGAAAGGGCGGTAATGATCGGCTTTGGGGCTCAACCGGCAACGATACGCTGACGGGCGGAGCGGGTGAGGATGTGTTTGCCTTCGACACCAAACCGAACAAAAAGGCGAATCTAGACACCATCACGGATTTTACGGTCGCCGAGGACAGCATTTGGCTCGACAACAAAATCTTCACCAAGCTGGGAAAGAAAGGCTCATTGGTCGCGCCGGAGTCACTGAATGAGAAGTTTTTCGCAACGAATGCGCCTAAGGACAAGAACGACTACATCATCTACGACAAGAAGAGCGGATACCTCTCGTATGATGCAGACGGCTCGGGCAGCAAGTACAAGACGATCGAATTTGCCCTGCTCAAGAAAGGCTTGGCTCTAAGCGCGAAAGACATTTTCGTTATCTGATGATCAGATCCGAGACCGGTCTAGCGCAGCGAGGAAAATTCGCGCTTGCACCCAAGTTTGCGGCTGTCGGTGATGCGCCAATCCGGCTGCTTGTGCGGCTCAGGCCAATGCCAGGTTTCTTGGTCATTGAAATAAACGAGCGCTTCGACTTGCGGAAACCTGCGCAGTTTCTCCTGTGCACATGAAAGCCACGTCTCCTCGTAGCTTTCCGTACCAGAGACTCCAAACTCAACCAGAACTATGGGCTTGCCATAATTGACCACCTGTCCGTGGAGTGCTCCGAACTTATCTGCGAAAGTTCGATGGTCGTTCTGTTCGATGTTCCACGCTTCAAGATCGAATAATGTTAGTCCAATGAAGTCCACGTAGGCGTCACCTGGATAATAGGATGCCAGAGTGGCTTCACCCTTTGGGGTCCAGCCAAACCTAGCCTCCGGCGCATGAGGCCTGCACTGGTTCACGAAATGCCGGTAAGCTTTCTGGAAGAGCTCCGGATCCTTATTGGCCCAGGGGAACCGACCCTGTGTTTCGTCCATCTCATGTCCCCAGCTGACCATCACGGGAGCGCCAGAAGCTCCAATCTCGTGACAAATAGCTGAAATCTCGCGGTCAAATTCACCCGCGATGACATCGGTCAGGAGCGTCTCGGATCCATCCTTCCAGTTTGGCGCCCTCGTCCAAGGCTCGACGGTCACGATAACCTGCCGGCCCCGTCTCGCAGCATCGCTGGCAAGAGTTCTGTACTCTTCCGGCTTGAAGTTCTGCCAGTAAAGAAACGTGTGCTCCAGCGAAAACCTCTCGTCGTCGCGGAGCAGCTTGTGAGGATCGTAGACACCAAGTCTCGGAGCGGTGCTTGCGCTATCTGCCTGTGCGCTCCGCTGCATGTTCGAGGCAAACAAAAGACAGGCAAGTGCGGCAAGTCCGATCTCGAGTCGCATTACTGTATCCTTTACGCAAAAACCGAACCAGCTTCCCAAGCGCGCCGAAAAATTATCGTGAAGCCACAGCTGCCCTGACCTGGCCGAACTGCTCGGAGATGCGGTTGCCTGCTACGATCTTGTTGAATTCGTCGCTCTGTTGTGTCTCGGAATGTTTGAACACATACCAAGCTCCATCAGGCTCTCGGCGCTGGTAGATTTCGGCACCCTTTACACGATGGGTGAAGCAAGTTCTGGCAGACTTGCTTCCGGTCTGCACTCTCCAGCGTCCTGCGAAGCACATTCTGCCGTTGTCGTCCGTCGTCCAGGTCCCCCTGGCAAACGACCCTGTGGCGGGCTTGCTCCCTACTGCCGCATAAAAGCGCCCGCTCGGATCCATGTAGCCCCCGCCATTAGACCAAAGCCACGTCTTTCCGCCGAAAAGCTTCCGAAGCTCAACTGCGTTCATTGGGCGGCCACCCGTCTCCGGGGCGGCTCCTTTGGCAGGCTTGGCATCTGCGGCACATACGATCGCCATTCCTGAAAGGCAGGCCGCCCCAAGAACCATCAGCGTCCGCAGTTGAGAGAATCCAAACTGATGCCGCATCGACTCAATCCCTTCGCTGATGAACTCGCTTGTAACTATCGTCATGCATGGTGATCGCGGCGGATCAGCCGATGCCCTCAATTTGGAGCCGCAGAGCCGGGGATTACATGAGAATGCCGTAGAGATACTTCGCCCGTACCTCATCGAATTTCGACTTCATACGATCACCCGGCAAAACCTTATCGAACTCGAACTTGCGCCCTGGAGAGCCTTTGAAGACATACCAGGTTCCAGTGTCGCCCTTCTTCTGAAGGATCTTTCCTTGATCCATCTTATGATAGAAGCAGGTCCGCTCGACACTCTTGCCGCTCTGACCGTTCCAGAGAGCCTGGAAGCACATCTCACCACTCGATCCGGTCTGCCACTTGCCGCGTGCCAGATAGGAAGAGGGAGCGTCTGATCCTACCGCTGCATAGAAGCTTCCATCGGGCGCAAAATAGCCGCCGCCCTCCGACCATACCCAAGTCCGATCGCTATAGAGTTGCGTCACTTCCCAGACGGTAAGATCACGCTCCTTGCTATCCGTTCTCGGTAGGGAACCTGTCACGTCAGGAGCACGCCGCTGATGTGCAACAGCAGTCAACGATCTATTTTTACGAGAAGTCGATAGCAGCGATCGAGACGTACTCGTCACCCGAGTTGTTACGTCTCCACCGGTATTGCGCAAGTGAGATGACTGGCAACGATTTTGTGGCTTAGCAGACGAAGCGCATTTTCTAAGCTGAGGGGCTGCGTGAGCTGGTATCATAGCAACCGAATTCAGGACCAGACCGATGCCTATTGTCATAATACCCAACGCGCTACGCATAACCCACCCAAACCTGCTTTGGAATACCGTGGGCATAAGCTAAGCCCTATGGATAATTAAATATGGCTAGCGTCTGCCTGAGGCAAGGGAATTTTAATCAAAATTAAATAAAATTTTACACATTTGGATCCCGCGCTGTATAAGAGCCTTACTGAGGTAGGGTTACCTCCCTCGCGACATCTGAGTTCAAGCAATACGCCAAAGCGCGCCGAGGGGCACAATGAGTGGTGGAAATGTACAGCGTTCCCGTGTCCTCCAATGGCGCGCCCCATCGGGATCTCTATCCGATCGAGGCATCGTTCGCGACGGTTCGGCAAAGCGCATCTTAGTCACCGGCGGGGCAGGGTTCTTAGGCTCTCATCTGATCGAAAAGCTCCTGGAACTCGGGCATGAGGTTGTTTGTGTCGACAACTTCAGCACCGGCAGTCTCCAGAATCTCGGAGGGATGCTCTTAAATAAGCGCCTCTCGGTTCTTGACCACGACATCGTGCTTCCTCTGGACGCCGGGTCCTTCGACGAGATTTACAATCTCGCCTGCCCTGCATCTCCTCCCCACTACCAAGCAGATCCGGTTCAAACGACGAAAACCTGCGTTATAGGCGCTCTGAACGTTCTTGAGATCGCTCGAGCATCGAATGCACGCATTCTCCAGGCTTCTACATCGGAGGTCTACGGCGATCCTACGGTTCATCCTCAGCCTGAAATATATTGGGGTAACGTCAACCCCACGGGGCCGCGTGCCTGCTATGACGAGGGGAAGCGCTGTGCGGAGTCCCTGTTCTTCGATTATGCCAGAATGTATGGCGTCGGCATCAAAGTGGCTCGTATCTTCAACACTTATGGACCACGTATGCGCCCGGACGACGGTCGTGTTGTGTCTAACTTCGTTGTGCAAGCTCTTAAAGGCGAAGACATAACCATCTACGGCTCCGGCTCGCAAACGCGCTCGTTTTGCTATGTGTCGGATCTTGTCGAAGGGCTCATGAGGCTCATGGCATCACCAGAAGAGGTCACTGGACCAGTAAACCTCGGAAACCCAGGGGAGTTCACCATTGGAGAACTCGCCTCGATTGTTGTTGAGATGACTGGCTCACAATCGCAGATCGTGTATTGCGACTTACCGATTGATGATCCCCGTCAACGCCGCCCAGACATTACGAAAGCAAAAGATGTCTTGGGTTGGCTTCCACACGTCACGCTCAAAGATGGTTTAGTCCAGACAATCGACTATTTCGCATCTGCCGAAGCCGCGACAGAGATCCCTCAGCCCCTTAGCGCTGCATCAGCCAGGTAGAGTTTCCGTGACCAATTTGTATATTCTGGTGACCGGTGGAGCAGGCTTCATCGGAAGCCACGCATGCAAGGAGTTGGCCGCGCAAGGATACGTTCCCGTTGCGTACGATAACCTATCGACCGGACACGCGGATGCTGTCCGTTGGGGGCCGCTCGTCACGGGTGACATTCTCGACACGCAGCGGCTTGAGGCTGTCGTCCGGCATTTCAAACCCGTTGCAGTCATGCACTTCGCGGCATGTGCATCTGTGGCGGAGTCAGTTTCTGATCCGGCGAAATACTACCTTAACAATATTGTGGGTACATCAACCTTGCTAAGGGTCTGCGAGAGGCAGGGTGTTAATAACCTGATCTTCTCCAGCAGCTGTGCCACTTACGGCGCGCCTGCGGTGCTTCCAATCCGGGAGTCAACCGTTCAGCAGCCCATTAATCCCTACGGTGGAAGCAAGCTAGTCGGCGAAATGCTTCTGGCGGATTGTGCAGCCTCGTGCGACCTGAGATATGTCGCCCTGCGCTACTTCAATGCATGCGGGGCCGATCTCGACGGAGATTTGGGAGAGCGTCATACGCCCGAGACGCACCTTATTCCTCGGGTTTTGCTAGCAGCCTCCGGCGGGGCCGCCACGTTCGAGCTCTTCGGCGATGACTACGAGACACCGGACGGAACATGCATCCGTGATTACATCCACGTGTGCGACTTGGTTGCGGCCCACATCTTGGCGCTGCGCCATCTCCTTGATGGTGGAGAAAGTCTGGCATTGAATGTGGGCACGGGCAGCGGTTTGTCCGTGAGGGAGATCGTGGACGCTGTCAGCCGTATCACCGGGTACGATGTGCCGACTGAAATCAGGCCGCGCCGTCCTGGCGATCCTCCAGCCTTGTATGCTGATCCTTTTTTGATTCAGCAGAAGCTGGGCTTCCGTGCGAAGTACTCTGATGTCGATACAATCGTCAGGACCGCGGCGCCGTTCTTCGGGATTGAGTTGCCGCCCCGATTCCGGGTTGCGGTCTGAACAGGCGCGTCTCTCCAGCGAACATCTGTCGTGAAACCTCAGCTCCATATCAGTCCGGAAGAGACAACCCCTCTTCTTGTTCCCGCACTTACGGCCAAGCAGCGGGTCGAGTACGGAATCCTAGGCTTTCTGTGGCTGATAGCCCTAGGGGACTTCTGGCTGTGGTGGCTGCAGGACATCCACATCATCGAACTCGGGCGCTATATCGCCAGCACGTTTATTCTCGCGTGGCTCTCTCTCTGCCCGCTCTATTTCTTTGCGGTCTTTTACTTCGGCAGGATTCCCAATCCCGGACTTCCGGTACCACAGAACTACAGGGTCGCGATGGTCGTCACGAAGGCGCCTAGCGAACCATTCGAGGTGGTTCGCGAGACCTTAGAGGCAATGCTCCGCCAGACGTACCCGCATGATACCTGGCTTGCTGATGAGGACCCTCAACCAGAGACAGTCGCATGGTGTGAAGCGAATGGGGTCAGGATCTCATCGCGCAAGGGACGAGACGAATACCACCGCTCGACATGGCCGCGCCGGACGCGATGCAAGGAAGGAAACCTCGCCTTCTTCTACGATCACTTTGGTTATGAGAATTACGATTTTGTATCGCAGCTAGACGCTGATCACGTACCGGATCCCACTTATCTCGAAGAGATGCTGAGGCCATTCATCGACCCCAGCGTGGGTTATGTGTCCGCACCAAGTATTTGCGACAAAAACGCTGAAAACAGCTGGTCCGCCCGCAGCCGGTTGTACATCGAAGCGCCGATGCACGGCGCGATGCAGGCCGGTTACAGCAATCGCTTGAGACCGCTTTGCATAGGATCACACTATGCGGTGCGGACTGCTGCATTAAAAAGCATTGGGGGGCTCGGCCCCGAACTGGCCGAGGATCATTCGACGACGCTGTTCATGGCGGCTCATGGCTGGCGGGGCGTTCATGCGATGAATGCAATTGCCCACGGTGACGGTCCGGCCAATTTCGCCGACCTCGTCACACAAGAATTTCAGTGGTCGCGCAGCCTCGTCACTATTCTGCTCCAATATACGCCAAAGCTGCTAGGCAAGTTGCCATTGCACCTCAAGTTTCAGTTTCTTTTCTGTCAGTTCTGGTACCCGCTCCTCTCGTTTACTTCCCTCGCCATGTTCACCGTTCCGGTGGTCGCGCTGTTTTTCGATGTTAACCTCGCAAGAGTCACTTATCCCGACTTCATTGCACATGCCGTCCCACCTGCTCTTCTACTGACTGTCCTGATCATCCGACTTGCTCGTCACGGGCTATGCCGTCCAAGCACTACGAAGGTCATCAGCTGGGAAGCCGCGTTGTATCCTCTCGTCCGATGGCCGTGGGTTCTGGTTGGCACATTGACCGCATTCCGGGACTGGTGGACTGGGGCGGCGGTTGATTTCCGCGTCACCCCCAAGGGCTCTGCCGCGACAGCAGGCCTGCCACTGCGGGTTATCGCACCATTTGTGCTTCTCTCTATCGGCTCTGCGCTACCCGCACTGCTGTTGAGTGACATTCACGAGGCACGCGGTTTCTACTTCATCACCCTTGTCAACAGTCTATTCTACTCACTTGTGACACTCACCATTTTGTTCAAGCATGCTCAGGAAAATAGAACGTTCCAGCCCCGCGTGGCCTCTGAGCTCAAGTATAAGGGCATGCGGTTGCTCGTCATCGTTGCCGTGATAGCTGCTCCGTCCTACGCCATACCGCTCCGCCTTCAAGCGGGGGCCAGTGCTATCATGGAAGGAGCAGACAAACTTCTTCCAACCATTGACATACCCATGTTGTATTCGAACGAGCGCTGACGCTTAGAACGTGGTCGCGGTCCGAGCCCTGAGGAACGTGGGCTTGCGAGCGACGGGGGGAGCTACAAGCAGGGTTCGATTGCCTTTATAACAATTCAGCCCCCAACGCAGGTAAATGAGCAACCGTCGCGAACCAGCGAAGCCCTGGACCCCGAAGCGCTTCTGGTTCTACGTTGCGCTGCTCGGCCTGATCGCTGGGATCGCCCATACCTACGTTCATGCCTTCTGGCGTCAACCTCATAACCATAGCGAAAGCGAGCATATTCTCTGGAGCATGTTAGTCTATGTCGTGGCTGGAGCCGCTCTGTCAGCTATGATTGCGGCGATCCGCAACTGGCGCATGCGGCAGCCTTAATCCCGGTAAGTCCCCGTAGAGAACGCGAGCGGCGCTCAGGTGTGGCCAAAGAGATGGTAGACCAGCAGAGCGAGGAGCACGACATTCATGACGACAGCGAGGAGCAAGGTGGTTTGTCCCATTCGCCGGTTGCGCGCCAGTTCAGCCTCGATAGACGCAATCTTCTGGCGTTTGGCGAGTTCGTCGCGTTCTTGGGGCCTCAACGGGTGCTCCATCCGGTGAACCTGGTCCATACCAGCTCCGCGCCAGCAGCAACATTCGGCCGGATGGCCTATGCTTCGGTGCAAGGTTGGGAACGGAGTGAGAGGTTCGGCCGTTAGCGCTGGCTTGGAACGGTGTGGGTCTAGCCCTAGGGCTCTTGTATGGAGTTGAGCCTCAAGCTCGGAAAAGCCCGAACCGGCTCAGCCGTTTAGCGAGCCTCGCAAACCGCCGGTCAACGCTGGCAAAAATGGCGGCGCAGCCTTCGGCTCTTGCCAAATGAACCGCATGCGCGAAGTTGATCCCGTCATTGGTCTGGTCCAGGGCCGCTGCGGCCAGGGCAGGGTCCTCCAGCGTCATCTGCGGGAGACCTGCTACATCCCTGCGGGTTTTGGCCAGCCGTGAGGGAGGGTGCTCATCCGCGCTGCGCAGGCCCAAGTCAGCTTTCAGGGGGAGTGTCGTGCTGACAAGGACCTGACGGCTGTCACTGAGCGTCCTGGCGCGGGGCGATTGCTTCGGATGATTTCCAGACAGGGACTGGACGATGACATGGGGATCAGGCTCTTGCCGTCGTCACGCTAGTTCCGATCGAACTCAGACCCGTCACAGCAGTTCCCACGGGCTGGGGCATTGTCAGACTGCAGGTGAGCGGAATTAGAGCAGAGATAGTCGCGTCCCCGCCGGCACACTCTCCAGCGGAGCCCGTCGCAGCAGACCACGACCCAATCTGTGTAGCCGGCGATGACCGGATCAAACGGATGCTGGGGGCGTCGGGCTGACGGATCGGAGGCCGCGCCAGGTGGTGTGACAGAAGCTGCCCTTGCACCGGCGGCTTCAGGTCTGAAGGAAGACATCAGGAGCAAAGATCCGAATGGGTCCGTGTGCCTGAACACGCAAGGCTTTCAGGTCTTCTACCTGCATAGACCATCTGGTCTAATCGACATGCCTTTTGATGTGCGCCAAGTTGGCTGCAACCCATGCAAGAGGTTGAATACTATGATTGCGTTGATACTTACGGCGATTGTGAGCGGTGTAGGTTCCTTTATGCTACTTTGGCCCTACGGAGCAGTCGTCGCTCTTGCTAGCGTTCCGTTTGTTAGTAGTCTTTGTGTCTTCTTGATGGGCATTGTCATGGCCCATCTTAGGAGCGGACCACGAGTTGAACGGAACAATGCTATTGGCGCGCCTCTCAACGCTATCTAGATCTCCGTACGACATCTATTAACTACACGTTTAAACTAGTGGTTATCATGGGTCTGCGTTCAAAGTGTTCCGTTTGTTCGAAATAATCTCTGTTCACAAGACCTAGAGCAGCGGCAGTTCCGACGGAGTCGTTGGGGCTATGCGGCGTGACGGCTTCGTGATTCACTCATCCTGGCCCTCTTGGGAGGAGATGAGCGATGACCAAGTCCTCCTCGCTGGATCTGCGGCACCGGTGGCGCGCTTTGTTGAGGCGGGGCATTCCTGCCATGCCGCGGCCCGGCACTTTGACGTGTCTGTCGCCTTCGTGGTCCGGCTGATGGCCGCATACCGGGCCACCGGCAGCCTGGCGCCCAAGCCGGAGGGTGGCTGGCGCTACTCCAAGCTCGACCCGCATCGCGACTTCCTGCTCCGCCGCGTGACCGAAAAGGACGACATCACCATGCCGCAGCTCGCCGCAGAACTGGCAGCCCTCGGCACGACGGTCACGCCCGCGTCAATCTCACACTGGTTCATCCGCCAGGGCTATAGCTTCAAAAAAAACGCTGCGGGCCAGCGAACAAGGACGCTCCGACGTGCGCCAAGCCCGCGAGCACTGGCGCACGAAGCGTCAGCCCCGCATGCGTCAGGAGCCGCACCGGCTCGTGTTTCTGGATGAGACCGGCACCTCCACCAAGATGACGCGCCTGCGCGGCCGCTGTCCCAAGGGGCAGCGCCTGTATGCCAAGGCGCCCTTCGGCCATTGGCTGACCCAAACCTTCATCGCGGGCCTGCGCTGCTATGGGCTGAGTGCCCCCTGGGTGATCGACGGGCCCATGACCCGGCGGATCTTTGAGACCTATGTGGAGACCCAGCTTGCTCCAACCCTGTCGCAGGGCGACGTGGTGATCCTCGACAACCTGCCCGCGCACAAAAGCGAGAAAGCCGCGCAGTTTCTCAAGCAAAAGGGCGCCTGGTTCCTGTTCCTGCCACCCTACAGTCCGGATCTGAACCCGATTGAGATCGGACCAACGTGGAACCGCTGAACGTGAGGTTCCATTGACACCACGACTGGGCCATCAGGCGCTGCGCGCCTTGGCCTTATGGGTGGCCACACGCCATGACCCCGCGAGCGACACCCCTCCACTGGCAGGACCTGCCGCCCGACCGGCGCCGACGCCTGGTGGTGCTGATCGGCAGCCTCATCCGCCAGTCTCTGGCCGCCGCACAGGAGGCGGATCATGAGCCCGGAACCCGACATCCTCGCTCCGAC
>NZ_JPUG01000008.1 GCF_000739015.1 Microvirga sp. BSC39
CGCGTCGTCCGTCCGGGGTGTAGAGCACGTCGTCACTGCGGCCCTCCACCCGTCCCAGCCGCGGCAGCGTCCGCCCGCACGCACACACCCCCGCGTCCGCCGCCAAAGCCCCCCGGTCCCCCGTGCGGTACCGGATCAGCGGCATGTCCGGGTTGTTCAGCCCCGTGGCCAGAAACTCCCCCGCCTGACCCCGCACCACCGGAGCAGCCCCGTCCACCACCTCCAGAACCCCCGACTCCGGCCACAGATGCAGCGCCCCGTGCCGGCACTGGCTCGCCGACACCACCGCCTCCGTCATCCCATAGCTCTCCACCACCGGACAGCCAAACGCCCGCTCGATCGCCGACCGCTGCACCTCCAGAAGCGGCTCAGCGTTGGTGATCACCACCTCGAGGCCGGGCACGGTCAGGCCGCGGGCCAGCAGGTCCTCGGCCAGGGCGTGCAGACCCGACGGGTAGCCCCAGATGTAGCGCACCTTGTGGCGCACCAGCGCCGCCCGGTAGTGCTCGGCGGCTGCCGGCGAGAGATGGTAGGCCGACATGTACAGCTGGCGCAGGCCCGCGTTCCACACCCAGTACGGCGGCGCCTCCTGCGCCACCGGCGTTACAAGCTGACCACCAAGGATCGCCCATCGGTCGTGGCGTGAGACGCCGTTCCAGCCGCGCCAGCGCGCCTCCATCAGGGCGTACTGGCGCAGCACCGTGGCGCGGCTCTGCAGAATGTGCACCGGCGTGCCGGTGGTGCCGCTGGTGTGCACGCCGAACATGCGCGCAGGCCGGCAGTCGTCGGCCAGGAACGCCCGCGGGTTGGCCCGCAGCTCCGCCTTCTCGAGCACCGGCCAATGCTCCAGCAACTCGGACGAGCGCCGGTCGCCCTCCCGCCGGCGCCGGGCCCAGTGCTCCCGGTACCAGGGCACCCGGGTCGCAGCCCGGTGCAGCAGCCGGGCCAGCTCCTCGTCGGTCCAGGCCTGCCACTGAGCCGGGCTCCAGGTCTCGCGGCTGAGGATCTCGGCCACGGCCCGGTCCGTGGAGGCGTCGTAGCGCCACCAGCGCAGGTACAGCCCCCGCGCACTCGCAGACGCACAGCGCAGCGGATACGGAAGACGATGGTAAAGTTTAACAGCGTTCATTCAGGGCGCCTGCTCATGAGGCCTGCTCTCGATATGAAGATCAATGTTTCATCAAAGCCCTGCGGCTCACCATCCGAAGCTGCTGACCTTCCGATCGGAAAACAACATTCATGACATTCTCTCCGCTGGAGGATCGGGAATGCGGCCCAGGGGTTTCTCATTCCTTTCGATCCTTCTAGCGGAAACCAGACCGGCACGCGCAAGCGCCGATCGGTACTAGGAATATAGCCTGACGCCTCAATGTTAAAGGACGAAGAAGCGGTATCACTGAACGCAGAACCCCACGTCAGTCGGAGCTCATATCTTCATCGAACCATAGATAGGAGGCCTGAAAACTGGCTGCATCTACTCGTTTGAGGTAGTCGAAAGGCAAGGTGGGGATTAAGCCGGATCCGGAGCGCAAGATGCCGGCTGAGATTGCTACGTGACCCCGAGTCCGCTCCTCTGAATCTTCAGCTCTCAGGCTCGCGCTCTGAGTCGTCAGAGACCCAGCAGTCATCATGAACGCTGTCGCCGCTTAACCCGCTCGCAGCAGCCGGATCGCGGAATCGCGCTCGAACAGGTAGAGCAGCACGCGCAGTGCCTGCCCTCGCTCGCTGACGAGATCCGGATCCCGGTCCACGATCAGACGGGCATCGTCCCGGGCGGCGCCGAGGAGATCGCCATCCACCTCTAGGCGCGCCAGCTTGAAGCCTGGCGTACCCGACTGGCGGGTGCCCAGCACCTCGCCTTCGCCACGCAGGCGCAGGTCCTCCTCGGCAATGCGGAAGCCGTCTTCCGTCTGGCGCATCATCTCAAGCCGGGCTTGGGCGACTTGTCCCAGCGGCCCCTTGTAGACAAGCAGACAGGTGGAGGATTTGGAACCGCGCCCGATGCGTCCGCGCAGCTGATGCAATTGTGCGAGGCCGAAGCGCTCGGCATGCTCGATCACCATGATGGTGGCGTTCGGCACGTCGACGCCGACCTCGATCACCGTGGTGGAAACCAGGATCTTGGTCTCGCCGCTGGAGAACCGCTCCATGGCGGCATCCTTGTCCTTTCCGGCCATCTTGCCGTGCACGAGACCGACCTGGTCGCCAAAGAAGCCTGTCAGCATCTCGAACCGTTCCTCGGCGGCGGCGAGATCGATGGACTCGGATTCGCCCACGAGCGGGCATACCCAATAGATCTGATCGCCATTGGCGATGGCGCGCCCGATGCCACCGACGACCTCGTCGAGCCGGTCAATGGCGATGAGCTTCGTCGAGATGGGTTTGCGGCCTGCCGGCTTCTCGCTCAGTACCGACACATCCATGTCGCCGAAGTAGGTGAGGGCCAGGGTGCGCGGGATCGGGGTCGCGGTCATGACGAGGATGTCGACGGCTTCGCCCTTGGAGCCGAGCGCAAGGCGCTGGTGCACGCCGAAGCGGTGCTGCTCGTCGACGACAGCAACACCCAAATCGTGGAACGCGACGCCTTCCTGGAACAGGGCGTGAGTGCCCACGGCGATCTGGATGCTGCCATCAGCAAGGCCCGCGAGGATATTCCTGCGCGCGACGCCCTTCTCGCGTCCTGTCAGCAGGGCGATGGTGAGCCCCGCCTGTTCCGCCATGGGCGCAAGCCGCTCATAGTGCTGGCGGGCGAGGATTTCGGTCGGCGCCATCATGGCGGCCTGACGGCCTGTCTCGATGGCGCTTGCCATGGTGAGCAAACCGACGACTGTCTTGCCGGAGCCCACATCGCCCTGGAGCAGCCGCAGCATCTTCTTGTCCGACACGAGGTCCTGGCGAATGTCCTCGACGGCTTTTTCCTGCGATGCTGTAAGACCGAAGGGCAGGGCAGCTTTCAGACGCTCGACCAGACGCCCGTCGCCCGCATTCACCCGGCCCGGCAGACGCCGCATGCGGCTTCGCACGAGGGCGAGGGCCAGCTGCGAGGCCAGCAGCTCGTCATAGGCCAGGCGCCGGCGCGGGGCGGATTTGGCGATGGCCTCCTCGGACAGCTGCGCGGCATTGTCGGGTCTGTGGAGGGCAAAGAGCGCCTGCCGGAAATCGGGCAGGGCATTGCGGCCCAGCCAGGCGGGGTCCTGCCACTCGGGCAGGTGCGGGACCTTTTCGAGGGCAGCGCCGATATACTTGCCCACCATACGGGACGACAGGCCCTCGGTAAGGCCGTAGACGGCTTCGACGGCCGGCAGGTTCTCGATGCCACGGTCGTCGAGGATGCGGTCCGGATGGACCATCTGGCGCCGACCGTCCCAGAGCTCGATCTTGCCGGAGACATAGCGGCGCTCACCGACGGGCAGGATCTTTTCAAGCCGCGCCTTCTGGCCGTTGAAGAAGATCAGCGTGACGTCGCCGGTCTCGTCCTCCACCAGGATCCGGTACGGCGCCCGGCGGCCGGGCGGGGGCAGGCGGTGCGCGACGACGCTCACGGAGATGGTGACCGGTTCGCCCACAGGGGCATCCGCCACGGAGCCCTTCATTTCCCGCGAAATGCCGCTGCTCGGCAGATGAAACAGAAGGTCCGCGACGCGCGTGGGCTTACCCGGCTCGCCGAGGAGGCGGTCCAGCAAGGGGGCGATCTTCGGGCCGACCCCGGGCAGAGTGTTGGCCGGGGCGAAGAGCGGATCGAGAATGGAAGGACGCAGTGACATTCAAATGGGTGGCAACTGGAAGGGAGATGGTTATATAGCGGCCAAGTCAGCCGGAGGCGACGGTAACTTATCGGATCGGAGCATTGTCATGAGCGGAACGACACGCAGCAGCGCCGGCCTCGACGTTCGCCGCAGGCAGATCCTGTACCGGTCCTGGCACCGGGGCATGCGGGAGATGGACCTGATCATGGGCCGGTTTGCCGATGCTGAGATCGGGGAACTCTCGGAGCAGGACCTTGCCGAGTTCGAGCGCCTGATCGAGGTGACGGACCGGGATCTGCTGGGCTGGATCACGGGCGAAATCGAAACGCCCTCAAATTACGACACGCCCCTGTTCCAGCGCCTGAAGGCCTTCCACACCCACACCTCGCCGATCCACACCTGACATTTTGCCAAGTGTCGTTCCCGGCCGGAGCGTAGCGAAGGGGAAGGGAATCCACTCACACGACTGCACCATGGATCCCCTTCCCGGTCCCGATAGACCGCCGGGGATGACACGGGAAAACAAGTCCATCACCGAACCGGGCGGAAACGCCCGCGTTCCCTTTGATCTCTGGCCTGATATTTCACCATGAAGCCTGCCCTGACACGCGCCCTCGAAGCTCTCAAGAAGGGCCAAAGCCTGACCTTGTCCGGCGCACCGGACGGATTTGACGCGCTCGCGGTTGCCGATCTTGCGCGCGGCCTCTCGGGGCAGGTGGAGGGACCGGCCGTTCTGGTTCATGTGGCCCGAGACGGGCAGCGGCAGCAGAACTTCGCCAGCAGCCTCGGCTTCATCGCTCCCGAGATCGAAATTCTGACTTTCCCGGCTTGGGACTGCCAGCCCTACGACCGCGTCTCGCCCAATGCGGCGATCACGGCGCAGCGGATGACGACACTCGCGCGGCTCGCGCGCTCCAAAACGTCCGAGGACAAGCCGCGCATCCTGTCCACGACGGTCAACGCCCTCGTCCAGCGCGTGCCGCCGAGGAGCCGCATCGCGGCTGAGACCTTCTCGGCCGCGCCCGGCAATGTGGTGGACACCACCCAGCTGGTCAATTGGCTGGAGGCCAACGGCTTTCTCCGCACCGGCACCGTGCGCGACACGGGCGAATACGCGGTCCGCGGCGGCATCATCGATCTCTTCCCGGCAGGGCTGCCCAACCCGGTCCGCCTCGACTTCTTCGGCGACGCGCTGGAATCGATCCGTGCCTTCGATCCGGAGACCCAGCGCACGGTCGGAACCCTGCGCTCCCTCGATCTCGTTCCCATGAGCGAGGTGCAGCTGACCACCGAGAGCATCAAGCGCTTCCGGCAGGCCTATGTGGCGACCTTCGGGGCGCCGACCCGCGACGACCGGCTCTACGAGGCGATCAGCGAGGGGCGGCGTTACCCGGGCCTCGAGCACTGGATGCCGCTGTTTCACGATCACCTCGACACGCTGTTCGATTACCTGCCCGGCATTCCGGTGGTGTTCGATGCCCTGGCCGATGATGCGGCCGCCGAGCGCCTGTCCCAAGTAAAGGACTATTACGATGCCCGCCGCGAGGGCATTGGCCAGAACCAGGCCGGCGTCGCGCCGTATCGTCCGCTGCCGCCGGATGCGCTTTATTTCAGGCCGGAGGAGTGGTCGGAGCGCACCGCCGCCCTCCCGCTCGCGCGACTGACGCCCTTCGCGCTTCCGGAATCCTCCGGCCGGCTCGTCATCGACTGCGAGGCGCGGCAGGGCCGCAACTTCATCGCCGAGCGGGCGGACGAGAACGCCAACGTGTTCGAGGCGGTGATCCGCCACATCCGCGACCTGCAGGCGGCCAAGAAGCGTGTGATGCTGGGTGCCTGGTCCGAGGGCTCGCGGGAGCGCCTCTGCCACGTGCTGCAGGACCACGACCTGCGCCAGACGAAACCGATTGGTCGCTTTTCGGAGGCTCTGGCCTACCCGCGCAACGAGATCCCGGTCGGAATCTGGCCACTGGAATCGGGTTTCGAGACCGCCGATCTCGCGGTCATCAGCGAGCAGGACATCCTCGGCGACCGTCTGGTGCGCCAGAAGCGGAAGTCCAAGCGGCCGCAGGACTTTCTCACCGAGGTGGCGGCGCTCACGCCGGGCGATCTCGTGGTGCACGTGGATCACGGCATCGGGCGCTTCGAAGGGCTGAAGACCATCGAGGCAGCCGGCGCTCCGCACGACTGCCTGGAACTGCATTATGCCGGCGGCGACCGCCTGTTCCTGCCGGTGGAGAACATCGAGCTCCTGACCCGCTACGGGTCGGAGGAGACTGAGGTCCAGCTCGACAAGCTCGGCGGAGGAGCCTGGCAGGCCCGCAAGGCCCGCATGAAGCAGCGCATCCGCGAGATGGCCGGCGCGCTCATGAAGATCGCCGCCGCCCGCATCCTCAAGGACGCCCCGCGCCTGACGCCGCCGGAAGGGCTCTACGACGAGTTCGCGGCCCGCTTCCCCTATGACGAGACCGAAGACCAGCTCAACGCGATCGAGGCAGTGCTGGACGACATGGGCTCCGGCCGACCCATGGACCGCCTCGTCTGCGGCGATGTCGGTTTCGGCAAGACCGAAGTGGCGCTGCGCGCCGCCTTCGTGGCGGCCATGAGCGGCAAGCAGGTCGCCGTGGTGGTGCCCACGACCCTTCTGGCGCGCCAGCACTACCGCACCTTCTGCGACCGCTTCCGCGGCCTGCCGCTCAACGTGGCCCAGGCCTCCCGCTTCGTGCCGGCGGCCGAGATGAAGAAGACCAAGGAGGGGCTGACCGACGGGTCCGTCGATATCGTCATCGGCACCCATGCGCTTCTCGGCAAGGCCATCAAGTTCAAGGATATCGGCCTCATCATCATCGACGAGGAGCAGCATTTCGGCGTGACCCACAAGGAGCGCCTCAAGGAGCTGCGTGCCGAGGTCCACGTGCTGACCCTTTCGGCCACCCCGATCCCGCGCACCCTGCAGCTGGCCCTCACCGGCGTGCGCGAGCTGTCGCTGATCACGACGCCGCCGGTGGATCGCCTGGCAGTCCGCACCTTCATCACGCCCTTCGATCCGCTCCTCGTCCGCGAGGCGCTGCTGCGCGAGCGCTATCGGGGCGGGCAGGCGTTCTATGTGGTGCCGCGCCTCGACGACCTCGGCGAGGTCAAGGCCTTCCTGGACAAGGAGGTGCCGGAGGCCAAGGTGGCGGTGGCGCACGGCCAGATGGCGGCGGGCCAGCTCGAAGACGTCATGACCGCCTTCTACGAAGGCAGGTATGACATCCTGCTCTCCACGACCATCGTGGAATCCGGCCTCGACATCCCGACTGCCAACACGCTGATCGTGCACCGGGCCGACATGTTCGGCCTCTCGCAGCTCTACCAGCTGCGCGGCCGCGTCGGGCGCTCCAAGACGCGGGCCTATGCCCTGTTCACGGTGCCGGCCAACAAGTCCCTGACGGTGCAGGCCGAGCGGCGCCTCAAGGTGCTGCAGACCCTCGACACCCTGGGTGCCGGCTTCCAGCTCGCCTCCCACGACCTCGACATCCGCGGCGCGGGCAACCTGCTGGGCGAGGAGCAGTCGGGCCACATCAAGGAAGTGGGCTACGAGCTCTACCAGCAGATGCTGGAAGAAGCGGTGGCGCAGCTCAAGGCCGGCATCGAGGAGCCGACGGAGGACCAGTGGTCGCCCACCATTGCGGTTGGTGCGCCGGTCATGATCCCGGAGAGCTACATCGCCGATCTGCAACTGCGCCTTGGCCTCTACCGCCGTCTCTCGACCTTCGAGACCGATCAGGAGATCGACGCCTTCCGGGCGGAGATGGTCGACCGGTTCGGCCCAGTGCCGTCGGAGGTCGACCAGCTTCTCAAGATCATGGCCATCAAGGTGCTCTGCCGCCGGGCCAATGTGGAGAAGGTGGATGGCGGGCCGAAGGGGATCATCATCTCCTTCCGCGACAACTCCTTCGCCAACCCGACAGGCCTCATTTCCTATGTCACGGAGCAGGCTTCCTTCGCGAAGGTGCGCCCGGACATGAAGATCGTGTTTATCCGGGACATCGAGACGCCGGACGAGCGCATCAAGGCCGCGACCACGATCCTGCGCAGCCTCGCCCGGATTGCGGAGAAGAAGGCGGCCTGATGGTCGAGGCCTGGGCCATAATCGAGGATGGCGCCGTGGTCGACGGCCGCGACGCCGATCGCCTCGTGCCCTGGTGGAGCTTCACGAAAACTGTTCTCGCGGCCGCCGCCCTGGTGCTCGTGCGGGATGGTCTCGTGGGTCTGGATGATCCAATCGAAGGCAAGTCCTACACCCTCCGTCACCTGCTCCAGCACCGCTCGGGGCTGGCAAACTACGGCGGCCTTCGCGCCTACCACGAGGCTGTCGAGCGGGGTGATGATCCTTGGCCGGTGCCGGAGCTGCTCACTCGGCTCGATGCGGAGCGGCTGCGCTATCCGGCAGGCGAGGGGTGGGACTACTCCAATGTCGGATATCTGATCGTCGGTCAGCTGATCGAGACCATGACCGGGTCCGACCTCAACGGGGCCCTGCAGCGTCTCGTCCTGGCGCCGCTTGGGATCGCGAGCGCGCGCATTGCGCGGGAGCGGGCGGATCTAGAACACGTCACCATGGGCAGCGCGGAGGGCTACCACCCGGGATGGGTCTATCACGGGCTGCTGGTTGGAACCGTCGCGGAGGTTGCGCTTTTGCTCGACCGGCTGCTGGAAGGCAGCCTGCTGACACCTGAGCTATTGCAGGAAATGCTCACTCCGTTCGCGCTCCCGGGGCCTGTGCCAGGGCGTCCCTGGCAGAATCCTCGCTATGGACTGGGCGCCATGACGGGTGAGACGACTTCGGGTGTCAAGGTAGGCGGGCATACCGGCGGAGGGCCGGGCAGCACGATCGCGGTCTATAGGGATCTTGGCGGCGCACAGCCGCGAACAGCGGCCTTTTTCAGGACGAGCAACGATGAGGCGAAAACGGAAGAAGGGGCTTTCCGGCTCCTGAAACGCTAGAGGTCCGGCGCGGCGGCGACGCGGACACTGAGCTGGTTCTGGAGCATGGTGGCTGCTCCGCTCAGACCACCGGTGATGATGACCGGGGTCCCGCTCTCTCCCAGGTTCTTGCGCAGACGGCGGGCGAGGTCGAGGAAGCGCTTGCGCTCCGCCCAGTCGGCATGGCGGGGCATCTGCAGCACCACGGCAGCCGGGCTCGGGATGAGGGCCAGGACGTCGTCGGCCGCCTCGAAGGGGGTGGTCACGCTCGCATAACCCATGCCGGCCAGTTCGGCGGACAGAGCGCCATCGGGGGCGCGCTCGCCGCTATCGACAACGAGGACCTTCGGCATTGCGTTCATGACGATACCCTGCATTTGGACGCGACAGTGGGACAGGAGGTACTCACCTAACGTCGAAGCAGGGCATTAGTTTCATCTTCTACATGAATGGAAGCTCAACAATGGGCGACTCGGATCCCTCCTGTGGATCATTGCCGTTGCCGCCACCAGGTGTCGATGTTGGTCCCCATGAGCGGCACGGTTGCAGGCTTGCCAAGATCGCTGCTGTAGGCAAGCCATTGATCCTTCAGGTAAAACAGCGGCACTACATAGAAGCCGGACAGCAGGGTGCGATCGAGGGCCCGGACGGCTGAAACAAAGCCCTCCCGGCTTTTAGCCTCCAGCAGCGCATCGATAAGGCGGTCGATTGCTGGGGACGCTACTCCGGCGTGGTTATGGGACCCACTCCTTTGGGCCGCGGCGGAACCCCAGCGGTTGCGTTGCTCGTTTCCGGGGGAAAGGGAGGCGGGCCAAAGCCACTGGACCATATCGAAGTCGAATCGGGCCAGACGCCGCCAGTACTGCACATCGTCGACGAGGCGCACCCGCGCCTGAATGCCGACACGGCTTAAGGATTGAGAGAAGTTCAGGGCAAGCCTCTCCTGCGAGCGGGAATTGACGAGCATCTCGAAGGTGAAGGGCTCGCCGGTCTCCTTCTTCCGCAGGATGTCGCCTTCGAGCACCCAGCCGGCATCACCCAGAAGGGCGAGCGCCTTGCGGGCCATGTCCCGATCCCGGCCGGATCCGTCACCCGCCGGCGGCTCCCAGCGACCCTCAAGGATGTCGTCCCGTACAGGTGATTGGAACTCCGTCAGCAACACACGCTCGCGTGCATCGGCCGGGCGGCCCGTGGAGGCAAGATCCGAACCCGAGAAGTAGCTGTTGGAGCGGGTGAGCTGCCCGAAGTAGAGGTTGCGATTCACCCAATCGAAATCGAACAGGTAGCTCAGGGCCTCACGCACCCTCACATCGTTGAAGAGCGGCTTGCGGGTGTTGAAGACGAAACCGTTCATGCCCTTAGGCAGCCGTGTCGCCATGGTCTCGCGGAGGATGCGCCCGCTTCTTACGGCAGGAATGTCGTAGCCGGTCGCCCATTGGCCCGGGTCGCTCTCGATCCTGAAATCGTAAAGTCCTGCCTTAAAGGCCTCGAACAAGGTATTGGCGTCACGATAGAAATCGTAACGGATCTCGTCGAAGTTGTAGAGGCCGCGGGTGACGGGCAGATCCTCGCCCCAATAGCCCTTGCGCCGGGTCAGCACGACCCGTTCCCCGGGTTTCACCTCGCTTAGAACATAAGGACCTGAGCCGACAGGTGGGGTGAGGCTGGTCTTGTCGAAGGTGTCCGGGTTGGTCGCATGAGCCGGAAAGATCGTCATCATCCCGATCAGGAGAGGCAACTCCCGGTCGTTGGAGCCCGAGAGGTCGAACCGGATGCGGTGCGGGTCGATAATCTCGACCGCCTTCACCTGCCCGAAGCTCGACCGATGGAACGGCTTGCCGTTCTTCTTCAGCATCTCGAACGAGAAGCGCACATCCACGGCCGTGAGCGGCTGACCGTCGGAAAAACGCGCGCGCGGATCGAGATGGAAAGTGATGAAGCTCCGGTCTTCCGGCATCTCCACGGCGCGCGCGAGCAGGCCGTAGATCGTGAAGGGCTCGTCGGCGGAGCGCATCATGAGGGGCTGGAGAACGTAGCGGGGCACCACGTCCGGCGCCACGCCCAGGACGATCAAGGGATTGAGGCTGTCGAAGGTGCCCTGAAGGGCAAGCGTGATTCGACCGCCCTTGGGCGCTTGCGGGTCGGCGTAAGGCAGATGCTCGAAGCCGGACGCGAGCGCAGGCTCCCCGTGCATCGCGATGCCATGCCGCAGCGGGAGCGTTCCCTGCGCGGCGGCGCCGGAGGTCATGAGGGCAAGAGCAGCCGAAAACAGCAGATTTCTGATAAGCCCGCGGCCCATGGCTCTCCCGATGCCGGTTCTCACCTGAGCAATGTTGTACAGAATTTTGCCCTGGGTGACTGGAAACCTACCACATGAAAGGTTAAAGGAGCGCCACACGTCTTGTCTTCGCCACATTGAGCGAGGATTTGACCACGTCATTGCAGGTTAAGAACGCGCCGGATAAACGGCCACTTCGAAAGCCGACCTTTCGACTGAAGAGGATCTAACGACATGTCTTTCGCGACACGCTTCGCGAGCCTGGGGGGGACCCGTGGCCTGGCAACAGCTTTGGCCGTTCTGGTGAGCGCACCCGTTCTGGCCCAGACCGCTCCGGCTCAACCTGCTCCGGCTCAGACCGCTCCGGCCCAGCGGCCCGCGGCTCCGGCAGCTCAGCCGGCACGCCCTGCCGCTCCTCCTGCTGCTCCTGCCGCTCAGCCGGCCCGTCCTGCCGCCCCCGGAGTCCCGGCCCAGGGCGCGCAGCAGCAACAGCAGCAGAATGCCGGCCCGACGGTCGTGCAGGTGAAGGCCGAGCCGTCCCAGCCGGAGTGGACCAAGGTCTGCGGCAAGGACCAGAACACCAACACCGAGATCTGCTACACCACCCGCGATTTCGTGTCGGATCAGGGCCAGCCGGTTCTCGCTCTTGCCGTCTATGACGTGAAGGGCCAGCAGCCGCAGAAGGTCGTCCGCTTCGTGATGCCGCTCGGCCTGCTCCTGCAGCCGGGCCTGCGCTTCACGGTCGATCAGGGTCAGGCCGTCGCTGGCCGTTACGTCATGTGCCTGCCCAACGGCTGCTTCGCCGAGGCTCAGGTGAAGGACGACTTCATCGCCTCCCTGAAGAAGGGCGCCAACCTGAACGTCAGCGTTCAGAACCAGATGGGCCGCGAGATCACCTTCGCCGTCCCGGCCGCTGGCTTCGGCAAGTCCTTCGACGGTCCGCCGATCGACCCGAAGGTGCTCGAGGAGCAGCAGAAGAAGTTGCAGGAAGAGTTGCAGAAGAAGAGCGAAGAGATGCGCCAGAAGATGCTTAACGGCGCTGCCGGCGCACCGGGCGCTCCTGCCGCTCCGGGTGCAGCCGCTCCAGCCGCCCAGGCTGCTCCTAAGCCGTAAGGCCAAAGGACTTCCACGAAACAGAAACGCCGGGCTCTTGGCCCGGCGTTTTCTTTTGATGCGTTTATTCTCAGTTGGCCAGGATCGGGTGGGCTCTGTAGGTGCCGTTCTTCTGGCGGGTGAACATCTCGCCGATCATCGGGTTGCGCAACGGCTCGCCTGACTCGTCGGGCAGAAGGTTCTGCTCGGAGACATAGGCGATGTATTCGGTTTCCGCGTTCTCGGCGAAGAGGTGGTAAAACGGCTGGTCTTTGCGGGGCCGTACATCCTCGGGGATGGACAGCCACCATTCTTCCGTGTTGTCGAATTCGGGGTCGACGTCGAAAATGAGTCCCCTGAAGTCGAACACCCGGTGCCGAACCACTTGGCCGATCGCGAATTTGGCTGAACTCGCTTTCATGGTCTTAACTCCTGGATTCTCATATAGACATTCGGGCAGGAATCTCCAAACCTGCCCACCTCACGATCAGGAGAGCAGAGTTCGTCTCGCCCAGCTCTGCATTTTAGGACTATGAGGCGTCCGATAGGTGGGATTGCCGCAAGGTAGGAACCTTGCCAGAAGGGATCCTCACGCCCGCGTCCGCCTCGTCCCTCTGCCTGGAGCCGCCCCATGTCCGACCTGATCGGGCTGTTCAACCTGCTCGCCCCCTTCTTCGGCCTCATCGGGCTTGGATTCTTCTGCGGCAAGGTGGTGAAGCAGCCGGAGGCCGGGCTCGCCTGGATGCAGTTCTTCCTGATCTATGTGGCGCTGCCCTGCCTGTTCTATCGGCTCATTGCCGACAAGCCCTTGGACGAACTGGCGAACTGGCCCTTCATCCTGGCGACGACGTTCTCAACCTTCTGCGCCTTTGCGCTCTCCTTCACCACCGGATGGCGGTATACCAGGGACCTGCCGCAATCGGTTATGCAGGGCGTGGCCGGGTCCTATTCCAATATCGGCTATATGGGGCCGCCACTGATCCTTGCGGCGATCGGCGCCTCCGCCAGCGCTCCGGTGGTGCTGATCTTCGTCTTCGACAACCTATTCCTGTTCTCAGTCGTGCCGCTGCTCATGTCCTTGGCAGGGGTTGAGAAGCTGAGCCTGTCGGCCACGATCCGCAGAATCGTCTGGCGCGTCGTGACCCACCCCTTCAATGTCGCGACCGCCATCGGCGTCGCGGCAAGCTACCTGCATCTCCGGCTGCCGCAGGCCGCCGATCAGATCGTCACCTGGCTCTCAGGGGCCGCTGCGCCCTGCGCCCTGTTCATCTTAGGGGTCACCGTGGCCCTGAGGCCCTTGCGGCAGATGCCGGGCGAGGTGCCGGTCCTGGTGTTCATCAAGCTGATCCTCCACCCGCTCCTGGTGTGGGTGGTGCTCTCGGCCCTGGGCGATTTCGGTCCCGCCTGGACCTATGCGGCGATCATCATGGCGGCGCTGCCGCCGGCCCTGAACATCTTCGTCATCTCGACCCAGTACAATGTGGGCGTGGAGCGTGCCTCGGCCTGCGTGCTCATCGGAACCTTGGTCTCGATGCTGACGCTGACCGGCATCCTCTATATCACCACCAAGACCGGCGCCGTGCCGTACGACCTGTTTCCTTAAGCCGGCGAGGCGCCTTGCATCAGGCGCGGCACGCCCACCTGCGGCAACACCCCCTCGCGCATGACGATCCTGCGCAATGGCCCGATGTTGCTGAGCGCCAGCAGTCCGGCACCACGGAGGAAGTCCGTCGGGATCATGCCAGTCAGCAGGGTGCGGTTCAGCCCGTCCACGGCGGCCGTGCGCAGGCGGACGTCGAGATCGCGGCTGCGTTGATAGCGGCCCAGGGATTCATCCGACCCCAGATCCAAGCCCTCGTTCTGACCGTCGACGACTGCATCCCTTAACGAAGCCGCGTCACGGAAGCCGAGATTGAGGCCCTGGGCCCCGATGGGTGGGAACACATGGGCGGCTTCGCCCACGAGGGCGAGGCGCGGAGCCCAGTAGCGGCTCACCGACAGGCCGGTCATCGGCACGAGCCCGCGCGGCCCGTCGATGCGCATCGCACCGAGATGAGACTGGGCCTGCCGTTCGATGGCGAGCGCGAGGGATGCATCATCAAGCCTGGAAAGGCGCTCCGCCTCAGCCTTGCTCGTCACCCAGACGAGGCTGGAGCGCCGGCCGGGCAGGGGAACCAGGGTGAAGGGCCCGTGGCGAGTGTGAAACTCGGTCGAGGTTTCCCGGTGTTCCCGATCATGAGCGAGGATCACGGTCACGGCGGATTGCGGGTAGGACCATGTCTGGTTCCCGATACCGGCGATATGGCGCAGCTTGGAATTGCGCCCGTCCGCGGCAACGACAAGGGCCGCCTTGACCGTTCCACCATTGGCCAGGGTCAGGGTGGCTCCGGCCTCGTTCGCTCCGAAGCCGGTCGCGAATTCCGGCACATGGACGAGGTTTTCGCAAGCACGCGCTGCCTCGGCCAGCTTCTCGACCAGGGTGGCGTTCTCGACATTCCAGCCGAAAGCATCCAGGCCGATCTCGCCGGCCCGAAAAGCGGCCGGCGGGGGACGGAACAGGCTGCCCGTATCGTCGACGATCCGCATGGTCTCGAGGGGTGCCGCCTCCCGGACAATCGAGGGCCAGGCGCCGAGCGCCTCCAGAAAGCGGACCGAGCCATTGAGAAGGGCGACGGTGCGGCCATCGCGGCGCGTATCGAGCCCTCCGACCAGAACGGTCCTGAACCCGTCACGGGCAAAGGCCAGGGCGGCGCTCAAGCCCACGGCTCCGGCGCCGACGACGGCGATGTTATAGGTGCTCTCGGTCAAAGGCTTGCCTCTTCACCAATCTGTGGACGGGGAGCGGACTCACAATAAACCATGGATTCGCCATTGCCGACCGGTGCGCCGCATCCCTATGATCGCCGAACGAAGGGATGACGAGCCGGTACGGCGCTTGCAAGCTTCCGTACGGGACGTCATTCATGTGCAGATTCCGACCCGGCTTCAACCTTTAAGTCAGAGACGCTTGTGTGAAGGCAGACGTACCACCCTCGGGGCCGCCCCTCGTCGAACTTAAAGGGATCAGCAAGCGTTACGGCGATCTTCTCGCGAATGACGGGATCGACCTGTCCATCGAACCGGGCGAGATTCACGCGCTTCTCGGGGAGAACGGGGCAGGGAAGTCGACCCTGGTCAAGATCCTCTACGGCGTGATCGAGCCGAGCGCCGGCGAGATCCGCCTGGAAGGCCGGCCCGTGACCATCGGCTCGCCGGTCGAGGCGCGGGCTCTCGGCCTCGGCATGGTCTTCCAGCACTTCTCGCTCTTCGACGAGTTGAGCGTGGCCGAGAACATTGCCGTGGCGCTCTCCGACGATTGGAGCCTCTCCACCGTCCGGGAGAAGCTTGGCGAGATCAGCCGGACCTACGGTCTGGCGCTCGATGCGGACCGCGCCGTGTGGACCCTGTCTGCGGGCGAGCGTCAGCGCATCGAGATCGTCCGGTGCCTGCTCCAGAACCCGCGCCTGCTCATCCTCGACGAGCCGACCTCGGTGCTCACGCCGCAGGAGGCAGAACATCTCTTCACGACCCTCGACAGGCTCTCGGCCGAGGGCTGCTCCATTCTCTACATCTCCCACAAGCTGGAGGAGGTGCGCCGCCTCTGCCGCCGCGCCACCATCCTGCGGGCGGGGCGGGTGGTGGCGACCATGGATCCTCGGGCGAGCAGCGCCCGCGAGATCGCGGCCCTGATGGTCGGCAGCGCAGTGGGCGAGATCCGCACCGATGCGCCGCATCACCCTCAGGGGGAGACACTCAGGGTGTCGAACCTGTCGATGCCGCCGGCAGGCCTGCACGGGCAGGCGCTGCGCGACATCAACCTCGTGGCGCGGGCCGGCGAGGTCGTCGGCATCGCCGGGGTCGCGGGCAATGGGCAAAGCGAACTCTTTGCCGCACTGTCGGGCGAACGCTTGGCAGATCACCCTGAGTCCATTGCTATCAACGGCAAACCCTCGGGCACCATGGGGATCGATGCCCGCAGGCGTCTTGGTGCAGCCTTCGTGCCGGAGGAGCGGTTGGGCCATGCGGCTGCCCCGACCCACAGCTTGAGCGAGAACACCTTGATCTCGCACGCTGCCACCGAGGTGAGCCGATCCGGCTTCATCCTGATGAATGCCGCCAGGCGGGTCGCCCGCTCCATCGTCGAGAGCTTCGACGTGCGCACGCCCGAAGGAGACCCACAGGCGCGCAAGCTCTCGGGCGGCAACCTCCAGAAGTTCGTCATCGGCCGCGAGATCATCCGGCGCCCCAAGCTCATCATCGTCGATCAGCCGACCTGGGGCGTCGATGCCGGCGCAGCCCGCCTCATCCGCCAGGCTCTGGTCGATCTGGCGCGGGAGGGCAGTGCCGTGGTGGTCGTCAGCCAGGATCTCGACGAACTGTTCGAGGTGGCGGACCGGATGGCCGTGATCCACCAGGGTACTTTGAGCCCGCTGAGACCCATCGGCGAATGGACCAAGGAAGCCGTGGGGCTCGAAATGCTCGGCGTTGCTCAGGGTCAGGGAGGCGTCCATGCGATTTGAGCTGACGCCTCGCACCAACTCACCTACGGTGATGCGCGTCTTCGCGTCGGTTGCGGCCTTCCTCACGGCCTTCCTGATCGCCGGCTTCGTGATCTGGCTCATGGGCCGTTCGCCGATTGCAGCCTTCGACGTTTATGTGCTCCAGCCCCTGAGCGATCCCTGGTCTCTCCAGGAGCTTCTTGTGAAGGCGACCCCGATGGCGCTCATCGCCATCGGCCTGTCGTACTGCTTTCGCGCCAATCTCTGGAACATCGGTGCAGAGGGGCAGTATGTGGTCGGGGCGGTGCTCGGGGGCTGGCTCGCGCTGCGAACCCATGGCACCGATGCAGGGCTCTGGGTGCTGCCGCTCATGCTGCTGCTCGGGATTATCGGCGGCGCCCTCTGGGGCATGATCCCGGCCTTCCTGAAGACCCGCTTCGGGGTCAACGAGATTCTGACAAGCCTCATGCTGGTCTATGTGGCACAGCTGATCCTCGATTATCTCGTACGTGGGCCCTGGCGCGATCCGAAGGGCTTCAACTTCCCGCAATCGGTCACCTTCGATCCCTCGGCGACGCTGCATCCTATCTTGGAAGGCGGCCGTGTGCACTACGGCGCGGTGTTTGCAGCAATTGCCGTCCTGGTCACGGCCATCGTGTTGGGCCGAACCCTGTTCGGCTACCGCCTGAAGCTCACGGGTGACGCGCCTCGTGCGGCCCGCTTCGCCGGCTTCAGCTCCAAGGCGACGACCCTTGCGGTCTTTGCGATTTCCGGCGGGCTGGCCGGATTGGCCGGCATCTCCGAGGTGTCGGGGCAGATCGGCCAGCTTCAGCCCTCGATCTCTCCGGGCTATGGCTTCACGGCCATTACGGTCGCGTTCCTCGGGCGCCTCAATCCCATTGGCATCCTGGTTGCTTCGCTTGTTGTCGCTCTCACCTTCATCGGTGGCGAGAGCGCGCAGATCATGCTCAAGCTGCCGCTCGATCTCACACAGGCGTTCCAGGGCATCCTGCTGCTATGCGTGCTCGCGGCCGATGCCATGGTCAGCTATCGCATTCGCTTCGTGACACGGGGAGGGGGCAAATGACCACTTTCGAGGCCATTCTGCTGACCATCGTCACCGCCTCCACACCACTGCTGATCGCGGCTCTCGGCGAACTCGTGACGGAGCGCTCCGGCGTCCTGAACCTCGGCGTCGAGGGCATGATGGTGATGGGGGCTGCCTGCAGCTTCGCCGCGGCCGTAACGTTCGACTCCACGCTCCTCGGTGTGGCCGCCGGCATGCTGGCAGGTGCTCTCATGGCGGCGCTGTTTGCGTTGCTCGTGCTCGGCTTTGCGGCGAACCAGACCGGTTCCGGCCTTGCGCTCACCATCCTGGGGCTAGGCCTGTCAGGCCTCATCGGGGCTCCGTTCGTCGGCGCACGGCGCGATCCCGTCGCGCCGGTCGACATTCCCGTCTTGAGCGATATCCCCGTCATTGGCCGCCTGCTCTTCGAGCAGGACCTTTTCGTCTATGCCTCTATCGTGCTGACGATCCTGGTGGGGCTTTATCTGATGCGGACCCGCTCGGGGCTTACCCTGCGCTCCATCGGCGAGAATCATACCTCGGCCAATGCCCTCGGCCTGCCGGTGTGGCGGGTGCGCTTCTGGGCCATCCTGTTCGGCGGCGCCTGCGCGGGCTTGGCCGGAGCCTACCTCGCCCTCGTGTACACCCGGTTCTGGTCGCCCGGAATGACGGCCGGCCGTGGCTGGATCGCCTTGGCGCTCGTGGTATTCGCCGCCTGGCGGCCGGGCTGGGTGCTGATCGGGGCCTATATCTTCGGTGCGGCCACGGTGCTGCAGCTTCACGCTCAGGCCGCCCAGTTCGGAGTGCCGTCGCAGGTGCTTTCGGCCGTCCCGTATCTGGCCACGATCCTGGCGCTCCTGCTCCTCTCCATCCGGCATGGCAGGGCCATCGGGGCCCCAGGATCTCTGGGCACGCCCTTCGTGCCTGACCGATGAGCAAAGCAAAGTTAACCTGACTAAAGTGTAGGCAGAGGAATTCTTGCCAGAAGCCTCCAGACCTGCGACGGAATATTGGAAACCTAACCTCGAAGGAACGAGCATGTTTTCAGGGAAAGTCTTCGGAGCCTTGGCAGGGGCAGCGGTCCTGGCTCTGTCGGCCGGCAGCGCAGTCGCGCAGCCCAAGGACAAGATCAAGGTCGGCTTCATCTATGTGGGCCCGGTGGGCGACCACGGCTGGAGCTACCAGCACGATGTGGGCCGCCAGGCCATCGAAAAGGCCTTTCCGGGCAAGGTGACCACCACCTTCGTGGAGAGCGTGCCTGAGGCCGATTCCGAGCGCGCCATCGAGCAACTGGCCCGTACCGGCCACGACCTGATCTTCACGACCTCCTTCGGCTTCATGGAGCCGACCCTGAAGGTCGCCAAGAAGTACCCGAACATCAAGTTCGAGCACGCTACCGGCTTCAAGCGCAACCCGAACCTCTCGACCTATGCGGCCAAGTTCCACGAGGGCCGCTACATCATCGGCCAGATCGCCGGCAAGATGACGAAGTCCAACACCATCGGTTATGTGGGCGCCTTCCCGATTCCGGAAGTGATCGCCGGCATCAACGCCTTCTATCTCGGCGCCCAGTCGGTGAACCCGAGCGTCAAGATCAAGATCGTGTTCGCCAACACGTGGTATGATCCGGCGAAGGAAGGCGATGCCGCCAAGGCGCTCCTTGACCAGGGAGTCGACATGCTGGCCCAGCACACGGACAGCCCGGCGCCGATCCAGGCAGCCGAGGCCCGCGGCAAGTTCGGTTTCGGCCAGGCTTCCGACATGGAGCGCTTCGCTCCGAAGGCCCAGCTCACCGCGATCGTCGACAACTGGTCGGACTACTACGTCGCCCGCGCCAAGGCCATTCTCGACGGCACCTGGAAGTCGGAAGACGTCTGGGGCGGACTGGCCTCCAACATGGTCGTGATGTCGCCCTACAAGAACATGCCCGACGACGTGAAGAAGCTGGCTCAGGAGACTGAAGCCGCCATCCGCTCCGGGCAGCTCAACCCGTTCAAGTGCCCGATCATGGGCCAGGACGGCAAGGAGATCGAGTGCAAGGGACAGGGTGCCCTCTCGGACGAGCAGGTGCTCGGCATGAACTTCTACGTGAAGGGCATCGAGGACAAGATCCCGCAATAAGCCAAAGCGGTTCGCAAGAGGTGAGGGCAGCCGAGGGATCGGCTGCCCTTTTCGTTTGAGCCGCTATATTCGTGAACCGACATATGGCGCAGGGAAGGACAGGGCATCGTGAAGCCAAGTGATCAGGACATCCTTATCGTAACCGACGTCCAATACGACTTCCTTCCCGGCGGCGCGCTTGCCGTGCCTCAAGGCGGTGCAGTGATCGAGCCGATCAACCGCCTCGCCAAAGCCTTCCGCCATGTGGTTCTGACGCAGGATTGGCATCCGAAGGGGCATGCCTCCTTCGCTTCGAGCCATCCGGACAGGCAGCCCTTCGAGATGATCGATCTTCATTACGGCCCGCAGGTGCTCTGGCCCGATCATTGTGTGCAGGGAACACCCGGCGCAGAGATCTCGCGGGAGCTGGATATTCCGCACGCGCAGCTCGTGATCCGCAAGGGTTACAACCTAGACATCGACAGTTACTCGGGCTTCAAGGAAGCGGACCGGCAAACCTCGACGGGTCTGGCGGGCTACTTGAAGGAGCGCGGGTTCCGGCGGGTCTTCTGTGCAGGGTTGGCCCTGGATTTCTGCGTCGCATGGACCGCGCTCGACGCTGCCGCTGCCGGTTTCGAGACTTACCTCATCGAGGATGCCTCACGGGCCATCGGCACGAATGGGTCCCTTGCAAGAGCCCAAAATGATTTGAGCGCTGCCGGTGTTCACATCATCGGCAGCGCTCAGCTTCGAAGTGCATAAAGGGAGGGGCGGTTAAACCGCCGTCCCATGGAGGTCGTATTCGTCCGAGCTCTCGATTGTCACGTTGACGATCTCGCCGGCCTTGAGCGGCTGGCGTGAGGCCACATAGACCACGCCGTCGATCTCCGGAGCGTCGTACTTGGTACGGCCGGTGGCGACCGTCGCGCCGGGCTCATCGATGATGACCGGGAGCGTCTTGCCGACCTTGCTCTTTAGAATCTTGGTGCTGACCTTCTGCTGGGTCTGCATGAAGCGGTGCCAGCGCTCCTCCTTCACCTCGTCCGGCACTGCGCCCGCGATGTCGTTGGCCGGCGCGCCCTGGACCGGCTCGTACTGGAAGCAGCCGGCACGGTCGATCTTGGCGTCCTTCAGCCATTGCACCAGGAGGTCCATGTCCTCCTCCGTCTCGCCGGGGAAGCCGACGATGAAGGTCGAGCGGATGGCGAGATCCGGGCAGATCTCGCGCCACTTGTGGATGCGCTCCAGGGTCTTCTCCTGGTTACCAGGACGACGCATGAGCTTCAGGACGCTGGGGGAGGCGTGCTGGAACGGGATGTCGAGGTAGGGGAGGATCTTCCCCTCGGCCATGAGCGGGATAACCTCGTCCACGTGCGGGTAGGGATAGACGTAGTGCATCCGCACCCACATGCCGAGTTCGCCCAGTTCCTTGGCCAATTCGAAGAAGCGGGTGCGGACCTCCCGGTCTTTCCACAGGCTCGGCTGATACTTGATGTCGAGGCCGTAGGCACTGGTGTCCTGCGAGATCACCAGGAGCTCCCGGACGCCAGCCCGGGCAAGCTTCTCGGCTTCGCGCAGAACGTCCCCGATCGGGCGGCTGACGAGATCGCCGCGCAGTTTGGGGATGATGCAGAAGGAGCAGCGGTTGTTGCAGCCCTCGGAAATCTTCAGGTAGGCGTAGTGACGTGGCGTCAGCTTCACGCCCTGGGGCGGCACGAGATCCACGAAGGGGTCATGAGCCGGCGGTACGGCCTGGTGTACGGCCGAGACCACGGTCTCGTAGGCTTGCGGACCGGTGATCGCGAGAACGTTCGGGAACTGGTCACGGATCTGCTGAGGTTCGGCCCCCATGCAGCCGGTGACGATGACCTTGCCGTTCTCGGCCATAGCCTCGCCGATGGCCTCCAGGGACTCAGCCTTGGCACTGTCGAGGAAGCCGCAGGTGTTGACGATGACCACATCGGCCCCATCATGCTCCTTGGTCAGCTGGTAACCTTGAGCGCGAAGCTGGGTAATGATGCGCTCGGAATCGACCAAGGCCTTCGGGCAGCCGAGGGATACGAACGAGACTTTGGGCGCGGGAGCATTCATCCGCCGAATCCATTCTTGCAATCGAAATAGACATCCGTAAAGACGGCCCGCTGAACGCCGCATTGGTGCGAACTCGTTGCAGGAGGTCTGTCAAACCGGAACTTGGGCAGCCGCGGGCACGGGGCCGACACGCTGAGCAGTTCCGTGATCTATACCAATGCCTTGCACATGCGCTCGGAGAAGGAGCGCGACGAAGACTTTCGTGTGCGTTTACAGCACTAAGACTGCCTTTACAACATCCCGGTTGACCAAGCATCTGGCGTTCAGGGAGCGTTTGCTGGGCCGAATGACTGCTTGAGTACTGGGGTGCCCTTGGACGACTGGTGATCCTGACCACTGCACCTTGTAGAAGATGACTTTACCCTAACAGGTTCTTAAGGAGTTGCACTCGGTCGTGATGAAGAGACAGACGCTCTCCGAACAGGGAAATTGTGATCGGCAATGCACATGAGGCGGGAGCTCTTAGAATTGTGAATGCCTCTTGATCAAGCTTTTCGGTAGAATTCCCTTGCGCCAAGATCCAGAGGAACAATGCGTCCGTTCGCCCGCCGCCAGCACCTGAACCAAAGCATCATGCGAGTTTGCTCATGGTGCTGTGTGCTCTTCCTTGCCTTCCTCTCTTTGTTGCCCAGCAAGCTTGAGATTAGAACGGGCGCTCCGGACGAAATCGAGCACTTTCTCGCGTACCTTGTTGCCGCTGGACTGTTTGGCCTCGGCTACGCTCGGAAGCGGCTCCTAGTTGCCGTCACACTCACCATGAGTGCCGTCCTCCTCGAAGCCTTCCAGTTTTTCTCGCCTGGGCGGTCGGTTCGCGTCTCTGATGCTTTCTTTAGCGGAGCAGGAGCAATTTCTGGTGTTGTGGCAATTTCACTTATCGCTCGCTGCCGCGTTCGTTTAGTGCGCAACAGCGAGCGATAGCTGTCTACCAGTCAAATCGCCTGTTGAGGCAATGTTGCCGGCCCGTGTGGCATGCTGTCTCTGTGCTCTGAACGGCAAAAAGCCCCCGTGGCGTTTTGCGCACGAGGGCTTGTGTGTTGGTTGCGGGGACAGGATTTGAACCTGTGACCTTCAGGTTATGAGCCTGACGAGCTACCGGGCTGCTCCACCCCGCGCCACTCATGGCCTTCAAAGCAGGGCTTTGAAGGCGAAGGGGAGATACGCAAAAGCGCGGCGTTCTGCTGGAACGACCGCGCTTGTGTTGTCAGAGACTGTAAAGAGGCGTTGTGTTTGTCCTTGGCAGGCCCGGCAATGACCTACTCTCCCGGGTCTTGAGACACAGTACCATCGGCGCTGAGGAGTTTAACGGCCGAGTTCGAGATGGGATCGGGTTCTTTAGCTCCTCGCTCAAATCACCGGACCGGCGAAGGACAAACAGCAGGCAAGGGAGCCTCAGGGCTCCACCTTCGAACTTCGCAGCTCCAAGGTCAAAGTCTTTCTCGTCAAAGTTGGCGCCCCGGACCCGTCAGGGTCCGCAAGGCCGACCGGCCGCCCATGCCCG
>NZ_JPUG01000009.1 GCF_000739015.1 Microvirga sp. BSC39
ATTCCATAGATGATGGAGTGGACGACGCCTGCTCCCGGCAGCGCCCTATGAGATAGGGTGATTGCCTCAGCGCCAGACAGGGAGCCGCTCCAATGCAAGTCACGACAGTAGGTCTCGATCTCGCCAAGCATGTGTTCCAGGTTCATGGCATCGATCGGAACGGACAGGTTCTGATCCGCCGTCAGCTCCGCCGAGGCGAGCTCATCGGCTTCTTCCGCCGCTTGCCGCCCTGCCTGATCGGCATGGAAGCCTGCTCCACCGCCCACTTCTGGGCGCGCGAGCTGGCGGCTCTCGGGCACGAGGTCCGGCTCATGCCTGCGGCTTATGTGAAGCCCTATGTCAAACGCGGCAAAAGCGATGCCCTTGATGCGGCGGGCATTTGCGAGGCCGTGACCCGCCCGACCATGCGCTATGTGGCCATCAAGAGCTCTGAGCAGCAGGCCGTGCTCATGCTCCACCGTACACGCGAGCTGTTCGTGCGGCAGCGGACCATGCTGGTCAATGCTCTGCGTGGTCATCTGGCCGAATACGGCATCATTGCTCCCCAAGGGCTGCCGAGCGTCCCCAAGCTCAGGGAAGTGGCCGAGAAGACCCGAGGGGCAGCCTTGCCGGAACTGGCATGGCGGTGTGCGCGCCTGATCATCGCGCAACTTGAGGAGGCCCAAGTCCGGGTTGCTGAGGCTGAGCAGGAGATCCTGGCCTGGCATCGCACGAATGAGGTCAGCCAGCGCCTGGAGACGATCCCCGGCGTCGGCATCATCACGGCCAGCGCCCTTGCGGCCACCATTTCGGATCCGCGCTCCTTCCGCTCGGGCCGCCACCTGGCCGCCTGGATCGGCTTGGTGCCACGCCAGAGTGGGACAGGCGGCAAGGTGCGGCTCGGGCACATCTCCAAAGAAGGAGATCGATATCTGCGCCGGCTTTTGGTGCTCGGGGCCACGACACTCTTGCGGCATGCCCGCGGCAAAGCCTCAGCGGCTGCGGGATGGATCAACGCGCTCTTGGCCCGCCGCCCAGCCGGCGTCGTCAAGGTCGCCATCGCCAACAAGTTGGCTCGGGTCGCCTGGGCCGTCTTGCAGGGCAACCAGGGTTATCGCGCTCCGGCTGCTGCGGCCGCATAAGCTGCCCCCAGAAGCCGGATGAGAGGTTTGCAAGGTTGGTGGAGGTGGTGATGGTGTGATGACGAACCGGTCGAGCCGGGGATCAGACAAACCCGTGATAAGCCGTTGCGCTCTGACGCAGCATAAATGTTGGGGACCTGATCCGCGAACTTCATCAAGGCCCGCGGTCATGAGGCCGCATCACAAGGCCGAACACATGGCTGCCCACGACCAGATCGTCAAAACGCCAAAAACCCCTTGCCACGCAGGCGCCGTCCACACAGGGCTTATCGGAATTAAGGGTGCCTATCTGCCCCCTGGAAGGCGCGAGGGATCGTCAGCATCTGGGTGTTGATCGGCTGGAAGACTGAAGCGACGGGCTATGATCTCGATTTCGTCGCCGGACTGTATCTGGATTACCAGCCGTTCATAGCCCTCGGAGGCTGTCCCTGGCCCCCTGACTTCGTAGATGAAGGCGCTTGGCCCCCAAGGGAAAGCACGGGGAATTGTCAGCATCTGAATGTCGGAGCAGACGATAGAACTAGCTTCGCCACGCCAGGAGACGCTGAGCACCAACTCGCCCTGCTTCCAGTCCAAGTTCACTCCGAGCAGGATCCAATCGTGCAAAGGCTGTCTCGCAGACGTCACGCCCATAACCAACCCTCTTCAATGGCAAGCAGGCGTAGCATAGTTCCATAAACGACCTTCCGCGAAATTCGCCCGTTGGTGCCGGTATGGCGGACAACCCTCCGCCATACTGCCGAGGGGAAAGCGGCCGTTTTCGACTCCGTCCCCACCCACTTCCCCACCGGCGCGGCCCGTGTCATCTCGCGCCGGGGGCTAAGCGGCATGTGTTATGCGAGATGCGCAGCAGCCTTCACACGCACGGGGGAGCTGGAGCGCCATGGAAAAAGGGCCGCGCCCGGTCTTATGACCGTGTTCGCGACCCTCTGAAATCCGTATTTGCCCCTACGGGAAGGAAGTCCGTATACATACCTCCTCGAAGGTGTACAATAAGTACATAAGCTTAAAGTGGCACAATAAGCCTATTTTTCAGAGGATAATCAGCGTATTTCTTCGCACATCTGTCGTATACCCGACTGACAGGCAGGATTTGAATGAGTACATCGACCATACCGACTTTGTTATTTTTGCCCCTACGGGTCGGACCTTGGAGCGCCCCTTGAAAGAGAGGGCGCTTTCTTTTTGCCAGTTCAAATACCCAGGGAAAATTAGCCTCGTAGGCTGCACCGTTCCATACTGAGGCTTATGCGGATTTCGCGGCAGACTATTCCATGGTTTTTTCGAAAGGCGGCGTTTGCAAAATAGCAAAGACAATCTGCATGTAAACGATTACACACGGCAAAATGAACGATCGAGACTATGAACTTAGTAAGAAGCTGCAGAAGCTGGAGAGCATTGAGGTCCAACTAGCGCAGCACGTGAAGACCACCCGCCTTGGTCTAACTTGGCTTTCAGTCTTGGCACTCGCTGCACTCGTCCTCCTGGGCTTCCACATCGTCCATCTGTAAGTCGCTCAAGGATGCGGCAAGCTCATTCCATACTAGGTGTTATACGAAATTGCGTGGCGGGTTTTCACCAACGCGGAGGCTGTGGCGGAGGCTCCACCTGGTCGACTTCCATCGAGACTTTGACGGTCAGCACCCGCTGGCGGTGTTCGTTCCTGACCTCGATCGTGACCTCCCGAGCGTCGCCCTTTGGCAGTTGGTCTCGGCCGATCTCAGCCGCAGATTCCGCTGCCTCGCGTTCGGCGGCATCAAGGCTGTCGAATTCAAGGCCCTCTTCATCAGGGGTGAAGCTCGCCCCCTCACGCACGTCGAAATAGAACAGAGGCACCGTACTTTCCTGAAACGATACATACCAACTCAGTGCAGAGCGGTTTGTTCGTCGTTCCATACTGGACCTTATGCGAAATCGCAGGGTGGTTCTCGCAGCGCATCCCCCCTTGCCTCTAGACGTAAACAAAAAGGCCCGGGTTTCCCCGGGCCTTTTCTATCTCTGTGAAAGACGGATCTTAGTAGCTGCCGAACTTGTAGCTCAGGCCCACGCGAACAGTGTGGAACTCGATTTCGTTGTCGCCGAGATCGACATCGTTGAACACGTTGCTACCACCATCGAAATTGGTGTAACGGTATTCCAGACGGGTCGTCAGGTTGTTGGTGAATGCATATTCCACGCCAGCGCCAAGCGTCCAGCCGGTCAGCGTGTCGTCATCGTCACCGACGATACCGAATCCGTCCGAGAGGCCCGCGAAGGCAAAACCACCGGTCGCGTAGATCAACGCGCGATCAAATGCGAAACCGGCGCGAGCGCGGATCGAGCCCTGCCAGTCGAGAGCGCTGCCAGCAAAGCCGTAGTTCGTGAACACGGCGCCGCCGGGGCCAACGATGACCACATCATCGTCATCGTCGTCGCCGAACACGCCTTCGATGTCGCCTTCGACACCGAGCACGAACGAGCCCAGCTGGACATTGTAGCCAGCATGGACACCGGCCAGGAAGCCGTCGCCGCTGTCACCAAAATCGCCGCTCTGCACGACGAAGCCGCCCGGAAGCACGAAGTCATTGTCGTTGGCGTTCCAGCCATAGCCGACCTGACCACCGACGTAGAAGCCGGTCCAGGTGAAGACCGGAACAGGAGCGAACACCGGAGCCAGAGGAGCAGCGCGGGAAGGCAGGTCGGCAGCGGACGCGGCGGAGATGCCAGCGGTGACGAGGGCCGTGGCGGCCAGCAGGCCGAGAAGACGGGTTTTCATGAGGAGAATCCTTTGGGCGAAGAAATCTTAAAGCAGTTTATGGGGAGGCGTGAAAGAAAGGCTATGATAAAGATACAACACCACTCCGGTTTAGGGCCTGCTTGTTGAGGCCTAGGCTACAACTGTGCTTACCGAGACGTTAACACTTCGTGGATTTGACACAGCAGGTGCCGTGTGCGCTATTGGTCCAGTTTTCGGAAGGCTCCGAAGGCGAGGAGAACTCAACCCTGCCCCGCAACGGGCAGGGTTTTTTACGCCTGCATTACAAATCCTGATATCCGCGTCGCCGCTTGACCCGGGCGACTGCCTCAAGCGCCAGGCCGGCCTCGACTTCGCCAGGGAACACCTCGACCAGCTCCTGCCCGTTGGTGCCGATCCGGCCCCAGTTGCGCACCAGGCGCACGGTCCCGAACAGGTCCCGCTCGATCATCAGCGCGTAGAAGCGCCGGATCCTCTGCTCCGGGTCGATCCGGTGCAGCACCAGATGGTGCTTGATCGGGGAGCGGAGCTCGTCAGGCATAGGATCTCTTGTTGAAACGGATCTGTCGCAAGAAATTGTTTCAGAGTTTCAGCCAGCAGTCCCGCGGTCTCGACAGCGGAGGGCAGCGTGTTCAAGGGCAGGCATTTTGATCGTTCGGTAATCCTGCTCTGCATCCGATGGTAACTGGCCTATAACTTAATCCTGCGAAACCTCGAGGAGATGATGGCCGAGCGAGGCATCTCGGTCGACCACGCGACTATTCACCGATGGATTGTGCGCTATTCACCCGAACTTCTGAAGCGCTTGGACGCCCGCAAGCGAGCCGTCACAGCCGGGTGGAACGTCGACGAGACCTACATCAAGGTCAGAGGTCGCTGGATGTACCTTTACCGGGCGATCGACAGCAACGGCGACACGGTCGAGTTCTGGTTCAGCGAGCGGCGCAATCTCAAGGCAGCCAAGCGGTTTCTGCGCAACGCGCTCAAGCGGCACGGCCGGCCCGAGCGGAGCGTCATCGACGGCAGCCAGACCAATCGCGAAACCCTCCTGTCGTGTGATAGTTCAGACCGGCTCTAGGATCGATCAAGACGCCTCTGAAGCCTATTCGCATCCGGCAAAGTGCCTACTTGAACAGTCGTATTGAGCAGGATCATCGTGCCATCAAGCGACGGGTGCGCCCAATGCTTGGGTTCAAGTCCATAGACAGCGCCCGTGCGATCTTGGGCGGCATCGAAATGGTTCACATGATGCGCAAAGGGCAGGGCAAATGTGCCCCATGATCGGCATCTATCGCTCGCTGATCAGTTCGAGCGGCTCGCCGCATAAGCAGCAACAGGCTGCTCAGACATCTTTCTGTCCTCAGCTAAAACTTACGACAAAGCCAACTTTCACCGTGCCAAAGCCCATTCCGAGTTCTCGGTACATTTCCCTTGTTCGCTATGCCCTTTAAAAGAGGTTCGAGCACTTCGAGTTATTTGGGATTGAACCGGCCTACGAGACGGTCCTGCAATCGCCAGTCTTGAATCCAATCCAAATACCCGACCGGATTTGTGGTCCCGCTGATAGTCGTTAACCACATCAGCGCGCCGTTCTCGAATCATAATCCAGCCCGCGAGTTGATCCTTGAGCCGAATACTAAGCATTCTCGAATCAAGTGCGTAAATGAGAATCACCGGGAACCGGGCTTTTACATGCGAATTGACTCGGCCTTTTCAGCTAAATGATTCTAGCTAAAGAAGTTTCCCACCGCTGAATCGATCTATTGTGAATGGATTCTTGACGCGCGACTCCACAGCCAACTCAGAATCGGTCATTTCTCGTAACTGTCACAAGTGCGATGGGGTGGAGTGCCATGCCTGACGTGAAAGGGATCGAGCGTGTTCAGCGCCTCCGGAAAGCTCGCCGCGAGCGGGGTGACCGGGAGATGAACGTCTGGGTTCCTCAGTTGATTGGGGCTGCAATCGACCAAGCTGTCGAGAGCGGCCGCTTCAAGACACGCCAGGACGCCATCAACCACGCCCTTGAGACCACCTTTGTTCGGAAGGAGCCAAACACGGTGACGTAAACTAGGCAAAGCAAAAGGCCCACGAAGCTGGAAACTTCGAGGGCCTTTGGAGACCACCGCGAGGGTGGGCATTTGGATCTGTTTGGCGACAATCCTTATGCCATCCCGACAAGCTGAATGTCAAGAGCATCGGTTCCGGTGAACACTCCCGCTTTGCCCTCAACATGGAGGGTACGATGCAACTCGCATCGTCAGGAGGCCGGCGGCTGAGACATGCCGCTCTGGTCGCAAGAGAACTTGCGCTCGAAACCGGGCGCACCGTAACGCGCAAAGAACTATCGGCAGCCGCTCGGGAGGCAGCCAAGGCCCTGAATCTAAAATCAGGAGCCCGTTGGGTTCTGTCCGAGCTCGTGGCCTGCTGGGGCGAGCAGGAGTGGGACAGGCTACTGGTATGGCCATCCAACGACTATCTGGTGACCCGAACCGGGAAGTCCGAGCGGGCCATCAGGGCGGCTTTCCGCGTTCTGATCGACCTGCAGCTGATCGTTCCCAAGGAGTCTCCCAACGGCAAGCGCTACGCTGTCAAAGACTTGGCGGGAGAGATCATCGATGCCTTCGGGTTCGACCTGACGCCGGTCTATGCTAGGCGAGGGGAGTGGGCCGAGCGGCTGATCGAGCAGAAGCAGGCCCGCGAGGCCCGCAAGCGCGCCTTCGACGAGATCACCATCGCCCGCAGGGCCGCTGAGGAGGCCCTGAGCGCCTTGGCGGAGCACTATCCGGAGCTGGACCGCTCAGATCTTGAGGAGCAGGTCAAAGGCTTGAAAGCCAGGACACCGGCCCGCAGCATGAAGGTTATGCCCCACGATACTTTGGACCAGTGGACAGCCCTGAGGAGAGCTTGCGAGGAAGCCTTCTTAAAAGCGGGCAATGGCGGCGAAATCCGCCGCCACACTAATAACAACAACGGATCTCCTAGTGAGTCTTGTAACAAGGGCTTTCCGAAGAAAGCTGGGGCGGTTCGTTCAACCGAACAAACGCCGGAGCACCTATCACCGGAATTGATCCTTGAAGCTTGCCCGGCCATCAGCGACTACGGCCAGCCTGTGCGGGATCTGGCCGACATCGTCTCAGCCGGCCGCTACCTGCGAGCCTCGCTCGGGGCACATGAAAGCGCCTGGGCCGAAGCCGTCGAGGAGGTGGGACCCGTCAGGGCGGCCATTGCGGTGATCTACGTCCTGCAGCTCTACGAGGACGACGCGGCCAGGAACGGCGGCGATAGCCGGATCAAGAACCCCGGCGGCTACTTCCGCGCGCTCACCCGCATGGTGAAATCCGGCACGATTGATCTGGCCGTCGAGCTCCTGGCCATGAGGAGGCGACGAATGTCATAGGGGAAGATCGTGCTCATGAGCTCCCAACGTGATGACTACTGGTTGGCCAACTTGCCGGGCGTCAGAAGGCGCAGGGTCGGAGCGTCCAACTCGCCCGTCACATGAAGTTTGTTGGCGCGCTGGAACTCGTTGATCGCCTTGCGGGTGCCGGATCCAACAACGCCGTCTGCCTTCAAAGGACCGTAGCCGTGTCTGGTCAGGGCTTTCTGAGCTGTGGCCGTGACGAGGGGCTGGGCATCAATTGTGCTCGTGTTGATCGAACCTGTTGTGAAGACATCGTTGCCGGAGCTGTTCAGCTGACTGATCAGATCCTTCATTCCGGTCGCTGCAGTCACCAGTTCGGCTTGGGCAAGGTCTCTGGCTTGGGTCAGAAGATCGGCTTCCTGCCGCAGTTTCGATACTTGAAACTGCAACTGCGCCAGGTCGCCCACGGCTGTTGTTGTGCGCTGTCGCTCAGTCAGGAGGTCCATCTGGATCTGGTGCAGGTGTCTCACCTGTCCGTGCAGCTGGTTTTCCACTTCGGCGGCGGATCGGCTGGAGAGGGCATACATGCCCCATCCCGTGATGGTGCCAAAGCCGAGAGCCAGGATGATCACCCGGGAGAAATCGACAGGTGAGGGCGAATATCTCTGGGTCATGATGAACTCTCAGGTGTCTAGAAAAAGGAGGGCCTCAATGCGACCCGTTTGCGGCAGGGAGGAATGAGCAGGAGTGTGGTCGGATAATGGCTCCGCTCCGGGTTTGCTCCCTCGCAAGCCAGGTGGTTTGTCTTTAGGGTGAGCCAAAGGTTAACGGTGACCAGAGTGCCGTCCTGTGCTCGCAGGGTGCATCACCATCGTGAATCGTTAGTCTCTGATTGATTCAGGACTTTGATTGGACCTCGCCCATACACTTGAACAACATGGAGGCATGTCCACAGACACGATCCAGTACCTGGTGCTCGACAGGTGTGACCCCACCTGCAACATGGCTCGTTACTACGTCCCGTCGATAGAACCCAGCCTGTTCGGTGATGCGACCCTGGTCCGCCAATGGGGCCGCATCGGGCAGCCGGGGCAGAGAAGGATCGAGCTCTACGAAAGCCAAACACGTGCAGTGGAAGCCCTTAAAACGTGGCTCCAGCGCAAGCGGCGGCGCGGCTATCTGCTGCGAAGCGGGTAGGGGAGGAGCGCAGCGGGCCTGAATTGTTCTCAGCGAAGGATCTTGAGCAACTCTTCGACGGCTTCTATTTCCGTGAGGCTGCCTCTCTCGTACTGGCGCAGCACGTCCCTGATCTGAGCGCGCTTTGACCGTGAGCTGCCAACGTGCTCATCATGGGCGGCTGCTTGCCTTTGAATCACAGGCGGCAATGCAGGCTTGCGGAAGTAGTTTTGAGCTTTTTGCAGCAGTCTCATGGTCAACATTCGTGGCGGATGACACAGATGATCGATAGGCGCTCTTGAGGCCGGTTCGTTGCCTTCTATCCTTAGCAGCCAGCAGGATCGAGGAAGGCGGACTTTGGTCGAAGATATCGGGGCGAGAAAGCCGCGCTTAGATCTTTGTTATGGTATGAGCGGGCTTCATCAGTGCACACGACTGATGGTGTCGAGCGGGCGCTGAGAGGATGACCGCAAGTGGATTAGAGTTTCTCGCCGACCCTCTTGGCCCTCGTGCTCGCCGTGGGAAAGGCGTTCACGCTGACGATCTGGCGGACCCTTCCGAACCCCAGACCAGGGCTGAGGCAAGAAATGCTGCTGGCCTGGAAGAACCGCAGGCTCCGGAAACAAGCTATTACGAGCTCGGTCCAGCAACCTCAAAGTGTCCGGACTGTGAACGAGCTCTTGAGGAGCGCTGAGGAAGTCAAGGATGAGACACATGCTGCAGCGCCGACGCTACAACACGGTTCAGTAACACAACCAAGGTCCAGCACACCTCCTGAAAACTAGCTTTGGAGCTTGCAAGCAGTTCAATCTGTCTCAGGTTGGTCCGATCTTGCACCTTCGGCCACGATTTCGAGCATGTCATCGGGCAGCGGCCGCTGCAGTTTGAGCGCCACTTCCGCCGGCGCCGTGAGCCAAGTCTCGTACTCCTCCGGTGTGGTGAGGACGACCGGCATGGCCTTCGGGTGGATCGGCCCGACGACGCTGTTCGGCTCGGATGTGAGGAACGAGTAAAGCAGGTGCTCGCCCTCGACCGGCTCGGCCTTGGTGCCGCGCACTCCCGTCCATGGCCGCCAGATACCCGCGAAGGCTGCCAGGGGCCGTTCCTGGTTGAGCGCGAACCACACCGGTGTCTTGCGTGGCTTGGTATCTTTGTACTCGCTGAAGCTGGTAAGCGGCACGAGGCAGCGGTACTGCGGCTTGAGCCAGGCGCGCCAGAAGGGCGAGGATACGTTGCGTACGTTGGTCACCGGCTGGGTGCCGACCTTCGGCGGCGGCGGAAAGCCCCAGCGCATCTGGATCAGCTCGCGCTCGCCGTCGACGGTCCGGATGACGGGAGCCATCTGATCCGGAAAGATCGCCGGCAGGGGAGGGACGTTACCGGCGCTGTCGCGGGCGACCTCGAAGGCCCGGCGCATGGCCTCCTGGGTGGTGTAGCTCGAATACAGATTGCACACGGGTGGGATCCTCCGGCGGGGCATGGTCTCTCGTACAGTCGCGGTAGTTTTCAAATCGTGCCGAGGCTGGCATAGCCAGGGGATGATGGACAAGCCGACGACCGCGATATCCGAATGTAGAACTGACCAAGGGCCGCCGGACCTCGCACTGCCCGATGACCGCATGCCGGAGGCCGAGGTGGCACTGCGGCTGGCCGAGTTCATCCTGTCACTTCCCGGCTCGGGAGCCATGGCCAGCGTCGCGATCGACGGGGCCAGCATCAAGGTCGGCGACGCCGTCATATTCGACATCGGACGCTTCATGGCCGGCACTCGATGGGAGCAGACCAAGGAGCCGCAGGTCGGTCGGAACGCCTGGACCGGCACTTACCGCCGCGGTGACAAGACCATCCGGGTGCACTCGCGGCCGGGCGAAGGCGACGTTGTCGCCACAGTCAACGGCCGCCGCATCGTCGCCGAGTGCAAGAAGGGGCCGCTGGTCCGAAAGTCCGGCAGCCCTGAGTACCCGCTGCTCACGACAGCACTCGGCCAGGCGCTTCTGTTCCATGTCGCCGCCGATGACATCGTCGTCGCGGCCGTTCCGGACACACCTGTCTTCTGCAAACTTGCGGAGACTTGGCGGAGCCGTCCCCTTGTTAGGCGGGCCGGCATCCGGATCGCCCTCGTGGCGCGCGACGGCGCGGTCTCCGGGCTGGACCTGTGACCGGCACAGGAGGCGGTGGCGCACGCTGGAGTGAGCTCTCCCTCGCCCTGACCAGATATCGGAGGGATCATTGTGAATTGCCCGCCTAAGACGCCAGGGCGTCACGCCGGTTTCTGATGGGTTGCGCCGAGACATAGACGAGCCTCCGGTGCCAGTCGCACCAGCTCGACCCCTCAGGCGTTGGGGCTCCGCAGCAGACGGCGTGGCGAGGATCGTCGGAGACGATGTAGCGGCACTGCCGCATTCCGATCCTGAGCAGTTTCGTCCGTTGTCTGGGGTCTGGTTCTTGCATGACTGACACCTTTGCACGTCCGGTTGCCCCAACGGAAGCCGCGTGTCGCATAGTGGATAGCGGACACTACGACATCGCGTCCGCTATGGAGGCCGGCACAACGCCGAAGCCGGTGCCCCCGCAGTTCAACGTGCAGGAGGGCGAAGAGGCGCTGGCGCAGCATCAGTTCCTACGAGCGGTAGTCCTTGAGGACCTCCCGAGTAAGAGTTGGAAGAAGAGTGTCTCTTCTGAGGGAAGAAAACAAACAATCCCCGGAAAAAAACCATCCGATCTGAACGCAGGCGCTCAGGATCGGATCCTCTCATCATCAGGCCGCCTTACCACACTCTGACGGGGTGCGGCCTGACCACAGACCTGCCCTATCATCATGCACGAACATCACATTGACCTGAACGCCAGGCTGGAGGCGCATGCCATCCTCGACCGCCTGGTAGCCGACGGGCCTACCTTCCCGGCCGGTGCCGCCCGCTGGCTGATCGACTTGGTTCCAGTGGCACCCAGCTCCCGCATCTCCTTCACCGGTGTCTTCAGACGCCGCGGGCCCGGAGCCAAGGGGCATGCCGCCGGCATCGGCGACATCAACCTGGAAGGGGAGGAGAAACAGACAACGTTCACTCTCAACGTGCCCGCCTCGCACCGGATCGGCGGCTATGTGGTGACCCACACGCCTGGGCACCTGGACATCGAGCTGATGTGGTCTGAGACCCGGGCTGACCGGACGGGCCAGAGCTGCTCGCTGATCTATGACGTCGACACCAGGGAGCCGGAGGAGATGCGCATCGCCGTGCAGAAGTCCCTGACCGTGCTGTTCATCACCTTCCACTACATCTCGCTCGTGCCCTGGAAGACACCTGAGAGCACCTAAGCGGTCTTGCAGATCTGCTACCGAGCAGTCGGGACAAACCTCTTTCAAGTGCATCTGCCTAAGCCAAACCCCTCAAGAAGAAGACTGCCTCGCAACGCAGCTAGCCCGATCAGGGCAGGAGAGGGAGCCTTCATCAATAACAAACAACAGGAGCACCATGCATGAACCTGCATGAACCCGACCGGCTGGCCTGCATGGGCACAGAGCCGCCGGAGAGTGAGCCTCGCCCGATCCCAAGGTGGGGCCTGAGGCAGTTCACGGCCGAGGCGGGGAGGGTCATCCGCTCAGGCCTGCCGGAGGAGGTCTGGGTCGAGGCGATCATCCTTGCCGTCTCCGGCGCAGGCTCAGGCTACACTCTCGACCTAATCGAGCCCCATTCCCTGAACCCCTCCACGAGCGCCCGGCTGCGTGTCTTCGTACCGCCCACAGTGGTCGAGCAGATGCGCCAAGCAACGGGTGAGGACTTTGACGTCTCGTCCCTGAGGGGGAGCGGCGCCTGGGTGAGGATCACGCCCTCTTTCCACCCGAGCCGGCATCTGCAGCCCATCGTTTCAGATCTTGAGCTGCTCCCCACAGGATCAGGGCTGGAGCAGGTGCGGGACGGAGCTCGTCTGCGGCTGATTGAGGATGGCGTCCTCTGCCGTCAGCGCCAGCTGCCTGCACCGGCCGACATTCTGCGCGTCGGCGTTGTTCATCCCGAACGATCAGCCGGCTATGCCGACGTTCTCTCCGAACTTGGCCGGCTGGAGCGGGTCGGCATCGCTACCGCGGTGTCGTTTCCGGCCAGCTTCGAGGGCTCCGGAGCCCGGAAGTCGCTGTGTGCTGCCCTGAAGCAGGCTGGGGAGGTAGCGCAAGGCGAGGGGCTCGACGTGCTCCTGCTCGTGCGCGGAGGAGGGCACGCGGCTGGGCTAGCCTCACTGGTGTTTGAGGATGTGGCCCGGCTAATCTGCACCTTTCCGGTGCCAGTGATCACGGGGCTGGGCCATGCCACGGATCGCACCCTGCTCGATGAGGTGGCCTGGAAGTCCACCGACACCCCAAGCAAGGCGATCAGGCTGGTTCAGGATCTGATCCGTGACCGGGCCGAGCAGGTCATGATCGCCTACCGCACGATCCGCAAAGCGGTGAAAAGCAGCATAGAGCAGCAGGCCCAGCTTCTACAGGATCGGCGGGAGAGGATCCTGCGGGATGCCGCAGCCTGCCTTCATCAGCACGAGTACCGGATCGATAGTGCACGACAGACGGCGACTACCTGCCAGCATTTCCTGCAGACCCGCCTGGATGAAAGTCAGCAGGATCTGGAACGGCTGATCCGCGAACTCACTGGAACTCGCAGCGGGCTGTTTCTGGCTGTCCTGAAGTGTGAGAACCGGGAGCTTGAACGGCTGCGGTGCGAGATCACCTGCCTGTTGCAGCAGGCGCTGGACCGTGTCGGTCTTGCTCTCGAGGGGACTCACCGGGAAATCCGCGCACTCAGCATTGAGGGCACCCTCGCGCGTGGCTTTGCCCTCGTGCTCGACCATAACCGCCATCCGGTCCGCCATGTTGCTCAGATCGGCGGAGCGCCTCTCACCTTAAGTCTCGCGGACGGAGCCGTGCAGGTCCGCCGCGCTGATCCGACCACCTTTACCAAGTAACAAAGGAACGAACATGACGATGCATAACTCTGAGAACAGCCAGGCCATGACTACGGGTCTTTACGCTAAGCACTATGGCATTCTGCAAGCGATCGCCGAGCGGCTACGGAGCGGCGGGTCCGCTGATGTCGACCTGCTGCTGGAGGACACCCGCAGGGCCATGGAGTCGTACGAGATCTGCCGGGACCGGCTTCATGCCGTACAGGCTGAGTTGCGCGCCCAGATCGACCGCAGCTGATTCCAACCCAAGGTCCTCTGGCGGAGACGCGAAATGGAGCAAGGCCGACGCAATCCCGGTATCGCGTCTGTACATAACCTTCAGGCACCCCTTCCGGGGGCAGGTGGCGGATTCCCCGGAGTGGCAACGTCGTGAGATCCCGCGCTCCTAACCCTCAATGTGCTCGCTGAAGCGTGCGAACGGCACAAGTAAAGCAGTTGCCGTGAAACGCACGGACTGCGGCCTACTCATATTAACCTAACAACATGACATGTGGAGAGCGGGCACAGTGAGGCCTTGCGATCCGTAATGCGGGTTTGCTATTTATAAATCGACAAAACGAATTAGAACGCATGGTGCTTCACGATTCGCGTTTTGGCTTTTAACGGGTTGGACGCGGATGATGCAACGATCAATGCAGGCTTCAACACAGGATGCAATCGCCTCCAAAGCCACACTCTTGTTGCCGGCAAGCCCGATAAATTATGAGAGACCCAATATGGATCACTCCCTTCACACAAGTAATTCCAAGTGTTCGATCATAGTTGCTACCCGTACCGGTGGTCAGGGAAAGACCCTGGTGTCACAAGTTGTTCATCTCATCTTTAAAGAGTGTGGTGAACCGCTTAAGGTCATGGCTGCAGATACAGCCGGGGACGACGGAAGTGCCACAAAGTCAAAGCTGGCTCGCTTCCTTGAAGCGGAAGACGCCGTAGAAGAACTCGGCATCGGAGCGACGATCCAATCCATCCGTTCCAACACTGACGAAATGTTGAGATATTGGGAGCCCTTGGGCCAAGGTCTTGCCGAGGGCAATGTCCTTGTGGACGTGGGAGCAAACGTCCTGCCGGCAATCTGGGACTGGGCAATCGAGATTGATGCGGGGCGTGTGCTTCAAGAAGCGCCTCCGACCTGGCTGGTGATCCCAGTAACAGCACAAGCACAGAGCCTTTCCGATGCCTGCGACCTGATCCGGCTCGCAGAAGCCAAACAGAAGTATTTGCCGGTTGCCAGGTACATCGTCGTCTTCAATGAGCATGAAGGGAAATTCGACAGAGTCAGCGGCACTGCAGAATATCAAAACATGATGAAGCTTATCTCGGACGTAAAGGCCAGCACCGTAAGATTGGAGCGGTGCAAAACTTCAGTTTGGCAGAAGATGCAAGTCGACTGGATTTCACTTAAGGCGATGCGCAACCTGACATACCGCGATTATTCAAGCCGCTTTGGCCTCAGCTCCTTCATGGGTTCTGCTGCGGAAAAGGACTTTGTCGATTGGATGTTCTCGACGGTGCAGGCCTTCCGAGCGGCCTCGCTCTACCCCAGCAGCGCGATCACGAAATAATCCGCGGACATAGAAGGAGGACAGGTTCAATGTCAGATCGATTGAATTCTCAGGATGCCGTTCCAGTATCAGATCCCGATGACAGCTCGCTGTCGTTTGTAACCAACGTAGGTGGTGAAAGTGCGGATCTCTCTGAGGACTTTACAACCAAAGAGATCCAAATGCCCGTGTTTGGCGCGTCCGTGCAGATCTTCAACTCCGGCCGCTTCGGAGTTGGTTATCCCGCTATCCTCAAATCAATTGAAACCGCGACTACGATCGGTGCAATATGCTTCAGCGATGAGTTGATGGCGAACATGTTTGCGAAGACTACAAAAGAGCACAACCATCCATATGACGTCTTTGCAAAAGCAAAGGCCGACTTCGGTCCTGAAGCCAAGTAGTAAGCCCTCAACCGTCAGCAGACAGGGAGCTTCTTTCTCGAGCTTTCGACAGGGCTCGATCCGTGCCGTCTGAGGTGACGAGAAGTTTGGCAGATAGCGAAGGCATCGCATGAGATAGAACTCTCGGCGGTGCTTTCTCTCTTTGCAAGCGACGTTAGCAATGGCTGTAGGATCATCGAGAGTACACATGATCCAAATCGGCTCGGGGTAGTGGGCCTCCGGGAAAAATGGCGACCATTAGGCATGCGTACGATGCCCCGTGATGTGTTCGTTTTCAGAGGTGTATGCTCAAAATTAGCCGTTCTGTTGTCATAGTCACACCTAGTGAACAACGGCCTGAGATTGAAGCAAAGTCTCAGGCGATCAGGTTTCGCCAATCTTCCTCATTCCGAGACCGCATTGAGCAGTTCATCGCCATAGCTACCTCTGGATAGATATTCCGTCCGAGCAAAGCACCGTGCCGAAGCCGAGCATCTCAGGAGGAGCTTTCCATTCAAGAGTGCAAAGCGCTGCCATATCCTGTATTTAATTCTCGTACAGAAACTATAACGCTTGATTCTAGAAATAAAATGCAAGGATCTTTTACATCTAGCACCGCAGCGGGATTCGTGAGCGACGCCTACAGAGCGCTCACAGATCTCAGCCTACGCAACAAGATGATAGCGCTCCCACAGGGCACACGCGGACGTTCAATCGATTTCGAAATCGATCCCGACATTCTGTATCAACTACTGCTTCGTCAGAACACTTGCCTGCAAATCGGCAGTGCTCCGCTGCTGCTTGCTCCACAGTCGCAGGGAACCGAATCGGAATTGAGACGGGCCGTTATCTCGCTTCGTGCGGACGCCGAGGCAATCGCAAGCGAGCAGGGCATCGAAACAAAACGTTTGGCAATTGGCACCATTGCTTGGAGAGATGCCGAGGGGATAATCCGAAATGCGCCCTTGTTTACCATACCGGTTAACATCACGAAGGATTTTATGATCGCACCGGCAGGGTCAATCGAGCCCAACGAGATCTTTCCGATCTTTGCAGCCTCGCTCGGGATTACAATCGTGATCGACCCGACAAAGCCACCATCCCAAGCTCTGTCAATAAGTACGCATCAAGTTGAGCCGAATAAAGCCCGTAGGATCGCCGTTCTTGGTTACAACCCTCGCGCCAACCTCAACCTGTATGCAGGCAAGAGCGCTGCCATGTATCGCGCGCTCGACCTTTCCGCGAGGCCTCACCTAACAGAGGTTGGTGCGCTCCGGATACTCGCAGGCAAGAGTTCAGGACCGATTGCAATCGGTCCTGAAACACCAAACCTTCACATCGTCAATGCGGATCTTAGCCAAGATGAGGCGATTTCGGCTGCAAGGGCAGGGCACTCATTTGTTCTGCAGGGACCGCCCGGCACGGGCAAGTCGCAAACCATCGTCAACATCGTGGCCAATCTTCTCAATGATGGAAAGCGCGTCCTTGTCTCTGCTGAAAAAGCAGCGGCTCTTGAGGTCATTGCTACTCGTTGGCCTGAGAGGACCAGAAAACTCCCCTTGCCTGTTTTTCTGAAAGAAAGCGGACCAGCGTTAGCGGCTGACGTCTTGTTCGCGGTTGCAACCCCGGCTGTGGCAGCGCTCAAGGTCCCAAATGGATTCGCTTTTGATGCTGTCGTCATTGATGAGGCTTCTCAGATCAGGCTCTCCCATGCCGCCGTTGTTGCTGCTCTGGCAACGCAAGTCATTGTTATTGGCGACTCCCAGCAGATGGCACCTAATAACCTCTTTGATCGCGTGGGCCAATCCCAGGATACCGCAGGGATGGCGCGAAGCCTGCTGGACCATGTCATCCATCTTGGTCTGCCTTCAGTCATGCTAAAACAACATTATCGATCACAGCATGAAAGCCTCATCCTGTTCTCAAATAAGCGTTTCTATAATAGCGAACTCGACATCATCCCATCACCTGTACGCGATGGTTCACTCGGTGTATCCTTTCAGTTCGTGCCTGACGCAATCTATGATCGTGGCGGCAATAGAGATAATGCCGTAGAAGCCAAGGCGATAATTTCTAAAGCAGTAGCTCTCGCAAAGGAGAATCGATCGCGACGAGACGATCCGGACCATTTGTTCACTCCGCGTTCGGTTGGTATCATCACGATGAATGAAAGCCAGCGCGACCTCATCCTGGCGCTGCTACCGGATGCGCTTGAAAGCGAAGGCTTTTCGGAAACTGATCTCGCAGGGCGCAGTAAGTCTGAGACGTTGTTCGTCAAGACGCTTGACAATGTTCAGGGGGATGAGCGTGACATTATTCTTGTCTCGACTACCTACGGTCCCGATTGCGAAAGGCGGTTTATTGCAAATCTCGGCCTTCTCTCCCAACCCGGCGCTGCCAAGCGAGTGAATGTGCTGGCAACTCGCGCGAGGTCAAAGAACTTCGTCTACCATTCTTTCGACATTGACTTATTGGCGAACAGCGACAGCGATGGAGCTCAAGCCTTTAGAGATTACTGGAGATATGTGCGCCGCACGTCTGTTATCCTCCCAGTTACCGAGCCCAGTCCTGATGTAGACCCAGCCGATGAGCATGATATTGCTTTTCGAGCAATACAGAGGTGGCTGAGGGGAGAGTCGGTTTCTGTGCACAGATTTCCCCAGTTCATCGCTGGTTTCCGAAGAAGTGGTCTGAAGCAAAGCAGTGTGAAGCACAATGATGTGTGCTTTTACTTTACTGGCCTCCGGCACCCATTGCAGGAAGCAGCAGATATTGCCCGGATCGAGAAGATCGGATGGACCCTGTGCAGGGTTCCGGTGGAGCGCTGGCGCAAGCAAACACAAAATCTTCGGGCTAGCTTCCACCTTCCGCAAGATCGGTGGAGCGATGAAACCAAACAGTTTCTGCATGACGTCTATGGCGCCATATCAGTCCCGTTCTTATCCAAACTCAAGTTCTGTGACGTTCAATGATACGGATCATTGAGCCTCTGCAGACCGGTTGAGGAGTGTGCTGGGCGCTTCAGTGAGTTGAAGCGCCCAGCACCTCACGGGAGGACCGGTGAGGTCCTCAGTTCATGGCTCTCTGAATTTGCGCCACCATCTTCCTTTGTCGGGGTCAAGATCAGAGTTTCAGTGGGGAGCATGCCGTCCCCTGCGCCCTGCATCACACTACAGGCGTTGCAGTTAGTGACCTCACGTCTGTGGTCGCCACCCTTCGGACTACGTTACAAGGAATGCGGTACACTGCGGCCTAGAGCTGGGAGACTGAGATCGTTTCTGTTTACTCGACACATTGAAAAATATGGCTCACACGAGCATGAGTTCTGCCTCAAGCGCCTCTACAGCAAGCATCCTACAAATTCCAAATCGCCACTAGAGCACCGGTCATTCAGACGAATCCGTATCCGGCCGCGGTGAAGTAGTTACGGCATGCCTCGGGCTCGACGAGATCACAGATGTCGCCGATGGCCCGCCAGAGCGCCTCGACGGTTCGGGCTTCGGCTTTGCGCAGATGGGCTTTGATCTGGGAGAAGACCTGCTCAATCGGGTTCAGATCCGGACTGTAGGGTGGCAGGAACAGGAACCAGGCGCCCTTTTGCTTGAGAAACTGCGCGGCTTTCTCGCTTTTGTGCGCCGGCAGGTTGTCGAGGATCACCACGTCGCCCTGCGACAGGGTTGGAGCAAGCTGGGTCTCCACATAGGTCTCAAAGATCCGCCGGGTCATGGGCCCGTCGATCACCCAGGGGGCACTCAGCCCATAGCAGCGCAGGCCCGCGATGAAGGTTTGGGTCAGCCAATGGCCGAAGGGCGCCTTGGCATACAGGCGCTGCCCCTTGGGACAGCGGCCGCGCAGGCGCGTCATCTTGGTGGAGGTGCCGGTCTCATCCAGAAACACGAGCCGGTGCGGCTCCTGACGCATGCGGGGCTGACGCTTCGTGCGCCAGTGCTCGCGGGCTTGGCGCACGTCGGAGCGTCCTTGTTCGCTGGCCCGCAGCGTTTTTTTTGAAGCTATAGCCCTGGCGGATGAACCAGTGTGAGATTGACGCGGGCGTGACCGTCGTGCCGAGGGCTGCCAGTTCTGCGGCGAGCTGCGGCATGGTGATGTCGTCCTTTTCGGTCACGCGGCGGAGCAGGAAGTCGCGATGCGGGTCGAGCTTGGAGTAGCGCCAGC
>NZ_JPUG01000010.1 GCF_000739015.1 Microvirga sp. BSC39
GTTGCTGCTGCTCGAATTGCAGAACAAGAGAATAGAAGAACTAGAGAGCAGGCTTGCGAATTTAGAGCAAGAAACAAACAAGATGCACAAGATATTCTTGAGAGGATTGAGCGATCAAGGAGAGAGCATCTCGCAAATGGATGCTACTATGAAAGAGTCATTGATTACATTTGCAGAAAAGCTGGACAGTATCTTGCAGTGATTGAGCTAGATACGCCGACGAAGTTCATGAAGAGAATTATAAGAGTGCGCGATGAGTATTCTAAGTAAGATACTGAAATTTGTGACTATTACTGAACCTAAACCTGAGTCTGTAAAGGTGGTTACCATGCCGCCAAAGATAGAAAAGACTAAGCTTTTCAATTTTGACGACGAGGATGAAGACATTCCGGTTATGGATTATGAGCCATATAAGGATGTATTCTATAAATTCGATAATAATGGCTATGGAATGCTATTTTTTTATAAAGGCTTATTGCGTATTGATCCCAAGCATATGTCTTTGGATATAGAAGTAATAAATAATAAGTTATATCTTTATTGTAACGTCAGTAAAATATATAAGCTTAGACATCACAGAATATGTCTATATGAAGGTGAATCATATCTAGTAAAATACATTAATTTGCAAAATGCGGTGCGGGTATATCTGAGTGATTGGCAGTTATATCCATGGAATGTTGCAATCAACGAAAGGTCATTAGCTGGATTTGAATACGATAAAATTAAAAATTACAAGTTTCTCATAAAATTTGATGGTAACGGAAGAGATATTATAGATGCAGATAACGTTCCTGATAGACTGGAATGCTTTGATGGAAAAAGTGGTTTAACACGCGATCTATTCATTGCAGCTTTTATGATGTTGCTGCCTCTTAATGAAAGGAATGAGGAGCCCACACTTTTAGGTAAACATAGATTGCTGGGAGTGAGGGTCTGGCAGAATTATTTCCAAAGGTTTGGAAAGGTGGCTCCACCTGCAATGCCTCGGCTAGATACCTTGGATTGGGACAGGATCATTGAGGTCGCTCAAATGCCTCTCTTGGCTGGATCTAGCGGTCGTGTGTCAGGGACTCTTAATACCAAGCCGGAGGGCTCTGGTGGATCCAATGAAAGTGCCCTAGCCTTACAGTTGCGGGAGCAATTTAACCGGACGCGCAAAAGCGATTTAGGGCTATGACTGCTAACAGCTTGATTTGCGCCGGACCAGAATTCGAGGAGCTATCAACGGGTATATTGTCCGGCGACTAACCAGCCAACCGACGCCACCATGATTTGCGTTCGACTGGAGCAACCTGTTCGGAAGCAGGCTTTGGAGCTGTCGCAACATCATGCCAGCGATCGCGATCCCGCTCTGCAGCAGCCAGAGCAGCTCTAAGAGCTTCTACCTGAGTCGTCGCAATGTCGCGTTCAGTGCGAGCCGTATCGCGCTGGACCACCAACTCATCCCGTTCCCCTGCTCTTTTTAGAGCTTCCTCGAGCTGCGCCTCTAGCCTTTCGATGTGCCGGGTCAGAACCATCGTCACTGACGGGTCGTGTACCGGGGGGTGAGCCGGAGCTTGTACCGGGTCTGTCCCACTTACAGTACCAGGTTCAGTTTTGGTGCTAAGCACCTCTTCAGGAACGCCAATTCTGACTTTGCCATCATTGCCTTTTTGACGAGCCCAGTGTTTGCGCTTCACATGCTGGCGCGCGCTCTCACGCTCAATCCCAAGGCGCTCGGCAAGTTCGTCGTAGGTCAGCCATACCGTTGTCATCGAGGGACATGCTCCGGAGCATGAAGGAGTGTGAGAGCCGGGACGCCACCCGGGACTGCTCCAGGTTTGCTCCAGGGTACGTGCCGGAGCATGGCCGGTTCACGGTTAATCACTCGTTAATGGGTTGTGGCGAGCTTGTAGCGTGGCATTGACCCCTATTGAGTCGACGGGGCACAGTGTAAAAGAGCGTTGTGGTTGGTTTGATTTGCAAATCAACGACGCGAAGGAGCTTAGAAACACGAAAGCCCGCCAGGGGCGGGCCTCATGCATACCGGCGAACCGGGAATGACGATTGATTGGCGTCATCATCATCCCCGAAAACTCGTCGCCCCGCAAGACGGAATTTACCGTCGATAGCGGAGCTATGTCTGCATGAAGCGTCATTCCCTGCGCCGGGTCTAACTAACCTGAAGGGGATCGCATGTCATTTTGCGAGGAGATCCGGCGTGCCGTGATGGCATCGCCGCGGATGAAGCTGCCGGAGATCCGGTCAGCCATGTACAAGGCCTTCACGGCCGGGCAGCTCACAGAGACCGAGGCTGAGACCCTTGATACCCTGATCAATGCCAGAGCAGCCATTCCGACTACAGAGGCGCCCGCCAGGCGGCACGTCGGATCCCGGCCCCGTTCCTCTGCCTCGATGGAAAGACGCCGGTCTTGGGCCGCCGCAGGCCGCTTGCCGCCCGCTCTGGCGGCGCGGTTCACCCTAGCCGAGCAGGCTGTGCTAGCTGTCGTTGCATCTGAGGTGAAGAAGAACGGTGCCTGTTCCCTGACGATCGGGCACATCGCGGCCCTCGCGGGTGTCTCTGAAACGACCGTGCGTAACGCCTTGAGACAGGCGCAAACGCTCGCTCTCGTCACCATCGAGGAGCGCCGGCGCACGGCCTGGATGAACTATCCCAACAAGGTTTCCATCGTTTCGAAAGAGTGGAGCCTGTGGCTCCGTCTCGGTACGGGTGCAAATTCGCGAACCCCACGAGTACAGAATTATAAGAGCGGCCTCGCGCTGACGCGCGAGAACATGAATCCTGGGGCGCTAGAAGCGCCTGGAGGCCTATTTCGGAGACGACAGAGCCCAACGGAACCCGAAGAAGGGCTATCGGCATAGCCGGGGCATTTGTTAGGACGGACAGAGCCAGATTCTGAAAGCAGATTTCGCAGAAGGCCGTTTTGGAACAGCTTTAAGGGTTTCTGGGACCTAACCTCATCCGAGGGATAACCCGTCATTGGGAGCGGAGGCTCTGTCGCTTCCACGTCCGAAGCTTGCTTCGCTTCGTCGTCTCCGGTGTAGCTTTGCTTTCACCGCGCGCTCCAGCCACCGAAACTCCTCTTGGATGAACTCAAGGCGGTCCAGCAGTTCATTATTGATCAATTGGGGTGGGGGAAAAGGGTCAGTCTGAGACCGATGAACTTGGATGATGCTGTGGATCTTCTCAAGGGAAGAAGGGCCAATGTCCGGGGTTGCCAACCAGTGTCGATCCGAGATCTGGGCGATCTCTTGCACCGTGGGCCAACGCCCTTGGAATTCTCTGAGGATGGCTCTTCTCACCCGTGGTGGAATGTCTGCCAGAGGAAAAAGCTCGTCCTGCTGCATGTAACATCCTTTAGGCTCAAGATGGGTTGTTGAAGCGAATGAGAAATCTTGGCCAATACAGGGCAAAATAGGGGAATTTTCTTGGTTCTCACCTCGGATATACGTTTGGGAGGTTCCGCCCATACGAATTGGTCACAGATTGTTGGCTGGCAAGCGTCTTGATCAAGATGGCCAAGCCAGGACAGTGAACAATCGATATTAGGTAAGCCGTCCTCAATAGCAGGTATAAGTCTCTTATAAGAGAAAAATCGTTGATATCGTGATGATATTCTTATTATTCCAACGTAACCATACCTCGGAGTCACTACTGCAGTAGTATAGGATCAGCAGAGACTTACAATTTTATTTGCTTATACTTTCACCATGCGCCAGCCTTCACAGACACGGCAGTTGAGCCGTGATTTGGGAGGGATAGCATGATTAGAAACAGGCTATTCTCAGCTCTGGTCGTTGCGCTCGTGGCCACCGGATTTGTGGTATCCGGCGTCACATGGAGCAACGCCTATGCTCAATCAAAGAATGCCGGTGGTGGACCCGGCAACAGCGGTCCTGGTGATAAGGGTGGCCCCGGCAATGATGCAGGCGGCAAGCCCCCGAACAGCCCTCCATAGTCACAGCGTAGAAGAAGGGGCAGCCCCGTGCTGCCCCTTTGCTGTGTGCAAAAGTCAGGTAACTTGCAGAAGCGCACTGTCAGTGGGCTATGGCATCCAAAGGGATCGATAACAGAACACTGCCGGCTGGACACACCACATCAAGCCGCCAGCCCTGCCACTCCTCATCGAATTGGTGCGTCTCCTGCCGGATCTCCTGAATAGCTTGAAGGGCAAAGTACTGCATGGCTCCAGGGTCCAAGACCTCAATCCCTGCATCATCAGGAATGGTCTCGTGACTGCTCACCAGATGAAAGTAACAGCGCATCAACACCCTCAAGATCTCAGCAGCGTACGCTGCTCAAGCAAGAGCCTCGGCCGCGATACCGTGCCGGATCAGGTCCCGCCGGTCACCCTAACCAGGCGTCTGATTCCTGCCAATACGACGAGGTAGGTACGCGGATGTAGGGAATAAAACCCGCGCCGCTGCGTTATGTGCCCAGAGGACTCCCCATTCAGCCCAAAGAGAAGCCTCTTGGTTGTATCGCTACAACCGATTGGTGAGCACGGATTGTTCACTTTGGCTGTAGCAGGATGCGGACCGGGCGCGTTGCGTAACAGCCCGAACCAATGCGGAGTCGCCCCTCCGCTTCACGCCCTGGCTGGGAATTTCTGGAACCACTCCTGGCCGGGGCGTTGCTGTTTCTGGGCTACCTCTCACCCTAGAACATAAGTCATTAGGAATTTTGGCTTGCCCGTTTGCTCCATTGTGGATCAGCCCAAATGGCATACGTTTGAGGGCGTGGCAGAGTCCCCCTTCCGTCACAGACGCCCTGGCCGGAGGTATACGAACCTCCTCCGGCTGGGGCGGCTTTGCGCCGGCTTGCCTCACCCGAAATCAGCCTCCGATTTCGCATAGGCCGTCTATGGAACTCCTCAGGGTGACAACCTGATGCCAAGCCTAGCCTCAGGTGGATTGCGGCTGTAATCCCTGTGGGATGAACGGCAGGCTCAAATCAAAGAAGCGGTGGGATACGGCGCAACTTGCCGAATACGGCGCTCTGCTGGGCATGGCCCTGGGGATATTAGAGCAATTCTGTCATGCCTTCTGTCCCGCCTCCTGGCAGCATAGTCCGGGAGAAAACCTGTACACCCATGTTTTCATCAAGGTTGTGATCGGTGCCGTCGCTGGAGCAACCTTGTTTGCCGCGACATCCGCAATCCGTAACTGGCTCAGGCGGGATAGGTAATTTCCGATAAGGCCGTTTTTGGAAAGCCGCCGCCCGCGTTAGTGGCGGTTCAGAGGGCAGCGACGAATACAACTTTGCCACTCTCGTCCGTGATCAGCAAAGACCCACCTGTCGCAACGTGCTTGGCGAACGCCTCATGCCACAAAGCATCGGCCATTTCTTCATCCATCGCTCTCCAGAAATCCGGTAGATCGAGACCCGTCCTGTCCCAGAACATTTTGCGTTCCGTGCGGGTATGAAAGAAATAGCGCGGCATGGGCGAATCCCTCATTGCAAATGAGGCTCGCTTAGCCTTTCAAAAGCCGCAACAACACAGTTGAGCAGTTCAGTTTAACCTATGTTGATACGAGCCTAAAACTTTGAAGCCATTCGAACAAACCGCAGACTCCCACTGTTGATCAATATCTATCTGAAGGAGGATTGTGGTGCCTCGTTTCTACTTCGACGTGCGCGAAGATGGGGAGATTATTCCTGATCAAGAAGGCCTCGAATGCGAGAGCTTGGATGCTGCTGAACATCTGGCTGCTGTGTCCGCAGCCGATATTGGACGGGATCTGCTCCCAAAGGGTAATGCGCGGGAGATCACGATTGAGGTGAAGGACGGCGACGGCTTCCTGCTGGTCACCGTGACAGTCGCTATGAGCGTGCGCCGAACAGTTCGAGCGCTGGTGTAACCCGTCCGTGAATTTCTGATAAACCCCTTTATGGAACCGGATATTGTGTCGTTTGAGCGTATTCGGAAGATAAATTTTCAACCAGCAGCCTGATCCTTGTAAACACCCAGTCTAACTGGCTCTGGAAAGCACCTCAGTGCAGCAGTGATTACTTGAAAATACATTCTTCAAATTTGACTGCACAGACCCATCGAAAACCTAGCTCTCAGAGGCTCGCTTCAGACATCCGGCCCAGATTTGGCCTTGCCACCGGCAGCCTGATCTTGAGGCGAGATCGCAAGCACGCTGCTGAATGGCAACACCAGCACAGACGTTCCTTGGTCGTCCTCGACCTCAATCTGCCACCCTTTCCAGCTTCTATATTCATCTGGAGGGGGGCCGCGCATGATCTGCCGAACCGCCCTAAGCGCCTCACGCCCGGCAGTCGCATGATCAGGAAGCAGGAAGCCAATCTGGTCGAGGGACCGGCCCGCATCACTGCGGAGGTGAAAGAAGTAGCGCCGCATGGTGCTGGGCGTCCTAGTGAGCCTGGCTGTATGCCTTGAACACAACCATTTTCCAAGACTGGCTTTTTCGGCTAATCCAGCCCTGGTCAGATATGGGGCAGACCCGAGCCAAAGCGATCCATGCCTATGCCGACGAAGCTTAGTCCGATCCTGCTTGTTGAGGATCATCCGAACGATATCGAACTGACGCTCGCAGCTTTTCAGGAAGCCAGGCTGGCCAATGAAATCCTTGTTGCGCGGGATGGTGAGGAGGCGCTGAAGTTCCTCCAGCAGTGTGGTGGCGACGAAGACCAAGGATCAATGATGCCAGCGATGGTGATCCTGGATATCAAGATGCCGAAGGTCGATGGCTTTGAAGTGCTGAAGCACATCAAGAGCGATCCGAAGCTGTCGCACATTCCTGTGGTGATGCTCACCTCGTCACGGGAGGAAGTCGACCTGATCCGCAGCTACGAGCAAGGCGTTAATTCCTATATGGTGAAGCCGTTCAAGGCAGCAGAGTTCTTTAATACGATCCAAGGGCTTGGTTTCTTCTGGTCCTTACATCGCCAGACGCAATAAGCTCACAAATTCGCCTAACGGGCCTTATGGAACCGCAGGGGATTTTAAGTCCCTTGCGTCTACCAGCATCGCCACCTCCGCGCTCAGCCCCCTAAGGTCTCCTCGACAATTCTCGGGTTCCGATCCAGCAGCGCCAGCAGGGGCGCCGGCCCCTGCGGCGACCGGCGCCCCTGCTCCCAATTCCTGAGCGTTCCCACTGGAACGCCGACGCGGCGGGCGAAAGCTGCCTGAGATAAGCCGGTTTTGTTCCGAATGGCAGCTACGTCAATGGCGTAGGGAATCCTGAGATCGCCGCCGAGGCTCTCATCATCGTCCGTTAGGGCCAGCACTTCGCCTAGGCTGGCAATCAGCTTGTCAAAGTCATCATTCGTGCCCACGGCAGAACCCTCGTCCGAGGTGAAGATGCGTCAACGGCGCAGTGCGCCAATGGCGGATAGGCCATCACTATCCCCAGCGAAACACCGGAGCCTCATTGTCTTACTGCCAAGCTTGACTCAAAAGAAAGTAGCTAGGGCGCACTTATGGGTTTGCTGACGCAAACCCGTGCTTCCCGAGCTTGATCCTGGACTGTCGGAGCCTGTCAGTGGCGATCTACAGCTTGAGCATGTCAGCCGTCGGACGCTCGACCCATGCCCCTGGCACGGCAGGAGCGCACGTGGCCTATATCACCCGCGCGTCGGCCGCACGGGCCGTTCTGGTGGAGCGGATGCCTGCTCCCCAGATCGGTCGGCGGGGTGCCGCCGCACGCGCTTGGCTGGACGCGCAGGAGCAGCAGGACCGCAAGAATGCGAGGGTGATCACCAAACTCATGGTGGCGCTGCCACATGAGCTTGAGCCGAAAGACCAGGCCCAACTCGTGCGCCACTTCTGCGAGGCCCTCACCCAAGGGCGGGCGCCATGGCTTGCGGCTGTTCATGCTCCGAGCCAGCGGGAGGGGGCGGATGATCGGAACTGGCATGCTCATATCGTGATCCGGGATCGCGATCCTGCCACTGGAAAGCGAGTTTGCGGGCTGTCCGAGAAAGGCAGCACGGAACTGGTCCGGAAGCTGTGGCAGGACACCTGTAATGCGGCGCTCGCCCGTGCTGGCGTTGCGGCCCGGATCGATCATCGCTCCTTACGAGAGCTGGGCATCGAGAGAATTCCTGAGATCCATGTGGGTCCGAAAGCCACCATCATGGAGGCGAAGGGCGTCCGCCCTCAGAGCAGGTCCCAGAACGACAACGGCCGGGAAATCCGGTGGCCTGAGATTGATGGTGGCCAGACGCGTGCAGAGCATCGGGCGGAGATCGTCCTAGAGCGAGAGGTCGACCATGATCAAGCCAAAAGGATTGAACAACTTGTTGCTGCTGCTCGAATTGCAGAACAAGAGAATAGAAGAACTAGAGAGCAGGCTTGCGAATTTAGAGCAAGAAACAAACAAGATGCACAAGATATTCTTGAGAGGATTGAGCGATCAAGGAGAGAGCATCTCGCAAATGGATGCTACTATGAAAGAGTCATTGATTACATTTGCAGAAAAGCTGGACAGTATCTTGCAGTGATTGAGCTAGATACGCCGACGAAGTTCATGAAGAGAATTATAAGAGTGCGCGATGAGTATTCTAAGTAAGATACTGAAATTTGTGACT
>NZ_JPUG01000011.1 GCF_000739015.1 Microvirga sp. BSC39
CTGATACACCTTTAATTAATTGCGTATATTTAAATATACTGTCTTGATAATTATATTTTTCCGAAAATCGTTTTAACCGAAATTTATAGTCCAGTAATTCTTTAATATAAAAGACCGACAGAAAAATTATGAACGTACATAACGTAATTAAGATGATATTAAAATCCGCTCTTTTGCTATCAAATATTATTGACAACCATACTATGCCTATTGTTGGTATGATGGATAATAAACTATAATATCTAATTCTGCCTAGTATAAAGTCTATATCATAAATTTTATTTACAACGAATTGATAAACCAATGCTAATGGGATAATTATTAAGAATGGCGCAGTCACTATTGCTGAGTAAATATATTGCCCAAATAAAACTTCCGGCATGATATATAAGACCGTAAAAGGAAAGAAAGCTACCGTATTTGAAATCAATAATACCTTCAACAAATAATAATGATCCTTTTTTCTATAAATTATCCCATAATAGATAATGCAAAAATAAACAACTGTAATCTCTATTAAGAATGTTACTAAATTAATATTACTAATATTCGTAATAATCCCCGAAGGAAGGTATTTCTGGATGAATTCTATTATTACATTGATAATTGGCAACGTGTATAAAATATTCACGATATAACGTGATGAAAATTTGATGCTTAATTCTTTGAAATATTGATATAGAAAATGCAAATACAAGACAGGTACATTTAAAAAGGTAAAAAGATTAATATATCTATTTATTTCATATCCTCTAGTTACGCCTCCAGCACTTAAATATGCTATAGATATAAACAGCAAAAAATTAATCAAAATATAAGCCGAGTACGTATTTTTTACTCGATTGACCCTATAAATATAAAATGCACATAACAGACTCAAAGCAAAAAATATACAAGGGATAATATAAATGAAAAAGCTATAAGAATTATTTAAAGAGATATACTCCGTATTATGTAATTGAATTTCATGATTATCCCTTTTAACTTTTAAATGTTCAGCTTTTGCTAAATAATTTCTTTTAATATTCTCACTTGTAGGTTTCTTCCCACTTACCTCGAGTATTAAGTCGCCTTCTTTTAAGCCCATATATTTTCCATATGTGGCTTTAGTCATTTTTTCAACTTTTAACTCATGATTGGCTGTTTCAGAAACATAAGTACCAACTAAGATACCATTCTGAGTGAAATAAACAATATAAGCAAAATATAAGAGACTAAATAATACTAGCACTATAGAAAAATTTCTTTTAAGGTTTTTCAATAGACCACTTCTCTCTGAATTATTGCTCCCAGAAAATTCCCTTGCATTTCTTTGAGAGAGTCATTTTTTTGTTGAAAATATCTACAATTGAAGGGATTAGTTTATCTGGAATTCCTATTAAGCTCGCCTCTCCATTTTCTAATTTAGTTAAAACTTGCGGA
>NZ_JPUG01000012.1 GCF_000739015.1 Microvirga sp. BSC39
TAATCGCTTCTCTAATACTCAATTGATACATATTAGAAAAAAAGTTCTTTCCTTTAGCTTGTTCATCTGCTTCCCTACCATAAGCTTTCACAATTTTGAAATTCCTAAGTATTTGTGAAGAAAAGACGGTAACTTCTGATAATTTTTCTTGTCGACTATAATTAATATGCTCTATTCTTTTAAAAAGCGGTAAAACTAGAACAAAAGTAAGCGGAACAAGCACGATGACTAATATAGTTAACCAAAAATCAGTTAACATTAAAACTATAATGGCCCCAATCACAGAGATAATAGCCATCACAAAATCTATTAGATCTTTTGTTAAGATAGATGAAATTAACGTGGCATCTTCAGTTAGACGACTAACTAAAGACTCCGACTTATTTTTTTGGAAATATGAAACAGGTAGTTTTAATATTTTGCTCCATAAAATTTCCCTTAATAAATATACTACTTTTTCTTCTGTAAACTTTATTATAGAGGAAGCAACTGTAGAAGATACACTATCTGCTATTAACAATCCTACAACAAGGGCAACTAACGTCCAATCTATAACTTGGTTTGAAAATTGATCAACAAACTCCTTTACAATCATCGGAGAAACCAAACCAATAGCAGCACTTAGCAATGATAAAATGAACGCTATCATCAAAGCGATTCTGCTTTTCAATGGTAAAGTATATTTTATAACTTCTACTATTGTTTTTTTAGACATATGATGTATTCCCCCATGCAGGTTAGTCATAGATATAGTATAGATTTTTTATTTAATTATATCAAATACAGAAATAATATTTTATGTAATTACTTTTTCTTCTTTTTCTTTTTCTTCTTGTCAGGAACTTTTTTTGTTACTTTTCTCTCAACCTTAAGGAAACCTAAACTAACTTTAATAACCGTTTCTACTACCTTTGCCATAAAACTATCCTTCCCCTTTTATACTTCTACACTATAATCTATGACTAACACCTAGTAAATGTTAGCATAATATATTAAAAATGTAAATATTATTCCCTTTTCTGATACTTTCTCTCTAAAAAAGATTTTATTCCTTATTAAGAGATTATTTTACTTTAAATCAAAGTAACTAAATATATTTGTCTTTAATGTTTCTTTTATGGAACTCAAACATTTTGTCAATAAATAAAAAAATGGTGTAATTCATACTTACAGATCTAAAGGCCAGTAACAAAGAAGTCTTTTATATAAAAAAGTTCCACTACTAAATGCTCACTATTCCAACTCGCTTACACGTTAGAATAGTATTTTTCTATATCTTC
>NZ_JPUG01000013.1 GCF_000739015.1 Microvirga sp. BSC39
TTCGCTCGTTCATAATCATCAAGGATGTACGTGTTCCCCATTGTCAGACAGCTGTATGCAACCAATCTATCAATATTCTTTAAATTAATGCCGTAGGAGCAGTAAAAGCGTGCTTGAGTCATTTTATTTTGACTGAACGCTGAAGCACCTAGCAGAGCCATCAAACGGTTATAATAAGTAGCTTTTAATATCATCATTGTTCTCGATTAAATCAAGATCTACAATAGTCGACATTTCTGCAAGATTAGAGTATTCTGCCACTTCAAGGTAGTAATACAATGGAATTATGTATGTAAATACCCTCATTTCCTGTGTCTTGGGATCGAGCTTTCCAATTGCTTTAAGTGCCTGATGTGCGTTTAATTCGCCTTTGTCTTGTCTACGTTTGATCTGATACATCGCAGCCCATTCACGTTCAATTGGCAAGCTGCTATTGATTAATTGTTCAATCAATGTGTCAGTTTGTTCACACTGTTTATTGATATCTGACATTTCAAGTTGTACTTTTACATCTACATTCGTTTTTTCAACTTCTCTCTCTTTAACTGTCAATGAAATAGCCCCCTAATTAAATCACTCTAATAGAACTTATGATCCCATTAAAATTAATTGGCAGGAATATGGTATAGACTTTATCGACTTTTCTGGGATTGATTTAAGTATAATCTAATCAAAATTATTAATCAATATCTTTTATCTTATAATTTATAATTTATTCATTTTATTTTAATAACTTATTATTTATGTTATTATGAGAGCAAATAGTTAATACCGGAGGAACAATATGATGAGTGAACAAGTGATTCATAAAATCGCTAACTTAATAAAAACTCATAGAAAAATGGTTAAACGCTTCTCTACTACAGAACTTGCCAACATGGTTGGTGTAAGTCAGGCTACAATCTCTAATATAGAGAATGGAAAGTTTGGTAAAAGAGCAAATAGTATAGCTACAGTTAAAATAATATTTGAAGTATTAGACATTCCAGATACAGATCCAGAAATTAGATCATTTCTTAATATTAAAGATGACGAAATTTCCAAAGAGGTAATTAGAGGATTCGGATTGACAGTACCTATTACTAGAACAACTAAAGTTAGGATTGATGTTGCTGCTGAAGTAAATGCTAAACAACTTCAATATCATCACCTAACAGATGAAGAACAGTCAGAAATAAATGAGATATTCAATTTTGAAAGTGAAGTTTTAATAAGAAGTGTCATGGA
>NZ_JPUG01000014.1 GCF_000739015.1 Microvirga sp. BSC39
TAAACTGACTGTTATTATGTTCTTTCTTTAGCTCTTCTTCTAAAAATTTTATCAGTCTAATTTGTGCTTGCGTATGTAGATGTGCCTCTATCTCTTCAATTAAGGTTATATTTGGTCCTATGATTTCCTCTGTTGATAAGTAGTTATTTAATAATAATAATTCAGTTGCTATGAATAGTAAGTTTAAATTACCCAGACCGAGATTTACATCTTCAGTATTTAAACTTAATTTTCGAAGAATGGAATTTAAATCTGTTTGACTAACCTCAAATTTGGCTTTTGATTTACTTTGATCCAGATTATCATAAAAATCACTCAAAAGATTTTCTATATCATTAATTAAAGAGTGCCCCTCAATGTACTCATCCTCAAAATACTCTTCAATTTGTTTATTGGCTTCCCTCATCACTTCTATTAATCTATGATTTTCTTGTTCTGTATTCTTAAACGTTGGGTGCGCCTTTAAAATATGAACTAACCTCGACCTAAAACCAGGTTTCAACTCTGCACTCGCATCTCTTAACGGTTTTAAATAAGTTACTTTTAGTAAATTTCTAGCTTCTACATCTAATCTACTTTCAAAATCCTCTTCACCAGCCAATAATCTTCTGTCCAAATATTCAATGCCATTTTCATTTTTGCGTTTTTCTACTCTAAGGATTAATCGCAAGCTATACTTACCTTCTTCATCGAACGATAACCACTCAAGAAATGCTCCTGCTTCTTTATCACTTAAATCTGTAAAAATTCCTTCTATATAAAAATGATCACTATAATTATCCTTAGATGGACTATAAAAATCTTCTTGATTGAATTTAATGTACTCTTCACTTACACTACCCAATAGATATCTAATTCCATCGATTATTGCTGTTTTCCCAGAATCGTTTTCACCTACTAAGAGATTGAATGTAGGATTCAAATATACTGTAACTCCTGGTGAACCATCATTATTTGTACTAAACTGTCTGAAATTAAATAAGCTTAAACTACTTAAATACATAGTCCTCCTCCTTTATTAGTGAAGACAAAAGATTACTGGTAAGAGGTACGGTTAAAATATTTTTGAAATAATGTAATTTCATTCTATATAGATTTACTTT
>NZ_JPUG01000015.1 GCF_000739015.1 Microvirga sp. BSC39
AAGAGGCTGACTGAAAAAGGTTGAGTGGCTTCAAGCCCTTGTGATTCCGTCGGATTTGCGAAGATTCGATGGAGTTCACGATGGTTTGGACTGAGGCCACTCGCCGACACTATCGGCGAGACGGACTGCGTTATGCAAGCAATCTCACCGATGCCGAATGGGCGCTGATCAAGCCCTTCATGCCCGCCGCCCGGCGGATCGGCCGTCCCCGCACCACATGTCTGCGGGCGGTGGTTGAGGCGATCCTGTATCTGGCCGCGACCGGTTGCCAATGGCGCCAGTTGCCCAAGGAGTTTCCGCCATACTCCACTGTGCAGAGCTATTTCTATGCCTGGTCACGGGATGGCACGTTCGAGCGGATCAACCATGCCCTTGTGGCCGCCTCGCGCGAGAGGGTCGGCCGGGAGGCGAGCCCATCCGCGGGCGTGATCGACAGTCAGTCGGTGAAGACAACGGAAAGCGGTGGACCGCGCGGCTTTGATGCCGGCAAGAAGATCAAGGGCCGCAAGCGCCACATCATCACCGACACGCAAGGCCATCTGGTCGGGCTGCGCGCTCATCCCGCCGACATCCAGGACCGCGACGGGGCGATGGAGGTGCTGACATCCATCCGCGTCCTCTATCCCTGGCTGCGCCATGTCTTTGCCGATGGTGGCTATGCGGGAGACAAGCTGCGCGACGCCGTCGCCGCTCTTGGGCACTGGACCATCGAGATCATCAAGCGCTCCGACGCGGGCAAAGGCTTTGCGGTCCTCAAGCGCCGCTGGGTTGTGGAGCGAACCTTCGGTTGGCTTGGACGCTGCCGCCGCCTGGCCAAGGACTTTGAAGCGTCGATTGAAAGTGCGGTGGCTTGGATCTTCATCGCCCATATTCGGATGCTGACCAGAAGACTTGTAAGGCCCTGAAACCAGACCGGTCTTTCTGAGTCAGACTCTTAGCCCTAGCAGAGCAATGCTCGGATCAGCCCAAGCAGTCTTTCAGAGCGAACGGGCTTCTCGACGAAATGAGCCCCCTCCGGCAACTCGCCGGTTGCGGGGGTGACTCGTCCTGATGCAATCACAACACCAACATCCTGTCGATCCTCCCGCACTCTGCGGGCCAGTTCGAAGCCGTTGATGCTTCCGCGTGGCATTTCCACGTCCGTGACGACGACTTGGACGTCAGAAACGGCTGCGAGAATATGGAGCGCCTCGTCGGCGTGAGCCGCCTCCATGACCTTGAAGCCAGCGTCATCCAGCACGTCCACCAGCATCATGCGGACAAGTGCTTCATCCTCGACGACGAGAATGAGCGCGCGAATGTCAGGTTTGCTCTCCAGCATGTCGAATGGAATGGGGATTGATCCTCTTCGTTCCCAAGGCCACGATGATATTCGGTTCTTGCGAACCGCGGCTTCAATCGGCGTCACCACCCATTGCGCCGTCTGGACTATGTTCTGGTGCCTACTGGGCCGCCTCCGGGAACGAGATCGTGACCGTCAATCCGCCTTCGCTCAGAACATCGATCTCACCTCGGATCTGCTGAACAAGAGACCGGACAAGGCCATAGCCGAGCGATCCTTCCCGAAGGCTCGACATCCCGATCCCATCATCCCGGACGGCCAATTCGATCCATCCCGGCTGGCTGCGGCGCGCCTGGACGAGGATCGTCCCTGTCCGTGGTGCCGGGAAAGCATACTTCACAGCGTTGGTAATGAGTTCGGTGAGCACAATGCCCAGCGGAACCGCTGTATCGGCGTCCACCAGGATCAAATGCTCCATCTTCGCCTCAAGGCGGACGCGATCGTCGTTTTCCGTAATCGGTCTCAAGGCCTCGCACAGGTCTGCCACGTACACAGACACATCAACGCGCTGAGCCTTTTCCGACTTGCTGAGAAGGTCGTGCACCCGCGCCATGGCGTTGAGACGATCCTGGGCCTCCTCGAACAGAGCCCTGACAGCCGGGTCCGGCTGCCGTCGTCCTTGGATCGCCAAGAGGGAGGCTGCAATAGCAAGGCTGTTTTTGGCCCGGTGGTTGACCTCGACCAGCAGCATCTCCCGCTCGGAAACCAGAGCCGACAGCTTTGTGTTGGCTGCTTCCAACTCCCGGGTGCGAGCCGCCACACGGGCCTCCAGTTCAGAAGCAAGGGTCCGAAGGTCTTCTTCAGCGACGTAGCGCCGGGTGATGTCGAGATAGGAGAGGAAATGATTAGTGACGGTGCCCTGCCCATCATCGACCGGGCTGGCGAACAGCATCGCCCGAAAGGGAGCGCCGTCCTTGCGGTACTGAAGGATTTCCAGCGTTTCGTCCCGCCCCTCTAGGATGGCGGCCTCATAGCGCCGAATGGCCTCGGGGTCGGTACCTTGGCCATTCATGAAGTGCGGGTCCTGCCCGAGCAACTCATCCATGCTGTAGCCCGACAAGTCGACGAACGCCTGGTTGACAAAAACGATTGGGTTACCTGGCAGGGTGGCGTCGGTCACGAGCATCGGCATGCGGGTCCGGCGAACGGCCTCGACAAACAGGCCGCCTTGCTGCCGGACAGCCTCAATATGGCGCTCAGACACAGACCGTTCAGGGGTATCAACCTTGTTCTCCTCGAACTCGTTCATGGCCAATCCCGTATGATGTGAATGCAATGAGGGGACTTGAGGTGTTCGGCTGACATCGCGGCTCAACCCACTTCCGCTGACTGCGCAGTGGCAGCGTCACAGGTGCAAATAAAAAGCCGCCCCCAAGCGGGAGCGGCCTCAATGCCTCAGTGCGGATAAGCCTGCACCGACGGAACGGGCCTTATGCCGCCTCGATGTTGTTGACGGCGATCTTGCCGGACCGGCGGTCTTCTGCCGTATCAAAGGCAACCTTCTGGCCTTCAACGAGGCCGCGCATGCCAGCGCGCTCCAGCGCGGTGGCATGGACGAACACGTCCTTGCTGCCGTTGCTCGGTTGGATGAAGCCGAAGCCTCTTTGATCGTTGTAGAATTTTACGGTGCCCGTGTTCATGGGAATATCCTTGGGTATGCTTGAGTGCACGTGAGCCTGCAGGTTGCGCAACAATGCGGCCCTGTGCTCGGGTTCGTCGATGTTTGGGGAGAGTGTCTGAACGTGCGCCTGGCATAGCCATTAGCGAAACGGCCCGATTGTTCGGCCAAAGTCGATAAACTGAATATGAGGCTTCTATGCCGGATTGCAAGGTTGGATGGGAAACATACCCTCGACAGGACCTGTGGTGGGCCGGAGCCCTCTCAATATCTGCCATCAACATTGGCATGTCGTCTGATAAGCGCCTGAACGCGATGCAGCTGGAGCAGATTGATTGGTCAGTCTAGCAACTGACCTGTCGAGATCCTGCTGGGGGCATCTTTGCGGCCTAGCAAGTTTATTGAGCAAAGCTGTTTGGACGCCCACTGGATCGGGTCAAAATGCCCCTGAGAAGCTCTTCCAGAGGCTTCGCACTTGGCGTTACACTACTACAGTGCCCAGGTGGACCGACACGCCCTCAGTCCGCGTCGTAGACGAGAGCCGACAGTACGTTCCCTCGCGCAAGCGTCCGAAAGTTCGCGTCCGCAGTGACATCTCGTCGAGGATCGTAGTAGCCCAGCGTCCGAAAGTTAGCATTGAGCGCCTTTTGTCGTCCGTCTGGCATCGTCTCGATGTAGCCGAGTACGCGGGAGTTGCGGTCTTTGATCACTTTGCGGCCCATGTACGAATTCCATCTCTAGATCCTTGAGCTGGTCGGCAGCCGAGCCCCTAATTAGAGACGCGTCCCTACCGCACTCTACCGACCAACCGACGAACGAAGTCACTGACTCGATCTTGAGCTCGGCTCCGTCGACTGCTCATGACTACGGAGCCGAGCTCGACTGTCGCGAACTCAAGTGGCCTTTGGCTTCCCATTGCGGTTCAGAAGCCGCCCACGCTCAGCGGCAGCAGTAGCGATGGCCGAGTCCAGCTCCCCAGCACGAACGGCCTCAATGAGACTGTCGATCAGCGTAGGGAGCTTGGGGAGCCTCACGCGAACGCTGGCAGATATCCCAATCGGCGGGCCGGACTACCGCCAAGTCGACCGCGTCGTGCAGGAGATCGACGGATTGGCCAAGATCCTGATTGGTGATGCGACACACTACCATCAGAAGGCCCATTCCGTACTGTCGGTGCCCGATCCGGGAACTGACAACAAATAGGTATGGAAAGACATCGGATCATGCCGCCCGAAACGGACAGGCTCAGGCAATTGGTACTTGGTCCAATGTCCGGTTCTCGGGGTATCACGGACATTCGGCCTACTTCCGCTTCGTGCCAACAGCGGCCATTCACTTCCTTTGAATTTCGGCTGCAATTGATATGCTCAATCATTACTGCCGAGTACCGCAAAATTGATGTTATAATGTCTTAATGGACGAAGGTGAGGAGTCGAAATAGTGACGGGCTTAAGTAAGTCGAGTACCACCTCCCGTCGAATGCAATCGATCTTGAGGAACCGAAAATCCTAGGCTTTGTTGGTTGGTATCGCCCACGTGGGGAGGAGCCCGATGATCTGCTGGCAAAGGAATCTTCAGGTTGCAACCTTCATGCTGTTCGTCTCTGCCCCCGTTTCGGGAGCAGCGGTTGCTCAGCAGGCTGAAGAAACGTCGTGCTCAGGGACGATGACCCAGCAACTGAGGCGCTTCAGCGAGAAGTGCCTGTCTGACCTGGTGGCCTTCGTAGCATCGCAGCCGGATATGACCGCGAAGGTCTACAGTGAGAAGGAAAAGTACTTCGTCTCCGTCATCCGATCCGAGGATGGGCTGCTCGCCGAGGCTGTCAGCAAGTTCAATTACCCTCTCATGAAGGAGGATGCCCCCGAAGTGCTCAAGCGCCTTGGCTGGACGCCCCCGGAGAACGAGTCCGATAATTGGAACAAGAAGATCTCCAGCGATCAAGTCAGGGCCGGTGCCGCGGCACAGGAACTGAGCCAGGCTCTTGCCGCCTATGGGCTCAAGCAGGGGGAGGCCATCTCCCTGACCGTGGGACCCAAGCTGGGGGATAAGCCTACGAACGGCTAGCCCGCGCCCCTTCAGGGCCGAACGGCTGGTGTTTCCAAGGGCATGCCCCTGGCGCGGGTCATCAGGAACAGTTCAAGATCGACATATTCCTGCGAGCCGTAGGGGTACGGCTCAGCCCGCACACCCACCATGCAGTTTCGCAGCCGCCGCTGCAAGGAGCCCATGCTCTGCCATTCCAGGCGATAGAGAGGGTAACCTGTCGGATGGGACTGAGGGATGACGCTGCTGGCAAGCTTCCTGCCCCAGTTGCCATCGTGACAATTGGCGCAGGAGAAGTTCAGTTGACCCTGCCGCTGCTCATAAAGCTCCTGCCCCCGCGCACGGAACGGTTCGAGGCGCTTGTCCTCACCCGTCGTAATTGGCATGCCTCTCGACTGCTTTCCAAGGAAAGCCGAGAGCGCGAGGAGCTCCCGGCTTTCGAGCGGAAAAGGTGTCGCGTCCTGATTGGTCTTGCGGCAGACATTGATGCGGCTTTGGAGATCAATCGGTCGTCCGCTCCCGGCAAAAAAGACAGGGTAGCGCGCGGCAACGCCTTTCATGCTCACTGCCGCATCTCCATGGCACCCGGCGCAGGAGCGCCCGGTCGCACCAGCCTTCGCGTTCCAGAGCGCCTCGCCCTCGGCAACCCACAGCATGCCTGGGTTTGAGAAGTCGTCCTGCTGGGTCGCCTGCGATTCCGGGCTCATGAACTCGAACCCGGACTTTCGCTCCGACAGCGGCGATTCAGCAAAGGCAAGAGGGATGGAAAGGCTCAGTGCGCCCCCGAACCAAGCGGCCTGCGCAAAGCCCTTCAGCACCCTGTTCATTCGACCGCGATCTCTGCTGTCTCGAGATGCGCCTGCCCCCGGTCGTCGATCCATCGGAACGCGATGCGTCCGCTCTCCATGGCGATGGTGGTGAAGGAGAAAAACGGGTTGGCGGCGATGGCCGGGAATAGATCCGCGCTGAAGATCTCCTCGCCATTATATGTGCAAATGAAACGATTGATGATGTCGCGCGGCACGAGCGCTCCGTCGGGCCCGGTTCGATATCCCGTCTCCATCGGATGCGACATGAGGGCTTTGATCTCGATGATGTCGCCACGCTTGGCCTTGGCGGGAACATTGATGAGTGCGCGTGCCATGTTCAACTCTCCACGCAGGCCGGCAAAGTGACGATGAGCTCGGCCTTGTCGGACCAGAACGTGCCGTCGCTCAGCTGAGCAATTGCGACGATGTTTTGGGAGTCCCCCAAGCGGATGCGGGTGGAAACGAGGGCCCGTCCGGCCCGTGGGTTCAAATAGAAGAGCGCTACGTTCGGCTGCGGATTGCGTTCATTGAAGACGGCGATCCTCTTCACGTGATCCTGTGCGGTCATCGGACTGTCGACCTTCACAGTCAAGGGTACGGAGTTGCCGTTTTCTACGAGTGCGGGAAGCTCGAGGGTTACCCTCCCCTCGCGCACCTCCGCCTCGCCGACGAAGGCCTTGATGGCGTCAGCCATGCTCTCAGGCGTAGCCCGAGCAGGGCGAGCGACGATCAGCGCCAGAGCTCCCGCGCCGGCTGCAAGTATCTCGCGTCTCGACGTCCCAACGGGTCTTGGCTTCCGGCTCATGGCGTCTCCGTTAGCGTTGTGAGGAACGCTACCACGTCCTCGACCTGCTCTGCGCTCAACACGGGCTTATCCTGCCAGTTCCGCCCGACGCGGACGAGACCATCCATGTTGTAGTAGGGCGGCATGATTGTCGCAGGATTCAGCCGCCTGCTGTCGACGATCTTAAGTCTCAGCTGACCTTCCGACCAGCGGGTTCCGGCCCCTGTCAGGTCGGGGGCGAGGTTTCCTTGAAAGCGCTGCTCCGGAAACGGGCCGGCATGACACAGCAAACAAAGGCCTTTCTGACGATCCACGACGATGGCACGACCGCGGGCAGGATCCCCCCTGACGCCTGTCAGCGACTCCGGGATGGCGTCACCAACGACCTCATACGGGCGCAGGGCCTCGGCCATGACCTGCCTGGGATAGATGGCGAGGAGGGCCAGAGCCATCGCAGAGAGCGCATCAGCCGTAGACTTCACTGGTGGTGGTCTGGAACCATGCTTCGGCATAGACAGCTTCCTGAGCCCTGAAGGAAGGCGGTGCGTTCACAGGGCTGGTGCCGCCAGCCCCCTCCACGTCGGTCAGCACCCCATTGCGCGGACTGTACACGCCGGCGACGGAAATCCCGTAATCGGGCGCCACGAGGCTGTAGCAGGTGTTGATGAGCTTTGGCTCGGTCGGACCCTCGCCTCGGAGAAGGCTCGCGATTGCCGCAGCGCAGACCTTGCCCTGGGCGTTAGCGGAGAAAGCCGACTTCGGCATGCCGCCCGCAATCGAGGCATCGCCGATTACGTGAATATTCGGCTGAAGGCGCGACTCGAAGGTCACGGGATCAATGGGACACCATCCGCTCCGATCCGCAGCGCCGGCTACCTGTGCGATCCGGCCGGCCCGCTGCGGCGGGATGACGTTAACGACGTCGCCGGTATGCCGTCCGAAATCGGTGACCAGCGTCTTGGTCTTCGCATCGACTTCGATGACCTTGCCACCAGTCGACAGGGACACCCACTCGATCATGTTGGGATAGAAATCCTGCCACGCAGCCTGGAACAGGCGCTGTTTGGAGAAGCTGTCCTTTGCATCCAGGATGAGGAGCTTGGAACGCGGCTTGTGCGTCTTAAGGTAATGCGCGATCAGGCTCGCGCGCTCGTACGGCCCCGGCGGGCAGCGAAACGGATTGCCGGGAGCCGCCATGACAAAGGTACCACCGTCATCCATGGCTTCGAGCTGGCGCCGCAGAAGGAGCGTCTGCTCTCCAGCCTTCCACGCGTGCGGCATGATTGCGGCTGCCGCCTCGTCGTAGCCGGGCAAGGCATCGAACCTGATGTCCACTCCCGGAGAGAGAACGAGACGGTCGTAATCCAGCGACGAGCCATCCTCCAGTGCGACGCGCCGCGTTTGCGGATCGACGCCGGTCGCCATTTTCTGGACGATGTCAACTCCAGCCTTTTCGACAGCATCGAGCTTGAACTGTTGCGCCTCAATGGGACGCAGGCCGGCAAGCACCGCGTTGCTGAACGGGCACGCGGTATAGACAGCGCTCGCCTCGACGAGGGTTACAGCCAGTCCCCTCCGCTTCAGTTCCCTGGCGCACGTGGCCCCTCCGAAGCCGCCTCCGACAACGACGACCTTTGGCGGGGTCTGGGCAGCCGTCCGGCAGGAGAATGTAGCGGCGGCTGCTCCAATGGCTGCCGTTTTCAGAATCGTCCTTCGGGTCAGGGCTTGAGACATGCCGACCTCTCAGGGTTGCTGACTGAGCCAGGATGCAATGGCGCGGGTTTCCTCGTCCGTGAAGCCCTTGGCGATACGATCCATGACAGTCGCCGGACGCTGGCCCGTCCGGAAGTCCTGCATGGCAGCAACGATCTCCTCCGAGGGGCGGCCGTGAAGAGGAGCAACAGCCGCACCGGGAGCGACTGGGCCATGACAGCCGGAGCAGGCTGTGGCGCCGGGGGGCGCCACGCCTTGAGCCGCTGCCGGCACTGCTTCGGCCATCATGGTGACCGCCATCGACATCATGCTTCCCAGCGTGAGAGCAGATGCCAGACGCCCCCTGCCCATGGCCTCAAGCCCTGCGCAGGTCGGCTTTCGTCAATGGACCGGAGCGAATGCGTTTGCCGGTTGCAGCGAAGATAGCATTCAGCACCGCCGGCGCCGCCACGAAGATCGTCGGCTCGCCGACGCCGCCCCAGAAATCTCCTGACGGCATTACAATGGATTCGACTTCGGGCATTTCGTCCATGCGCATCATCTGGTAGGAGTCGAAGTTCTCCTGCTCCACCTTGCCGCCCTTCAGAGTGATCTCGCCGTAAAGCAGGGCGGTCAGGCCGTAGGCGAAGGAGCCTTCGATCTGGGCTGCGATCTGCTGAGGATTCACGGCATGGCCGCAATCCGTCGCCGCCACGATGCGATGGATTTTCAGCACCCCGTTGTCGCCGACCGAGACCTCCGCACAGGCTGCAACGTAGCTGCCATAGCCCATGTGCTGGGCAAGTCCGCGGTAGACGCCCTGCGGCGCCGGCGTGCCCCAGCCTCCCTTCTCAGCCACCGCATTGAGCACGGCGAGGTGCTTGGGATGGTTGACGAGCAGCTTGCGCCGGAACTCCAGCGGATCCTTGCTGGCAGCATGCGCCAGTTCATCCATGAAGCACTCGAGGTACAGAGCATTCTGGTTGTTGTTCACGCCGCGCCAGAAGCCTGGCGGGATTGGCGGATTTCGCATGGCGTGATCGACGAGCAGGTTCGGAATCGTGTAGCCGAGCACACCCTCCGTCCCTGTCGGATTCAAACCCTGGAACGTGGCTGGGTCCCGTCCGTTCTGGAGGCCCTGGGGATTGACGCCTGCCAGGATGGACTGGCCCGAGATGCGCATGTGCAGTCCGGTCAGATTCCCGTCCGCATCGAGAGCTCCGACCATCTTGGCCTGTGTGATGGGGTGATAATGCCCGTGCAGCATGTCTTCTTCACGGGACCAGATCAGCTTCACGGGGGTGCCGGGCATCTCCTTGGCGATCAGGACCGCCTGACGGACGTAATCGTGGCTTGTGGCGCGCCGGCCGAAGCCGCCGCCGAGATTCTGGCGGTAGACGTCGCATTTCTCGATCGGCAGGCCCGAGGCCGTCACGGCTGTAGCGAGAGCAGCCTCGGCATTCTGAGTTGCCGTCCAGACCTCGCACCTCTCATTGGTCCACAGAGCCGTGGCGTTCATCGGCTCCATGGTGGCATGATGCTGGTATGGGAAACCGTATTCGGCTTCCACCTTCTTGGCTGCACCCGCGATGGCGGCTTTGACATCACCGGCCTGGTTGCCGACGAAAGCCTGCTCCGCCTTCAACCCCTCCTTGAGCATCTGATCGATGCTCTCGCTGGAGAGGGCGGCATTCGGCCCACCGTCCCATTCGATGGGAAGGGCGTCGAGGGCCGTCTTGGCGCGCCACCACGTGTCGGCCACGACCGCGACGGCATTGTCGCCGACGGCAACGACCTTCTTGACTCCGGGCATGCCTTGGACCTGTGCGGCATCGAAGCTCTTGAGCTTTCCGCCGAACACCGGGCAGGCCTTGATGGCAGCATTGAGCATCCCCGGACGCTTCACGTCGATGCTGTAGATCTGCGAGCCGTTGAGCTTTTCGGCCGTATCGAGCCGCTTGAGGGGTTTACCGGCAATCGTCCAGTCCTTGGGATCCTTGAGCTGGACGTCCTTCGGAGCCTCGAGCTTCGACGCCGCCTCGGCAACCTTGCCATAGGTGATCGTGCGGCCTGAGGAAGAGTGAGTGATGACGCCTTTCGCCACTGTGCACTCGCTGGCCGGCACTCCCCACCCGTTGGCGGCGGCCTGGATCAGCATCTGCCGGGCGGCGGCACCTCCCTTGCGCATGTAATCATGCGAGTCCCGAACGCCCCGGCTTCCGGCAGTTTGGAAATTGCCCCAAACGCGGCTGCGTGCAACGTTCTGGCCTGGAGTTGGATACTCGGTCGTGACCTTCGACCAGTCGCATTCGAGCTCTTCAGCAACGAGCTGGGAGAGGCCGGTGAGAGTGCCCTGCCCCATCTCGACGCGACCGATCCGCACCACCACCGTTTCATCCGGCCTTACCATCACCCAAGCATTGATCTCCGGGGTGGTTTGCGCAAGCGCATCCCCGGTCAAGGGAACATTGAAGCCCAGCGCCAGCCCTCCGGCCGCAGCAGCGGAACCGACGAGAAATGAGCGGCGAGACACATCCAGTGCAGCAGTCATTGGTTCCTCCCGATCCCGATCAGCCGCGGTTCTCTGAGGCAGCGAGCTTAATGGCCGCCTTGATGCGGTTGTAGGTTCCGCATCGACAGATATTCGTCATCTCGGCCACGATGTCCTCGTCGGAGGGGCTGGGATTGGCCTGAAGGAGCGCCGCGGCGGCCATGATCTGACCTGTCTGGCAATAGCCGCATTGCGGAACATCAAGTTCGAGCCAGGCCTTCTGCAACGGGTGCGATGTGTCCGGAGACAAACCTTCGATCGTCACGATCTTCTGTTCGGGCGTGACCGCCGATACCGGGAGACTGCAGGAACGTGTGGCAACGCCGTCTACATGGACGGTGCAGGCGCCGCACTGCGCAACGCCGCAGCCATACTTCGTGCCGGTCAGTCCGACCTGCTCGCGGATCACCCACAACAGAGGCGTGTCTGGTTCAGCATCGACTTGGTGAACCGTTCCATTGATCGTCAGGCTGACCATCTCGTTCCTCCCAATTTTTGATTATGGGCGCGTCGTCATGCAATAACTAAACTATGAATCTTAGAACGCTTCGAATTCCAGTCAATCATTCGTGACCAAAAGGAAGATCGCTTCGACGTTCCTTCATTTCACCTCACTATCCAGCGACTTTGCCTTCGCCTTAATACAGCAAGATGTCATTATCGATTATTTGGGTGTGATCTGAAAACAGGAATGAAATTATTGATGCATCGCACACGTCTATTGTGCGATGCATCAATCCATGTAGTGCGAAGTGATCGCAGCTATCCGGAAGTAGCATCGCCGCTCATACCCGCAGAGCTTATGAAACCGCATTGCCGCTCTCCTGTTGTGCTTTGAACCGCGGTACCACTTACAGGCTCTCCCATGCGCGTTGCTGTTCTCATATCGGTCACGCTGGCATTCAGCCCGACGATGGTTCAGGCGCAGGATGTAGCAGCCGGCGAGAGAGTGTTTTCGCAATGCCGCGCCTGCCATCAGGTTGGCCCCACGGCGAAGAACGCGGTTGGCCCGGTACTCAATGGCTTGTTCGGACGGAAGGCCGGGACGGTGGAAGGCTACAACTACTCACCGGCGAACAAAAACTCCGGAATCACTTGGGATGAGGCGATATTCTCCGATTACATCAAGGACCCGCGGGCCAAAATTCCTGGGACCAAGATGGTCTATGCCGGCCTCAAGGACGAGCAGAGGATCAAGGACTTGATCGCTTACCTCAAGCAGTTCGATGCCTCAGGCCAGAAGGCTGCGTCTACCCAGAGTGGGATCACGGTTGCAGGTCAATAGGCCGTGTTTTCCGCTACCCTGCAACAATAGTCCGCCTCAGAATCTCTGCTCCGTCAGCGTTGCTGTCGCTGGAAGCCCAGGCGACGAACTGATCAGGGCGGATGAGGATCAATCTTGCCCGATATCGCTCGCGTCCGGCATCGCAGGTATCCCTGATGATCTTGAGGGGCAGGCGCAATTGTTTGGCGGCTTCTTCGAAGGATTGCAGAGTCCTTTCATCGACGTCCAGGCCCAGGAGCGAAAAGCCCTGACCGAGATCCTCATAGATGTTGCGACCTGACGAGAGAAGCAAAGGCGCGAGATGATGTCCCGCGCGTGCTTCGAAACGATGTGAACCGAGAGCGCTGCAGCCGCTTCCAGGGCTTCCCCACACAATCGAGGAGCCGCGGTAGTTGGGCTCGAAGGCATTGATCTCGGCCTTCGCGCCGGAGCTACGGGCTTCCCATTCACGCTCGAACATGCTCCGGTCACGATCCGGATTGTATGTATCAAGGAAGTGCCTATCAGCCGCGATTGCCCGCTCGATAAAATCCCGTGCCGTCGTCTCAAAGACCGGCCTTCGCTCCTCGTCGTAGGTATCCAGGAGCCCAGACCCGGCCCACCCCTGCAACACGGCAGGAAGCTTCCAGCCAAGGTTCACGGCATCCTCGAAGCCGGTATTGATGCCATAGCCACCATAAGGCGGATGGCTGTGCGCGGCATCACCCGCAATGAAGATACGGCCTTTTCGGTAAGTATCAGCCGTGGCAAACCGCAGGTCCCAGAAGCCGATATGCTCGAACTCCACGTCGAACTCCGCCCCTACGGCGGAATGAAGATACAGCCTGAAATCGAAATTTTCCTTGGTCGTTCCAAGGGGGACAGGTGCATGGAAGAACCACGTTGTTCCGAGATCCACACGGCCGAAAAACTTCCAGTATCCCTTCAGCTCAGGATCAAGAACATTGTAGTATGATTTGCCAGGAAAGCGCTCCAGGAGCTGGTGGAGGCCTTCGGAGCGGAACACCAGAAGGACCATCAGCCGGTCGTGGTCCGTGCGGATCTGTGTGATGCCGCTCTGCTCCCTCACCAGGGACCTGCTGCCATCACAGCCTACAAGGTATCGGGCACGCAGAACTCGGCGGTCATCTCCGCCCCGCTTCGCGATGACGACATGTACGCCATCAACGTCTTGGTTTACCTCCTCAGCGCTCCACCCGTACAGTGTGCGCACTTCCGGGATCTCGGCGGCACGCTGCCGGAGCACCGCCTCTGTTGCGTATTGCGGCAGCCGTTCGTTATCGGTGAAATAGAACGGCCTTACGAGTTCCCGCTGAAGCCAGTCGTAGGTATAGCCTCCAAGAAGAGTCCCATACGCGGTCAAACCTCCAATGCCATATTCACGCGGGATCGTTCTCGCAGCACGCAGGGCCTTCTCCGCACCCCAAAAATAGAAATGCTCCATTGTTCGCTGGGTCAGATTTTGGCCTTTTGGAATGGGTTGCGGAGACGTGTAGCGCTCGACGACAACGCAGTGGATTCCACGTTGCCCAAGTTCAATCGCTAGTCCTATACCGACAGGGCCGCCTCCGACGATGACGACCTCGGTGTCTTCCTGTTTCAAGTCGCTCATTATCAGCTTGAGAAGCTATGCCCGGTGAGCTTTTCCAGATTCCGGAAGTAGATCTTCTCCTTATCCTCTTTGGATAAGTTTAGTCCCTCAAGAATCTGAAGGGTTTCACGAATGTAACCGGGTCCCTGCTCGGGATCGAACGGGCAGTCGGATGCAAAGACGACATGATCGATGCCGTAGAACTCGAGCCCGCACATGGTTGCCGCCCTGGAGCCGAACACGGCAGTATCGGCGTAGAAATCTTGCTTGAAGTAGTCCAGCGGACGCTTCTTGAGGCTCTTCAGGAGGGAGAAGTAGTCCTCGTCGGAGGTGCGTTTGCCAAGCTGATCCCACCCTGGTCCGACGCGCCCTTCGAAATAGGGGACCATGGCGCCGAGATGGTGCGCAATGATCTTGAGGTTTGGATACTTGTCGAGCGTCTGCGAGAAGACGAGCCGCGCCATGGCGACACTGGTCTCGTAGGGCCAGCCGAAGGTCCACCAGATCTCGTAGAGCGACTTCTTCTCATCGAGATAGTCCGGATGGTTGGCGCCTCGGGACGGATGCAGCCATATGGGTTTGCGAAGGTCGTTCATGGCCGCGAAGAAAGCTTCGAATTCCGGCCGGTCGAGCGGCTTGCCAGCCACATTGCTGTAGATCTGAGTGCCGATCGCGCCGAGATCGCGGATCGCGCGCTGGGTTTCCGCGACGCCGGCATCCGGCGTTGCAAGAGGCGTCTGGGCAACGAAGGCAGGAAAGCGGTCAGGATATTTGGCGCACAGTTCCGCCAGCCCATCATTGCAGCGCTTGGCAAGTTCGAGCGCCGTATCCGGATTGCCTCCCGAGATGATCTCCAGCGGCGGAGCCGGCAGTGACAGAACCTGCGCATAATCGGGGAACTTGTCCATCACGCGGAAGCGCTCGTCGAGATCGTGGATCGCCGGGATGGCCCGGGCACGGCGAACCATATCTCCCATGTGGCCCGCTACTTCTCCCATCAAATCGTAGTAGCCTTTCGGAAAGAAGTGCGTGAACGCATCGATCCGCTTCATCGAAATCTCCTCATGAAATGTCTTGTGGAATGGAGCTTGGTGTTCTGGCGGTCAGCCAGGACAAAGCTCGCATTGGACCTTGCTGATCGCTTTGCACACGGAACCGGTTCGAGCGCCTATTCCTGGGTGATGCCCGCGTCCTTGACCACTTTCGCCCAGCGGGGCAGGTCCTTCTCGATGAGGGCGGCCAACTGCTGCGGCGAGCCGCCGACCGGCACGAGCCCTTGCTTGGCGAACTGGTCGCGGACATCGGGTGAGGCCAAGATCTCGTTCACGACCTTGTTGTAGCGGTCGATGATGTCCTTCGGCGTGCCCGCCGGAGCGCTCAAGGCATACCAGAGATCAACCTCGAACCCGCTGACCCCCTCTTCCGCTAAGGTCGGCACATCCGGCGCAAGCGTGGTGCGCTTCTCGCTTCCGAGCGCGAGCAGTCGAACTTGGTTCTCAGCCGCCATCGGAAGTACGGTGTGCACCGGGACGAACATTGCGCCCACATGCCCGCCCACCAGATCCTTCACGGCGCCGGCGGAACCCGTGTAGGGGACGTGCCGGAGATCCACCCCAGCCGTGAGCTTGAACAGTTCCATCGCGAGGTGCTGCGGCGTCCCACGTCCGGGCGATGCGTAGGTGACTTGGCCGGGCTTATCCTTGGCGTAGGCGATCAGTTCCCGTGTGCTCTTGACCGGAATCGAGGGATGGACGGCCAGAACAAGCGATCCTGTAGCAAGTTCGACGATTGGCGCGAAGCTCTTCACGGGATCGTAGGGCAGGCTCTTGGAGAGCGCGGCGTTCATCAGGAACGTGTTGACGCTGAGCAGGATCGTATGGCCATCAGGCTCGGTACGAGCCGCCGCGGCCGCACCGATGTTGCCGCTGGCACCTGGCTTGTTGTCGATGATGACCGGCTGGTTCCACCGTTTGCGCAGCTCCTCCCCGACAATACGCGCCAGCACATCAGGCCCGCTGCCTGGAGTGAAGGGGACAATTATGAAAATGTTCCTATCTGTCAGTCCCTGAGCCTGTGTAAGGCCAGGTACGGCAGCCGACATCGCCAAGGCAGCGAGCAGGCCGCGGCGCGACAATACCGCCATGGGCTTCCTCCGAATCATTTCTTGCGAGGCTGCGTTGGCGCGCAGTTACCGGCTTATTCCGGCCTCCTCTTGGTAAGAAGAATGGAGTTCTTAAAGCTTTGGACAAGGGAGCAGGATGGAGCCGATGGATGGCGGATGCACCTGCATAATAATTCGGTGTGAGACGGGACTAAGCCGATCCGATACTGAAATGCCATTGTCGCGACTACCAGCAGGCAACCGGCAGCGCCTGTGCGGCTCTCATAGTTGTGCCGAAAGAAGCTTTCCAGAGCTTTACGTCCGGTTTGGGTCAATCTGAGTCATTCAGCGCGACCGTAACAAGGTCCGCTCGCTGGCTGACTCCTGACGTTCGTTGATTCTGGCAGTAGCGTTCGACCTACGGGTGAACCGATGCGATAGCAGGGGACAAGCTCATTGCGTCGAGCTTGCTTCCCATACGCTTCCCAATCCGGTTTTCTGGGAAGCAGAACCAAACCCAATCAGCCTCTAAGAGGCTGGTGAGCAATTATCTTTCTTTCCGCGTGAGGCGACGCAGCAGGATGCGGCTCATGGCGAGGTAGAGCAGCATCTCGCCGGTCTCGACCAAGCGTTCGTAGTCCTTGGCCAGTCGCCGGTTTGTGGTCAGCCAGGCGATCGTTCGTTCAACAACCCACCTCCTCGCAAGCACCTGAAAGCCACTCGGGCGCGTCGGCGGCTCCGCGTCAATCCGCATCCAAGTTCCGCCGCTCCACCAATGCTGCGGGATGGACAATCTCCAGCTCAAGGCCTTCTGGAGCCAGTCCTTCAGCCCACGATAGGCGGTGTCGGCCCACATCAGCTCAATGGCCGGGAAGAGATGCTGCAGACCTTCCAACAGGAGTTCGGCTCCGGCGCGATCATGAATGTCGGCGGGATGCACGCTGTTCTTCAGCAGATTGCCTTGCGTATCAACCAGCAGATGACGCTTGCGGCCCTTGATCTTCTTGCCTCCATCATAGCCGCGCGGCCCACCCATCTCGGTGGTCTTGACTGATTGACTGTCGATGATCGCCGCCCTCGGTTGAGGAGACCGGCCGATCGCACGGCGGTAGCTTTCCCGCAGAGCCTGGTTCACATGTTCCCAGGTGCCATCCTCACGCCACTGGGCGTAGTGGTAGAAAACGGTGCACCGCGGAGGATACTCATGCGGCAGCAGGCGCCACTGCGCGCCGGTGCGCAGCAGATAGAAGATGGCATCGACGATGCGGCGCAACGGATAGGTCTGCCGCCGTCCCGCTGGATGGCTGCGGGGAACGAGGGGCTCGAGCAGCGCCCACTCGGCATCGTTGAGATCGCTGGCATAAGAACAGGCATCCATGGCGGGGCTCCTGGATCGTCAAACAGCCCACATCCGCCGCAGCAGCCAGCTCCAAACCTATGTTGAATCAGATACTTAGAGCCTGTTTGAGAATGTCGCAGTGGGTTAGATTGGGCTAGTCTTGAGTCCACATGAGCCGGATGTGGACCAAAGAGCATCGTGAGCGCCAGAAGGCCTTTGAGCGGCAGCGCTACCCGACCGACCTGACCGATGAGGAATGGCAGCGGATCAGGCCGATCCTGCCTCAACCCACCCGGCGTGGCCGCAAGCCCAAGGTGGATCTGCGCGAGATCCTCAACGCCATCCGCTATCTGGCTCGCACCGGCTGCGGCTGGCGCATGCTGCCGCATGAGTTCGGGCCGTGGCAGACGGTGTATTGGTGGTTCCGGCGCTTTGTCCGCCGCCTGCTGTTCCAGACCCTGCACGATGTCGCTCTCATGCTGGACCGCGAGCGCTCAGGCCGGGAGGCGAGCCCGACGGCTGGCGTGATCGACAGCCAGACGGTCAAAGCGCCTGCAGCCCCGGGCGGAGGCGGCTATGACGCGGCCAAGAAGGTGAAGGGCCGCAAGCGGCACATTGCAGTGGACACAGACGGGCGCCTGCTCATGGTCAACCTCACAACCGCCGACATCCAGGATGCTCAAGGGGCCGAGCAAATCATCAAGGCCGTGCGTCAGCGCTGGCCGTGGCTCAAGCACCTGTTTGCCGATGGGGCCTACGACCGTGGGCGGCTGATGAGCGAGGCGGCTTACCGGGATTTCGTGATCGAGATCGTACGCAAGCTGCCCGACCAGCAGGGTTTCCAAGCACTGCCACGCCGGTGGGTTGTGGAGAGAACATTCGGCTGGATGACGCGCTGGCGCCGGCTGGTGCGCGACTACGAAGAGCACTGCGACGTCTCCGAGGCTATGATCGGAGTGGCCATGAGCAGCCTCATGCTCCGCCGCATCGCTCATCCGTAGCAATTCTCAAACGGGCACTAAG
>NZ_JPUG01000016.1 GCF_000739015.1 Microvirga sp. BSC39
AAGCCGAGGTGCGACGGTTGGCGGGTCATCGGTCTCGGGTCGGTCAGGGGCTGCCGGGGCGGAGTTGGTTAGGGTTGCGCAGCCCCGGCAGCCTCGGATCCAGAGAGCTCATCAGGACCTCTTCAGGTGTGCGATAGCCCAGGCATTTGCGTGGGGTCGCGTTGAGCCGATCACAGATCTCAAGCAGAGCCTCCTCAGGCAAAGCGGCAATGTCCGTGTCCCGTGACAGGAAGCGCCGGACCCGGCCATTGGTGTTCTCGACCGAACCCTTCTGCCACGGGGCCTGCGGCTTGCAGAAGTAGCTGTCCATGCCGAGCTTCTGCTTGAGCAACGGGTAAGAGGCAAACTCCGTCCCGCGGTCGAACGTGATCGATAGACGCGCCGTCTCCGGCAGGACCTTCAGCTTCTCGATCATGCCGGTCATGACCCCGGTTGAGTTGCGATCCGGGTTGCGGGTCAGGATCGTGTACCGGCTTTGGCGCTCGACGAGCGAGGTCAAGTTGCGCTTTCCCAGATCCTTACGGAACATCATCAGATCGCCTTCCCAGTGACCAAAGCTCGTGTGGTCTGCGATCTCCGCCGGGCGCTGCTCGATGGTGTTGCCCGCCGGAATGAAGAGACCGCGAGGCTTCCGCTGGTAACGGGCCCGCCGCCGGCGCCGTGCCATGGGCAGATCCTGGTACAGTCCGAGCTGTTGCCCTTGAGAGCTGTAGACGAACCGGTAGATCGTCTCGTGCGACAGCCGTTCAGGCGCCCCGGATGCCCGCAGGCGGCCAGCGATCTGCTCTGGCGACCATCCAGCTTTCAGACGGTCCATGACGTAGACTGCGAGCACCGGTGTGCGGGAGAGTTTGCCCAGACGCTGACGCCGGGCGCGGGCTTGCATGTCGGCCGCCACATGGAAATAGCCGCGATACAACGGCTCTTCATCGTGAACCCAGTTCCGTTTGATCTCGCGGTAGATGGTCGAACGGTGCCGCTGCAGGCGTTCAGCGATCACATTGATCGGGATCTTAGCCGCGTGCATGCGGGCGATCTCACGCCGCTCAGCCAGGCTCAGGTGGATGTAGGGCAGGGTCATTCGGCCTCCGAGTGCAAATCCTTTGTTTGTAACGGAATTCGCACCTCAGAATAGAATCCACCGCCCCTCATGTAAAATTCGCATAAGATATATTATGGAACCAAAGTACGTGGGAAACTCAGTCGTCTCTCGCTTTCGGTTGGCCTGAGGTTCGATGCCTAGCGACAGAAACCATTCGGCATATGGAGTGTCCCTTACCAGCTGCTGGTTATAATCCGGTGCGCCGTCACTCCACCAAACTGGACCACGCTCACCGAGAGCCCGCTTTGCAGCATCAACCCGGCTACGAACTCCAGCGAGAGCCTCGGGATCGTCCCTGACGCTGCGGACTGCCCGGCGCGCTGCCATCAGCTCGTGTACGAGGCGCTCACGCTCCTGAGGCTCGAGACCTGGATTGCTCAGGCGCCACAATCGACCCCGAACCACGAAATAGCGACCGTCTGGCGTGTGTGGGTGCTGATCGGTCGCTTGCCTCGTCATGGCGCTTCGATTTGGAGCCCGTCATACGCCGGCTCGATGTGCGGCGGCAGTTCGCCCCGCAGCGTCTCATAATCGAGATCCGTATGGAGGTTCGTCAGGATCGCTCGCTTTGGCCTAACCTTTCCAATGAAGTCCAGCGCCTCCGACACGGAGAAATGCGTGGGATGCGGCGTGTAGCGCAAGGCATCGAGGATCAGGACGTCCAAGCCCTCCAGATACCGCAGGCTCTCTTCGGGCATCTCGCTTACGTCCGGAGCATAGGCGATGCTCCCGAACCGGAAGCCTAGGGTGTCGATATCCCCGTGGACCATTCTGAACGGCATGGCCTCGACAGTGCCGCCCGGCCCCGGAATGGATGTCTCAACACCAGGCTTCAGATGGTGCATCTTCAGAATGGGCGGATAGCTGCTCCCGGCCGGCGTCTCGAAGCAGTAGCCGAAACGCATCATCAGCAGTTCGCTGGTCATCCGGTCGGCATAAACCGGGATGCGCTGACGCTGGACGATGGCGAGCGGGCGCAGATCGTCGATCCCATGGATATGGTCGGCATGCTCGTGAGTGTAGAGAACCGCATCGAGACGGCGGACATCGGCCCCGAGCAGCTGATCGCGCACGTCCGGCCCGGTATCGACCAGCACGGTCGTCACGGCGCCACCCGGGTCGAACCGCTCCACCAGCACGGAGCAGCGCCGGCGCCGGTTCTTCGGGTTGGTCGGATCGCAGGCGCCCCAGCCGACGCCCACGCGCGGGACGCCGGCGGAGGATCCGCAGCCGAGAATCGTCAAACGCAAGGTCATGATGCGAGCGCCTGCCTGTATGCGGCGTCGGCATCCGCCGCCTTGGCGAACAGCCGGTAGAAATTGGCTGTCGTCAGCTCGGCGATCGTCTCATCCGTCACGCCGATGACCTCGGCGAGAACACGGGCTGTATGGGCCACGAAGGCCGGCTCGTTGGTCTTTCCGCGGTGCGGGACGGGAGCCAGGTAGGGCGCATCCGTCTCGACCAACAGCCGGTCATGCGGCACAGCAGCCGCGATCCTGCGGATCTCCTCCGAGTTCCGGAATGTTAAGATTCCGGAGAACGATACGTAAAGTCCCAATTCGACGCCGACCTGGGCGAGCGTCTCGCCGGACGAGAAGCAGTGGAGAACCGCATCGAAGCGCCCTCGCCTCATCTCCTCGGACAGGATCCGGATCATGTCCTCGTCGGCGTTCCGGGCGTGGATGACCAGCGGTAGGCCGGTTTCGCGGGCCGCCTCGATATGGGTGCGAAAGACCCGCTGCTGCACGTCGCGAGGGCTCTTGTCGTAGTGGTAATCGAGGCCGGCTTCTCCGATGGCAACGCAGCGCGGATGGTGCGACAACTCGATGAGCCGCTCCGCCGGCACGTCCGGCTCCACAGCCGCATTATGAGGATGGGTGCCGATTGTGCAGAAAATGCTCTCGTGCGCCTCAGCCAGAGCCCGGTAGGTCTCGACGCGCGCCACATGGGTCGAAATGGTCACCATCCGGCCGACGCCCGCCTCAGTTGCTGCAGACAAGATCTCGGGGAGGCGGCTCTGAAAGTCCGGAAAATCCAGGTGGCAGTGGCTGTCGACCAACATGGGTGAAAGCGCCCTCCTCTGCGGCTACGGCATCGAACCCAAAAGTGGAAGCCAGTTTTGGGATCCATCCGATGCCTTTTTCCTTAGCTGGCGCATCGTGCGGAAAACCGAATCCACTTTTCCGCACGATGCGCTAACGGCACGGCTGCATAGATCGGATCGGCGCCCTCGTCTACCGATGGCCGCCCTGGGCGGTTGCCGCGGGCTCGTCGTCCTCTTTCGTCTCCTTGCGCCGCATCTTGCGCAGTCGTTCCTGGTGCCTGCGGACGGCAATCTCATCGTGGTCCTGTGGCCGAACGACGGGAACGGCGAGGCACACGCTCTGGGCCGGAAGAACATCGCACCAGGACTGGATCAGTTGCTTGTAGCAGCGCCCCACAGGACGAATATTGCGGTCGAGGTCATAGAGGCCTACGGGCGTGACCCGGTTGTTCTCCTCACGCAGTGCCGTATCCCAATCCATCTGGTCAGTTAGAGAATACCAGGTGAATCCGACAATCGGTACGCCGGTATTGCGGACGTGGAGCACGTTGGCCCATTGCTTCCAGAGCCAATCCACCGCTTCCTCGCCTGTAGGACCCTCCATGAGGTTCGTCTCAGTGTGCATGACCGGGAGCTTGTAGCGATCGTAGTATTGCCGGGTGATCTCGTCGTAGCCGAACACGTCTCCGGCTGATCTCGTCAGTCCGTTCGCCGCCACCCTGTGCTCGTTGGTGACGTAGTAGTCGTTCCCCATGATGCAGTGGTGACGCAGGGACGAGCGGCTCAGGAAGAAGTGATACTCGTCCCGGGTCGTCCCATTATCCATCAGGAACTCGTACATCTCCGAGTCCACCCTTCGGCCGTAGTTCAGGTCGAGGGACAGGAAGCGGCGGGCGTTCATGATCTCGGCCGGCTTGATGGCAGCCGGGTTCTCGGCGTGGAAATACTCGGAGGACTCGCTCTGGATGAACAGGGCATCCGGCCGGATCTTCAGGATCCGTTCCATGGCCAACACATTGGCCTTCACGATGTGCTTGAGTGCCGTCACGAAAGCCCGGTCGCTGCGCATCTGCTCGTTCCACCAGCCATAGGCGGCCGAGAACTGGGCGCAGATGAACATCTCGTTGATCGGGGTGTAGAGCTGAACCCAGGGAAAGCGGCGTGCGAAGTCTTCCGCGTAAGCTGCGAAGAGATCTGGGAAATCCGGATTTTGGAAGTTCCCGATCCAGTCGGGGACGCCGAAGTGGCAGAGGTCGACAATGGGAATGAGGTTGCGGCGATGGATTTCGCCGAAGGTCATGTCCGCAAAGGACCAGTCGTAGCGGCCCGGTCCCAGAAAGCTCGTGTGAAGCGGCGGCCCATAGCGCAGAACCTGGATGTCCAACTCCTCAAGGAGGTCGAAGTCGGTCCGCCAATGCTTGTAGTGGCCGCACTTCTCCATCTGATCGATGCGCGTGCGGCCATTGTTGATCGTCGGGATGCTGTTCTCGATCCCGGTGGCGAACATGAAGGTGGTGTACATCGAACGCTTCCGCTTGGGGCCTTTTCAGGCCGATCAAAGCGGACGCGCGTCAGGACGCCTCCGCTTCGAGATAACGCGGGAAAATCGGGGCCGGTTGCGGAAGGGCCGCCCCGGCTGCCAGACGATGCTCCGGCCCGACCGCCGCAAGCCCCCTGCCCTCGGGCGAAACAGCCAGCAGATCCAAAAGCTTGGCCGCAGCAGTCGGCACGAAGGGCTGAGCCAGGATGCCGACCGCGCGCAGAACCTCGGCCGTGACATAAAGCACGGTGTTCATGCGCTCAGGGTTGGTCTTACGCAGGACCCAGGGCTCCTGGGAGGCAAAATAGCGGTTGGCCTCGGCCACCACGGCCCAGATTTCGGCCAGCGTCGTATGAAGGGCGAAGTCCTTCATGGCCGCCCTTGTCTTCGCCGGCAAGGCGTCGGCGAGCCAGAGCATGTCCAGGTCGGCCTGGGTGAACTCGCCCGGCTGCGGCACCGCAGCGTCGCAGTTCTTGGCAATCATGGAAAGCGACCGCTGCGCCAAGTTGCCGAGGTCGTTCGCCAGATCCGCATTGATGCGGTTGACGATGGCCTCGTGGGAGTAGTTGCCGTCCTGCCCGAAGGGGACCTCGCGCATGAAGAAGTAGCGGATCTGGTCGACGCCATAGGTGTCGGCGAGATCGAAAGGATCGACCACGTTGCCGACCGACTTCGACATCTTCTCGCCCTTGTTGAGCAGGAAGCCGTGTCCGAAGACGCGCTTGGGCAGGGGCAGCTCGGCCGACATCAGGAAAGCCGGCCAGTAGACCGTGTGGAAGCGGACGATGTCCTTGCCGATGATGTGAACATCGGCGGGCCAGTAGTGCCAGCGCGGATCATTCTCGTTCGGGAAGCCGCAGCCGGTCACATAGTTGTTCAGGGCGTCGATCCACACATACATCACGTGCTTCGGATCGCCCGGTACCGGCAGGCCCCAGTTGAAGGTGGTGCGGCTGATGGAGAGATCCTGCAGGCCGGAGCGGACGAAGCTCGTGATCTCGTTGCGGCGGGTTTCCGGGCTGATGAAGTCCGGATAAGCCGCGTAATGGGCCAGCAGGCGGTCCTGGTAGGCGGAGAGCCGGAAGAAATAGCTCTCCTCCTCGATCCACTCGACCGGCGTTCCCGTGGGCGCACGCCAGCTGCCGTCAGGCTGCCTGGTGAGCTCGGCTTCGTCATAATAAGCCTCGTCCCGGACCGAGTACCAGCCGGAATACTTGGAGAGATAGATGTCCCCCTTCTCCTGCATCCGGCGCCAGAGTTCCTGGGTCGAAGGCACATGATCCGCATCGGTGGTGCGGATGAAGCGGTCATAGGAGCAGTCCAGCCGGTCGGCCATGGCCCGGAACTTGGCCGCCATGTCATCCACGAAGGCTTTGGGGGTGGTGCCGTTCTTGTCCGCGGTCTGCTGGATCTTGAGGCCGTGTTCGTCCGTGCCGGTCATGAAGAAGACGTCGTAGCCGTCGATACGCTTGAAGCGCGCGATCGCGTCGGAGGCGACGACCTCGTAGGCGTGACCGATATGGGGCGCCCCATTCGGGTACGAGATAGCCGTAGTGATGTAGAACTTCTGCTTGTCGGCCATGTCGAATCCTAACCTGAAACTCGAAAACCTCTTAATCCTGCGGACGGCGGAGGCTTCAGGCCGCTCGCCGAACAGCGTCGGCAAGATCGTCGAACATCGTCAGGATGAAGGGCCGGCGGTCGAGGTTGAACACGTCGATCTCGCGCGCCGAACGGCCGATCTTCTCACATACCTCCACCAAAGGCGCAAGGCGGGAAGCGCCGAGCCCGGCCTGGTCGCGCAGCCGCTCGGACACCCAGCGCTGGACGGTCTCCAGGGTCAGCTCGTAGCTGTCGTCCGCATCGCGCCGGGCCAGAGCCTCCGCCAGGGCGAGGATCTGCTTCGTGTCGGTCCGCGGCAGTCTGTCGAGGAGCCGTGTGACCTGATCGATGAAGGCGACCTTCTCGGCATCGAGCAGCTCGAGGGTACGGCGGACCGATCCTTCCCCATAGCGGAGCGCCTGGTCGACCACGTCCCGCGGAATGTCGGACCAGGGGGACCCCATCGAGCTGATGGCTGCCCTGATCTCCTGGTCCTCCAGTGGACGCAGCAGCAGGCGCCGGCACCGGGAGCGGATGGTCGGCAGCACCCGCTGCGGAGCATGGCTCACGATCAGGAAGAGCGAACGCGGCGGCGGCTCCTCGATCACCTTCAGCAGTGCATTGGCGCTTGAGATGGTGAGATCCTCGGCGCTGTCGACGATGCAGACCCGGTAGCCTCCATTGGCCGCCGTAGAGCCGAACATGTTGAGCGCCCGACGCACCGCATCCACCGGGATGGTCGTGGATGCCGCCTTCTTGTCCGTCGGCGGAGACCGCCTCAGCACGGCCAAATTGGGATGGGACAGGGCCGCGACCTGACGAGCCACATGGGATTCTGGCGGCACGTCCAGGCCGGCGAGGGACCTGTCACCCGCTCTCTGAGGATCGAGGATGGCGCGGGCTACGCGATAAGCGAGAGTTGCCTTGCCGATGCCCTGCGCCCCGCCGAACAGCCAGGCATGGTGCAGGCGGCCGCTCCGGAGCCCCTCCAGAAAAGCCTCCTCGCCTTCCCGGTGGCCAAAGAAGGCAAACTGCTCCCGCGGATGCGGCGCCCCCTCGAACCCATCCGGCTCCACCACGTCCTGAGCGTCACGCGACATCGAGCGGCCTCAAGGCTTTGTCCGACAGGCGGCTCTGGGCGAGTTGAGGCAGCCTCTCGCGTAGCGCAGCCCAAATCGCAGCCTCGACTTCATCGGGCTCCTGGTCGGCATTGATCACCACGCACCGTTTCGGCTCACTGCGGGCGATGGACAGGAACGCCTGGCGCAGGGAGTGGTGGAAGGATGCTTCCTCTCCCTCGAACCGGTCCGCACCCTCGCCTCTGCCCGCTTGGCGCTCCCGGGCTCTGGCAAGCCCCGTTTCAGCCGGCAGGTCGAGGATGAAGGTCAGGTCGGGCCTTACGCCTCGCAGGGTCACCCGCTCGAGCTGATCGATGAGCGCCTTGTCGATGCTCCCGGCTGAGCCCTGATAGGCTCTGGTCGAATCCGCGAAACGGTCGCAGAGGACGTGAGTGCCCCTGTTAAGGGCCGGCATGATCGTCTTGTCCAGGTGATCGATGCGGGCCGCGGCGAACAGAAGGGCCTCCGCGAAGGACCCGAGATGCTTGGCATGTCCGCCTAAAATGAAGGCGCGGAGTTCCTCCGCGTGAGGAGATCCGCCTGGCTCGCGCGTCACGAGAACCGGCTGGGCCAGTTCCCCCAACCGCCGCTTGAGCCGCTCGATCTGGGTCGACTTGCCTGCGCCCTCCCCGCCCTCAAAAGTAATGAAGCAACCTGCCATCAAATGCTTTCGACGAGGCTCGAGAATGCGCGGCGGACCCAGCCCGTGCTGAATTCCAGCAAACCGTCGAGGGCCCGCTGGCTCAACGTGCCCTGCTGGACGTCCTCATTGGCATAGAGCGGCATATCGAGAGCCTGCATGTCCCCACGGGTGACCTGAAGACGGGCCACCTCGGCCCCCTTCTGGATGGGGGCTTTCAGAGGACCGGTGTAGACGATGCGGGCGGTCACCCGCTCGCCATCCCCACGTGGCACGAGTACACGAACAGGCTTCTTCGCCACAAGGGGAAGCGAGCGCATGTTTCCACCGAAAACCTGAGCATCGCCAACAACCTGCCCTTCCGCGAAGAGCTGCTGGGACTCAAACGCCCGGAAGCCCCAATCCAGGAGCTTTCTGGATTCCGTCGCCCGGTCTTTCGCCGTCTTCAGGCCGTTCACGACCACGATCAGGCGCTGGTTGTTTTGAACGGCGGAGCCGATGAGCCCGTAGCCGGATTCGTCGATATTGCCGGTCTTCAACCCGTCTGCCCCAATATCGGCGAACAGCAGCGGGTTGCGGTTCTGCTGACGGATCTTGTTCCAGGTGAATTCGCGCTCGCCGAACATCTTGTAGAGGTCCGGATAAGTCTCGATGACGTGGAGGGCCAACTTGGCCAGATCGCGAACAGTGACCTTCTGCTCAGGGTGCCCGTAGCCAGTTGAGTTGCGGAAAGTGGACTTCGTCAGGCCAATCTGCTTCGCCCGCTCATTCATCATGCGGGCGAAGTTTTCCTCGGTTCCGGCGATGCCTTCGGCCAGGGCGATGGCAGCATCGTTGCCCGATTGCACGATCAGACCACGCAGAAGATCCTCAAGGCGGACAGGGGTATTCACCTTCGCGAACATGGACGAGCCGCCGGAGCCGGAGCCGCCCTTCCGCCAGGCATTCTCCGACACCACGAACTCGCTGTCGAAATTCAAGCGGCCGTTCTTGATCTCGTTGAAAACGACCTCCGCGGTCATCACCTTCGCCATGCTGGCCGGCGCCGTCGGCTCGTCCGCGTTCTTCTCGAAGAGAACCGCATGGCTTCCGGCATCCATCAGGACAGCCGTGGGAGCCGCCGTCTGGAAGTCCTGGGCGCGCGCCTGCTGCGTCACGGGCAACGCAATGAACACACCACTGACCGCAAAAGCAAAGGCCGCAAGGATTCGGGCGGCTTGAGGCTGACGCATAGCTAACAATCTCCAGGCTCTTCCCCTAGGAGATCCCGAATCTGTGGCGCGTCAACAACAAATCAACATTCAGTCACGCTGGGCTGTGTGCGGAGGCACGCAGTTCCGGAAAGGCGCCGCGTCTGGCTTAACGGAGCACGAACCTCTGGGCCGTGGGAGCCGCCGATGAGCCATCTCTCTGGAAGCCAGACGGCGCGGTGCTGGCCGGCGTCTCATAAAGGCTGGCAACCACAGGGCGGGAGGCTGGCACCTGACCGGGAGCTGCCGAGCTGACCCTGGCGATCGGGCTCGCCGCGCCCGGGATCGTCCCAAGGTCGAACGGACGCTCGGGCGGCAATGGGACGCTGCTGGCGACTGCGCCGGGCATCGCTGAAGGCTGGGGCGCACGAGCTGGCGCCTGATAGGCCTCACTGTCAGGCTGGTAGCTACGCAAAGCGATGGCTTGGCGCGGGGCGTTCGGCTGCGGAGCGGCCTGGGCAATCATGGTCGCAGGCGTGTTGGTGAGGCTGGCAGGTTGGCCGTCCGTCCTAAGGCTCGCCATCAGGATGCGATCGTCGCTTCCGTTGGTGGAGGCTCGGCCCACGTACTCAACCCTCACCCGGGCCGTCCCCTGCTGCCTGAAGCCAAGAGCCATTGCGGCGCGTTCGGAGACATCGATCACCCGATTGCCATGGAACGGCCCGCGATCGTTGACGCGCACGATCATGGAATGGCCGTTCTGGAGATTCGTGACGCGGGCATAGCTCGGCAGCGGCATCGTCGTATGGGCAGCTGCGATCGAGGCGCGATCAAAGACCTCACCGTTCGCGGTCATCCGCCCATGGAAATTCGACCCATACCAGGATGCCAATCCTTCAGTCGGTCGTGGAGTGGCATCGGGAACGTAGGTGCGGCCGGCAACCGTGTAGGGCTTGCCCACCATCTCCCGCCCGCCGCCCTTGGGGATCGGCTGCCCATCGGCGACCACCTTCGGGCTCGGAGCAACGCCGTATTTGGGATCAATCCCGCCCCTGACGTTCGAGGAGCAGTTGGCTGCCATCAGGGCGATGGCCGTGACGCCTGCGACCCGGAGCAGAGTCCGTTGAGTGAAGGACGGGATCGTTCCCCTCAGCCCGGTGTTCGCTTCAGCGCGGTCGCAACGCATGTCGTCTCGCATCCTGTTGTCAGCACGAAGCATGGCCCAGTCCACGTTTGCCCCGGACATCAAGCCAAAGTGCTTTTCAGTCGTTGAAGGAAAGTTAAACGGCCGTGCTTGTCAATGGCAAAGCTAAGGAATTTGATACTCAGTATCAGGCGAGCGTGAAAAGGCAATCATTTCATTCGCTTGTAATATCTCGGAGATCTCGATCGCGAATGACAGGTCTATAAGACCTCGCGCCCATTAGGGATCCGATCCGGCAAAATAATGACGAAAATCATAGACATTTCAGCAAGTTGGCTTGAAGAGCCTTCCTAGGGCGCGAGCTTGTCCCTGTTGGGCCAATTGGCCGCGCCGATGACTCGGGTGGGCCCAGGCATGATGTTGGTGTAGTTAATGAATCAGGTGATCGGTCGGCTACCTCATGAGTCGAGTACCGTTGCAAACAAAGCTATACGAGTTGACGACCTTGGGTTTGCAGCCTTAGAGATGGGCACAGTTCCGGGCCTGCCTCGGGCGATCAGGAGGGGTGGCCGAGTGGTTTAAGGCAGCGGTCTTGAAAACCGCCGTGGGTGCAAGCCCACCGTGGGTTCGAATCCCACCCCCTCCGCCACATCCTACAATCGGGTTGGAAACTTCCTCGTAAAGCTTGGATTCGTGGGCTCAAGCAGATGGCATGTTGGACCTTCGCCCCCGCGCCATGACCGCTCCCACGAGCGAAAGCGTTGATCGTCCTCTTCTCGAACCCTCCCAGTTCACCTGAGCCCATACGTCGTCTGGTGCTTAGTCGACCGCATTTCCGAGGGAACTCAGAAAGGCAGGCCGGTGTAATTCTCGGCCATCGAGCGTGCTGCCGCCGCAGAGGTCCTGAGATAGTCGAACTCCGCTCTCTGGATGCGCCTACCGAAGGGATCGGTATCTGGAAAGGTGTGGAGAATGGACGTCATCCACCAGGAGAACCGCTCGGCTTTCCAGATTCGCGACAGCACCCGCGCGGAATAGCCATCGATTCCGGCGGATGACCGCTCAGCGTAGAACTCGATCAGAGCCTCGGCCAAAGCGGCGACATCGCTGGCCGCGAGGTTCAAGCCCTTGGCTCCAGTCGGCGGCACGATGTGGGCCGCATCACCCGCAAGGAATAGGCGGCCGAAACGAAGGGGCTCGGCCACGAAACTTCTCAAGGGGGCGATGGATTTCTCGATCGATGGACCGGTCATCAGATCGTCTGCCGCTTCTTCATCGACGCGCCGCCGCAACTCGTCCCAGAAGCGCTGGTCCGACCATTCCTCGACCCTGTCGCTGGAAGGCACTTGAACGTAGTAGCGGCTGCGGGTGGGGGATCTCATGGAGCAGAGTGCGAAGCCGCGCTCGTGATGGGCGTAGATCAGTTCGTCGGCAACAGGCGGCTTGTCGACGAGGATTCCGAGCCAGCCGAAAGGATAGACCCGCTCGAATGTTCGCAGGGCATCCCCGGGGACACTGGCTCGAGACACTCCATGATAGCCGTCGCAGCCGGCAATGAAATCGCATGCAAGCTGGTGCTCGACGCCGTCCTTCACATAGCGCACCTTCGGCGCGTCCCCATCGAAGTCATGCAGGGAGACGTTCTCCGCTTCATAGATGGTTGTCAGACCCGAACGGTCACGGGCCCGCATGAGATCGCGCGTGACCTCCGTCTGCCCATAGACGGTGACCGTGCGGCCGATCAGCTCCTGAAAATTGAAGCGGTGCCTGTCGCCATCGAAGCAGAACTCGACGCCTTCATGGACGAGACCTTCCGCATGCAGCTTCTCGCCGACCCCTGCCCTGTCCAGGAGTTCGACCGTGCCCTGTTCCAGAACGCCGGCCCGGATGCGGCCCAAGACGTATTCTTGACTGCGGCGCTCCAGGATGACGGTTTCGATGCCTGCACACTCCAGGAGCCGTCCCAGCAGGAGCCCGGCCGGACCCGAGCCGATGATGGCAACCTTCGTACGCATGGTGGTCTCCTCAGGTCATCAAGAGCGTCCGCCGATGGGCTCAGGATGAACCGCCGCCGCCTAATGGCCAATAGACAAAGCAAGCATAGGCTTGGACATTTCGAACATCCGACGGAGCTTGACGGAGCGAACGTTCTTGGCCGGCAGCACCATCCCGAGCTATGCCCTCTATGGCGAACCTGGGGACGACCCCAGTGCCGAGTGGGTCCATTGCGAAGCAATCCAGACCCGCAGCCACTTGCACAATTACAGGATTCAGCCTCATCGGCACGAGCAGCTGTTCCAGATTCTTCACCTGACAGGCGGGACGGCCGAGATCGTCATCGACGGCAGGAGCATCGAACTCAGTGGACCCTTCGTCGTTGCGCTGCCGCCGATGGCGGTTCATGGCTATACGTTCTCGCCGGACGTCAGCGGTACGGTCGTGACACTCTTCGAAAGCCGCCTTTCGCAGATCCTCGCCGACATGAGCGGCGTCCGGGACATCTTTCGGTTGGTGCAACTGATCCGGCTTCATGAGCATGAGCACCTTGCACACGCCCTAGCTGCCGATATGGCATCTCTCGCAGTTGAGTTTTCGGGGCGAGCTTCTGGTCGCCTGGAGGCGATCGAGGCACGGCTGCTGCTCATCCTCATTGCCTTGCATCGCATCCAAGGTTCAGGTCAGGGTACCCTCTATGGGCCGGGCCAGAGGGCTCGTGGGCATGCCTGGCGCTTCCGCGAACTCGTCGAGAAGAACTATCGCAGCCATCAGCCCGTCGAGATCTATGCCAACAGGCTGGGTTTGACGCCGCCTCACCTCAACAGGATCTGCCGCGAGCATTTCGGTGAAACGGCGCTGGGCATGGTCCACCAGCGGCTCATCCTTGAAGCCAAACGCTATCTCACCTTTACGACCTTGTCCGCCAAGGAGATCGCCCTTGCACTCGGCTTTGAGGATCCTGCCTACTTCACGCGCTTCTTCAAGCGGCAGACAGGCGCTTCACCTCTGGCGTTCCGGGCAATGCAGCAGAATACGACGGCTTGAGGTTCGGCACCGGCAGAAACCTCCGATGCTGCATGACGTTACCTCACGAGGAGGTGCCCATGTCCGATACCGATCGAAAGAACCCAGGCGATGAAGATGCGCCGGGCACGAAGCAGACCGGAGAGAACATCTGCCCGTCCTGCAGCGGGTCGGGCCGTGTCGGCGAGAAGTCCTGTCCGGATTGCGGCGGTTCAGGTCGGATTACCGCCATCGTCGGCGATGCTTGACGGCAATCAGCTTCCGGCTTTCGAGGCAGAGAAGCTCATTCCCGTGACTAGCGCCTGAGCGTTCCTCAAGCCGGCAGCGGCTGCGACAATCATCTGCGGCAGCACCATCCATTCGAGTGTCCAGGCGGCGCCGGACCGCTCGTTCTCATGGACAAGGGCCTGATGGAGGGTGCCGAGAAGGCCCGCATTGAAGCGGGCGAGCGTCACGAGCACCTCTGCAGGCACGGGATTGGACTTGTGCGGCATGGCCGAAGATCCGCCGCCCGTGGCGAGCCGCACCTCGGCCACCTCATTTTGCGCCATCAAGGCAACATCCTGGCCAATCTTTCCGAGCGTTCCGGAGAGAAGCGAGAGGAATGCTGCGAACTCGCCGATCCGATCCCGCTGGGAGTGCCAGGACAGCGCCGAGCTGAGACCGAGGATCTCGGCCATGGCATCGGCAACGGCATCGCCGTGTCCCTTCAGTTCGGCGCGGGTGCCGACAGGGCCACCGAGCTGGACTGCCAGAAGCCGCGGCGCAAGCGCATTCAGAGCGTTCCGGTGCCGTTCCAGGGGATGGCTCCAGGTGTCGATCTTGTCGGCAGCTGTGAAGGGAAGCGCCTGCTGCATGCGCGTATGCGCCATCAGGGGTGTCGCACCATCGCGATCCTTTAGGGCGCGAAGGGCATGGAGCAATGCATCGAGCCGGCGCCCGAAGATTTCGACCACGCTCTTCAGACGAAGCATGAGAGCCGTGTCGACGATGTCCTGGCTTGTGGCGCCGAAATGCACAGCCTTGGCATGGGCCTCGCCCACAGTGGTTCGAAGCTGCTTGACGAAGGCCGGAACGATCACACCATCCTGTGCCAAACCCGCAGCCAACCCGGCCCAATCGGCCTTGAAGGAGCTGCAGGCTTCTGCAATTCGCCCTGCGGCTTCATCGCTGATCAGGCCAACCTGCGCCTCGACCTGAGCGAGGGCGGTCTCGATGCGCAGCAGCGCCGAGAGCTCGGCCTCCTTGGAGAACAGCGCCCCCACCTCCTCGTCACCGACAAGAGCCTGCAGCAAGGGGGATGGGAGCATCGGTGTCATCATGGTCTGAAAGCTTAAACAGCCTCGAGGGCGATGGAAATGCCCTGCCCTACGCCCACACACATGGTGGCCAAGGCGCGTTTCTTGCCCCGGAGCTTCAGCTCGAGCGCAGCCGTCCCGGTGATGCGGGCGCCGGACATGCCGAGCGGGTGTCCCAGCGCAATGGCGCCGCCGTTCGGGTTCACGTGCTCGGCATCCTCCGGGATTCCGAGTTCGCGCAGAACCGCAAGGCCCTGGCTGGCGAAAGCCTCGTTCAGCTCCACCACGTCGAAGTCCGTCGGCTTGAGGCCAAGGCGGGCGCAGAGCTTCTTCGTGGACGGCGCCGGCCCAATGCCCATGATCCGCGGCGGCACACCGGCCGTCGCTCCGCCGACCACGCGGGCAATCGGCTCGAGACCGAACTTTCTGACGGCATCCTCGGAGGCAATGATCAGGGCTGCGGAGCCATCATTGACCCCGGAGGCATTGCCTGCCGTCACCGTGCCCTCCTTGCGGAACGGCGTGGGGAGCTTCGCCAACTGCTCGAGGGTGGTGTCGCCGCGGGGATGCTCGTCCTTGTCGACCACGACCGGATCGCCCTTGCGTTTCGGGATCGTGACCGGCACGATCTCCTGCGTCAGACGTCCATTGTCCTGAGCGGCTGCGGCCTTCTTCTGAGAGCGCAAGGCGAAGGCGTCTTGGTCCTCACGGGAGACGCCAAAATCTGCTGCCACGTTCTCGCCGGTTTCCGGCATGGAATCGATGCCGTATTGGCTCTTCATCAGTGGGTTGACGAAGCGCCAGCCGATGGTGGTGTCGAAGATCTCGGCATTGCGGGAAAAGGCCGTATCGGCCTTGGGCATCACGAAAGGCGCGCGCGACATGGACTCGACGCCGCCGGCGATCATGATCTCCGCGTCGCCCGCCTTGATCGCGCGGGCGGCCGCGATGACCGCATCCATGCCCGAGCCGCACAGGCGGTTCATGGTCGTTCCGCCGATGGAGCCTGGCAGACCCGCGAGCAGCACCGCCATGCGGGCCACGTTGCGGTTATCCTCGCCCGCTTGGTTGGCGCAGCCATAGATCACATCGTCGACGGCTTCGAAATCCAGGTTCGGATGACGCTCCAGAAGCGCCTTGAGGGGAACTGCAGCGAGATCGTCGGCGCGCACGCTCGACAGGGAGCCGCCGTAGCGGCCAATGGGTGTACGGACATAGGCGCAGATATAGGCTTCACGCATCTCAAGATCCCTTCTTGCCGCCATGCGCCCGCTCGGTTCTGGCCTGAAGCTCGCGCAGGGTGGTGAGTTCGAGTTCGGACGGTGGAGGGGTTTCCTCCAGGCGATCGGAGAATCGCACCTTCCAGCCGCACGTCTCCTGAATCCTGTCGCGGGTCACCCCCTGGTGCATCGACATGACCGTGAATTCTTTCGTCTCCGGGTCCGGCTTCCAGATGGCCAGATCCGTGATCAGCAGCGTCGGACCCTTGGTGTTTATGCCGAGTCGTTTACGGTGATCCCCGCCCTCCCCGTGGCCGAAGGAGGTGTAGAAGTCGATCTTATCGACCATGCCGCGGGTCGTCTGCTTGATGGTGATGAACACCTCCTTGCAGGAGGTGGCGATCTCGGGTGCTCCGCCGCCGCCGGGCAGTCGGACCTTCGGCTTGTGGTAGTCGCCGATCACCGTTGTGTTGATGTTGCCGAAGCGGTCGAGCTGGGCGGCGCCCAGGAATCCGATGGAGATGCGCCCACCCTGGAGCCAGTACCGGAACATTTCGGGCACCGACACGGTGGTGACCGCCGTCTCGCACAGTTCGCCATCGCCGATGGAGAGCGGCAGCACGTTCGGGGCTGTGCCGATGGTGCCGCTCTCGTAGATCAGGGTGATGTCAGGAGCGTGAGTCAGGCGCGCCACGTTGCAGGCAGCCGATGGAGCCCCGATGCCGACGAAGCAGACGTCGTCGTTGGACAGGGCGCGCGCCGCTGCAATCGTCATCATCTCGTTGGGAGTGAAGTCGGAGAGGTTGGTCATTCTTACAATTCCTTCACCCGGGTGGCGAAGGCATCGGGCCCTGCCTCCAGCACGTTCTCCCTCATCCAGGCCATGAAGAGATCACGGTCAGCGGAGATCTGGTCCCATTCGAGATAGGCTGCGTTGTCGCGGTCGTAGTAGCCGTGCGTGTAGGACGGGTGGGCCCCGCCCGGAACGTGGGCGATGGACGTGACGGTCCAATGCGGCAGCACGCAGAGATTCGGGTGGAGATCGTCGAAATCCTCCACGACCTCCTCGACCGTGACCACCGAGCGCTTGGAGGCCAGCACCGCCTCCTTCTGCACGCCAATGATGCCCTCGACCAGCACGTCGCCGCGCCGGTTGGCCTTCTGGGCGTGGATGACGGCGACATCCGGGCGATGGGCGGGCACCGCCGCAAGCTCCTCGCCGGTGAACGGGCAGGTGATGCTCTTGATCGACGGGTTGACCTCCTTCAGGCCCGCCCCGCGGTAGCCGCGGAAGACGGCACAGGGCAGTCCGGCCGCGCCAGCCTCATAAGCATTGGCCATGGCCGCATGGCTGTGCTCCTCGGTCTCGATGGCACGGGGCCAGTCGTTCTCAATGGCATCGCGCATGCGGCGCAGGAGGCCGACGCCCGGATTGCCCGCATAGGAGAAAATGACCTTTTTCACCAGACCCATGCCGATCAGCTGGTCATAGATGATGTCAGGGGTCATGCGGATCAGGGTGAGATCCTTGATCCCCTGGCGGATCACCTCATGGGCGGCCGCATGGGGGATGAGATGGGTGAAACCCTCGAACGCGACGGTATCGCCGTCGCGCAGGTTCTCAGTAACAGCCTCCTTGAGGCTCTGAAACTTGGCCATACTGTTCTTTCAGGTCGATGATCAGATGTCGAAGAACACGGTTTCCTTCTCACCCTGGATATCGATGTCGAAGGTGTAGGTCGGCAACCCGTTCTCCTCAGTCCTGGTGGCGACCAGGGTCGGAACCCGTGCCTTGTGGGCGATCCGGGCGAGGACCGGGCACTCGGCATTGGCTGCCTCCTCGTCGCTGAAGTACATGCGGGTGTGCAGGCCGGTATTGATGCCCCGGGCCACGATCCAGACCGTGATGTGCGGCGCCATCATGCGACCGTCCTTGTAGGGAACGCGGCCGGGCTTGATGGTCTCGAAGCGGTACTCTCCGGTCGTGCCGTCAGCCGGCTGCCGGCCCCAGCCGACGAAGTTCGGGTCGGCCTTGCCGCGCTTCTCCTGCGGGCTGTTGTAGAGCCCTTCGGCATCCGCCTGCCATATCTCGATCAAGGCATCCTTCAGCGGGTCGCCCGCGCCATCGAAGACACGGCCCTTGATGATGATCCGCTCCCCCTTGGTCCCGGGGCCGACCAGGACGAGACCGAGGTCCTCCTGCCAGACACCCGTGATCTCGACCCAGTTCGGGTTCGTGCCGATATGGACATATGGACCGGCCGTCTGGGACGGGGATTCCTTCAGGAACGGCAACTTCTGGACCATCAATTCCCCTCCATGCGGTTCTCGAACATGGTCGAGCGGCGGCCGCGCAGCACGATGTCAAACTTGTAGGCGAGTGCATCCATCGGCAGGGTGTTCTGCCGGTCCAGGGCGGCGACCAACTGCTCGATGGCGGACTTATCGGGGATCGTCGCCACGATGGGATCCTGCCAGATCATCGGATCGCCCTCGAAGTACATCTGCGTGATCAGTCGCTGCGCGAAGGCATGACCGAAGACCGAGAAGTGGATGTGGGCAGGACGCCAGTCGGTGACGCCGTTCGGCCACGGATAGGCGCCCGGCTTGATGGTGCGGAACCAGTAGCGCCCTTCCTCATCGGTGATCACGCGTCCGCAGCCGCCGAAGTTCGGGTCGATGGCCGCGAGATAAGTTTCCTTCTTGTGGCGGTAGCGACCGCCCGCATTGGCCTGCCAGAACTCCAGAAGGGCGCCGGGAACGGGACGGGCGTTCTCGTCGAGGACGCGCCCGTAGACGACGATCCTCTGGCCAACGGGGTCGCCGGTCTTGGCGAAGTTGCGGAGCAGGTCGTTGTCGAGCGGCCCAAGCTTGTCATGACCGAAGACCGGACCTGTCAGCTCCGAGATCGTATTCTCCAGGGACAGGAGCGGCTGCTGCGGAGAGCGCAAGACAGACGTCTTGTAGGAAGGCGTGAAGGCCGGCGGGTGCCAGCTCCGATCCCGCTGATAGAATGATCCTTGATCCGACATCTAGTCTCTCCCTGGCAGCACCTGTCAGGAACTGCGCCAGCAACCCACCCTGCTACTTCTGAGGCTCAGGGTTGGCTTCCATTTCGGCAAAAGTCTTCTTGACGATCTTGATAGCGTGATTGGCGGCGGGCACGCCGGCATAGACGGCAACGTGCATCAGCGCTTCCCTGATGTCTTCCTTCGTGGCGCCCGTATTGCGCGTAGCGCGGACGTGCATCGCCACCTCGTCGTCCTGGCCTAAGGCGGCAAGCAGCGCGATGGTCACGATGGAGCGCTCCCGCTTGGTGAAATGCGGCCGCGACCAGACCGAGCCCCAGGCTCCTTCGGTGATGAAGGTCTGGAAGTCGGCGTCGAATTCCGTCATCTGGGCCGTCGCCCGGTCCACATGGGCATCGCCCAGCACCTGGCGGCGAACCGCCATGCCCGCCTTGAAGCGCTCGCTCTCGTTCTCGTCAGACAAGTCCCGCCTCCATGAGATGCTGCTTGATGAGCCTCGACAGTTCAGCCGGCTTCTCGACACAGGGAATGTGCCCTGCTCCTTCGATGAGCGCAAACCGGGCACCCGGGATGAGATCGGCTGTTCCCTTCACGATATCGGCCGGCGTCGAGCCATCCTGATCTCCCGCCACGCAAAGGGTCGGAACCGCGATCCGGCCTGCATCCGGCCTCAGATCCGCATCGCGGATCGCCGCACAGGTGCCCGCATAGCCATGGGCGGGGGTGCGGACCAGCATGTTGCGCCAGCCGGCAAGTTCATCGGCCCGTGTCTCGCGGAACAGGGGCGTGAACCAGCGCTGGAGAACGTTGCCGGCAATGGGCTCGATGCCGCCGGTCTCGACGGCGCCGATCCGGTCCGCCCAGAGTTCGGGCGTGCCGATCTTCGCCGCCGTGCAGCAGAGGGTGATGGACTGCACCCGGCCCGGCGCCCGCACAGCCATACGCTGTGCGATCATGCCGCCAACCGAAAGCCCGACGAGCGATGCCCTCTCAGCCCCAAGATGATCTAGGAGTGCGAGGAGATCGTCGGTGTGCTCATCAATGGTGTACGGCGTGGACGGCGCGTCGGAGAGGCCATGGCCCCGCTTGTCGTAGAGGATGACACGAAACCGCTCGGCCAACCCCGGGGCGACCTCCTGCCAGATGCGCAGATCGCTTCCGAGAGAGTTGATGAAGACGAGAGACGTTCCGTTAGATGCCCCGAGCACCTGATAGTGAAGAACGATGTCGTTGACGCGTGCGAATGCCATCTCTCACCTCGACACGGTTCATCCCTATCCGGGATCGGAGCCTCGATCCAAAGTCCAACGTATTGTTCGCTCTACGAACATTGAATCTCATATCGCACATGTAGTACGGTTCGGGCATAGGGTGTCAAGGCTACCAAAGTCCAGCGCACTGGCCGGAGCATCGATGCAGGATCAACCAACCGAGGATCAGGGCACCGGAGATCGCGACTTCGTTGCGAGTCTCGAAAAAGGCCTGCTGGTCATTGAGGCCTTCGATGCGAGCCGGCCTCGGCTCACCCTGTCCGATGTGGCGAAGCTGACCGGGATCACGCGAGCGGCCGCCCGGCGCTATCTGCTGACGCTGACCAAGCTGGGCTACGCCGAGTCCGACGGACGCTATTTCAGCCTCACCCCGCGGGTCCTGCGCCTCGGCTACGCCTATCTCTCCTCGGCCTCCCTTTCGGCACAGGTGCAGCCTTTCCTGGAGCGGATCTCCGAGGAGACGGGGGAGTCGAGTTCAGCCGCGATCCTCGACAGCGATGACATCGTCTACATCGCCCGCTCCGCCACGCGGCGGATCATGTCGATCGGACTGGGCGTCGGAAGCCGCCTGCCTGCCCATTGCACTGCTCTGGGCCGGGCGATTCTGGCCTATCAGCCTGAGGATGGACTTAAGGCCTATCTGCAACGGGTCCAGTTGGAGGCCCGCACGCCCAAGACCGTCACGGACAAGTCCGCATTTCAGGCTGCCCTCGATGCGACCCGCGCTCAGGGGTACGCCATCGTCAATGAGGAACTCGAATATGGGCTTCGCTCCATCGCCGTGCCGGTTGTGCAGAAGAACGGCCGGGTGACCATCGCCCTGAACCTCAGCGGCCAGGCCGGGCGCATCTCGGCCGAGGAGATGGAGGAGCGGTTCCTGCCCCTTCTGAGATCGGCGAGCGATGCGCTGCGCTACATGCTCTGAACTGGCGCAATCGGGCGGCATCCCAAAAGAGCGCGCGCCTCCTCGGTCGTGGCGGCGCGATGGCCGTGTCTCTCGACGGCAAGCACCGCATGCTCCGCCAGTTCGGCATTGCTTACCGCGAGTCGGTCCTTGGCAATGCGAATATTGTCCTCAAGGCCGGTGCGCACCGCATCGGCCCCTCGGACGAGAGCCCAATTCATGACCTTGGCCTGGTGCCGACCGATGCCAGCAGCCGTCCACGTGCAGGTCGGGAACCGGTGCTTGGCCTCCTTCAGGAGAATATCGAGCAGGCGCTCCTCGGCAGGCAGCGCGTTCTGCACGCCCATGACGAACTGGATATGCGGCTGCTCGTCCATGAGCCCCTTGTCGGCCAGCTGCCTTGCCCCGTGAAGATGGGACAGGTCGAAGATCTCGATCTCTGGCCGAATCCCGAACTCCTTCATCTTGCCCGCCATGTCCTCGACCAAGCTCGTATGGTTCTCGTAGACGATGGTCGGGAAGTTGACGGAGCCGGTGGACAGGGAGGCCATATCAGGGTGCAGATAAAGGGCGCTGCTGCGCTGGCTCGGATCTCGCCCCCGTCCTCCGGTGGAGAACTGGATGATCATGCCGGGACACTGCTCGGCGATTCCGGCTTGGACAGCCGCGAAACGCTCCGGATCGGACGAGGGCGTCTCATCGTCGTTACGCACGTGGATATGGACCAGTGTGGCACCGACCTCGTAGGCCTGCCGGGTCGACTCGATCTGCTCGGCCGGCGTGATCGGCACGGCCGGATTGTCCTTCTTACGCGGAACCGATCCGGTGATCGCGACGGCAATGACGACAGGTTTCACGCCCTTCCTCCGAACCCAAGTTCGACCCCACGTCGGGAAACATAGCGCGCGGACGGCCCAAGGAGAACCGTCTCCCGCGACAAGGCCTTGCTTCGTGCCTGTAGGGCAGACGTCGGTTTGATCTGCATCAATGCTCCCTTCCACCCCTCCCCCTAAAGGATTCTGATGACGGTAAAGCTCCAGGCTTTGCCGGTATTTTCAAAAGGTCGAAGCCTATGGCTCAAGCGGTTGCACCCTCAAAGGGAATGACCTTCGGCGAAGCGGGGTCAGCCCTTGCCTTCGCCGGACTGGCACTCCTCAGCATCATCATCGCGGCGAAGGCCTATACGCCTGAATACGCCTTCCACGCCTATCTTTTCGCGGCAGCCAGCGTCGCCGCCACGTTCGCGATCGTGAACCGGTACTATGAGCGCCCGGCTCAGCGGCCCCCGCAGACCATCGGCGGCAAGCCGAACTACAACATGGGCCCGGTCAAGTTCGCGACCATCGCGTCCGTGATCTGGGGTATTGCCGGCTTCACCATTGGCCTCCTGATCGCCCTCCAGCTGGCGTTTCCGGCGCTCAACTTCGACACCTCCTGGCTGTCCTTCGGCCGGATGCGCCCGCTGCACACCTCCGCGGTGATCTTCGCCTTCGGCGGCAACGTGCTGATCGCGAGCTCGTTCTATGTGGTGCAGCGCACCTGCCGCGCCCGCCTCGTCGGCGACATCACGCCCTGGTTCGTGGTGCTGGGCTACAACTTCTTCATCGTGATCGCGGGCACCGGCTATCTGCTCGGCATCACCCAGGGCAAGGAATATGCCGAGCCCGAGTGGTACGCCGACCTGTGGCTGACCATCGTGTGGGTCGCCTATCTCCTGGTCTTCCTCGGCACGGTCATGCGCCGCAAGGAACCCCACATCTATGTGGCGAACTGGTTCTATCTCGCCTTCATCCTAACCATCGCGGTCCTGCACCTGGGCAACAACGCAACCATTCCGGTTTCGATCTTCTCGCCCAAGAGCTACATCGTATGGTCGGGCGTGCAGGATGCCCTCGTGCAGTGGTGGTACGGCCATAATGCTGTCGGCTTCTTCCTCACCGCCGGCTTCCTGGCCATCATGTACTACTTCATCCCGAAGCGAGCCGAGCGGCCGGTCTATTCCTACCGCCTCTCCATCATCCACTTCTGGTCCCTGATCTTCATGTACATCTGGGCAGGTCCCCACCACCTGCACTACACCGCCCTGCCCGACTGGGCTCAGACCCTCGGCATGGTGTTCTCGACCATGCTGTGGATGCCCTCCTGGGGCGGCATGATCAACGGCCTCATGACCCTCTCGGGTGCCTGGGACAAGCTCCGCACCGATCCTGTGCTGCGCCTGATGGTCGTGTCCGTCGCCTTCTACGGCATGTCGACTTTCGAGGGCCCGCTCATGTCCGTGAAGGCCGTGAACTCCCTGTCGCACTACACCGACTGGACCATCGGCCACGTTCACTCCGGCGCTCTCGGCTGGGTGGCCTACGTGTCCTTCGGGGCGATCTACTGCCTCGTTCCGTGGCTGTGGAACAAGAAGGAGCTCTATTCCATGAAGGCCGTCTCCTGGCACTTCTGGATCTCGACCCTTGGCATCGTCCTGTACATCTCGTCCATGTGGGTTGCGGGCATTCTGCAGGGCCTCATGTGGCGCGCCTATACCGGCCTCGGCTTCCTTGAGTACTCGTTCATCGAGACGGTCGAGGCGATGCATCCCTTCTATGTCATCCGTGCACTCGGCGGCGCACTCTTCGTGGCCGGCTCCCTGATCATGGCCTGGAACGTCTGGAAGACGATCTCGGCCGGCCAGGAAGTCGAAGAAGTTTCGCAAGCCATCCAGCCCGCGCTGATCGCTGCGGAGTAAAGGAAACGACCATGTCATTCTGGTCCCGTCATAAGATCTTCGAGACCAACTCGATCATCCTCGTCCTCGGCGTGCTGATCGTGATCTCCATCGGCGGTCTCGTGGAGATCGTGCCCCTCTTCTACCTGAAGAGCACCATCGAAAAGGTGGAGGGCATCCGGCCCTACACCCCCCTCGAGCTGGCCGGCCGCAACATCTATGTGCGCGAAGGCTGCTATAACTGCCACAGCCAGATGGTTCGGCCCTTGCGTGACGAGGTCGAGCGCTATGGCCACTACTCCCTGGCGGCCGAGAGCATGTACGACCGGCCGTTCCAGTGGGGTTCCAAGCGCACAGGTCCGGATCTCGCCCGTCTCGGAAACAAGTATTCCGACGACTGGCACCGGGACCACCTGAAGGACCCGCGCGCCGTGGTGCCCGGCTCGATCATGCCGAGCTACCCCTGGCTCGAGCAGAACGAGCTCGATGCGAAGTCCATCGCTCAGGATCTGAAGGTCCAGGCGACCCTTGGGGTGCCCTACTCCGAGGATATGCTGAAGAAGGCCGAGAACGACATCCGCACCCAAGCCAATGCGGACGATCCGAATACGGCCGACCTCGCCCAGCGCTATCCGAACGCTCAGTCGCGCAATTTCGACGGCAACCCGCAGAAGGTCACCGAAGCGGACGCCCTGATTGCCTATCTGCAGATGCTCGGCACGCAGGTCGACTTCAAGCTCTACGACAACAAGGCCAACGTGCGCTGAGGACCGACGATCATGCCAGCCGCATACAAGTTCTTTGCCGAATTCGCCCAGACCTGGGGGCTCCTGTACTTCGTCGGGGTCTTCCTGACGGTGCTGGTCTACGCCCTCGCCCCTTCGCGGAAGGATCGCTTCGACGCCGCCTCCCGCATGCCTCTCCAGGAGGATTGATCCCATGGCTCATGAGTCTCACGAACAGGTCGATGCTGTCACAGGCGTCACCACAACGGGGCACACCTGGGATGACATCCAGGAGCTCAACAACCCATTGCCGCGCTGGTGGCTGTGGACCTTCTACCTGACCATTGTCTGGTCGGTGCTCTACGCCATCGCCTATCCGGCCATTCCCATGGTGTCCTCCTACACCAAGGGCGTTCTCGGGTGGCAGTCGCGAGAGGCGGTCGAGGTCGATCTCGCGGAACTCAGGCAGCAGCGGTCCGGCATGACGGCAAAGCTCGCGGCCAGCTCGCTCGACGAGATCAAGCAGGACCCGGAGATGTTCGCCTTCGCGCGAGCCCAGGGCAAGGCTTCCTTCGGCGACAACTGTGCTCCCTGCCATGGTGCGGGCGGCGCAGGCGCCAAGGGCTACCCGAACCTGAACGACGACGATTGGCTCTGGGGCGGCTCGCTGGCCCAGGTCGAGCACACGATCCGCTACGGAGCACGCTCCACCAGCGACAAGGGCCATTCCGGCACCATGCCGGCCTTCGGCCGCGACGGCATGCTCAAGCGCGAGGAGATCTCCCATGTGGCGGATTACGTCCGCTCGCTCTCGGGCCTTCCGACGGACAAGGCAGCCGACCTGAACGCCGGCGCCAAGGTCTTCGCTGACAACTGCGCTGCCTGCCATGGCGACAAGGGCCAGGGCATGCAGGATCTCGGTGCACCGAACCTGTCGGATAAGATCTGGCTGTTCGGCTCCGACAAGGCCACCATCGTGGAAGGCTTGAACAACGGCCGCGGTGGCGTGATGCCGACCTGGCACGGTCGCCTCGACGATACGACCATCAAGGCGCTGACTCTCTACGTCCATTCTCTGGGGGGAGATCAGCGGCCCTGAGAAATCCGGGCTCTGATGAGTGGACGGGCAGTCGGAGGGTAACCTCCGGCCGCAGCTTGATTTGAATCAAGGCGCCCAGGGCGCCTGCATCGTATCCCATCGTCATCAACGTTCTGGTGATCGCGACGGATTCGATGGCTGACGCCCCCCTTTCCCATCCTCTTGGAGCTGCCGCCTCGGATGAGGACGCGCCGCTCTATGCTCCTCGCAAGCAGATCTATCCGCAGGCCGTGAAGGGCCGCTACCGCACGATCAAGTGGGTCGTGCTCGCCATTACCCTCGGTATCTACTACTTCCTGCCCTTCATCCGCTGGGATCGTGGTCCCAATGCGCCGGACCAGGCCATCCTGGTCGACCTGGCCAACGGCCGCTTCTATTTCTTCTTCATCGAGATTTGGCCGCAGGAAGTCTATTACATTACCGGGCTTCTGGTTCTGGCCGCGCTCGCGCTCTTCCTGATGAACGCCGTCGCCGGCCGTGTCTGGTGCGGCTATCTCTGCCCTCAGACCGTTTGGACGGACCTGTTCTATGCGGTGGAGCGCTGGATCGAGGGCGACCGCCGTGACCGGATGCGCAAAGACCAGCAGAAGCTGACCCTCAAGGTCGCTGGCCAGAAGGGCCTGAAGCATTTCATCTGGCTCATGATCGCCTGGTGGACCGGCGGCGCCTGGGTTCTCTATTTTGCCGACGCACCGACCCTCGTCTATGAGCTGGCGACCCTTCAAGCCCCGCTCCTCGCCTACACCTGGATCGGCATTCTTACCTTCACGACCTATACGCTCGCTGGCTTCATGCGTGAGCAGGTCTGCACCTATATGTGCCCCTGGCCGCGCATCCAGGCGGCGCTCACGGACGAGTACGCCCTGAACGTCACCTACCGCTACGACCGGGGCGAGCCCCGCGGCTCGGTGAAGAAGAACGAGGTTCTCAAGCTGCAAGGCCTGCCGGCCGGCGACTGCATCGACTGCAACCAATGCGTCAATGTCTGCCCCACAGGTGTCGATATCCGTAAAGGCCTCCAGCTCGACTGCATCCAGTGCGGCCTGTGCATGGATGCCTGCGACACCGTCATGGACAAGATCGGCCGCCCGCAGGGTCTGATCGCCTATGACACGGAAATGAACGTCAAGGCCCGTATGGAGGGCCGCCCCGAGGTGCGTCACATCGTGCGTTCCCGGACCCTCTTCTATGCCGGCATCATCGCCCTGGTCGGCGCCATCATGATCACATCGCTTGCCATGCGGCAGAACATATATCTGAGCGTGATGCATGACCGGAACCCGCTCTTCGTGCGCCTCTCCGACGGCTCGATCCGCAACGGCTTCACGATCCGGGTCGCCAACAAGCATCTCGACGAGCGCCGCTATGCCCTCACGGTCGAGGGGCTTGCTGACGCCAAGATCGACATCATCGGCGGAGAGGTCGACCAGCAGGGCCGCGCCATCGTCACCGTCGGTCCGGATCAGACTCTCGAAGCCCGTGTGCTCGTGACCGATACGGCTTCGGCGGCCTCCTCCTCGACGGATCTCCAGTTCATCCTGACTGATCTCTCCAACGGCGACAAAGCCGCGACAAGCGATCACTTCAAGGCCCCTTAAGGATTGATGCCATGTCTTCCGCTGCCGCCACAGCCCGTACTCCCAGGCCGATCACCGGACGCACGGTCCTGATCTACTTCCTTGGCTTCTTCGGGATCGTCTTCGCCATGAACTTCTACATGGTGCGCGTGGCCCTCTCGAGCTTCAGCGGTGTGGAGACCGAAAGCTCCTACAAGGCGGGGCTGTCCTTCAAGAACGACATCGCAGCCGCTCAGGCCCAGGATGCGCGCCACTGGTCCGTCGAAGCCACCCTGCAGCGCGGCGACAATCCCGGCGTGGTCATCACCGCGCGTGATGCCCAGGGCCAGGCGCTGTCCGGCCTCGTCGCCGAGGTGCGCCTCGCCCACCCGACCGACAAGCGCCGCGATCTCTCGGTGGAGTTCGTGGAGCTGACCCCTGGCCAGTTCAAGAGCCTCACCCCCATGCCCAAAGGCCCCTGGGATCTCGTCATCGGCCTGAAGCGCGAGACGGAGACCGTCTTCCGCTCAAAGAGCCGCGTCTCGCTCTAAGGATCCTGTCCGATGGCCGAAACCCTCGACCTTTCCATCTACGTCAAACGCCAGGATGACGGCACGGCCCATCTCGATCTCGCCATCGAGGGGATCGATTGCGCCGCCTGCATCGACGAGATCGAGGGCGGGCTGTGCCAGTTGCCGGGGGTGGTCGAAGCGCGACTGAACTACACCAATCACCGTCTCGCCGTGGAGTGGCGGGACGGGGAGTTGTCCCCTGCCGCCGTCGTAGAGGAACTGCAGAGGATCGGCTACAGGGCTCACCCCTTCCAGGCCCGTCTCGTCGAAGAGGAGGAGACGCGCCGCGCCAAGTGGCTTCTGAAATGCCTGGCGGTGGCGGGCTTTGCCTCCATGAACATCATGTTGCTGGCGGTGTCCGTCTGGTCCGGCAACGTCACTGACATTACGCCCGAGATCCGGGACTTCTTCCATTGGCTGGCGGCTCTCATCGCCTTACCGGCCGTGGCCTATGCCGGCCAGCCCTTCTTTCAGAGCGCCATGGGCGCCCTGCGGAACGGCCGCACCAACATGGACGTGCCGATCGTCATCGGCATCCTGCTGGCGCTCGGCATGTCCGTTGTCGAGACGATCAACTCCGCCGAGCACACCTATTTCGACTCGGTGGTCATGCTGCTGTTCTTCCTGCTCTGCGGCCGCTACCTGGATCAGGCCATGCGCCGGAAGACCCGCACGGTGGCGAGCAACCTCGCGTCCTATAGGGCCGAAGTCGCGCACAAGATTGACCACAACGGCGAGGCCGTGCTGGTTCCCACTGCCGCTTTGAATGCCGGCGACCGGGTTCTGGTCCGTCCCGGCGAGCGTGTCGCCGTGGATGGTGTCGTCATCTCCGGATGCTCCGAGATCGACGAGAGCCTCGTGACCGGCGAGACGGCCCACCGAGCTGTGAGGGCCGACAGCCAGGTCTATGCCGGAAGCATGAACTACAATGGCACCCTGACTTTGCGGGTGACCGCCGCGGGCAAGGGCACGCTCCTCGACGAGGTCGAGCGCTTGCTCGAGAATGCGGCCGCGGCGAAGTCCCGCTACGTTCAACTCGCCGATCGCGTGGCCAAGGTCTATGCCCCCATCGTGCATACGGCGGCAGCCCTTACGGCAATCGCCTGGATCGCGAGCGGCGCTTCGGTTCACGATGCGCTGATCACGGCCATCTCGGTGCTCATCATCACCTGCCCCTGCGCCCTGGCCCTTGCCGTGCCGGTGGTCCAGGTGGTTGCCTCCGGGGCCCTCTTCCGCGCCGGCGTGTTCCTGAACGCGGGCGACGCCTTCGAGCGGCTGGCGGAGGTGGATACCATCGTGTTCGACAAGACCGGCACCCTGACCCTGCCGAGCATGAGCGTAGTCAATGCGCATGATCTGGAGCCTGGTCTCCTCCAGGCAGCGGGCCGTCTCGCTCTGTCCAGCCACCATCCGCTTGCCGTCGCCGTGGCGAAGATGGCTCAGGACCGACGCCCCTATGAAGATGTCGTCGAGGAGCCCGGCCGGGGTGTGAGGGCCAATGTGGACGACATCGAGATGCGGCTTGGCAGCCCTGCCTACTGCGATGCCGAAGACCTAGAGAAGGAAGCTGCCTCGAGCGATCCGACTGCGTCCGTCATCGCTCTTTCCTGGGGTGACAAGCGTGCCGTCCTCCTGGTCCGCCAGGCCCTGCGCCCCGATGCCGTTGCCGTCGTGACCGATCTGCGTCGGCGCGGGTTCGATTGCCGCATCCTCTCGGGCGACCGACCCGAAGCCGTTGCTCCCATCGCAGCTGCCCTTGGCGTCTCTACATGGCGTGGAGGCTGCAAGCCCGCCGAGAAGATCGAGGCGCTCGACGCACTGAAGGCCGAGGGCCGCAAGGTGCTGATGGTCGGCGATGGTCTCAACGACGCCCCGGCCCTGGCTGCTGCTCATGTGTCCCTGTCTCCGATCAGCGCCGCCGACCTGACCCAGGCCCAGGCCGATGCGGTGTTCCTCGGAGACAAGCTCCAGCCCGTGCAGGAGACGATTCAAATCTCCCGTCGCGCCCACAGCCTGATGCGTCAGAACCTCGGCATAGCCCTTGTCTACAACCTTGTCGCGGTGCCGCTCGCCTTTTTCGGCTATGTCACTCCCCTCTTCGCGGCGCTCGCCATGTCCGGATCGTCGACCATCGTAACCCTGAGCGCCCTCCGGGCGCGGGGCCGCGCGCCTCTCGCCCCGGCGGAGCAACCCAACCCTGCCGACGCCGCTCCGGTGCCACAAGGAGCCTGAACTCATGGAAGTTCTCATCTATCTCGTTCCCATGGCCCTGCTGCTTGGATTGACCGGGCTTGCGGCCTTCATGTGGTCGCTCAGGAACGGTCAGTATGACGACGTGCAAGGCGCGGCCGTGCGCGTCCTGTCCGATGATGATCTCGCGAAATGACCTCCCTGGCCGCCATGCCCCGGGCGGGACAGCTCGAATGTATCTGCGAGCCTGGAGCCTTGGGCGACAAGGCGGCTGACCGCCGGGGCACGGCGCTTCTGGCGACCAGCTTTGCGTTCTCCGTGCTCGCCCAGGTTCTGACCCTCAGCATCCTGCCTCTGGCAGGCCTTTCGCTGGCCCCCAGCCAGAGCTTGGCGAGCCTGCCCTATGCTGCCTTCTATATCGGGGCTGCCCTGGCCAGCCTGCCGGCTTCGCTCCTTCTTGATTCCTTCGGACGCCGCGCCGCCTTCTCCTTAGGGGCAAGCCTCGGCGCGGCCGGCGGCATGGTGCTCGTGTGGGCCCTTGTCTCCATGCATTTCGGCGCGCTGGTGCTCGGCGCATTCTGGCTTGGAATTGCGGGCGGCTTCAGCCTCTTCTACCGCCATGCCGCCGTGCCGGTCGGCGGTAGAAGCCTCACGGCGCTCCTCATCGTGTTTGGAGCGGCAACCCTGGCCGGACTGGCGGCCCCGAGCATCGCGAGTCTGGCGGAAGCTGTGGCGCTTCCCCGGGCTTTCGCCGGCACGGCGGCAGCGGCGGCGCTCGCCCACGGCGCGTCGCTCGCCGCGACGGCAGCTCTCCCTTATCAGCAACGCCGGGAGCACAAGAGCGAGGCTACAGGGCTGCAAGGGTGGCGCTCGATCCTCCTTCCCACGGCTATCGGCAGCGGCGGCTGGTTTGTCATGACGGCTCTGATGGGTGCCACTCCCATCGCGGTAATCGGATGCGCTCCATCGGAGGCTGTGGTCGGAGCCGTGGCATGGCACGTCATGGCCATGTATGCGCCATCCCTGATCCTGGCGGTCCTTCCCCAGGCTGCCCGCCCCCGCCTCCTGTCGTCCGGCGGCTGCTTTCTCCTGGCAACCGGCGCCTACGCCTTCGCCGTATCCAACTCGGCCGGCGGCTTCTCGGCCTCTGCGGCTCTAGTTGGAATGGGATGGTCGCTGATCATGCTCGGCACCACCCTGTGGGTGAACGGCAAAGGTCCGGTCTTCCGGTGGCTCCTCGGTCTCCACGATGGCGCTCTTCTGAGTGGAGCTGTTCTGGGAGCATTCCTGGCCGGCGCTCTCGCGTAATTCTTCTAAAGGCGGGTGGTGCTTGAGTGTGCCGAGACTCACCTCAGGAAAACCCCTTAGGTATCAGACCTGAATTTTAGCCCAGCCGGTTCAGCAGTACCCATGATCCAACGTCACTTCACGAGATCACGAGGGTTCGATGCAGACTGCGCTCCTCACCAAGGCTTCCTCATCGGCCCTTCCTATCTTCACTTTGGAAGCCCCGCAGTTCCGCAAGTCGGGCGATATGGCGGCTCCGGCAGTGGGGTCCGTCCATTCCTACGCTAAGGACGAGGAAATCTTCGCAGAAGGTGACCGCGCTGCGTATGTCTACAAGGTGCTCTCGGGCGTCATCCGCACCTCCAAGCTCCTGAGCGACGGTCGCCGCCAGATCGACGCCTTCCACTTGGCTGGCGACATCTTCGGCATCGAGGCCGGCGATGAGTACCGGTTCTGCGCCGAGGCCGTCGGCGACTGCGTCGTCATTGCCTACCGGCGCGGCAATCTCGGCGCTCTGATGGGCAGCGATACGCAGCTTGCTCAGGACATGACAATGGGCATGATGCGCTCCCTGGTCCGGGCTCAGAACCACATGCTGCTGCTGGGTCGTAAATCGGCCATCGAGAAGATCGCGACATTCCTCCTCGACATGGCGGAGCGTACCTCCGGTGACGATGCACTCGACCTGCCCATGTCACGCACCGACATTGCCGATCACCTCGGCCTGACGATCGAGACGGTCTCCCGCTCCTTCACGCAGCTCGAGCGCCAGGGAGTCATCGAGCTTCCCTCCGCCCGCCACGTCCTGCTGAGCAACAAGGCGGCACTTGAGCGCCTGAATGCATGATCGAGGAGGCGTGATTCATCACCACGCGTTCCGACACGGATAAGCCTGAAAGCTCCGCAGCCATGCATGGCTGCGGAGCTTTCAGGCTTTTGTCGTGTTCGGACTCAAACAATAAGCCGCTCCCCTGCTGCGCAAGGTGAGGGATCAGACTGCTGTCTAGAGATTACGCCAGAGCAGCATGAATGCTGTCGAGCAGGTCGCTGTCGTGGAGGGGCTTCTCAAGGACCCTACGGAATCCTGACTCTGCTGCCCGGCCATGAAGGTCATCGCTCACCCGGGAGGCGATGAGGATCGCGGGGCTGTCAATCTGGCGCTGCCGAAGCTTCGTGACGAGTTCGATACCTGTCATGCCTGGCATGTTGTAGTCGATGACGAAGCACCCGTTCCGCGGCAGATCCGTCGCGGCCAAAAGCTCGCTACCGTCCTTGAACAGTCGCACCGACAGGCCCTCAAGCTCCAGGGCAAACTTCAATGAGTTGCGGACCGCGGCATCGTCGTCCACGACGATGACCGGTCCCGTGAGCTGAGACATCGATGAAGCCTGCTTGTTCCTCGAATACGGCCGAAACTGGATGCACTCGGCCACTTCCGGATTATGCACAAGGCAGGCCTGTTCCCTACTCAGGAAAATTCCTTAAGGAGCTAGCTTGCATGGATCAGCAGAGCCAGACGGACGAGTTCCGACAGGCTTTTGGCCTGCATTTTGGCCATGACGTTGGCCCGGTAGATCTCCACCGTCCGGGGGCTGATGCCGAGATCATAAGCAATGACCTTATTGGCCTTGCCGGCCACGAGGCCATCCAGAACCTGCCGCTCTCGCTCTGAGAGCCCCTCGAAGCGAGACTGGATCTGGGCCACTTGAGCATCCTGATGGCTGCTCTTCTCGTGACGGGAGAGAGCCTCGCGCACTGTGGCCAGAAAGGCCTCGTCCCCGAACGGCTTCTCAAGAAAGTCGATGGCCCCTTCCTTCATGGCCTCGACCGCCATGGGGACATCGGCATGGCCGGTGATGACGATGACCGGCAGCGTGATGCCCCGCTCCTTGAGGCGCCGGATGAGTTCGATGCCGTCGATGCCGGGCATTCGCACATCCGTGACGATGCACCCCGCTTCCGCGCTCACTACCTCGTCGAGGAAAGCCGAGGCCGATTCATGCAGGCGCACGGGAAGGCCTTCCGATGCCAGCAGGAAGGCCAGCGACTTCCGGACGGCAACGTCATCGTCAACCACATGCACGGCCACATCATTCGGCATTCGCCATCTCCTCTCGCTTGATCGTCCTGAGGGTGAAATGGAAGGTCGTCCCCTCACCCTGCCTCGAGTCCGCCCAGATCTTTCCACCATGCGACTCCACGATGGTCCGGCAGATCGACAGGCCAACACCCATTCCGTGCTTCTTGGTGGATACGAAGGGCTGGAATAGCTGTGCGGCGACCTCGGGAGCAAGCCCAGGGCCCGTATCCTCCACGATCAACTCAACATGACTTTCATCGACCAGCGCAGTCGCAATCCTCAGTTCACGGCGCGTGCTCTCCTGCATGGCCTCGATAGCATTTCGAATCAGATTGAGCAGAACCTGCTGAACCTGGATCCGATCAGCCAGGACGTAGGGAGCGTCCGGGTCGAACTGAAACATGACCCGTACTCCCTGTTCCTTGGCCCCGACGAGGGAAAGCGCGCTGGCCTCTTCGATAAGCTTGGGCAGGTTCTCGATATGGCGCTCGCTCTCGCCGCGGGCGACGAACTCACGCAGATGCCGGATCACCTGCCCTGCTCTCAGGGCCTGCTCCCCGGCTTCGTTGACGGCATCCCGGAGCATGGGAACAGTATCGCCCTCCATGCGCTCAAGGATGCGTCGGCATCCTTTGAGATAATTCGTAATCGCCGTCAGGGGTTGGTTGATCTCGTGCGCCAGGGTTGAGGCCATTTCGCCCAACGCCGTGAAGCGGGACATATGGACGAGTTCGGATTGGAGTTCCTGCAGCCGCGTTTCCGTCTGCTGTCGCTCGGTCAGATCCCGGATGAAGCCCGTGAAGTAGCGAATGCCTCCTGACCGCATCTCTCCCACGGCTAGCTCCATGGGGAAGGTAGAGCCATCCTTGCGTTGCCCGACGACGACACGCCCGATCCCGATGATCCGTCTCTCCCCCGTCCTCAGATAGCGATGCATGTAGCCGTCGTGCTGCTCTCGATATGGGTTCGGCATGAGGATCTTGATGTTCTCGCCGATGACCTCGTCCGGCTCGTATCCGAAGAGACGAACCGCCGTTGCGCTGAACGACTGGATACGAGCCTGCTCGTCGATAACCACCATGGCATCCGGAACGGTCTCCAGGATAGACCGCAGGTGGGCTTCCCGTGTCCTGAGGGCTTCTTCGGCCGTGATCCACTCGGTAATGTCACGCGTGACCATGGCAAAGTCGCCGCTCGCGGTATCGGCACTTGTGACCGGAGTGACCGTGACCCTGGCCATGAAGGTGGAGCCATCCTTGCGGGATCTCAGTCCCTGAGCTTCGTAGCGTCCCCTCTCGCGGACCAACTCGAGTTCCTGGGGCAGTCTGTCCTGTGATGAGCCTTCAGGCGCATAGAGAAGGGTGACCGGCTTCCCGATAACCTCGTCCCGGGTCCAGCCATAGATTAGCTCTGCCCCTCTGTTCCAGCTGATGATGACCCCACTGGCATCAAGGACAACAAGAGCAATGTCCGTGACCGCATTGACCAGAAGCTCAGCGGTTGGCCCATTTAGTGGAGGCTGAATGGCTGGCAAAACTGTATGTGTCAAAGAAGCCTCATTTCACGGGGTACCCAATATAAGCATTCGTCTGCGGTTGGCAGCGGCTACAACTGCGCTCCTATAGCACACCTCCTTCGCGCAAGCCTCTGCGCCATAGAGCCTACAGCGTGCTCCTGCTTAGTCAGGGAAGTCCGATAAGGCACCAACCTGAGGATCAATCTTGCTATCCCGGAAAGAAACACCATATCTTCTCAGTAAGTTTCGTACGGACCTCCCCACCTGCATCGAGTGTTGCGACAACCCTCTTGCAAAATGTCCGGGGGTGTTTATATGGGCGCTTCCCTTGGGCTGTCTGGGCCTGAGGGTGTTCTTTTCCCTGCATGGTTGTTTTGGTTTGGTCTGGGGCGTTTCGCTTTGGTCTTTATCTTTGCTGTGTGGGTGGCCTGGAGGTTTTCTTCAGGCGTGGCCAAGAGCTTCGGCGGTTCGACGGTAACGTTGCTGCATTGGGATGCTCCTCTGGCGGTTCTTGTCCGGCATGGGCTGCGGGTTTGGGCCTGGCAGCAAGGTCAACGCGGAAATGATCTCATTTCTGTGAACGGAATTACTGTGTCTATACTTGTGCGGCTGCGGTCTTCCCTCGAGAAGAACTTTCAAATTCTTTTCGAATACTGTTGACACCGGTCCGGGCTTTGACTAAATAGGGTTCATCGACGGCGGCCACTGAGGTGGCTGGCCTGACGGGGCCTTGAGGATCCTGGCGCTTCGAGCGGCAGGATGGTTCGAGGTTCTGTTCTTCGTCTTTGGTGGCGGGGAATTTTGCTCTTTGACATTGTTGAGAGGGGAAGAGAAGCGTAGGCGGCGGTGTCCTTGCGGGCAGCTTTTACGAGCTGCTGTAAGATACATCGACCAGTTCTATGCTTTGGTGAGTACACCGCTTCAGTGGAAACGCTGGAGTATGGAGGTACTCTGTCAATTTGCGTAGTGACTATAGTCGAGATCAAATTCTTCAACTTGAGAGTTTGATCCTGGCTCAGAACGAACGCTGGCGGCAGGCTTAACACATGCAAGTCGAACGCATCCTTCGGGGTGAGTGGCAGACGGGTG
>NZ_JPUG01000017.1 GCF_000739015.1 Microvirga sp. BSC39
GTCTGCAACGGGTCAGGCAGTGAAGTTCGTTCACTGGCAGGAACGTCCGATCTTCCTGTTCAAAACAGAAGTTCGGCCCCACCCGGGATGTACCATAGCTGCCATTCCGCTGGGCGGCCTTCTCATCGTGAATTCAGCCTGCGGTGGCCGGAGCAAGCGTTCGCTCTGAACTCGTCGGCGCATGAGCGGGCGAACGATCCTGCGGTGACGCGCGTCGCAGGGTGATGCGAGTCAGCTCAGAGGGACGCCCGAGCCTCAAGGCAAAGCCGGGCCATAATGCCGTGCCGTTGTTGACGTAGAGTGTCATGCCGCCAACCTGGTACCGACCCGAGACGAACCCGTTGTTGGCGCGCGCAACTAGCCGGTCCAGTCCTGGGATCATACCACCGTGGGTATGCCCCGAGAGTTGCAGCGCCACTCCCCGTGCGGCCGCCTGCGAGGCGTTCCTCGGCTGGTGATCGAGCAGGAGGATCGGCGTTTCGGACGGCGCGCCCTCAAGCGCGGCCGACAGGTCCGGTGCGGGATGGAAGGATCGAGGCGCCGATAAGTCAGTGACGCCGGCCAGCACGAGCGATCCGCCATCACGGTTCAGGACCGTATGATCGTTGACGAGCGCCTGCATCCCCAGGCTGGCGTACTGGAGCATCCACTCCTCGTAGCCGAAGAAGTACTCGTGATTGCCGGGAATGACCCAGACGCCGTCCTTCGCACGCAGTCCGCGCAGCGGTTCCACGTCGGCACGCCGCGCGCCGAACGAGCCGTCGATCAGATCGCCGGTGACCACGATCAGGTCGACACCGAGCGCGTTGGACCGCTCGACCACCGCTTGGGTCCACTCCTTAGGGAACAGGCGGCTGATGTGCAGGTCGGTCAGTTGCAGGAGCCTGTAGCCGTCGAACTGAGGCGGCAGGCCTGGGATGGCGATCTCGATATCGTTGAGCGGGGGAACACGTGTCGCCTGGTACACGCCGACTGCCGAAAGCAGCATGGCCGCCATCGCGGTCGTGTAGCGCACGCCGACTGGTATGGCTCCGCCGCCCCGAAACAGACGTACGATCAAGGTGGTCACATCGAGGGCAATCTGCATCACCGCCAGCAGCGCGATTGCCCCGACAGCCCAGCTGAACACAAGCACGAGAGCACGGGGAAACTCGGGCGCGAAGACAGAGCCGGACGAAAGGCGGCTCCAGAGATGGGATTGCGAGGCCACGAGCACGGCGATGGCAAGGGCAATCTTCCCGCCCAGCGCCCACGGAAGCGGCCACACGAACCGCGCCAGCACATAGAGGGCGGGCAGTGCGAAAGTCAGGTGAAACATGAACGCCCTTGAATCGAGGAGCTAGTGACTGGAACGGTTTGTTGGAAGTCCGAGTACTAGAACGGTCGACGGGGCCGGTACAGAGCCCGTCGCGCAGTCCCTAAAGATCCGCCGCAGGATTGGGCACTCGGCGCGACGCTGTCACCTCACGATGTCGAGACCCGTTCCTAGCACCTCTGCTTCAGAATTCCTCTCTGGGTCAAACTGAGTAGCAGCAGAAGTCGGTGCGAAGGTCGGCTCATCCCAGCAGTGCGGAAGTACGGTCAAGGTCAGCCCAGTGCCAAGAGCTGACTACTGCTGCTGGCAGCGAATTTGCCGCCATCCGCGGTAGAGCATCAACCGCGCCGCGCAGCTTGGATCGCCGCAACGTCGATCTTCCTCATATTCATCATGGCATCGAACGCACGTTTGGCCTCGGCGCCGCCTGCTGCGAGCGCCTCTGTCAGCACGCGCGGCGTGATCTGCCAGGAGACCCCCCACCTGTCCTTGCACCAGCCGCACGCGCTCTCCTGGCCGCCATTGCCCACGATGGCATTCCAGTAGCGGTCGGTCTCCTCCTGATCGTCGGTGGCGATCTGGAATGAGAAAGCTTCGTTGTGCTTGAACGCGGGACCTCCGTTGAGGCCCAGACAAGCAACGCCCGCAACAGTGAAATCGACTGTCAGCACGTCGCCCTCCTTGCCGGTCGGATAGTCGCCGGGAGCACGGTGCACCGCATGCACCGCGCTGTCGGGAAAGGTCTCGACATAGAAGCGGGCAGCAGCCTCGGCGTCCTTGTCGTACCAGAGACAGATCATATTCTTTGCCATTGCACCTTCCTTCCGCTTCGAGGCCCACACCACAAACATTCTCGGCGCAAGCTCTTCCGAAATGGTTAGCGAAAACCTCTCTCCCTTGCGGATAGTGCCACCCCGATCACCCAAGCTCAGGCGAATGCTGAACCAAACCACAGGACCAGAAATGCCATAAGAACAGCAACGGCACCCCACTCTGCGGAGTTCAAGCTGAAGGAGGGTGCAGGGGATCGTGTACTTTTGCTCATCGTCGCTACAGGCCTGTTAGGAGTTCCGCCATGTCCGATAAAGCCGCAAGGCAGCTTCGTGCTTATGTTCGATTGATAAGCTTTCGTGCGCCGTCCGGCTGTGCCGGAGAACACATGCATGACGTGTTGACTGCCATGCGGGTAGAGGTCCCGACCGGGACAAGAGGTGGGATTCCACTCACCACTTGTAGGCGTCAGGGGTGCCGGTAGGTCCGCTGCGGGTCAAATTCGGCCGAGTAAGCGGGGTTGTGTGAAGGTCCGTTCATCCGAGCGATGCAGACGTACGGTAAAGGTTGACCCTATGCTAAGCGGAGACAATCCCGGCTCAAGGCGTCTCGAACGAGTCTCGCCAGTTCCGGCATCCCCTCCTCGCTCTATCTCATCTCCACCCGTCAAGCGAGGTCTCGCGGAGTTGTCTCAATGCCCCCTTTGTCCCCTGAACGTGACCAGCCTCTCGTCTCCATCATCGTGCCCAGCTATCTCAGCACGCCCGCTCAGGCCGAGTTGCTCCATCAGACCCTGCAATCGGTCTCTGCCCAGACCTGCCCGGATTATGAGGTCATCTTGGTCGACGACGGCTCGCCGGTGCCTGTCGCGCCAGTGGCTCCGCCCTACCCACGAACCACAGTCGTGCGGCAGGACAATGCGGGCCCAGCAGTCGCCCGCAACACCGGGATCGCCCGGAGCCGGGGGGGCTATCTGGTCTTCCTTGATGCGGACGATATCCTGCTCCCCTGTGCTCTTACGGCCGGGCTTGAAGCCCTGGGGAGGCGTCCTGATGCCGGGTTTGCGGTAGGTCCTCGCGAGGAGATGACGTTTGAGGGTGAGCCGGTACCATGGCCTGTATCTCCACCCCCGCCACAGGCTGATATCTATCTGCCTC
>NZ_JPUG01000018.1 GCF_000739015.1 Microvirga sp. BSC39
CAGCCCGAGGTCTCTATGAACAGGATTCCCACGTCGCAATCCGGCCGCGTCGGCGGGTAGAGGATCGAGCCCGACATCATATCGTGGCCGCGGGGCTCGAACATCAGGCCGGTCCGGATCCAGTCGTATTCCGCCAGGAAGTGCTGGCGGCGCTCGAACATTGTGTCCCCTTTGAGCTGGGGAATGCTGCCGCCGCCGACCACGCGGACCGGGTTGCCGCAGGTATGACCGTCGATGCAGAAGAAGGTGTGGCGCGCCATGGCCTCACTCGCTGTTCACAAGAGATGACTGTTAAGAAAGAATAGGCATGACCCCGTGCCACGCCATGCTTTACTAGGCCAAAGCTGTGAGATCCGCACCGGGCAGCAACGGTCGTGGTTTGAAGGTGTTGTCCATGAGGGTCTCGATCTGGAACTCGCAGTTCGACTTGAACGGAATCTTGACTGGTACACCCAATCAATTTCGTTCGCCATCTAGCTCCTGTCCCTACAATATGAAATTGAACTTCCTAAAGGTAGATTGTATAAAATCATGTAAGTCAAGCCACTCTTTTGTCAGTCCGCTATAGAGTCATAGGATCCATTATTCCATAGGATCTGCAACTAACGACAGTGAAAGCTATGCCCCCTGCCAGACCCGCCCAAAAGTCACTACAGCACAGGACCATCGCCTCTGCCGTCGCAGAGGAAGTGCGGCGCAGGATTGTGGATGGTGAGTTCAAATCCGGTTTCCAGCTTCGTCAAGATGCACTGGCTACAGAGTTTGGGGTTAGTCGTATCCCGGTCCGCGAGGCCCTGATGCAACTCGAAGCTGAAGGGTTGGTGAAGATCCTTCCGCATCGCGGCGCAATCGTCTCAGAGCTGTCTATGGAGGAAGTTCACGAACTCTTTGAACTTCGAGCGCTCTTAGAACCACGCCTCCTCAAAGCATCTGCCAAACATCTGTCGGAAGCAGACTATGAGCGTCTTAGTCAAATCCTTCAGGAATACAGCTCAGAACTCCGTGCTAAGCACGTCAGGCGCTGGGGTGAGCTGAACACGGAGTTCCATAACGTTCTGTACCAACATGCACGACAGCCGCGCGCGCAGGCAATCGTTGGGGGCCTACTTCAGGAATGTGACAGACATACCCGGCTTCAGCTTTCGCTGACAGGCGGCATGGAGCGTGCAGAAGTCGAGCACGCTGAACTTGTGCGCCTCTGCAAGAGTGGCAAAGTCTCCGAGGCCTGCTCACTCCTGAAAATGCATATCGAAGGTGTGGGTAAATCGCTCCGCAATTACTTCGAAGAGCATAACAAAGCCACTTCGAAGTAGGCGGCGGGCGAAACGCCCGCCTTGATTGGTGGAAGTGAGGCAGCCTCAGAGCGTTGCGCCGACCTTGCGCAACTCCGCCAGAATTGGGGCCTTCGGAAGCCAAATCTTGTCGTACTCGGCAATCACTGGATCCGCGTCCTTCACATCAGAGACGACGATCTTGACGGGTTGTTTCGAGAAGTTCTCCAATAGGCCAGGCTGATTGGCGACGATCTCATCGATCTCGGCATCAAGCGCTGCGCGAGTTGCCTTGGAGATCAGCTCACGATCGGCTGCTGGCAGGGTGGTCCAGACCCGGCCGGAGACCAGCGCCACCATCGGCATGTGAACGGCATTCATCCGAAGGATGGTCTTGGAGACCCTGTCGAACCGCTGGTTCCAGGAGAAGTCGAGATCTGCCTCAAGGCCATCGACCTGACCATTGGCCATTGCATCGAACACCTGTGGGGTCGGGATTGGTGTGGGGGCAGCCCCTAGTAGCTGGTAGAAGTCACGGAAGGCAGGGGTCGGGTTGATACGCAGCTTCATGCCCTTTAGGTCGGCAACGGACGAGATGTCTTTGGCTGAGAACACAGCACGGATCGATGTGATGCCCCAGCCAAGGCCGATCGTGCCTGTCTCCTTGGGAAGGTAATCGAACAGGCTGAGTGCAACTGGGTGGCGGACGAGCTTCGCGACGGCCTCCGTGGAGCGCACCACATAGGGAGCATTGATCGCCGCAATCGCTGGGACACGGGAGCCAAGCTCGGCAGCCTGGATAAAGGCCATGTCGAGGGCCCCTGACTGGAGCTGTTGCATCATGGCGCCTTCGTTCCCGAGCTGGCCGGCATGGAAAACGGTGAGCGACAAGCGGCCGCTGGTCTCAGCCTTCAGTGTCTCACCGACCTTCAGGGCAGCGTTGTTCCAGGGATGGTTCGGAGGCGTAATGACTCCAAGGCGGAACTCACGGCTTTGAGCACGAAGCACCGTCGGAGCTGCGAGCGGCAGGGTTGCGCCAGCCGCCAAGGCGAGGAGATGTCGGCGGGAAATGGTCATGATTAGTCCTCCGTTCTTTCTACAGGTTAGTCGACGAGGGCAAGTGAGAGAGTGGGCCATACCGAGAGAATGATCAGCATCAGGAACGCAACGATGAAGAAGGGCAGTGTCACTATGAACATTTTGCCGGGCTTGGCGCCTGTAACGGCTGCCGCGACGAAGAAGCAGAGGCCGACGGGAGGAGAGAGAAGCCCGAGCACCAGATTGATCACAACCACGACCCCAAAGTGCCTTGGATCGATGTGATAAACCTCGGTCGCGATGGGCAGGAGGATCGGCACTGTCATGATCAGACCCGGTACGCCGTCAATGACTGTACCGATGACGATCAGGATCACGTTCACCAGGAGCATGAAGGTGACTGGATCCTTGGCAACCGATTGGAGCCACCCCGCCACTTCCTGCGGAACCTTGCCGAAAATTAAAATCCAAGAGAACACAGCCGCGGCAGCGACCAAGAACAGGACGATCGCCGAGTAGATTCCAGATCGGAGCAGCATTTCCGGAATTTGGGAGAACCGGAACTCGCGAGTCCAGTAGCGGCCCACCAGCGCCGCCGCGATTGCGCCAACGGCAGCCGCCTCCGTGGCATTGGCGAGACCCGTGAGGATGGAGCCAACAATCACCAATGGGATCGACAGCGTCGGCGCCGCGCGAAGAACAATCATCACTCGCTCACGCGGCGTCATGCGTGCTCCGGCCGGGAAATTGTACACCAAACCCATCACTGCGATGATGCTGAAAAACAGTACCGTCAACAGCACACCTGGGATGATTCCGGCGATCAACATGTCGGAGACGGGCACTTGGGCAAGTACACTGTAGACCACGAACATCACCGACGGGGGGATGATTGGACCGAGCATTCCCCCATAGGCAGTGAGGCCTGCCGCGAATGTCTTATCGTAGCCCTGACGCTCCATCTGAGGTACCATTATCTGGGACATGATAGCCACTTGGGCAGTAGCCGAGCCCAGGATCGAAGCGACAAACATATTGGCCAGCACATTCACGTAAGCCAAGCCGCCCCGCAATGCACCCACGATAGCCATCGCCATTTCGACGATGCGCCGTGTGATACCACCTCCATTCATGATCTCACCGATCAGAATGAAGAGCGGAATGGCGATAAGGCCGTAACTATCCACTCCGCCGAACATTTGCAGCGGATAGGATTGAAACAGCAAAGGGTTGCCTGAAGCGACGATATAGACGATGCCGGCGAGGCAAAGGCACAGGCCGATCGGCACGCCAGCCAGCATGATGGCAACGAAGGCAGCGGAGGTGACCATTAGTTGATCCCGCTGCTGACGGTGGCGTGGAACCCCGGAAAGGCGCTTCTGCCAACAATGCCGAGGTCTTCCAGTATGTTGGCAAGGCCGTGCAGAGTCATTGAGACGGCGAAGATTGGCAGGACTAGATATATAATCCAGCTTGGCCAATTCAGCGTCTGAGTGCGTTCCGTATAGAGAAAGTTGAAAGTATCGCCTGCATAGGTCTTTGCATCAAACCCAGCGGAGGCAATACCAATCGGGTCCATCCACAGCCAGCACATCGTAGTGAGCCCGAGGCCAAAGCCAACAACCGCCAACGTAGAGATAATCCGTGCTATCTGCTGTCCTCGCGCAGAGAGCCGTTCGGTGAGCATTGTCACAGCAAAGTCGAGCCGAAGCCGCGTCATTGCCGAGGCGCCAATGAAAGCTAGCCAGACCGTCGCATAAACGGCTGACTCGTCGATCCAGTAAATTGGCAGGCCCGCATACCGGGTTGTGACATTGATCAAAATGAGCAGGGTCAAGATACCCATAAAGCTCATGATCGCAACACGCTCAATAGCGAGCAGTCCATTGGAAAGGGCAATGATAGTGCGTACCGGCCAGGACGACATGCGGGAGCTGGGCAATGACTCACCCGTCGATAAAAGGTTCGGTTCGATCACTCGCACAGCTCCATTGCTAGCCACCTGAAAGTGTACCGTATACAATCTACGGATCAACCAAGATGTAGGGCCTTTATCCCGGGCATTTTGTGGGAGACATTTCTACAAGGCTTTCGACGCGCGGAGATGCTGTTGAATGTGTCTTGAAGGAAGAAGGACTGCTATTGCACCGCCGCTTTATCGTCTGGCACAACTCGAAACCGACGACATCTCGCTAGTCAGCCTAGAGATAGCACTGCTCAAGCGGCCTCAAACCTTCTGCTTCCGCCCTCGGCACCGTCAAGAATGAAAAAGGCCCACGGTTGAGTGGGCCTCTCACATATGCCTTAGGCAGCGTATTTCTGCACCGTACCGGATTGCCTGCTCCACTCTGCATACCATGCGTCGAAGAGCTTGAGCTGAGCCTCAGCATAACCGCGCTGACTGTCCGAGAGCGCATCAGTTTCGTTAAAGTGAACCGCGTATTCCGGGCTCCCCTTCAGCACCATCAGATACTTATAATACAGCACCAGATCCGGCCCCTCGTCGAAGGAGGAGAGAACGTGCAGCGCCTCCTCCAGTTCCTTCGCGCGCTGGCGAGCCTCCGCATCACCCTTCGCAGCGGCCTGAGCAAGGGCGCAAAGGTGCAGCACCTCGCAGGGCAGCACGTTGCCGATGCCAGTGATCGCACCGGTGGCGCCGCAATTAACGAAGCCGTGGAACACAGCGGTATCGACACCAACCATCAGCGTCACACCGTCATCCTGGCTGGTGATATGCTCGGCCGCATAGGTCAGTGCCTCGGTACCGCCGAATTCTTTGAAACCGATCAGGTTCGGATGCTCGGCTCGAAGGGCAAAGAACAAGTCTCCACGGGTCGCGAAGCCGTAGTAGGGACTGTTGTAGATCACTGCCGGCAAATCGGGAGCGGCAGCGAGGATCGCTTTGAAATGGTGGCGCTGTGCGGTCAGCGACGACCCGCGGGAGAGGACACGCGGAATCACCATCAGGCCCTGGGCGCCGACCTTCTGCGCGTGGGCGGCGTGGGCCACTGCAGCGCTGGTGTTGACGGCTCCGGTGCCAACGATGACCGGCACGCCGGCCTTCACTAGGCGCTCCACACCTTCCATGCGCTGCTCGTCAGTCAGAAGCGGCCAGTCGCCCATCGAGCCACAATAGACAACCGCGGACATGCCTGCCCCAATCAGCTCCTCCCCTTTGCGCACCAGCGCGTCGAAGTCAGGGCTGCGATCGGCCTTGCAGGGCGTCATAAGCGCCGGGATGCAGCCGGAAAAAATCTTTGATTTCACGGGGTTCTCCTTCAGAAGCCAGTCCCTCTGCCCGCACGGCTGATGTGCGCAAATTCAAAATCTGCCGAGGACGGGGTCAACTAAGTATTTTATACAATCTACATTTCGTGGAGTCAACGCTGTCGCAGGAGCAGTAGAACGCTTGGGCCTGATCGAATTCCTTATTATAAATTGTATTCAATATGCGAGTGTTCTGCGTGTCAGCCCTTAGGAAAGGAATGTCGGACTCGGACACGGATCAACTAGGGATTTGAGATTGAGATCGGTACCCTTGAGCGGGTGATCAGAAGCCCGCAGAGACCGAGACCATCGATCTTCTGATATCTGTTGGCTGAGGGTGCAGGGTTCGACATCCAGGAAATTCGTCGTAAGACAGCCACGATCCGGAGAGCTCAATGCGCACGTCGAAAGTCGTTCATATCGTCAGCTGCCATGCGGAAGGGGAGGTGGGCGATGTGATCATAGGGGGTGTGACACCCCCTCCTGGCGACACAATCTGGGAGCAGTCCCGGTTCATCGCTGGAGACGAAACCCTGCGCAACAACTCCGGGTGGCTCCCCCTATTAGCAGCATGGACAGGTTTCTCGGCTGGGCGTGAACTCACGCAGAGGCATATCACTAAGTGGAGGCAACTCCAGGTCGCGACGCCGAGTCTGAGTTAGGTCGATCAACGTTTCTTGAGCCGCTATGCGCCGTGATCCGCAACCTCCACCATGGACACATCCAAGGCAGTTCAATTCTCATGCCTTCCGGTAATGCTCATCCATCTGTGGCTAGGAAGGGGACATCCCCAGTCGTGACGATCCAAGCTTCAACGCACCTTTCGGGGTGCCTACGCAGGGCGATCACGCGTCAGACTGCGGCCTACACTACCGATGATCTACCCGAGCAACATGTTCTCGGTGAGATCGCTCAAGCAGCTCCTATTTCGATACTGTCCAGGAGGACCCTGCCGTGATCACGATTGACGATATCTTATCGGCGCAGGAGCGCATCGCCCCCTTGATCCGACGCACTCCGTTGCTGTCAGCCATGCAGTTGCGCGACGGCAGCGAACTTGAGGGGCGGGTCACGCTCAAACTTGAGCTTTTGCAGGTGGCGGGCTCGTTCAAGGCGCGAGGCGCCATGAACCGGCTGAAGACCCTGCCGCCGGAAAGATTAAGGCATGGACTGGTGACAGCCTCCGGGGGCAATCACGGATTGGCCATTGCGCGCACAGCCCATGTGGCCGGCATAGCGGCCAAGATTTTTCTACCTTCCAATGTCGCGCCCGATAAGGTCGCAAAATTGAAGGGATGGAACGCATCCGTTGAAATTGTCGGCTCCGTCTGGGATGAGGCCAACGAGGCTGCGCTGGCCTTCTCGGCCGAGACTGGCGCGACCTATGTCCATCCGTTCAGTGATCCGATCGTGGTTGCAGGCCAGGGCACACTGGGTCTGGAAATCCTGGACGATATGCCGGACGTGGACACGATCCTAGTCGCGATCGGAGGAGGGGGGCTTATCGCCGGCCTTTCCACGGCCGTGAAGGCTCGACGCCCTCAGGTCAAAGTAATCGGGATTGAACCGGTCGGCTCTCCCACATTGCGGGCTTGCCTTGACGCTCAGCGCCTCGTCACACTTGATACCGTCAGCACGCGGGTTCCCACCATGGCCTGCCGGCGGACGGATGAGGCGATCTTCCAAACGGTGATCCGCCACGTTGACGACATTGTCCTTGTCACGGACGATGAAATGCAGGCTGCGGCCCGTTGGCTCTGGTTTGAATTCGGCATTGCCGCCGATCTGTCAGGAGCGGCCTCGATTGCCGCCTTGAAGGCCGGGAAGGTTCCGCGCTCAGCAAACGATCACGTCTGCGCCCTGATCTGTGGCGCCGGAACAGACGGCATGGAATAAGCGCATGTTGTCTGTAGCGATCATGCGATTTGTTGCTATTGCCTGCATTGGCATAGCGGTTTACTCCGCACCGTGGGGCATGCTGGCGAGCGGCGAGAGAATAGCCGAGGGGCTAGAAGGTCATCGATGGCGCAAGTCTGTGGCAAAACCCTATGGCCGCTGCGTTGCGTGCTTTTGAGGATTGATCCGATGCTCGATGCTTTTCCTCGTATCGACCTTCTCCAGCAACCAACTCCGCTAGAGCATATGGCGCGGATCGGCACGCATACGGGGCACCAGCAACTTTGGGTCAAGCGGGACGACTGCATGCCCCTGGCCTTTGGCGGCAATAAAGTTCGGAGCCTCGAGTTCTGGCTTGGAGAGGCAATGGAGAGAGACTGTGACATTCTGGTGGTTGCAGGAGCCCCCGCGTCAAACCAATGCCGCCTTACGGCAGCCGCGGCCGCAAAGTTAGGGCTAGAGTGCCTTGTGCTTTACGCGGGTACAGATCCCCTCCCGCCGCACAGCAATCTTCTGCTCACAGGGATGATGGGCGCGCAGATCCAACACCTTGGTCCAGTCGGCGAGGAAGAGCGTGGCAGATTGGCGAAACGCACTGTCGAGGAACTCACTGCTTCAGGACGTCGCCCATACCTGATTGGTAATCCCGTGATCGGAGGCCTCGGCTATGCCCGTGCTGCTAAGGAGTTACACGAGCAGGCTGTAGCAGGCGGGCTCAGCCTTCGGCACATCGTGCTTCCTGGCTCTATGGGTGTAACAGAAGCCGGGATGCTCTTTGGCGCATTCCTGCTTGATCTGCCTTGGACCTTCCATCTCATCAGCGTCGAGTACGAGGCCATCGAACTTGAAGCTCGACTTAGATCCATTCTCGACGGTTTGTATCGGCTGACCGGCGTCGAGGCTAAGGACGATCCGCTAAGTCGCGTCCGGATTTATACGAATCAACTGGGAGCAGGCTATGGCGTCAGAACCGAAGCGTCTGTTCAAGCAGGCCATCTCCTCGCAGAACTTGAGGCTCTCGTACTTGAGCAGACCTATGTCGCCAAGACCTTTGCCGGTCTCCTCAATTGTGTAGCCCGGCACGACATCCCATCAGATGAGGCTGCCTGTATCGTGCACACGGGCGGCACCCCAGCCATCTTTGATTGAGGGGTAAGGCCAAGAAAGCCGAATGATCGGTCAGAGCCTGAAAGCAGCATGGCGGCGAGGCGACGAAGCTTGGCCGTAATACCGTACCGCTTTCAGCCATAGTCTTCGTGTTTGTTGAAGGTCTTGGTGCCGAATCGGTCGGCGCAACATAGGGCCTCCAATGACCCGCGCTCTGGCGCTCGCCACTGCTCTCCTGCTCACCAGCCTCTCCCACGCACCCACCGCACAAGCCGCAGACCCGGTTCACTTCTGGGATCTCCAGCCGCGGTCCCTTCGCCTCTTGGTAGCCTCCTCGCAGGTGATGGTCACCCGCACGAAGACGGGATGGGATGCCTACTGCCGCTGCCCAGTCGTGCTCGCGCCTTCGGAGATCCCTGAGGTGATGAAGAATGCCATCGTGGCTGTCGAGGATAAGCGCTACTTCGACCACAACGGGGTTGATGTGGTCTCCCTGCTTGCCGTGCTCAAAGGCGGCCTCACCCGGGGTGGCAGCACCATCCCGATGCAACTGCTCAAGAACTTGGTGTTCCACGATCTACGCGGGGGTAACGTGCTCACCCGTCTTGAGCGCAAAGGTGCGGAGGTCTGGTACGCTGGCCTGTTCAACGAGGCAGTGGGCAAGGAAGAACTCTTGGCTGCCTATCTCAACCAGATTGAGTTCGGCGGGCGCGACATCGTCGGGCTGTACCGGGCGAGCCGGCACTACTTCCGCAAAGAGCCCAAGGATCTGACGCTGTACGAGGCGGCTCTGCTGGCCGGCATGGTGAAGGCGCCTGCCCGGCTCAACCCGCTGCGGGAGAAAACGCGCGAGCGGGCGCACGAGCGAGCGCTTATCGTCCTGAAGCTCATGGCCGAGCAGGGCAGGATCTCGGACAAGGAGCGGCGCCAGGCTGAGAAAGCCGGCATTCGCCCCGGCCTGCTGCCAGAGTTTAAGATCCAGCCGCAGGCCTTTACTGAGTGGGTGGTGGAAACCTGGGGCGACAAGTACTTGCAGCCAGGCGAGACAGTTCGCTTCTTTGTCACCCTCAACCCGCGGGTCCAGCACATTGCGGAACAACAACTCAGCAGGCTGATCAAGGACGGAGCTGTCCCATCTCAGTACGATGCTGGCGCGGTGATGATGACTCCTAATGGACGCGTGCAGGCGATGGTGGGCTCCGTGAACTGGTCGCAGAGGCAGTTCAACAATGCCGTCAAAGCGCGCGTCCAGGCCGGCTCGACGGCGAAGCTGCCGCTGTTGATCGCTGCCTGTGAGGCCGGCAAGACGCCTGAGAGCAAGGTTGTGGACCAGCCCATCAGCGGGACCTGGCCTGCGAATGGCGAGCTGGGCTACCGCGGTCAGACGACACTGAAGGAAGCTATTGCCTCATCGCGCAACGCGGCTGCTGTGCGGCTGACACAGGAGATTGGGACCGACACGGTTGCTGAGGTCAGCCGGCGCATCGGGGTCGATCCTGGTCCTGCAGCTGATGCCAGCTTTGTTCTTGGCTCCTACTCGAGCAATGTCATGGCCATGACGGCTGCCTACACAGTGGTGGCCAATGGCGGCTACCGCATCACCCCAGCCGGTGTGCTGGCGGTGGTCGATGGCCGCGGCCAGGTCAGGGCTGACTTTCTCACGCCGATGCGGACGAGGGTCATCCCGGAGAAATGCGTTGAGCCAACACAGGAGGTTCTGCGCGAGGCGGTCGAGCATGGGACCGGACGCGCGGCGCAGATGAAGCAGTGGGCAGCTTACGGAAAGACCGGGACCTCGACCGGTAATGCCGATGCCTGGTTCGTTGGCTGGAGTGAGCAGCGGGTATTCGGCGTCTGGATGGGCCGGCGCCGCGCCGAGACGGGACACGCCGTTGCTGGCGCGGGTGCTCCCGCTGCCTACTTCGGGCGTGTGGCCACTGCCGTGAATGAATGGGCCAAGCGCCAGCAGAGGCTTGAGGAGCAGCGGCTCGCAAGCGCACGCAGCAAGCGAGGTCTTGATGCGAACCAGATCGTCGATTGGCTCTCGTCGCTTCCGCAGGCCATGATGCTGCCTGATATTCTGTCACCCCAGGAAAAGCCCCTCAGGGAGAAAAGGACCTAGGCGGTTGGGATCGAACGATGGAGGCATAGTCTTGCACAGCCCCTCCTGCGCTCAGGTTCCGAGAGTGTCTTCGACAAGCCTTGGGTTGCAATCGAGTAGCGCCAGCAGAACCCGGGCTGGCCCCTGAGGTGTTCGGCGGCCCTGCTCCCAGTTCCGAATGGTGCCGACCGCAACGCCGATGCGCCGGGCGAAAGCGGCTTGCGAGAGGCCGGTCCTGCTCCGGATGGCGGCTGCATCGATGACGCTAGGCAGCCTCAGACCACCACCGAGGCTGAGCTCGTCATTTGTTTCTGCGAGAATGGAGCCTAGACTAGCAATGAGTTGCTCAAAGTCGTTGTCATCGCCCATAAAGCTCCTCCGCTGCTTAGGAAAGATACGTCAGTGGCGCAGTGCGTCAATGGCAGATTGGAGAACCGCGGGCTACGCTCACCTTCTCCTGACGCGAGTTATCGCGAGCAGGTCGAGAAACCCTGAGCTGGATAACAGGTGAGAGCGCGACACCCTCCGACAGCCAAGGGTCCTGCTTGCCCGAGGGGTGTCAATACATATGCAACTGACCCCTTCCAGCTTGGAGCAGGGACGGGCAATCACCATATCAAGCGCATGCCACACAAGGGTTTTTCACCGCGCACGCTCGACCTTTTCGAGGTCACGCTCACCATTCCCACGCCCTCGTCCGCGCCGGCTCAAGTTGCTGCTGGGCCGTCGGCGCTGGCCGGTTTGTCGGATGCTCAACTGGCTCAGCAGCTTGAGCAGCTCGTCAAGGAAGTGCAGCGTCGCCTGGAGAAGGGCAGGGGCCAGCAGCCGGAATTAAAGGCGGCGGCGCAGGACGCCAGATTGTCCCTAGACGAGCTTGGGCCAGGCCCCGCCAGACAGACCAGATCGCCGAGGTCAGCCAAGCCCGCACTCGCCCTGCATTAGGGGCAGCGCAAGGCCGTGCGGGCCGCTGTTCTGGCCGGTGTAGCCCCAACCCAAGTAGCCAAGCACTTCGGCCTGTCGCTGACTACCATCCGCAGGGTGCTTAATGATCCTGCATAGGGTACTTGGCTACTGGCGCGCCAAGATGATCTCCGATGTCTGCAGGACGGGTCCACCAGGGTTGAGGTTATCAGCAACCGTGATGCGGAGCCTGCCCTGGCCCTTGTTCCGGATTGCCATGGCAGCTTGCGTGTCGCCGTTGACTGGGCGCGGCCATTCGATCCGGAGGTTCACCACATCACCTCGGCGCCTGCCTGTGAGCCGGGCAGGGCCAATTTGGGCGCCGGTGTAGATCCCGTGGCAGGTGCCAGTGCGGGAGTCATAGGCCAGATCAACGCCGATTTGCCGGCTGAAGATTGCAAAGGCACGGCAACTGCCCTGCGCACTGACCCGATTCCCGCAGGACTGCTGGCGACAGAGCAGGTCACCTGTCGCGGCTGAGAGGTGCCCTCGCGCTGGATCTTGCCCGAGCCGGACCAGCTGCCGCGAAAGCGTTCGAGGAAGTTAGCCTCGGCCGCTTGGGCAGCACTCCAGCTAAGTGCGGTGACACCGCATGGGCCAACGAACCGATGAGTCAGGAAGAACTGCAATTGGCTCTCCTAAGACGTAGGCGATTTGTCTGTTTCGATGCTCGAGAGCTGACGTTCAGTGAGGGGCCTGAATGCGAATGTCTGACCCGAAGGAGACCATCCATTCCACGCTCAGCAGTGATGACGGTGCTCCCGATCCCGGAGAAGTCTTCCACTGAACAGATGTGACGGGAAAGCTGGTGGCAGTATGAATGTGCACCGGGTTCACGGGCAAAGGCTTGGAACTGGAAGCCTCTCTGAAGCGGAGCCGAAGAGTGCATCGTTACTGCCAACCTGAAGCGATAGCTTCACCGCGAAGGCAGCCATGTCTGAGGAAACCCGGACCAGGAACACCAACTCGGATGTATCACCTTCGATCTTTCGAGATCTCATGATCTCAAGCAGGCTTACAATAGCAGCATTCTTCGCTTGCTTGAGATCGTCAAAGGTTGTGCCCTCCTCATCGCGCGAGACGTCACCCCCGTCGAACAGGTCGAAGTAAAAGCGTGTCATAGTCCGCTCCAGAATATCAGGTTGTGCAGGGCGAGAACCTGTCTCAACGGAGAGGCTTGGGGTCATTGCATTTGTGCGCTTACGCGCGGTCCAAGCCTGGTTTCCTCACCATTCAATTGCGTATAAATGAATAGCGCGCAATTGTATATGGGCCATTGGTCCAATGCCAACCTGTCTCAGATACTCAGCGCAGCCCGATTGCGAGAGGTGGATGAGGCGCCCGCCGCTGCGTTTCGGGACCTTGCGCCTGTACACATCGTAGGCTCATCCAGCAGGGAAGCAGGGCTACCAGAGGTGACCGTTCCAACTCTGCCGTGTTGTACCCTCAGTGGGCTGCAAGGCTGGGACAGCTATTCTAGAAAGCTGTTGAGGCTGTCGCGCAGTCGGATGAGTTCATCCCTGAGCGCCTGGATCTCCTGGGCTGAGCGGCCACTGGCGCAGACCACGTTGTGCCGCGCCTTGGCGGCCTGCTCCTTCAGGCTGTGACCCTTAGGCGTGAGAATGATCCGCACTTGTCGCTCATCCTCAGGATCCCGCTGGCGGCGCACGATGCCGGCAGCTTCCAGTCGCTTCAACAGCGGGGTCAACGTGCCTGAGTCGAGATGAAGCCGCTCGCCAATGTGCTTCATCATCTGGTCGTCCTGCTCCCAAAGCACCAGCAGCACAAGGTACTGCGGGTAGGTGAGGCCGACCTGGTCCAGCCCCGGCTTGTACACGCGGTTGAAGGCCTGCGACAGGGAATAGACGGCAAAACAAAGCTGCCGGTCGAGCTTAAGGCCATCTTCAAGGGTGGCAAGGTCAAGCGGCTGCGGTTTGGCCAAGGTGTACTCCTGGAGCAATGATGTTCGTTAGCGTACCACTGAATAGCCCGTTAGTATAGTTGCGCGTCATTCAATTGCTCGGTAATGAATTTGAACCTGCACACCAGGGCAGGCCTCCACCCCAGCTTCCTGAGAGCCTGCCATGACCCGCATCCCCGCTCCCTTCCTGAGAGGCGTCGCTGTTTTGACCATCGGTGTCGCATTCCTGATCAGCCACGCAGCTCTTGCAGCGCCTCAGACGGGTGCCAAACCTGAGGCATCGATGCAGATGGCTGCCGTGGAGAACCATGACGGCGAGGAGAGCCTGCAAGATGTGCAGGGCCTCGCGTTGGCCGAGAACTGCTACCTCGAAGTGCAGAAGCATCGCACGCCTCAGGGCAAGGTCGTGTCCCGCATCGTGCATGAATGCGACTGAGGTGATGCGATGAACCGGATCCTCACCATGCGCAACCGCACACGTCGACCTGCGAACTACTTCAGACCTCCGGAGCCGCCGGACAGGGTCGAGACCGCTGCTCGTGTTCTCAGCGCCTTACTGTTGCTGGGCACAGCGGTGAGTGGAGGAGCCTTGTTCCTCCAGACCGCTGCCGCCCACGCAGAGCGGGAGACCGTGCAGGCTTCAGCGGTGCCGCAGGCC
>NZ_JPUG01000019.1 GCF_000739015.1 Microvirga sp. BSC39
CAGGACGCCGAGAACCAGGCCAAGATGCGCCGCGCCGAGATGCTCGACCAGATCACCAAGCGCTTCGAGAGCAACGTGTCGGCCCTCACCCAGGGCCTGTCCTCCGCCGCCACCGAGATGGAGGCCACGGCCCAGACCATGACGGCAGTGGCCAGCCAGACCACCCAGCAGTCCGTCACCGTCTCGTCGGCCGCCCAGCAGACCTCGGCCAACGTGCAGACCGTGGCGGCCGCCACAGAAGAGCTGTCCATCTCCATCCGGGAGATCGCCTCCCAGGTGGCGCAGTCGTCGCAGATCGCCGACCGGGCCGTCCAGGGGGCGCGCCGCCCGGATGCGGCCGTGCAGGACCTCGCCTCCACGGCCCGCCGCATCGGCGACGTGGTGCAGCTGATCAACACCATCGCGGGCCAGACCAACCTCTTGGCGCTGAACGCCACCATCGAGGCGGCCCGCGCCGGTGAAGCTGGGAAAGGCTTTGCCGTGGTGGCCACCGAAGTGAAGGAGCTGGCGTCGCAGACGGCCAAGGCCACGGAGGAGATCTCGGCCCAGATCGGCTCGGTGCAGCAGGCGACGCAGCAGACGGTGTCGGCCATTCAGGAGATCGCCCGCACGATCACCGAGATGAGCCAGATCTCCACCTCGATTGCCGCCGCCATGGAGGAGCAGGGGGCGGCCACGGCCGAGATCGCCCGCAACGTGCAGGAGGCGGCGCGCGGCACGGAAGCCGTGACCGGCAGCATCAACGACGTGCAGCAGGGGGCCGGCGAGACCACCTCGGCGGCCAGCCAGGTGCTGGGCGCCGCCCAGGAGCTGTCGCGCCACTCCAACGACCTCTCCCGAGAAGTCCAGGACTTCCTCCAAGGCGTCAAAGCCGCTTAAAGCACCTGCATCCTCATGAAGAGCAGAAAGACCCGGCAACGATTAGCCGGGTCTTTTTCTTTGCCGCCACGCTGAAACAAGCGTCCGTTGAGTGCTTTTACTAATCATGATGGGTCGTGATCCAAACCTGGAAGTACCCGTCACGAAAAATGGATCGGCATGACGTTCTGAGTGGGTTCTTCACGGACGCTGATCCCGCAGCCTGATGAGCCGGGCACCCGCCCCGGCCTGAATGGATGGAGGTTCGCATAGCAATCTCGAATGGGCTGACCGCCCCCTCCACGCTGTGAAGTTGAGCGTCGGAGGCAGCCTTCAGCTCGATAATCTGGAAACATGGCCGGTTTGAACCGGATGAACGTCAATGACGCGTGACCTCGAGTCACCGCGGGCCCATCTCCCTTCGTGGAATGGGCCCGTTTGCTTGAGTTGGCGCTGAAAACACGAAAGGCGCCCGAAGGCGCCTTGTCGATGGATTTCCTCGTTAGAAGGAAATGGAGCGGGCGAAGGGATTCGAACCCTCGACCCCAACCTTGGCAAGGTTGTGCTCTACCCCTGAGCTACACCCGCACGCTCCGTCTTTCGTCTCTCCAGCAGGATGGTGGAGCCAGGCGGGATCGAACCGCCGACCTCTTGCATGCCATGCAAGCGCTCTCCCAGCTGAGCTATGGCCCCCTGCCATTCCTTCCCCATCTTCAGCGAGGTTAAGCGCCAAGGATGGGAATGGTGCCGCAAGAGGGATTCGAACCCCCGACCCCCTCATTACGAATGAGGTGCTCTACCAGCTGAGCTATTGCGGCATCGCAAATCTTGCGATCCGAGAGGCCGCCCTCTTACCCCCTCCCCCGCCGCTTGGCAAGGGCAGGCAAGGCGGGAAAGGCCCTACCAGACCGAAAAAACGCTGCGGCGCGCGGCCGCCTCCTGCTTCGGCTTCGGCACATCCGGAGGCGTAGCCGGGAAGACCACAGGCCCGGGTGGCGGCAGGGGCGCTTCCTCCTTCACAGGCTCCGCGGCACTCAGGGCAGCCTTGATCTCGTCCTTCAGGACATCGTCTCGCGGCTCTGGAAGCGGCTCGCCCGGGGCGGCAGGTTCCGGAACAGGCGCCGGCTCAGGAGCCGACACGGCTTCGGGCAAAGGGGCGGCCACAGGCGGCAACGGCTTCGGCTCGTCGTCGAGGTCCGCCGTCACGTCGTCGTGCAGGGTGAGTTCGGGGGCGACGAGCACATCCGGCGGCGCCTGCCAGACGAAGGCGTCGAGGCGGCCGGTGACGGGCGAGATCGGCAGCCAGTGATCG
>NZ_JPUG01000020.1 GCF_000739015.1 Microvirga sp. BSC39
TGGACAGAGGGCCCGGTCATCTAAGGCTCAGGCCTCGGGCCCCTAGTCAGCCTGATAGAGGGTAAAGCGCGGCTGGCCGACATCACAGGCGATGATGACTCAACAGACCGGACGGCATCCGAGATCCTTGGAGTTGCCAGCATCGCGGAGAAGCTCGGTATCTCCCCCGCGACCCTCGATCTGTGGCGAGATAATGGGACGCTCATTGCCTTCCGCAAGGACGCCCATGAGTTCGTCTACCGGAGCGTCAGTTTGAGCCCTCCCGACCTCTCCAAGGACTCGACCGTGTTGCGGGGTACTTCCCGTCCCCTGAGGAGGCGTGGGAGTGGTTGGCCACGCCCAATCAGTACACTGATAGCGCGGCACTGATTGACCGGCTGCAGTCAGGGTACATCGGAAAGGTCGTTCGGGCTACGGAAGGTGCGCATGACTACTAGTGAGGATGCGAATACAAAGCGAGACGACACGATTGTCTCGGACCCAGAAACTCTGGGTGACATGCCGGTCATCAAGGGCACACGGGTCTTGGTCTATGACGTGGCTGCGTCCGTCATGGCAAGCATCCCGCAAGACCGAATTCTGGCAGCCTACACCACCATCAAAGAGCACCATCTGGATCTGGCTGTCACTTATGCTGAGGCCAATCCATTGCAGCGTCGGGCTAGTAGGCTTCCACCATGGCCTGGCGCAACTCTGGTGAGGTCCGGGCAGATACCGCAGAGGAAGGGATGATCGCCGAGCCTCAGGACCTTGGGTACGGTGGACCTGAATGGTCCGAGCAACTCAGGAGCGCAATCCGACAGGCGGTCGTCGGGGCAATCACGGAGCCTCAAAAAGCGGGAAATCCTGTGTACTTCACGGACGATGCGGGCTGCTTGTGTGTGCTGATGATGCCGGACGGACATGAGCGCCGGCTGACCGATGTTGAGATCAAGGCTCTCACGCGCTAGCCGTTTGCCCGGACCGCTGACGTATCAAGGCAACCGAAGGCTTTGTTGCACTTTCGCCACATTGATTGCGAGAGCCACGCTTTCAGCCATCAGTGAACTTCTTGGTAAAACGTTTACTATGATAAATGTTATATTGTTAATAGAACTCTGCTTTAAAGAACAAGTTTCAGTACAGATAATCGGTCTGCACCCGGTAGCCGGATGTCCCTGCTCCACACGCAATTTAGGCTGCGCCACTCAACAAGCTTGTCATTAGGTAGCAATGGAACTGCGCTTGCAGATCTGCATTTAATCCCTTAAATTGTGCGATATTGCAGGAGAGCGTTATGAGCGGAGCTGTTCAGGCTGTTGCCGAGAGGATGCCCGTCGACAGACAGCGACTGGCGCTTGAGGGCTTCTTCAGCATCATGGATCATTGGGGCGTCGACAACACCATCGCCCGCAGACTTCTTGGCTCGCCTGCCGAACGAACTTTCTATGAGTGGAAGAAGGGTAAGGTCGGGCGATTACCCGAGGATACGCTCCGCCGGATCGGCTACATCGCCGGCATCTGGAAAGCCCTTCAGATCGTGTACTCGCAGCCGGATCTTGCGGATAGCTGGGTCAAGCGTCCGAATGCTTTTTTCGGAGGCCAAGCCCCGCTCGAGCGTATGGCCGCCGGTGACGTAACAGATCTTGCCGCCGTCCGTACCTACATTGATGCTGCCCGTGCTCCCTGGTCTTGAGATCGCCGAGACCGCCATCGATTGGTCACAGGCGTGGCGTATCATCGCCTCGCGCTTTCCACCAATCCATCTGTTCGAGCGCGTTTCGCCCAATCCCGCCGTATGGGAGGCCCTGATCGAGCTCGAGGAACTCACGAATCCTCGTGTGCGGGATCAAGTTGGCCAGATCAGCCTCGTGCCGCCGGAGCGGCGGATCAGTGGCATCAATGCCTCATGGGTGATGGCATCCTTCACCCATGCGAACCCAAAAGGTTCGCGCTTCTCCGATGGTACGTATGGGGTGTACTACGCAGCAGATAGTCTTCAGACGGCGATCGCCGAGACAGTGCATCACTTCGCAGCGTTTGCACGAGATGCGAAAGATCCGCCACGACGCGAAGACATGAGGGTGCTGGTCGGCCCCATCTCGAATAGCTTTCATGACGTTGAAACCTTACGGCCTGAAGAGCACCGTGCCGCAGTGTTGGATCCAAGCTCTTATGGGGCAAGCCAAGCCCTTGCCCGCTCACTGCGCGAGCAGCACAGCAATGGTCTGCTTTATCCAAGCGTGCGACATCGGCAAGGCCACTGTGTGGTGGCTTTCTGGCCCGACGTCGTTGGGATCCCACGTCAGGAGCGTCATCTTCAATACGAATGGAATGGCCAATCCGTGACGCGCTACTTCGACTACAGCCGCAGTGAGTGGCTTCCAATGCCGGCAGACGCGTAAGGGGTACAACATCACCCACACGGTTCGAGAAATCCTGCCAAAGCCGATCACCAAAACGCATTCATCGTGCCACTTCACTGGATCGGACATCCTCGCATCCTGTTGTGACGGAACGAAGCACGGTTTGACAGCATCTTGGAATTTCGCGGATTTGGCGTGAATTGCCTGCAAATCCTCTGCCAGCTTTTTTTATAGCGGGTCGCTCAAGGCTTTGAGCCATTCCGATGGCTGTGTCGGAAATATGGGACGGAGGCGAGAGAATCGTTGAGGCCCCGCCTTGGCTACAGGCCGCGAGCCCCTCAAACTGCTCAGCGAGTGAGGGCTGCGGATTCCGGGCGTAGATCGCCTGCTGCTTGCGCATCTGCGGATCATCTCGATCCCGCCCAGATCACACGAGCGCTGTTCATCGCCTTGAACCCCATCATCGGCCGCACCCTCCTCTTGATGGCGCGATGATCCTGCTCGATCCGATTATTCAAGTAGCGGCTCTGGCGGATGTGAATCGGCTGCAGCTCCCGCCGCGATCGGTGCGGGAGACGGTCTGTCGTGTCGCAGGACAGGATCGCCTCCGAATTGGTCTGACTGCCGTCGATGACGATCCGCTCGGGCCGGTCATGCCGCTTCATCGCTTGCGTCAGAAAGCGCTTAGCAGCAGTGAGATTTCTCCGCTCGCTGAACCAGAACTCGACGGTGTCACCGTTGCTGTCGATGGCACGGTACAAGTACATCCAGCGGCCGCGGACCTTGATGTAAGTTTCGTCGATGTGCCACTTGCCGGTGACCGGGCGCTTTCTCTGATTGAAGCGCTCCCGGAGCTCGGGCGAGTAGCGAATAACCCACCTGTGGACGGTCGCATGGTCGACTGAGATGCCCCTCTCAGCCATCATCTCCTCCAGATTCCGCAGGCTTAGATTATAAGCCAAGTACCAGCGCAGGCAGAGCAGGATCACGGATCGATCAAAATGCCTGCCCTTGAACACGCTACCCTCCGTCGCTGAACCCGGAGAGCAATAGCTGAAACTCTGAAACAAACTGTTTGCGACGAATACTATATTTCCGAGAGACAGCGGATCTCCTAGTTCTACCCTGAGCCGACTGGCTGTTGTTTGGCTGAAGCCCTGCTCCGAGCTTGGTTGTCTCACTCCCGCTTCCAGTAAGCAGGATCAGGTACAGCGGAACTCAGGAGATTCCACATTCGGAGCGGAAAGCCTTCCCAGAGAGAATTCCGGCGGCTGATTGCAATAGTACAAGTGCAGTCGAGCTGAGGATTATGTTCAGAAGCCTGTAATCTTGCACGCCCCGGCGCGCGAGACGAGGATAGCTACTAGCTCACGTGCAAGCCTTGAGTAAGCTCAAGACAATACGCTCTCTCACCCGCAGAAGCACGTCGTGGGGGCGTGCGCCTCCCATGGTGAAATGGGCGGGTCATGATCAAAGAACATTCTCTCAAGAAAATTACACTAACGGCAAAAGTCGTGATGCTGGTCGCTCTCGCAATTCTGGTCGCGACCAGGACGATGTGGGTTGTCGCCTCGCGCCAATTATGGGCATCGCTGGAAGCCCAACAGCAGGAAAAGGCTCAGCAGTACATAAGGAGTCTTGCTCTCGTGTATGCAGGCCGATCCCAAGGGGCTGACGTCAAGGTCGAGCAGGGACAAGTTAAACGCATTGCGACACCCTCTCTTTCCGAGTTCAAGGACTTCTCGGTAGTTGATGACTCTGTCGCCTACGTTGGTGGAAACGCGACCATTTTCACCTTCGACGCTACGCAGGACAAGTTCATTCGCCGCGTCACGACCGTCAAGAAGGAGAATGGGGAGCGCGCTGTTGGTACGGCCCTCGCCGTCGACAGCCCGGCTCAATCCTTCGTGCGCCGCGGGGAGTCCTACTTTGGACCGACCACGCTCTTCGGAAGGCAGTTCTACACGGTTTACCAGCCGAGCTTCGACAGTGCTGGTCGCGTCAATGGTATTTTCTACGTTGGGATCCCGGTTGAAGACCTCTATGATTCCTACTCCTCAACCATGATGGCGCTGACCCTTTCTGCCGGTTTGGTTGCTGTTCTGGCTTGCGTAGGAGCGGGCATCGCTGCGATGCGTCTGTTCCGGCCCTTAAAGGATATCACCGCTCGCATGGGAGAACTGGCCGAGGGAGATCTCGAGTGCCTCATCCTCCACCAAGAGCGTGAGGATGAAATTGGTGCTGTCGCCAAGGCGCTCCAGGTGTTTAAGGACAACGCTCTCGAGGCCCGCCGGCTTGCCGCCGCCCAGGACGCCGAGAACCAGGCCAAGATGCGCCGCGCCGAGATGCTCGACCAGATCACGAAGCGCTTCGAGAGCAACGTGTCGGCCCTCACCCAGGGCCTGTCCTCCGCCGCCACCGAGATGGAGGCCACGGCCCAGACCATGACGGCAGTGGCCAGCCAGACCACCCAGCAGTCCGTCACCGTCTCGTCGGCCGCCCAGCAGACCTCGGCCAACGTGCAGACCGTGGCGGCCGCCACAGAAGAGCTGTCCATCTCCATCCGGGAGATCGCCTCCCAGGTGGCGCAGTCGTCGCAGATCGCCGACCGGGCCGTGCAGGGGGCGCGCCGCACGGATGCGGCCGTGCAGGACCTGGCCTCCACGGCCAGCCGCATCGGCGACGTGGTGCAGCTGATCAACACCATCGCGGGCCAGACCAACCTGCTGGCGCTGAACGCCACCATCGAGGCGGCCCGCGCCGGCGAGGCTGGGAAAGGCTTTGCCGTGGTGGCCACCGAAGTGAAGGAGCTGGCGTCGCAGACGGCCAAGGCCACGGAGGAGATCTCGGCCCAGATCGGCTCGGTGCAGCAGGCGACGCAGCAGACGGTGTCGGCCATTCAGGAGATCGCCCGCACGATCACCGAGATGAGCCAGATCTCCACCTCGATTGCCGCCGCCATGGAGGAGCAGGGGGCGGCCACGGCCGAGATCGCCCGCAACGTGCAGGAGGCGGCGCGCGGCACGGAAGCCGTGACCGGCAGCATCAACGACGTGCAGCAGGGGGCCGGCGAGACCACCTCGGCGGCCAGCCAGGTGCTGGGCGCCGCCCAGGAGCTGTCGCGCCACTCCAACGACCTCTCCCGAGAAGTCCAGGACTTCCTCCAAGGCGTCAAAGCC
>NZ_JPUG01000021.1 GCF_000739015.1 Microvirga sp. BSC39
GGCCTGCGGCACCGCTGAAGCCTGCACGGTCTCCCGCTCTGCGTGGGCGGCAGCGGTCTGGAGGAACAAGGCTCCTCCACTCACCGCTGTGCCCAGCAACAGTAAGGCGCTGAGAACACGAGCAGCGGTCTCGACCCTGTCCGGCGGCTCCGGAGGTCTGAAGTAGTTCGCAGGTCGACGTGTGCGGTTGCGCATGGTGAGGATCCGGTTCATCGCATCACCTCAGTCGCATTCATGCACGATGCGGGACACGACCTTGCCCTGAGGCGTGCGATGCTTCTGCACTTCGAGGTAGCAGTTCTCGGCCAACGCGAGGCCCTGCACATCTTGCAGGCTCTCCTCGCCGTCATGGTTCTCCACGGCAGCCATCTGCATCGATGCCTCAGGTTTGGCACCCGTCTGAGGCGCTGCAAGAGCTGCGTGGCTGATCAGGAATGCGACACCGATGGTCAAAACAGCGACGCCTCTCAGGAAGGGAGCGGGGATGCGGGTCATGGCAGGCTCTCAGGAAGCTGGGGTGGAGGCCTGCCCTGGTGTGCAGGTTCAAATTCATTACCGAGCAATTGAATGACGCGCAACTATACTAACGGGCTATTCAGTGGTACGCTAACGAACATCATTGCTCCAGGAGTACACCTTGGCCAAACCGCAGCCGCTTGACCTTGCCACCATTGAAGATGGCCTTAAGCTCGACCGGCAGCTTTGTTTTGCCGCCTATTCCCTGTCGCAGGCCTTCAACCGCGTGTACAAGCCGGGGCTGGACCAGGTCGGCCTCACCTACCCGCAGTACCTTGTGCTGCTGGTGCTTTGGGAGCAGGACGACCAGATGATGAAGCACATTGGCGAGCGGCTTCATCTCGACTCAGGCACGTTGACCCCGCTGTTGAAGCGACTGGAAGCTGCCGGCATCGTGCGCCGCCAGCGGGATCCTGAGGATGAGCGACAAGTGCGGATCATTCTCACGCCTAAGGGTCACAGCCTGAAGGAGCAGGCCGCCAAGGCGCGGCACAACGTGGTCTGCGCCAGTGGCCGCTCAGCCCAGGAGATCCAGGCGCTCAGGGATGAACTCATCCGACTGCGCGACAGCCTCAACAGCTTTCTAGAATAGTCTTCCGCACCCGCCATATGCTGGGCTGATCTGCCACCATTAGCGCAAAAGCATTAGAGGTGGAACCGTGGCTTTGATCGTCGGCTTGATGATCGGCCAAGCGTCGCAGAAGGTCGCCCTCCGGCAGGATCGTGGGATCGCCCAGTGAGCTGCAGTGCTTCGGCATGGGAGGACAAGCATGCCGACGCGATCCCGCCACCTTTGGAGATCACTGCTGCCACTCGCGATTTGCATCCTGCTGCCTCTGGCTGGACGCGATACGGCTCTTGCCCAAGCATCCTCCTGCGAACGGTACAAGGGCGAACTCGCCTCCCTGAACCGCAGTGGTGCCTCATGGCGCCGGGCCGAAGCCTATGCCCAGCGGCACGCCCGCGAGATCGAGCGCCTGGCTGGGTATTATCGCACCATCGGCTGTGATCGCGGCGGCTTCTTCTTTCGCTCCCCGGAAGAGTGTGGTCCCATTGCCGGGCAGATCCGTACCCTGCAAGACAGCTACCAGTCTCTCATCAGCCAGACTGCGGATCCCTCCGCCGTTGATGAGCGCAGGCGTCAGCTCAGGGCCGCCATCAACCGGGCCTGCGACGCAGCCGAGCCTGAGGCTCTCCCAACAGCCAAGTTACAAGGCCATGGACGGCTGGTGTGTGTGCGCTCGTGCGATGGGGGCTACTTCCCCCTGGATAGCCAACCCAAGGGCAAGGAAAGTGTGGCGGCTCTGTGCAGCGCCCTGTGCCCTAACACGGAAGTCCTGGTCTTTCATGCACCTCGTGAGGGTGGCATCGAGGAGGCGGTGTCGCAGACCGGCGAGCCGTACATGAAGCTGCCCAACGCGCTGCGGTACCGGAAAGCCTATAATCCAAGTTGCTCATGCAAGAGACCGGATGAGAGCTGGGCCCATACCCTGCGCAAGGCTGAAGCCTTGATCGAGCGCAAGAAGGGCGACGTCCTGGTGACGGAAGCCCTCTCCGAGCAGATGACGAACGCTGCCCTGAAGAGGCCCAAGGCCAAACGAGACCGGTCAGAGAAACTGGTGATGGACGCGTCGGCCCTCCGGAGATCCACTTTTGAGGGTCCGGAAACCACCGGCAGCACGGGAGCCAAGACCTCGCCGTTGCCTGGGCAAGGCCGGACCATACGGGTCATAGCCCCAGACATCATTCCGGTCCCAGTGCCGTAAAGTTGAAAGCGCCGACAAGAAGGACACTTGCGCATTGCAACACGGGAGAAAGGGATTGCCTCCGTTGTAGCCAGCCATGTCCCGGCCCGCCTGCAAGCCTCGTCTGATGTACCTGCAAAGGAAGTGGTCCTCGACTTCATCTATGAGCCGGTGATCGATGAGACCGGCATCATCGGCATCTTCTGCGAAGGCCATGACGTCACGGAAACCCACCTCGCCCAGCAGGCACTTGCGCGGGAGAAGGAGCGCCTGGAGATCCTCAACCGGATTGGCTCGCAGCTTGCCTCGGAACTCGATCTCGACACCCTGGTCCAGGTTGCGACCGATGCCGGTGTGGCCCTGACAGGGGCACAGTTCGGTGCGTTCTTCTACAATGTCACCAATGAGCAGGGTGAGAGATACATGCTCTACTCGGCTTCCTGGAGCAGGGCATGGAAATGATCACCAAGCCGTTTGCCGTGGAAGCGCTCGCAATTCGTATCCGTGAGATGATCGAGCGATAAGGTGTTGCGCAACGGTCGAATAGCAACGCTCACACTCAGCGGCGCGTGGCGCTGGCGCCCAACGTCATAGGGTCCGCGTCGGGTTCGCGGTTTCGGTCGGTAAGGAGCCTCAAGACAATTCCGGCAAGTATCTCCGACGCCTTACCGGTGAGCTCGGGACAGTGAGCGCTCCTTGCGGGAAGTAGCGATAAGAGTCGATCCTGCCTCCTCGCCCGCAGCGCTCGAGCCGGCGGCTCCTCAGCAAGCTCATGCAGGCTCTGGCGACCCGTGCCGGTGAGCCGGTCGCGCCGAACAGAGCAACAGCGATCTCGGTCTCGGTCAGACCCGGACAACGGATTACAAGAGCCTCAACTTCGTCAACGACTGCCATATCGTTCCACGGATCTACAACTCGGATGACGATTGCGCCTCGGTTAAGAGCGTTGCGGTGCCCCATTCGAGGTGGTTACGGATCAACCCTTCCCTCGAACTGCGGCACGTCAACTTCCACCGGCAGCGGACGCTGGGCGGGCGGGGAACGCGACCGGGCTGGAGGTCACGGTCTCGAACCCTTCGACGACATGCTGGAAGGAGCGCTCCGCATCCGTCGGCTGCCCCCTTTGGCGCTCAGGCCTGAGGATGAACAGCAGCAACGAGCGACCTGTCACCTCGTACACATGCTCAAAATCGAATTCCTCAAGTTCATCATCCTGACCCCGGTTGGTGTCGATCAGGCGTACCCAGCGCCTTCCTCCAACCGCCTCCGGCAGGGTGAAGGGCACCACGTCCTCGTGCCCATTCAAGATCAGGAGCAGCGTCGAGTCCGACCCGAGCCGACGCACCCCAGCTTCCTGCGCCCGCCCATCCAGGAGAACTCCCATGCAGCGCCCGTTGGAATCCTCCCAGTGGTCAACCGTCATTTCGTCTCCTGCGGGCGTGAGCCACGTTACGTCCTTGACACCGAGTTCCTCGTCGTACTCGCCCGTTAGGAACCGCCCACGGCGCAGCATGGGCAGGGCGCGCCGTATGGCCAGCAGCTTCTGCACGAACTCGGCCAGGCATCGCTGATCAGGATCGAGCCTGTCCCAGTCCAGCCAGGAGATCTCGTTATCCTGGCAGTAGGCATTGTTGTTGCCGGCTTGCGTGCGTGCGAATTCGTCGCCAGCCAGCAGCATCGGGGTGCCACGCGATAGGAGAAGGGTCGCCAGCATGTTGCGCATGTGCCGGAAGCGCAGCTCGCGGATCGTGGGATCGTCGGTAGGACCCTCGACGCCATAGTTTGTCGAGAGATTATCGGAGTGTCCGTCCCGGTTGCCCTCGCCATTCGCCTCGTTGTGCTTGTCATTGTAGGACACGAGATCGTTGAGCGTGAACCCGTCATGGGCCGTGATGAAGTTGATGGAGGCCCAAGGCTTGCGCCCCCGCCTGTTGAACAGATCCGCTGAAGCGGTCAGGCGCGAAGCCAGCTCCGGCAGCTTGCCCTCCTCCCCCTTCCAGTAAGCCCGCACCGTGTCGCGGTAGCGGTCATTCCACTCCGCCCAGCCCGGCGAGAAGCGCCCGACCTGGTAGCCTCCTGGGCCACAGTCCCATGGTTCCGCGATCAACTTGACCTGGCTGAGCACAGGATCCTGCTGACAGGCATCCATGAAACGACCATCCTGATCGAAGCCGTGCGGCTCCCGGGCGAGGATCGTAGCAAGGTCGAAGCGGAAGCCATCCACGTGCATCTCCTGCGCCCAGTAGCGCAGGCTGTCACTCACGAGTTGCAGCACACGGGAGTGGCTCAGGTTGACCGTGTTCCCTGTGCCGGTGTCGTTGATGTAGTAGCGGGGATCCGGCGCCAGCCGGTAATACGAAGCGTTGTCGATGCCCTTGAACGACAGGGTTGGGCCGAGCTCGTTGCCCTCAGCCGTGTGATTGTAGACCACGTCCAGGATCACTTCGATGCCGGCGTCGTGGAGGTGGTTCACCATCTCCTTGAACTCGGCGAACGCAAAATCTGAGTTGGCCGCATAGCGGCGAGCCGGGGCGAAGAAGCCAATGGTGTTGTAGCCCCAGTAGTTCTTGAGCTCCTTCTCGGCGAGGTAACTGTCATCCACGAAGGTGTGGATGGGCAGGAGTTCGATAGCCGTGACGCCGAGTGAACGGATGTAGTCGAGCGCGGGCTGGCTGGCCAGACCTGCATAGGTACCGCGCAGCTCTTCTCGCACCGCCGGGTTGCGCATGGTGAAGCCGCGCACATGAGCCTCGTAGATGACGGTCTTCTCCCAGGCCGTTTGCAGGGGGCGGTTCCTGCCCCAGGTGAAAGCCTGATCGATCACGCGGGCCTTCATCATGAAGGGTGCGCTGTCACGGGTGTCGAATGTGAGATCGTTGGTCGTCTCCATCTGGTAGCCGAACAGCGCCGGGTTCCAGGTGATCTGACCAACGATCTGCTTGGCATAGGGGTCGAGAAGGAGCTTGTTGGGATTGAAGCGATGGCCTGCGGCGGGCTCATAGGGTCCATGAACCCGATAGCCGTAGATCGTGCCAGGGCGTGCATCCGGCAGGTAGCTGTGCCAGACCTCGTTCGTGTACTCGGACAGCTCAATCCGCTCGATCTCACGCTCGCCGCTGTCTTCGAACAGACAAAGCTCGACTTTCGTGGCATTGGCGGAGAACAAGGCGAAGTTGACGCCAAGCCCATCCCATGTGGCTCCAAGAGGGTATGGGCGCCCCTCAAGAACGCGGGACTTGCGCATGGCCTGCGGAGCGGTTGGTTGTCCTCCCGCCGGAGTGGTCTTCGTGTTCTGGAAATACATGGGTCGCCCGAACGTCTGACTGCGCTGAAAACGCACTGAGGATCTACCAACGCTGAGATTGTCGGGAAGGTCCGCTGGTCATGGACCCATGCTTCATCACGCGCTTGAACCCGGCTCCTTCACCTGCCGAGGTCCCATACTCAGCGCCTTGTGGCTGGAACAGGGAGACCGGACGGATCCTGATCTGCCGACGGGCCGGAAGGAGGCACAAGCTCCGAAGCATGGGTATGAGTTAGATCTTCTGTTTGCGGGCTCGCAGAATTTCCGCTACGATTCTGCCCGGGAGCACCGGCTTGCGGAGGGCCACGAGTTCCGGATGCCGCTGCCTGACGTGGGCCGGTAGCTCTCCGCCGGAATAGACAAACGTCGGGGCCTTGCGGGCTTGGAGCGCCTCCAGAACCGGCGTGACATCGCCATCGCTTAGATGGAGATCGAGAATCGCGGCATCGAGGCCTTGCGTCCGGATCATCTGCCGTGCCTCTCTCACGCTGCGCGCGATGCCTATGACCTCTCCTCCGGCATCCTCCATCACGTCGACGAGGGTGGCGGCGACTGAAGACTCATCCTCGACATCGAGAATCCGGATGCCGCTGAGCATGTCGAAGCTCCTCAGGTGAAATGGCCTTCCCCTGTCGGCAGAAACATTCATCCTCAGAGCTCTAAGTCCGACACCCAAGAGCCTGTTCCGGACTGATGTCACAAGGTGCCCGGAGCCGGATGAACCATCGCGATATTCCTCTCTACCCTGAACGGACTGAGCTGCTGCGGCCGGATGCCCAATCAAGATCATCCGGCAGTTCGAATCCGTACAGGAGCACATCGGCGGCGTAGGAGCTGCTGGTTTTCCTACAGCAGCGGGGTTCCGCCCGTCACGGCGTAGATGCCGCCTGTCATGTAGCTGCCCTCATCGGATGCAAGCAGAACATAGATACCAGCCAGTTCCTTCGGCTGGCCGGCGCGGCCCAGCGGGGTGTCCTGGCCAAAGCTCTTCACCTTCTCGTCCGGCATGGTGGAGGGGATCAAAGGTGTCCAGATCGGCCCCGGTGCGACTGCGTTCACCCGGATGCCCTTGCTGCCCAGCATTTGAGCCAAGCCGGCTGTGAAGTTCGAGACGGCACCCTTGGTCGAGGCATAGGCCAAGAGCATGGGGCTGGGCTTATCCGACTGGATCGACGTCGTATTGATGATCGATGATCCCGGCCGCATGTGGGGGACAGCAGCCTTGGCGAGATGGAACATGGCCTCGATATTGGTGCGGAACGTATAGCTCCATTCCTCGTCAGGGATGTCCTCAAGCTTCTCATATGTGCGCTGGAAGGCGGCGTTGTTCACCAGGATGTCGATGCGGCCGAACTCGCTCACCGCCCGGTCGATGATGGCGCGGCAATGCGCAGCCTCGGCAATGTCGCCCGGCACCAGCACGCAACGGCGCCCCGCCGCCTCAACATGCCGCGCCGTTTCGCGGGCGTCCTCGTCCTCCTGTTCGTTCAGGTAGCTGATCAGGACATCGGCGCCTTCCCGAGCATAGGCAATCGCGACCGCCCGGCCGATCCCGCTGTCACCGCCGGTGATCACGGCCACGCGACCGACAAGCTTGTCACAACCTTTGTAGCTTGTTTCGCCATGATCGGCCTGCGGCGTCATCTCCGCTTCGGTGCCAGGTGGATCTATGTGTTCCTGCTCGGACTGGCTCATAAGGGCGCTCCTGCTCGCGAAAACCCGTCAATTGCTGGGTCCTTGGGAAGTTCCCCTAC
>NZ_JPUG01000022.1 GCF_000739015.1 Microvirga sp. BSC39
GTCGTCATCACGGCTTCGCGCTCCTCGTCGCGCAGCAGGAACTGCTCGGAGAAATTCGCCAGGATGCAGAGGCCGTCGGAGCCCGCATCGATCATGAAATCGATGGCGCGCTTCTGACCTTCCAAGTCAAGGCGGCCGCCGTCGTCGAAGATGGTTGGCGCCACCGGGAACACGCCACGATAGGGGCGGGTGGAGCTCCTGCCGGTTGCGGACATGATCTCTTCCTTCATGATGTTGATTCTCGTTGCCTAGTGGTTGTCGCGCGGAACAGGCGAGCCGGTGCGGCCCACAAGAAAGTCCAGATCGACACCTTTATCAGCCTGCAGAACATGTTCGACATAGAGCTTGGCCCAGCCGCGTGTCGCATGGGGCTCCGGCGGAACCCACGCAGCGCGCCTGCGCTCCATCTCCTGCGCCTCCACATGAAGATGCAGGCTGCGGGCCACCACATCAAGGGTGATCAGATCGCCGCTCTCGACCAGCGCCAACGGTCCGCCGGCAGCGGCTTCTGGCGCCACGTGCAGCACCACGGTTCCATAGGCGGTGCCCGACATGCGCGCATCCGAGATGCGGATCATATCGCGGACGCCCTTTCTCAGCAGCTTCTGCGGCAGGGGCATGTTGCCGACCTCGGCCATGCCCGGGTACCCTTTCGGACCGCAATTCTTGAGCACCATGATGCAGGTCTCGTCGATGTCGAGATCCTCGTCATCGATGCGGTGATGCAGGTCCTCGATCGTCTCGAACACGACTGCGCGGCCGGTGTGCCGCATCAGTTCGGGCGAAGCCGCCGACGGCTTGATGACGGCGCCGTTGGGTGCGAGATTTCCTTTGAGAATGGCAATGCCGGCCTCCGGCTTGAACGGCTCCTCGAAGGAGGTGATCACCTCCCGGTTCCAGCAGGGGGCGTCCTTGACGTTGTCCCAGATCGTCTTGCCGTTGACGGTCGGCGCGTCCTTGTGCAGCAGCCCGCGTTCGCCCAGCGTGCGCAGAACCACCGGCAGGCCGCCGGCATAGTAGAAGTCTTCCATCAGGAAGCGGCCCGACGGCATGAGATCGACGAGGCAATGGATGTCGCGCCCGAGCCGATCGAAGTCGTCGAGGGTGAGATCGATGCCGACCCGCCCGGCAATCGCCAGCAGATGCACCACGGCGTTGGTCGAGCCGCCGACGGCTGCGAGCGTGCGTATGGCGTTCTCGAAAGCTTGGCGGGTCATGACCTTCGAGAGCACGAGATCCTCGTGCACCATCTCGACGATGCGGCGTCCGGCCATGCGGGCAAGCTGGTTGCGCCGCGCATCGGACGCGGGAATGGCGGCATTCTCCGGCAGGCCGACCCCGAGCGCCTCGACCATGGACGCCATGGTGGAGCCGGTGCCCATGGTCATGCAGTGGCCGGCCGAGCGGTTCATGCCGCCCTCCGCCTCATGGAACTCCTCCAGCGTGACCTCCCCGGCGCGCAGCTGCTCGCTCATGGAGATGATGTTGGTGCCCGAGCCGATGATCTTGCCGCGATAGACGCCGCGCAGCTGCGGGCCGCCCGAGACCCCGATGGTGGGCAGGTCGGCGGAAGCTGCACCCATGAGCAGGGCAGGGGTGGTCTTGTCGCAACCCATGAGCAGCACGACGCCATCGAGCGGATGGGCGCGGATCGCCTCCTCCACGTCCATGGCGGCGAGGTTGCGAAACAGCATGGCGGTGGGGCGCATGGTCACCTCGCCGAGCGAGGAGACGGGAAACTCGAGCGGGAAGCCGCCGGCATCGAGCACGCCATACTTCACATGCTCGGCAATGGTGCGGAAATGGGCGTTGCAGGGGGTGAGCTCGGACCAGGTGTTGCAGATGCCGATCACCGGGCGGCCGTCGAACTGGTCCTGGGGGAAGCCGCTGTTCTTGAGGAAGGACCGGTAATAGAACCCCATCTTGTCCTGGCGCCCAAACCAAGCCTGGCTCCGGAGCTGGCGCTTCTCGTCTTCGCTCATTTGTCTAAACCTCTTCCATTCGCATCCGCGTTGAAGCACATCTGGTGAGCTAAGGCCTAACCTTCGGTCAGGCGCCGTGCACGCGGACTTAAAGCTCTCAAGCTCAGCTTTCATCTACTGACCAGTATGAGAGCTGTTACGTATGAGACTCAAAAATTGGTCCTGGCCCACGCTCGCTTTTTCTCTAGCTACATTCGCAGGCCTGCCAAGTCTGTGTGTTGTGAAGTGAACGGTTCGACGCGGATGCCTCGATGCCCAAAATGCCCATACTTCAAGTTTGATGCAGAAAATTTTTCCATCCGTTCAGTTAAGCAGTTGGAGACAGTAAAGCACAGGAGGGGCAAAGCCCCTCCTGGTAGGTATATTCTGTGCGTGACCTCCCAAGCAGCCCTTCTGCGGCAGTTCCGTTAACCCGCTTACTGCTTCTTTACCTCCAGTCGGATAACATTCCACGAAGCAGGTGCAAGCTTGGCCCGTACCTGCTCTCCCCAAATCTCAACACCTTCCAGAGGAGCGGGCGTGATCGTATCCGGTGCATCCTTCGTGTTGACAGCCATCAGATCGTCGTTGCGCAGCTGGTGCGCCTCCTTGACCGTGATGTTCTCGAAGCCGCGTACGAGAGCTTCCATCGACAGGCTCTCATCCAGGCTACGGTTGAGCGCGAAGATGGTGACGCAATCCTCATCATGGTTGTGAACCACGGACAGCTTGAGATATGGAACAGCAGGAAGCGGGAACCGCAGCTCGGACGTACCGCGTGGATCATAGTACGTCGTCTCGTAGGTAGGTGAGTCCACCTTCGTTTGCAGCACCGTGCCTCGCCCGAGATTACTCATATCCTTGAACGGGTAGAAAATGGACTGGCGCCATGCAGGCCCGCCGGTCTCGGTCATGATCGGAGCGATGGCGTTTACCAGCTGCGCAAGGCAGGCCGACTTGATCCGATCGGCGTGATTGAGCAGGGAGATACAGGCGCCGCCGAAAGCAAGCGCATCCTGCATATTGTAGATCTCCTCAAGGATCGGCGGCGCGACGGGCCAACCGAGCTTGACCCGGCCCTCGTTCTTGCGGCGGGTGCGGTACCAAACGTTCCACTCGTCGAAACTCAGCATGATGCGCTTGGGCGAGCGACGACGAGCGGCCACTGCGTCCGCGATGGCGACAACCTCTTCGATGAAGCTGTCCATCAGGTCCGGACTTGCAAGAAATGCCGGAGTATCATCCGCATAGTTGTTTAGATAAGTGTGCAGAGAGATGTATTCGACGTGGTCGAATGAGTGCTCGAGTACAGTGTCCTCCCAGCTACCGAAGGTCGGCATGTTGCGCGAGGACGAGCCGCAAGCGGCGAGTTCAATATTTGGATCAATCCATTTCATGAGCTTGGCGGCCTCAGCCGCGATCCGCCCATATTCCCACGCGGTCTTGGTCTCCATCTGCCATGGGCCGTCCATCTCGTTGCCCAGGCACCAGAACCTCACGTTGTGAGGCTTCTCCCATCCATGAGCGCGGCGCAGATCGGACAGCTCCGTACCACCCGGGAAGTTGCAATATTCCAGGAGGCGCCTGGCATCGTCAGGACCCCGGGTGCCGAGATTGACAGCCATCATAGGCTCCACACCGGCCGCCTGGCACCAGTCCATGAACTCATTGGTGCCGAATGTGTTCGGCTCGGTCGACATCCAGGCGAGATCAAGCCGCCGCGGGCGGTTCTCCACTGGGCCGACACCATCCTCCCAATTATAACCGGAAACGAAGTTTCCACCCGGGTAGCGGATAATGGTGGGCGCCAGCTCGCGGACGAGCTCAAGCACATCCGCTCGGAATCCGTGCTCATCGGCGGTTGGATGGCCCGGTTCGTAGATGCCACCGTAAACACACCGCCCCAAATGTTCGACGAAGGCGCCGAATAGGCGTGGATCTGTTTCCGCGATGGAGAAATCGCGGTCAATGGTGACTTTGGCTACTTTCATTAGAGGGCTCCAATAGTTAAGCAGGTAAGCTCATCTTGAACTGTCAGTGGGAACAAAAGGGTGGATCAGCTTGCCACTACGTGCACGGCCTCCGTGAGGGGATCGTCACGCCAAGCTCCGTCGACCGATAGAACCGCTTGGCGAAGCTTGATGGAGTAGGGATGCTGTGGCGCGGCTAACACGGTCCGAGCGTCTCCGCCCTCTACTACCTTGCCCTTTTGCATGATGATCAGACGGTCGCTGATGTAATAGGCGGTCGCGAGATCGTGCGTAATGTAGATGATCGAGACACCGAGTTCATCGCGCAGCTTCTTGAACAGGTTGATCACAGTCATGCGCAGTGATGCGTCGATCATCGAGACCGGCTCGTCGGCGACGATCAGGGACGGATTTGGCACAAGTGCGCGGGCGATCGCCACACGCTGGAGCTGCCCGCCCGACATTTCATGCGGATAGCGCCCCCGGACTTCGGCAAGCGAGAGGCCAACCTTGCGAAGCGAGTCGTCAACCCGCTCCTCCACCTCGTCGGTCGTGCGGCACTCCGTGAAATTCTGAGCTGCACTAAAGAGATAGCGATCGACGCGCTTCAAGGGATTGAAAGCATCGAACGGATTCTGGAAGACCGCCTGCACATGGCTCATGAACTCCAGTCGATCACGGCGGCTGCGGACATCGCGCAGGTCTTTTCCCTGGAACAGGATACGCCCGCTTGTCGGAGCTAAGCTGTTCAGGATCATGCCCGCGAGAGTGGTTTTTCCACTCCCGGACTCACCAATAATGGTGAACACCTCGGGTTTGTCCGCTGTGAGAGAGAAGCTGACATCGTTCACGGCATGGTTGACCCTCCGTGAGATGATACCGCCTCTCGTGAAGATCTTATCGACATTCTCTACGTCAAGAAGGTTCGGGGTCATGCAGTCGCCTCCCTATCCGACCGTCTCGACCCGGGTGGGATCGGCCTGTGCCACGTGGCAGGCTGCCCGGTGCCCAGGCAGGATCTCCATCATGGGAGGAGCCTCGAGGCGGCAGATATCGATGGCTAGCGGACACCGGGGGTGAAAGCGGCACCCTGGCGGAGGATTGGCTAGGCTTGGGGGTGAGCCCTCAAGGCCTTTCTTCGGCGCCTCGTCCCCAATGCGCGGCAGGCTTGAGATCAAATGCGCCGTGTAGGGATGGAGTGGTCTCTTGAACAAGTCACGCGTCCTGCCCTCCTCCACCAGGCGGCCAGCATACATGATGCCGAGACGGTCGGTGAGATTGGCGTGAACCGCCATGTCATGAGTGACGAACAGGACCGACGACCTGAGTTCCTGCTGAATCTCCCGCAGCATCAAGAGCACGCCTTTCTGGACAATCACGTCCAGCGCCGTTGTCGGCTCGTCTGCGATGATGAATTCGGGTCCGCAGACAGTTGCTAGGGCGATTGTCACCCTCTGCCGCATGCCACCTGACAACTCGTGCGGGTAGGCCTGGAGGACCGCAGGGTCAAGGTGGACCCGCTTGAGGTGCCGCTCCACAAGGCTAGTGAAGTCGGCTCCCTTCGCATTCACGTGCGGCAATGCGAAGTCCACGAAGGCATGCTTAATCCGTCGGACGGGGTTCAGCACACTCATGGAACCCTGCATGATGTAGGACAAATGACTCCAGCGGATCGCCGACAGCTCCTGCGGCGAAAGCTTGTAGATGTCCCGCTCCCCATCCTTAAAGTTGAACCTTACCGATCCTTCTACAACTCTGAGCGGGGGGCGGATAGCGCCTGCGATAGTCTTGATAAGTGAGCTCTTTCCCGAGCTCGACTCGCCTGCAAGGCCATAGATCTCGTTGCGGTTGACCTTAAGGCTGATGTCGTCAACCGCCCTCACCTCGCGGTCAACACCGAACATCTGCGTCTTATAATAGGCCTTCAGACGGTCCACTTCGAGCAGCGGAGCGGTCTGCGGCGCCCTCATTTCGGGGGACAGAGGTATGGAGCGTAGCTCAGTGATCATGCCTGACCTCCAAGACGGCTGAGGCGGCTGCGCGGGTCGATGTATTCATTCATCGAAATAGCGAGCAGGAACAGGCCGATGAACAGCATGATGACGAGAGCAACCGGGAAGGTGACCCACCACCAGATGCCGGATACCAAGGCGGCATGCTGGTTTGCCCAGTATATCATGCCGCCAATGGTGGGCGTGTTGATGTCGGTGAAACCGAGGACGGACAGCGTCACCTCAATGCCAATCGACCAGTTAATGTTGTTCATGGTGGTCGAGAACACGATTGGCAATACGAATGGCAGATGCTCCTGAAGAACGATCTTTCCGGTGCTCATACCTGAGAATACTGCTTGACGGGTAAATTCCCGGGTCCGCAGGCTCATGGCGATGGATCGGATCAATCGCGCGTCGTAGGCCCATCCCAGCAGCGCGGTGATCACTGCGAGTAATGCCCAGGACATCTGGTCCCGCATGATGAAGTAGAATAGCACCAAAATGGGAAAGAGTGGAATGACAACGAACGTGTCGTTTATTGACATCAGGACGCGGTCTACCCAGCCACCCTTGTAGCCTGAGATCAGTCCTACAAAGAGAGATATGATACGGCTGAGGATTGCCACCACAATCCCGAAGAGGAGAGTATTCCGGATCGCGAAAGTGAGCTGCCAGAATACGTCCTGCCCACGCGATGTCGTGCCCAGCGGATGCTCCCACGAGGGCGGCACATCGGGGGGAACAACATAAACATCCATCGGCGGATAGGGCGAGAAGAAGGAGCACGCGGCGACTGCCAGCACAACGAGTAGCAGCACTAGGCCGATGGCGAACTCGCCATTATGACTGAAGAGATCACGAAAGATCTTGAACGCACTCATCAGCGTGCCTCCACGCGCGGGTCGATCAGTGGATAGAGGAGATCGATCAGCAGGACGGTGGCGGAGACGGCCACGATTGAGATGGTCGTAATACCGAGAACCAGGCTGTAGTCGCCGGCATGGACCGCGCTGATCAGGAGTGATCCGACGCCTGGGTAGCCAAAGACGTACTCAGTGATGATCGCACCATTAAAAATGGCCCCGAGCTGCAACGCGAGGCCCGTCACCTGAGGGCCAAGAGCGTTCCGCATTACATAGGATCCCAGGATCTTGTTGCGCTTCACGCCAGCAAGCTCCGCGTAGATCACGTAGTCTTCGGTCACAACGTTAGATACGAGCGAGCGCATACCCATGAACCACCCGCCGATACCAACGGCCATGAGCGACAGAACCGGTAGTATCGAGTGAACCGCCACGTCGAGCGCGAAGGCAAACGTGTTGGAACGGTCCGAGGCCATTGTGGCGCCGCCGCTGATCGGCAGAACAGGCCAAAGGAAACCGAAGATGATGAGGAGCACCAACGCGACGACGTAATACGGGATGGGTTTAAGTGCCATGCTGATCACGCCGAATGCCCTGAGGACCCGGCTGTTCCTGTAGTAGCCAGCAAGTCCGCCAAGCAAGTTACCAAGGAACCACGTCAGGAGCGTCGAAACCAGCAAGAGGCCAACGGTCCAGGGAAGGGCTCGCAGGATGAGCTGCGAGACCGGTGTTGGAAAGGCCGACAAGGAGGGGCCGAAGTCACCGACCAGAATTCGTTTCCAGAACGATACATACTGCTCCCACGGCGAACCCTCGAGACCATAGAGCTGGCGCAGCGACTGCCGCATCATCTCAATGGCTTCCGGGCTGGTGCTGCCAAATGAGGTGGCTGCCGAGATCGATTGTTCGACAGGATCAATCGGGGTCATATGCGTCACCAGATAGGTGATGTTGATCCCGACGAATACGACGACCGCGAACTGCACCAGCCGTTTAGACAGGTAGGTCAGGTAAGCTCTCATAGCCGCTCCTTGTCTGAGGAAAGTAAGGAGATGTCTGAGCGCTACTGCTGCTTTGGCTTCAACCTCACCATCATCGAGCGGGAGTTGCCCCAATTCGGGACCGGGTTTGCGTAAGGGTCTTCCGCGGTTGGGTATCCCGTCCAATAGGTCTCATCCATGGCAGTGAAGACGTTGTACGCCATGAGCGGGATGATCGGCATTTCGCGAACGATGAGTTTAGCGTACTCGCGGCCAAGTTCGACGGTCCGCTTGTCATCGAAGGAAATCCGGCGAACCTCCTCGATGATTCTATCGAGCTCAGGGTTGCTCCAACGCTGCCAGTTGCGGGGCGATTGCGTCTTGCCCGGGGCTGCGACGAACTGGGAATGCCAGCTGTCGAGGAAGTACGACAGGTCCGGATGACCACCATAGGTCTCCACGCTCCATGATATGAGCGTCTCGAAATCGCCAGCATTCCGACGGTCAAGCATCGTCCCTTGAGCCACCTCCGTCTTGGCATCGATGCCGAACTGGCGCCACTGCTGAACGATCATGGTGCCAGCGCGGGTCAAGATCGGACGGGAATCACCCTCGACCATCAGCTTGATTGAGAACGGCTTGCCGTCTGGTGTGTACCAGGCGTTGCCGCGCTTGGTGTAGCCGGCTTTCTCGAGCAATTCCGCAGCCGCCTGTGGGTTAGGCTTCCACCACCCATAGCCGAACGCTTTCCTGATCTCCGCCGGGTCAGTCGGGATTTGCTCCTTCATCGTAGGACGCAGCATGTCGGCAATCTGGTTACCGATGTTCGGATCGTACGGCTTGATCTTACTCTTGCCCGTATCGATCTCATAGGAAGCGAGCCAATCTTGGAGTGGAATGTGGTAGTCGTCCGGATGGGTTCCCGTCGGAGGGATCCCAATTGGCGACAAGGTCGCAGCGCCGCGATAGGAGGCCATTGAAACAGCTTTGGCATCGATCAGCAGAGCCAACGCCCAACGCACGTCGCGGTTCTGGAAGGCTGGGTTCTGCATGTTGAAGATAACAGAGGGCAGCGTCGGGTCTGGATGCGCGAACGGGAAGTTTTTGAACCAAGTCTTCAGGCTCGGTGACTGCTTGGACAGAGTGAACATGCCCTCGGGCGCAACGTCATGCACCACATCTAAGTTGTGGTTGAGCTGGGCAATCACGCGCTTATCCGGTGGGCCAGGGTCGATATAGGCCGCATACTTCGGGCCGGGCTCGCCATAGCGCCCGAGAGCCGTGCGTTGCCAGTCATCGCGCTTCTGCCAGACGTACCATTTGCCGTCGGGATCATAGCTGTGGAGCTTGTAGGCACCGAGAGAAACCGGAGGGTTAAAGTCAAACTTCTGAGGATCGGCTGCTTTCTCGAAGACATGCTTCGGCATCATCCAGATACCGTTGAAGCGGACTGTGAAAAGTGAGTGGAAGCGGGAGTTTTGCCTCTTCAGCTTGAAACGAACGGTCCAGGGCTCCGGCGAAGAGACACTTTCGACGTTCAATGCCAGCAGGGCACTCCACCGCATGCCAGGATTTTTGATTTGGGTCTCGACAGTATAGATGAGGTCATCGGGCGTGAACTCTACGCCGTCACTCCAGTAAATCCCCGGGCGCAACTTCACCGTCATTTCGGTGAAGTCCTCGTTGTAGATCGGCTTTTCCGCCGCAAGCGAGTTTTGCCATGCTCCTTCGAGACCCCGCTCTGGATCAATGTACCATAGTGTGTCGAGCGCGAGTTGATGGAGCCCAGTCCACTGCCCTCCCGCGTTAATCGTCCAGATGTTGAACCAACCGGGGTTCTTGATCGTACCTTCCGGATTTTCAAGAATGATTGTCTCGTTGCGAGGCACGCCCGGGACGGTTGTTTGGGACATCGCTGTGGTCGCAGCGAGAGCTAGACCGGACGCAAGGGTAAGCAAGCGTAGAATTCGCATTGGCGCTCCTCCATGGTTGATCATTATCTTTTTTCTTAATTAGTCATGAGTTTCTCGCAACGGTCAACGGCATCATTGATATATATCCAAACTTCCGATACTTATCGTTCGAGAGACCGTGGTCACCCACGGCGAGCATCCGCGCTGAGTAGCTAAATGCCTGACATCAAAAGAAACTTCCTAACACTTGTGGCAGAGGAAAGCTCGGAGCCACTTCGAGGGATCGCCTCGCCCGCCCGTGTCAGGATCCTCAAACTCCTACGTGTGCGCGGACCGCTGAACGTTAATGAGATCAGCGACGCGCTAGATTTGCCGCAGTCGACAATAGCGACTCATATCCAGGTACTCGAGCGCTCAGGGCTGATTGAGACAGAGACGCTTAAGGCCTCCAAGGGACAGCAGAAGGTCTGCTCAATCCGGTATGACGAAATCATCATCCGATTTGATGATCAGGATGCGCTCAAGAGCAAGGACCACGTCGAGGTATCTATGCCGATTGGGCTCTACACGAGCTGCGATGTGAGCGCCCCGTGTGGCCTATGCTCAACCGAGAATGTTTTGGGTGTTCTGGATGTGCCGGATTTCTTTCTCGATCCAAATCGCATGAGCGCATCGCTGATTTGGTTCAGACGCGGCTTCGTCGAGTACAAATTCCCTAACAACGGCAAGGTTCTGGGAGCTAAGATCGACAAGCTCGAGTTTGTCATGGAACTGTCGTCCGAGGTTCCGGGTACGAGCCTTGACTGGCCGTCTGAAATTAGCCTGTGGGTCAACAATGTGAAAGTTGGAAGCTGGATCTCACCGAGCGACTTTGGCGACAAGCGCGGTGTTTACACGCCACAATGGTGGAAGTTGGAGGGATCGCAGTATGGCAAGCTTGTCACCTGGCAGATCTCCCGGAGTGGAACTTCGGTGAACGACGTCCAGATATCGGATGTATCACTCGACAAGCTCGAGCTCGAAAAACATCACGGTATTCGGTTGAAGATCGGGATTGACGACGCCGCCAGCCATCCTGGTGGGATCAATATCTTTGGCCGCGGTTTCGGGAACTATGATCAAGATATCGTCATGCGTATGCATCTGAAGCAGCAGCTCGGCTCCTAGAGGCACGTAGTGGCTCCCAGAGAACCGGAACGTCCGGAAGGGGTCACCCAGCGACGATCTCCGGCCTTCAGGAACGTCCGCTGTTTCCGCCCGAAGCCGACCTTCGGCTTGCTTCTGAGAAGTGCCAGCTCCTGACCTTTATGAGCACAATGGCCTGGAGAGCCATTCCGCGGTGTTCCGTGGGTGTCCCAACGTTCGGGCCTAATGGCGCTCCGCCTCCGGCAGGGTTGGTCCAAGGAGGCGGAGCGCCGGGATGTGTTGGACGGCTACACCTTCCGATCAGTCGTTCCGGTGCCGCTGACACCGGTGCCGCGCTCGTCTTCGACGTCGACTTCGGTCTTGCGCACGGTGTCGGAAATCGTCTCCGTGCGCTGCTCGGCCTCCTTGCGAACCACAACCTCTTCGACCACACGGGCTTCCTTGGAGACCACCGCCTCCTCACCGCGTTCCTCGATCTCGATTGTGCGCTCCTGGAAGGGATCCCCAGCGTGCGTAGCGCCGGACACGGGACGCCGCTCCACCTCCACGTGCTCCTCGCGCAGGCTCACCTGCTCACTGACCGGCCGCTCGACCACGTAGGACCGAACACGCACGCGGCCGTGGCTCACGTCGCGCTTTCCAACGTGCAGTTCCTCCTCGGCGACTGGGATCACCTCATCCCGTCCCGAGACACGCTCTGAGGATGTGCTCACCGAGGTCGCACCCAATGCGGATCCGGTGCTCGCGGCGGTACTGGAGGTGCGGGAGGCGCCTGTGGTCAGATTGGCCGTGCTGCCGGACAGCACATCCGATGTGCCCGTCCAACCTTCGGAGCGCCAGGAGCTGGAGCGCTCGTCAATGTCGATCGTGCCCTCATCATCAAGGATGTCGATCACCCGCTCATAGTCGGAATCGCGGGTCTGCACCGACACCAGGTACCCGCCACGGCGCAGTCCCTCGGCGTAGGTGTGGCGGTCCTCGTCCGGCAGGAATAGATCGCGCAGCGACTCCCACAGGCTGTTGCTGGCCTCAGGGAACGATTGCGTACCCGTGCTGCTCGAGGTGCCGGTGTCCTGCTCGCTGGGGGTCAGGCGGATGCCGTCACGGGCAATGCCCGCCGCATGAAGACGGCTGATGGCCTCCTCGGCATCGGTGCGGCTGTCAAAGAATGCCGTCACCAACCTACTGCTTGTGGATCCTGTCGTCATTCCGGAACTCATTGGGTTACCTCCTCCTCGGGGGCTGTGGTATCGGGAGCCACTCGCTCCACGATGGCGCGCTGCTTGCGCAGGGTGACCGGCACCTCTACGGTCTCTGTTGTGACGCGGCGCCGAATGTGCAGTTCCTCCTTGAGGACGAGAAGCTTCTGGACGACGAGCACCTCCTCGACGACCGGAAGGATGGTCACGTCGCCTTGGGTTCGGATCTCGGGTGCAGTCTCGACCACCTTGTCGATTGGCACGCGGGTGACCTCCACACTCTCCCGCTGCACGTCCGCACGGGCGAGTTCCTCGATGGTGTCGGTGACCGTTTGCACGCGCACGCGCCCGGTCACGACCTCTCGCTTGCCGATGCTCGCGGTCTCCTCAACGAGCGGGATGACCTCCTCGGCGACAGTGTGAGCGCCGCCCCTCAGGGACTCATCGAGAACGGGGATGTGCTCCTCGTCGGCCGCGTGTATGCCCGTCGGTGTTGTTGGGGTGGTCATCGCTACTCTCAGGTGAACCGAGGCCAACGGGTTCTGGGCATGGGAGTTCCGCAACGACGGGTGTGAGCACGGCGGGGCCCAAGGACCCAGGCGAGGCAATATTCGGCCTCAAACAACGCAGCCCTACTGAACCTTTCGCAGATCAAGGGGTTGGCAGGCCGAACAGGAGCACCGCCATGACCGACGCCCGTCACAGTTCCGCTGGAGGTGGGCTGGGTAGCCTGCTCGATCAGTTCCTCCAGAACGGCTATGGCGACCATGCCGACTCCTGGGTGGGCACGGGCCAGAACCGCAGGCTTGCACCGGATGAACTCTCGCACGCCCTTGGTCCTGATGCCATCGATGAGCTGGAGCAACAGACGGGCATGCTGCGGCAGCAACTGCTGGCGGAGCTCTCGGATCACCTGCCGGATGCCGTCGATCAGTTCACCCCTACGGGCGCTTGCCGACCCATGAGGAGGTCTCCTCCCGCTGGGCTGACCGATAGCTCACCCCATGGCGGCGAACGGGCTGCCCCATGGCAAGTGAGGTGTCCCAGGGCCGCGAGGCTCGCGCTTTCACCGTGTGAGGAACGTGGGCGTCCGGCCGACGTTGATCCGCAGCCCTTGCGGGCGGAAAGGAACATGATGCTCAACAGGCTCCATGCTTTTACGATCGTGACGCTCGCTGCGATGAATGAGGCACTTGCCCAGGCCACCCCGCCCGCCACGCCCGGCTCACCCGCCCCACCGGCAACAGACGGAGGCGACACCCCCTGGCTGTGGATCATCATTGGTCTGGCAATCGTTGCCGGCCTTATCTGGTACTTCATGCGCGGACGGTCACGCCCCACGACTGCCGGGACGACGGGCCCGTCGTCGACCTCCGGGACACCTACGAGCCACCCTAAGGTGTTCGACAACGACAAGCGCAAATAGCCGCTCATCATCCGTGAAAAGCTCTTATCCATCTTACTGGGGACTTTGTGCCGTCCATTCTACTAGACCGTGATGGGGAGGAACGTTGATGAGGATGTGCGGTTGATCCTCTGCGGAGGCAACCTGCCTTTGGGCAGGTCTCCTTGACCGATCTCCGTAGACTGAGCCCCATTCCGTTACTGGAGCGGGGCTCCCTTTGCCGAAGACCACTCGTCCCCGGGCCCCTCTCCCGTCCATCGATCAACGACATTCAAACTTGGCAGTACAGTTCTATGAGAACGCCTCTCGAAATTAGGCGCTCCAGGGATGAGGTCACCGAGGTGGTGCAGCGTGCCGATCGATCCTCATCGAAGCTGTTACGGTGCAGACCCGCTGGGTGTGCTCGTTCCAAACCTTGTTGACGATGTCGCCGGTATCACCCTTCCCCAGGAGGCTCCGGCCGATCTCACCCGCCGACGTGAGAGCGCTTTGCACAGCCGCGTCCAGGCTGTCGAACTCGGAGCCCTCGTCATCGCGCGCACTCTGTGCCCTGTCATGGATATTCAAATAGTAGCGCGCCATGCAATCACCTCTTAGACAGGACGTCTCCCAGGCAGTGCGAAATTCTAAGCGCTGGCTGACCCCAGAGGCTGGCTCAGGGCGCTTACGCTCACCAAAGTGTCTTTTGCGGAAGGGCGACTGGCGTTGAGGTGACCGTCTCAAAAGCGTCCAGGACATGCTGGAATGAGCGATCCGCGTCCGTTGGCTGCCCCTTCTGGCGCGCCGGTCTGAGGATGAACAGCAGGAGCGAGCGCCCGGTCACCTCGTACACACGTCCGAATTCACAGTCCTCGAGATCATCGTTCCGGTCCTGGTTCGTGTCGATCAGGCGCACCCATCGACTACCACCGGCCGCCGCCGGCAGCTTAAAGGGCACCACGTCCTCATGGGCGTTCAGGATCACGAGCAGCGTCGAGTCCGACCCTAAGCGGCGCACACCCGTCTCCTGGGCTCGACCATCCAACAGGATGCCCATGCAGCGCCCGTTAGGATCCTCCCAGTGCTCGACCGTCATCTCATCGCCTGCCGGCGCAAGCCATGTCACGTCCTTGACCCCGAGATCCTCGTCGTACTCGCCCATCAGAAACCGTCCCCGTCGCAGCATGGGCAGGGACCGCCGAATGGCCAGCAGCTTCTGAACGAACTCGGCCAGGCACTTCTGATCAGGATCGATCCCCTGCCAGTCCAGCCAGGAGATCTCGTTGTCCTGGCAGTAGGCATTGTTGTTGCCCCCTTGCGAACGGCCGAACTCGTCACCGGCCAGGATCATAGGCGTGCCGCGGGAGAGCAGAAGGGTCGCTAACATGTTGCGCATATGCCTGAAGCGCAGATTGCGGATTGCCGGATCGCTGGTTGGACCTTCGACACCGTAGTTCACAGACAAGTTGTTGTTGTGCCCGTCCTTGTTGTCTTCTCCGTTCGCCTCGTTGTGCTTGGCCTCGTAGGAGGCAAGATCATTCAGCGTGAACCCGTCATGGGCTGTGACGAAGTTCACTGAGGTCCAGGGCCTGCGTCCGCGCTTGTTGAAGATGTCCGCTGAGGCGGTAAGCCGCGAGGCAAGCTCGGACAGCTTGCCTTGCTCTCCGTTCCAGTAGGCGCGGACCGTGTCCCGGTAGCGGTCGTTCCACTCCGCCCAGCCAGGCGAGAAGCGCCCAACCTGGTAGCCGCCCGGTCCGCAGTCCCAAGGCTCCGCGATGAGCTTGACCTGACTGAGCACCGGATCCTGCCGGCAGGTGTCGAGAAATCGCCCATCCTCATCAAAGCCGTGTGGCTCCCGGGCCAGGATCGTTGCGAGATCAAAGCGAAAGCCATCGACATGCATCTCCTGCACCCAATAGCGCAGGCTGTCCCCGACAAGTTGCAGCACCCGCGAGTGGCTCAGATTGACCGTGTTGCCGGTCCCGGTGTCGTTAATGTAGTAGCGGGGATCTGGTGCGAGCCTGTAGTAGGATGCATTGTCGATGCCCTTGAACGAGAGTGTCGGTCCAAGCTCATTACCCTCAGCGGTGTGGTTGTAGACCACATCCAGAATGACCTCGATTTGGGCCGCATGAAGATGTGCCACCATCTCCTTGAACTCTGCGAAGGCAAAGTCCGGGTTGGCAGCATACCGGCGGGCTGGAGCAAAGAACCCGATGGTGTTGTAGCCCCAGTAGTTCTTCAGCCCTTTCTCAGTCAGGTTGCTGTCGTTGACGAAGGTGTGAATGGGCAGGAGCTCGATGGCGGTGATGCCGAGGGAGCGGATGTAATCCATGGCCTCCTGGCTGGCCAAGCCGGCATAGGTGCCCCGCAGACCCCCTCGCACAGTCGGGTGGCGCATCGTGAAGCCGCGCACATGCGTCTCGTAGATGACAGTCTTCTCCCATGCTGTCTGCAAGCGACGGTCGCGTCCCCATGTGAAAGCTGGATCGATGACGCGGCTCTTCATCATAAACGGAGCACTGTCACGGCGATCAAACGTGAGGTCGTCGGCCGTTTCCACCTGGTAGCCGAACAGCGCAGGGTTCCAGGTAATCTGTCCCACGATCTGCTTGGCATAAGGGTCGAGCAGGAGCTTGTTGGGATTGAAGCGATGTCCTGCGGCAGGCTCGTAGGGACCATGGACCCGGTAGCCGTAGACGGTCCCGGGACGTGCGTCCGGCAGGTAGCCGTGCCAGACCTCATCCGTGTATTCAGGCAACTCGATGCGCTCCAGCTCACGCTCGCCGGTGTGATCGAACAGGCAGAGTTCAACCTTCGTAGCGTTGGCTGAGAACAGGGCAAAGTTCACGCCGACTCCGTCCCACGTGGCGCCAAGGGGGTAAGGGCGTCCCTCCCTCATTCTGGATTTGCGCGTGGGTTGAGGATCGGTGGGCTGCCCTCCTTCGTGGATGGTGTTCGGATCCTGGAAGTTCATGGGCACCCCGAGGTGTGAATGCGTTCTCCACGCACTGAGGATCTATCAACGCGGATGCTGAACCGAAGGTCCGCTTGCTACTAAGCAGGCTTGAGCGTTGCTTGACAGTACCGAGAGCTTGGATCGCAAGTCTCATTTGCCGAGCGCAACGAACAGGGTGAGAGCCACAAATGTGCACCCAAACCTTCTGGCTATGTCGGGCGATCACGAAGCCGCCGCCTTGACCCGCCTGCCCGCCAGCACGACGGGTTCGGTTCCGTTCAACAGGACTACCTTCATTTATCAGGCGAGAGGATTATTTCCAGTACCTAGGGCGAGGCTTGCTCACCACCGTCTGCTGGATAGCTCAGTTCAGCCAAGCGGATCTCTGCCAGAGCCTTGAACGACCCTGCGGGGAACTGCTCAAGGTAGGCCTGGAACATCGCCGGGTTGTCGCTCTCCTTAACCGTATCCCAGAAAGCGAGTTCGACGGCAGAGCTCTCCGGCACAGGTTGAGGCCGCTCCAAGGTGTCAGGCTTGGCGAGACGTTCCCGGGCCAGAGGGGCAAAGATCCCGTCCGGGTACCGGTCTAGGTAGGCACTGTACTCCTCGACAGCCCCGCTGGTCTGAACTGACTGCCAGAACTCAAGCTCGATTGCATCCTGCGGCACGTTCGAGGTGGCTTCGCTCGAGAGGGACGCCTCCGGGGGCCCGGCAACCTCTCCGAGTTCAGTCGTAGCACTCGGATCGAACATGATCCGGAAGGCGCGAACGGAACGGGCAATGTTCTTGACGCTGTGCTCGCCGAGATCCTCGAACTCGTACTCGCCCCGATCGCGGATATGGTCCCGCACGCCGCGCGTGATGCACACGCTGCCGGGCTCCGCCAGGGCTTCCAAACGCGAGGCGACATTGACGCCATCGCCGAAGATGGTGCCATCCTTGACCAGAACATCACCAACATTGATGCCGATGCGCAGGCTCATCTGGCGCTCGGCTGGCATGGCGGCATTCGCCTTGTGCAGGGCCTGCTGAATGGCCACCGCACAGTGCACGGCATCGACAACACTGGCAAACTCGGCCAGGACGCTGTCGCCGGCGGTACCGGAAATCTCCCCTCGCCCAGCGATGATCAGATCATCAATGATTGTGCGGTGAGTGGTGAGGGTGGCGAGGGTCGCGTCCTCGTCCTGGTGCATCATGCGACTGTAGCCCGCTACATCAGCAGCGAGTATGGCGACGAGCTTGCGTTCAAGTGGAGGGGCTTCCAAGGTGGCAAACTCCAGCGACAGATTTTTGAGCGGCAACAGATACTCACCGAAGACGCCTCAGGCGCAGCGCTGTTCCCATCGAGACTGAGTTGACCCCCAATCAGACCGCGGACTGATGAACCTCTTGTAAGCTCGTCCTGCAAAGTCCCTCTTTGCGGCAGCCATCGAGTTCAGATGAGTGGGGCAGAGACATACACCTCTCCATGCGCAGAAGGGGTTTCTGATCGCGGTTCAGTCTCGTGGTTGAGCATTATTAGGCCCGGCAGAAATGGCTGCTGAACGACTCCGACTTGCATCTCTCGCAGTTCTATTCCTATCCATGATCATCATTGCTATGCATTATGGAAATCTCGATCACCACGGCTGTTGACGTTTGGTTCGTGTGGAACACTAAGGTGACTGGGCTCGTTGTCGGACATTGGCTGAAATTAACACAGGTTAATATCGGCAGTTTCCACCAAAGGACTCCGAAATGGCCATGACCCGAGGAGCGGCTCTTGCCGCTGTTTCGCTCTTTGCTTTGGCAAACGCTCAAGCACTCAGTTCAACCGCACAGGCACAACAGAGCCAATCTCAGCCCTCCCCTGCAGCGCCGGCCATGTAGATGGACAGCTCAGCGCTGCAAGGAGCCAGCAGAATGGACGACAGCGGCACCATGAAACGTGCCGATACCGACATGGGCCGTCTCATCGCCAAGCTTCAGGAACTCGGGGCTAAGCCCCTTGGCACGCAGTCCGTCGAAGAGACCCGGAAAGGTCCGACACCTGCTGATGCCGTCAAAGCTTTGCTGAAGGACGAAGGCAAGGACCCAGATGCGCTTATGGCGCAGATGAAGGTGGCCAAACAGGACATCACCTATTCAGGCCCTTCAGGTGACCTGCCTGCGCGGGTCTACAAGCCAGAAGGGGCTCAAGGTGCGCTGCCAGTGGTGGTCTTCTACCATGGTGGCGGATGGGTGATTGCCGACATCAACACTTATGAAGCCTCCGCTATGGCTCTCGCCAAGAAAGCCAATGCCATCGTGGTGTCTGTGGAGTATCGCCACGCACCGGAGCACAAGTTCCCGGCAGCCCACGAGGACGCCATTGCGGCCTACTCCTGGGTGCCCAAGAACGCGCAGTCCTTTGGTGGTGATCCGACCCGGGTTGCCGTAGCAGGGGAGTCAGCAGGCGGCAATCTGGCTACTAATGTGGCGATTGCAGCCCGTGATGGCAAGTTCCAGCAACCTGCCCACATGCTCCTCATCTATCCTGTAGCAGGCACTGACACGACCACCGCCTCCTATAAGGAAAATGAGAATGCGATCCCACTGAGCAAGCAGGCTATGGAGTGGTTTGCGAAGAACACCGTGCAGACTGAGGCTGATCTGAAGGACCCGAGGCTGAACCTCGTCCAAGCAAATCTGAAGGATTTGCCGGATGCGACCGTGATCACAGCCGAGATCGACCCGCTGATGACCGAGGGCAAAAACTTATCTGAGAAGTTGAAAGCGGCAGGCTCCAAGGTGACTTATCAGAACTTCGAGGGTGCCACGCATGAGTTCTTTGGCATGGCTCCCGCCGTCGCAGATGCTGATAAAGCGCAAGACCTCGCAGCACGTGAACTGAGAGAGGCATTCTCAGCCAAGACTACTGGCTCGACAACCACGCGCTCGGGCGAAAAGAAGCAGTAATGCACGGCCCCAGGGGCGGATCGTAAGATTGCGTCCCTGACTTATGCGATGAGAGATGTGTATTTGCGGTCACACAAAGGTTCATGCGATTGGCACATTGTCCCTGATGACGCCGCGGCTCGGGTGGGCTCACCTTCACGATCAATCCGGCCGATCGTGAGCACGTTTTGCGGGGGCTCAGGATGGGGATTAGCGGACCTAGTGGTTGAAGTCTGACACTTGTTACCCGAGAAGTAATGCTCGCCTCTGATGCAAGGCGGCTGTTCAAGTTCTTGCAGTGGGTTTGTCGCCGTTGCCACCTGTGCTTTCGAGGATGAGTCGTATCGTCTCCTTGGGCTGATCCCACATCGGGAAATGGCCACACTTGTCGAACCAATGCAGGTTGGCCGTCGGGAACGCCTCCTGCGCACGAGCTGCTTGGCGCGGCAGACACAGGCGATCTTGGCGGCCCCAGCCGATCATCACCGGACCAGAACCAGGTGCGGCTGGTCCTTGCTGTTCCGGCCCCTCGGCTAAGTCTTGAACCAGAGCGTCGAAGGTGGGCGTCGCGGCATAGCTCTTCAACTCGGTCGTGACAAGCTCGGGAGCAAGGGCCCACGGTCGTGCCGAGAGCTGCGCCAAGAGAGCCGTCCGCGCCGCGACGTTGCGCGATAGTATGGGCAGGGCAGGCTCGAGACCACGGACCAACCGAATGGATGCTCCGATGGTTGTGCGAAAGAACGTCCGCTCCCATCCGCGCCAGAACCCGCCGGGATTGAGGGCAACGGCCGCGCCGACGCTCCCACGGCGGGCCAGCTCCAGTACAAGCCGCGCGCCCATCGAGCTGCCAACAACATCGATACCCGAAAGCTCCTGTTCGGCAATAAAGCGATCAACGCTATTGGCGAGGCCTATGAAGGTGCCGCTTTCGACTCCAGCGGGCGTGCCGCCGTGGCCGGGCAGATCGATTGCGATCACTTCCCGCTTGTCAGCAAGGGCAAGATGGATGGTGCTCCAGGACCGCCAGCTTCCACCCAAACCATGGATGAGGAGCAGGGGTCGTCCCTGTCCCCGGCGCACAGCATGTATCACTGACAGCCTCCGTCCGCTTCGGCGCGGAGAAGAGACGGGTTAGAGACGACTGCTTTGGCTGTGGCCACTGGATCGGGTCCCTCACGTTTAGAACGGCGCGCTTGGACGCAAACGCTCTGGCTTGGCTTTTGATGCAGCGTTGTTGGAAAGTTCTCCCGGGATGTAGCGGCAAACGAGGCCAAAACCTGCCCAAAGCAGCGGTTCGACGCTGGGCACCAAGCGTCAGGTTTTCACCACTAGCTGGCAACTCCAACCTCTTGAAGCGGTCGCCCAGCTCACGCCGCAGCTTGTCAAACGCGCCGCTCAGCGCGGCGGGCTCTAAGGATCTATGCCACCGCAGGCATCACATAGGTTAACTGCCTTGAAGTAACACATTTAAAAATACCGAAGTATTCATCGTCTCTGGTGAACAAACGGCTTCTCCTGTGGTTCGCACGTACCAGGCAAAACAGGAGAAATAGCTTTGCGTCGCTTTTACTTCGACGTGTTGGACGGGGACAGCTTCACCCGTGATGATGAGGGCCTTGAGCTGGAGGATCTGAATGCCGCCGAAGCTATGGCCGTCGGGGCTGCGGCCGAGATCGGCCAATATAACCTTCCCAAGCGCCTCAGCCCTGAGATCTGTGTGCGGGTCAGGGATGAACAGGGCGAGCCTGTGCTGTCTGTTGCAGTGGCCATGACGGTTCGCCGGAAGACGTGCGCAGATGCGTAGGGCACTGCCATGCCGACGAACCCGTCCGATGCTCCTCCTGTGATCCTGATTGTCGAGGATAAGCCGCTGGTGCGCCTGTTCAATGCCGACGCTCCCGATGAGGCTTCGTCCGGCCTTCGGTCACCGTCATGCCGGCGCAGGGTTCCAGCAGTGCCTCTGCACCCCGATATAGGGATTGGCGCTCGTCAGTCTTTGGGAAAGCAAGGAACCTCGTACTGGCTGACACGTTCGCCCGCACGGCTAGGCTTTGACAGTGGAGTTCCTATGGACGATGACGCGGAGGCAGACGGGATCGCCTTCCCGGAAGCAGAACTTCCCGAAGCTTGCGAGTTCGTGCTCGGGCGCGGCACACTCGGTCCTGCCGACCTGAGTTGGCTCGGGCAAGAGCTGCGCGGGTACTACGACAGCATCCTTCGTGAGCCAGTGCCGGAACGGCTCCCGGCCCTTCTTGATCAGGGGCTCGCGCGGAGGACGTCCCTTTGACGCTTGATCCGCGCCTGCGCGACGAGATCCTGGCGACTGTTCCGAGCCTGCGCGCCTTTGCCATGTCGCTGGCCAGCAATGCTGACCGCGCCGACGATCTGGTCCAGGACACGCTGGTGCGGGCCGTGGCCAACATCCACCGTTTCGAGGTCGGTACAAACCTCAATGCCTGGCTGTTCACCATATTGCGCAACCTCTTCCATTCCGAATACCGGAAGCGACGGCGCGAAGTTGAGGACGCTGATGGATCGTACGCGGCCCGGCTTTCGGTCCCACCTGAGCAGGGAGCCCGTCTCGACTTTGAGGACTTCCGCAAGGCTCTGGCGGGGATCCCGCTCGACCAGCGCGAGGCATTGCTACTGGTTGGGGCCGAAGGGCTGTCGTATGAGGAGGCAGCTCAGGTGTGCGGGGTAGCCGTCGGCACGATTAAGAGCCGGGTGAACCGGGCGCGATCCAGGCTCGCTCAGATGCTCTCTGTCGAGCAGGGGGAGGAGTTCGAGCCCGACTCGGCGACCAAGGCTGCCCTTCAGGGAGCGCTTGGATCCTGATTGGGCGTGATCCGCTCGTCGATCAAGGCGTGCAGGCGCCATAGATTACGGTCACGGATGCCCTGCTCCTCCAGGTGTGCGGCAGGGCATAGGGAGGTGGTCGGGATGCGCGTAGCCGTAGCAGTCATCGCCGCCCTCCTCCCCGGCATCTCCGCTGCCCAGAGTGATGTCTGGTCCCTGACAGTTCTGGAGCGATATGCCTCCTGGGTCAGGGACAGCGGGTTCGCCTGTCCTGTGGCCACGAGGGTCATAGAGGTCGTTCCCGATGATCGGGGCACGGCATTCAAGGTCATCTGTGCTCCGGCCGGCTCCGCCGTCACCGGGCAGGAGGTCGCTTACCGCGTAACGCTGCGTCCGAACAGCTCCGGGCTCGTGGAGCCTTGGCAGGAGTAGACCCGCCTCCCGAATGGCCAGTATTCACCTCTGACCCCGCCTGGAGGCTTCTCGCGAACGCTTGGATCGGAGGCAAATTCTGAAGTACTCATGCTCTTCCTCGGGTCTGCTCCGGCCCGGGAATCGGCCCAAGGCCTTACATCATGGAAGTGCTATACGCGGCCAATCGAAGCTCGCTTGTGCAGAGGTTTCCATCTCACGCGAGCCGGAACAGCCCGCGGTATACTTGCGTTGGCGCAGTAAGGCTGTTCCAAATGACCGGAGCTTACAGTCAGCCCTGAGCGACAGCGGTCCACCCATGCCCACCGACCCTGACACCAGCCCCCTTGACCAGATCATGACCCTGGCGCGTGAGATCGTTGATGAGTGTCCGTCGTGTGCCGGCAAGGCATCGCAGATCGCCATGTGGGCGCGTGAGATCCGCGAGCGCCGCCCGAGCCGGCAGGAACTGGAGGCGCTCGTGGATGCCACCTGCCAAGGCTCCGTGCCAGACGACCAGCGCAAGCTCCTGATCGAGGGTTTGCGCGCCTTGGTCCGTTTCGCCGAGTGAGGGAGCATGCGGGCACCTCCTGACCCGGACCGCACCGCATCCGGAGGCCCTAGTCCAGCCCCAGACGGAGCGGTTGCCACAATCCGGACCGGCACTGCCGCCTGGAGCATCCCGAAGGAGCATGCGGCACCCTTCCCGGTAGCGGGGTCGCACCTGGAGCGCTACGGCGCCGTCCTCAACGCGGTCGAGATCAATTCCTCGTTCTATCGCCCGCATCGAACTGCCACTTACGAGCGCTGGGCGGCCTCGGTGCCGGAGGATTTCCGCTTTGCCGTGAAAGTGCCGAAGGCCATCACCCACGAGCGTCGGCTCAAAGACGTCGGTGACCTGCTGGATCGGTTCCTGTCGGAGGTGAGCGGCCTTGGATCAAAGCTCGGGCCGCTGCTGGTCCAACTGCCCCCAAGTCTAACCTTCCAGCCTGACGTTGCTGACGGCTTCCTGAGCGAGCTGAGGAACCGGGCTCATGGCGGCATCGTCTGCGAGCCCCGTCATCCATCCTGGTTCACACCCGAAGTCGAGGCCCTGCTCGACGGGTTTCGGATTGCCCGCGTCGCTGCCGACCCAGCCCCGGTCCAGGGCGCGGACGAGCCGGGTGGCTGGCGCGGCCTCTCGTACTACCGCCTGCACGGCTCGCCTCGGATTTACTACTCTGCCTACAGCCTGGAATATCTCACGGCCATTGCAGGGGTGCTCGCCAGGGACGCCGCAGCGGACATTGAGACCTGGTGCATCTTCGACAACACGGCGGCCTTTGCCGCTACAGGCGATGCGCTCGCGACCAGAAACCTCGTGCAGGGCTGCTGCTGAGGATCACTTCCTCCCCGGCCGAGTGGCCTCATCATCTTTCCTCAAATCCTCACTGAGCCTGCATCATCTCCGTGATATGCCGCACGAGAGTGGGCCCGTAGTAGGGCTTCGGCATGAAGCGCCCGTGGTCCGGGATCTCGTCGGGATGCGGTCGGGCGTAGCCGGAGGAGATCAGCAGGAGCACATGCGGCCAGCACCGATGAACCTGTTCGGCAAGCTCAAGGCCGTCCATCGATCCGGGCATGTCGACGTCCGTGAACAGGACCTGGACCTCCTCAGAGCGGCTCTCCAGAACTGCTATGGCAACGTCGGCATTCGCCGCCTCCAACACCTGAAAGCCCGCCTCCTCCAGCTCGTCGGCGGCCGTCATGCGCACAAGCGGCTCATCCTCCACCAGAAGGACGACTGTCGCCTCGTCAATTGTATCCTGTCCCATGTCAGGTCACCGGCGGCTGGGGATCACGGATTGCCTTATCGGCTTGGACCAGCACGTCGAGGCCGCGCCAGGGCTTTGGCATGAAGGTGACGCACTCGGGCAGGTCAGCCAGCCCGGCGCCCGGATCGCCCGAGGTGAGCACGACCCGAACCGTTGGCCAGAGCGTGCATGCAGCCCTGGCGAGCTGGACTCCATCCGTCTCTCCCGGGAGGCGAACATCGGCAAACATCATCGCCACCTCGCCGCCGCGCTCCTGAAGACAATCTAGGGCTGCCTCCGCGCTCTCGACTTCCACCACGTTGAGCGGGGTTTCCTCCAGCAGGACGGCAGCGAGTGCCCTGACATCAGGATCATCTTCTACGATCAGCGCAAGGTGTGGCTCAGGCTGCATCGCGGTCATGGTCGACATCCCTGATTTCCATCTGCCGCAGGATCGCGACGAGCGGCTCCGGGACCGGTGCATCGAGCACATCCCGGTAAGTCTCGGCAAAAGCCCGCGCGATCATCAAGGTGGCGACATCGGGGTGAAGGTCGTTGACATGGGGCAGGCGCACGTCGCCTGAGGCGTCGTGTGACATGATGCTCTCCTTGGGTCCTGGTCTCGTATGCTCGTCGCGCCGGCTCGGGCCGCGGGCGACTATCACAAGTTAGTGAGAGGAACTGCCGATCCAGCAATGGGTTTCAGCGTAGCGGCAGAAACACTCCATCGACAGCAAGTCTTAGAGCCAGCCGTTTTGGCGGAAGCGCCAGTAGAGCCAGCCGCACACCGACGCGATGATCACCAGCACAAAGGCATAGCCGTACTGCCATTCCAGCTCTGGCATGTGCTCAAAGTTCATGCCGTAGATGCCGGCCACCGCGGTCGGCACGGCCAGGATGGCAGCCCAGGCCGCGAGCTTGCGGGTGATCTCGGTCTGCTGCGCCTGCCCGGCCATCAGGCTGGTCTCAAAGGCGAAGGCCAGCACCTCGCGCAGGGACTCGATCTCCTCCTGCACCCGGCGGATGTGGTCGGAGACGTCGCGGAAGAGCGGATAGAGTGAGGCATCGATACCCGGCAGGCCCGGTTGCTCAAGCCGCCGGCACACCTCTACCAAGGGGACGGCAGCATTGCGCAGGCGCAGCAGATCCCGGCGGAGTTGATAGAGCCGGCCCACACGGGATTGCGTGTATGTCTCGGCCAAGATGCAGTCCTCGATATCCTCAACCTCCGTCTGGATCGCTTCGATCACGGGCATGTAGTTGTCGACGATGAAATCGAGCAAGGCATAGAGGATGTAGTCCTCCCCGGCCGAGAGCGCGGTTGGCGATGCCTCACAGCGCTCGCGCACTGGAGTGTAGGAGGTTGAGGGCCCATGACGGACGGAGACCACGTAACCCTGCCCCACGAACACATGGGTCTCACCGAACGCAATTCGGCCCTCCAACATCTGGGCTGTGCGCGCGACCACAAACAAAGCCTCGCCGTACTGTTCGAGCTTCGGCCGCTGGTGGGCCTTGAGCGCATCCTCGATGGCGAGTTCATGCAGCCCGAACTCTGCCTGGAGGCGTCGCAGGAGGTCCAAACTTGGTTCGTGCAGGCCGATCCAGACCACGTGCCCCGGCTTGCGAGACCACTCGCCGACGTCCTCAATCGGAACCTCGGCAATCCTTTGGCCATCGGCATACACTGCCGAGGCAACAACCCCGGGTGTATCCTCAGTCCGCGCTGAAGCAAGCTTAAGAGCATCTGCCATGTGCAACCAACGCTCAGCTGTCGCGTCCGGTGCCACAGTCTTGGGGCATCGGCTCCGTACGGTCGAACCCTCTGGTTGGACCGCTTCAACCTTCAAGGCAAGGAACGGCTCGCCGCTCCACAATGGATCTCTTGAGCACTTGCTTTTTCTAATCTCTTTGGACGTGTGACCTGCTCCAAAGTCTCCTTAGGGTCAACTTGGGAAGTTTAGGCATGCTCGCCAAATGTCCGCTCACCGCGGGAGAATAGACCTTCCGGTCTGATCATAGGTCATTCTGTGACAGCACAGCGGATATGCTGGGAGTCAGCCGAAGGGTGCCCCCGTTTTTCATCATCACGATTTCCGGTGCCGTTTGAACCCGTTCCGCGGCTCATCCGTTTTCGCCCAGTTCACCCTACCAAACCTGCTAGCAGAACGGTCGGCATCATCTAGATGCTAATCCGAAGCAGAGATGTGCCTGAGAGCGCCAGCCATAAAGTCTCGGAGGAACCTGTGACGGATCAGGATAAGGAGAAAATCCAAGCTCAACTGGACGGGATTCTGCCCGGGCCCGATGTGATGCTGAGGCTTTGGGCCTCCTGGATGGACCAGATGTCCACCCCGGCAAAGTCCTTGGCTGCCCCAGGGACCACCTGGTGGCAGATGACAACGGACAACCCTGTTTCGGGTCTGATCGACGGGGGTGTCGATCAGCTCCAGAGGAGCCTGTCACAGGATCCCACCCTACGTTCCATCGACCAGATGTGGAACGCCAATCCCCTGCGCGATGTCGTGCCCGTCGACTGGGCCGAGATCGCCCGGGCTCTGCGTATCGTCTGGTTGCGCTCACTGAGAAAACCAGGCACAGCCTTGGACGTCGTGGACCTCAATCAGGATCTGTGGCGCTCCGCGCTCGACGTGTGGCACGAAGCAGGGCAGCGCTGGCTTGGTCTTGCCGGCTCATCGTCAGCCGAAAGACCAGCTTCCACCACAGACAAGCGGTTTGCTGCTCATGAATGGCATGCCAACCCGGTCTATCGCACTCTCCAGCAGATCTATCTGCTCGCGTCCGATTGGCTCCTGCAGCAGGGCGATGTGGAGGGCATAAGTGAGGCGGAGCAGCAGCGCATCAACTTCCACCTGCGCCAGTTCGTGGATGCCATGAGTCCTGCCCTGATCCTGCTGTCGAACCCTGTCGCTCTTCAACGAGCCGTCGAGACCGGAGGGACCAGTATTGCGGCTGGCGCCGCCAACCTGGCCGCCGACCTCCAGGCCGGGCGCCTGAGCATGGTCGACACCGAGGCTTTTGCGCCAGGCAAGAACCTTGCCCTCACGCCAGGAAAGGTGATCCATCGCAATCGCCTGATGGAGCTGATCCAGTATGCGCCAACAACCAAGAAGGTTCACAAGACGCCACTGCTGATCCTGCCACCCTGGATCAACAAGTACTACATCCTCGACATGCAGCCCAAGAACAGCCTGGTGCGCTACCTGGTCGAGCAAGGGTTCACGGTCTTCCTGGTCTCCTGGAAGAACCCGGATGCGTCGATGGACGAGATCGGCATCGAGGACTACATGGACCTCGGACCGCTGGAAGCCAGCGACGTGGTGCGCGAGATTACTGGTAGTCCCACGGTGAACGCCATGGGCTACTGCATCGGTGGGACGCTCCTGACGATGACACTGGCGGTCCTCGCGGCCAAGGGCGACAAGCGCTTCAACTCGGCCAGCTTCATGGTCTCCCTGCAGGACTTCTCGCGCGTGGGCGACACCGCTGTCTTTATGGATGAGCCGGGGGTGGATCTGATTGAGCAGCAGATGATGGAGCGCGGCTATCTCGATAGCCGCGAGATGTCGAACATGTTCAACCTGCTGCGCTCGAATGATCTGATCTGGGCCAACGTGGTCAACAACTACCTGATGGGCAGCAAGCCGCCAGCCTTTGATCTCCTGTACTGGAACAGCGACGGCACCCGCATGGCCCGCGCTGCCCATAGCTGGTACCTGCGCAACACCTATGTTGAGAACAACCTGATTGAGCCGGGCAAGATCACGCTCAAGGACGAGGCGCTTGATCTCGGCCGCATCGGCCAAGACACCTATGCGGTGGGGGCGGAGAAGGACCACATCGTGCCGTGGGACGCGGCGTGGCGCATCACCCGGCTTTTTGGCGGTGAGGTGCGGTTCGTCCGTGCCTCCAGCGGTCACATTGCAGGGATCATCAATCCCCCGGGTGGCAAGGGAACCTACTGGACCCGGGAGACTGGAGCGGCAGCCGCGAGCAATCCCGAGCAGTGGCTGCAGGGCGCAAGCCGCCACGAGGGGAGCTGGTGGCCGGATTGGACCGCCTGGCTTTCATCTCGGTCGGGCCGAAAGAGCGCACCGCCCCCGATGGGCAGCGCCAAGCACGCGCCTCTGCTGGATGCACCCGGCACATATGTCATGGAAAAGTAGGGTGGCTGAGGCAAGCTCCACAAAGACCTCTCCAATGTCTCAATGACAGAGTTCGTCTCCATCAGCTCAAACCGGCCTACCGAATTGCTCAGCCGAGGAGCAGCCTGGAACCATTCGCAAGAACAGCCGTTGACCTATGCTGCAGTGCAGCATACTGTCTCGATTGCTCTGTTGTGCGAGATATCCCACAGAGCGCGAGCCGCCGGGCCCAAGCGTTGCATTATAGGCCTATTCCAATCCGCTACCAATGCGTTCACCGGCTCAGCGCCGAAACATGCGCGAGCCACACGCATCGGCTGATCACGTGAGGGACTATGACAACGATCCGCCAACTGATCCAAACCAGCCCAGCCCGCGCGAACGAACTCTTCGCTAAGCTCGTTGACACCTCTGAGAATGCAGTGAAGACCCGCGAGAGGCTGTTTTCTGATCTCAAGGAGGAGCTGGAGCTGCTCGCAAGCCTTGAGGAACAGCACCTGTTTCCGGTGCTGCGCAAGCACAAGGACCTAAAGGACCTCGTGCGCGTGGCTCTCAACGACAACAAGGCAACCCGGAAACTCCTGACGGAGCTTGACCACACGCCGAAGGAGAGTGAGGAGTTCGCCACGCGAGTGGCTGAGCTCAGGCGGGTGTTCCAGCAGCATGTCCGGGATGACAAGAAGGAACTCCTCCCGGCTGTTCTGAAGGCTCTGAGTGATGAGGAAGCCGAAGCCGTGGTCGAGCGGATCGAAGCCGAGAAGGCTGAGATCGAGGAGACAAAGCGCGCTGAGGCTGAGGAGCGCCGCGCCGAAGCCCGCCGTGAGCGCGAGAAGGCTGAGGCCGAGCAGGCCAGGATCGAAGCCGCTGAGCGTGCAGAGGCGGAGGAGCGTCGTGCGGTTGCCCGCCGGGAGCGCGAGGAAGCCAAGCGTGTGCAGCAGGCAGCTGAGACGGTTGTGAACACCGCCTGGGCAGCTCCAAGAACCGCCCAGCAGGCTGCAACGGCCGCCCAGGAGGTGGTGCGGAGAGGCGTTAGCACAGGCGCGGAAGTAGCGCAGCGCATAACAGATCAGGTTGCAGAGGTATCCGGGACAGCCCGCCAGCGCACGCAGCAGCTGACCGAGCGTGCGACGCAGAACCTGCAGGCAGTCACCCAGTCCAGCGCCGTTCTGGCTCGTGGGATCCAGGAGGCTTCAGGTGAGTGCCTGGAGATGGTCCAGGAGCGGATGCAGAAGAACCTGGATGGAGTGAATGCGCTGGTTCGCTGTCGGAGCCTCCCGGAGTTCCTGGCGGCTCAAAGCTCGCTCTTGCGCGACAATCTGGAGCTGACCCTCGCCAACAGCCGCCGGATAGCCGAGCTATCCGCCCGTGTCGCCGAGAATGCGGCCCGGGCCGCTACGGCTGAGGCCAATCGGGCCGCGTAGTCTGGCCTGATTGACCCTAGAGACGCGCTCCTGGTCCAAAGCCAGGGGCGTTTGCATATTCAGGTCTGGTACGACACCAAAGATCGGCAGCCTATGTCTCAATGCTGGAGCAAGATGTCAGATGAAGATCACCATGGACGTTGAGTGCACACCCGAGGAGGCACGGGCCTTTCTCGGACTGCCAGACGTGAAGCCCATGCAAGAGCAGCTCATGCGAGAGGTGCAGGACCGCATGGCCGCGAACATCAGGGCTATGGAGCCTGAAGCCATGCTGAGAACCTGGCTGCCTGCCACCCTTAAAGGGTTCGAGCAGATGCAGGAGATCTTTATGTCCCAGATGACCGGCGCAAAACGAGAGTAGGCGAAGCGAAGTGCTGAACTGCCAACAACGGAGCGGTGCCCGACCGGCTTAACCGTCGGATCCCGGGCGGCAAGATGGTAGGCCCAAACGAGGGCCTTATGCCCCGCTCTGATGAGCACCACATTCTCTCTTGGTTATTGTGCGTTGCACAAATTTGTCGCAGACTACCCGGCTCGAAAGCGTCTCCATTCGCGCTAGTCTCACCTCAACCAGCAGCAATCGCTGGGGAAAGGAAGAACCACATGGGCCAGAGGTTCTGTCCACAGTGTTCCTGCGACGCAGCATCCGTTCTGAGCTTTGCCACGGGTAACCTTGGCTTCACTGCTGCTGTCCAGTGCCACGTCTGCGGCTTCGAGAAGCCCACCGACTGTGGCTTTGAGGACGAGCAGACCGCCCGCGAGGCCGCAATCCACGCCTGGTTTGAGGGAACAGAGCCCCTTCCCTCACCTCCTTGTGTGTGACCTCAGCGCTTATCCCCTATCACCAAAGATGCTGATGTGAAGCTTCCACAGCTCGCGCTTGAGAGCCTCTAAGCAGTCCGGCGGCAGGTCTGGCCGAAACATCTGGTCGAACTCGCCCTTGGTAAGATAGCCACGTTTTCTAGCCTACTTCAGCAGGCGCCAGGCCCCCTGGCGGTCAGCGCCTGGGTCATGAGCGCCTCCGGCTGATCTCGTGACGGTACAGCGGCTACAATCCTGCGCACGGAAAGATTAGCGAACCACAGCCTGCTGCTCCCGCATCGGACGAAAAGCCGGCCTAGTTCATCCGGATAATCACCGCATCCGTTAGCTGAGGGGTTCCAGCTCGCCTGATACAGAAGGTTGGCAGTGAGTCATAACTCGCTGGAGCAAACTAAATGAAGGTCCGCTGACACGGCTAAAGCGGAAATCCGGATAGGGGCAGCTTCGTGCCAGAACAGGACCTTCGCACCTTTACTGCCACGGCAAGAGCGTCGGCAGTCGGCTCAACGTCTCGGCCGACGGACAAGCTGACAGTGGTGACGTGCCGGCGCCTCAGAGCCCGATCAGCCCGAGGTTGGCTCCTGAAGGGCCGACAGCGGGGTCTCAATGCTCCAGACGACTCCGGCTGGCTCGTAGCGGATCCCGGCCTGTCCACCGAAGCTCCCCGCGAGGCTTCGCTCGATCAAGCGCGAGCCGAAGCCCTTGCGCTCGGGAGCCTTGACGGGTGGACCGCCACTTTCCTGCCATCGGAATTGGAACAGGGCAGCATCCCCGTCCCCTGCCACGTGCCACGTGATCCCGACCTGCCCGGTGTCGGCCGACAGCGCCCCGTACTTGGCCGCATTGGTGCACAACTCGTGCAAGGCCAGGGAGAGTGCAAGCGCTGCCTTAGGGCTAAGTCTGATATCAGGTCCGCTGCAATGGATCCGGCCGTGATCATTGTGCGACTGGGTGGCACCTGCAACGATCACCCTGATGCTGGCACTGGCCCAGTTCTCTTGCAGCAGCGTGTCGTTCGCCCGCGCAAGGGCCGTCAATCTCTCGCCGAAGATGGTGCCCGCCTCCTCCAGCGAAGCAGCGCTTCGCATCGTCTGGGTGGAGATCGCCTGGACCATAGCCAGGGTGTTCTTCACCCGGTGCGTCAGTTCCTGCATCAGGAGCTGGCGCTGCTCTTCCGCCCGCTTGCGGTCTGTGATGTCGTAGACGGCTCCGATGACCCGGGAAGGCTCGCCGGCTTCGTCGCGGACGATCTCCCCGCGCCGTGCCAGCCAACGCACCTGCCGATCATCCTGGCGGATGATGCGGTATTCCGTGTAGCCAATCAGATCCTCAAGAGGATGGGCCAGCGAGGATGCGAGCAGATCACGGTCGTCGGGATGGACGAACTCCGCGAACGCACCAACCCGGATCGACGTGTGCTGCCCGATCCCCCAGATGCGGCAGAACTCCTCCGTCACCATCACCTCGCCTGAGCGGATGTTCCACTCGAAGGTACCAATGCCTCCCGCATGCTGGGCGATCCGCAGCCGCTCCTCGCTGCTGGCAAGCGCCGCCAGGGTGCGGACCCGGTCGCCGATCTCCATCGAGATGCCGACGATGCCCACCATCTGCCCGCCGTCGTCCAGCACCGGCGCGTCGGTCACCTGAACCGGGAAGGTATGTCCGTCCTTGTGCCGCAGGACGACATCCCCCGACCAGGCCTTGCCGGCCTTGAGACAGTCTATAATCTCCTCGGCCTGGGGCAGCCCTTCCGGGGGAATGTTCAGCTCCAGGATATTGCGCCCGAGCGCCTCCTCGGCGGCCCACCCGTACAGCCGCTCGGCGCAGCGGTTCCAGTAGGTGACGACGCCATCGAGATCCGTCGCGATAACCGCCTGCTCGACCGCATTGAGGAGCTGTGCCTGGAAGTGGACCTGCCGGCCTGAATCCATGTTTCCGGTTAGGGCGAACGACGTCATGATCGGCTGAACCATCCTTGAGCTTGCAATCCCGCAGCCGCCGTCGGCAACACGGGCTCAACCCTCGTGGCGCGGTCCCCGCGACGCGCCGGCCTCAGGTATCCGCCGCTCGCGCCCGCGGGCGTTCAGGGCGGCCCGAACCCGGTCGGCGAGATCGGACCGACGGTACGGCTTTCCGAGCACGTCAGCTCCGGCCGATGCCCTTCCTTCCGTCAGGAGATCATCGTTGTAGCCCGTGGTCAGGAGAACCCCGGTGGCGGGCGAGCGCTCGCGGACGGCATCGGCCAGCGCCAGCCCGTTCATGCTGCCCGGCATGACGAGATCGGTGAACAAGAGGTCGATCCTGCCTTGGGCCGTGTCGAACACGGTGAGGGCCTCGTCGGCGTCCCGCGCGGTCAGGACCGTGTAGCCAAGCGCCGTGAGGTGCTCGTGTGCGAGTTCAAGCACGTCGTTGCTGTCCTCGACGACGAGGATCGTCTCCGCCTGGCCCTTCGGTTCCGTGTGCGCCAGATCCTGGCTCGGCCGACGGGGTGCATGCGCCTGCGTGTCAGCCGCCGGAAACAGCATGCGGATGGTCGTGCCCTTGCCGCGTTGGCTTTCGATCTCGAGCCGCCCGAGGGACTGCTGCACGAAGCCGTGCACCATGGCGAGCCCGAGTCCCGTGCCCTTACCCTGGGTCTTGGTGGTGAAGAACGGCTCGATCGCCCGCTCGAGCACGTGCGGGGGCATGCCCTCGCCCTCGTCGCTGATAGTCAGCGCAACGTAATCGCCCGGTGGGAGATTATGGGCGGACGCGTTCCCGTTGAGGTGCACCTTGGACGTGCCGATCGTGACGCAGCCCCCCTTCGGCATGGCGTCGCGGGCGTTGATCAGCACGTTGAGCACCGCCATCTCCAGATGCACCGGATCCACCAGGGCCGCAGGTATCCGGGAGCGCAGGTTAAGCTGGATCTCGACCTGCGGACCGACCGAGTTCTCCAGCATGTCGCCGAACTCGGTGATCAGGGTGTTCAGGTTCGTGGGCTTGGCCTCGAGCCGGGTCTTGCGGGCGAAGGCCAGGAGCTGCTTGGTCAGCTTGGCACCACGCTCGGCCGCACGACTGGCGTTCTCCAGCGGGCGGCGCAACGACTCGTCGTCCGTGCGGGACAGCGCCAGCTCCAGGTTACCCGAGACCACTTGCAGGAGATTGTTGAAGTCGTGGGCGAGCCCTGCCGTGAGCTGGCCGATGCTCTCCATCTTCTGCGCCTGGCGGTAAGCCTGCTCCGAGGTCCGCCGCCGCGTCACGTCGAGCTGGGAGGCAAAGAAGTAGAGGAGCTTGTCGTCCTTGTCGAAGACGGGCGCGATGAAGCAGGCGTTCCAGAACGGGGTTCCGTCCCGCTTGTAGTTCAGGAGCTCGACCGAGACGGCCCGGCTCTCCTCCACGGCCTGCCGCAGTTCGGCAACGGCCTCCCGATCCGTGTGGGCGCCCTGGAGGAAGCGGCAGTTTCGCCCCAGAACCTCGTCCTCGTTGTAGCCGGTCAGGTCCTGGAAGGCGCGGTTGGCGAAGACGACAGGATTGTCCGGCAGGTTGGGATCGGTGAGGATGATCGGCATCCGGGTCATCTCGATGGCGGCGAAGAACACGCTGCCCCGCTCATCAAGACTCGGTTTCGTGATTGCCGCCCTTTGCCAGTGGTGGATGCCAACTCCACCTGTCGGGCTGTAGGAGCCGTTCTCGTGCTCGCCGGCTGCGGGAACACCGATGCTTTGCCCGTCTCCCTGAACATCCAGGGACAGCGGATTGCTTCCCGCGCCCTCGGGCGCGTCATTGTCAGTCATGGGTAGCCTACGGCGCCCGTGGAGGCGAAGTTTCGGGAGGCACAACGGGAGGCGATGGCTTGGAACGCCCGATCCTGTCGGCGAGCAGCGGTAGCTATGTCAGGCGGGGCAGGTGTCAACCTATGCCTGGCAGCCAGCGTGGCCCTTGCATGGGTCCGGAATGTCGCAAGCGACGGATGCCTTCGCATTCCTTGCCGAACCCTGGGCCAGTGGGTACCGATCGCGCCCGCATGCAGGGAGACATGCAGAACGCGTCAACTCAGCTCATTGCATAGGTAGCTGCCTGGCTTATTTAGCCACCCGATATCCTCCCAGCCATCCTGTCGTATCCTCATCAATGCCCATCAACTCCTCTTCGCCCGGGTTTATGAGCCCGGACCAGTCTCTCAGTGCGTGGGTCAGGTGCCCGTTGATCCCCTGCCGCGAAGGCAGGGACGCTATTCGCCCCATTTGGGTCGCGCGCGGGGAGACGGCCGCAAGAGGACCATGTCCGCCGTGCCGAGGTGCCGAGGGTGCATATGCGCGTTGATGTTACCAAACCTGAACTGTACTTTCTCGGCGGAGACGGGGAAGCGGGAGCGGTCATGCGCTCCATGGACTGGTCCGCATCCCCGCTCGGGAGGCCGCAGTCCTGGCCCCAAAGCCTGCGCACGGTCGTGAGCCTGCTGCTCAATTCCAGGTTCCCGATGTTTGTGGCATGGGGGCCTGAACTCGGGTTTCTCTACAATGACGGCTATGCCGAGATCCTCGGGGCCAAGCACCCGGCTGCCATGGGCGGGCGCTTCAGGGACATCTGGTCCGAGATCTGGACAGACATCGAGCCGCTGATCGGCAACGCCCTCGCGGGTGAGGCCAGCTACCGAGAGGATCTGCCGCTGGTCGTGCGGCGCAGGGGCTTTGATGAGCAAGCCTACTTCACCTTCTCCTACAGCCCGGTTCATGACGAGACGGGCGGCCTCGGCGGCATGTTCTGTGCCGTGACGGAGACCACCCGGGAGGTAGAGGCCCGCGCGGTTCTGAAGGCCGAGAAGGACCGCCTTCAGGGCTTCTTCCGGCAGGCGCCGGGCCTGATGGTGATGCTCAGCGGACCCGAGCACGTGTTCGAGCTGGCGAACCCCTCCTACCTGGAGGTCATCGGCAAGCGTGATCTCATCGGCATGACGGTGCGCCAGGCCTTGCCCGAGCTGGCCGGCCAGGGCTTCTTCGAGATCCTCGACGGGGTTTATGCCAGCGGCGAGCCGTTCGTCGGCCGGCAGATGCCGATCACGCTCCAGCGGCCCGGCGAGCCGCCGCGCAGCCTCTACTTCGACTTCGTGTACCAGCCGATCACCGACAACCGGGGCCAGGTGATCGGCATCTTCGGTGAGGGGCACGATGTCACCGACCTCAAGCGGGCGGAGATCGCCCTGAGGCACAGTGAGGAACGCTTCTCAACAGCTCTGACGATTGCCGAGCTGGGAACCTTCGACTGGAACCTGCGTGACGACACCGTCACGGCGTCGGAGCGAACCCGTGAGATATTCGGGTTCGGGGAAAGCGAAGGCGGACGGGCCAAGGACTACTTCAGCCGGATCGTGCCTGACGATGTGGAGCGGGTGCGGGCCGAAATCGAGACGACGCTCCGCGGCCCCGGGAGGCTGGACACGCAGTACCGCATCCGCTTGCCGGACGGCTCGATCCGGCACATTGCCAGCCTGAGCCAACTCTACTGGGATGCTCAGGGGCAGCCCGAGCGTGAGGTCGGTGTGTTCGAGGACATCACCGAACAGAAGCAGTGGGAGGAGCACCAGATACTCCTGATCAACGAGCTCAACCATCGCGTTAAGAACACCTTGGCGACGGTGCAGTCCATTGCGTCGCAGACCCTGCGCAACACCGAGACGGCGGCGGAAGCCAAGTCGGCCATCGAGAGCCGCCTGCTTGCCCTCTCCCGAACCCACGACGTGCTCACGCGGGAGAACTGGGAGGGAGCCGATCTGTACGAGATCGTGGAGCAGGCGGTGGCTCCCTACTCCAGCCCAGGCGAGAACAGGCTTCATCTGAGCGGGCCCAAGGTTCGCCTGTCGCCACGCATGGCGCTGCCCCTTGCCATGGCTCTTCAGGAACTGGCGACGAATGCGGTCAAGTACGGTGCCCTGTCCAACGCCACGGGCCAGATCACGATCACCTGGAACGTGGAGCCAGGCGAGCGATCCACGCTCAAACTGCGTTGGGCGGAGAGCGGAGGGCCCGTCGTGCGGATACCCACCCGCAGAGGGTTCGGTTCCCGGTTGATTGAGCGAAGCCTGGCTCAGGATCTTGGCGGGCAGGTTCACATCAACTTCGCCCCAACCGGGGTGATCTGCACCGTGAATGCTCCACTGGCCTGACGATTGGCAGCCATCAGCAAAGGTAGAAGGTCTGCTCTGGGTCAAACTTCCACATTCAGACTTCTCAATGAACGTCAGCTCTTACCCGCTGAAGCAGACCAAGCTCTTTGGTCCAGGGCGTGCCAGGAACAGACCTTTGAGATCGAGCAGATGACCCTCATCCGATTAGCGGAGCCACTGGAACGCTCAACTTCCATCAATGATTTCCTTCCGCGGCCTATCCAGCCTCAGCCAAAATGCAACATAAAACAGAGTTCATCGAGGCCAGCCCGTCCCCCCACTGCGGAAACACAGCTAAGGTTTGCCCTCTGTCACGTGCGGATCTTGGCAGGCTATGTTCCGATAAACTACCCCCTCGGTGCGTCGCGCCCTATTACACAAATTTTCTTGGAACATCGTTGTCTTTATTTGAAGTAAGATGATGGCAAATACTTGCCGCTGCTCCTTATAATCACTCGACCTCACCCCCAAATACTAGAGGTGCAGGCCATTTGGCTGCGTGATACGGACGGTCAGGCCCTCAGGGCTGGCCCTTCGCATGCCCCTCCTTCAGTGAGGTCATGCTATGCGTACATACGATTTTGCTCCCCTCTATCGTTCAACCGTCGGCTTCGACCGGATGCTGTCCATGCTTGACCAACCCGGCGGCGTGGAAAGTTCAGCGCCGAGCTACCCGCCCTACAACATCGAGCGCACAGGTGAGAATGCCTATCGCATCTCGGTTGCAGTAGCCGGCTTCTCGCAGGCTGATCTTTCGATTGAGGCAAAGGAGAACAGGCTGACGATCCGCGGCGCGCGACAGCCCAAGGAGAAAACCTCCGATGTGCTCTATCTGGGCATCGCGGCACGGGCCTTTGAGCGCAGCTTCCAACTCGCTGACCATGTTACGGTCGAGGGTGCAAGTTTGGACAACGGGCTTCTCCACGTCGAGCTCGTGCGGGAGCTCCCAGAGGCGATGAAGCCTCGGACAATCCCAATCACAAGCCCAAGCACGCTCCTGGAGGCCACACCGCCTCAGATCGCGGCCTGAGGATGCTGCCCGGTTGAATGTGGAGAGTGCCCGGGAAAACCCGGGCGCTTTAGCCATGGACGACGCTGGTTTTCTTCAGTGTGGTTTGACAGTCGCCGCAGCCTTATCCCCCAGATCGCCCTACTTCATGGAAACCCCTGCGACGATGGCTGTTCATCGGCCATGCCGGTGACAGGCGATGTGCACTTCATGCCGCTGCCGATCTGCTCTGCAAGGTCTCGGATCGAGACGTTTGCAAGACGGTGCTGTTCTGATCCCCTGCTCCAGCACTGGCATGCAAGAACTCGGAAGCGTAAGCCTGGTCTCAACTGACAAAGGAAAATTCTGATGCTCCAGAACATCCACAGCATCCTGATCGGGGTGACGGAAGAAGGGGATGCGGAGGAGCGATCCTCGGCCCTGGCCTATGGCCTTTCGCTGGCCAAAGAGGCAGGTGCCCACGTCACCGTCCAAGCCGCCTCGTTGAAGCTTGTCCTGACGCATGCCTTCATCAGCAACATCGCCGAAGAACTCGTGGGCGCCGAGAACCGCCGGCTCGATGCCTTGGCTCACGCCGCTGCGGATGCATCGCGACAGGCCGCGGCGGCCTCAGGCCTCGCCTGCACCACTCAGGCGCCGCAGCTTGCCTATCCGGACTTGGTGAAGAGCTTCACCGCCCTGGCACGAGCCCACGACCTGACGGTTTTGGACGCCGAGCCGATTTCCCTGGCCGTTGACCGCGGGCTGATCGAGGCGGTGCTCACCGACAGCGGGCGACCGCTCATCGTGGTGCCCCAAGGCCACGAGGTCTTCACTGGAGACAGGATCCTCGTGGCGTGGGATGGCAGCGCCAAGGCGGCACGGGCGCTCAACGACGCCCTGCCTCTCCTGCGGGAGGCCTCCCACGTCGAACTGGTCAGCGTCACGGGAGAAAAGGATCTGGAGCCGGCTGTCTCTGGTGCCGACCTTGCCCCGCATCTCACCCGCCACGGCATCAAGGTCGGTGAGTTGACCCTGCCCGCCCAGGATGGTGACGTCGCGGAAACCTTGCGCAACCATGCCGACCTGATCCGGGCCGACATGATCGTGATGGGAGCTTATGTGCATTCGCGCCTGCGCCAGATGATGCTTGGCGGCACGACGCGGTCGCTGCTCAAGAACTGCCCGGTGCCCCTGTTCCTGTCGTACTGAACGAGACGGCACTGCGTTTGGGGGCTTCACGCCTCAACGAGGGAGGCCTGCATGTACAAGAACATCCTGATTGCGACCGACGGCTCATCCTTGTCGACCCGTGCCGTCGAGCATGGAACCAACCTGGCAAAGGCTGTGGGAGCGACGGTCCTGCTGCTCACTGTGGCTGAGCGCTTCCATGTCTTTGCGCTTGAGGCCGATCAACTCGGGGAAACGCCGGCCTCGTTCAGGGAGCATATGCAAAAGCACGCCGAGCGCACCCTGGCGGAAGCCTCCGAGATTGCGCGCAAACTTGGTGTCGATGCCATGACCCTTCACATGGAAGACGCCGCGCCCTACCAGGCGATCATCCGCACGGCGGAAGGCCAGCGCTGCGACCTGATCGTGATGGCCTCGCATGGACGCGGCGGGGTCTCGGCCCTTTTCCTCGGGAGCGAGACCATGAAGGTGCTCTCCCACTCGAAGGTTCCGGTCCTCGTGGTGCGCTGAGTGAACTCAGGCTCTAGCCCTGAACGGAATCCAGATAGGCGCGCAGGTCGTTGATCTGGGCCGGATCGAGCTTGAACTGGGGCATGGTGGGGTGGCCTGTCCTGATGCGTTCCGCGAAGGCTTCAGCAAGGTCCTCACCGGATGGCCGTTGCGCAGCGCCCGAACGGGCGGCACATGAAACGGGCATCCTGCGAAACGCTATGCGGAACGACCTTCAGCCTTTGTGTGCGCAGGATCACAAGAACAAAATTGAGGATGAATTGCTGTTGCGCAGTAAAAGCTCCTGATGGTCGTATTATGAACGCAATGTTCTACGACTATCTTAAAGAGGAAATGAACAACAATTAAGTACAAGCTGTTTCCGAGTTGGCTCGCAAGGCTGGGATTATGCGTACTTGTATTTATCAATATCAGGATTATCCATATGTCTGTCGCTCATAATACAAACAATCAGGCGAACGACCGTGCTAAAGTTGCGGGTGAACACATTCGCGACAACGCAGAGAAGGCACAGGACGCCATGCGGTCTGGCTTGAACTCTGCCTCTGAGAACACCCGGCGCTTCACCGATCAGGTCACTCAGGCTTACGGCATCACGGGCGAGGGCCGCGAGGAGCTCACCCGTCAGGGGGCCCAGAACCTTGAGATGATGACGCAGGCCAGCACCATGCTGACGCGTGGAGTGCAGGACCTCTCGCGCGAGTGGTTCAGCCTTACGCAGGAGCGCTTGCAGAAGAACGTCGAGGATTTTGGTGTGCTGGCACGCTGCCAGTCGCTCCCAGACTTCATGGCAGCCCAGAGCACCATCATGCGGCACAATCTTGAGCAGACCATTGAGGGCACCCGCCGGATCGCCGAGGTTGCCACACGTGTGGCGAACGAGGCCGGCCTGACACTCAAGGCTGAGACGAAGAAGGCCAGCCGCGCTGCCTGATGCGTTGCGGCACCTCGTGCTGAGAAAACCAGAAGAGGGCCGAGGCAACAACCTCGGCTCTCGTCCTATGGTTGATCATGCTCTTGCGAACCTCATTGGCATGGCTCGGGAGGAGCACTTGCCTCAGCAGGGCGGGGCCTTACGGTTACATCGAAGGCCGTGTTCGTTCATTGAGGAGGCGGCTCTTGGAAGAGACATGGATTTTCCGGCACCCACATTCTCCCAGGGAGGACTGATGATCAAAGTCGCAATCACTGTTGGGTTGTTGGCCCTCGCCATCCCAGCTACAGCACAGGAGGCCCCGCCATCGACCTGGCGCGACCCGGATACCCGGTGCGTGTATCTCAAGGTGGGAGATGCCCTGAGCCTGCGCTACCGTCGTGACGGCACACCAGACTGCGCGAGCGTTCAGCAGGACAGCACTGACGCATCGATCACCCGCGGTGACCTGCGGGAAGCGACGCAACAGATTGTTCGCTCGATCGAGGACTTGCGCCGGGATATTGGCGCAGTGCGGCGTGAGATGGAACATACCCGCAATGAGCTGGAAAACATCCGCCGCGAAACGAGGCTGCCCCGGGCGCAGTAGTCTAGCCTGCGCCCCTTAGAGCTAGTCTGTAACAGGACAGATACGCCTTGTCACTGACACGTTCCTCCTCTTGCAGCTTCCGCCCAGCGGCGAGAGGCGTTGATGAGCAGCCCCACCCCGAGCGACCACGCCCTCAGACCTCAGTTGGGCAGCTTGATGCTGTCGTCTCCGTAGCCTCGCCTTCCGTTGAGCTGCGGCCGTGGTTGCACAGCGGGAACTGGGGCAGGCGTCAACGCACCCCAGACCTTGCGCATAATCGAGGTCGCCAAACTGAGGATGTTCTGTGCCATGTCTCACTCGCTTTCCTTCGTGCAGCCAACCGCTTGGGTCCGTTGTGCTTCCGCAGCAGCTTGTGCAGCTGCTTGACCGGGTCCAGACGGCCAACCGGAGATGTAGGCTCAACGGCCCCGGGCGCGGGCGCCCAGGTCCTCGCGGAGTTCGTGCTCATGCACAATCCGGTCATACGACTGATCCGCGCTTCTGATCGCGTATTGCGGGTCACGTTGTGGATCATCGAGCCTGACGATCTCATAGCCGCCCTTCCAGCTCTCGGGCTGACCATCCTCCGCGTAGGAGATGGCTTGTCCCACGGCAAAGAGGTGCTCCCCTGAGGCGGGCATTGATTGGTTCTCTTCTGGGTGCTCTGCCACTCTTGGCGGAGCGCGGCGGGGTACGTCGCCTGTTGGCTTCCCCGGAGTAGAAGTAGGTACGTATGAGACCGGCTCCGCGGCTGCTACCGGCGCTGTCCAGTCGAGCAGCGTACGGCCACCATCGTCCATCAGACGCAGAGCATCGGTCCGGGTTGGCCAGCGTCTCATTCCGGCAAGGCTCCGGACTAATGCCAAGGCTGCGGCACCGTCAGCGGCCACGATGGGCAGGGTTCCGATAACCTCGGGAACACCACGTCGAAACCTTTTGAACTGGACCAGAAATCTCATGGCAGCCTCCTCATTGCGGAGCGTCTCAAGGGATGCCTTAGGCTCTGGGCAACCCAAGTCGTGTCGCCTGGGCACTAATCACCTGATCCCGCAGGCCGGAAGCTTGCATCGATCTGTTGAAAGATGTGGCTATGAGCAACCTAAATAAATAGACCCCGGGTCAAATATAAAACAGAGTTAAAATCTTAGACTGTGTTATATTGAACTTTGAGGAAACGAGGCGCTTCCTTCATCATCCCTAGGAAATCATCATGAAAACCCCAGAATGGCTGAAGCCTGGCCTCTACGGCGCTGCCTGTGGTGCTGTCGCGCTTGCCGCTATCGGGTTTTCCTGGGGCGGTTGGGTCACCGGCGGCACAGCTCGAACAATGGCCACCGATCAATCGAAAGCCGAGGTGGTCACGGCTTTATCCCTGATCTGCGTCGATCAATCGAAGCGCGACCCACAGCTTGCCGAGCGTGTTGCTGCCATCAAGACCGCCTCGTCCTGGAACAGGGGCGACCTGGTCCTGGAGAACGGGTGGGCGACAATGCTAGGCACCGCGGAAGGCAACAGCCAGGTTGCCAAAGATTGCGCCGACAAGATCGCCGCTTAGGAGCACCTCATGCGCACCACCCGAGAGACACTGACCTTCGACCACCCGTTCTCACTGATGGCGGTGGACAAGGTACAACCTGCCGGCACATACGCGGTCGACATTGACGAGGAACTGATTGAGGGGCTGTCGTTCCTCGCCTACCGGCGGGTTGCGACCACCATCTACCTCCCCCTGGTCCAAGGGAACCACGGCTCGGTGCAGGCGGTCAGGGTCGACCCTCAAGAGTTGGCGGCAGCCCACCAGGAAACGCCGTCCGCCTGAGAGCCCGATCAACCGCTCGTGCGGAGAACCGCACCGTCTACGGAACTCTTTCAGGGATGGGAAGGAGCACCAACACGTCGGCTGGCTTGTATTGGCTTCATGCAACGGGCTGAAGCCGGCTGCTGCACGGCGAGGCCCACCTTAAAGACGGAGGCTACAATGTTTGGCTTTAGAGGCGGCGAAAGCGATGAGACCGTCACCCGCAAGACAGGTTACCGCATCGATGCAAAGCGGCAGTGGAGAGGCCTTACCACCGCGGATCTGTTACAGATCAAGAACGAGGAGCAGTTGATCGAAGTGGTAAAGGTCCGCTGTAGCCTGACCTATGACAAGGCCAGGGCCGACGTTCAAAGCTGGATGTCGGGCAAGCAGTTCTAACTTCGTTGGTTGATTTGAATCGGTGGGCGAGGCTTATGGCCCGAGGAGATCAGTCAATGACAACCGAGTTTTACGTCGTCCGACATCATGGCGCCTGGCGCATCCGGGTGAACGGCAAACACCGTGGGGAGTATAACTCCCGTGTTGAGGCCATCAATGCCGCCATAACGGAGGCGGAGTCTGCCGGACCAGGAGCCAAGGTCTTCAGCAGGGGGATTGTCAGTCAGTTCAGCGCCGAGTGGCCGTCGAAGGACAGCGTCAACTCACTCCCGCTATGATCATCGCCCGATGCGATCTTACAGGAGACGCGAATGAGTGAGCGGATCGGTCGCCTTTGTGACGAGCTGCGGATCAAGCTGCACGGGATGGATCGTCGTCTTGAGGCTCTCAAATCGAACGGCGTGGCGACCTTCGACAACTCGCAAGGAGTCCTTGAGAGCCGTCTCGACCGTGTTGAGCAGCGCATTTATGATAACCGCGTCACCGTTGAAGCCGCTAACGTCAGGGTCAAAGCATGGCTCGCTGAGAAAACGGCCGAGCCTGTTCCGGGTGGGGCTCTTTGGACGGAACGCCACGAGTCACACCTGTTGGAAGCCCGTGCCGACGATGCCGAAGCCTATGCCATTGCCGTCTTTGAGCTTGCAACTGCAGCAGCGGATGAGGCCGCACTCGCTGTTTTGCAGGCAATCCTGGCGCGAAACGATGCTGATGTCGCAGTTCTGTGCGAAACGGAGCCTCTATGATGTTTATCATCGAATTTTTTCGCGTTCGAGACATGGACGAGGCTCATGCAATCCTGGATCGTGTCGAGCATGACACAACGGATCTGGACGACGCGAAAGTGAGAGCCCTGTCCCTCTTTGAGACCTTGGATATGCCGCAAAAACCCGATGCCCTGCGGATCCTGGATCACACAGGCGATGAGGTGTTTGTCTGGGGTCCAGAGCGCCCCAGCGCCTAAATCTGAAGCTGCCACTCCTCGCAGGTTGGTCGCCCGCGTTGAGGCTCCCAGGAGAATAGTTATGGCTTATGTTCATTATAGGGTTGTCGAGCACGAAGATGGATGGGCCTACAAAGCCGGGGATGTTTTCTCGGAACGCTACGCCTCCCATGAGGAAGCACGCGAGGCGGCGGAACGAGCAGCCGCCGAACAGAGGCTGCCGGGCGTGACAGAAGACATCGAGTACCAGGACGAAGCAGGTGACTGGCACGAAGAAGTCTCTCGGGGGACGGATCGGCCGGAGACGGACGTCACAGGATGAGCGGTCAGGCACCGCTCGAAGTGCGCGACCTTGAGCAATGGTTTTGACCTGCTGAGTCCCGGCCTAGAATAGTCTCTTACTGCTTGATGTGACTTAAGCCGGTGCGCTATTTGCCACGGTGTTCATCCTTAGGCTACCCTCTTCCTTGCTATAAGGGAGATGCATTTGCGACGGCTCGTTGTCATCTCCAATCGCGTGGCTCTCCCGGATGCCGCGGGAAAAGCCGCCGCAGGGGGCTTGGCCGTAGCCCTGCATGAGGCCTTTCAAGCTTACCAGGGGCTGTGGTTCGGCTGGAGCGGCAAGGTCTCGGCCCATCCGGCGGCACACCCCAAGATCATCGACAAGGGACAGGTGCAGTATGCCGTCATGGACCTGACTTCGCTTGATCGGCAGGAGTACTATAACGGCTTCGCCAACCGGGCCCTCTGGCCCATCATGCACTACCGGATTGGTCTCTCCGAGTTCTCGCGGGCTGACTATGCAGGGTACTTGCGGGTGAACCGCAGTTTCGCCAGTGCCCTGGCGCATCTGATCCAACCCGACGATCTCGTCTGGGTTCACGACTATCACCTCATCCCCCTCGCGAGCGAACTGCGGGCTGTGGGCATAATCAACCCCATCGGGTACTTTCACCACATCCCCTGGCCGGCTCCTGAAGTGTTTGGAGCTCTTCCAGGCAGCACCGAGCTCCTGCGCGTCATCCCGGACTATGATCTTGTGGGTGTGCAGACGGAGCGGGATGCCGACAACCTCAGACGCAGCCTCGTGCAGGAACTTGGCGCAATTCACCGTAGGGCAGACCTTCTGGACGTCGGAAGCCGCCGGGTCCGCATCAAAAGCGCTCCAATCGGCATCGACGTCAATGGACTCCAGCAGGCAGCCCAACGCTCTGGATCAGGACGGCTTCTCAAGCAGACGATTGCTGGTCTGGGATCCCGCCAGCTGATCATCGGGGTTGATCGGCTGGACTACTCAAAAGGCATTCCTGAGCGCATGGAGGCGTTCGAGCGCTTTCTGGTCAGCCATCCAGAGCAGCGGGGCCGGGTGACCTATCTGCAGATTGCCCCAACAAGCCGCAGCGAAGTGCCCGAGTACGCAACCCTCAGCCGAGTTGTGAATGAGACGCTGGGTCGGATCAATGGCTCCTTGGGCGAGCCGGGATGGGTGCCGATCCACTATGTAACCAGCACCTATTCTCGTGCGATCCTTGCTGGCCTTTATCGGCTGGCTCGGGTCGGGCTCGTGACCCCCATGCGGGATGGGATGAACCTGGTGGCCAAAGAGTACGTGGCAGCTCAGGACCCGCAGGATCCCGGTGTTCTCATTCTGTCGAAATTTGCCGGGGCTGCTGAGGAGCTCACTGATGCGCTCATCGTCAACCCGAATGACAAGGTCGAGGTGGCAGAGGCTATTCAGCACGCGCTGCACATGAGCCAAGAGGATCGGGTCGCACGCTGGCAGGCGATGCTGAAGGTTCTATGGGACTCTGATGTCACACGGTGGGCGGCCGCGTTTATCAAGGACTTGGCCGCTAACAAGGCAAGCAGGGTCCGCAGGAGTACGGGGCTGAAAAAAGAGAGTAACGATCGCTAGAGGCCGAAGACGAAGGGCCGTATCCCGGGCTGCAACCTGACCCGGACACTAGGGTTGCCTCCCTAGATCATATCTCTCGGCAGGAGCTCTCATGAGCATTATGTGGACCGTAGCACTCGGCTTGGCGGCTGGCGTGATCGCCAGACTGGTTGCACCCGGCAGAAAGGGACCATTCGGGTTCATGCTGACCGGTCTCCTTGGCATCATCGGCGCCATTGCGGCCTCGTATCTGGGACAAGAGGCAGGATGGTATCAGCCGGAGGACAGTACCGGGTTGGTAGCATCCGTCTTCGGAGCGGTTGTCCTGCTTCTGATTTGGGGTTTCCTTTTCAGGAGCCGACGCCCAAGCTCCTCCATTTGACACTCCCCAATTAACGGCTTCATCCTTGGTCAACATGGGAGAGCGCTCATCTTGGGCTAAGTCCGGAGATGGGTGAAGCGAAGATCCAACGTGCTCTGCCTACCGCGGAAGTCTCTCCACAGCAGCCTGTCGTCCACCCTCACTGGGGTTTTCCATAAGCCGGCGGCCACGTTGCGCGGACTACCGAGGCCGTGCTGGAGCGGCTCGGCCTATCAGAGCAGGTTGACGATTGACATGCCCATATCAGGATACTGAGCCGCGAAGCTCGGTGCAAGGCTCAGCATCCTGTGCAGATGCCTCTCGTGATGATCTTCATCCTGCGATCCCAGACCCTCTCCTGCGCCTCCGCCTTGGTCCGAGCCGCCCTCCCCATCGCTGCAGATTCCTCAGCCGTATACGCTTTCGACCCAGACACCTTTGGGATCCCTGCTCCTGGCTCAGTTGCATCCTTGGCCGAGACAGGATGGGACGCGATTAGCAAGGCCAGCACGGCCGTAGCTGTTATGATCCGCATAGGTCACTCCCGAAGCAGCAAATCGCAGCCCCAACCTTGTATATGGGGGCTCGGGGCAGTTCCCCAACAACAATTGCTCCGCTTCGTTGAGTGTCCGAACTCGTCGTGGAGTTCTGGCGTAGTTCGCCACAGCGTTGGAGATCGGCAAGCCCAAGGCCCACTGCACCAGACGATCTTCCTAAATCGGCCACTATCCTGCGGACTACTGGTTTCGGATCACGCTCCGAGGATAAATATATATGCGTTCTTCAGCTCTTATGGTTCTCGTCACTCTCGGCATGTTAGGTGTGGCACAAGCCCAGAGCACACCGCCTGCGTCCGGTGCGCCGCAGTTCATCACGATCAGCAACAATGCCATCCTAAGCTCAAGGCTGATTGGTCTGGATGTTCAAAGCGTGGGCGGCAAAGGAATGGGAAAGGTCGAAGACGTTGTCTTCGAGGGCGGCCAGATTGTCGGCATCGTGCTATCCGTCGGTGAGATCCTGGGTGGTGGCCAACGCTATGTGGCAGTCGATCCATCAGCGATCTCGATCCGGTATACGGAGGGCGAGAACAGGTGGCAGGCGACTATGAACGCCGACGTTGATCAACTGAAGTCCGCCCCGGAGTTCCGTTACGAAGGTAAGTGGAGGCGTTGATCCGCTTGCAGAGCCACAACGCTTTTTCGCGCGGATGCCTTCACGTCCGGCCCCGGGTGGATGGCTAGATCAAGCCTTCGACGCACCAGGGTTCTACAATAAGCGTACGCCCTGCAGCATCAGTCGCGCGTGGGCCTTAATCCTAAATACTTAAGCTCGTTGTTGATCACGTTGGAGATGCTGGCGGGAGAACTGAAATAACCCTGTTCAAGGTGTCACGGTGGCTAGAACCTCGCCCATGGTGATCTCAGGCTCACCATCAATGACATCCGTCCGGCTCGCTTGGATCCAGGCCAATGCCTTCTCGTTGGCTGCAAGTGCAGCCTCCTGGTTCTCAAACAAACTGATCGATCCACCCATTCCATGGCCTGCGTCGAACACGCAGTAGCCCTGAAACCCGGGCGTTTGCTTGAGCATCTGGCCAAGGCCGCTTTCGGCGCGACGGGCAGCTTCCGCAACCGATCTCATTCGGTTGAACTTGCGGATAACAACGTACATGGCGACCTCCAAACCTGAAAGGATCGGTGACTTTAGCTCAGATAGATGGTCTTCGTATGGTGGCCGTGCATGTGAGGACTTTCTCGCATTGCTATGTCAAAAGGTTCAAGGCCGCGTCAGGAGGAGTGCGATAAATAAAATCTGTTTCCCCTCGCCGAGGGTGTAGAATGTGTAGACCGATTTCCTTCGGAGCGGGAGGCGGCGATGACTGGCTTTACCGCCAGGGCACTTGGGCTATCTGTCTGCCTGCTGGCTTTCCTTAGTGTCGTTAAGGCTTCTGCGGATCCTTTCTTCGTGAAGGTCTATGGGAGAACCTACAAGGTTGATCCTCGCTATCCGCCTAATGAACTCAAGGGCCCAACGCCCCAGGAGGCCATGGAGGCCTTGCCGGCCGACATCGCTCAAGGTCCGAGCTTCAGGCCGTCACACGAGCAGGTTCTTGCCGAGGTCGAGGAGCGGCTCTGGATTGTACGCAACCAACTCGTCGGCGAACTGGAGGAGACCGCTGTCTCCCGGCAGTCGCGGAATGCAGGGTCCGACACAAAGACAATCGATCAGGAAATCACGGGATCCCTCGCGAGCGGAGCGGCGCAGACCCAGGCGCCGGCGTTGCAACAACTCTACGACCGCCATAGGGCGCTGGACCTTCTGGCGCGGGAGCTGCGGCGGTCCATGGACCTGCCCGTGAGACCGCCTGAAGCGGGGTTCTCCCGGCCGAAGCTGACACCGGAGATCGAGGCCAGCTACCGTGCTCAGAACTTCGATCCGCTTGAGGCTTACTATGGCTTCCGGCGTGTCAAGGCAGCCTTTCGATCCGGTGATGTCGAACTTCTCGCCCGGGTCACCCGATACCCCCTGGCCGTCACAGGAACGATTAGGCGGACAATCCGCAACCGCGGCCAGCTTGTAGCGGCGAAGAAAACAGTCATGGATCCGCACCTCCGGGAGGTGGTCGCTAGCTCCACCTTCGAGACAATCTTCGTTAGAGACAAGGGGATGATGCTTGGGCAGGGAGAAGCCTGGCTCACCTACGACAACACAGGCTTCGGCTTGGGCATTATCGTGCTGCAACGATAGCTTGGCCTGATGAGGACAACGTAGCTGAGAATGCGCCGGAATGCGCAGCATCTACCCTGGTTGCGTCACTTCAAGACTCTCTACGGGGCGAGTCTTCTGGCTACAGGCCATCGAGAATCTCGGCTGCTTTTGCCACTACCACGAACATCTCCCGGGCGTACTCAACGGCGACAGGGTCTGGCTGCTCGTGCGCTCGGCTCATGGCCGCAGTTGCAACCAGCCACACTCCAGGATTGACAGTACGCAGGTCAATCAGTGGCTTGAGCTTGTACCAGCGCATCACGGCCATCGCTTTGTAGAGATCTCTGATCGGGTACTGACGCTTACGCCCAGGTGCTGTCTCAATGATCACGACAACAGGCGAACTAACGAATGTCGGTTCATAAGCGATGTCCAACGGTCACAAAGGGTAAAAAATCGGCCAGGCTGGCTGCTTCCTACTGGAGGTCGGCTGACCATGGAGCAAACAGACTTGGGCGCCTCCAGAGGATGAAGTGATCCTGCGTCGCAAGACCCAAGCTCTTGTCCTTCTCGCGACGTGCGATCTCTGCCTCAATGGCTTGGAGTTCCCGCTCCAGCTGAAGGATACGGCGACGGTCAGAAGGGGTAGGCTTGCGTTTCCTGTTTGTCATTGGACTGCTCGGGGCACGCGGTGACACCAGCGCTCTTTCAACATCGAGCAAATGCGTGGCAGCTCACCGGCCTTAATCTACCCCCCCTCAGCGAGTGTTTTTATTTGTGCCGATCCTATACCGGGCCGGAGAAGCTCAGTCTGTCAGGAAGCCGACACAAGGGCAAATTTTGTAACTTATGTTAGTACACTGGAGCTGAGCCATTGGTCCGAGCGAGGTCAGCCCTTCTCAGTCTACAAATGGCATCCAGGGGAAAGCACAAGTTCTGCTCAGTAAAGCTGAGGACCTGTACTGAAACATGAATTTCAGTCAAGCAGCGCCTGATCGCTCTGTAGGGGCAGCGCGGTAAGCGCATGACCTGCTGACACATCCGCCAGCGTTTTCCACAGCCGGCGTCATTCGCTAGAGCATCGGACGGTTAAACGGACGCATAGCCGGCGGCCTTGAGGAAGTTCCAACATTCTTGCGGCTCAAACAAATCGCAGATGTCGCCGAGGGCGCGCCAGAGCGCGTCGAACGTTCGGGCCTCGACCTTGCGCAGGTGTGCCTTGATCTTGGCGAAGGCCTGTTCGATCGTTTTGCCATAATGCCTCTCAATAACTGCTTCCTGTTGACGTTCAGTCTGATGGCTTGATGCGAGCTGCGGGGCTATCCGCGAGCTTCACCAGCCAAATGCGTTGTTTGCCCACCTGAGCCAGCCGGCCCTTGAGCGTGCCACGCCGCAGCCAGCCGTACACCGTCTGCCAGTGGGTTCCGAGTTGGTCGGCCACCTCCTGCAAGGTCATTTCCTCAGCATCCGCACGCGGCACTTTCCCGGACCAGATCGGCCGGGCCGTGCCGT
>NZ_JPUG01000023.1 GCF_000739015.1 Microvirga sp. BSC39
CGCGCCCAGAAGTGGGCGGTGGAGCAGGCTTCCATGCCGATCAGGCAGGGCGGCAAGCGGCGGAAGAAGCCGATGAGCTCGCCTCGGCGGAGCTGACGGCGGATCAGAACCTGTCCGTTCCGATCGATGCCATGAACCTGGAACACATGCTTGGCGAGATCGAGACCTACTGTCGTGACTTGCATTGGAGCGGCTCCCTGTCTGGCGCTGAGGCAATCACCCTATCTCATAGGGCGCTGCCGGGAGCAGGCGTCGTCCACTCCATCATCTATGGAATTTAGTCGCTCGGGATCACGAGCTTTGTGTAGGTCAGATTGGGGGCTTCTACGGTCTCGACTCGGAATATTGCACGGTCACGCGCAACACAATTCGGCTCGTCCGGTGGATTGAGCTTACGATAGTCGAAGAAGGAAACCCTCGCTTTGGCCGCTGCGCTATCGACGAACACAAGGGCACGCTGCCCCTCATCTAACCATCGGTCACGGGGGACAAACTTTAGCCGAGAGGGAGCCTGAGGCAGGAGTCGGAGGATCCATGCCGATGGGAAGGAATAGTCGCCGAGCCAGCAGACGTGATCCCATTTCTCTGGGTAAATCTGGCTGAAGGGGACGACCGCCCCCCGAGTCTCAAGGATGCTGCCGACCAGGGCCTCATCTTCTTCTGTGATACGGTTTGAACTCAGCCAGAGGCCGAGACCTGCCAAAGCGGCGGCGGCGCTGAGACCGATAAGCACCTTTCGCCCCATCTGCCGCACGGCGCCCTCCAAGAAGCAAGGCACCCTATCAGGCACGTGCGCGCGTGAGAAGATTGTCCGCGAATTGCCCGTGATGCCCTTTACGGAACTGGATAAGGTGTTGTTTCAGCGTATTGGGAAGCTTCCATCACCGATCATGACAGTGACCCAGTAAAGAGGCAGTCTATATGGCACTCCGGCCGGCCCCATATCAGCACAAATATTGGAAAACGCTTGGGGAGCTGATGGTCACAGTACCGCTGCTCGAACTGTGCCGTACATGGCGTATGCCTCGGACCAGTTTAAGTCTGCTAATGGGATGGACCGGCCGTGCTTATCAGCGCACCCTTCATCAGGGGCGCCCAGCACGAAGACTTGAGTGCAACACGGTCTCGCGGCGACCCCTGACGACTTTTGAGAGAGGCTGGGAATGGTACCAATTTTGGTCCCTCTCATCTTTCGATGAAAAAGCTCCCTCGCTGGCCGGGGCCGGGAGGGAGCAGGATCCAGAGCCAGAGGGAGGATGCACTGGGGAACATCCTGGAGCTTACACCTCTGCGCGGGGCCCCTCATAACCCAAGTTAACCGGGGCCGGAATTTTCAGCTAGCTCGAGAGTCCCGAGACTGTAGATCTTCCGAAGGCTGGTTGCGATCTCGACCATGTGGTGACGCCCTTCTGGGTCGCTCCTCCAGTTCTCAATGGCTCTCTGCGACACGAAAACTTCGATCCCCAGCCCCGTGACGAAGTGGATCCCTGTTTTACCCGTGCGGTTCACGTCATCCCAAGAGATCTCCATCTCCTTCCAACGAAAAGCTCCCCGCCGGGGGCAACTGGCGGGGAGCTTTCTAGAAGCTTGGAGCTTGCTCGTCTTTGGAGGCGGATTGTTCCTAATGGCCAAATAAGACTAATCCACAGTTTAGACAATGTGCCCTTTGCAGCCTCCGGCCTTCACCTAAGTGAAACGGAGCCGGAGATTTCAGCCAAATTTGTGGGTCAGGCGAAATCAAATGCCCTCAACCGCTACTTTGATGGAGTGTGAGCTTTAGGCGGACCCCTTGAGGTGTCGAGTTCGGGATGGTTCCGGACCAACGTTTCCCGATCTCTTGCCAAGTTGTCCCAAGTGCGGGCCATTTCCAGAAGCTGATCGCGCTGCTCCCCCTCAGGTACCTGCTTGGCGAGGACCCGGCATTCTTCAGCATGTTTTCTGTATTCGGCCGCGGTTTTCATAATGAAGGCTCTCGAAAGAACATAAACTGAGCATCTTCTCAGATAAGCCGAGCTGTCGACAGGTTCCATCCCCCACAGGCAAGCCTGTGGACAGGTGTGGATGACTGAGTACTGGTGACCTGCCGTCTGAGCGGCGGGAGCCTGTCTAGCCTAGGCGCGGCTTAAGCTCACCTCGCTGGATCTGCCCTCGAATCCGATTCGCCTCAGCACGCGGCAAGCCCCGTGCGATGCAGGCGTCATCGACGTAAACGGCCCAAGTATGCCTAGACCTGTCTTCCAGCCTAACCGAGACATCCATAGGCGTGTCCCTCCGCGCGTGAAAGCGCTCAAGAACAACGCACGAAGGCAGCTCTAGTTGTCAGGGTTGAACCCAGATAGAACACTTTGAACTTCGGCCTGGCGTTGAAACGCGACCGCCAACTTCTGAATCGAAATCTCCTGGCTAAAGCTGCATCATCAGTTGCACCGCTGCCATAGCTGGATGATTTCAGAGCCTCAACCGGTGCTCTCGACACATTCCTATAAACTTCGTGAAGGAATAGACCGGAAGCTGCCTGCGTTTGCTGACCATACATCGTCAACCCAGATGCAGGAGAGGCTTATGAATGCCACTCGACGCCCTGAAGCCGTAGTAGGCATTGCTTCAAATCCTAGTGAGAGCACCAACACGGGCCCGTCTCTTCAGTGTGCAGCGCTCCTCTTTATTGCCTCCCTCAGTTCCTTCATTGGAGCAGCCCTTCTGCTGGCGAGTATCTGACCAAGATGGTGCCGCTCGCGCGTGATGTGTCGGAGCACACGGAAAAATTCCCAATTCGACGCATATTTGACCATTGCATGAACGCTGAATTGCGTTGCGCCTCATGGGAGGATGCTGTGAACTACAACTTGGATTCACTGAAAACCACAAATGGCTATCTCGACAACAACCGGTCGGCGCCTGCTCTCGAATGGATAGGCCTGCTGCCTGCGCTTGGCATCTGCGCTTGGGTTATCCTCAACTTCGGTTGAGAACACCACCATGAGCCTAACGTCAGCCTGCGGTCATGTGCTCGACTGCACAACTACCCGCCACTATCCTTGTTGCGCCCTCCATCCTCCACGGCACAGACCAGAACAAAGAGGCTGAGAACGGCTGCTAGTTGGGCGAGAGGTTCAACCGCAGCCGGTATGCTGTCGTGGAAAGGCCCACAGGCAAGGAATGAGAGCATCAGGATCAGAAGTGCGGTCCAAACGAACACTTTCCACCTCCACGTACTGAGGGGAGTCCAAGCAGGGCAGCCAGGCAGCAGGTCGGCCATCACCTGACGACAAATACGGCTACGCTGCGAGCTATCATTCAGGTGATCTTGTGAGAACTGCTTCTGCCCGAGAGCGGGCGGTCCTCGGGATTGCTGGCATGGCCATGCCGGCTCTGGAGGATAGCCCCGGTACTGGCAACAATGTCATCAACGCGTATGGCAAAGCCATGAACGGGCTGTTCGAGCATAGTGTGTGTCCCTGTCATTAGGTCGGGAACGCATACGCTACGCAACCAAGCCGTAACGCAGCTTAGGTGGAGAGGTTCCAAGCTTCATGGTCACCCGCTCCGTCTCCACACGAACAAACGGGCCCGATCCTGAGGAAAGAGCCCGTGGTGACACGAAGTCACTTGCTAGTCGCGTTTATCCGGGTCAACCCGGCTGGTTGGTTCAGATTGTCGAGCGGAAGGATGCCTCCGACACTTAAACTGATAGCGTGGAGGCATGCTTCGGCTCAGATGGTGTCTTTATGCTAGCCTCCCTGTCTCAGAACCGGGGCGGGTGCCCGGTCTAGGGAATTCATAATTGGCGCCGTCAGGAACCCACAACGACAATTTTACGCCAATTCGTTTGCGGGTGATGGGGCTTCAGAAGCGAGACATCAACCCATCACACAGTCCCAAGCCCTGGGCAGAGTATTGGTTTCAGCGTGGCTGAAAAGAAAAGGCCCGACCATTGCTGGGCCTTGGCACCCATTCCCAGGGAGATGGAGGGATGGGATGGATGCACCTACTGTGAGCCTTCCTAGATCGGAGGAGCAACGCGACAATAGGGCTAGCGTTCCGCTCCAGGCAAGCGTCTGATGCTTAGACGTGGCTTTTCCTCCACAACCTGTGTGACGTCCCACTTTTTGCCCTCAGCGCTGCGGCTTTCTTTATCGTTCCTGGGCTTCTTCGCTTCCCGGTTCCCGTGTTGCTCACGATGTGCCATCGCACAGTCTCCGTAGTTCAAGCTCAAATTCGCGGCTGGTCGGCCGCCCACAAACCATAGCACAGCGTGCATCAGGATGGAGGCGGCTGCGAGGAGGATCCGGGCGGCGATGACTCCTGGTCCCGCTGACCTAACAACTGCCGCAACTCGCTAGTCACGTTGCTGAGCGGGATAGCTTCGTATTGCGAGACAGTGATGCAACGGCCCTCAATACTGGCCATGACCACAGCATCGGCAGAGGGTTGGAATTCGCCTGCCTGTATGCTGGCTGGACTACGGCTGTCATCAGCTTGACTGCCCTCCTTCTTGAGGACAATCACATACCAGACGCTCCCCGGTTTGGCCGCCTCTGTCAGCATTCGGGCCTTCTGCTTCGCCTTATTCAACGCCTTAGGGCGCTCCTCAGTCGACTCACCTCGCGTAAAAGCCAAATTCGGAGGCGTATCTCCGCTTTCTCCATACGGGTGAACGAAGTTCAAGGTCATCCGCAAACCGTCGACCTTGACCCCTTTGACAGGAAGTGCCGCGGCCTCCCTCCGCCCTTGGACGAACTCCCGGACGGCCACATCGCACGACTGTAATTCATCCTGTTCTTGCGTAGCCTGAGACTGCGGTGTTCGCTCTTGAGCCGAGACGCTATGTTTAAGGGATGGGTGCCCCCCTCCGCTCCTACGGAAACAGCCAGGGCCAATGCGACAATCAATAAGAGGATTCGAACCATGGCTCCACCCTCCCGATATGGGGAAGAATGTCGCCAACCCGGCCAGTGGCCAAGCTGTTCGGTGTCAATGTTTCCTCAGCCGAGATGAAACTCTAAGCTGTCAACGTTCCTGGCCTGTTTCCAGTCGCTAGAGCAATGGCGGTTCTGACAGAGCCAGTGCATCAAGGCTATCTCTTTGTTCCAGAAGTGCTTCCCGCTTCGAATCATTATCCGATGGCGGGCCCGTTGCTCTAGAATTCTGAAGACGTATGCTTCAACGCCCGGATGGTAGCAGCAAGCTCCCGTGATAGGAGACTTCGCGTCACCAGATAATCCGGTCCAAGAAGCATACTGTACCGCGTCCGGCTGCCGAGGTGCACCGCCTCGCACAACTCCGCGGCTCGCTCGAATGCGTCGTTTTCAGCCTCACGAATGACGGACGCAATCTTGGCGAAACCCCTATCTGTTAACCTCCAAGTCGGCCCAGCCTCACAGCCTTCAACCAAATCAATATATAGATGGATCGCGTCTCGGAGGCTCTCAGCGCGCTCTTGTGGCGTCATGTATGCCATACTAAAACTCCCAAAGACTTCTGCCATTGCGTCTAGCCTCAGCACCCTCATTGAGGCTGCTCCTAGGACGGCTCTCGCAAGCCCCAACACGCTAGAGGCAAGATCCAGGTCTGCCCTCTCAAACGCGGGAAGTTATATAGCACTGTCAGCACCCATACGGACGCGCCAAACCTCACGGCATTGGATTAGAGGGGCCTTGAGCGATTATCATAAAAACGGTGGAGATGATGCCGCCGAGCAAAAGGCCGCCAAACAGGGCCACGCGAACTGGAACTCGATAACTCACCCAGGCGAGGCGAACGGCCTCCTTTCGCTCCTGTCGAGCAAACACGTCATCAGCATGGACGAGGCGCAGGAGCGTTTCGAGGTCGTCCAGGAGATTGAGCATCTCCGGAGACGTTGCCTGCTTACGCCATTCTTGGCGCTCCGCTTTGCTGGTCTTGAGTCTGACCGACTTGGCCTCAATGTGCAGGGCATCCCGGATCTCGGTGCGGATCGCATAGAGGCCAAAAACCATGAGAAGCGGCACAAGGATGACAGCAATGACAATTGCCCAATCGGCCGACGTCAGGTGCGGAAGGAAACCGCCCATGGAGTATCTTCCTCAGATAACCCGGTGACCAGATTAGAACATCGGTCGGAGGCATTGTTGCGGCAGCTGACAGGATGTCGGTCTCTCATCTAGGCGCACAATGATACCTAATGACTGGACCGAATGTGGGTCACAGAGATATGGGTCTTTCAGGTCGTTATCGAAGGGCTGAATGACCGGAGAGCGCAGCGAACTTTGGCGCCTTAGCACCGCAGCTGAGACCGCGCTCACCGCGTCTTAGAAAAGTGTATTCCCTCTACGGCGGTCCTATTCGGGAGTAACGGAAATCAATCTGTGAAACGGATGGTCCTGTCCTTACACACATCAAGCTCAGAGTGTTCTGACGTTGCCTCATCCTCAAAGACCGCCGCCACAACCACCATACAGCCCGCCATCTTCGGCAACCTCAGAGTGGCTTGTGCTTTCGGGGCGAGTGGCTTTGCCAGCCGAACTGTTTGCCCATTTGCCCCAATAGCGACCTCCGTCGCCTGCACCTCGCGGGAGTTTGTGATGACCACAGCCGAGACCGGCTTCGGCTTCGTAGGCGCGGCAATGGCGACAGTTGCAGCAAGTAGGAGGCTAGTAGCAGTGAGAATGCGGATAATCATGACTATTCCTCTCTATTAACATAGGGATGCGTCGTCCTGTAATGGGCACTCGATGCTCATCCGTAAAACCGTCGCTCTATTGGTAGCTGACGGTGGGGCCCAACTCGGCCAAAGCGCCCCGTCTTCATTGACAGAGCGGCCTTCAAAGAAAGAGCGCCAGTTACGTTTGACGCTCAAGGGAGGCCGCCTTTCACGGCCGGCTTCAGAGGAAACAACCGTGCCGTGCTGGCACATGAAGAGGCTGCGCCCGACACATTAACAAATGCTTGCATAGCGCAGAGCAATTCCTCACCAAACCTTGACGGAGAGCGCTAGCTGCTAAATTTGCTCATCAGCCGCGCTGCCGCCATGGCAAGTTGCGCATCGAGCATCTCCTCTGCCGCATCGTACTTCGCCGCCCAGCGCGTCCCCTTGGCTTCGGCGGCAGATCCCATTCATCCAGGATCGTCGTCGCCGAGCAGAGCTGCCTTTACCTTCGCTTTTGTGCGCCATGCTCTCCCGATTGGGTCTAGGAATTGCGAGGCATAGGCGGCCCTGCGGCCCAAAGCATAACGGCTGGCAAAGTATGTCGCTCCCAATGGTCTGTAGAGCACCCGCACCCGCCGTCCGGTCCTAGAGCAGACTGCGTACCATTGCAGCCCGCCAAAGTGCCTCGGGTGCGATACGAGAGAGAATGCCTGCTGTCGTCCTGGAAACAATAGATCCAGCAAGCCACCATAGTCGGATAGCTTCAGAATGGCCGTGATGGCTTCGCCCAAGCCATAGGTGAGCACACGTTGGATATGACTGCCCGGCTTGCCAGCGCCGGTCGGGATACGTCTCGCCAGATCCAGTTTGGGCCCGCTCTCAAGAGTAAGACGCTGACAGTCACGAGGCATGGCGACGTCCTCGTGGGGGCAGTGACCACGACGCCGGAGCGCGCTCTCGCCTCCTCCACCCCGGACCCCATCTGGTAGATTATATGTGTACCTGTGGTGGGACCGCCGGTGATCTCCAAATGGCTCCTGCAGTCCCGTAAGAGGGACAGTTCGTGGCAATTTTCTTTCGTGGCGCTGGTTACAGTCGCTGTGGTGACACCGGCTGTCCTCCTGATGGGACCGGCTACAGATTTGAGCTTATCAGGACGCCAACTCATGAACCTCTTAGACGGATGCTCACCTGTGCGGTCGCACTTGTGAAGCGTCACGAAGTACGTGGCTGTTCCCATGCGTTAATGGCCTTGTGGATGCTCTCGGGTAAGTCCATCGGCGGCCTCATGGATGATGTGTCGTAGTTGGCTATCTCCGCCAACACGGCGCGGTAATACTCTACCCTGTTCGAATTTCGTGGCTTCAGCCCAGCAGTGGTCAGCGTGGGCGACTGCCGAGATGGTGAGCACAAAAAGCTGAGGATCGCACGCATGTTCCTGTTCCTAACCCTGAAGAACTAGCGTGGAACATGCCTGTTCTTAAGCTTGGCGGATGTGCGTCGACGCACGCTAACACAGCATAGGTCTGGAGCCGAGAAAGAAAGAGCGCCCATTCTGCTGGCGCTCCAAGTGGGCCGCTGGTGCGACCAGTCAGGGAGAACAACCGTGCCAACAAGACATGGAATGAGGTTGCGCCCGAAAGGGTAACGCGCCTCTGCCATACCTACTGTATCGGCACCCTGTCGCGATATTTTCCTAAAGAGGCTGAACACATCGTGCAGAGGGGCGGCGATACCTGCAACCAAGAGTTCAGGCCCGGGAATGCGCCGCTACTTCTTCGACACCTTCGATGGAGAGCGCCTCGCTTCGGATGAGGAGGGACTGGAGACGCAGGATTTCGCGGCAACTAGAGTTGCGGCGCAGAAGGCGCCGCCAGAGATGCCCGCCCCGACGGCAATCACCGCAGTTTCGTAATGAGCGCAAGGGATGAAGCTGGAAGCGTTGTGCTGCGTGCCGCCCTGTTCCTGATCGTGGAAGAAGGCACTCTCGACCGTCAATGGCTTTCAGAGGCAGGAACAAAAAGGCGCCTCCCGAAGGAGGCGCTGAGTCAGGACCTGTAGGGGCAACTTCAGGTCGTCATCATGAGTGCACTTCTTCTGCCTGGAGAGCTAGACACCGGTGGCTGCTCATTGGGGAAGAGGCATACCTCGGACGAGTAGCGCCTCTAGGTCATAGCACCTCCAGATGCTGCTTTATCTCCCAGAAGGGAACCACCAGCACCCTCTGTCCTGTTTCAGCAACCACCTCGATGGCAATCTCGTCCCCGGACCCAGACGGCATATCCTGCCATGTACTGCGGAACCTGTGAGTGGCAACTATCAGGGCTTCGTCCCGCGCCGCGTCGGCATCCGCCAGGTTTATGCCCTCCAGGTCCTCAATGCATCCAAAAACGGCTACGCATGTCGATGAAGTAGCGAGGCATGAACTCTCCGGTCTGCAGTCCCGCCGAAATGGCCGGACATGGTGCCAACGGCCTAGTTCGCGCCTCAGTTCCGGATCTTAGGGTGGCCAGCGGCATTGCCATTGGATAGCCTAAACTTTCCGCTCCCTAACGCCTGCCACAACAGTATGCGACGTGACTTCTGAATCGAAATATCTTAGCTAAACCCTCCTTATCAGCCGGGCCAATGCTTTCGAGCATTTCAACTAATGAGCGGAGCGAGCGTCAAGCGGGATTGTTTGCACTGCTCTACCGGAGGCATCGACAATCTCAAGCCTCCACCCCTGCCATTCATCCCAGTTAGAAGGATCTTGGGCGCGAAGCTCCTCTGCGGCCTCTAGGGCAGAAACCACTGCGGCTTGGATGCCGGACGCCTCAATACCTTGCTCGTCACGGATTATGGTCTCGCCATCCGTGAGATTGAAATAATACCGCGCCCGCATCGAATTGCTTGGCCCAGATGCGTCCAATGAAACGACCGACAGGTCTGATTGAGGGAGGGTTTCAGTTGACGCAGACTTGCTATTCGTAACACTGGCCATGAATTGGTCGCCTTACTGAATTGCTGGGGGTGAAAGGTTGCTAAGATCCACCCACCCCGTGCATGTTGGAAGCTCGGGGACAAGGTACACGCGGCTTCCTTCAACCTTCTCAACCCGACATGGATAAGTTCTTTTGTCTCCCGGAGGACGGTACAATACGAGGCTTCCAGCAGAGACTGCATTCTCTGGAGCCGGCTCTGCGCTATCTTCTACGCCTGTTCCCAGCTGCGCAGCTCTGAGTTCCCCGGGGGAAGTGGCTTGCTTAGCGGCTCGGAGGCGGTCGAGGGTCGCAATAGCTAGTCGGGCTCGGTCACGGTAGCGATCCATGACCAGTTTCAAAGGGCCGCGCTCCTGCCCTGAATGCCAGGAGACCCCGCCAGCTTTGGCCAACTCCGCCGCCACAATCTCAGTTTCGTCATCTGTCATGCTCGCCTCTATACAAGCACTAGGGCAGAATTCCTGCATTACTACAGACGAGACATGGGTGCTCTGAACCACTCCGATTTGTCCGCCTTACGCTTAATCCGACGCGTAGGGCGCAATCTGGTTCCGCGGCGCGTGGAGAGGAACTTCCTTTATGCGGCAGCCGCGGCCCGGCCATCCGGTGGCTCAACTCTGGTGGATTGACGCAGCTAGAAAGAGGAACTCTTTAGCAGTTTCAGCCGTTCATGTAACGGAGGCGCTCACCTACCGCCTTCAAGCCAAAACTTCAAAGCCCCTGATGGTCGTTACATAGTCCTCAGGGGCTTATTTATTGTTGCGGATCAATTTATATCAATAATAATAGAATTATCGATATGATTATTCATGCTAGCAGCGATCTTTCCCCATACTAATACCTTAGGATTATGACGTTATTGGGTAGGAACGGGCTCTACTTTCGCGCGTCTTTAGTGCATGACGACTGTCGTTGTGCAGTCACCCCGTGCATGTAGCTTAACGTAGGTGAATCATGAAGCGTTCTTATGTTCTTGCCTTATCTGGAGCAGCTCTGTTCTTAGGATCTTCTGTCTCAACTTCCGCGCAAATCATTCAAACCGGCCAGCAGTGCGTCCCTGCAGTTGCCAATCCATCCATGTATCATAACTGTCGGCTCCGGATTGTGCAGGGTCAGGAGGTCTGCAGCTGTGCTGTCAGGCCTCAGGCTCTGCGCCAGCGCATGGACCGGCTGAACGACCGTAATGATCTGAACACCGGATCTATCAATGGTCGTGGCACGAACGGCCCTGCAATCGGGGTCGGCGGATCCTCCGGACCCATTCGGAATGGCAGCAACATCGGAACCGGCGGCAGTGTTGGCGCGGGACGTAATGTCGGGGCCGGCGACAATGTTGGTGTCGGTGGCAACGTCAGCACAGGCGGTGTGATTGGCGCTGGTGGAACCGTGGGCACTGGAAGCTCCGGCGGCACGATTAGCGCTGGCGGCTCAGCGGGCGGTGTCGGCACTGTAGGCTCGGGTGGAGCCGGCGGGACCACAGGCAATGGCGGTACTGTTGCCGACAACAACGGAAACACCGGTGGCGCCGGCAGCACGGGCGGCGGCAAAGGTAATGGCGGCTCGGGTGCCAACAATGGTGGCGGCAACGGCAAGGATGATGCGCCTGGCAACTCAGGCGGCACACCCGGCAACAACGCTGACGGGTCGCACGACAATGCTCCTGGCAACTCGAACGGTGGTGACGGCAAGGGCAACGGCGGCAAGGGCAATGATGGTCATGGCAACAATGGCTTTGGGAACGGAGGCAACGATGGCAGCCCAAACGGCATGAGTGACAAGGACCGCTAAACCTACAGCGTGCGGACCTCTTAACACGCTCCCCGGCTGTGACCGCAGCCGGGGTTTACCCGTGCAGCGTTGTGGGAGCCAGGACGGCTTACATCGAGCCGGGCAGCCCATGGGAGAACGGCTATTGCGAGAGCTTCAACTCGAAGCTTCGGGATGAACTGCTGAAGGGAGAGATCTTCTACACCCTGCAGGAGGCGAAGGTGATCATCGGGAGTTGGCGCCCACACTTATCCCTGGGCTACCGCCCCCGTACCAGAGGTTCTAATCCCTGCTTCCAAGCTGGCGCCCAGACCAACCCTGAATGAACATCACACCCGGATTACCCGCATGGGGCAGGCCATTAGCAACAACCCGCAAGGTTGAGTATGAGCTTACCCAAGGAAAGTTGCAATGCTGTATCAGCTTTATCTGCTAAGGTAACTGTTCGTTTAGTTTAAGGTGCTAGACGTCTATTTGACAATCGCAGCAACCTGCGCGTCACTTAATGGGGGCATTAGTGAGGGACCGACGTTTGCGCAGACGTGCGCCAACAATTCTTGAAGGCCGTATAAAAATCGAGGGGCGATCGTCTGACATCGAATGTACGGTTCGAGACCTCTCGGATGCAGGAGCCCAGATTTTCCTCCACCACCCGCTCGAACTCCCGCCCGAGTTCATGCTGAGCATTCCGAAAAGGGGTCTCTCTTCCCGCGCTCGAATCCGGTGGTCGCGCGATAAGAGGCATGGTGTCATGCTCCTACATAATTTGCCTGTTTCCGAGCACTCTTCCCCTGAGATCTTGAATCCCCGTATTCACACCATTCTCAAAGATGCACGCTCACAACTCGCACAGCTTATGGGAGTTTCGGAAGATACAGTTCGATTGAACTTTGAGGTTGACCCGCCATCGCGTGACTAGTCCGAGGGCTGACGCAGGCGAGGACGTTTCCTTAAATTGCCTTGGCTTTTGGATCACTGCTCGGCTGCATCACCTTGAGGCTCTGTCTTGTCAGCCGCCTTTTCCGAGGAGGTCTCTGTTCGACGTGGCGCAGGACCGCTCCTGGTTCCTCTCCCATAGTCTTCAATGACCCGTGAAACACGCTGCCCGTCACCATCGATGTAAGTGTTCCCTGCAGATGGTGGCCAAGGGTCCGCCACATGAACAGCCCTGTTCCATGCTTGGGCCTCACCAGCTGACAGGGTCAGGGTATCCCGCCGTTTCGTATAATCGACACAGCCGCTGAACCCAGACATAGCAAGGCCGGCAACTGCCACCACAAACCGGTGCCGACTATTTGGTGATCTTTTTCTTAGCATTGCGTTTGTCCGACTGTACTTCGACGATATGCCCATATGGGCCGATGATACCCGTCCCATCTGCGAAACGGCGCTTGGTGTCGCCATCAACTTCCAGCTTGCCGAAAAGAAAGAATTCTACGTCGTTCGCCGGTTTGCTCGAGTCCAAGGGAGTCTTGAGTGGCTGACCTGGTTTGGATGGTCTAACCAAATGAGGTGTGACGATGATGACGAGGTCTGTCTCCTGCTCTTGAAAGGACGATGATCTGAACAGGGCGCCGAGGATCGGGACCTGGCCAAGCCATGGAATTTGCTCTTGGTTCTTCGTGTGGGTGCTCTGAAGCAATCCCGCCATCGCGAAGCTCTGTCCATCCCGCACCTCGATCATGGTACTGGCCCGGCGCGTGATGAATGATGGAATGGAGATGAGCCCTGTGTTGATCCGGACGGACTCGTCAACTTGGCTGACCTCTGGTTCAAGCTTCAGGTTGATCAAACCATTGTCGAGAACTGTCGGGGTAAAGTTCAGACGAACCCCATACTCCTTATACTGGACAGTGACCCTGTTGTCGTCGGCAGCGACCGGGATCGGGACTTCACCCCCGGCGAGAAAGCTGGCCTTCTCCCCAGACAAGGCAATTAGGTTCGGCTCCGCAAGTCGGCGCGCGAGACCTTTCTCCTCCAGTGCCTGAACGAGAATGTCGGCGCTGATACCGCCCCCCAGCACTTGGGCGACCAAAGTACCGAATGGCAGGTTTCCACTTGGAAGGGTAGGACTGAAGCGAATGAGACCAGGCGACGGGTCGGAACTGACCCCTCCCGAGGTAAATCCCCCTCCCCTCGAACCGCCCTCACGCCTAGCATACCAACTCACGCCCAATTCGCGTCCGGCGTTGCGATTGGCCTCGATGAAGCGAACCTCAAGCATGACCTGCTGTCCGCCGCTAACCCTCAGAGCGTTAATGACGCCGTCAGCACCATACTGACCGGCGATTTCCAGCGCTTTGCGAAGCGAGATCGCGTCTGGAACCGTGCCACTCAGACGCAACCTTCCATTGATGGTCTCGACCCTGACATTCGCCTGCGGAAGAGCCTGCTGAAGCGAGACCTCAAGGTCCGGCATATCGGCGCCCACCTCGACGCTCACAGTACCGAGAAGCGATTCATCTGTCGCATAGACAGCGATGTTCGTGCGCCCCTCTGCCTTCCCCAGCACATAGAAGCTGCGTCCGGTTAGGGGAACCGCTGTTGCAATATCTGGATCACCCACAATGACTTTGGTGATATCCGCGGTCGTCTTCGCCGTGAGGAATTGTCCCTTTGCCACGTTAACGCCCGACAGCGCGCGGCCATTGCTAAATCGCAGCAGCCGCTCCTGCGCCAGTGTAGGCGATCCCGCCAGGAGACTGGCGGCAGCCACGGTGAGAACAATCACCAAAGCGGACCAGATTGAACGATCTCTCCACCAGCCGGACCAGAAATGTTTCTTCATCATACGAGGATCCGGTTCATGCCGTTCAGCTGTTGACCTAACGCGACCCGACACGCGGGCCGCTCCACGCCGGTAGTCTAGACCTCACAAGATGTGAGGCGGTATGGTTAACGTCGCGTAAAGAAATTTCGCGTCTAATCCGACTTGCCTGGAAATTTATTCTGTTGCGGCACAGGCGAACGCTGTTCCGGACAAGAACTGATAAGAACTGGGTACAGGGGCAAGAGATGCAGAATTTCAAACACGCATGGCGGCTTTGCATGCTGGTTCTCACAGCCGTGCTACTTACAGGTTGCAACAGCACCCAGGATCTCAGTCTCTCCAGCTTCGGCAACAGCGTTGCCGGGCCTGACCTTCCGGCGACTGTGGAACCCTACCCGGACGATCAAGTGCTGGAGGTTGCAAAGGTCCAATTTTCACAGCGCAACTATGGAACTGCAGCACGTTATTATGAACGGGCAGTGGAGGTCATGCCGAACAATCAGGAAGCTTGGCTCGGCCTTGCAGCTTCCTATGATCGGGTTCGGCGCTTTGACCTTGCGGATCGCGCTTATAGCGAGGCCGCTCGATCTATGGCGGAGCGGCCCGAGTACTACAACAACGTCGGCTATTCCTATCTCCTACGCGGAGACGTCGCAAAGGCGCGCAGCAACTTCCTTAAGGCGCACGAACTTGATCCGACCAACCTGACGATCAATAACAACTTGGAGTTGCTGCGAGACAACGCCAGCCGTTCCGGTTCAAAGCAAGGATAGATGGTTCTAACCCAAGACTCTCGGTTCTCGGGCTAGGGAGGACCACCATCCCACGAACGAACCCAGAAGAAGCCGCGTGCACCTGCGAAGCACCGACCGCAATCGGCTTTTTCGACTGCTGGGTAAATGCGCCGAGCAACGCAACTGCCCTATCCGCTTGCCGACTAGGCCATTTAGCCGAGCATGGTTTGGTTAATGCTCTAGGCTATCAAGCTGAATAGACCAGGCTGCCGAAAGAACTCTTAAATAGGACAACACAAGCGCGGAGTTCAGGTCTGAGCACGATCCGAACGGGAGCTTGTGGGAACGCTGCCCTGCCCGGGGTCAGCAAACTAAGCAACCAGGTCGAGGAACAACATCATGAAGTCACTTTTCACCCGCTTCGCCAAGGACGAGTCCGGCGCCACTGCCATTGAGTACGGACTTATCGCTGCTGGACTAGCAGTTGTTATCATCGGCGTCTTCAAAACAGACGGCAAGATGGGCACCACTCTCACAGGCCTGTTCGACAAGGTCGCAGACGCTGCGAAGTAAGGCTTGGTCAACGAGGTTCATTCGGACCGAGTTATACCGCCTTTCAATCGGAAGAGAATTGATACTTCTCTTCCGCTAAGTTTAAACAAGCCTAGGATCACAAAATAACTTTGACGAGATAAAAGGGGCAACAGTGACAATCTCGGCCATCGCGGCACAGGCCGCCAGCGCAGGCTTCATCGCGGCTGTTTCCTGGGCAGGAGCGATGGATCTCGTCACTATGAAGATCCGCAACAGCCTCGTTCTTATCCTGTTGGGGCTTTTTGCGCTCTTGGCTCCCCTCGCCGGTTGGTCGATAACAGAGATTGGGTTGAGTGCTGCCGTTGCAAGCGCAATGCTGGTTGGCACATTCACCCTCTTCGCCTTCGGATGGATCGGAGGCGGCGATGCCAAACTAGCTCCAGTGGTCGCCCTCTGGTTAGGTGCAGATAACGCCTCCCTCTATCTGATCTACTCGGCAATTTTTGGCGGTGTTCTGACACTGGCCCTTCTTCAATTCCGTGTCATGCTGCTCCCGGCATTCTGTCTTAACATAAGCTGGGTTGCTCGTTTACACGACCGGAAGACCGGTGTGCCATATGGAGTGGCGATCGCCTCGGCAGCGCTCTTCGTCTATCCAAGTTCGCACTGGGCGAACCTCATCTGAAGAACAGGATCTCTTTGTCCATTCTAACTCACGATCCGCAATAAGGCAGGATGGCATGCTTCGCATCATCATTCTTATGGTGGCAATCGGCTCCGGCGGTCTTGCAGGATGGCTTGCCCTGTCGATGCAACCGGCGGACACCGCTGCTCCGGCCGCCCTAGCCTCTTCTATTCCTATGGAGGATGTTCTGGTTGCCTCAATTGATCTGCCGCAAGGCCATACGATCGATGAGGGGAACTTGAGCTGGCAGAGTTGGCCCAAGGACTCGATCCCGCCCGGTTTCGTCAGCCGTAAGAGCAAGCCGGATGCTCTGACAGGTCTCAAAGGTGCGGTGGTTCGCAACCACCTCGTGGCGGGAGAACCGATCCGCGAGGAGAAGCTGGTCCGCGGATCATCCGGATTGCTGGCTGCACTCCTTCCCGCAGGAAAGCGCGCTGTGGCGATCCGAGTGTCGGCGGAAAGCACAGCAGGCGGTTTCATCTTGCCGAATGATCGCGTTGATGTCCTTCAAACACTCACTCGGCAGGCTGGAAATCAGAACGAAAACCTCTCTCGTACCCTCCTCGTCAACATCCGTGTCTTGGCCGTCGACCAGAAAGCCGACGAAACCAAAAGCGACGCGGCCGTCATTGGCAAGACTGTTACGCTCGAACTTAGCCCTGATCAAACAGAGATCGTAGCATCGGGGCAGGCGACCGGCGCTCTGTCTCTCGCCCTGCGGTCTGCAGCCGACGCCGGCGAAGCGGCCCTTGTGAAGAGTGATGCCGGCTCTACCGTGCGGATCCTGCGCGCGGGCCGCAGCGAACTCGTCCGAACGCAGTAATCTGTATCAATCTCTCGAGAAGCATCGCAGGAAGACGGACCCGATATGTCGGATATGACGTTAGACCTGATGGAAGAGCCGACTTGTGGTATTCTGGAGCGACATCCTGACGTTCACGCGCGTTCTCTCGTTCAACTTGGAAAGTCAAACTCCGAGGCTGCTTTTTCCTCCGTTGAGCCAGTCGGCAAGATTGGGCGCATTCCCCGTATGACAATCCACGCGTTCTGCGACAATCCGCAGGTCGCAGCGGTCATCGAGAGTGCAGCGGCTGATAGATTGCTGTCTCGAGCTCAGACAACCGTGCAGCTCGGCGGCATCGCAGCGGCCGTAGGGCTCTACCAAGAGACTCCAACACCAAACCTCATCCTCGTCGAGAGCCGGTCCTCCGCAGCTGAATTCCTTTCGGAGCTCGATAGTCTCGCAGACGTTTGTGATACGGGCACCAAAGTGGTGGCGATTGGTTACGCTAACGACATTGGCTTCTACCGAGAGATCATGAAGCGCGGAATCAGCGAGTATATCCTTGCGCCGGTTCAGCCCAGCACTTTGATCACGACGATCAGCCAGATCTATAGCGAGGCGGCGTCAAGCAAGTTCGGCCAAGTCTATGCGTTCATCGGGGCCAAAGGAGGAGCCGGATCATCAACGGTCGCTCACAACATCGCTTGGTCTATGGCCCGCCACACCAAGTTGGACGTCATCGTCGCCGATATGGATCTTCCATTTGGAACTGCAGCCCTCAACTTCAACATCGATGGCGGGTCGAGCATCGTAGAGGCCCTTCAGGATCCGGGCCGCATCGACGAGGTCCTGCTTGATAGGCTCCTCACAAGATGCGGTGATCACCTGAGTCTTCTCTCTGCGCCGGCGACCCTCGACCAGGCCTTCGATCTGGACGAAGCCATGGTGGAAAGATTGGTTGAGGTTGCGCAGGCCAGCGTACCATTTCTTGTTTTAGACCTACCACACCACTGGACGGCATGGACGAGAAGCACATTAAGAACCGCCGATGAAATCATCATCACGGCAACGCCGGACCTGGCTAGTCTCAAAAGCACCAGGAGCCTTGTCGACTTCTTGAAGAAGATGCGTCCGAGCGATCCTCCTCCCAAAATCGTTCTCAATCAGGTAGGAATGCCGAAGAAGCCTGAGATAGCCCCGAAAGCCTTTGCCGAGGCGGTACAACTTGGTGCGGAGGCATGTATTCCATTCGACGCTCATCTGTTTGGGACCGCGGCGAACAACGGCCAGATGGTTGCCGAGGTGTCCGCAAGAGCCACATCCACGAAGGCGTTCGCAGGAATTGCGGAGAAGCTGACATCGCGCCAATCCGTGAAGGGCAACAACAACAGGGCGCGCATTGGCCTGCGTTCTCTTATAGAGAAGTTGAGGCGCTCATAACCACCCTGGGGCGTGCTCTCTAGGACCGGATGGCTACCTGGGGACAGTCCCGGCGCTAAGGGTATCCTGCCGCTCTCTGAGCTGACCTCGAGCCTTGCTGAAGTGCGCGCTCTCGTCGCCGACCGTAAGAATGGGTGTGCACGAGCCGGTACATGAAAATGTCTTGAGCTCACCGCCCGAGTAGATCGTTGTCGTCTGAAGGCTGCTCTGGGTGACGCTGACGATCGCATTGAGAACCTCGCGACCGCCCTCCCCTAAAACGATGAGGTTGGTCACTCCCGGAGCCCTCCCGGTCAATACAATAGTGTGATCGTCATTCAACGTTCCATCGACTATGCCAGGACTGCCTATGATGACGGTACGTGCGGCCTCCGCGAAGGTCAGAACGCGGGCAAAGTCGATCGTCACCCTGACTTCCATAACGCTGTCTCCAAGCCCCCCCTCGACTGGCGCGAGCCGGCGCACCTCAGGATGGCGCACTCCATCCGCCATAACCGGCCCGGTGAAGCAAACAAGCAGGAGTGCTCCGGCCGAAACCGCGACGGTTCGCGTGTTGCACGTCATACCACTCTCCCGGAAGGTTAAAGCCCTACTCTGAATCCGATGATTTTGCGGATCAAGCAATTAGGCTGTTTGGAGAAAACAGGACGAGCCGTTCTAGACCAACAAGCTGAATGGTTCGTTGTTACCCGTCCTGATACACTCTTCATAAGGGAATTTTCATCACAGCTTAGGCAGGTCCGAGAGGGCTAAGAGGCCTGCCAGCGGCGGAAGCCGTGCAGGGGTGATCGTACATCAAGGAGCCGGCATGTTCGGAAAAAGGGGGGCACAGGACGAGCGCGTAAAGGGCCCGACGCTTGCTCAAGTTGTGGCCCGCCCAAACAAGCCCGAGGTCGTCTCGGCGAGCGCCCCCAATCTGTCGATCGTCAACCTGGATCCCGTGAGGCATCTTGCCGGTTCCGCTCCCGCGAACCCAGCCCCCGTTGGCCAGCCGGTGAAGCGGAAGGACGACCAATATTACGAACTGAAGACCCAAGTCTTTGCTGCACTCATTGAAGCAATCGATGTATCCCAGTTGGCAAAGATGGGCACCCAAGAGTCTCGCAACGCGATTGAGGAGATCGTTAAGGATATCGTTGCTGCGAAAAAGGTTGTGATGTCGATCGCGGAGCAAGATGAGCTGCTCCAAGACATCTGCAACGACGTTCTCGGCTATGGCCCGCTTGAGCCTCTGTTGATGCGCGATGACATCGCCGATATCATGGTCAATGGGGCCGACACCGTTTACATTGAGGTGGGTGGAAAAATTCAGAAAACCGATATTCGGTTCCGCGACAACGCACAGTTGCTCCATCTCTGTCAAAGGATCGTGAGCCAAGTCGGCCGTCGGGTTGATGAATCAAGCCCAATCTGCGATGCCCGCTTGGCTGACGGATCCCGTGTCAACGTCATTGCGCCTCCACTGGCCATTGATGGGCCTACGCTGACGATCAGAAAGTTCAAGAAAGACAAATTGACCCTCGACCAACTGGTCAGGTTCGGCAGTATCACTCAGGAGGGAGCTGACGTTCTTCAGATCATCGGCCGTGTTCGCTGCAACGTCATCGTGTCAGGAGGAACTGGTTCGGGTAAGACGACCTTGCTCAACTGCCTGACCCGCTACATCGAGCCAGGTGAACGAATTGTCACCTGCGAGGACGCAGCCGAACTCCAGTTGCAACAGCCGCACGTCGTACGACTTGAAACTCGCCCGCCGAATATCGAAGGTGAGGGGCAGGTGACCATGCGCGATCTGGTCAAGAACTGCCTTCGAATGCGGCCTGAGCGCATTATCGTCGGCGAGGTCCGTGGCGCTGAAGCGTTTGATCTTCTTCAGGCCATGAACACGGGTCATGACGGTTCTATGGGTACGTTGCACGCCAATTCGCCGCGCGAGGCCCTGAGCCGCATAGAGTCAATGATCACGATGGGAGGATACTCCCTTCCCTCAAAAACCATCCGCGAAATGATAGCCTCTTCCGTCGACGTGATCGTTCAGGCAGCCCGCCTGCGTGATGGATCCCGTCGCATTACGCATATCACAGAGGTTCTTGGCCTAGAAGGTGACGTCATCATCACCCAGGATCTATTCGTCTACGACATGAAGGGCGAGGATCCTCAGGGTAACATTTTAGGGACTCATCGCTCAACAGGGGTCGGCCGCCCGCGGTTTTGGGATCGCGCACGGTACTTCGGGGAGGAAAAACGTCTCGCCGCTGCATTGGATGCAGCTGAACAATCCGGCCTTTAAGTTTGGCAGAGGAGTGGAGCATGCTGGCAGCTGAAACCCTTCCTGTAGTCATTGCCCTGCTGACTGCCGCCAGCGTTGGAGGGATCATTCTGTGTCTCTTTCCCACCCGGGTCTTTGGGAAAGCGCAAGCCCTGAGGCGGCTTGAGGCAGTCGCCGCGCCCGGCGCGGCTGTCGATCGGCGGCCGCAATTCGATGAGGGCAAGCGTAGACGCATCGTTGAGGCGACCCTACGTGAAATCGAGGACAAGCAGAAGGTGAAGGAAGGGGCGAGGCCGACCCTTACGGGGCGAATGCGGCAGGCCGGTATGACTTGGAGCAGACAAACCTACTATGTCGCTTGTATGATCGTAGGATTGACCGCTCTCGTGACCCTACTTGGCGGATTTGATGTAAGTCTTGTGCCGGCTCTCGGGTTTGCTATTGCTGGCGGCCTCCTTTTGCCTCACCTCTATATTGATGTTCAACGCAAGCTTCGCTTCAAGCAATTCGCAGAAGAGTTTCCGAACGCTGTCGATGTGATCGTACGCGGCGTCAAAGCCGGGCTGCCTCTTGTCGATTGTCTCAAGATCATCTCGGCGGAGGCGCAGGAGCCCGTACGGAGTGAGTTCAAACTAATCGTGGAGGATCAGACAATGGGAATGCCTATGGATCAGGCTGTCCAACGCCTCCCTGACCGGATCCCTTTGCCAGAGACTACCTTTTTCGCAATCGTTATTGCGCTACAAAGTCGTACGGGCGGGAGCTTGTCTGAGACACTTGCAAACCTTTCAAAGGTCCTGCGCGAGCGGAAGAAGATGCAGGCAAAGATTAGAGCGGTGAGCGCCGAGGCAAAGTCGTCCGCCATGATCATCGGATCTTTGCCGATTGTGGTTGGGCTTTTGCTGTATCTCACATCGCCGGATTATATTGCCCTCCTGTTCACGACATTTCTGGGCAAACTCGTCCTTGCTGCAAGCGCGTTTTGGATGGCGATCGGGATTTTGGTGATGCGCAAGATGATTAACTTCGAGATTTGAGTGCCACTATGTACATCAGCACTTTCATCACCAACACGGATATACTGATCCCGTTCTTGGCAGCACTCTCAGCCTTCTCAGCAGCCTTGTTGGTGGCTTGGCCTTACCTTGCGAAGGACCAGCTGAGTGCCCGGATGGCCCAGGTCCATCTCGAGCGCGAAGGAATTAGGGTGCGGGAGAGAAACAGGCTCAACAGGCAACCCAGTACGCTCAGGCTCGACCAAGAGCCGAGAAGGATCTTCGCGAGCATCGTCGAGAAGTTCAGCCTCTTGAAGGAGACGGAAAGCGGAGAGTTGGTGCGAACACTTCGTATGGCTGGCTACCGTGGCCGGGGTCCGATTGTGACTTTCCTGGCTGCACGTGTGCTCATGCCAGTCGTCATGCTCGTCTTGGCCACTTTCTATATCTTTGTCGTTCTCGATCTTCAGCATCCACTGATCGTCAAGCTCGCTCTGATACTCGCAGCAGCCTGGTTGGGCTATTATGCGCCCCTTCTTTATCTTAAGAACATGATCACCAAGCGTCAGTTGGCAATACGCCGAGCTTGGCCGGACACTCTCGACCTGCTTCTCATCTGCATAGAGTGCGGGATGGGAATTGAAACTGCTTTCAGAAAAGTTTCAGAGGAGGTCGGCTCCCAATGTCCCGAACTTGCGGAGGAGATTAGCCTTACAACGGCGGAACTGTCGTATCTTCAAGATCGCCGAAAGGCTTATGAGAACCTTGGCGAGCGAACGGGGCTGGACTGTGTCAGAAGCGTTGTCACAAGCCTGATTCAATCTGAAAAATATGGCACACCCCTCAGCCAATCCCTGCGTGTTCTCGCGCAAGAAAACCGGGACATGCGCATGAGTGAAGCAGAGAAGAAGGCAGCTTCGCTTCCGCCTAAGCTCACAGTGCCGATGATCGTGTTCTTCCTGCCTGTCCTCTTCGGGGTGATCCTCACGCCTGCAATCATTCAAATCACGACCATGAACTAGGGGCGGGAGAGATGACGATCACCCCAGCTGTCGTAGTCCTGCGCATGGACCTTCAAAGAGCATTGAGGCGCGTTGCCGCTCCATTGAAAGCGTTCGCTCGCGACAACCGAGGCAATGTGGCACTTGCCACCGCGCTGGCGCTTCCAACTTTGCTCGGAGCAACAGGAATCGGAATCGAGATCTCTCACTGGTACCGTACCCAGCGGGCTCTGCAGAACGCAGCTGATTCCGCAGCCGTCGCAGCTGCAACGAACGGAACCGATACCTACGCAGCTGAAGGTCTCGCGGTCGCAGCCCGATACGGCTTCGTGAATGGTCAGAAGAACACGTCAATTACCCTCACCAACAAGGCACCCTGTCCAGCGGGTGGGTCGAACTGCTACGGCGTGACCATCACCCGATCCGTTCCGTTGCTCCTCTCGCATCTTGTCGGATTTAGCGGCAATGTGACGGTCGAGATCGTCAAAGATGGCAAGGCGAGCACCACGCGCCAGACCTCGCTACAGGCAACGGCCCTGGCGTTGAGGGTGCCGACACCCCGCACCTATTGTGTTCTCGCCCTTGGAAACGACGGGGCGAAGTTCGATGACATCGTGGTCAATGGCGGATCAAAGTCCAACCTGACGAATTGCGGAATTATGTCCAACAATGATCTGACCTGCAACGGCAGCCACCAGATCGCAGATTATGCCGACTCGAGTTCCGGGGATCCGTCCGGCTGCGGCCGAGCACCGAATCGAGGACCTGTTCCCAGAATCGGCGATCCATACTCGCATCTTGCCTCCAACATCCCTCTTAATCCCTGCGGCACTTACCCCGGGGAGCACTGGACTTCCGTTCCAGCCATTCCGCCTAGTGGCGTCTATACTGTGTGTGGCAATCTCACACTCAAGGCGGATGTCACAATCGGCTCTCGGCCCGGCAACACTGTCATCGTGATCTACAATGGGCAGCTCGATACGGTGGGTCACACCTTGCGCGGAACCGATGTGACCATTGTCTTCGCGGGGTCGAACGGCGGTGGCTACAGCCATATCGTCACCGGCACCAACAAGGGTGGAATCGACATTTCGGCGCCGAAGACCGGCCCCTGGAAAGGCGTTGCGATTTACCAAGCGCCGCACCTGACAACGGGAGTTGATATTACGTCGGCCGGCAGCGGCCCGACGTGGAATATCACCGGGCTAGTTTACTTGCCTCACGCAAGCGTCACGTTCAGCGGTGCCGTCAACAAATCTAGCAGCGGTAATTCGTGCTTCAGCCTTGTTGTCGATAATCTGACCGTCAATGGGACTGGATTGATCCTGTCCAACGGATCCGATTGCATGGATGCAGGCTTAGACCTGCCGTCGTATCGACGCGGCCGATTGGTTGGGTGAGGTCTGGAGGATGACAACCCGCAGATTTTCAGTTCCTTGGATAGTCTGCACCACAAAGCAGTGCGTCTCGATAGCCGTATCGGCTCGTGCTTCTCTCCTGGCTTTTTTGGATTGTCGCGGAGGCATGGCTGGAACCGAGTTCGCCCTCGTGGCCGGCGCGCTGTGCCTCATTATGCTGAACGCGTTTGATGTCGCGAACTATATCTATAAGCGGATGCAGGTAGAGAATGCCGCCCAGATGGGTGCTCAGGCAGCTTGGAAGACGTGCGATCCGACTAAGCTTCCGGCTACAAAGCTTTGCGTCGGCCTGGGCGCCTCGGTGACAGCGGCTGCGCAAGGCACTTCGCTGGGCAATGGGGTTACGCTGCCGCCGGGATTCCTCTCTGAGGGATATTTTTGTCTTGATGTTTCCGGTGCTCTAAAGCCTGTCGGAACTCTCGACGCTCGGCCCGTTGACTGCTCAGCGACAGCCATGCCCCATTTACAACCCGGCAACTACATCTCCGTTAGCGTTACATACTCGTACAAGCCTGTATTTGCCGACCTCACGGTTGCGCGCTTCTTCGGAACAACAATCCAGAGTACTTCCTACATGAGACTGCTCTGATGCATTCGGTCTGGAGGCGTGTGACGGAGAATGAATCAGGAGCGACGGCAATTGAGTTCGCCCTCGTCGTTCCTCCGCTGCTGACCCTGATGGTTGGTATTATCAATATATCGCTGCTCGGTATGACGTCGGCCAGTCTGCACTACGCAGTTGAGGAAGGGGCGCGGTGCGCCTCAGTCAGGCAGGTCTGCCCTGCGCCGAAAGAACGCTACTTTGCTCCAGGCCCGTCTCCCGCGTTCACCCTCACGGCTGCGGCATGCGGATCTTTGGTAAGCGCCACAGTGACCTTCAATCTCAACGCTGTGCTGATCCGGAAGCCGATTCAGCTATCTGCCACAGCGTGCTATCCCTAAAACTGGTTATAATGCGGTGGCAACTGTCAGGTGCCCGCCTGGCGTTTAGCCTTAGGGTGGCAGAACTCCGAAGGGGCTTCAGATAGCGGCCCGCCTCGGTTCGGCGCCGCTGAGTCGGTGAAACCCACCGACAGCGGATCCGACTGTACCCCTGCCTCCCCTGCTTGGCCCCTCGTTCAGGATGCCACGCGGGCGGTTCGGATAAGGGCGAGCTCCCGCAACAGCTGCTGCTGCCCGATTGTTCACGCCAAAGTAGCGAAAGATTGCGGCCATATGGATTTTCACGGTTCCTTCGCCAAGCTTGAGAGCAAGTGCTATTTCTTTGTTAGACTTACCCTGTACAAGAAGGTCGAGGACGTCTCTCTGTCTCGAGGTTAGGAGGTCAATTGAAGCAGGTTGGGGAGTGCTTAGATGAGCAGTGATAGTTTCGTCGCCTTGCTCTTTCAATCCGGGCAGCTCGGGAGAGATGTCAGCAATGCATGGCGGCACGTAGACACCACCTTCAAGAATAGTGCCCAGGGCTTTCACGAGGTCAGCAATCGGGAGGCTTCTCACGATATATCCATGAACGCCCGCTTCAAGTGCTTGGAGAATGTCACGCTGTGACGTCGATGCCGAGATTGCGGCAACACGTGTGTTGGCGAAAGACTCTCGTATAGAGCGCAGATTGGTCGGGGTTCGAGCTCCCGGTATTGAGAGATCCAACAGAGCGATCTCGATTTGAGCGTTGTCGGTGAGACGCTCTACGGCATCGTCAAACGACGATGCCTCTAGTACCTCCGAGAAGCCGCAGTGGCGGGTAAGAACTGCAGCCACAGCAAGTCGAAAATAGGCGTCCTTGTCAGCAATGAGCCCTACGCGCATGCCAGTACTCATTGGATTTAGCCCCAAAGTATGTGTTGTTCGAGCTACTATGGTGTTCTGAGGTAAATTTCTTGTTAGCTCTACAGGCCAGAGATGGGCTCTCATTCGGCGGTGATTTCTAAGGAGGCGAGGTGCACCAGCTTGTATAAACTCCTCGGGTGCCGCACGAGGATCAAATGGGTAGCCGATTGGCACGCTTCATCGGTCTGCTCTGGCTCCCCTGTAAGCATCTTGCCTTGTGTTCACTGTCGTGTGGGTAGCGTGCGATCTGAAATCTGGGCGAAGACAGAGCAAAGTCTTCCAGGCAGATCATGCTCAAAGGGTTTCAACAGCAAGGACTTAAAGTGTTCATAAACCGGCTTCACCACGTCGCGGCGAGCAGACCAGGGTACTTTACACTGGACAGTCAGCCCAGACGATTCAATGCGTGCTCTAGTTCGCACATCGTACTACTGTAACATGCAACATCAAGATGCTTTGAGCGGGAAAGGATGCGCAGGGCTCTATCAGCAGAGGCGTGGCTCATCACGATGACGGCCACGACCAGCTCCAGAAGCGCACTGTCGTCCAAGAATAGCCCGATACTCAACAGCTGCTCGCGAACGCCATACTTTTTCAATCACTGCATGCGGCGAAGGAGGTCCAGTTGTACTTTGCGGCGAGCGAATGTTCCGTTGAGTTTGGAGGACTGTCAGAACTCTAGAGGAACATCGTATTGCATATCTTCGCTAGACTCCTGTGGAGGTCTCGACGTACCTCTTTCGAGATTGTTGCAGGTGCGAACGCCAGTGTTTAAGGCTATTGCATCGCAAGGTTCTACAATTACGGTCTGACAAGGCGGCGCCATGTTGCGTTTTGAGGTTAAACAGGAGAACGCGCACTGCTGGACACTCTCCAGCCAAGGGCGTACCCTCCAAAGCTATAGGACAGAGAAAGAGGCCCGTATGGCTGCTCTTGCGTTTGCAAACGATGTGTCCGCCTCCGGCAGGCAGGCGTCAGTCCTGATCACACCTGCGCAACCAACAGCCCCAAACGTCTCGAAGCATGCAGCGCTTTTCACGGGGATGTAGGCCGCCGAAGGTTACTGAAGACACTGGCCCTGTAGCCAAGCCACTATGAGGGCAGGAATTCTCCGCTTTCTAAAAGACTTAGCCTTAGAGTCCTACTGATGCTAAGACTAGAGAAATATTATCTTCCCAACGGGGTAGTGTCTCAGTTTATATTCTGGCCTAAAACTTACGCTAACCTAATGGGCTTGTGTATTTACTGTATCTGCTCGGTTTTCATCCAGCACAGCAGCGTCTCGATCACTTCAATACAATGAATATCAGCATCATTTGCATGCCGCGAAGACCTTTGAAGATGGTATGGAGCGAGATTAGCCGAATCTCAGTACGCTTTCGGCCCAGCCTCTATCATTTAGATAGGCAGGAGAACGTCACAGCTCGCGAATCAATTGCGCCTAGTGCTCAATGTCGTCGTTGGTCTGTCTAACTGGGACGAGAGGCAGCCAGAAACGCAGCTCCCAAGACGAGCAAGCTTGCTACAAACGACATCCCAAGTAGTGTTTCGAAGACCCCATAGTGCCACCAGAGCATCAGGGCAGTCGATAGCCCGCCGATAATGGCTAGGAATATGTACAACACAAACATAGAAGTCTCCGTTCTGGAGAGCCCACGTTCTAAGTGCTATAGCATAGTTCTAAGCTAAGCGTTAGAGGCGCTTAGAGGCGGGCCTTGCCCACTGGCTTTGAGCAGGCAATTACTTATGATCGCGGGATGCGATCTCACGCCATTGGTGGATGACACGACGAGACGTCCCCTCAAATGCCCAAAAGTGTCCCTGAAATGGCTGATCTAAGTCGCGGCTAATCGGTGTCTTGAGGTAGTCGCACAGCAGCAACGTGCCCACACCACCGTGGGATACGAATGCGATGTTCGCACCTTTAAAGCCTTGCAAGATCTCGTCCACGGTAGCAGCCACTCTGGCTTGAGCGTCAACGGCACGTTCCCACCCCAGCACGCTCTCCTGCGGATTCGCGAAGAAAGTGTCAGCCACTCGGTCAAATTCCGGCGGCGGAAGAAAGCCTGTTGCGCTGCGATCATTCTCGTGCAACCCGTGGTGGACGTTCACGGGCAGGCCAAAGTGCCCCGCTAAGATGCCGGCAGCCTCAATAGCTTTGGTTTCGGTGCTCGCCCAAATAGCTGAGAGGTGGCCCAAGTCTGATCGGGAGGCAAAGTTCCGCATACGCTGTACACCCTGGTCCGAGAGGTGCCACTGAGGAACGGGTTTGCTTGGATCGACGAAAACTTCAGGGTGGGTGATAAAGTACGCAACACTCACATTGGCCTCCACAAATAAAGGAAGATGAGCCTACACAAGTTTTGCTTTCTACAGAGCTTCTCATAGCGGGCAAGCCCGACGAAGAGCTTTTATGAGGAACGTTTGCGACGGCTGACATATGTGCCGAGGGCTCGTCCGAGGAGAACGCCAGATGTCTTCATTCCAGCATCAACGAGGTGTCTGTCGCGATTTGGAACAATGGTGTGAGCAGGTCCCAGCCACCCACGATCCCAATCACCACAGTAAGGGCGCGGAGGCGATATCGCCGGTATCCAAGATAGAAGGTGGCTCCAACTGTGGCAAAAGCCGCAAACTGTCAAGGCCGACGGGGGCTGCAGTGACAGGCCGGTACTGCGTTGGAGAACTACGATGCATCAATGATATTCGATTGTTTGCCCTCTCGAGCGCTGACAAGCGATAGGCAGCGCTGAGGCACGACCCGCCAGTCGGCAGACCTGTGGTGCACTGGATTGACACCAAGGCGGCGGGAATAAGGCTCACCCGTCAACCTTAATCTAGCTCATCGTTAATGATGAGATTGGTCATAAGGTCTCTCAGTTGACTCAGCGAGGAGAACACCTCGTGGTCGATTGGGATAAGGGCGCGCTCCTGCAACAGCTGCAGCCGCTCGGTTGTTGACACCGAAGTAGCGGAAGATCGCTGCCATGTGAATCTTGACCGTCCCCTCCCCGAGCTTAAGGGCCAACGCTATCTCCTTGTTGGATTTGCCTTGGACAAGAAGGTCGAGAACATCCCTCTGGCGTGCAGTCAATGTATGAACCTGACCAGTCGATCGGACAACGGGCAGTGAAGCAGATGGCACTGTCTCAGATGCTGCTGTTGCATCAGATCGTGGGGTTAACGGCGATGGCATTTCGATCACGGAGGGTGAGATATCCGCCAAGCATGGCGGCACGTAAATGCCTCCCTCAAGCACCGTGCGGAGTGCCTTTACAAGATCGGATACTGGCAAGCTCTTCAGCATGTATCCATGGATGCCCGCCTCTAGTGCTGAAAGGATTTCCTGGCGCGAGGTGGAGGTTGCGATCACGGCAATGCGTGCTCTCGGAAAGCATTCGCGAATGGCTCGGAGATTGGTGGGCGTGCGCATTCCTGGCATCGTAAGGTCCAGTAAGGCAGCCTCGATCTCTTCATTTTCCGTGAGCCGTTCCAGCACGTCATCCAGAGACGACGCTTCGATTAGGTCCGAGAAGCCAAGCTGCTGGGTTAGGATTGCCGCGGCAGCAACACGGAAATACGGGTCGTGGTCAGCAACGAGTCCCACACGCTTACCACCGTTCATCGATCATTGCCCCAGAGTTGACGTTTTGGCGTAACCCAACCCGATATGATTAATTTCTTGTTTTCACCAGAACGCACGGTGTCGCATACATGGGTAAACGTTAACGTCTTTACCTCATAACACTGTTACCATGTTGTGCCTACCGCGCCTCTTACCAGATCTTTTCAGCCCTGCTTAGGAAACTATGTTATTGGATATATACAGCTGACAAATTAATCAATTTCTTAATTTCGAAAGACCTTCGCTTCGCCAATCCAGATCCCCATCCTGCCGCTGATTACCGTGGGTGGATTGAAATTCTATAGCTTTTGATGCGCACTGCCGAAAGTATGCCTTAAGCGCCTCAGGCTCATCATTCCATAGGTCCTTGGGCCGAATGGAGCGGTAGAACTCCCGTGCAATATGCTCCACTTTATGTTCACGGCTGCGCATTGGTGCCTGCATGATCTATGGTTGCCCTTAATCGGTGTGCGTGATGGGAGTGCTCTGCGGCTTAGCAAAGGGTATCCTGTTCCATCGGCCAAGCTAGGGTGATCATTTAATGTGTTCATTTTGCGATCAGGTCTGCCAAAACCCTCCCAGAGGATCTGCTCCCTGTCGTTCCTCTGGAGGACTACTTCAGTTGAGCAAGGCCACAGCGCTGGTAGGGTGTGCAGTGTAGGCCAACCTGCTCCTGCGCCTGGCTGGTCAGGAGAGCGTGCACGCGTCCGCAGCCGTGGGTCGGCAGGCTGCCGATGATGGCGTTGATCGCCGTCACAGGATCCTCGTCCGGTTGCGGCAGCCGGCCCCGGCGCTTTGATCGCCGACCGGCAACCTGCTCGGCGATGTTCGAGCGGGCGACCTCAAGGGTGGCGCAGACAGCACTCATCGTGAACCGCCCTTGGGCCACGACAGCGAGCGCAACAGCTGCTTTTTTGGCCCGGTGGCGACCTCCAGCGCCTCCTTGAGGATCTCGGCTTCCAAGGTCTTCTTGCCCAGAAGCCGCTGCAGCTCGCGGGCCTGGTTCTGCAGAGCCCGATACTCGGAGGCGGCCACCACCTCCTCCTGGGCACTGGTGGCGGTCAATGCGCCTTGCGCAGCGAGCTTGCGCCAGCGGAAGAGCTGGTTGGGCGCCACTCCATGCCGGCGGGCCACCAGGCTGACCGTAGCGTCAGGCTCAAAGGTCTCCTGGACGGATGGCCAGCTTCTCGGCGGCCGTCCAGCGGCGGCGACGTTGCGGTCCGTCAAGGACCTCAATCTTGGACGAACCAGTCATAGCACCAACACTACTCCGATCTCTTAGCGAGGTGGGAGATCGCGTCCGGTCTATTCGGGGGCTACTTCACTGCCTTCCAGTCCGATGCTCTATCTCAAGCACTGCGTTCACATTTTGGTGCCGCTTCCAGAGTCGTTTTATACCGGACCTAATGCGTGACCGCTGCATAGTATGGGTTATCGGGATTTGGGCGCCATCTTGCTCAGGATGAACTTGTTCTGATTGTGTACCCAATCGATAATCCTAACCTTTTCCACGGTTTTGATAGTGGGGTCTTTGGCAGATGTGTTTATCTTTTCCTGAGGATCCATATCGAGATTATAAGTCTCCACCTGATCAGATAGCAGTGAGACAACTGACTTGCGACTACCCAATCGATAGCCAACTTTATAATCAAGCCATGCTGTAAAGAAGTAGATCGGCTCCTCGCGCTTTGGCTGAAACAAGCTCTTGCCCTGCCATTCCGAAGGAGATGGAATGGCAAGAACATCGAGAACTGTAGGAGCTATATCAATGTGACCGACAACTCGCTCTGTTGATCGAAAAGGAAAGAGTCTAGGATTGATCAATAGGAGCGGAACATGAACTTCCTCTTCATAAAGCCCTTTGCCATGGCCAAAACTGCCGTGCTGCTGAAATGCCTCCCCATGATCTCCCGTAACTATAATCAATGTCTCGTCCAATAGTTTTAGATCTCTGAGATCGTTAACGAGATTTCCGATTAGGGTGTCGGCTTCTGCAATGGAATCTAGGTATGGCGCCTTGTGCTCGGCTGTCCATTTCTCGTCCCTCAAAGTAGGAAAGTCATAGCTTCTAGTCTCCTTTGTCCGAAAGTAAGGGTAGTGTTGCTGGAGCGTCCAGAGCATGGCGAAGAATGGCTTGCCGGGGCTTGAGACTATCCAATCACGCATTGCTTGGAAAGTGCAAGAGTCAGGGGTAGCTTGGGAGTAGAACTCGGACTCATCTACGATGATACTGTCGCAGCTACGTTCTCGATAATCCTGGATGGTTTCAAAACCAGTCCTTGGCAAGAAGTGGTCAACACCAGAATGGCGCGTATCACTAGAATGGAAGAATGCTGTTCTTGATCCATAGCCCTTGAGAAGATTTGGCAGGTAAGTAAGCTGCGTATTTGGAGCATCCTTTGTGATGGTTTTCAGGCTAATCCATGGATAGGTAGAGCTTAGGATCGATGCCATCGAAATGTGCGAGGCTACGGAATGTGAATAAGCGTTACGCACAAGAAGGGACTCATTAGCTAAGCTCGAGAGAACCGGTGTAATGGCGTATGAGCCTCCATACAGGTCAAGATATTGGGCTGCCACGGACTCAAGAACTATAACCACGACGTTTCGGATAGGTGACTGGCCCGCGGCGGGGCGCGTCAAGGGAACTGCTAGCAAATTACGTCCGGGGCACGGGTCTGTCGGAATTTCCGTGTAAGGGCCGGGTTCATCATCCCAGCCTGAAACGGCCTTTGAAGAGAATGGCGAATTGCGCTTTCGCCATGCTCCACTCCCGTGGCGGCATCTTCCACTCTTTCTGAGTTTGCCTCAAGACCAGGAACAGCAGCTTGAACGCACTCTCGTCGGTGGGAAAGTGGCCTCGAGCCCGCACCGCCCGGCGCAATTTGGCATTGAGCGCCTCGATGGCATTGGTTGTGTAGATGATCCGGCGCACCGCGTCGGGAAAGGCAAAGAACGGGATCACCGCCGCCCAGTTGCGCCGCCAGGCGGCCGCGATGGCCTCATATTTGCGGCCCCAAGCCGAGGTTGCGAACGCCTCCAGGGCTGCCTGGCCGGCCGCGGCATCCTTGGCCCGGTAGACCTCCTTCAAGGCTCCGGCCACCGCTTTGCGATCCTTGTACGACACGAAGGCCAGCGACGAGCGGATCAGGTGCACGATGCAGGTCTGAACCTGGGTCTCGGGAAACACCGCCGTGATCGCCTCGGGAAAGCCCTTGAGACCATCCACCATGGCAATCAGCACGTCCTCCACCCCGCGGGTCCGCAACTCGTTCATCACCCGCAGCCAGAACTTGGCCCCTTCGCTCTGCTCGATCCATAGCCCCAGGATCTCCTTGGCGCCGTCCGGCCGCACCCCGAGCGCCAGATAGACGGCCTTGTTGCGCACCGTGCCTTCATCGCGCACCTTGACCCGGATGGCATCGAAGAACACCAGGGTGTAGAGGGCCTCCAGGGGGCGGTTCTGCCACTCGGAGATCTCCTCCAGCACCGCGTCGGTGACCGCGCTGACCAGATCCGGCGAGACCTCGATGCCGTATAGCTCGCGCAGATGGCCTTGGATCTCACGCACGCTCATGCCGCGAGCGTACATCGACACGAGCTTCTCATCGAAGCCGGGAAAGCGGCGCTGGTACTTGGCGATCAGCTGCGGATCGAAGGTGGCCAGCCGATCGCGCGGGATCGCCAAGTCGATCTTGCCGGTGTCGGTGAGCACGCTCTTGCGGCCATAGCCGTTGCGGGTGTTGCCGGCCTCGCTGTCCTGGCCGAGATGGTGGTCCATCTCGGCATTGAGCGCCCGCTCGGCGAGTGCCTTCTTCAGCGCGTCGAGCAGGCCATCCTTGGCAAAGGCCGATTGGGCGTCAGCGCCTCCCAGCAACTGATCGAGCAGGTGGTCGGGAATGCGGGGTTCCTTGCGGCGTGCCATGCGATGTCTCCCTCATGATCATCGTAATGGCCCCACACGAAATTCCCGATAGTCCCCTCCGCGGAGGGTTTTCAGCCGAACGCTGATGACCTCAGATCTCTCTATCTGTACTGCTTGCCCCTGCTCTTCGTTTGAATCTCACCTCGCACTGCCTTTCCCTCACCCGCCTCGGCCTTGCCGAATGCCTTGGAACAGTCGGTCCAAGGCAGCCTCAAGTCGAGGGTTTGGCTCTAACACGTATGGAGGAAGGTCGCTTTCCTTCCTGAACTCCCCATAGGCACAGAGGTTTCCGATACGCCTGTGGCTTCGGGGGATTTAGGCGGAGGGGCTCAAAATTTGAACGTAGAAGACCTTTTAGGAGTTGAGGGCCCAGGGACCTCCGCTCGCTGGAATGCCTGCCACGGGCAGCCGCTTCGCGTCTGTTCGCGGTAATGAAGGCATTGGCAGGAGCGCAGTCGCTCCGAACCAGGAGAGGATCGGCTTGCGGCACAGCTCGCCGTTACTGGTCTTTTTGTGGGTCGATCCGCTGGCAATCGCTCGATCCAGAGACCCGACTGCCTCGAGGGTGCGGAATGCGCCCCTGATCCTGTCTTCGGTCAGCCGCAGGTCTGGATGAGTTGTAAGCGCTCGCCGATCAACAGAGAAGGCATCCCTTCCGAACTTGACATATTTTGGAAAGGATGCAGCGAAATGAGGGTCTATCGTCCCCCAATTGTCGACAACGGTTCACATCAATGCATAGAACGATCTCAGCCTGAATCAGATGACAAAGATGTCCTTGTGGCTCAAGCCCAAACCCTTTTTCAGCAGAGCTATCTCAAGTCCTTCGTACTTGCCGCCTGAACCGTCTGCATCGTACAAAAGGTGTCCCGTCTTCTTGTTGTAGATGATGTAATCGTCGCTGTCCTTCGCCTTATCGATCGCAAAGAAGCTTTTGTTCAACGGCTCCGGCGCAGCATCAGAGCCCTTCTTGCCCAGCTTAGTAAAGATCTTATTGTCAAGCCAAATGCTGTCATCGGCGACGTTGAAGTCTGTGATGGTATCCAAGTTGGTCTTCTTGTTCGCTTTTGTATCGAACACGAAGGCGTCATTACCTGCCCCACCCGTCAGTATATCCTTGCCGGTTGAACCCCAAAGCCGGTCATTACCACCTTTGCCTGACAGAGTGTCATTCTCGCCACGACCCTTAAACTCATTGTTCTCCGCACCGCCAACCATTAGGTCCTTTTTCGACGTGCCGGCTTGAGTGACAAGGCTGGCGAAAGGCTCATTAACACCTTGAATGGTCACCGTGACCGTCTTGGAGGCACTGCCATCGATTGACCGAACCTGGAAGGTGTCGGTCAGTTGCTGACCAGCGTTGAGAGTTTGAATTGCACTCTGGGCATTATCCGCAGAGTACGTCCAGCTGCCATCAGCGGCGATAACAAACTTACCAAGCGTTGAAGTCAGAATAGCAGCCTGCACTCCCGCCTGTCCGGCATCTAGGTCAGTCACTATCAGTTTGCCGGCAGTCCTTAGAATCGAGCCAGAATCTTCAACAACCGTGCGGGCAATGTCGCCGGTGATCACTGCAACTTGGTTAAACGCAGGTTTTGCTGTGGTGAGGGGTTGTGTGGTGGTAGATGCCGTATCGTCGACGAGCGACACCGGATTGAAGAAAGCGAACTGCTCTGCAGAGAACTTATCGATGGTGGTATTCGCAAACTTGAGTGCCTGATCAGCATCAAGCCGCAGGATCACATCGGCTCCGACTTGGGTGAGGAAGGGCTTTACATCCTCGAAATGACGGAAGTGGAAGCCATCAAGGTACACCTTGTCGGTGTTGCCGACCACGTTGCTGAAATCCAAGATTGTGTCATTGCCGTCCCCATTCTGAATTTTGAACACGTCGGTACCAAGGCCGCCCTTCAGGACATCATTTCCGCCATTGCCATCATACTCTTGGTACTGCCCGACCCCGCCCTCAATCCAATTGTCTAGCGCATTGCCGTTGACGATGCGGCTCCAGTCGTTCCCAAGCCTCACCTTCTGCTGCGTCGCAGACAGAGTGTTGGAGTAGTTCCACAGAGTCACAGCCCCGGTGCCATTGACCGTGCCGAAGGCCAGCTCAGAGAGCGGCACCCACGATGAGGGCACTTGGGTGATTACAGGATGATCCACGGGCAGCTGATAGGCGCGGATGTAGTCGATCTTCATCTCGGCTGGGAAAATGGTGTCCGCGCCGGGAGTGCCGGCCCAGCCACCTACCGCAAGGTTGGCGATCATATACATGGGCTGATGCATATCGGAGGGTGTTGCCGTCTCGAATACTTTCACACCATCGAAGTACCACGTGATTTTGTCCCTGGCCCAGCTGACGCCATAGCTGTGATAGCCGCCGGAGGTATCCACGACGCCGGAGGCAACGCCCACCGATTTGTGCGAGCCGGTCTCCTTTGTGTGCACGGTCGTGTGAAGGACGTTGGGATCGCCTCCCAGAACCTCCATGATGTCAAGTTCCGGTGGCCAGTCACCGTTGATCGGTAGCATCCAGAAGGCCGGCCACAGACCACTACCAGCGGGCAGCTCGGCACGCATCTCGAAATAGCCGTACTGCATGGAGAACGACTGCTCGGAGGTGATCACGCCTGATGTGTAGGGCAGATTGTTGATCTGTGCCTGAACCTCAGGGGAGGCCTTCTGGGCGGTGATGGTGAGAGCGCCGTCGGCAACCGAGAAAGGGTTGAGGCCAAGGTTCTTGTAGCTTGGATCAACATAGAACTGCTGCTCATTGTTTCCGCTGAGAGTTCTGTCTCCCCAGAAGTAAGTGGTCTTCCAGGTTCCAGACGTGCCGTTGAAGAGGGACAGGCTTGTGTTGAACTCTTCTGAGAACAACAGCTTGAATCCGCTGGTATCGATGGAGAGAGCGAAGTTGTCGGCCGTGAACTGAGAGATCGTCTGGTTGCGGAAGACGAGAACTTCACCTCCCCCTAGGTCCATCCGCACGTCGGCTCCGACCTGGACCATCGCGTTCTTGACGGAGGCCAGCGTGGTGAAACCGTAATTCATGAGGCGCAGGACATCCCCACCTGCACCCGCCTGGAAATCGACAATGACATCGCTTCCATTGCCTTTGGACACAATGAAGGTATCGGAGCCGCTGCCGCCGATTAGGATGTCGTTGCCTTCACGACCATCAAGGGTTTGCCGTCCAGCGCCGCCTGCAATGATGTTGTTCAGGGAATTACCGTAGCCATAACGCAGATCCCCGTTTACCGACAGGTGCTCAATGTTCTCCGGCAGAACATAATTCATCCAAGTGACGAGCGTGTCATCACCGCCGCCAGATTGTTCAATAAGCTTAGTAGACCAAGATTTGATGTAATATGTATCATCGCCGACGCCGCCGGTGAGCGTCACCCCAGCTTTGTTTTCGTCCCAAAGGGCATCATTACCGGTTGTTCCAGAAAGTACTTGCTGATCAGCACGTGCAAAAAAGTGCTTCGAGACTGTAGAGTTGTTGCCAACCGCGACACCGAGTGCGTTGATATACTGCGCCATTTCGAGCCCCCATGTTCGATCAGGGTTGCGCAGCCCAGTCACCTCCGTGCGCCGAATTTAGGCGTCGGTTGTTGCCCGCTTTATGCGGCCACTTACTGGTCTACTCTCTTATTAACCCTACTCGCTGTCCAAAAATAACCTGATGTGTTTTTTTGGAGGAAGCAGGGAACGACCGCAATTCGACCAAGCAGACTAGACTGTTTGGTTCATTGCGCATCGCCGCATCGACTCTGCGGCATTACTTTATGAGACCTGTGCGCGCGTAGCTCGACCTTTGGCGGGTTGGATGCTTCAATAGAGCGGCTGGACATGACGGGAGCGGTCCCATGGCACGCCGTCAGATTGGGCAGGAAGTCTTCGCGTTCATCGCAGATCCGATCTCTCACCGCTCATCTCTGGACCGACTGTCGTTGCTGATCGACTGGCCCTCTGTTGATCGCCGCTTGGTCGACATCTACGCCGCGGCCAAAGACGAACCCGCCTGGCCGCCGCTGACCCTGTTCCGTGCCCTGCTGCTGGCGGTCTGGCACGACCCCTCCCATGTAAGGCTGGCTGAGGCGTTGGAGGACCGCGCCTCGTTCCGGCGCTTCTGCGGGTTCGCCGCCCATGGGCCTACGCCAGAGCGCACCGCCTTCGTGCGCTTCCGGCGCGAGCTGGTCCTGCGCGGTCTTGACAAGATGCTGTTCGATGAGGTGACGCACCAGCTCAGAACCCAATCGGTTATTATCAAACAGTGCACGCTGATTGATGCAACCGTGATTGCCTCGGCGACTTACCGGGATACCGAGGCCGCCTGGGCCGGCACAAGCGGCGCGAGGCGATTCACGGCTTCAAGGCTCATCTCGCGGCCGATGCCGATACGGCTCTCGTAGAAGATCTCGTGTTCACACCCGGCAACGTCCACGATGGCCGAACTGGAGGTGAGGCCCTGCCGGAGAACCCTTGAGATGTGTACCCCGATAGCGCGTACCGCGGAACACCTTTTGCCTCTGCGGTGCAGGCCAAAGGCTGACGCCCACAGGTGGTCCAAACTGGCGTGTGAGGTCGTCCGGCTGGGGGCAAAGTGCGGCAACTGCGGGCTTGGAACCATCATGTCCAACACGTGCGCTGCCGGATTGAGAAAATATTCGGCCCCTGGAAACGCAGCTACGGCTTGCGGCGCATGCGCTGGCTCGGACTGGCCAAAGCAGCCCTGCAGGTCAGACTGACAGCCATCGCCTACAACATGAAGCGAACGGCTGTGATCTTGAGGATGCCGGAGGCTGCCTGATCAGGGGCGAAGTGCGCCTGGAGATACCCTAAAGAAGAGCAAAGCACCTTGAAGCTGTCGGTCTCACAGAAAAGACGTGGAGGACATCTCTCATGATCATCAAAGCCGCAGTTTGGACATCCGCGCACAGGTCTCATAACTCAACCTGATCGCACCCTGGCAGAAGATCCTGCGCTCCCTGGCATTGGCAGGCCGGCGGTTTGAGAGCTGGGACGAGATCGTCGATGCGATCTACGGCGCCACCGTCTACTGGAATGCGCACTGCCATCCCTTCGTCTGGGGTAAACGCCGCCATCGGCCTCGCCGCTCACCCGGTATCGCCCTGCTGCCCAAGGCAGCATGACTTACTGGATGCACCACTTCGGTAAGGAGCCCATATTCTGTCCGCGGAGTCGCTGCCGTCTCTCCCATCTGGAGGTGCACCGTTCGCAGATAGTTGGACCATCGCGAAACTTCATAGCCGACGTGGTATCTGCCAGCATTGCTGTAAGGCACCGCTTCCCTGCCTGGACTGGACCGACAGCACCTGCAACGTGCCCGAACGCCTCCGCGACAGTTTAAAGTGTGACGCATAGGACGAACGCCGCATCGATCATTGGCATTCTCTGCGTAGCCCTTAGTCTGTAATGACACAAGCACCGATGTGACTAAGTTGAGCGTTGCCTTAAGTGCATTCCACCGCTATTGACGATTGTCTCATATATGGTAATCGCTGGAGTAATCTCTTGCAGATTTTGTCAGTTCAGTATCTACGCGGGCTCGCTGCAAGTGCAGTTGTATTATTTCATGCTGGATTAATTTACAATTTGAATTTTGGTCTAGGCAACGCAGGAGTTGACATATTTTTTGTCATCAGCGGGCTCATAATGTGGATTGTAAGCAATCAAAAAAATGATACGCCTAAGCAATTTATTATCCAGAGAACTATTCGAATAGTACCACTCTATTGGTCAGTCACGATTTTTTTAACAATTGCGGCGGCGGCCCGACCAAATTTGTTTCCTCTTGAACGCCCGGCCCCTTGGCATGTACTTCAGTCACTTTTATTCATTCCTCACGTCGCGCCAAATGGCAAAGTACATCCAATCCTTATACAAGGCTGGACGCTGAACTACGAAATGTTCTTCTACAGCCTGTTCGCGCTGATTTTATTCCTTCCTGTGCGGTTTCGGCTGATCGGCTTCACGGCGCTGATTGGTAGCCTCGTGCTTCTGGGGAGTGCGGTTGCCCCGACTAATACGCTTGCAGCCACGTATACATCCCCATTACTTATAGAGTTCTTAGTAGGTATTTGGCTTGGCAAGGCTTTGACTAGCGCGAAGCTTCCAAGTAGAGGCGGCGCAAGTACATTGCTGATAAGCGGAGTTTTCATGTTGTTTTGCTCGCATTGGCTTGAGAACCTTACTCAGGAGCGTCTTCTCATTTGGGGGCTTCCCGCTGCATGTATTGTTGCAGGTTCGATCGCTCTTGAGCAACGAGGATTAGTACCCACCATTCCGGTGCTAAAGTTTCTAGGAGATGCGTCATATTCGATATATCTCGCCCATTCCTTCGGCTTTCTAGGTGTTGCGATAATCGTTGAGAAGCTCGGGTTAGCAGGTCAAGGCACAGGAAATTTTCTCGTGACAACCGTAGGCGGGTTTGCGGCGGGAATCCTCTGCTTTTTACTAGTAGAGAGGCCTATCACCAGCTTCATCCGCAAAATCAGGTCAGGCCCTCACCGTTCGGTGCAACGGATGGCTTAGAGCATCGGACGGTTAAACGGACGCATATCCGGCGGCCTTGAGGAAGTTCCAGCATTCTTGCGGCTCAAACAAATTGCAGATGTCGCCGAGGCCGCGCCAGAGCGCGTCAAAGGTGCGGGCCTCGGCCTTGCGCAGGTGTGCCTTGATCTTAGCGAAGGCCTGCTCAATCGGATTGAAATCGGGCGAATAAGCCGGCAGGAACAGGAACCAGGTGCCTCGCTGTTTCAGACACTGGGCGGCCTTTTCACTCTTGTGGACCGCCAGGTTGTCGAGGATTACCACGTCACCTTTGTGCAGGCTCGGCGCGAGTTGTGTCTCGATGTAAGCCTCAAACGCCAACCGGGTGATCGGGCCATCAATGACCCACAGGGCACACAGCTCATGGCACCGTAGCCCTGCGATGAACGTGTGGATTTTCCAGTGGCCAAAGGGAGCGCTCATGCGCAGCCGCTGCCCTTTGCGCGATCGTCCGCGCAGGCGCGTCATCTTGGTGTTGACGTACGTCTCGTCCAGGAACACGAGCCGGTGTGGCTCCTGGCGCATGCGGGGCTGACGCTGGGTCTGCCAGACCCGGCGCTCATTGCGCACATCGGCGCGTGCGCACTCCGCCGCCATCAGGTGTTGTTTTATACGTGAAGCCATGTCGGCACAGAAAGCGCGAGAGCATTGCGGGGGCAGCCACGACCCCGTGTTCCTGCAGCAGCCGGGCCGCCAGCTCGGGCATGGTGATGGCGGGCTCAGCCTCGACCGTCTCGATCAGGAAGGTCTCATAAGCCACCAGCTTGCCGCGTCCCGGCGGGCGGCCTTGCCGGGCCGGTGCCGGCGAGCCGGTGTCCCGCGTTCGCCGCACGGGCTTGATGGCGAAGCTCTCGCTGACGTCAAAATGCTGGGCTGCCGCCCGGCAGGAATGACCGGCCGCGACAAAGTCAGCCACCCGCACCCGCAGATCGAGAGAATAGCAGTGACCCATGATCCACCTCCCGTTCCAGAGAGTGAATCACAGATCGCGCCAGCCCAAAACCCCGGGAGTCGAATTTCGCGTCCGGTGCTCTAGGTACTCGGACACGCCAGCGCACAATGAGCTGGGCCGCTCGCCACTATCGACCCGGCTCAGCGGGTACGGAACGCTACTTGGCACTATTCTCATGCGCCAGAAGATCGCTTCAAACGCTCTGCCGGGGACTTGTACTTCGTATGGCCTGCTCAGCGAAAGGCTCCAGCCTCGGCCATTGCGCTTCCGGCAGCATGACTCCCCTTACAGGGAGCGCAAGTAAAGCCTAATAGGGCCGGGTCGATCCCGTAAGTTTGAGTCCTGCAGAGGATCTTTGGCATAGACAACCCGCATGGCAGCACCGCTCCCGAATCACTGGGGCACAAGGGCGATGCGTTCTATAATCGAGCGATTTAGTTTGCAAGTAAGAATTCCTACCTACAAAGAACCTTACATATGCCTAACAGTGCTATACAGCATCTCGGCAAACTTGGGTATTTCCACCAACAGCTGCCTTTTACCAGGGCCGCATAATAAATCCGAAGGCAAACATTCTAACCCTCAACAGGAGCTTCACGTGGCAACAAAGTGGGTAGCTGGCACACAACAGTCAGACATTCTGGATTTTAGGCACAGCACTTCAAGTAATCACTTGTATGGTTGGGACGGCAATGATGTTGTCATTGGCGGTTCGGGAAACGACATCATCGAGGGTGGTAAGGGAGCGGATTTTCTATGGGGAGGCGCCGGCTCTGATGAGTTCCGCTTTTACAGTTGGGATCTGCAGCCCGCCGGGGGAGTAGTGGATCAGATCGCTGATTTCCAGGGAGCTGGGAAAGCGGGGGGAGATACTATTAGCTTTGGTTTCGTTGGTGAAAACGCATCGCTGCAGTTTGCTGGTTTTCACCGCGTCTACGCTGCCGATGGTAGCTTTACTGAAGACACCTCTAAGGGCTACTATAGCCTTTACTCCGGAACAAAATACTACGGCAGCTTCCAAATCCATACGACTGACACGACTGCAGACCAACTCAGGCTCGGGGTTGACTACTTCCTTGCATGAGTGCGTTTGTCAAAACGTTGTAGCACTTGATATGAACCGTGAGGAGACTTGTCCAGTCCGCTACTTCTTCGGGTAGCGGTACGTATCAAGTTGCCTCATCAGATCGCCTGGGCCAGCAATTGCTGGCCCAGGCGATCAGGTCCTGACTCATCAGACCAGACGTGCTCAAAAGAAAATTGGTGAAGCTGCCGTTCGGCGAGAAGTCGCTGGCTGCCTGCAACAGCCCATGACAATCGGGAGCGCCGGCATTTTTTGAGATCGGATTCCAGCACCCACTCCACTGCTACTGGACACGGCGTGGCACGCAACGGCTACAGACAGCGGCGCGTTCAGATTTGAACCCGCCTACTTCTGCCGCAGCAGCGCTTCGAGTTCGCGGCGGAATTCCGCCGAGAGCTCCTCGCGCTCAAGGGCATAGGCCACGTTGGCCATGAGGAAGCCGATCTTCGAGCCGGTATCGTAGGTCCTGCCCTGGTACTTCATGCCGAAGAAGGGCTGCTCCTTCATGAGGCGGATCATGGAATCGGTCAGCTGGATCTCGTTGCCGGCGCCGCGCTCCTGGTTCGAGAGCAGGTCGAAGACCTGGGGCTGCAGGATGTAGCGGCCGGAGATGATGTAGTTCGACGGCGCGGTGCCCTTCGGGGGCTTCTCCACCATGCCGGTGATCTCGAAGGTCTGGCCGAATTCCTGGCCGACCGAGACGATGCCGTACTGGTGGGTCTGGTCCTCGGGCACTTCCTCCACGGCGATGATATTGCCGCCGTGCTTCTCATAGGCTGCGATCATCTGCTCCATGGAGCCGCGGCTGAGCATGTCGGGCAGGATCACCGCGAAGGGCTCGTCGCCCACCAGCTCCCGGGCGCACCACACCGCGTGGCCGAGGCCCAAGGGCTCCTGCTGGCGGGTGAAGCTCGTCTGGCCGGCCTGGGGCTGATCCTTGGCCAGGATCTCCAGCTCCTTGGTCTTGCCGCGGCCCTCGAGGGTGCGGTTGAGCTCGTAGGCAATGTCGAAATGGTCCTCGATCACGGCCTTGTTGCGCCCGGTGACGAAGATGAAATGCTCGATCCCGGCGGCGCGGGCCTCGTCAACCACGTGCTGCACCACGGGACGGTCGACGACGCACAGCATCTCCTTGGGCACAGCCTTGGTGGCGGGCAGGAACCGGGTGCCGAGACCGGCGACGGGCAGGACTGCTTTGCGGATACGCTTCATTGAATGAGCCATAGA
>NZ_JPUG01000024.1 GCF_000739015.1 Microvirga sp. BSC39
TGGCATGGCGGTGTGCGCGCCTGATCATCGCGCAACTTGAGGAGGCCCAAGTCCGGGTTGCTGAGGCTGAGCAGGAGATCCTGGCCTGGCATCGCACGAATGAGGTCAGCCAGCGCCTGGAGACGATCCCCGGCGTCGGCATCATCACGGCCAGCGCCCTTGCGGCCACCATTTCGGATCCGCGCTCCTTCCGCTCGGGCCGCCACCTGGCCGCCTGGATCGGCTTGGTGCCACGCCAGAGTGGGACAGGCGGCAAGGTGCGGCTCGGGCACATCTCCAAAGAAGGAGATCGATATCTGCGCCGGCTTTTGGTGCTCGGGGCCACGACACTCTTGCGGCATGCCCGCGGCAAAGCCTCAGCGGCTGCGGGATGGATCAACGCGCTCTTGGCCCGCCGCCCAGCCGGCATTGTCAAGGTCGCCATTGCCAACAAGTTGGCTCGGGTCGCCTGGGCCGTCTTGCAGGGCAACCAGGGTTATCGCGCTCCGGCTGCTGCGGCCGCGTAAGCTGCCTCCGGAGCCGGATGAGAGGTTTGCAAGGTTGGTGGAGGTGGTGATGGTGTGATGACGAACCGGTCGAGCCGGGGATCAGACAAACCCGTGATAAGCCGTTGCGCTCTGACGCAGCATAAATGTTGGGGAGCTGATCCGCGAACTTCATCAAGGCCCGCGGTCATGAGGCCGCATCACAAGGCCGAACACATGGCTGCCCACGACCAGATCGTCGAAACACCAAAATCCCCTTGCCACGCAGGCGCCGTCCACACATGGCTTATCGGGATTACGCCCCCCATGGCGAAAGCTGCTCCTGGCCGAATATGTGCTCACCAGGTGCCGCTACACGGTCGAGCTCTCGTCTAATGGCTTGCGCCGTTTGGGTCCTGATGCCAGCGAACTGCTCAAGCTGACCAGCAACAGCCCTGAGCTGGCTCAGGGAGCCGATGCTCTCTCGATGGAGCACTTCCCAGGCGAGCCGAGGTAAATAGAGACCCTCAATGGTCCCTGCGTAGGTTTCAGAATGATCGGACATATGCAGCTCCTGAGCCTTGAAGGCGGGAGCGCGCGCATCTCTCAGCCGCCGGTGCCTGGATCAGTTCCTGCCGGCGATAGATCATCATACACCCTCACAGAGGACACAACCAGCACAGTCCTAAAGGGCATTCTGCGGATTACACATCCCTTGAGCCTGATGAGGAACAGGGAGACCGGGCATCAAGGAGGGCGATACGACCAAGCTCGACCCTGATCGCCAGGGCTGTCTTTGCCCCAACGCCTGGGAACCGCTCGATCCGGTCTGCAATCGCGGCGAGCTGGGGGAGCGTCGTAATGTTCTCCCTATGCAGTACGTTCCAAGCGCTGAGCGGCAGACGCAGACCTCGAATGGGCCCTCGCAGTCTTCATAAAGCCCGTTATGCATCTGCCTTCACCTTATGGTTTGATGACTGGTTCATGCGAGATCGGAAGCGGGCAAGGACAGCCCGGATATGCACCGCAACGCGTGCGGCCTGCGCGTCCTCGATCAAGGTCGCCGTGCTGGTCAGGAAATTGGGTGGGCGATGAGGCATCGATGCGCTCCGCAACACAGGCGGGAGCACACGGCTCTCTCAGTCGCCAACAGCCTGTGAGGCACAAGTCAGCGATTGATCATACATGCGCCTCTATGGAGCGCATTACCATGGCAGTTTCATAATAGGTAGATTTAATTATACCTCAAATATTTATTGTCAAAATGCCGCATAGTTTACGAACATAAACAAGTGACCTAGCAGCTTTTATGTGCGCACGTGATCTCTATCGGATTTGTTTTATTTGTCCCTACGGATCCGGAAACTTAAAGCGCCCGCTTATGACGGGCGTTTCCTTTGCTTCGACTTTTGCCATTTGTATTCCATAAATTGCCCTACCTGAAATTCTCGTCGTAAGCCGTTGACGGATATAGCACGCAACGCCCTCCAGGCTCGATAGCTCTCCTTCTGGCACGAGGCTGACCTTAGACGAACTTCCGCACTGCTGGGGTAAGCGGACCTTCGCACCGACATCCGCTACTGCTCAGTTTGACCCGAAGGCGACATTCGCACCCTTCTGATCCGTTCGGCATCTGCCAGGTGCAGATTTGCGGGTTCCTGTTTGAGCACGAACTTGACCTACCGTGCCTACGAAAGCTTAGTCCTCTATACTCGTCCTTCGATGCTGGTTGCGGAAGAACCGGGGACCCCTTGTCAACAGAGCATGTGGACCGGCGATTGATGGCGATCCTGGCGGCTGATGTCGCCGGCTACAGCCGTCTTATGGGCACCGATGAGGAAGGCACGCTAGCCCGCTTGAGGGAGCTCCAGCATGCTATTGTCGAGCCTAGGATCGCCGATCACCGTGGGCGTATCGTCAAGACCACCGGCGACGGGATCCTGGTCGAGTTCGCCAGTGTCATTGAGGCTGTGCGCTGCGCCGTCGAGATCCAACGCGGTATGGCCGAGCGCAACGCCATCGTGCCGCGCGGCAGTCGCATCGAACTTCGTATCGGCATTAATGTCGGGGACATCATCATTGAGGACGGAGACATCTTCGGGGATGGTGTCAATGTGGCTGCCCGCCTGGAGGGACTTGCGGAGCCCGGCGGCATCTGCATCTCAGGACGCGTGCAGGAGGACGTCGACGGCAAGATCGACGCCGCCTTCATCGACAGTGGGGAACACAAGCTCAAGAACATTGCGCGACCGGTGCGCGTCTTTCGCCTTCGCCTTAGCAGTTCCAGGCCCAAAGCACACATAGGCCGTCGAGGTGCAGTTTACTCGGCCTTGGTTGTCGCTCTCCTGCTCCTCCTTGGAGGACTATGGATCGCGCCACCCTTCCAACCGAACTTCTTTGGCAGCCTCGTCCCAGGCGCTCGACCAACCCAAACGGCCGAGATTGGTGCCAAACCCGTGCTCGCGGTTCTTCCCTTCGTGAACCAGGGTGGGGATGCGGCGCGAGACTATTTTGCTGACGGATTGACCCAGGATCTCATCAGCGCCCTGGGCCGATTTTCCACTATGACTGTAATGTCCTGGAATGCGGTGGCTCCCTACAAGGCCAAGCCTATAAGTCCTGGCGAAATCAGTCGTGCTCTTGGCGTCAGATACCAGGTTGAGGGAAGTGTCCATCAGACCAGCGACCGGGTGCGGGTCGCGGCCCAACTCGTCGATACGGATGGCCGGGTGTTATGGTCTGCTCGCTTCGATGAGGCCTTTGCCAACGTCTTCGCCTTGCAGGACCAGATCACCGCCCAGATCGCGGGTGCGCTCGCCATCGGGATGGCAGAGATCGAACAGCGCCGGGTGCTGGCGAAGCCGACCGATAATCTCCAAGCCTATGATTACGTGCTGCGGGCCAGACCCGCATTGCAGCGCCCCACGCGCTCAAACATCGTGGAGGCCCGCACGCTGCTCAGACGGGCCATTGAACTGGATCCCGGCTATGCTGCCGCTTACGCAGCCTTAGCCGAAACCTACCTCATCAGCACAGCGATGGGGTGGGCACAGTCACCGGTGGCATTCCTCAATCAGGCGGAGGGGCTGGCCAGCAGGGCATTAGACCTCAACGCATCAGAAGTGCGCGCTCGCATCGTGCTAGGCCGCATTCACATCTTCCATCAGCGATACGAGCAGGCAAGGGCAGAGATGGATCGGGCTGTTGCCACGAACCCGAACGATGCGGATGGTCTGGCCGGCTACGGCAACATCCTTATGTGGCTTGGGCGGACCGATGCGGCCATTGAGGCCCTGGAGCAGGCACAGCGGATTAGCCTCGAACTCAATGCTCTTGATCGTAACGCCCTCGGCCTCGCTTACTATCTCAGGGAACAATACCAAGCCGCAGCGGAGCAGGCGCAGATCAATCTCCGAGAGGTGTTGGGCGCGCACTTCAGCTACGCTCTGCTCGCAGCCTCATTTGCCCAACAGGGTCGATCTGAAGAGGCCGCAGGTGCCGCGGCCGCGCTCAAACGCCTTGACCCGATGTTTGACCCACAAGCGTTCGGCAGCAAACTCCAGAACCCCTCCGATCTCGAACGGCTGCGCGATGGTCTCCGCAAGGCCGGGCTTTACGCCCCATCTTCGCCGGCTCAGCGCTGAAGGTTCTCAACCAATCCGCGGTTGTGGTTTGCCTTGGCGATGTTGTCAGCAAGGGATTGCTGGAAAAGGCGCGGTCCCTCAGGCGCTCCAAAGATGTAGAGCTTGCCATCGTTGATCAGCCAAGCCTTCGGATCGGCCTCAACGATCTGGCCCTTGGCGAGCGCCATGGCGCAGAAGTTGGCGAACTGTGGCGCATAGCGCACGGGATCGGCCTTAAAGATCTCCCTGTGCTCAGCGCGCGAGAAGCGGTAGCGGTGCTCATCCCACTCCAGTTCGAACTCTGGCAGCCCAGGGGTTGGTGTGCCTGCGGTAAAGTAGGCGACCGGATCGTAGCCCCTGATGGCGAGTGGCAGCCCGTCAAAGGCAAGGGTAGTAGACGCGAACAAGCCGGCTGCGACTAAGATAACGAGGCGAGTAACCTCCCGTCGTGAGGGATTATGCATGGCATCGCTCCCTTAGTTACCTGTTTAGCCGTTTGCCCTTCCAAATGGGCCGGATAGCCCAGGGCGGTAGCATGATTATACGCCCATGTGGGCGATTAGTGTTGTTAAATTTCAAGGATCAGGCAGCTATGGGCTGCCGGCAGCTTCGTCTGCTGCTGGCACGGAACTAACCTTAGCCGTACTTCCGCCCTACTGGGATGAGCGGGCCTTCGCACAGACATCCGCTACTACTCAGTTTGACCCCTTCCGGACATTCACGACCTGCTAGCTCGTGCTGGAAGCAGTACGATGTGGAGCCTCATGGAGGCAGTCCTGCATCTTCCAGCCGCCGCCGCAACTGCTGACGCAGCAACGGGTCACGATACCGCTCCTGAAACAGGAACCGCGACACTGTGAAGTTCGGCTTGCTCGCCATCGCCTCCTTGACGAGCTTGCCAGCGTCCTCTGGTCGGCTAAGTGCTATGAGCGCCGCGGCCCGATACAGGCGCGAGCGGAAGGTTTGGAACACGAGTTTGCCCAAAGCCTCCAGTGCCTCCCCATAGCGTCCCAGCGCATAGTAGGCGATGCCACGCTCCTCAATGCACCACACCGGAAGGAGAGGATCGAGAGCCTCTGCCTCCTCGACCAGTCTCAACGAAGTCTCACCGTCTCCCATGAACGTCGAGACGGCCGCACACCGGGCCTTGATGTAAGCGTCGGACGGGTTCAGCTCCATCGCCCTGCGCATCAGCGTCGCCGCCTGATCAAAGTCATTCTTCAGCAGCTCGAAGAAGGACGCAATCCGGTTGGCTTCGGCATCGCAAGGATCCAGTTCCAGTGCCCGGCGAATGTCGAGCTCACCCTCGGGAAAGCTGAACTCCGGAAGATCGGACGCCGCACAGACCCGCCAAGCGTAAGCCGCTGCGTAGTTCGGGTCCAGCTCAATGGCTCGGGTAAACCAATTCACCGCTTCTCGGGAGTGCTCTTCTAGCACCCCGCCAAGGCGATGGTGGTCGATCCCACGCAGCAGACACTCGAAGGCGGACATGTTCTCAGGCTGCTTGCGGCGAGCAGTGATCATGCCAGCATCTTCCATGCGGCCGAACACCGTCGCCGCGATCTTGGCTGCGGTTGTATCAAGCAGATCCAGGATCTCGGCAAAGGGACGACCAATCTTGTCGCTCCAGACCACCGAGCCGCCGTCCGTTTCCGTCAGGGTAAGGCCAATCCGCACGTGATCGCCGATCTTCCTGACCTGGCCCTCCAAGACATAGCGAACGCCCAGGATGTTGCCGACCTTGACTGGATCAGGATTGGTGTCAGCAATGGCAAAGCTTGCACTGCGGGAGCTGACAAACAGGCGGCGGAAGCGGGCCAGCTCGACGATCAGCTCATCCGTCAGCCCTTCAGCTAGAAAGCGCTGGTCCTCGTCTCCGCCCATGACCCGGAGCGGCAAGACCGCGATGGAGGATGAACGCTTCTCAACAGCAGCCTTTGTTCTCGTCGGCGCGGATTGCAGCCGGTGGCGTGCGATCTCCTCCCGAAACCGATAGACGCGAACCGGCCCCGATAGGTTCTTGAACAATCGTTCGCCCAGGTTGTCAAAGGCAAAGGGTGAGTTGCGCCGGATGTTGTCGAAGAAGACCCCGCTGATGCAGATGCTGTCGGGCTCTGCCTCCTGTTGAATGCGTGTGGCAACGTTGACCCCGTCTCCCACGAGATCATCACCCCTGACCACGACGTCGGCGAGATGAAGCCCAAAGCGCAGTCTCAGCGGATCGTCCTCGGAGCCACCGGCAAGCGTATTGCGGATCTCAGCCGCGCAGCGGAGGGCATTGATGGGGCTGCTGAATTCCGCCAGGCAAGCATCGCCTGCCGTGTTGAAAACCCTGCCGCCGAGGGAGACAACCGTCTCCCGGATTAGCTTTTGGCAGCCTGCCACCAGGTCAGCAGTTTGCTCTTCGGCCTCTTCCATGAGGGACGAGTAGCCCACGATGTCGGCCACCATGATTGCGGCCAAGCGGCGCTCCATGCCGAGCTCCCAGGGTTAAGGCTGTGTTGGCTCCTGCTTCCCTGCGGGACAGAGGCAGAAGCTCATAGCCGCTTGATCAGCTTACGCTTTGGTAGCGGAAAGAGCGAGCCATCTCAGGTGCTCGACATCCGGCTGCGTGGCTGTGACCCGGTAGACAGAAACTTAGCTGTTAAGCATCGAATGACCGCTCCTGGCACTCTTGAGACGTTAACCCGAGGGCAGCAATCCTCACGTAACCGGACGTTCCGAAGGAGCCAGGAATTTCAGTGCGTGACCCTGATGTATGGACCGGCCGTGCGTCGCAAGGGAATTCGGGATGTCGAGGTTGGTCTTGCGCTAATGTATCCGGCCCATGTGGAGCGATTGCTCCTGGCCATCATGGATATCCGCGCACACTGGTTCTCATTAGCGGATCGGCCCCTTCGGCCATCAGGGTCACCAGAGCACCAATGCGACGGCGCGACCGTTCTCCATCTCGTCTTCCTCTCGCAGACCTCGGCGAGTTCAGGCGGCTGATGCAGGGGAGGGCCCTTGTCGATCCTAACCTGCCGCAGCCGCTGTCCGTGGTTCATAGGTGCGGTTCTGGCTCAGCACGCTCCAGGCAATCCGGGCCAGCTTGTTGGCCAGAGCCGCCGCGAGCACATTGTGGTGCAGACGGGTCGAAGCAGCCGTGAGCCAGTTGCCGAAACTGTGTTGGCGCCACTTCGCCGGCCAGAGCAGCAGCACGCGGGCGGCCTGGATCAACAGAGATCGCAGGTAGCTGTTGCCGCGCTTAGACAGACGGCCCAGCACGGTTCTGTCTCCGTTGGAGATCTGACGCGGAACCAAGCCGAGCCAAGCTCGAAAGTCACGTCCCCGGCTGAACGCAGCTCCGTTGCCAATGCTGGCCACCATGGCACTAGCGATGATCGGTCCCACACCCGGAACGCTCATCAGGCGCTGGCAGGCCTCGTCGGCGGCCACGAGGGCTTCGATCTCGCCAGTCACTGCATCGATGCGTTCGTCGAGATGATGCCAGTCCTGCATCAGGCCCTCGATCATGTGCGTCATACGCGGCGTGAGCACGTCCGTTCGCTAGGCCAGAATATCCGGCAAAGCCTGACGCAGCGAGCGCAGCCTCTGGCGCACCGCAATCCCGCGCTCCAGCAGGAAAGCACGGATCTGGTTAATCACGGCTGTTCGCTGACTTACCAGCCGCGAGCGAACACGATGAAGAGCTTGCAGGTCGAGTTGCTCGACGCTCTTGGTGGGCACGAAGCGCATGGTGGGGCGGAGCACCGCCTCGGCGATGGCTTCGGCATCGCGGAAGTCGTTCTTGTGGCTTTTGCGGAAGGGTGACACGAACTGCGCCGGGATCAGCTTCACATCGTGGCCGAGGGCCAGCAACTGACGGCTGAGATGATGGGAACCGACACAGGCTTCCATGCCGATCAGGCAGGTTGGCATGTTGGCCAGCCGTGCCTCGACCTGGCCACGGGAGAGCTTCTGGCGCAGGACAATGGCCCCACGGGCGTCCAGGCCGATCAGGTGGAAGCTGTTCTTGCCGATGGCGATCCCAAGAGTGGCAACGTGCTGAAGCGGAGCTGTAGGCATGGCTCAGATCCTCGTGCTGGGCGCCCCCGATGAAGGGTGCGCCGGTAAGCACGGCCGGTCCATCCCATTAGCGGCCGTTCCGTCGAATGGCTTGGTCAGGCACCGAATGCTATTCTACCCTTGGCAGCCAGACAGATTGGAAGCATAGTCTCCGCATAAACCACAAGGGGAGTTGCCAAAATGGCAGATCGTGACCTCGACCTGGTGAAGGCAGCCTTGTCCGAACTATCCCGGCTCAAGGGTGCTGCTGACGACTCAACCCATATCCTGACCCGGCTTTACGCCGCGGCTCTGGAAGAATGGGCCGGGCTCTTGGAGATGGATCCCCGTCAGCTCAGCAGGATGATCCCATAGGCAGGCCATCCAGCCCCTAGCGTGGACACTGGCGACAATCCCGGGCTACGACCCAAAGCAGCCCTACGAGCGATGTCTCGTGAGGTTCGAGGGAGCGGATCTATGATGGTCAGATGGATGGTAACCGCTGTCGGATCATAGCGGCATGAAAGCGCGCCCCATGGAGCAGCCCATCATCGTTGAAGTCATAGGCCGGGTTGTGCAGGGGCGCCGAGTCCTTGCCATTCCCGATGAAGACGAAGCAGCCGGGCACGTGCTCCAGGAACCGGGCGAAGTCCTCAGACCCTGTCATCGGCTCATCGGCAGTCGAGACGTGCTCAGGCTGGAACACGGTCCGGGCGGCCGCGAAAGCCTCGTCCACCAGGGCCGCATCGTTCAGGAGCGGCACGAACTCGCGCGTGTAGGTCACCTCGGCGGCAACGTTGTAGGTCAGGGCTGTTCCCTCAGCGATGATGCGCATTTGCTTCTCGATTTCGGCACTAACCTCAGGCTGGAAGCTGCGGGCGTCCCCGAGGATATGGGCCAGCCCCGGCAGGGCATTGCGGGTGCCGTCGGTGATCAGCTCGGTGACCGAGACAACCCCGATGTCGGTGGGGCTCAGGCGGCGCGACACGATGGTCTGGAGGTTCATCACAGTCGCACAGGCCGCAACCAGCACCTCGTTGCCCCAGTGCGGGCGGGCAGCATGCCCACCGACACCCTTAAAGACGATCTCGAAGTTGTCCTCTGCCGACATGATCGGTCCCACCCGGGTCTGGAAATGTCCGGCCGGCAAGCCCGGCATGTTGTGCAGGCCATAGATTTCGTCGAACGGGAAGCGTTCCATCAGCCCGTCGGCCAGCATGGCGAGTGCGCCCTTGCCCCATTCCTCGGCCGGCTGGAAGACGAAGCGTACGGTGCCGTCGAAACCACCTTCCTCGGCGAGGAGCTTGGCGGCCCCGAGGAGCATAGCGGTGTGACCGTCATGGCCACAGGCATGCATTGTTCCAGGCATCTGTGAGCGGTACTCCTGCGTGCCTTGTTCGGTGATCCGCAGGGCGTCCATGTCGGCCCGTAGCGCGATGGCCCGGTTGCCGCTGCCGCGTTTGAGGGTGCCGACGACGCCAGTGCCGCCGACGCCCTCAGTCACCTCGTCGAGGCCGAACTCCCGCAGTTTGGCGGCGACGAAGGCGCCCGTGCGCTTCTCCTCGAAACCGAACTCGGGATGCGCGTGCAGGTCACGCCTCCAAGCGGTCATCTCCTGTGTGAGGGCGTCCAGATCCACGGCCATAGGTGTTTCCTTATTCGGTTGCGAGGCGAGTGACGACGTCGAGCAGGATATTGGCGCCTGCAATAAGGTCGGCATCCGGCGTGTGCTCGCGTGGATTATGGCTGATGCCGCCGAGGCTCGGCACGAAGATCATGGCTGAGGGCGCGATGCGGGCAATCATCTGGGCATCGTGGCCCGCGCCCGAGGTCATCCGCTTCGAGGCCAGCCCGCGCTTGCGCGCGGCCTCCTCCACCAGCTCCACGATCCCTCAGTCGAAGGTCACCGGCTCGAACCGCGCCAGCCGCTCAACCGAGATCCTCACCTCCTCGGTGGGCGCCAGCTCCTCCAGGTAGGTGGCAAGGGCTGCTTCCTCCGCCCGGAGGCGCTGCTCGTCCGGATCGCGCAAATCAACCGTAAAGGTCGTGCGAGAGGGGATGACGTTGATAGCATTCGGCTCGAAGCTCATGCAGCCGACCGTCGCAACAGTGGGCGTATTCGCGTTGCGGGCCCGGTCGCACAGGAAGGTGACCACGCGGGCCGCGGCATGTCCGGCATCCCGCCGCATCGGCATCGGCGTCGTACCGGCATGGTTGGCCTCGCCCTCGATGGTGATCCGCTGCCACGAGATGCCCTGAAGGCTCTCGACGGCACCAACCGGCACACCCTCGCGCTCCAGCACAGGCCCCTGCTCGATGTGCAGCTCGACATAAGCGTGCAGCTTGAGGAAGCCCGGCTCCTCGGAGCCGGCGTAGCCGATGCGCTCCAGCTCTGCCCCGAGTACGGTACTATCGGTGCCGACCGTCGCCAGCGCTTCCTCGACCGGGAGCCCGCCGGCATAGACGAGCGAGCCCATCATGTCGGGCGCGTAGCGCACACCCTCTTCGTTGGTGAAGGCGGCGACCGCGATAGGCCGCGCGGGAGCGTATCCAGCAGCCTTCAGGGTCTCGATCACCTCCAGCCCGGAGAGCACGCCGTAGCAGCCGTCATAGATGCCGGCATTGATGACGGTATCGATGTACGAGCCGAGCAGGACGGGAGCCTGGTTCGTATTCGCGTCATCGCTCCAGATCCCGAAGATGTTGCCGATGTGGTCGACGGCGATCTCCAGCCCTGCGGCGCGGCTCCAGGCCACGAAGGTATCGCGCCCGGCCTTGTCGGCATCGGAGCCGGCAAGCCGACCAGCCAGCCGTCGCTGTCCCGGCCGATCTGCCCGAATTCCCGGAGCCGACCGAGCAGTCGCTCCGCGTCGATTGAGAGTGTTGTCATGCATCTGCCTCTCTGGTGGTGGTTGCAACGGCGTCAGGTCGCATCCCGACCAGTTCCGCGTAGCGCTCCGGATCGGTCGCGCCTTCGGTGTTGATGACGAAGACCCGGGACGCCTCGTTGAGACCGAGCGCTGCTCGGACCTTAGGATCTGCCGCGGCACGAATTAGACCTGCAAGGCCTGCGCCCCCGCTCTCGCCCGCCACGATGGCCGGATCGTCCCCGACGGGACGGGCTAGGCGGTTCATCACCGCGACTGCATCCTCCTCGTCGACGGTCATGAAGGCATCAGCAACACGGGACAGTATCCGCCAGGCGACCAGCGACGGCTCGTAGCATTCGAGCATTGCCATGACAGTGGGCTCGCCATGCTCAATCTTAACCGGATGTCCTGCCCGGGCAGTCTCAAAGAGGCAGGCGGCCCGTGCCGGATCGACGACGACGAAGGCGGGCCGCTGGTCCCCAAGGGTGAGAGCGAGATGCCCTGCCACAGCAGCCGCAACACCGCCGACCCCTGCCTGCACGAACACATGGGTCGGCGCTTGGGGAAGCTGGCGCAGAGCCTCGCGCACCATGGCGGTGTAGCCCTGCATCACCAGCCCGGGGATACGCTCGTAACCCGGCCAGGAGGTGTCCGAGACGACGGTCCAGCCCTTCTCGGCCGCGACGCGTGCCGCCTCGGCAACCGAGTCGTCATAGGTGCCCGCAACCCGGATCATCTGGGCGCCGAAGCGGGCGATGGCCGCCACACGCTCGTCGCTGACGCCAGAGTGCACGAAGATGGCAGCCCTGGCTCCAACGAGGTGGGCACCCTGCGCCACTGAGCGTCCGTGATTGCCATCGGTAGCACACGCGACCGTCATGCCAGCCGCGACGGCACGGACCTTGGGCGCGTGCAGTTCAGCGACATCGCTTCGGCGTCCAAGCTGGCGGCTGGCTTCCTCCAGCACAAGCCGGATGACCGCATAGGAGCCACCCAGCGCCTTGAAGCTGCCGAGGCCCAGCCGGAATCCCTCATCCTTGATATGGACCGTATTCAAGCCGAGTTCAGTGGCCAAGGCTGGCAGGGTGTGCAGAGGCGTCGGGGCTTGGTTGTCCCGATAGGTGAGGTAACGTTCGACCTCTTCAGCGGCCGGTACGCCCAGCGTCTCGGCATCAACCGGATTAAGGGGTTTGCGGTAGTCGGGGTGCTGGTTGGATAGGAACATCGCCATCCTTCATTGCTGAGACGGCGAGAAGATATTGCACCTGCCACGAGAAAGGCGCTCTATTTAGGCTCATTGAACGCAAGAATTTTTCGTATGAGTAGCCTCTGTGGCGTCCAAGTCTTCGTCGTCGCTCACCCTTGACAGCTTCGATCTCGCGATCCTGAACATCCTCCAGCGGGACAATACAACCCCGCAGCGGGTGATCGGTGAGGCCGTCGGCTTGTCCGCTCCGGCCGTGCAGCGCCGTATCCGGCGGATGGAGGAGGCGGGAGTCATCCAAGCCAATGTCTCGATCATCGATCCGGCTCAGATTGGGCAGGCCATCACCATCTTTGTCGAGGTCGAGGTGATCAGTGAGACGGCAGAGTTGATTGATGCCACCAAGCGGGAGTTTGCTTCAGTTCCGGAGGTGCAGCAGTGCTACTATGTCACCGGAGAGGCGGATTTTGTGCTGGTCATCGTGGTGCCGACGATGACCGCCTACGAGGCACTCACGCGGCGCCTGTTCTTCGGGAACAACAACGTGAAGCGGTTCCGCACCTTCGTAGCCATGGACCGCGTCAAGGTTGGTTTGACGGTTACTCTGCCGGGGTGACTGAACACCCTAATTCCTGCCAACAGATGGGCGTGAGGGAACGACGGCTTATGGCACGGGCCTGACCTTAGCTGTATTTCCGCACTGCTGGGATGAGCGGACCTTCGTTCAGGCCTGCAATACTACCGAGATTGACCGAGCCTGTGTCAAAACGCGGACGCGCCGCTTCGTAGAGCAATTTAATTTCCTGTAAAACCCTGTAGACCGGGAAATCCACGGCATAGGCGTGTCAACTTGTACTGATCTTTCAACAACGCCAAGCCTACGTGAGTTTTGACGCAGCCTCGACCCGGAGCGGACCATCGCGTGGCGCTACATTCCATAACGCCCCGTTCCGCGAAATCTGGCCTCTCGCGCGACAGGAACTCGGATCGGGAGTAGGATCACCACAGCAAGCCCGACAACCGGCAGATCATCACATGCCCCACCATGAGCCGTGGCAACTCGAAAGCACCGCCGCAGAACTGTACGAGCGGTATCTCGTCCTGGCGATCACCGCCCTCTGGGCCGCTGATCTGGTCGAGCGGGTCGCTCCTGCGCCCGTATGCTGCGCAAGGTGCAAGGAAAGCTCATGAGAAGGCGGGAATTCATTGGGTTTGCCAGTGGCGCGCTGGCTTTGGCCGCTCCATGGCGCGCGGCTGGACAGGCGGCATCTCGCACTTATCGGATCGGTTTCCTCTCCCCCGGCGAGCTTGCGCCAGTCGATCCGGTGTTCGACGAACTGCGCCGGCACGGGTTCGTCGAAGGTCGAAATCTCACCATCGATCGGCGTGACCGGAATGCCGGATACCAGCAGCTTGCGGCCGCCGCCCTGGAGCTGGTCCGAACCAGCCCCGACGCCATCGTTACCGCCGGTCCCCAGGCAACCCGTGCAGCCCAAGCAGCGACGACGAGCGTCCCGATTGTTGCCATCACCGACGACATGGTCGGTGAAGGCCTGGCCCGCTCCCTGGCGCAACCGGGAGGCAATACGACGGGCATCAGCCTGCTCGCATCGGACCTCGACGGCAAACGTCAGGAACTGCTGATCGAATTCACTTCAGGCGCGCCTCGCATCTCGGTGCTAGCCGATACACGGACCACGGGTCCTCAACGGCTTCAAGCCCTCGTCGAAGCCGCGCGACGCCGGGGTGTCATCCTTCTGGTCCACCGCGTCGAAAAGGGCGAAGAGATCGGACCCGCGATCGACATGGCGAAAGCCGAGGGAGCTGCCGCGCTCAACGTCCTCGCCTCTCCGCTGCTGCACGCCTACCGCCACGTCATCATCCGGAAGACCGCCGCACTGCACATCCCCGCCATTTACCAGTGGCCGGAGACCGCGCACGAGGGTGGATTGCTGGGATATGGACCGCGTCTCGACGACATCATGGGGCAACTGGGACGCCAGATCGCCGAAATACTGGGCGGAGCCAGTCCAGCCAATCACCCGATTTATCAGTCCACGAAACTTGCGCTGGCCATCAACCTGAAGACCGCAAAGGAGATCGGCCTCACTATCGCGTCATCGCTGGTTGTTAGCGCCGACGATGTGATCGAGTGAGACGGCGTGAGTTCATTGGGGGAGTTGTCGCAGCGACCGAATGTCCGGCTGCTTATAACAGGGGCTCTGGCATCTGGCTCTCTGGGCGATTCCCCTCGCTCGTGAAGCGTGATTCCTTGGGCGAAGGAGGCGACGTACTCGGTTTCGCTCAAGCCCTTGCGGTAGCACGCATACGGCCCCATCCGCGTCAGGCGAACCGCTGTCGAGGATCCCAATCACCGGCGGTGGTGCCTGCTGCCCTCGGGCGGCCAACGGCCACGCCACCCGAGCATCCTGATGAACTGCCGCCGCCTCATGCGATCACCTCGGATCGGAGTGGCCCAAGACCATTTCTATTCCAATACCTATGTACATTGAAGAGAACCGTTCCATATCGCCGCTTCCGCGCAATTCCCGGGCGCTTTCTTACACGAACAAGACCCTTTACTCGATCACCTCATCGGCTTGGGAAAGGAGCGACGGCGACACCGTAAGCCCAAGCGCCTTGGCCGTCTTGAGATTGACGACGAGGCTGTATCGTGTCGGCTGCTCGACAGGCATTTCCGCTGGCGACGCACCGCGCAGGATACGGTCAGCGTATTGTGCGTGACGGCGGGCAATCGCGATCATGTCCGGGATGTAGGAGATCAGCCCTCCGGCCAGCACTGGGTCACGGCTTGAATAAAGTGCCGGAAGCGAAGTTTTGGCCAGCAGATCGGGCACCCGGTTTGGAGGCGTATTCAAGATCGCATCGCCCATAACCAACACTCCCTCCGCACGAAGCGCCTTTGCTTTCTCGACAGCACCCGGAACATCCTCAGGTGCACGAACCTCAATCACGTCAACTTGCAGCCCCAGTTGCGTGACCATCGGTAGTTCGCGTGCCAGGGCTAGACGATAGTCTTCATTCGTAGGGATCATCAGCACAGCCACCCTTTGAGCTTTGGGCAGAAGCTCCCGCAGATCTCGAACTGCTTTGCGAGAAATGTGCCGGGTGTGATCGCAGCCACCCCGGTGACATTGCGCCCAGGGCGAGCAAGGCTTTGCACCAAACCGATCTCGACAGGATGGGCGACGAAGGAGAAGGCAATGGGGATCTCCGACGTAGCCTCCTTGAGGGCGCGGGCAACCGGCGCGCTTGGACCGACGATCAGGTCAGGTCTTGACCGAACGATTTCGGCAGCAAGCTCGGACACACGCTCATAGCGGCCCTCGAGGGCTTTCCGCTCAATGGTGAGATTGCTGCCCTCGATCCAGCCAAGCTTGCGCAGTTCGTCGTCAAAGGCGGTGTAGCCGGGTCCAACGCACCGAACAGGACACAGCATCCCGATCCGGGCGCTCTTGGTCGGCATCTGGGCCGCAGCGGCACAGGTAAGCAGGAGGCAAACAGCCGTAGTGAAGGCGGGGAAGTGCCTCATGGGAAGCCTCCTCTGAAGAGCCAATCTTATCCCTGCTTTGCCGGGGTGACGAGGCCGGCTCCGTAAATGCGCTTCCGCGAAAATAGATGGGGCCTCTTTGCGCGAGTGCTGTTCCTCGCGTTCTCTGCCAGCAGGTGTATGCTTGACGCCTAGCCCGGATACTCGCACGCGAGGTGATCCCATGCGGCGGCGGACTTTCCTCACTGGCCTTGGTGGCGCAATGGCTGCATGGCCGCTTGCCGTCGGAGCACAGCCCGGCAAAGCTCGCACCATCCTGTGGGTGTCCACCGAAGCCCAACCTGACCCTTTCATCGACGGCTTCCGAGAAGGCATGCGGGAGCACCGCTACAGCGAGGGCCAGACCCTCGCGTTCACGCTCCGCTATGCTCCTGGCGATCCGGGTGCGCTTCGAGCGATGCTTCCGGAGATCCTCGCCCTCCCGGCTGACCTGATTGTCTCGAGTGGGCCCGCCATTGTGGCGACACGAGCCGTGACGGCAAAGCCCGTCTTGTTCGCGATCAGCAGCGATCCAGTCGCGCTCGGCATTGCCGAAAGCCTCGCGCGCCCTGGGCGCAACTTCACCGGCATCACCTTCATGTCGCTCGATGTGGCGCAGAAGCGGGTCGAGATCCTCAAGGAGCTGATGCCCCATCTGCGAACCCTCGCCGTCCTGTCCAACACCACCCATCCCGGCGAACAGCTTGAGTATGAGGCCACCAAAAGGGCCGCGGAGGCTCTCTCCTTGCGCCTCGCCTATGCTTCCTTCACGTCAGGAGCGGACATCGACGCTGCCCTGGAGCAGGTGCGGGGCTCAAGCGCGGATGCGATGCTCGCCTTCCCGGGTGGAGCCACCAGGGTGCACAAGGTGAGGATTGCTGAGTTTGCGCGGGCGCATGGCTTGCCGTCCATGTTCGGCTCGCGTGAGCACTGCGAGGTGGGGGGCCTTGCCAGCTACGGGGCTCACCAGCGGACCATCTATGTCCGGCTCGCAGCCTATGCGGATCGGTTGCTGAGGGGCGAGAAGCCCGGCGACTTACCAATCGAGCAGCCGACGACATTCGAGCTTGTTCTCAACGGAAAAACCGCGCGGGCGCTCGGGTTCGAGATCCCGCCAAGCCTTCTCGCCCGTGCCGATGAGGTGATCGAATGATCCGTCTCACCATTGCCTGCCTTGCCATCGTGCTGTCCATGGGGGGTGCGCAGAGCCAGATGTCCGGCCGGGTCTATCGTCTTGGGGTGCTCGCACTCAACCCACAATCAGTCGAGCGCGTCCAGGCCCTGACGGTCCCTGAGCTTGCAAAGCGGGGCTTCATTGAGGGACAAAACCTGGTTGTCGAGTCTCGCGTCGGGGATGTGGGACAGCTTCCAAGCCTGGTTCAGGACCTTTTGGCTCTGCATCCGGACACGATCCTCGCCATCAACAGCACCGCCGTTGCCGCGGTGCAAGCAAGGTCACGCACGCTCCCGATCATCATGTTCGGGGGTGACCCGGTTGCCCAAGGCTTCGCAACCAGCCTTGCCCGTCCCGAGGGCAACATCACCGGGATCACCATCGCCTCAAAGGAACTGGACATCAAACGCCTGGACCTCCTCCACGATACCGTGCCAGAGGTCCGGCGCATTGCGGTTCTCGTTCACCCAACCAGCCCCGGACTGGAGGCCCGCAAACAGGAGATGCGAGCGGCTGCGGCAAGTGTCGGGGTCGAGTTGTCGTTCGTGGAGGGATCCGAGCCGCAGGGCTACGGGTCGGTAGTGGCGGCCGCCCGCGCGAGCGGCGCACAGGCCCTTGCGATCAATGCGGACTCACGCTTCAATCGCGACGCCGCATTGCTCACGCGGATCGCCCTTGAGAATGGACTGCCGACGGTGTGCGAATGGGGCGAGATGGCCAACGAGGGCTGTCTGATCGGGTATGGACCCATCCTCGCGGATCTGTACCGCCGCACAGCCTACTACGTTGAGCGGATCTTTCAGGGTGCCGCGCCCGGTCAGACGCCGATCGAGGGGCCCTCCCGTCTGCGCCTCGTCGTGAATGCCAAAACGGCGCGTGCGCTGGGCATCAAAGTCCCCGAGATGCTGCTTCTCCAGGCCGATGAGGTGATCGAATGAGGCGGCGTGACATCCTCGCTGGTCTGAGCAGCGCGGCGGTCTACTGGACCTTGCGAGGTTCGGCTGCCGCGCGGCAGCTTGCAGGCGGCCCGCGGGTCGGATTCCTTCACCCCCGGCTAACCCCTGTCGTTGCGGCCTTGCGCCTCGTGGCCATTCGGGAAGGACTCGGTCTCGTTCAGGACAGCCATAGCCCCATTGAGCTGATCTCCCGCGTGTCTGATGGCAACCTCGACAGGCTTGCCGCCTATGCTCATGAACTCGCCGCGATGGACGTGGACGTGATCATCGCCATCAGCCCGTCGGGTGTCATGGCGGCCAGAGGGGCTACGTCGACGATTCCCATTGTGGCCGTCGACCTTGAGACGGATCCCGTCGCGGCGGGCCTCGCCGACAGCTTGGGCCAGCCCGGGCGCAACATCACGGGGGTCTTTCTGGATCTTGCTGAGGTTAGTGCGAAGTGCCTGCAACTTCTGGAGGAGATCGTTCCGCGCCTCGACCGGGTTGGCGTGCTGTGGGATCCTTCGACGGGTCCGTACCAACTCGCAGCAGTCGAGAAGGCCGCAGCGGCAGGACACACGGTGCTTCTGGTCCATCGCACGGACACGCTCGGCCAAGTGGACCAGGCATTCCGCTCCGTCCAGGAGCAGGGTGCGAGGGCAACACTCATTCTCTCGTCGCCGCTCTTTGCGGGAAATTCCGCAAAGGTGGCTGAGTTTGCCGCACGGGACCGGCTGGCTGCCATTACCCTGTTTCCTGAGTTCGCCAGGAACGGCGGCCTGTTGGCCTATGGCCCCGATCTGCAAGCCCTCTTCCGACAGGGCGGTGCGATGGCGCGACGGATCCTAGAAGGAACCGAGCCTCGTCATCTACCCATTGAGCGGCCGTCAAGGTTCGAGCTAGTGATCAATGCAAAGACGGCACGCATGCTCGGCCTGGATCTTCCGACCGCTCTGTTGGCCTTCGCTGATGAAGTGGTCGAATAGGACCAGCTACCTGGTGAAGACAAAACCTAAGCGGCATCAGGCTTCCTGTCGAAGGATAGGCCGAACACGGGCAGCTCCTCGTCGTAGCCTTTGAGCCGGCGCATTCCAAGCCGGATCAGCGCACGCTTGCCGATCACGGCCTCGGCAACTTTCGTATCTACCAGGATCTCCCGATCGGCTGCCGATGCACACAGCCTGGAGGCAAGGTTCACCACACTACCTATTGCCGTGTAGTCGAAGCGACTCTCGTACCCGATCCGCCCAACCGTAGCCGGACCCATCGCAAGGCCAACACCCAACCCGATCCGGTGGCCACGCACCCGCCAGCCGATGATCAGCTCCTGCACGCTTCGCTGCATCTCAATGGCCATGTCCACCGCCTGGAGGCCCGGCTCCTCAACTGGGACAGGTGCATTGACGAGCACCATCAGGCCATCACCTGAGAAGCTCGTGAGCGTAGCCCCATATTTGGTGATGATCGTGCCGAGTGCCTCGTAGTACTCCGACAGCACGCTCATCACCTCCTCGGGCGCGGCTCTGGCCGAGAAAGCGGTGAAGCCCCGCAGATCGCAGAACACCGCCACCACCTCGGTGCGGCGGCCCTCGAGCACGCCGTCGTCACCCGTGCGATCGACGAGTTCGGCCACCTGCGGGGCCAAGAACCGCTTGAGCTTGGCAATGCGTTCCTGGCGCTCCTGCGAGACGGCCAACTCCGCGGCCATGGCGTTGAAACTGTTGGCCAGCCGCTGAAGCTCGTCCCCCGTCCTGATGTTGATGCGATGGTCGAACTGTCCAGCGCCGATGCGCTCAGTGCCTTCCTCAAGCTTGCGGATCGGATCGGTCATCCTGCGGGCGAGAGCGTAGGCAAGCAGGCCGGCAAAGAGGGCACCGGCGAGAAGAAGGGTCCCGGTCCGCCACAGGGCGGTATAGATCGGCCCGAATGCCTCGGAGAGCGGCTGCTCGACCACAATCGTCCAATCAGGACCAGGGACTGGTGCGGCAGCGGCAGCAATGCGGTCGCCTCCGGCGTCGCGGCTCGTCACGAAGCCCGCACCTGCGGGTCCGACGGCCTTCCGGATGGCCTGGAAAGGTGCAAGGGTAGCCTCATCCGCTCCACGAAGAACGAGGCTGATGTCGGGATGGGCGACAAGCCGACCTGGGGCATCCAACACGAAGGCGGATCCCGTCTGCCCGACCTTGATGGCCGAGATCACGTCCCAGGTCAGCTTTAGGTTGACCTCGGCGACGACGATGCCAACCGACGGGCGGTTACCGGAGATCGCTACCGTCAGGTAGGGCTCAGAACCACGGTAGTAGCTGACCTCGCCGTACCAGATCCTCTTTGATCGGGCCCCGATGATGGCGGGCTCGCCAGAGCGATCCGTGTGGCTCTCAGTTCGGTTGAGACCGATGCGTGACACATAGAGCCGCTCGCGTCCGGAGCCGTCCACCAGGGTCAGGCTGACGATCGCGGGCACCTGCCGAAGGAGGCGTAGCGCATCGATGCGCCGGCGCTCGTCCGGCTCCTCGGTCCAGGGGAGTTGCACCAGCCAGCCGAGCTGACCGGTGATGCTGTCAAGGAAGCCCTGGATCCTCAATGCCGCTGATCTGGCTTCGACCCCGAGCAGTTGGTCGAGCCTCGCACGCTGGTCGCGGTAGCCGAGCCAGGCCTCGCTGACGCCGTTGGCGGCGAGCGGAATGACCACGGCCAGGAAAAGCACGAGAAAGTACTTGCGAAAGAGGCCACGAAACCGGAGATGCCGACTGCTCATGGCTCAGGCATCCCACTCAATATGTCGGCGGCGGGGTGGAATAAGCCGGGCGGAGGCCGGGCAGTCCGTACTATCGTCATTCAATCACCTCGTCGGCTTGCGACAAGAGCGATGGCGGAACAGTCAGGCCAAGCGCCTTCGCCGTCTTGTGGTTGATCACCAGTTCAAACTTGGTCGGCTGTTGTACGGGCAATTCAGCCGGCTTGGCACCCCTGAGGATCTGACCAGCATAGAGCCCAATGACGCGAAAGAAGTCGGCAAAGTTCGATCCAAAGGATATCAGACCGCCGGCTTGGGCAAACTCACTTCGGAAATACAGAGTCGGGATTTCTTCTTGGGCCGCCAAGGCGATGAGCTGATCTGCACGTGCGAACAGGAACGGATCGGCTGCAATGAGAAGCGCATCCAGCCGCTTCTGCTTCAGGCCCTCGAAGGCAAGGTCGATGTCGCGTTCGGTGCTGGCGCTCAGGATTACGACGCGTTGCCCGCGAGCGGCGACCTGCACCTCACTTGACTCAATCAAGGTTGCCGGATTGGTCGGGTTCACGAGCAGGCCGATTGTGGATGCCATGGGAAGCAACTCGTGCAGAAGCTCCATTCGCTTCGATGCAGCCTCGATTAAGCGCGCTGTGATCCCGGTCAGATTGCCGCCCGGCTGGTTGGAACTGTCGACAAGGCCGCCTTTGACTGGATCATCGGCGGTGGTAAAAACGACTGGTATTGTTCGGGTCGCAGCCTTCGCGGCACTTGCCGCAACGGTGCCACCAGTTGAAACCAGGACTGCAACCGGCTTTTGCACGAGTTCGGCCGCCATCGCGGGTAACAGATCATATCGACCTTTCGCCCAGCGGTATTCGACTGCCACATTGTGACCTTCAACGAACCCCGTTTCGGCAAGGCCCTTGTGAAACGCTGTTAAGAGCGACGCGTCGACATCGCTGGACCGGCTGCTCAGAAACCCGATCACCGGCACTGCCGGCTGTTGCGCTCGCACTGCAAGCGGCCAACCGACCGCGACGCCCATGAGTGAGATAAACTCGCGCCGCCTCATTGGATGATCCCGAAGTCAGGTCAGCAGAGGCCATGGTACTTCAGCCGAGCAGGTTTGACGAGGACAGTTCCATAAGGGCACTGACGCGCAACCCGCGATCAGTTATTGCCGCGCAGACTGCCCGACCGGAGGGCAAATTCGATCCGGTTAGGCCGAGGGCCAGGACGGCCTGTTCCGTGAAAGCCGGTCTTCGTCAAAAGCCTGATCGACGCCACATTGTCAGGTCGGCATTCGGCAAAGATCGGACGTAGGGCAAACGCAGGGTCGGCGGCAATCTGCTCCAGGGTCGCCCGGAGCGCCTCTGAGGCATAACCCTTGCCCTGGTAATCGATGCCGAACCAGTAGCCGACCTCGATGGTCTTATCCGGGTGGTCAATCACCCCCATAGCCCCGATCAGCGTCCCGTCAGGGAGCCGCACCGCGAAGAAGTATTCCTTGATGGCATTCTGGCTGGCGATAAGGGCCTCCGCCTTCTCCAAGGGGAAGCCACCCTCCATGAAGGCCATCCACTGACTTACAGCAGGGACGTCGCTGATCCTGGCTAGTTCGAGGGCATCTTGGAGTTGCAGTTGGCCGATTGCCAAACGGTCCGTCGAGAACGGCTTCAACATACGTCCACCCTCCAACCGATCCAACTTGTCCCGTCAAATCTGGACGCCGTGAGGGCCAGAAAAAGCGTTCCATGAAGGGGTTTCTGCGAATTACGCGGCTCTCTCTTCCACGCGCGACAGAGCCGCTGTTCGGGAGTAGTATGGAGTTCAGTCGCGTTTTCGACCCTCTGACGGGCGGGCAGGTTGGACTTCGTCTCTGGAGGCACCATGCACCTGCGCTTTAGGACACCACACTTGGTTTATCTGATCCTGCTGGTGGTCAGCGTGGGAGCAACGTCCTATGTCGCTTACCAGGTCGTCGGCTTCGTCGGAGTAGGCGTCCTCGGTCTGATCATCGGGGTGATCGCCCTTACCGTCGAATTGCAGGCGGGTGGTCCTGACGGCTTCTACAATGCCACAAACCTCTATGCCCAGCACATGGCCGTTGTGGAGAGAATGTCCGCAGCCGAGAGAGCCGAAAGGCGTGCCGAAATCGAGGCCGCTGCATCACCGCTCCTGGTGGCAAAGATCGTGAGCGCAGGGCTGATCGTCGTCGGATTTGTTCTGTTCTTTGTCTTTCAACTCGGCGCCTAGCTTCAAGCCTCAGCCTTCTGGCTTGAGAAACCACAAGCACAGAATCAATCGGAATTACGTGGCTCCACGTAGGTCATTTCTAAAAGGGGCTCTGCGAATGGTGCGGACGATCTTCTCCTGTCCTGACTTCGTCCGAATTCGAGTGAAGTCGGGACAGGAGAGACGAACGGGCGTATGCTGGAATAAGACCACAAGGTGTCCTGATGAGGCGGCGCGATCTCATCGTCGGCGGCTTACTCGCCACAAGCTTCTCAACACGGATCTCGGCGCAGCCGAAGGAACGTGTCCGGCAGCTCCTGCTGATTGGCCACGCTTGGTCCGATCGAGTGACCGCTGACCCGGCCTCACCGCGCTGGTCTGTCTTCCTGAATGAACTCCGCCATAACGGCTACGTGGTTGGAGTAAACCTCGCCGTGAGCTGGCGTGAAGGTGTGGAGGACTGGGGACCACCGAGGGATGAGTGGGCAGAGGTGATGGACGACATTCGCAGGCTCTCGCCGGATGTCATCGTAACTACCTCGCATAGCTGGGCGCTTAATTTGAATGCCGTAATCAGCACGATCCCAATTGTGGTCTCAGCTCTCAGCCCGGTGGAGCAGGAGGTCGTACCGAGCCTTGCGCAACGCTCCGGCAACATTACGGGGATCGCGATCGACTCTGGCCCAGAAATCTACAACAAACAGCTTGACCTCCTTCTGGAGGAAGCGCCAAGGTGTCCCTTGTTGCGTTTCTCAGCTCAGACCGAGCCTATATAGGCATGCGGTAGCTTTGGCGTGAAGCAAACCAGCGCGGTGTCGGCATCCAGGAATTTCTCTATTTGGATAGCTATGAAACTCTCTTCAGTGCCATGGTCCGGGAAGGCGCAACGGCCGTTCTCATCCTGGCGGATGCCAAGCAAGTCAGCCGCACCGATCAGATTGCACAATTGGCGAGACAGCATCGGCTGCCTCTCATGAGTCCATTTCGTCGCCTGACGGAGGCGGGAGGCCTCATGTCATATGGCATTGACTGGAGCGGAGTTGATCGAGATCTTGCAGTCTACACCGCGCGGGTGCTTGGCGGGACCAAGCCGAGCGAACTGCCCTTCGAATAGCCAAGCCGCTACGAACTTGTGCTCAATCTCCAGACCGCTAATGACCTTGGCCTGACGTTCCCGAGCTCACTCATGGCTTTCGCTGACGACATACTCGAACGAGACATGTCCCCTTGATCTGGCTCCACTCCGACTGGAGCCGTTGAGCGTCACAAACTGTCGGGAGGAAATGGCCAAGCTGGTAGGAACAATCTCCACGAGGATTCATGCCAAGTGCCCCGCGCTCGCAGCCCACTCAGCCAAGCGTTAGCACCAATGAGGACGCGCTCGAGTACGCTGGGGCGGCTGCGCGTGCAATTGCGGCGCCTGTTTTACGGCCATCGTCCGGCAGCAGTCGCCTTCCAAGCGGGTCTCCTGGCGATTGACCTCGCCGCGATCACCTACTTTGTCGCCACTTCCTTTGTCGCCGATGCTACTTGGCTGCGGGTGGTGGACCTGCTGCTCGGGGTGCTTCTCGCCCTTGAGTTTCTGGGCCGGATCCTCGCTCACCGCCACCCTATGGCCTACCTCGACAACGGCGCTGCGCTGGTTGATCTCGTGGTGATCGCCTCGCTGTTCGTCTCAGCGGTTGGGGTCAACCTCGGCTTTCTACGGGTTCTCCGTACAGTCCGGCTCCTGCGGTCCTACAACGTGCTGGGCCAGCTCAAGCGGCGCTTCGCAGCCGGGCGCCGGAACGAGGAGGTGATCCACGCTGCCCTGAACCTCGGTGTCTTCGTGTTCATGATCTCCGCACTGGTCTACGTCAGCCAGCGTGAGATCAATCCAAAGATCGAAGACTTCATTGATGCGCTCTACTTCACGGTGGCGACGCTCTCCACCACGGGTTTTGGGGACGTCACGCTGATGGGCAGTACCAGCGGGGAAGTGCTCTCGATCCTCGGGATCACCCTGTTCCTCCGCTTGGCGCAGGCTGTGTTCCGCCCGGGCGCAAGGTGCTTTACCCGTGCCCGCAGTGTGGACTGCAACGTCATGAACATGACGCCGTTCACTGCAAGGCCTGTGGCCACGTGCTGAACATTCCCAATGATAATGAATGACGCAGCACAGGGGGCTGCCCCCAAGCCTTATCTGATAGGGTCGACACTCGGTTTCCTTCTACGGAGCGAACGTGACATTCAGCGCTCTCGATGGTCGGCTCTGGTACCTTGCTCTTGCCTTTGGGGGGTTGTCCGTTGTTGCCAATACAATCGCATGGCACTCATGAAGGCAGTTCCAAGACGCCCTGAAGACGCCCCTTACTTCCGATAACGGTGATGTGCTCTACTCAAGGGAATGGGACTTCAGATATTGGCTGAGGATTGGGCAGGTGACGGCAGGGCTCTCGATCCTCTTCTCTGTCCTCTGGCTCATCGCTTAGGGTCTCTGCCGGTCAATTGCTTCCTGTCTGGGCTCTGGCTCGATGGCTGATTGCCTCATGATCAAGACCTGATCGTTTGCCACACTTCCAGGAGCCCAGATCTCTGTCCTTTACGGCTTTCAACAGGAAGATGATCAGGTTGAACGCGCGAAGGTCGTTGGCTGAGTGACAACGGCTTTCCCTAAGCTCATCTAGGGCACAACCGCTAAGCAGCACAGTTGCTGGCCCACTCCCCGCCCAAGAACGAGTACAGAGGGGTAACGTCGGCACACCGTGCTTACCACAGGCTTTCAGATGTTGTGGTCTGACATAATCATGGTCCGTCTCCAACTATCGTCAAGGCTTTTACCGCCAGTTGACTGCGAAGACTTTGACGGGATGTGGGAAGCCCTTGAGTGTGCGACATCCGAGTTCCACAAGCTCAAACCGGCCCAGCACTAAGTGACGAACAGTGTCCGACACAACGATGGTATCAGGTTCTGCAACCTGGCAGAGGCGAGAGGCCATCTGAACCGTAGACCCAAATAGATCATTGCTGTCCGTGATCGGCTCGCCGGCATCTAGGCCGATCCGAACCCGCAGCTTTTCCTTGCTCGCGAGATTGAAGGCATCAAATGCCTGTTGGATGGCGCGGGTGCAGTCTACTGCCGCCGCCACCTCGTCAAAGGACGCCATGATCCCGTCGCCTGTGTGCTTAACTTCGCGCCCTCCTTTATCCTTGAGAGCGCGGCGGACCAGAGCATCGTGAGCTCGCACCATCTCAACGCTTCTAAGATCGCCAAGCCTTGCGGTCATTGCGGTGGAATCGACGATATCTGTGAACATGATTGTACGCAGAGCCGGGTCAATCGCAGTGTGGGATAGGCCATCCTTCGGTGCGGGATCGGAGACCCGGCCCAGGAAAGCCTCAACGGCTGAAAGATCGACCTCAATGACATCTTTGGCTATATCGCCATGGGCCTCGTCATGTACCCGCATAGCCGTCTGGATATCAGGAGCGTCAATCAGACAAAATCCAGTCCCTCGTGCCTCATCAAACCAGTACGTCAGAAAGTGGACTCCATATCCTTCCTGCACCTCCAGGTCCTTGCGATGGGCCTCGGCGATGTCAACAGCAGTCATTCCTCTAAGGTCATGTCGGTCCAGGTATATGGGCATCACTGCCTCCGTGCTCCGGCTTGAGCATATACCTTCAGGCGGCCTTGTCACGAATAAGCTGATGAGTTCGGCCGAGGCGGGGTAGAGTAGGGGCATGCAGCCCCACTGCTATGCAGGACATCAATTCCCGCCCGACATCATCCGCCATGCGGTCTGGCTTTACCTCCGGTTCACGCGTCGCTAACGGGACGTCGAGGAACTCCTAGCCGAGTGAGGCCTTGAGGTCTCACTCGGAACAGTTAGACGATGGATCCTAAAGTTCAGGCCTGCCTTTGCCGGAAACTTCCGTCGGCGGCGACCCAGCGAGCAGTGGCATCTGGATGGGATCGAGGTCTCCATACAGGGCAGGCGCATGGACCTGTGGCGGGCTGTCGATCATGAGCGCGAGATCCTGGATATCTCCGTCCAACTTAAGCGGGACAAAGTCGAAGCCCTGAAGCTCATGGGCAAACTGCTCAAGAAGGGGTCAGCGCAAGATCTGTCCCTAATTGTACGCCGGTATCATAAACCATGTGTAGACGCCCCTGATGACGCAAGATCGGTAGCGCCAATGCTTGACGAATTCGCCACAAGAGAGCGACCCGCACAGCCCTGCTTCTGGTCGTCCCTCTGAACGCTGTTTCTCTGACTCCTGCTGTGAAGGACCTATGGGCCGGCCGAGCTGGCCGGATGCCAGTCTGTGACGTTGCCCCATAAGCGTGGCGTCACTTAACATAGGACATCCATGAGCCGCTGGAGTATGCTGAGAATGGGTTGGATTTCAGCAACCCGCGAGCGTGGCAAGACGCACAGACTGGTAGTCACATGGGCAATCCCATCGTGCGCAGACGGTTGGCCGCCATCCTCGCAGCAGATGTAGTGACCTATAGCCGCCTGATGGACCTGGATGAAACAGGCACTCATGCGGCATGGAAGTCGCATCGCGGCGAACTGATCGACGCCACCATCACCGGCCATGAGGGCCGGACCGTCAAGCTTATCGGCGACGGCTTTCTGGCGGAGTTCCCGAGCGTTGTGAATGCTGTCGCTTGCGCGGCTGCGATCCAACACGGGATGCGGGAGCGCAATGCCGGCTTGCCGCGAGATCGCCGGATGGAGCTTCGCATCGGCATCAACCTTGGTGATGTGATCGTCGAGGGTGACGACATCTACGGCGACGGCGTCAATGTAGCGGCACGGCTTGAAAGCATTGCTGAGCCTGGAGGGATCGTGGTTTCTGGGGCCGTTCGGGATAACGTCGGCAATCGGCTCGACCTGCGATTTGAAGATATCGGCGAGCAAAGACTCAAGAACATCGACAGGCCAGTGCGCGCCTACACTGTACTGCTCGATATTTCTCCCGCGCTCACGACAGTCCGTTCAGAGGCAGGCTCACAGAAAACCTGGCTAGTTGAGAAGCCATCGATCGTGGTCCTGCCCTTCAACAACATGAGCGGTGATCCCGAGCAGGAATATTTTGGCGATGGGATCACCGAGGACCTTATCACTGACCTGTCGAAGATCTCCAGCCTGTTCGTTGTCGCCCGCAACACGTCCTTTACCTACAAGGGCAAACCCGTAAAGGCGCAGCAGGTGAGCCAGGACCTCAGGGTCACCTTCATCCTGGAAGGAAGTGTTCGTAAAGTCGGCTCGCGTGTGCGCGTCTCCGCACAGCTCGTTGATGGCAGAGATGGCGGTCACCTCTGGGCTGATCGTTACGACCGTGATCTCACCGACATTTTTACCATCCAAGACGAGATCACCCATTCGATTATTGACCAGCTGAGGATCAAGCTGCTGCCGGAGGAGAAGGCGATCATCAGTCGGGTGCCGACTGAGAACATGGAGGCCTATGGTTACTACCTGAGAGGCCGACAGTTCCTGCACCGGCATTCAAGGTCATACTACGTTCTCGCAAAGCGCATGTTCACCAAGGCGATCGAGCTCGATCCGCTGTATGCGCGGGCGTATGCCGGATTGGCAGACTGCGACTCCTTCCTCTTTCTACACTATAACGCCGATGTATCGACCGACAGTATTCTAGCAGCGAGCGCCAAGGCGCTGGACCTGGAAGCTGGCCTTGCTGAAGCGCATGCATCACGTGGTTTGGCGCTCTCGTTGCGGGAGCGGTATACAGAAGCAGTGGCAGAGTTCGATCAGGCAATTGCATTCGACCCCAACCTGTTTGAAGCGCATTACTTCTACGCTCGCGCGTGTTTTGCTCAAGGAAAGCTTGAGGAAGCGGCCCAGCTTTTTAAGCGTGCGGCAGAGCTCAAGCCCGACGATTATCAGGCTTTGCTCGTGCTCACCGGGATCTACAGATCCCTCGGGCGTGAGCAGGAAATGCAGGCGGCGGCGCGAGAAGGTGTTGCGTGCGCCGAGCGCGAGCTCCTGCTGCATCCGGAAAACCCCAGACCGGCCTATTTGGGAGCTGTAGGACTGGCAGTCCTTGGCGAGCTTGATCGAGCTAAAGAGTGGGCGGAGCGCGCTCTGGTTGTCGATCCTGATGACGGCCTGACGAAGTACAATGTATCCTGCGTCTGCTCTCTTGTGGGTGAGCATGAACGAGCGATCGACTTGCTGGTAGAACTCCTCCCAAACGCCACTCAGGAAAGAAAGAGCTGGGTGAAACACGACTCGGATCTCGATCCGATCCGCCGCCATCCACGCTTCCCGGAAGTCCTTGAACTTCTTACCTAGACGATGCTGATCGGAACACAGGGTGTTCTGCTACGTCGAGGGCTATAAGCCTGTGCTCGCCTAGTCATCCCCCTAGAGCACCGGACTGGAAATCCGACTCTCAGGGTTTTGGCCTGGTGCGATCTGTGATTCACTCTGTGGAACGGGAGGTGGATCATGGGTCACTGCTATTCTCTCGATCTTCGGGTGCGCGTCGCCGACTTTGTCGAGGCGGGCCATTCCTGCCGGGCGGCCGCCGAGCACTTTGACGTCAGCGAGAGTTTCGCCATCAAGCTCGTGCGGCGAACGCGGGACACCGGCTCGCCGGCACCGGCCCGGCAAGGCCGTCCGCCGGGCGGCGGCAAGCTGGTGCCCTATGAGGCTTTCCTGATCCAGACCGTCGAGGCGACGCCTGCCATCACCATGCCTGAACTCGCCGCACGGCTGCTGGAGCAGCATGGAGTGGTGGCGGCTCCCGCAATGCTCTCGCGCTTCCTGTGCCGGCGTGGCTTCAGCTATAAAAAAAGCCCTGATGGCGGCGGAGTGCGCACGCGCCGACGTGCGGGATGAGCGCCGGGTCTGGCATACCCAGCGTCAGCCCTGCATGCGCCAGGAGCCGTACCGGCTGGTGTTTCTCGATGAGACGTACGTCAACACCAAGATGACCCGCCTGCACGGCCGCTCGCGCAAGGGCCAGCGGCTGCGCATGAGCGCTCCCTTTGGACACTGGACAACCCACACTTTTATCGCAGGGCTGCGGTGCAGCGAGTTGAGCGCCCCGTGGGTGATCGATGGTCCGATTACCCGCTTGGCGTTCGAGGCCTACGTCGAGACCCAACTCGCGCCGACGCTGCAGAAAGGCGACGTGGTGATCCTCGACAACCTCGCGGTTCACAAGAGCGAGAAAGCCGCGCAGTGCCTGAAGCAACGCGGCGCCTGGTTCCTGTTTCTGCCTCCGTACAGTCCAGACATGAACCCGATTGAGATCGGACCAACGTGGAACCGCTGAACGTGAGGTTCCATTGACACCACGACTGGGCCATCAGGCGCTGCGCGCCTTGGCCTTATGGGTGGCCACACGCCATGACCCCGCGAGCGACACCCCTCCACTGGCAGGACCTGCCGCCCGACCGGCGCCGACGCCTGGTGGTGCTGATCGGCAGCCTCATCCGCCAGTCTCTGGCCGCCGCACAGGAGGCGGATCATGAGCCCGGAACCCGACATCCTCGCTCCGACCCTCTCCGACAAGATCCGGACCCGCCATTGTGACCGACAGGCGGTCGTCTACGTCCGCCAGTCCACTCTGCGGCAGATCGAGCACAACCGGGAATCCACCCGCCTGCAATATGCCCTGACCGATCGCGCCTGCCAGCTTGGCTGGCGACCCGAGCAGATCGTGGTCATCGACGATGATCTCGGCCGGTCCGCCGCCTCGGCTCTCGACCGGCCCGGCTTCCAGCGCCTGGTGGCCGAGGTTGGCTTCGGCCACATCGGTCTGGTGCTCGGCATCGAGGTCTCGCGCCTGGCACGCTCGTGTCGCGACTGGCATCAACTGCTGGAGATGTGCGCCCTGTTCGACACCCTGATCGGTGATGCCGATGGCATCTACGACCCCAGCCTCTACAACGATCGCCTGCTGCTCGGCCTGAAGGGCACCATGAGCGAGGCAGAGATCCACATCCTCAAGGCGCGCATGCTCGAGGGCCGCCGCGCCAAGGCGCAGCGCGGCGAGTTGGTGCTGGGGCTGCCCCGCGGCTACGTGCTCAAGCCATCCGGCGAGGTTGCGCTCGATCCCGACGAGGAGGTGCAGGAGATCATCGGTCTGGTCTTCGCGCTCTTTGAACGGCGACGCTCGGTCAGCGGTGTGCTGCGCTATCTCGTTGACCACGACCTTCGCCTGCCGGATCGCATTCGCCGCGGGCCGCACAAAGGAGAGGTGCACTGGACCCGGCCCAACGGGCAGACGCTGCGCGACATGTTGCGCAACCCGCTCTATGCCGGCGCCTATGTCTATGGCCGCCGCACCTATGACGGCCGCCTGCGCCGGCCCGGCCAGCCGCACAGCGGCAAACGCTTCCTGCGCGATCCAAAGGCCTGGAAGGTTCTGCACCGAGGCATGCGTCCGGCCTACATTGATTGGGACACCTTCGAGCGGAACCAGGAGCAGATGGCCGCCAATCGCGCCCGCCACACCGGCCTTCCCCGCGGCGGTCCCGCGCTGCTCGGCGGGCTGGTGGCCTGCGGGGTCTGTGGCCGGCGCATGTGCGTCACCTACAACGACGATGGCCGGGAGGCGCGGTATTCCTGCAATCAGATGGCGACGACCTACGGCGCGCCCCAGTGCCAGTCGATCAGTGCCCGCCCGGTGGATGAGCATGTCAGTGCCCTGATGCTGGAAGCGCTCTCGCCGTCGGCGATTGAGGTCAGCCTGCAGGTGGCCGAGGATCTCGAGCTGGAGCGCCAGCAACGACGGCGGCACTGGAAGCAGCGGCTGGAACGGGCAATCTACGAGGCGGATCTGGCCCGCCGGCGCTATGAGGCGGTCGACCCGTCCAACCGCCTCGTCGCCCGCACCCTGGAGCGGGACTGGGAAGCCGCGCTGGCGGCCCACCAGACGCTGGAGAGTGAGCACCAGCGGGTCCTGGCCTGCGAGCCGGAACGGCTGACGCCGGAGGAACAGGCAGCGGTGCACTGCTTGGCCGAGGACATTCCGGCCCTGTGGAGCGCCGCATCCACAACGGCGCGCGACCGGCAGACGATCGCGCGGACCATGCTCGAACGCGTGGTAATCCATCTGCAGGGCGCGACCGAGCGGGCGGAGATCGCGTGCCACTGGGCCGGCGGCGTCATCACCCGGCATGCGGTGATCCGTCCGGTGCGGCGGTTCGAGCAGCTGGCGAACTTCGATCAGCTGCTGGCACGGGCGGTGGAGTTGCGGACGGCCGGTACCACGGCAGAGCAGATTGCTGCCATCCTGAACGCGGAGGGCTTTCGGCCGGCCAAGCGCAGCGCCTTCAACGCTCCGATGATCCGGCGCCTGCTGCAGCGGCACGGACACGGCACGACCCGGCCGATCTGGTCCGGGAAAGTGCCGCGTGCGGATGCTGAGGAAATGACCTTGCAGGAGGTGGCCGACCAACTCGGAACCCACTGGCAGACGGTGTACGGCTGGCTGCGGCGTGGCACGCTCAAGGGCCGGCTGGCTCAGGTGGGCAAACAACGCATTTGGCTGGTGAAGCTCGCGGATAGCCCCGCAGCTCGCATCAAGCCATCAGACTGAACGTCAACAGGAAGCAGTTATTGAGAGGCATTATGGCAAAACGATCGAGCAGGTCT
>NZ_JPUG01000025.1 GCF_000739015.1 Microvirga sp. BSC39
CGGCTCAGGAGCCGACACGGCTTCGGGCAAAGGGGCGGCCACAGGCGGCAACGGCTTCGGCTCGTCGTCGAGGTCCGCCGTCACGTCGTCGTGCAGGGTGAGTTCGGGGGCGACGAGCACATCCGGCGGCGCCTGCCAGACGAAGGCGTCGAGGCGGCCGGTGACGGGCGAGATCGGCAGCCAGTGATCGGACACGACCCCGTCGGCGATCCAGGCCGGATCCCGCGGCGCGCGGGTGGCGCGGGCGAGCCATTCGCGGCCCCGGCCCGTAGAGCCATGCTCCGCCTGCTCTAGATCGGACATGAGGAGGCAGACCCGCATGCTCGGCCGCTCCTGCAGCAGCGGCTCCAGGGCGTCGCGGGCGCGGGCGAACTCGCGTGCCTCAAGCGCCGCGCGGGCTACCGCAAGCCGCCCTTCCGGCGCACCGCCGGAGAGCTTCATGAGGGTCTCGGCCCGCTTCAAGCGGTCGAGGCCGGAATCGCCCTGGCGCAGGTTGAGATAGACATCCGCCAAGTCCGGATGGGGCAGGCTGCGCCAGGCTGCTTCCACCACCTTAGCCGCTTTACGCAGATCGCCCTTGCGCGACAGGAGGCGCCCGGCCAGCGCCGCCGCCGGCACGAGATCGGATGCGAGCTTCACCGCATCCTGGGCGCTTCTGAGGGCGCCGTCGGGATCGTGATCCACTCGCTCCAGGGCGTCGGCGGTGAGCAGGACGGCTCGATGGCGCTTGGCCGTGGCCTTGTTCAGGAGGCCGAGGGACGCGCGCCGCTCGACCGCCTCCAGGGCTCCGCGCCAGTCGTGATCGGCACAGCGCGCTTCGAGAACCGCATCGCTCGCCCAGGCGGCGGCAGGTGCGAGGCGCACCGCCTCGGAGGCATATTGCTGGGCGGAACCCACATCGCCCCGGCGCCGGGCCTCGACGAACAAACCGCGCAAGCCGAGCACACGGGTCTCGTCCTCCTCCATCATCTGGCTGAAGGCGGCCTCGGCCGCCTCGCGGTTGCCGGAGACCTGGGCCGCCTGCGCCTTGAGCAGCAGCGTCAGGGGCTCGCGCCCGAGCAGACGCTCCGCCTCGTTGGCATAGCGGCGGGCCGCGATGGTGTCGCCCGCGCCCACGGCCACCATGCCGCGGGAGATGGCCTGATAGCCCCGGGAACGGCGACGGGCCCGGGACGCGAAAGTCAGGCGGGAGGGCAGATGCAGGATGCCGGAGACCAGGGACCAGAGCAGCGCCAGGAACAGCGCAAGGCCCGCCAGGGCGATGGCGGCAACCGCCACCGACATCTGGATCTCGTAGCCCGCAAAGGTGATCAGAACCGTGCCAGGACGGTCGGCCAGCCAGACCGCGCCAAAGGCCGCGACACAGAGAAGACCGATGAAGACGAGAGCGCGCCACATGCTGGGCTGATCCTTTTATTGCGTCGTACGGTTGAGTGTGGCGAGGGCATCGGAGCTGATGGCCTGAGCTGCCCGATGCGCTTCAGCGACAGCTTTGACCTGACGACCCCATTCCTCCGATGCCCGTCGTGCCGGCTCCGGCAGGGCATCCCAGGTGGCGGCGGCCTCCACCACGTCACCGCGCTCCAGGGCCTGCCTGATGCGCGTGACAAGAGCAGGAACGCCGCTGCCGCCGGGTTCGTTCACGGGCCGGACCGTCACCACTTTGTCGGCCATGCGCAGGATGCGGTCGGTCCAGCCTTCGGCCGGGCCGTGGCTCTCACGCAGGATCGCCGTCTCCACGGGCTCGAAGCTCTGGGCCAGCTCAGCCGGGGTCGGGGCGCCCTCCTGGGCGAATGGCTCAAGGGGCGCCACCCGGGCAGGCTCGGTGCCGGCTTTTCTCACACCGTCGAGCACCTCCGGGTAGGGCGTGCCGCTCTGCAGGGCATCGTTCAGGCGCCCGGCCAGCACCACGCGGGTGCCGGTCTGGCTCGCCGTGGTGACGTTCCTGGTGTTCTCTTCCGCCTGCTGGGACACGGCGGCAAGGCGCTGGTCCTGCTCGCCGAGGCGACGGTCCGTGTCGGCGAACCGCCGGTTGCTCTCCGCCAGCTGGCGGTCGAGATCGGAGAGGCGCCGGTCGGTCTCCTGGAAACGCTGCTCCCGCTCGCTGACGCGGCGATCGAGGTCTGCTAGGCGGCGGTCGAGCTCCTGGGTGACGTTCGTTGCATTCGTGGCGTTCTGCGCATTTGCCCGCACCTGCTCGTCGAGCGCGCCGAGGCGGCTGGAGAGATCGGCCAGCGCCGCCTCGGTCTGGGGAGAGGCCTGAGGCTGAGCCGCTTCCGGCGCGGGACGGTTCAGCGCCTCCTGCGCCTGGGACGCCGCCTGCTGGGCGGTATCCTGGATCGCCTGGAGCCGCTGGTCGAGCTCGCCCCTCGTGGTTTCAAGCGCCTGAATGCGTCCTTCCAGCGCCCCGGTGTCGCCCTGCGGCTGGCCTCCGGGTGCCGCCGGCTGCTGCCGCAACGCATTCACGCGCTGCTCGAGCTGGGCGATGCGCGGATCGTTCTGGGCGGGAGCTGGATCCTGCCAGGCCTGCAATCCGTAGACGAGACCGGCGCCGACGAGGCCGCCGAGGAGGCCCGATCCGATCAGCGCCCCGGCGGAGCTGCGCCGCTCGGGAGCGGGCGGCGGAGGCACGGCGTCCGCGCCCATCTCCGATGTGGAAGGATCCTGGTAGGAGGTGCCGCTTGAACTGGTATCCTGCCCGGCCATCTGCTCGAGGGAGGCCTCCGAGGGGAGCGTATCGGTGCCCGAGCCTGAATCGAGACTGGCCTCCGGGGAGGCGACCACATCCTCGGCCGGGGGTTCGCTGCCGCTGGCGATGGTCTCGTCTGCTTGCGTGCCCGACAGGGTGTCTGCCGCGCCGGTCTCCGCCACCAGTGTCTCCTCACCGACAGTACCCTGCCCAAGGGTGTCCTGCCCAATGGTGTCCTGACCAAGCGTGTCCTGGCCGACAGTCTCCTGGGCGGCAGCCTCGGGACTGGCCTGGACCGTGCCGTCGTCGATCACCGTCGCCTTCAGGTCGATGGTCGCCGGCTCGCGCGAGGGCTTCTTGCGGGAGGATTTCGAGCGTCGGGGGTCAGATGAATCGGTCACGGGTCTCTCTTGCAGGGTCGCCAGGAAAAGATTTCTCTGGGGCGAGGTCTTCAAAAGGGCATTGTGATAGGCAATTGAGGCAAGCTTGGGCGCTCAGGTTTCGTTCCCTCAAGAGCCGGTGATTGTCCAAGAACGGCAGACCCATGGGACCATGATCCTCTCCTTATGACAAAGATCCCCTGGGGGATCGTAGCCGAAGTCACGGCCAAGGTCATGAGACCCGGTCGAGAAGCCCGAGCAGCGCCTCTTCCGACGGATCTCCCGCCACGAGGGTCGTGGCGCCTGCCGATGCCAGGGGCGCGGCCACGTCGGCCGACAGGCAGAGATGGGGAATCCCCAAGAGGCTCGATGCCAGACCTGCCTCCCCTGCCAGCCGGATCACGAGATCCGCGCTCCTCCGGGAATAATGGAGCGCGGCGCCGATTTGGCCAGAGCGCAGGGCCTCGACGGCAGCGTCCGGCAGCGTACCGACGGCCTGTGCCTCGTAAGCCTCCCATTGCAGGATCGTGAAGCCGGAAGCCCGCAAGGAGGCTGCCGGCTCCTCCTTGTGATGGCGCGCCGTCACGTGCAGCAGGGTCAGGCCGGGGGCCAGCGTGGCGCGAATCAACCGCACCAGGGAGACCGCATCGCCCTCCGCCACGGTAACGCCGGCAAAGCCTGCCGTGCGCACCGCCTGGGCGGTGCGCTCGCCTACGGCAAACACCGGCTTCGTCCGATCCAGCGAGGCGAGAGCTTCCTCCGCATGGGCGCTGGTGACGATCAGGGCCTCGTAAGGCCCCGACGGCATCGGATCGCCCGTCGGCACGATTCGGGTCACGGGCGCGAGGCACGCCTCACGCCCGACGCCTGCGAGCTTCTCGGCCGTGCGCGCCGCATCCTCCGGGGAGCGGGTGACGAGAACCCGCATCAGGCTTTGAGGAAATCCGGCGGCATGCGCGCGCGCAGCTCGCTGCCGGCATCGCGCCCGAGGGCCACCGCGTCGCCCAGTGAGCCGCGGCGGACAGCCTCCAGGCTCTCCGACCCGTCGGGGCGCAGCACCAGGCCGCGGAATTCAAGCTCGCCCCCGACCAGCCGCGCATGCCCGGCAATCGGCGTGCGGCAGGAGCCGTCGAGGATGGTGAGAAAGGCCCTCTCGGCCGCGAGCGCATGGCCGGTCGGTGCGTCGAGGATGGGTTGGAGCGCCTCGCGCACCCGCTCGTCCTCGGCCCGGATCGCGATCGCGATGGCCCCCTGCCCGACCGCGGGCAGGAAGTCGTCCGTCTCCAGCATCGTGGTCACGTGGTCGGTGAGGCCGAGGCGGCGCAGGCCCGCCATGGCCAGCAGCGTGGCATCGACCTCGCCCCGTTCGAGCTTGGCGAGCCGCGTCTGCACGTTGCCGCGAAGCAACGTGACCTGGAGGTCCGGCCGCAGGCGGCGAACTTGAGCCTGACGCCGCAGCGAGGCGGAGCCCACCACCGCGCCCTGCGGCAGATCACTGATGCTCTTGAAGCGATGGCTGATGAAGGCGTCGCGAACGTCCTCGCGGGGCAGGAAGCCCGCGATCACGATGCCCTCCGGCAGGGTCGTCGGCAGGTCCTTGGCGGAATGGACCGCGAGGTCGATGGAGCCTTCGAGCAGCGCGATGTCGAGCTCCTTGGTGAAGAGCCCCTTGCCGCCGGCTTCCGACAGGGGCCGGTCCTGAATGGCGTCGCCCGTGGTCTTGATGATCGACAGGGGCAGGTGCTCCACGGTCCAGCCGTCCCCGGTCGAACCATGGGCGGCGACCAGCCGGTGCTGCGTCTCGTGGGCCTGAGCCAGCGCCAGCGGGCTGCCTCGCGTACCGATGACCAGGGTGGGTGAAGAGGCCATTCCTGCCGTGAACTCCTGTCTTGAACGATCTGCGTTTGATCTTGTGCGGCGCGGCGGACTATAGGGGGAGGAGCGCCGGGCCGAAACCCCGGACAACACCTTAAATCGAGCAGCCACCGACCATGCGCATTCTAGGCATCGAGACCACCTGCGACGAGACCGCGGCCGCCGTGGTCGGCGTCGGCTTCGACGGACGGGGCGAGATCCTGTCCAACGAGGTGCTGAGCCAGATCGCCGAGCACGCCCGCTATGGCGGCGTGGTGCCGGAGATCGCCGCACGCGCCCATGTGGAGGTGATCGACCGGCTCGTGGCCCGCGCCCTGAAGAACGCGAACTGCTCCGTGAAGGACATCGACGGCATCGCGGTGGCGGCCGGCCCCGGTCTCATCGGCGGCGTGCTGGTGGGGCTGACCACGGCCAAAGCCATCGCGCTTGTGACCCGCAAACCCCTGATGGCGGTGAACCATCTCGAAGCCCACGCGCTCACCGCGCGGCTCACCGACGGCATCGGCTTCCCGTACCTGCTGCTCCTCGCCTCCGGCGGCCACACGCAGCTCGTGGCGGTGCGCGGCGTCGGCGATTACGTGCGCATCGGCACCACCATCGACGACGCCATCGGCGAGGCCTTCGACAAGGTCGCCAAGATGCTGGGCTTAAGCTATCCCGGCGGCCCGCATGTGGAGAGCGAGGCGGCCAAGGGGAACCCGGAGCGCTTCGCCTTCCCGCGCCCGATGCAGGGCCGGAAGGAGCCGAACTTTTCGCTGTCGGGCCTCAAGACCGCTGTCAGGATCGAGGCGGAGAAGATCGCGCCGCTCACCGCCAGCGACATCTCCGATCTGTGCGCCAGCTTCCAGGCCGCCATCGTGGACGTGGTGGTGGACCGCACCCGCGTGGGGCTGCGCGCCTTCCGCGAGATCGCCGGCCATCCGACCGCCCTCGTGGTGGCGGGCGGCGTCGCGGCCAACCAGGGCATGCGCCAGGGGCTGCAGCGGCTCGCGGTCGAAGCCGGCCTCAAGCTCGTGGCGCCGCCGCTGCATCTGTGCGGCGACAACGGCGCGATGATCGCCTGGGCCGGTCTGGAGCGCATGCGCCTCGGCCTCATCGACGACATCGGCGCCCCTGCCCGCGCCCGCTGGCCCCTCGACACCAGCCGCGACGAGGCGGGAGCGAAGGCGTGATGCTGCCCTGCCCTGAAGAGATTCGCACGGAGCGGCTGATTCTGCGCCAGTGGCGTGAGGAGGATTTCGCGCATCATGCAGCACTTCATTCCAATCTGGAGGTCAGGCGCTTCTTTCCCCGTGCTATGACCCCTGAGGAGGGTCTGGCGGACGCACGGCTACATGCCGAAAACTTCCAACGCCATGGATTCGATCAGTGGGTGATCGAGCTTCCGGGTGAGGCAGCCTTCGTTGGAGTTGCAGGCATTAGGCGAATTCAGCGCGATATGCCGTTCCGACCATTGGTCGATGTCGGGTGGCACTTCCTACCGGGTTACTGGGGCAGGGGTTACGCAACAGAAGCGGCTTGCGCAGCCCTTCACGACGTATTTGCAAGGACCGATCTTCAGGAGATCGTAGCCTACACTGCTCGCCTGAACGAGCCTTCGCAGAAGGTGATGCAAAGACTCGGGATGACTCACAATCCGGCCGAGAACTTCCCTCGCGCCGAGCTTCCGGACGGCCATCCGCTTCAGACGAACGTCCTCTACCGACTGACCCGGCAAGCTTTTCTGACACGCTTTCCAGTCCGATCCCGAGGTTCCTCATGAGAACCATCGGCATCGCCGGAGCCGGAGCCTGGGGGACGGCGCTCGCCAATGCGGCGGCGGCTGCCGGCAACGACGTGGTGCTCTGGATGCGCTCGGCCGAGCAGGCTCGATCCCTGGCGGCGACGCGCGCCAACGAGCGCTGCCTGCCGGGCGTGACGCTGCACGAGCGCATCCGCCCGACCGCCGAACTCGCTGATCTGGCTTCGGCCCGGGCGGTTCTTCTCGTCACGCCTGCGCAGACGACGCGGGAAATGAGCACGGCCCTTGCTTCCGTTCTGCCCGTGGCAGTGCCGCTGGTGCTCTGCGCCAAGGGCATCGAGCGCGGCAGCGGGGCTTTCCTGTGCGACGTGGTCGAGGAGATGCGCCCCGGTGCGCCCGTGGCCGTGCTGTCGGGGCCCAGCTTCGCCCATGACGTGGCCCGCGGCCTGCCCACCGCCGTGACGCTGGCCTGCCGCGATGCGGCTCTGGCCGAAGCGATGGCCAATGCCCTCTCCGGCCCGACCTTGCGCGTCTATCATCGCGGCGACGTGCGCGGCGTCGAGATCGGCGGCGCGGCCAAGAACGTGCTGGCGATTGCCTGCGGGGCCGTGGCGGGCAAGGGCTTGGGCGAGAGCGCCAAGGCGGCGCTGATCGCCCGCGGCTTCGCCGAACTCCTGCGGTTTGCCAGTGCCTATGGGGCTAAGCCCGAGACCCTCATGGGGCTCTCGGGCCTCGGCGATCTGGTGCTCACCTGCTCGACCTCGCAATCGCGCAACTTCGCCTTCGGCCAGCGCCTCGGCCAAGGCATGAGCGTTGCAGATGCTTCCGGCGGCAAGCTGGTGGAGGGCGCCGCGACCGCGAGCGCCCTCGTGGCGCTGGCGCGAGCAAAAAACGTCGACATGCCGATTGCCGAAGCCGTCGAGCAGGTCCTGTCCGGCGCATGGACTCTCGATCAGGCCGTCGATGCGCTGATGAACCGTCCCATCAAGTCCGAGCATTGAAGCATGATCCGGAACCAGCGGTCCGCGCGAGCGAAAAGTGGATACCGGTTTTCCGATAAGATCATGCGTCATCCCTAAAGAGTAAGCGTCCATGGCCCACTGGCTCTACAAGTCCGAACCCTCCGTCTGGTCCTGGGATCAGCAAGCTGCGGAAGGCGCGAAAGGCACCCACTGGAACGGCGTGCGCAACCATGTGGCCAAGCAGAACCTGATGGCCATGAAAAAGGGCGAGCAGGGCTTCTTCTACCACTCGAACGAGGGCAAGGCCGTGGTGGGCATCGTCGAGGTGATCCGGGAATACTACCCCGACCATACGGACGAGACAGGCAAGTTCGGCATGGTGGACATCAAGGCCGTGAAGCCGTTCCCGAAGCCCGTGACCCTCGACGATATCAAGAAGCAGCCCGGCCTCGAAAAGATGATTCTCATCAACAATTCCCGCCTGTCGGTGCAGCCGGTGACGGACGAGGAATGGGCGATCGTGTGCCGGATGGGCGGGCTGTAGAAGATTACCGCAGGCCGTGCCGAACCTGCCGCATTGTGAAGAAGGGGCTTAAGACACCATGAAGGTCACCGTCTGCCAGATCGACTGCCGCCCGGATCACCTGGATTCCGCCCTGGAGGGCCTCGCCGCGCACATGGCCAGGGAAGGGTCGGATTTCCTGCTGGTGCCGGAGATGAGCTTCGGCGAGTGGCTGGCGGCCGACCCCGAGCCGGATGCAGGCCAGTGGCGGAAGGCGGTGGCGGCCCATGAGGCGCGCATCGCCCGCATGTCCGCGTTCAACGCCAGGGCCGTCATGGGCACCCGGCCCATCGTCATGCCGCACGGCAGCCGGCGCAACGAGGCCTATCTCTGGACGGAGGAGACGGGCGCTGTGCCCGTGCATCAGAAATACTACCTGCCCGACGAAGAGAGCTATTACGAGCATACCTGGTACGAGCGCGGTCCGGGCACCTTCGACATCGCCCGGGCGCTGGGCATGCGGATCGGCGTGCAGATCTGCACCGAGATGTGGTTCTTCGAATGGGCGCGCCATTACGCGGCAAGCCGCGCCGATCTCCTGTGCGTTCCGCGGGCGACGCCGCACGGATCCACCCGCAAGTGGCTGGCCGGCGGCCAGACGGCGGCGGTCTGCTCGGGCGCCTATTGCCTGTCGTCCAACCTCTGGGCGCCGCCCGGCTACAAGGCCAATTGCGGCGGGCTCGGCTGGGTGGTGGACCCGGAGGGCAATGTCCTGGCCGAGACCACGCCGGAGGCGCCCTACGCGACTGTCGAGATCGACCTCGCCTTCGCGCGCGCCAGCAAGACGACCTACCCGCGCTACGTGCCTGAATGAAGCCTGGGGCCTGCGGAAGGCCCCTCATGGCGCCGCCAGGCAGGATCAGACCCGAGGGCTGAGACGCCGGCTGATCCAGTCCTGGGCCGTATCCAGATCGGCAAAGGCCGGATGGCTCGTGCCGCTCAAGGGGCCGAAGCCCGCCTCCAGGAACCAGTGCCCTGGCGCGACCTCGTTCCGGTCCGAGAGATGGGTGAGGACGGCGACAAGTCTCTGCTCTCCGTCGAAAACGAGCACGCCCTCGTCTTCGAAACCGGTGGCGACTCGCACGGGCTGTAAGGTGAGGGTCACGCAACTGCCTGTAGGTCTTCCAAGTGAAGGTACATGGGGTTGAACTCCCCAACCTGTTTCAACTTCTCCCAATCGGGAATGTTCAACCGGGTGCCCTTCAGCTCGATCAGGCCATCCGTCCGCAATTGCTGGAGAACCCGGTTGACGTGAACCGTCGTGATTCCGAGCGCATCGCCAAGTTCGCTCTGGGTGATCGGCAGGTCGCAGGAGTGGTCCTGCACAAGACCGACAGCCGTCAGGCGCACCAGCATCTCGCACAGGAGATGGGCGAGCCGGTTGTAGGCTTCGCGCTGCCCGATGCTGGTCATCCACTCGCGGAAGATCGCTCCATCGACCAGGGTCCCGCGCCAGAAGGCGGCGGCGATGCGCGGATAGCGGGTGCAGATGTCGCGCAGAGCCTCGTGGGTGATGAACCCGACGCTGCACCGGCTGATGGTGCCGACGCTGTTGTCGAGAATCTTCAGGTGCAGACTCTGGAGGTCGGGAACGTCGCCGGCGATGTTGAAGGCGACGATCTGGCGTTTGCCCTGGGCCGTGACCTTGTAGGTGCAGGTGAAGCCGCTCAGGATCAGACAGCACCGGGAGGGGCGGTCTCCCTCGCGCACGATGTCCTGGTTCTCCTCGATGACCGTGATCTGCATCGGCAGGTTTTCAAGCGCCTGCCGCTCGTCGGCCGTGAGCGTGAAGATACTCTCCAGCTTCCGGATGAGCGGATTGTAGTCGGGGCGAAAAGGTGAGTGCATGATGACGCTCCCTGATTGGCAGGCGGGAGCATGTCGTGTCTCTCAGCCGTCGGCGCCTGAAATCGGTTGCCAAGGGTGGAAAAACCGTCTCACGAAAGTTAATGTCTGTCACTGACTTATGTTTATTCAAGAATTATTGTGATCGAACGAAGAAGATACTGTGCCGGCCAGCGAACGGCTCCGTCCATCCGTCCCGGGATTCCCGCCCCGCTTGTGCACTGCACCCCAAAAGTAGCAAAGACCAAAGTCCGATCCCGGCCCCGCTTGCCCGACCCCTGGCTCTTTCCGTAAATCTAGCGCTAAATTCATCCCGCAAGCGTCTGGGAGAAGCGCCATGGAAGAGAAGATCTACGACGTGCCGTCCGAGTGGACCCACCGCGCCTATCTGGACGACGCGGGCTACCGGGCCAAGTACGAGGCGTCCATCAAGGACCCTGAATCCTTCTGGGCGGAGGAAGCCAAGCGCATCCACTGGTTCAAGGCCCCCACCCGGATCAAGAACACCAATTTCGGCCCCGACAACGTGGCGATCCGCTGGTTCGAGGACGGCGTCACCAACGTGGCCTATAACTGCGTCGACCGGCACCTCCACACCCGGGGCGACCAGGTCGCCATCATCTGGGAAGGCGACGACCCGTCGGACTCGAAAAAGATCACCTACCGCGAGCTCTCCGCGGAAGTGAACCGCATGGCCAACATCATGCGCAACCGCGGCGTCGCCAAGGGCGACCGCGTGACGATCTACATGCCCATGATCCCGGAAGCGGCCTATGCCATGCTGGCCTGCGCCCGCTTGGGCGCCATCCACTCCGTGGTGTTCGGCGGCTTCTCGCCCGACTCGCTCGCCAGCCGCATCCAGGACGCGAAATCCGCCTTCATCGTCACGGCCGACGAGGGCCTGCGCGGCGGCCGAAAGGTCCCGCTGAAGGTGAACGTGGATGCCGCTCTTGAGCGCGTCGGGGCGGGCGTGGTCGATCACGTGCTGGTAGTGCGCCGCACGGGCGGCGCCGTGAACATGCTGCCGGGCCGCGATGTCTATTACGACGAGGCGGCGGCCCAGGTGTCCGACGAGTGCCCCTACGAGGAGATGAACGCGGAGGATCCGCTGTTCATCCTCTACACCTCCGGCTCGACCGGTACGCCCAAGGGCGTGCTGCACACCACGGGCGGCTATCTGGTTCATGCGTCGATGACGCACCAATACGTGTTCGACTACCACGACGGGGACATCTACTGGTGCACCGCCGACGTGGGCTGGGTGACGGGCCACTCCTACATTCTCTACGGGCCGCTCGCCAACGGCGCCACCACGCTGATGTTCGAGGGCGTGCCCACCTATCCGTCGATCTCCCGCTTCTGGGAGGTGATCGACAAGCACCAGGTCAACATCTTCTACACCGCCCCCACCGCCATCCGCTCGCTCATGCAGGCGGGCGAGGAGCCGGTGAAGACAACCGCGCGCAAGTCGCTGCGCCTGCTCGGTTCCGTGGGCGAGCCGATCAACCCGGAAGCCTGGGAATGGTACCACCGGGTGGTGGGCGAGGGCCGCTGCCCCATCGTGGACACCTGGTGGCAGACGGAAACCGGCGGCATCCTGATCACGCCGCTGCCCGGCGCCACCAAGCTCAAGCCGGGATCGGCCACGCGACCCTTCTTTGGCGTGAAGCCGCAGGTGGTGGATGCGGAAGGCAACGTGCTGGAGGGCGCAGCGGAAGGCAATCTCGTGATCGCCGATTCCTGGCCCGGCCAGATGCGCACGGTCTATGGCGACCACGAGCGCTTCGTGCAGACCTACTTCTCCACCTATCCGGGCAAATACTTCACCGGTGACGGCTGCCGCCGCGATGCGGACGGATATTACTGGATCACCGGCCGCGTGGACGATGTGATCAACGTGTCCGGCCACCGCATGGGCACGGCGGAGGTGGAGTCCGCGCTGGTGGCTCATCCGAAGGTGTCGGAGGCCGCCGTCGTGGGCTACCCGCACGACATCAAGGGCCAGGGCATCTACGCCTACGTGACCCTGATGGCGGGCGAGGAGCCCTCGGAGGACCTGCGCAAGGAGCTGGTGGCCTGGGTACGCAAGGAAATCGGCCCCATCGCGTCGCCGGACCTGATCCAGTTCGCCCCGGGCCTGCCCAAGACCCGCTCGGGCAAGATCATGCGCCGCATCCTGCGCAAGATCGCCGAGGACGAGTTCGGCTCGCTCGGCGACACCTCGACGCTGGCCGACCCCGGCGTGGTCGACGATCTGATCACGAACAGGCAGAACAAGCGCACGCAGGCGGCTTGATCCATCAATGACGTCATCCCGGACGGCATCAGCCGATCCGGGATCGTTTTCCGAACCTCCTCGTCGTGGCCGGGCGTGTCCCGGCCATCCACGTCTTGAGAACCACAGCGTGGCAAAGACGTGGATCCCCGGAACAAGTCCGGGGATGACGAACAGGGTGTCATTCCCGGCCGGAGCGCAGCGGAGGGGAAGGGAATCCAATCATCCGCACCGCGCTATGGATCCCCTTCCCGGCCTACGGCCGCCGGGGATGACATCGGCGCCGCTTTCCGAACCACACGGAACCGTAGCCTTATCTTTCGCGTCTCACCTTCACTGTTTCCGCAGGAGGGTTCGAGCCATGCGCATCCTTGCCGCCATTGCGGCCATCGCCATCACGACCATGCCCGCATCTGCCCGCGAGGTCGTGCCGTTCCAGGCCGGCGTGTCGCCTGGCACCATCGTGATCAAGACGGCGGAGCGGCGGCTCTATTACGTGCGCGGCGACGGCACGGCCCTGCGCTACCGCGTGGCCGTGGGCAAGCCGGGCAAGCAATGGTTCGGCGAGGCGCGGATCGACGGCAAATATGTGCGCCCCGCCTGGTCGCCGCCCGCGGAGGTCAAGCGCGACAACCCGCGCCTGCCGGACGTGATCCCCGGCGGCGCCCCGAACAACCCCATGGGCGCGCGGGCGCTGACCCTCAACCTCGACGAATACGCCATCCACGGCACCAACCGCCCGAGCTCCATCGGCACCTACGCGTCCTACGGCTGCATCCGCATGCTCAACGAGGACATCGTGCATCTCTACGACCAGGTGGACGTGGGCACGCGGGTGGTGGTGGTGCCATAAGAGAGCAATGGGGCTCTGTAACTCAGCTTAAGCTGCAGTCTATCTGCCGCGCCTAGCCAATCGTTCACACCAGCACGAAAACGTCTCTGCCGGGTGGCGTTTTGGATCGCGCTGGTAGTCCAGATAATTACCAAGAATTTCGATTATACTTTCTATCTCAGCCCATACTTGGCGAGGCCTATCTGATGCTGAAAGAGGAACCAGCAGTCGACGTAGCCGCAGGAGCATGGTGTATGAACCCTCAGGATCATCGCCCAGGAAGCCGATGGGTAACTCGTGAACCTCGTATTGAATAGCCCTGAGCACATTCAGTGCGAGGCACCACCTTATATCTTGATCGTCCGGAGCCAATCGATGGGCTTCCCATAGATGGGGGATCGTACCTAACCATAGATGAGGCCGGAAATCGTTCGGATCACAATTAATCCATTCTTTGAGGAGAGGTTCGACGATCTTCACCTTCAGCGGATGTGCCAGGGATTCAATGTTCTCATTCTCTGAGAAGAGCCAGCAGACAAAATCTCTTCTTTCGTTAAATGACTCGGTCACGAGGAAATTAAGAAACCTATTGAGACGCTGAAATGCTTCGCGCCTCAATCCACGCTCCCGAAGGGACACGTATTCGTGGTAGTCATTCCAGTCGGGATTCGAAGACATCATCGATACAGATCCGCCCGGCTCGGCGGCAGGCCCGAGGGGCCGCGCGTGCGCTTGGAGGCGAGCGTCTGGTTCACGCCCACGGCCCCGCGCTCGAAGGCAAGCGAGCAGCCGGCGAGGTAGAGCAGCCACATGCGGGTCTTCTCCGGCCCGACGAGGGCTTCGGCCTCCGTCCGGCGGGCGTTGAGGTTCTCCCACCACAATCGCGTGGTGCGCTGGTAATGCTCGCGCCAAGCCTCCACGTCATGCACCTCGAAACCGTGGCGCTCCAGGTTGGAGACGGACATGCCGAGATGGTCAAGCTCGCCGCCTGGAAAGATGTAGCGGGTGAGCGCCTTGTACTCGGGCTTGAGTTTCTGAAACGCTCTGTCGCTGCGCTTGGCGCGCCGGGCGATGGTGTGGTGGAGATAGAGCCCGCGCGGGCGCAGCAGGCGATGCACGGCGCTGAAATAGGACAGGTGATTGGCAATCCCCACCTGCTCGAACATGCCGATGGAGGAGATCTTGTCGAACTCGCCTTCGACTTGCGTGAAATCCTTCACCAGCACCTCGACGCGATCCTGCAGACCTAGGCGAGCGATCTTCTCGCGTGCGAGCTTCGCCTGCTCCTCGGAGAGCGTCACGCCGGTGGCTTTCACGCCGTAATGCTGCGCGGCATGACAGATGAGCGCGCCCCAGCCGCAGCCGATGTCGAGCAGGCGCTCGTTGGGCTTGAGCCGCAGCTTGCGGCAGATCATGTCGAGCTTGTCCCGTTGCGCGCGGGCGAGGTCGTCGTGCCAGTCCGGCTGGAAGTACGCGCAGGTATAGACCATCTCCGGATCGAGAAAGAGCCGGTAGAAGTCGTTCGACACGTCGTAGTGATAGGCAACGTTCTTTCTGTTGGTCTGGGGCCTGCCGTCGCGCGCATCCGGGTTGTCCTTCACCCGATCGAGCGGACGCGGCATGTCGGCGGGCGCTCGCAGGAAGTGGTAGGCGGTTTTCAGCGCCTTGACCCTGCTCACCGCTTTCAGGCGTCGCCCGACTTTCTGCGGGCGCTGATCGGCCAGATCGAAGAGGGTGCCGTTTTTCAGATCGAGCAGCCCCGCCACATGGGCGTTGAGCAGGGTGTCGAGATTCGGACGGCGCACAAGGGCCGCGATCACGCTCTCGCGCCGGATCACGAGGCGCATGGCATAGGACGGCAGGTCCGCCGGGATTGTCGAGCCGTCCCACAGCTCGAAGCCGAACTGGAGATCGAGCGCCCGATGGGCGTCGGCCAGGAGATCGCGAAAAAGCTTCAGCCGTACCGCCCCGCCCATGCTGCCCTTCCTGCTTCGGGAGCAGCCTAAAACCGGCATTGCCGCTCCGCAACGTCACGACATCCATCGGGCGTGGATGGTTTTCCTCTCCAAACGGAGGGGGCGATTGCCTCCAGCGGGCGTTATGCTGGCGCGCATTCCCGAAGATGGTGAGGCCTCATGCGCGCTGCTCTCCTTTCGATCCTGATCCCGGCCGCGGTGGCGCTGGCCGGATGCCAGACCCCTTATGCCTCCGGACACGCGCAAGCGGATGCCCTGATGGCGGAACTTCAGGCGGAATCCACGGCAACGGGTGTGGCTGCAACGGCTATCTCGGTGGCCGGCGCCGCGGATCCGTCGGGAATGGGAGCGGGTGCCGCTCACGCGGTCAACAGGACCATGCTCAACGCCCATAACACGCAGGTCAACGCGCGCATCCAGAACCGGATCATGGCCCAGGAGATGGCCGTGGTGAAATGCGTCGAGGAGTCGAAAGCCATGTCCGGCAAGGCGGCCGAGGCCTATGCCGACGCCTGTGCAAGGCGAGCCCGAGGCATCCCATAGGCGCGCCGGAATTCTCTCAACCAGCGCTCAGTTCGCCAGATCCGCCAGGTGCCGGAGCTTTTCGGGATTGCGCACGATATAGACCCCGACGATGCGGCCGTCCTCGATGTCGAGGGCCGTGGTCTGCACGATGCCATCCTGTTCGAGGGTGACGAAACCCGGCAGGCCGTTGATCAATCCCCTGTAGAGAACCGGCGGCAACTGGCCTCCGCCCTTGCGCGCCACGCCCATGAACAGACCGGCGACCCTGCGGAGGCCGAACAGCGGATTGAGCGCCGCGTTCCGGATGCCGCCGCCATCCGTCTGGGCCACGACGTTCTCGGCCAGGAGATGGCGCAGAGCCGTGAGGTCGCCGCTGCGCGAGGCCATGAGGAAGGCATCGGTCATCCGCTCGCCCTCCTCCCGGTCGATGGCGTAGCGCGGTCTTTCCGCGCGCACGTTCCTGCGGGCTCGCGCGGCGAGTTGCCGGCAGGCGGCGGGATCCCGGTCGAGGGTCGCGGCGACATCGTCGAAGCCGAGACCGAACACGTCGTGCAGGAGAAAGGCCGCGCGCTCCAACGGAGACAGCCGCTCCAGCGCCAGCATCAGGGTCAGCGACAGGTCCTCGCTCACGTCGTCCTCACCGGCTGTCTCCAGAACCGGCTCGGGCAGCCAGGGGCCGATATAGGTCTCGCGCTTCACCCGGGCCGATTTCAGGATGTCGAGGCACAGGCGCGTGACGGTCTTGGACAGGAAGGCGCCCGGCTCGCGGATCATGGTGCGGTCCGTCTGGTGCCAGCGGATATAGGCCTCCTGCACCACATCCTCGGCCTCCGCGATGGAGCCGAGCATGCGGTAGGCGAGGCGGACCAGCCCCGGCCTGAGGGGCTGGAACCGGTCCGCAGCATTGCCGTCAGGCGGCAGCACGGCCAGACTCGACCGGGTGGACCGAGCGGAAGCCGATGGCCAGCCGGTTCCAGGCATTGATCGCGCCAATGAGCAGGGTCAGGTTGACCTGCTCGGCCGGCGTGAAGTGCCGGGTCAGCTCTGCGTAGTCTTCATCGGGCGCATGGGTCTCGGCCACGAGCGTCAGGGCCTCGGTCCAGGCGAGCGCCGCCCGCTCGCGGTCGCTGTAGAGGGGCGACTCCCGCCAGGCGCTCAGGAGATAGAGCCGCTCCTCGGTCTCGCCGTTGGCGCGGGCATCCTGGGTGTGCATGTGGATGCAATAGGCGCAGCCGTTGATCTGCGAGGCGCGGGTCTTCACCAGCTCGATCAGCGTAAGCTCCAGACCGCTGTTCTTCAGGGTCTTTTCCAGCTCGATCATCGGCTTCAGGGAGCCGGGGGCGACGTCGAAGGGAATCAACCGGGCTTTCATCGTCTTGGTCCTCATTGTCGTGTTGCTGACGATGCTAAGACGAGACGGGAGAGCCGGATGTGACATGAGACCCGAAAATTTTTTCGGCTTTCCGGATTGATGTCGAGCCGATGTCCCCCCACCACACAGTCAGAAGCCAAGGAACAGAAGATCGAGCGCCCGTTTGATTGCATCCTGATAGGAGGCGAGCGAACCCACAGGGCGCTGCAATTCACGGACCGGGATCGATGCCATGAGCGGAATCATGACCACGAGATCTCGTCCATCGATGCTCACCATCGGCGTCAGCTCGGTTATGACCTTCGTCTCGCTTTTCAAGAAAAGCGGCGCAACCATGCGGGTGGCGATGGGTTCCAGGATGTTGGATTGCAGATCGACCACGAGGCGGCCGGAGCGGCCGACACCGGCGTAAACGTTAAACTGGCTCATCAGAATTGCCGGAATTCATCCAGGGGCAATCCATTCCGTTCAATCATATCGTTGTAATCTTCGATGGCGTCTTTGTTATCTTCAAGCCAGCGGGCCCTCCGAGCCTCTGTCACCGAACGAGCTAACCCGCTTTCACAAGCCTGAGATACATTGATGTTGAGGGCTTTCGCCTCGGCGACTAGCTCGACCGGGAGCGTGACATTGGTGGGGCGTCGATCCCTCACAGCGCCAACGGGCTTGGACATTACAATACCTCCCGAACACATATGCGCATAGTATATGCGCATATGGCCTTGAGTAAACCCGCTCAGCGCTTGTCTCAAAAATCGCTCGCCAATCCCTTCACTTCCCAGTCCTCATACCGGACGGGCTCGAGACCGCCACGGCCCTGGAGCTCCTTCTCCTTGGCGATCTTGGCCGCGCGGGCGTCGATGTCGAGGCGACGCTGGGCCGCTTCCTCCAAGGCCCGCTGGGCCGCGGGCGACAGGGGCTTGCCTGAGGCTGCGCCTTCGATGGGGTGATCCGCAGGGATGTTGTCGTTCGTGCTCATGAGAGGCCTTCTGCCAGATCCGAGCCCCTCTTGGGAGTGAGCTGGGCCGTTCCCACATAGGGGTTGGAGGATGGATACCGTGTTGAACACGAGGTGGAGACCCCGATGAACACCGTCAAGACCGGAATGCTGCTGGCAGGCCTCATGGCCCTGTTCGGCGTCGTCGGCTATTTCCTGGGCGGCGGCACCGGCATGATGATCGCGCTTGGCTTTGGCCTGGCCACCAATCTCTTCGCCTATTGGAACTCGGACCGGCTGGCGCTCGCCGCCCACCATGCCGTCGAGGTGGACGAGCGCACCGCGCCCGAACTGGTGCACATGGTCCGCGATCTCGCGCACCGCGCAGGCCTGCCGATGCCGCGGGTCTATCTCATCGACAACCCGCAGCCCAATGCTTTCGCCACCGGGCGCAACCCGGAGAATGCGGCGGTGGCCGCCACCACGGGCCTGCTCAACATGCTTTCCCGCGACGAGATCGCCGGCGTGATGGCCCATGAGCTCGCCCACATCAAGAACCGCGACACGCTGATCATGACCGTGAGCGCGACGGTCGCCGGCGCCATCGCGACCCTGGCGCAGTTCGGCTTCCTGTTCGGTGGGCGCGGCGACGAGCGGCCCAACCCCATCGTGATGCTGGCCACCGCGCTCCTCGCGCCCATCGCCGCCATGATCATCCAGATGGCGATCAGCCGCTCGCGGGAATACGACGCCGACCGGATGGGCGCCGCGATTTCCGGCCAGCCCCTGGCGCTGGCCTCGGCGCTCGCCCGCATCGGCGGCGGCGTGGCGCATATTCCGAACCCGGATGCGGAGCGGCGGCCTGCCACCGCCTCGCTCTTCATCATCAACCCGCTGTCGGGCCAGGGCGTGGACAACCTGTTCTCGACCCATCCCGCGACGGAAAACCGGATTGCGGCGCTCCACGCTTTGGCGCAGGAGATGGGATCCACGCCGCAAAGCGGCTTCTTTCAGCAGAGTTCTTCGGGCCCATGGGGTACCCTTGGGGGTTCCTCTCGGGGCTCCGTTTCAGGTTCGACCGGCACCCGCCGCGGGCCTTGGGGATAAATTTTGAGTCAGTCGGACGAACAATCGGGCCTCGGCCCCCGCCGCCTCGCCTGGATGGCCGTGTCGGAGACCCTGAAGCGGCGCGTGCCGCTGGACGACGTGATGGAGGAGCTGGCGCGCGCCGAAAACCTCTCGTCCCGCGACGAGGCGCTGGCGCGGGCCATCGCCATCGTGACCTTCCGGCGCCTCGGCACCCTCGGACATGCCTTGAGGGAGCGGCTCAACAAGCCGCCCAAGGACGAGCGCCTGATGCACCTGCTCGCCACCGGGGCGGCGCAGATCCTGTTTCTCGACGTGCCGGACCATGCGGTCGTCGACAGCGCCGTGCAGCTGGCGCAGAACGATCCCAAGCTCCATCACGCGGGCGGCTTCATCAACGCCGTCCTGCGCCGCGTCGCCCGCGAGCGCGAGCAGATCCTGGCCGAGAACGACCCCTGGCTCGACACCCCCACCTGGCTGGAGGAGCGCTGGATCGCGCAATACGGCGAGGCCTTGGCCCAGAAAATCGCCGAAGCGCATAGATCGCTCGCCTCCGTCGACCTGACGGTAAAATCGGATCCGGAATCCTGGGCCGAGCGTCTGGGCGGCGTTCTCCTGCCCACCGGCAGCATCCGGCTCAAGGAACGCACCGCCATCCGCGAGCTTCCGGGCTTCGAGGAAGGTGAATGGTGGGTGCAGGACGCCGCCGCCGCCCTGCCGGCGCGCCTACTTCAGGCAAAGCCCGGCGAACGGATCGCGGATCTCTGCGCCGCCCCCGGCGGCAAGACCGCCCAGATCGCCGCCGCCGGCGCCGAGGTGCTGGCCGTAGACCGCTCGGCCAAGCGCCTGGTGCGGCTGGAGGAAAATCTCGCCCGCCTGAACCTGAAGGCCGAGACCCGCGCCATCGATGCGGAAAAGCTCGAGGCAGGACCGTTCGACGCCATCCTGCTCGATGCCCCGTGTTCCGCCACCGGCACCATCCGCCGCCACCCGGACGTAGCCTGGACCAAGGGCGACGAGGACATCCGCAAGCTCGCAGGGCTCCAGAGCCGTCTGCTCGACAAGGCGGCAGGCCTGCTGAAGCCCGGCGGGCGGCTCGTCTACTGCACCTGTTCCCTGGAGGCCGAGGAAGGCGAGCGGCAGGCGGAAAGCTTCCTGTCGCGCCACCCCGAGTTCACCCGCCAGCCCATCACCGCTGACGAGATCGGCGGCTTTGCGGAATGCATCACACCGGAGGGCGATATCCGGACCCTGCCGAGCCAGATGACACTGGCGGACCATGATCGCAGCGGCCTCGACGGCTTCTTTGTCGCACGCTTTGTTCACAAGCCGTCGTAACGATGGTGAACCGTCCCTTACCGGGTGTTAACCAGTCAGCAGGAACTCCTCTCTTAAGTTGACTTGAATTCAGCAGCATCAAGAGGAGCGCCACGGGTGGATTTCGGGCCGGATCGCTGGCGTCTGTACAGGCTTAGCCTTCGTGAGGCAGGCCGCGCCACGCGTGAAAGCATGGTCTGGAGCCTGTCCCGGCTCTCCAGCGCCCCCGTGCCCACGCGGCTGCTCTTCGCCCCGCAGGATCTGCGCACCGCCGATCCCACCATCGCGACCGACATCTATTCCGGCTTCTTCGCATTCTCCGGCCGCGCCATCACCACAGGCGGGCGCTCGCCCTTCGCCTTCAACCCGCCGAGCCGCGCCTGGGGCGAGGCGCTCTACGGCTTCGGCTGGCTGCGCCACCTGCGCGCCGCCGGCACCGCGCTGGCCCAGGCCAACGCCCGCTCGCTGGTGGACGAGTTCGTCACCTCCAGGCTCGGCGACAAGCGCATCGCCTGCAGCACCGAGATCACGGCGCGTCGGCTCATGTCCTTCATCAGCCAGTCGCCGCTGATCCTGGAAGGGGCCGACCACGCCTTCTACCAGCGATTCCTGCGCATCATCGGGCAGCATGTGCGGACCCTGGAGCGCCAGATCCGCGCCGGCGCCCTGCCCTACCAGCAGCTCATGGCGGGAATCGCGCTCTGCTATGCCGGCCTGTGCTGCGAGGGTCTCGACCGTTCCTTACGCCGCGCCACCCGCATGCTCGCCCGCGAACTCGACCGGCAAATCCTGGCCGATGGGGGACACGCGAGCCGCAATCCGCGCATCGTCGTCGAGCTGCTGTTCGATCTGCTCCCCTTGCGCCAGATGTTCGCCAGCCGCGAGGTCGACACCCCCGAGGGGCTCCTGCGCTCCGTCGACCGCATGCTGCCGATGGTGCGCCTGTTCCGGCACGGGGACGGCACGCTTTCGCATTTCAACGGCATGGGCGTGACGGCGGCCGACCATCTCGCGACGCTGCTCACCTATGACGACATGCGCAGCCAGCCGATCCACCATGCGCCGCATTCAGGCTACGAGCGGCTGGAGGCCGGACGCACCCTGGTGGTGGCCGACGTGGGCGCGCCGCCGCCGCGTCCCCTGTCGCAGGAGGCGGCCGCCGGTTGCCTGTCCTTCGAGTTCTCGAGCGCCGCGCAGCGCATCGTGGTCAATTGCGGCATGCCGCAGATCGCCACTGATCCCATCATCCAGGCCTCGCGCTCGACCGCCGCGCATTCCACCGCCTCCATCAACGACATCTCCTCCTGTCAGATCGTCGATAAGAAAGGCACGTGGCTGCAGCGCCGGGTGTCCGCCTGGCTCCTGCGCCGGGTCGGCCCGGTCATTCTCAGCGGCCCCGAGCGGGTGACGGCGGAGCGCAGCGAGCGCGAGCACGCGCAGCTTCTCAGCGCCAGCCACGATGGCTACAAGGCGCGCTTCGGCCTCACCCACGAGCGCCGCTGGCAGCTTGCGCCCAAGGGCAACGTGCTCGAAGGCGAGGACAATTTCTGGGGCGAAGGCGGCAGCGCCGGAACCGCCCAGGCCATCATCCGCTTCCACCTCGCGCCCGGCATCAAGGCCAGTGTCGCTCAGGGCGGCCGCGTGGTGATGCTGGTTCTGCCCAACCGCGAGGCCTGGCAGTTCTCGGCCGCTCCCATCGCGGCGGAGATCGACGACAGCGTGTTTCTGGCCACCGCCGACGGCCTACGCCGCACGGAGCAGATCGTGCTGACGGTTCGCCCGAGCGAGACGCCCACGGTCCGCTGGCGCTTCGAGCGCCTGGCGCGCACGTTCGAGCCGAACCCGCCGCAGGAGCAGGCGGAGCTGATTTGAGGGCAGGTCTACCGAGCCGTGAGCGAGGCCTCAGGCAATTCAGGAATCTTCCGAGACCTCGCAATCCTCGTCCGTCTAAGGCGGCGGATTCATTCTCCACCATTCGTCGACTCGGCTTTCCGGCTCGCGCCATACGCCGATGTCATGCAGAGCATGATCGTTGAGGTGCTCCAGCCTCTGCAAAGCCCGCCGCTCGGTGAAGCGGTTCCACGATGCAGCAATTGCCGTCACCCAGGACACAACAATCCTGATGGTCGGAATGGCCGGGTAGAAGCGGGGCTTATGCTTTGGCGAAGGGAAAAGGGTGTTCATGCTTGCTCTCCACAATCGACAGGAGGAGAGCAGAGAACGTCAGGACCCTACCCGCCTCGGGAGGGTCCTCGGGAATGATCACGCACGCATCAGCGCAACACCCATCCCGCGCACCCTTTGAGGTACGTGAAATTATGGGTAAGCCAGGATGCGCGGTTGATCATGACAGGAATCCTAGCAGAGGTTATAGCATTCGCCAAGCTTTTTGAGCATGAAGCAGACGCGCCGACGGTGTGTTGTCGCCGGGCCGATGGTTTGCGCTGCATTCATGGAGAGCGTTTTATCCCGTTGATCGCCGGCACTGACGGAGGACTCACAATATGATGACCGCCGATAACGACACGGGTAAGCTGCTCCCTGACACAGGTCATGATTGAGGACTTTGTTGATGGTTGAGCTTGGCAGCATCTGGTTGTTTGTCGTGCCTTTCGCTCTGGCGGCGGCACTCCCCGGACCTGCTCAGGGCGCTCTCATCGCCCAGGTTCTCTCACGCGGTGGTGCATCGACCCTCCCCTTTGTGAGTGGCATGGTGGCTGGGAACGCTGTCTGGCTGCTTGCCGCCATCTTTGGCCTTTCCGCATTGGCCATGCGCTTCGAGACGGCCTTCATCGCGGTCAAATGGCTCGGGATTGCCTACCTCCTTTTCATCGCCTGGAATTTGTGGACGGCCGATGGTGCTGCGAAGGAAGCGCCATCCTCCGGCTCCGGCAGCCGTGGCCTCCTCGCAGGAGCGCTTCTCACGCTCGGCAATCCAAAGGCTGTTGTCTTCTTCGGTGCTGTCCTGCCACATGCCTTTGACTTGACGACGTTGTCATTGCCTGAAGCCATGATGATCCTCGGGCTAGGTTTGGCAGTCGACTTCACGGTTCAGGGCATCTACCTCCTGGCGGCTACGCAAGCCCGTGCGTTCATCCGCTCGCCCCGATCCATGAAGCTGGTGAACCGCTCATCGGCAGGATTGATGGCCGGTTCTGCCGCCCTGATTGCGTCCCGTGGCTAAGTATCAGGCAGATTGTGTGCAGCGTTTCAGCGTGGCGAGCAATCTCGGGACACGGACCTGAAGGGTCGGCATCTCACCTCATTGCGCCTCATGCTCAGAGGGAGCAGTCCGAAACCTGCCTCCCCGGTTTCCATCCCTGCCCTGCCATGCTATCGCGCCCGCATCTTTTCCTTGAATGGAGCGGCCGCCATGCCGAGCGACCTGAAGCGCGTAACCCGTGCTCTGCTTTCCGTATCCGACAAGACGGGTCTCGTGGACTTCGCCCGTGCGCTCCATGAGCGCGGCATCGAGCTGGTCTCCACCGGCGGCACGCACAAAAGCTTGAGCGAGGCGGGTCTGCCCGTGAAGGACGTGAGCGAGCTCACGGGATTTCCCGAGATGATGGACGGGCGCGTGAAGACGCTACACCCCGCCGTCCATGGCGGCCTCTTGGCGATCCGCTCCAATCCGGAGCATCAGGCGGCCATGCTGGCGCACGGCATCCAGGCCATCGACCTGCTGGTGGTGAACCTCTACCCGTTCGAGGCCACGGTGGCGGCCGGCAAGCCCTATGACGACTGCATCGAGAACATCGATATCGGCGGCCCGGCGATGATCCGCGCGGCGGCCAAGAACCACGGCGACGTGGCCGTGGTGGTGGACGGCGCCGATTACGCGTCGGTTCTCGACGATATCGCGCAGTACGACGGCTCGGTGACGCTCACCCTGCGCCGGCGCCTGGCGCAGAAGGCGTACTCGCGCACAGCCGCCTACGATGCGGCGATCTCCAACTGGTTTGCGAACGAGCTTGGTGAACCGACCCCGCCTTGCCGGGCGCTCGGCGGATCCATTGCCGAGGTGATGCGCTACGGCGAGAACCCGCACCAGTCTGCTGCCTTCTATCGCACGCCGGAAAACCGCCCCGGCGTCGCCACCGCCCGTCAGGTGCAGGGCAAGCAGCTCTCCTACAACAACATCAACGATACGGACGCGGCCTATGAGGCCGTGGCTGAATTCTCGCCTGAACGCTCGGCCGCCATCGTGATCGTCAAGCACGCCAACCCGTGCGGCGTGGCGGAAGGCGCGAACCTCCGCGACGCCTACGAGAAGGCGCTGCGCTGCGATCCGGTCTCGGCCTTCGGCGGCATCGTGGCCATGAACCGGCCGCTCGATGCGGAGGCCGCCAGGGCCATCACGGAGATCTTCACCGAGGTGATCATCGCGCCCGATGCCAGTGAGGAGGCGATCGCCATCGTGGCCGCCAAGAAGAACCTGCGCCTGCTGCTCGCCGGCTCCCTGCCCGACCCGCGTGCCCCGGGCCTGACCCTTCGCACGGTGGCGGGCGGCTTCCTGGCGCAGAACCGGGACAACGCGGTGGTCGATGCCATGGACCTGAAGGTCGTGACGAAGCGCGCGCCCACAGAGCAGGAGCTCGCCGACCTGCGCTTCGCCTTCCGGGTCGCCAAGCACGTGAAGTCGAACGCCATCGTGTACGCGAAGGACCTCGCCACGGTGGGCATCGGCGCCGGTCAGATGAGCCGGGTCGATTCCTCCCGCATTGCCGCCTGGAAGGCCGCTGAAGCCGCGAAAGCCGCCAGCCTGCCCGAGACCCTCGCCAGGGGCTCGGTGGTGGCCTCCGATGCCTTCTTCCCCTTCGCCGATGGCCTTCTGGCTGCAGCGGAGGCCGGCGCCACCGCGGTGATCCAGCCCGGCGGCTCCATGCGCGACGACGAGGTGATCAAAGCCGCCGACGAGGCGGGGCTCGCCATGGTGTTCACGGGGCACAGGCACTTCCGGCACTAAGCTTCGACATGGCGTCATCCTGGGGCTGCATCGCAGAACCCGGGATCGCTGGACGAGTGTGGCGCGGTAGCTCTCCTCCCCCTTGTGGGGAGGAGTTGGAGGTGGGGGTGTGAGCGATAGCCTATGGAGGCAAGGCGCCAACACCCCCAGCCCGGCCGCTGCCGCGGCCACCCCTCCCCACAAGGGGGGAGGGAAACACGCGCTTGATCCTGCACCCGATCCCGGATCTTCGCTGCGCTTCGTCCGGGATGACATCTCTCCTTCCCCTCCCCATCTGAAGCGGAGCAGAAGGAGAAGCCCATGATCATCACCACGACGCCCACCATTGAAGGCCGCCGCATCGCCTCCTATCGCGGCATCGTCTCGGGCGAGGCGATCCTTGGCGCCAACGTGTTCCGCGATTTCTTCGCCTCCATTCGCGACGTGGTGGGCGGACGCGCAGGCTCCTACGAGCGCGTGCTGCGCGACGGACGCGACACCGCCCTGCAGGAGATGATCGAGGAGGCGCAGCGCCTCGGCGCGCACGCCATCGTGGGCGTTCACCTCGATTACGGGGCGCTCGGCAAGAACGAGGGCATGATGATGGTGTCGGTGAGCGGCACGGCGGTGACGCTGGAGTGATTCATACCGGTGTCATTCCCGGCCGGAGCGTTAGCGGAGGGGAAGGGAATCCATAGCGCTGTGCGTGCGGGTGGATCCCCTTCCCTCGCTTCGCTCGCCGGGGATGACAAGGGTGCGCCTCACACGCGTTTCACGCCGCTCAACAGCCAGAAGCCCACGAGCAGGAACAGGATCAGCACCGCCGGTCCCGCGGCCTGGGTTTGAAAGATCGTGGTTGCGACGGCGACCGCGAGCGGCGCGAGGAAGGACGTGACCTTGCCTGAGAGCGCCAGCAGGCCGAAATAGCGCCCTGCCTCCTGGGCGGGAACGAGGCGTGCGAGAAGGCTGCGAGATGATGCTTGCAGCGGCCCTGCAACGGAGCCGATGACGAGGCCGAGCAGCACGAACACCTTTTCCGGCGCGGAGCCGTAGAGGCCGTCATCGGGCGCGGGCGGCGCGGTCGGCACCACGAAGAAGATATGGTCGCGCCCCAGCGACAGCACCCCCAGGCAGACGAACGCCAGGATGACGATTGAGCCGAGGATCACCGGCTTGGCTCCGATGCGGTCGTCCAGCCGTCCGCCGATCAGCGCCCCGATGGTGCCGGTGATGGTGAGCATGATGCCGAAGAGCCCGAGCTCGATGGCCTGCCAGCCGAACACGCCGGCGCCGTAGATCCCGCCGAACGCGAAAAGCGCGACGAGCGCGTCCTGATAGACCATGTTGGCGAGGAGAAACCGCCCGACGCTTCTGTGCCGCCGCGCATCCGCGATGGTGTTCTTCACCTGCGAAAGACCCTTCTGCGCGGCATTCTTCAGGCTCATGCCCGAGCGCGGGACATCGGGCGTGACGAGAAAGAGCGGGAGCACGAAGACCAGGAACCACAGGGCCGAGAACGGCCCCGTGATGCGGTCACCCTCGCGTGTCGACGGATCGAGCCCGAAGAGCGGATCCAGGCCGAACACGGTCTTCATCGACACGGGATCGGCCGCGAGAAAGCCCAGCACGATCACGAGCGACACTAGGCCACCAAGGTAGCCCATGGCCCATCCGGTGCCGGAGAGACGGCCGTAGCGCTCCGGCGGCACGAGATGCGGGATCATGGCGTTGTTGAATACCGCCGCCACCTCCACGGCCACCGTCCCGAAGGCGAAGGCCACGAGCGCAATGGCGATGGCGGAGGGCTGCCCGGGCGCGGCATACCACAGCACGGAGCATGCGATCACCAGCACGAGGCCGCAAGATGCGATCCATGGCTTCTTCGGGCCCGTGGCATCGGCGATGGAGCCGAGCACCGGCGAGAGAACCGCGAGCACGAGCCCGGCCGCCGCCGTCGCATAGCCCCACAGGCTCTGTCCGCTCACGGGATCGGAGGCCAGCCCTGATGCGAAATAGGGCGCGAACACGAAGGTGGTGACGAGGGTAAAAAAGGGCTGGCAGGCCCAGTCGAACAGGAGCCAGCCCAGGATTGCGGGACGCGAGGCTGTTTGTGAGGGAGTGAGGGAGTTGGTGTTGCTCACTGGGGTTTGTTATCCACCTTAACGTTCCCCTGCCCTGTCATCACCGGCCTCGTGCCGGTGATCCCGATCCGAAAAGTGCGGCGCTTCACCTGATCGAGATGGCCGGGACAAGCCCGGCCATGACGAAAAGGTTCAATAGCTGCACCATTCCGCTACCACTCCCTCTCCACCGCACGTCGAGTGGTCCCGACTTTCGCACCGTGGAGACAGGAGGGCTCGCGGAGGCTCAGGTCGTGCGCGCCAGATCGCCGAGAAGGCTTGCCGCCACGGTGATCTTCGACAGGGTCAGGCCCGATGACACGATGCCGTCCACCGCGCTCCGGATGCGGTTGACGTCCGCGCCCCTCTTCTCGCCCCAGGCTCGCACCGCCTCGACCCCGGATGTATCGTGGGAGGATACCTCGGCGGTCAGGCCGCGATGGGCATAGGCGATGCTGTCGATGGCACGGTCGAGGGCCAGGCGGTCGAAGTAATCGCTGACGCTGATCTCCTGCGCGGCGCCGATGAGCGCGCCGAGACGGAAGGAGGCCTCCAGGGCGAAGTGGGTGCAGGCAATGTCGGCCACGGGCTTGCCCGTCTTATGCGCCGTCTGCACGATATCGGGGGCCGCCACGAGATCGGGGAGCGACGCGATGCGCCGCGCGAGGTCCTCGGGAACGCCTTCATTCACCAAGGCTTTCGCCCGTGCTTCCCACACGGCCTTGGCCTCGGGCGAGAGCGCGTCTTGAAGGCTCCGCTCGACCTCAGCGATGCCGGATTGGTAGGTGCCGATGATCTGGTCGAGGGAGTTGTTGGCGAAATCCACGTTGCGGATGAACCAGACGATCCGGTTCATGAGCAGGTCCTGCAATTCGCCGTAGAGGCGCAGCTGCACCCGGCCCGGCACGATGCCGTCGAGGGCATCGATGGCAGCGTTCATGTCAACCAGGCCGAACGAATCGCGGGTGGCCGCGTAGGCCGCCGCGATGGTCGGCGCATCCGCGCCGGTCTGGTCCACGAGGCGGGCCACCATGGTCGGGCCGCCGCGATTGATGATCGCGTTCGCCAGCTGGGTGGCGATGATCTCGCGCCGCAGACGATGGCTTGCGATCGCGTCGGGGAAGCGCTCGCGCATTTCGGCCGGGAAGTAGCGCTCCAGTTCCTTGCCGAGATAGGGATCGTCCGGCACCGGGCTCTCGAGCAGCTCATCATGCAGAGAGAGCTTGGCATAGGCCAGCAACACTGCGAGTTCCGGCCGCGTCAGCGCCTCGCCGCGGCGGGCGCGCTCGGCGAGCGTCGAGTCGTCGGGCAGGTATTCCACCGCGCGGTTGAGACGGCCATCCGCCTCCAGCATGTGCATGAGCCGGCGCGCGAAGCCGAGATCGCCGAGGCCTCGCTGCTCGGAGAGCGACAGCGCCAGGGTCTGCAGGTAGTTGTTGCGCAGAACGAGCGCGGCAACGTCCTCGGTCATGTCCGCGAGCAAAGCGTTGCGCTGGTCTTCCGAGAGGCGCCCGTCACGCTCCGGCGTGGTCAGCGCGATCTTGATGTTCACCTCCACGTCGGAGGTGTTCACGCCCGCCGAGTTGTCGATGGCGTCCGTGTTGAGACGCACGCCCTTCTGGGCCGCCTCGATGCGTCCGCGCTGGGTCATGCCCAGATTGGCGCCCTCGCCGATCACCTTGGCGCGCACGTCCGGGCCGGTGATGCGGATCGGATCGTTGGCGCGGTCGCCCACCTGCTCGTCCGTCTCGGTCGAGGCGCGGACATAGGTGCCGATGCCGCCGAACCAGAGCAGGTCGACCCGGGCTTTCAGGATTGCGTTCATCACCTCGGCCGGCGTGGCCTCCGGCTTGTCGAGGTCGAGGAGCGCGCGCACTTCGGCCGAGAGCGGAATCGATTTCGCGTTGCGCGAGAAGATGCCGCCGCCCGCCGAGATCAACGCCTTGTCGTAATCCTGCCAGCTGGAGCGGGGCAGATTGAACAGGCGCTCGCGTTCCCGATAAGTCGTCTCCGGATCCGGGTTCGGATCGAGGAAGATGTCGCGGTGGTCGAAGGCCGCCACGAGCTTCAGCGCGCGCGACAGCAGCATGCCGTTGCCGAACACGTCGCCCGACATGTCGCCCACGCCCGCCACCGTCACCGGGGTGGTCTGGACGTCGATGTCGATCTCGCGGAAATGGCGCTTCACCGCCTCCCAGGCACCGCGGGCCGTGATGCCCATCTTCTTGTGGTCGTAGCCCTGGCTGCCGCCGGACGCAAAGGCGTCGCCGAGCCAGTGACCCTTCTCGATGGAGAGCGCATTCGCCGTATCGGAGAAGGTGGCCGTGCCCTTGTCGGCGGCGACCACGAGGTAAGGATCGTCGCCGTCATGGCGCACCGTGTCCGGCGGCGGGACGATGCTGTCGCCGACGATGTTGTCGGTGAGCTGCAGCATCGTGCGCACGAAGATGCGGTAGCTCTCAGTGCCCTCATTGAGCCAAGCCTGCCGGTCGCTCGCGGGCGGCAGGAGCTTGGGCACGAAGCCGCCCTTGGCGCCCACCGGCACGATGACGGCGTTCTTGACCTGCTGCGCCTTGACGAGGCCCAGCACCTCGGTGCGGAAATCCTGCGGCCGGTCGGACCAGCGAAGCCCGCCGCGCGCCACCTTGCCGAAGCGCAGATGCACGCCCTCGACCCGGGGCGAGTAGACGAAGATTTCGTAGAGGGGCCGGGGCAGCGGCAGGCCTTCCACCTTGGCGCATTCGAACTTGAACGCGATGGTCTGGCGCGGCAGGCCGTTGTCTTCGAGCTGGAAGAAATTGGTGCGGGTCGCCGCATCGATCAGGTTGATGAAGCGGCGCAGGATGCGGTCGTCGTCGAGGCTCGTGACCTGCTTCAGCTGCTCCTCGATCCGCTCGCGGATCACGGCCTCGGCGGCCGCGCGGCCCTGCTCGTGGCGCGGGTCGAAGCGGGCGTAGAAGAGCTTCACGAGATCGGCTGCAATTGCGCCGTGGCGCGCGAGCGTTCCGGCGATGTAATCCTGCGAATAGGTGACCTGGATCTGGCGCAGGTAACGGCCGAAGGCCCGGATCATGGCGACATCGCGCCAGCCGAGGCCAGCTTCGAGCACAAGACGGTTGAAGCCGTCGGATTCCGCGAGACCGCGGAACAGGGCGAGCAGCGCCGCCTCGATCAGCGCCTGGATCTCGTCGATCTCGATCGTGCCGCCAGCGGCGCGCTCCAGGGTCATGTCGTGGAGCCACACCCGGTCGGAACCCGTAAACGCCACGCGATAGGTTCGCTCGTTCACCACCCGGAAGCCGAGATTCTCCAGGAGCGGAACGCGATCCGACAGGGGCAGCGACTGGTTGAGCGAGAACACCTTCAGGTTCACGCGGGTCTCGCCATCGGCTTCGCGGCGGTAGAGATCGACGGCGCGGGGCCGGGCCTCCGAGAGCTGCTCCAGCAGGTTGATGTCCTTGATGACCTGCTCGGCCCCGAAGGCCTCACGGTAAGCGGCGCTGAACGCCTCGCCGTAACGCGAGGCGAGCAAGCGGGCGCGTGCGCCGCCGACCGAGGCGTCGAGCTCGTCACGGAGCGCGTCGCTCCACGTGCGCACGATGGCCGAGATGCCCTTCTCCAGGGTCTCGCGGGCAACCTGCGGGGTCTGGCCTTCGTCGCGACCGAGGATGTAATGGGTGCGCGCGAGCGGGCCTTCCGGATAGGAAGGATAGGAGGCTGACACACGCCCCTCATAGATGCCGGCGAGGAACTGGCCGATGCGCAGGCGGGCCTGCGTGTCGTAGCGGTCCTTCGGCACGAAGACGAGCACCGACACGAAACGGTCGAACTCGTCGGCGCGCGCCAGCACCCGCACGCGCGGGCGCTCCGACAGGTTCATGATGTCGATGGCGAAGTGGTAGAGCGTGTCCTCGTCGATCTGGAACAGCTCGTCGCGCGGATAGTTCTCGAGCACGTTGAGCAGCGCGCGGCCGGCATAGCTCGACGGGTCGAAGCCCGCGCGGGCCGTGACCTTCGCCACCTTGTGGCGCAGATACGGCACCTCGCCAGTGGTGTTGGTATAGGCGCTCGCGGTGAACAGGCCGACGATGCGCAGCTCCCCCTGCAGATGGCCGTTGCCGTCGAAGAGCTTCACGCCGATATAGTCGAGATGCGCCCGGCGATGGACGCGGGACTTCACGTTCGCCTTGGTGATGATGAGCGCCTGCGGGCGCGCCAGGAAGGCGCGGATTTCCGGCGACATGGAGACCAACTCGCGGCCGCGCCGCAGCACGCGCACGCTTGGGTCGCGCAGGAGGCCTAAGCCCGAACCCTCGACCGGATCGGCCGCGGTGTCGCCGGAGGGCAGGCGGTACTCGCGAAGCCCCAGGAACGTGAAGTTGTCCCGTGCGATCCAGTCGAGGAAGGCGATCGCCTCCTTCACCTCGTCGTCCGGCAGGGGCGGAGGATTAAGGCGGTAATTGTGCACGATCTCGGTGACGCGGGCGCGCATGCCGGGCCAGTCGTGCACCGCCAGCGACACGTCGCTGTGGACCCGCCGCATGGCCTCGATCATCCGGGTGCGGGTTTCCGCATCGTCGATGCGGGGCAGGTGGATATGAATGAAGCTCTCGCGCTTCACGCCAAGCCGCAGGGCCGCCGTGGCCTCGCCCACGAGGCGGACCAGGGCCCCGCTTGCATCGCGCTCCACAGCCAGGATCGGGTGGGCCACGAGCAGCGGATCGTAGCCCTGGTCGACGATCTCGGCGAGGGTCGAGTCGAGCAGGAACGGCATGTTCTCGTTGACGACTTCCAGCACCGTCACGTCCTGCCGCCTTCCCTCGCGCTCGACCTCCACGTCGATGAGGCGGACATCCGCGCCGTCGGTGGTTCGGGACGCCTTGAGATGCTCGAAGGCTTCCGCAGCGAGATCCGCCAGGGACTGAGGCGAGTAGAAGGCGAGATCCTCGGACGGCACTCGCCCGTACAGATCGCGCACGAAGGTCGGAGGGGTGGCCTTGTGTCCGGCTTCCAGCACGGCGACGGCTTCTGCCGTCAACTCGCTTCCGCTGGTGGGGGTATCCAGCTTCATGCGCGCATCCTCTGATTGTCGTTGTTGCGGGAGCGTTGCCACAGAGCGGCAGGCGGCGCAAGGACAGCCTGCGAGAGCGCGCCGCGTAGGGTTAAGTTAGTGCAGCACACGAACACTTTATGCTGCCTGAGCACCTTGAGACGAAAGATTCGTATCGCCCCATTCCTTCATGGCCATGAGCACCGGCTCGAGACTGCGCCCGCGGGCCGACAGGGAATATTCGACTCGGGGCGGCACCTGGGCATAGACCGTGCGGATGATGAGCCCATCGGCTTCCAGTTCGCGCAGCTGATGCGTGAGCATGCGCTGGGTGACCAGCGGCATCAGCCGCCGCAGCTCGTTGAAACGCAAGGTCCCCTTCAAAAGCTTGTAGAGCACGATGATCTTCCACTTGCCCTCGATGAGGCTCAGCGTGCGTTCGACGGCGCATCCCTGAACCCCCGGAACTTTTGATGACACCCTCGGCATCACGGTATCCTTTTTGACACTATGGGCTGTTTTTGTGCGTTCTTGCGGCCTCAGACACTATGCTCAACTATGACTCTAGAGCATCGGACCCACAAGTGGACTCCACTTTCGGGATCCATTCGATGCTCAGCTTTTGAAAATGCGCATCGTGTGGACCGGAAAACCGGTTCCACTTTTCGCTAGCGCGGCCCGCTGGGTCCGCACGATGCGCGAACAGGAGACAAGTCATGCGCGCTGTCGGCTATCAGCAATCCCTCCCCATCGACCAGAATGCCTCCCTCATCGACGTAGACCTGCCCCAGCCCGAGCCAGGGCCGCGTGACCTTCTGGTCGAGATCAAGGCGGTGTCCCTGAATCCGGTCGACACCAAAGTCCGCATGCGGGCCCAACCGGAGCCGGGCGGCGTGAAGGTGCTGGGCTTCGACGCCGCCGGCATCGTGCGCGGGGTGGGCTCGGAGGTCTCGCTCTTCAAGGAAGGCGACGAGGTGTTCTACGCCGGCGCGATCACCCGGCCCGGCACCAATGCGGAGTTCCATGTGGTCGACGAGCGGCTGGTGGGCGCCAAGCCCAAGTCCCTCAGCTTCGAGGAGGCGGCGGCCCTGCCGCTGACCACGCTCACCGCCTGGGAGACCCTGTTCGACCGGCTCGACGTGAAGCGCCCGGTCAAAGGTGCGGCCAACGCGATCCTGATCATCGGCGCGGCCGGCGGCGTGGGTTCCGTGGCCCTTCAGCTTGCGCGCCATTTGACGGATCTCACCGTGATCGCCACGGCCTCGCGCCCCGAAACCCAGGCTTGGGCCCAGGAACTCGGAGCCCACCATGTGATCGATCACAGCCAGCCGCTGGCCGCCCAGGTCGAGGCTCTCGGCATCGGCGCGCCGGCCTTTGTCTTCTCGATCACCCAAACAGAGACGCATTTTCCAGAGATCGCCAAGGCGATTGCACCTCAGGGCCGCTTCGCGCTCATCGATGACCCGAAGGCGCCCCTCGACATCAGCCTGCTGAAGGGAAAGAGCGTGTCGATTCACTGGGAATCCATGTTCACCCGCTCGACCTTCCAGACCGCCGACATGGAGCGCCAGCACGAGATCCTGAACGAGGTCTCGCGCCTCGTGGATTCTGGAACGATCAGGACGACGCTCTCGGATGTGATCGGGCCGATCAACGCGGCCAACCTCAAGCGGGCACATGCGCTCATCGAGAGCGGCCGCACGCGCGGCAAGATCGTGCTGTCGGGGTTTTGAACGTATTTGAATCCTCTTCCGTCATCACCGGCTTTGTGCCGGTGATCTCGCGTCGCTCGTGAGCCACAAAAAAGAAAAGGCTGCCCCGTAAGGCAGCCTTGTGTCTCGACGTGGCCCGGCTCTCCAAACGACCCGGAGGGCTGGGGGGCTGACGTGTCCAAGCCATTCGATGAGCCGGGCCGTCGAGGCAACTTAAGCATTTACGGGGTTCAGTGCGGCTCCATTTCGGCGCGAATGAGGCAGGAATAAGATTTGCAAGGGAAGCGGTGATTCATTGTGTCCCGACGGGTTGATCCGGTAGCCGCCTAAGCCCATCATCAGAGCATGTTAACAGCCATGGGAGGCGTCATGAGCGAAGGTGACATCGCAGAGCCGCTGCGCGGCGGCTCGAGCCAGGGCTCGGCCCATATCGTGCCCTTCCCCGCCGCGCCGAAGCAGGTGTCCTTCGACCGCTCCGAGTTGCAGGCCATTCTCAACCTCTACGGCCGCATGGTGGCGGCCGGCGAATGGCGCGATTACGCCATCGACTTCATGCCCGACAAGGCCGTGTTCTCCATCTTCCGCCGCACGTCGGAAATGCCCCTCTACCGCATCGAGAAAGACCCGAAGCTCGCCAAGAAGCAGGGCGCCTATTCCGTCATCGTCTCGACCGGCCTGATCCTCAAGCGCGGGCACGAGCTCGACCGCGTGCTGCGCGTGCTCGACAAGCCGAAGGTGGTGTCGAACTAGCCCTGATCCAGATTCTGCGGCAGGGCCAGCAGCCACAGGCTCGATGCGATGATGCCTAGGGCGCCTGTCCAGAGCACGACCCGGATGCCGATCCAATCCGCCGCGAATCCTGCTGTAAGGGCTGCGATGAGACCGAGGCCGCCGGTCAGGAGATGCACCATGCCGGCCTCGCGCCCGCGCAAGGGATCCGGCGTCACCGTCTGGCGCAGGACCGTGGCGTTGGTGGAAAACGCCACCCAGAGCCCGTCTCCGAAAAGCTGTCCGATGCACAGGGCCCCCGCGGCCGCCCAGAGGGGTCCTTGCGCCAGCGGGATGAAGCAGGTCACAAGGCCGTAAGCCAGCAATGCGCCGATGAGGACCCTGCGAACGGGGAACCGGCGCCCGGCCCAGGCGGCCAGCCGCGCCCCGACCAGGCCGCTGATGCCGCCGAGCGCCACGATGAATCCGAGAACGCCCGGCTGAATGCCGAGATCGCGAACCGCATACAGCACGTAGAGCGGCGCGAAGAGGCTCAGGAAGAAGGTGAGCGTCGCGAGGCATAAGGTCATCGGCCTGAGCACCGGATGCCTGAACACGAACCGCATGCCCTCCCGTGTCTCACGCCACAGGTCCGGCGCGTGCTCTCCGGTAACGAGCGGCGGCTCCGGTCGCTTGATGGAGGCCAGCAGCACGGCGGACCAGAGATAGGACAGGGCGTCGAACAGGATGGCGAACGGAGCGGTCAGGACCTGAATTGCGACGCCCGCGAGAGCAGGTCCGGCAATCTCCGCCAGCGCATCGGTGGTGGCGAGCTTCGCGTTGCCGTCCAGGAGCTGGTCCTTCTCCACCACGGTCGGCAGATAGGCATTGTCGGCGGTCTGGAAGACCATGGAGAACAGGGCCACCGCCGTGGCTACGCCGATCACCTGACCGATGGTGATGGCATCGAGCCACGCCATGACCGGCAGGGTGAGCAGCACCGCAGCGCGCAGCAGATCCGCCGCGATCAGCACGCGCCGACGGCGCGTCCGGTCGATCCACGCGCCCACAAAGGGGCTGAGGAGCACGCCCGGCAGCATACTCAGCGCCACGAGAACACCGAGATCCGTTGCGGAGGCATCGAGGGTGAGAGCCGCAATGATCGGCAACCCTTCGCGGGTGAACCGCGTGCCGATGGCCGACAGAGTCTGCGCGCCCCACAGGCGCATGAAATCCGGGTTCTGCCACAGGCCGTCCTTCGGCCTGCGGATCATGGTGGTGAACATCGCTCGTCTCAGGCCGCAGGCCGGGTCGGCGGCTCGCTCGTGCCGCGCCCGAGAGGACGCTGCATCAGCACGGTGGAGAGCCAGCGTCCATGCTTGTAGCCGATGCCCTTGAGAATGCCGGCAGGCTCGAAGCCGAGGCTTCTGTGCAGGCCGATGGAGCCGTGCGAATCCTCATCGCCGATGACCGCCACCATGAGCCGGAAATCCAGCGCTTCGCATTGCTCGATCAGTGCCAGCAAAAGCGCGCGCCCCACGCCATGTCCCTGTGCCGATGGAGCGACGTAGACCGAATCCTCGACGGTGGACCGGTAGGCGGGGCGCGTGCGGTAGGGGCCCGCATAGGCATAGCCCAGGATATCGCCGCCCCGTTCCGCCACGAGATAAGGATACCCGCCCTCCAGGATCGCGTCGCGGCGGTGCCCCATCTCGGCTTCCGAGGGCGGCTCAAGCTCGAACGAGGCGGTGCCATGCGTCACCGCATGGGCATAGATCGCCGTAATGACAGAGATGTCTGTTTGGAGCGAAGGGCGGATGACGAGGCTCATGGGCATTCTCTAGACCATTTCCGCGGCGCTGAGGAAGTGGCGCCGATCTGCATGGCCTGTCTTTATTCCTCCCTCAGGATTAGCATGGAACGTCACGAGGAGGGATCGCGGGTGAACCAGCTCAGCCCAGGCGAGGCGCAGCCTGTCATCAAGTCCCGTGCGCAGAACGCTGTCGTCTGGAGCGCGATCCTGGGCTCCAGCATGGTGTTTGCCGACGGGGCCATCGTGACCGTTGCGATCCCGCAGATGCGCGAGAGCCTGCAGGCGTCGCTGGCCGAGATGCAGTGGGTGACCAATGCCTACGCGCTGACGTTGTCCGCCTTCCTGCTGCTGGGCGGCGCGGCCGGCGATGCCTATGGCCTGCGACGGATCTTCATGATCGGCATCGCCTGCTTCGGCCTCACCTCCCTGTGGTGCGGCCTGTCGCATTCAGCCGAGATGCTGATCGTGGCCCGGGCGTTTCAGGGTGTCAGCGGTGCCCTGCTCGTGCCGGGCTCCCTGGCGCTCATCAGCGCCCATTTCCCGCCCGATGCCCGCGGCAAGGCCATCGGCACCTGGGCGGCCGCCTCCGCCATCGCGGCGGCGCTCGGGCCGATCCTCGGGGGCTGGCTGATCGATATCGGCCCGTGGCAGGCAATCTTCTGGATCAACATTCCGGTTGCCGCGCTGGCGCTCTGGCTCTGCTGGAGGCATGTACCGGACGACCCGGGGCTGAAAGACACCGCCATGGACTGGCTCGGTGCCGTCCTTGCCGTCGTCGCCCTCGGTCTTCTCGCCTATGGGCTGACGGCGTTCGGCGAACGGGAGAGCCAGCGAGGCATCGCCATTCTGTTGACGATGGCCGGAGCGGCGGCTCTCGGCCTGTTCATGCTGCATGAGAGGCGCAGCGCCGCCCCGATGATGCCCCTCGACCTGTTTCGCATCCCCGCCTTCGCGAACGTCAATGCGCTGACCCTGCTGCTCTACTTCGCTCTGAGCGGTGCCTTGTTCTTTCTGCCGACGGTGCTGATCGAAGCCCATGGTTATTCGGCCGCCCGGGCAGGCTCCGTGTTCCTGCCGTTCACCCTCATGATGGCCGTGCTCTCCCGCCTGGGGGGCGTCCTGGCCGACCGGTTCGGCACCCGCATGCTCCTCACATTGGGCCCGCTCATTACGGCTTTGAGCTTCGCGCTTCTGGCTCCTGCCGTCTTTCACGGCAGCTACTGGCTGGCGGTCGTGCCGGTCATGGCCATGATGGGACTGGGCATGGGCATTACGGTCGCGCCCCTGTCGACGACGGTGATGAATGCCGCTCCCGACGACCGGATCGGCGTGGCCTCGGGGATCAACAACGCGATCTCCCGCGTCGCCGGCCTCATTGCCGTGGCAGGCCTCGGCATCATTGCCACCTTGGGGTTCCAATACGCCGCCGCATGGGCGAGCCCGGAAGCTACGGGTCTCTTCGGGCAGGCGACGTTCGGCACTCCCCTGCCGTCCGAGGCCAGGACCGATGCCGCGCGGGACACCTACACCACGGCCATGGTCGGCGGGTTCGGGCTCGTGGCGCTGATCTGCGCGGCAGCGGCTGTTGCGAGCGCCTGGTTCGGCTATCGGTCGTCGCAGACCTGAGCCCAAAACAAAAGCCCCGGCCTTTCAGCCGGGGCTCTGTGATCACGCGATCCGTTCGTCCTTACTCGTTGCGGTTGCCCACGAGAGCGAGGAGGAACTGGAACATGTTGATGAAGTCCAGGTACAGCGTCAGGGCGCCGAACACGGAGACCTTGGCGGCCGCTTCCTGATCGAAGTTGCCGTACAGGTACATCTCCTTCAGCTTCTGCGTGTCGTAGGCGGTCAGGCCAGCGAAGATCAGCACGCCGATTACCGAGATGCCGAACTGCAGCATGCTCGACGCTACGAAGATGTTCACGATCGAGGCCAGGATCAGGCCGACGAGGCCCATCATCAGGAACGAACCCATGCCGGACAGGCTGCGGTTCGTGGTGTAGCCCCACAGGGACAGCGAGCCGAAGGCCGCCGCCGTGATGAAGAACACCTGCACGACGCTCGCGCCGGTGTAGCGGATGAGAAGCGTCGAGAGCGAAGCACCCATCACCGCCGCAAAGGCGAAGAAGGTGGTGCGGGCCGACGCCGCCGACATCCGGTCCATCCGGAACGAGAAGAAGAAGATAAAGGCCAGAGGCGCCAGCGCCACAACCCACATCAGGGGCGAGCCATACAGGGTCGCGCCGAACTGGGTCAGGCCGACACCACCCATCCGGGCAACCGCTTGCGACGGATCGCTCGTGGTGGCCAGCATGTTGATGCCGAGCGCGACCAGGGCCGAGATGGCAAGGCCCAGGACCATGTTGTTGTAGACGCCGAGCATGAAGGCGCGCAGGCCCTGGTCGACCTGAGCCGCCGTCCGGGCAAAGCCGGTGCCATAGGCGTGTTGGTTTTGCTCATACGGTTGCATCGGAGTCCTTTCTCGCGGTGTCCCGTTGTTCCCTCGAAAGGCTGGGGTCAGCCCTCGGTCGCCGCATTTCGGGCGACACCACGAATATGTGAGGGCCGACCGTTTTTCGCAAGAGGCAAGGTCAAGCTTCAAATCTTCGTGAAGCAAGAAAAATGAAGAGCAGAGTAGCTGCTGCTCCTCATTAAGCTTCCCGCGCTCCTTTATAACGCCGCCGTGCCCGCGCGGCTTAAAGGTTTCTTAAATACTGAGCCGGTTTTTGACTTAAGATCCGCCAGGTTCCGAGCAGGCCTAATCCGACGCTCACGAGAACCGCCAAGGCTGAAGCCAGGATGGCGCCCGACAAATCTAGGGTAAAGCTTAGGTTCATGACGCGCTCGACGATGAAATAGGCGGCGAGCGAGCCTGCCAGCAGGCCGAATACAGCTGTCGCCACGCCCAGGAGCCCATATTCGAGCGCATAGGCCGAGAGCAGCCGGGCGCGGGTGGCTCCCAGGGTCTTGAGCACCACCGCATCGTAGAGCCGCGCCCGGTGGCCGGCAGCGAGAGCGCCCGCCAGCACCAGGAGGCTCGCGATCAGCGCGATGGAGCTTGCGCCGCGAATCGCCATGACGAGCTGCGAGACCACGTCGTTCACCGCCTCCAGGGCATCCTTTACCCGCACGCTCGTGACCATGGGATAGGCCTGGGCGGAGCTGCGCAGGATGCGAGCATCGAGCGCCTCGTCGGAGCCGTTCGGGAAGGTGACGGTGGCGAGATGCGTGTGCGGCGCACCCGCGAAGGCATTGGGCGAGAACACCATGACGAAGTTGATGCCCATGGAGCGCCACTCGACCTCGCGCAGGTTCGAGATGGTGGCGCTGATGTTGCGCCCGAGCACGTTGACGGTAATCTCGTCGCCGATCTTCAGCCCCAGGCCCTCGGCGATCTTCCGGTCGAAGGAGACCAGCGGCTTGCCGCGGTAATCCTCCGGCCACCACTCGCCCTGCACGATCTTCGAGCCCTCCGGCGGCGCCTTGGCATAGGTGATGCCGCGGTCGCCCGACAGCACCCAGGCGATGTCCTCCTCGGCCTTGATCTCGGCCACGGGCCGGCCGCCCAGGGTGACGAGACGACCGCGCATCATGGGCACGCGCTCGATCTGCGCATCGGATGCCTGTTGCTTCAGGAAGCCCTCGAAGGCATCCGCCTGCTGGTTCGGGATGTCGAGGAAGAAGAAGCTGGGTGCCCGCTGCGGCAGGCTCTGGGTGAGCTGGCGGGTGAAGTTGCTGTCGATGACCGCGAGCGTGACCAGGAGCGTGATGCCGAGCCCCAATGAGAGCACGAGCGAGGGCGTGAGCGCACCGGGCCGGTGAATGTTGGCAAGGGCCAGCCGCGGCGAGGTGCTCCGCGGGCGCGGCAGGCGGCGGGCGAGCGCCATGATCCCGAAGGCCACGACACGCAGGAGCGCGAAGGATCCTGCGGCTGCGGCCACGAACATCAGGGCAACCCGCCGGTCATAGGCCGCGAGCACCGACAGCCCCACGAGCGCCACCACAGACAGGATGAGCGCCGTCACATAGCGCTTGCGCGGCCAACGCCGCTCGGGATCGATCTGGTCGCGGAACAGGCCTGAGACCGGCACGTCATGGGCGCGGCCCAAAGGCGCAATGGCGAAGACGAGCGCGGTCAGCACCCCGTAGAGCAGCGCAATGCCGAGTTCGCTCCAGGCCAGCGTCGGCTGGATTGGGATCGGCAGAAGATGCCCGAAAAGCGCCGTGATCACGAACGGCAGAGCCGCCCCGAAGGCAAGGCCGATGCCAATGCCCACGATGGCGATCAGCATCACCTGCGTGAGGTAGAGCACCACCACCTGCCCGCCTGGCGCACCGAGACTCTTCAAGGTGGCGATGGACGCCCGCTTGCGGTCGACGAAGCCGCGCACCGCATTGGCGACGCCGACGCCGCCCACGAGCAGGGCCGTGAGGCCGACGAGCGTGAGGAACTGGGTGAAGCGCTCGATGTTGCGGGCAAAGCGCGGATCGGCATTCAGGCGGGTGCGGATGTTCCAACCGGCCTCCGGCAGAACGCGCCCTGCCTCCGCCTCGATCCGGGTCAGCCCCTCCTCGGTGGACACCTCCGGCGGCAGGATGAGCCGGTAGGTCCAGCGCACGAGGCTGCCGGGCTGCACGAGGCCGGTCGCATTCAGCGCCTCCCGTGACAGCAGCAGCCGTGGCCCGAAGCCGATGCCATCGGCGATCTTGTCGGGCTCGGACACGAGACGCGCCCGCAATTCCACATTGGCGCCGCCCACCGTCACCCGGTCGCCGACCTTGAGGTCGAGCCGCGCGAGAAGCGCCGAATCGACCGCTGCCCCGAAGGCGCCGTCGCGTTCGGCAAAGAGCTCGGCAGGGGGACGCTGCGGGTCGGTTTCAAGGGCACCAACGGTGGGGTAGCCGGCGTCGACCGCCTTCATCTCGACGAGGCCGGAGCCCTTGTCGCCGGCTACCGCCATGGCGCGCATGGAGGCGATCACGTTGACCCGGCCCTGCGATTCCAGGAAGGCGCGCTCGGGTGCGGCTGCTTCGCGCTGGATCAGGGAGAAGGCCATGTCGCCGCCGAGAATTCGGCGGCCCTCGCGGGAAATGCCCTCGGTGAGCGACCGGGACAGGGACGAGACGCTGGCAATCGCCGCAACGCCGAGCGCGATGCAGGCGAGGAAGATCCCGAAGCCTTTGAGCCCCGCGCGCAGCTCTCGGAAAGCGAGGCGCAGCAGGAGCGGCAGGCGGGACGACGAAGAGCGCCTCTGCGGCGTGGCCGGAAGGGTGCCGTGCATGGGGTTTGTCCTTAGGCCACGGCGGAGGCGGCATCGGCCTCCAGCTGCCCGGAGCGCAGGCGCACCATGCGGTCGCACAGGCGGGCGAGGTTGAGGTCGTGGGTCACGAGCACCAGGGTCGCGCCCCGGTCGCGCTTGAGGGCGAAGAGCAGGTCGATGATGGACCCGCCGGTGTTCTCGTCGAGGTTGCCGGTGGGCTCGTCGGCCACGAGAATCGCCGGATTGGGCACGATGGCGCGGGCAATAGCCACGCGCTGCTGCTCGCCGCCGGACAGCTGAGCCGGATAATGGTGCAGACGAGACCCAAGGCCCACGGCCTGCAGCTCGGCCTCAGCGCGCTCGAAGGCCTCATCCTCGCCGGCAAGCTCCAGGGGCAGCGCCACATTCTCCAGGGCCGTCATGGTGGGCACGAGGTGGAAGGACTGGAACACGATGCCGATGCGCCGGCCGCGAAAGCGCGCCAGCGCATCCTCGTCGAGGCCCGACAGGTCGGTGCCGTCGACGATCACTTTTCCGGAATCGGGGCGCTCAAGTCCTGCCATGGTCATGAGCAGGGTCGATTTGCCGGAGCCCGAGGGGCCGACGAGCCCCACCGCCTCGCCTTTGGGGATGTTCAGCGAAATTCCCTTGAGGATATGCACCCGTGCGGCCCCGCGCCCGAGGCTCAAATCGACATCGTGCAGCGCGATGGCCTTGTCCTGCATGCCCAGTCACCCGATCTGTTGGAAACTCGAAAGATAACCCGGTTCTAGTCCGGCATAGATGGGAAGCCTATCGATGAAGCGCCAATCCGGCCCATTCATGACGATCATATTTGCGTGTGCGGCGGCCCTTGCCGCCATGATCGTCCCCGTGCTTGCCCCTGCCGCTCAGGCTCAAGGCAGGCCCATCCGCCTGGTGGCGCTGGGCGACAGCCTGAGCGCGGGCTACGGATTGCCGCAGGAGGCGGCCTTTCCGGTGGCGCTGGAGCGGGCGCTTAAAGCGCGGGGCCACAAGGTGGAGGTTGCCAATGCAGGCGTCTCCGGCGACACCTCCTCTGGCGGCCTCGACCGGCTCGACTGGTCCGTGCCTGACGGCACCGACGGGGTGATCCTGGAGCTCGGCGCCAACGACATGCTGCGCGGGCTCGATCCGGCGCTCACCCGCAGGAACATCGATGCCATCGTCCAGCGGTTGAAGGCCCGCAACATCCCGGTGATGCTCGCGGGCATGTATGCCTCGCGCAATCTCGGCCCGGATTACGTGCAGAAATTCGACAGCCTCTATCCGGACATTGCGAAGAAGCACGACCTTGTGCTCTATCCCTTTTTCCTGGACGGAGTCGCCGGCGAGCGGTCCCTCAACCTGCCCGATGGCATGCACCCGACGGCCAAGGGGATCGAGATCATCGTCGCGCGCATCCTGCCCACCGTCGAGAGCTTTCTCGCCCGCATCGCCCAGCGCTGATCGTCGTCAGCGCGTCATTCCTGCCTGAACGCGGCGGATCCTGTCGCCGCGAGGAGCCTGTACCTATGGAATATCGCCGCCTCGGCCGCACGGATCTCAATGTCAGCCTCATCTGCCTCGGCACCATGACCTGGGGCCAGCAGAACACGGAGGCCCAGGGCCATGAGCAGATGGATTACGCCCTCGACCAGGGCGTCAACTTCTTCGACACCGCCGAGCTCTACTCGATTCCGCCCAAGCCCGAGACCCAAGGCTCCACGGAGCGGATCATCGGCTCCTGGTTCAAGTCCCGCGGCTCCCGCGACAAGGTGATCCTCGCCTCCAAAGTGGTGGGACGCTCCGACAGCACCTGGTACCGGGACGACGGCTCCAAGGCCGAGCTCTCCCGCAAGCAGATCGAGGAGGCGGTGAACAAGAGCCTCAAGCGGCTGCAGACCGACTATATCGACCTCTACCAGATCCACTGGCCCGACCGCCCCATGCCCTGGGGCTCAAACCCGACGATCTTCCGCCATCAGGAAGGCCAATCCCACCCCATCGCCGAGACGGTCGAGATCATGACCGACTTGGTGAAGGCCGGAAAGATCCGCCATTTCGGCCTCTCCAACGAGAGCGCCTGGGGCACCATGACGTTCCTTAAGCACGCCGATGCCAAGGGCCTGGCGCGGGCGCAGTCGATCCAGAACGCCTATAACCTCCTCAACCGCACCTACGAGGTGGCGCTGGCCGAGGTGACGATGCACGAAAACGTGAGCCTGCTCGCCTATTCGCCGCTGGCGCAGGGCTATCTCACGGGCAAGTATCTCGACGGCGCCCGCCCGGCCGGAACCCGCACCACCCTGTTCGGGCGCGGCCAGCGCTACGAGAACGCCACCGCCGAGGCGGCGATCCGCAAATACGTGGCGCTGGCGCGTGAGTTCGGCCTCGACCCGGCCCAGATGGCCTTGGCCTTCGTCAACTCGCGCCCCTTCATGACGTCCAACATCATCGGCGCCACCTCCATGGAGCAGCTGAAGACGGACATCGCCTCGGTCAACGTGACGATCACGCCGGAGCTGGAAAAGCGCATCGACGCGATTCACGTCGAGCACTGCAATCCCTGCCCATAACAACCGCAGCGTCATCCCGGACGGCGAAGCCGATCCGGGATCGCAAGACGAGTAAAGCGCTGTCATCCCGGGGCCGCGTGAGCGGAGCCCGGGATCCATAACCACGACCTTCAATCAGTTCGGTGCCGTCAGTGGTTATGGATTCCCGCCTTCGCGGGAATGACACTGTCGAGGTTCCTGCACCATTCTCGTCCAACGATCCCGGATCTGCGCTACGCTTCGCCCGGGATGACACCTGACAATCCGGAACAAACCCCGCCGCCAATCGTCTGAGTTGGCATCAGCAAGCCCCGGGAGGTGCCGCATGCCACGTCTGTTCACCGGCATCGAGATCCCGGCCGAGATCGCCCTGGCGCTGTCGGGCTTTCGCGGTGGGCTTCCCGGCGCACGCTGGGTCGAGCCCGAGAACTACCACATCACCCTGCGCTTCATCGGCGACATCGACGAGCGCATGGCCGATGATGTGACTTCGATCCTCGGCGAGAGGCGCCAGCGCGCTCCGCTCACCCTCACCATCGATGGGCTCGACAGCTTCGGCGGCTCGAAGCCGCGCGCGGTCTTCGCCCGAACGTCCGGGAGCGGGGAGCTGAACGAGCTGCATGCGGAGCAGGAGCGTTTCCTGCGCCAGGTCGGTCTTGAACCTGAGGCGCGCAAGTTCACGCCGCACATTACCCTGGCGCGCCTAAAGCAGGCCTCCCCTGTCGACGTGGCGCATTACATTGCGACCCACGGCCACTTTCCGAAGCTCACCTTCACGGCGCACCGGTTCGTGCTCTATTCGTCACGGGCCTCCGTGGGCGGCGGACCTTATGTGATCGAGGCAGCCTACCCCTTGAGCTAGGCTCGACGCGCCCAGGCGGGACTGTTACAGCCACGGTTATGGCTTCGCTCATCTTTCTCACCCATCCCGAAGTGGTCATCGACCCCGGCCAGCCGATCACCGAATGGCCGCTCAATTCCACCGGGCGTGCCCGCATGGAGCGGTTCGTGGATCTGCTCGCGGGCCGCACCATCACGGCCGTTCATGCGAGCAACGAGCGGAAAGCGCGGGATGGCGCCGCCATCGTGGCGGAGCGGATCGGTCTGCCTTACGCGACGCATGAGGATCTTGGCGAGAACGACCGCTCGTCCACGGGCTTCATCGCCCCGCCGGAATTCTGGGAGGTGGTGCGCGCATTCTTCAGTCGCCCGTACGAAAGCATCCGCGGCTGGGAGCGCGCCATCGACGCGCAGACGCGCATCGTGAAGGCAGTGAGCCGCATCCTGCGCGAAGACCAGACCTCCGGCGATATCGTTGTCGTGTCCCATGGCGCCGTCGGCTGCCTGCTCACGGCTCATCTTCAGACCGTGGAGATCGGGCAGGAGAGCCGCCCGCAGCATCCCGGCGGCGGCTGCTTCATCGTCATCGACCGTGACACGTTCACGCTGACGCAGAACTGGCGCGCCATCGAGGATGGCTTTGAGGCTTGAATAAGGATCGAAGCCTCCGGTGTCATCCCCGGCGCACGCAGTGCGGGAAGGGGATCCATGGCGCTGAGGGTGTAGGTGGATTCCCTTCCTCTCCGCTGCGCGTCCTCCCGGGAATGACAGTGGCGCGTTTCGCTTGCATCCTGTCAGCCTTGCGAATAGCCCCTCCTCACGACACGCAGGGCTGAACCAATCCCATGATCCAAAACCGCATCGTGCAGCTGGCACCGGGCATTGCCCTTTGCGCAGGCGTTGCGCTCGCCGCCATGGGACTTCAGCGGATCGAGGAGCACTGGACCGGCCGGGTCTGGCTCGAGGCCATCGTCATCGCGATCCTGCTCGGCACCCTTCTGCGCACGCTTTGGACACCTGATCGGCGCTGGTCTCCCGGCATCGGATTTTCCGCCAAGACCTTGCTCGAGATCGCCGTGATGCTGCTCGGCGCCTCGATCAGCTTCCAGGCGGTGCTGGATGCGGGCCTCGGGCTCATCCTCGGCATCGCCATTGTGGTGGCCCTGGCTCTCGGCGCAAGCTACGCGCTCGGGCGGGAGCTCGGCCTGCCGAAGCGCATGGCGGTGCTGGTTGCCTGCGGCAACGCGATCTGCGGCAACTCGGCGATTGCGGCGGTTGCGCCGGTGATCGGCGCGAAGCCCGCGGACGTGGCCTCGGCCATCGCCTTCACGGCGATTCTCGGCGTGATCGTGGTGCTCGCCCTGCCCGGGCTGGTGCCGCTCGTCGGCCTGTCGATGACGCAATACGGGGTGCTCGCGGGCCTCACCGTCTATGCGGTGCCGCAGGTGCTGGCCGCTACCATACCGGTCGGCCTCGTGAGCACGCAGATCGGCACCCTCGTGAAGCTCGTGCGCGTGCTGATGCTGGGTCCGGTGGTGATCGGGCTGTCGGTCATGGCAGGCCGACGGACGGAGGGTGTGAAACCGAGCCTCGCCTTCAGCCGGCTCGTGCCCTGGTTCATCATCGGCTTCCTGGGACTTGCGCTGCTGCGCTCGCTCGGCGCCATTCCCGAAGCGCTCCTGCAGATCGTGATGCCCGCCGCGACGCTCCTCACCGTGATCTCGATGGCGGCACTGGGGCTCGGCGTGGACCTCAAGGTGCTGGCTAAGGTCGGCGGGCGGGTGACGCTCGCCGTGACGCTCTCGCTCCTGGTGCTGATCGCGATCAGCCTGGGGCTCATCCGGCTGCTCGGGATTGCCTGATCCCCTTGAAACCGCGTGCTGCGGCGTCATCACTAGAGGACATGTCCTCTTGAGGTGAAGCCCGCTCATGCCCCGATTGTCCGACTCCGAGCGCCAGGAACTGCTGCCCGCCCTTGACGGCTGGGCGATGGTCGAAGGGCGCGATGCGATCACCAAGCGCTTCGTCTTCGACGATTTCAGCCAGGCCTTCGGCTGGATGACCCGCGTGGCGCTTGCGGCCGAGGCGATGAACCACCACCCCGAATGGTCCAACACCTACAACCGGGTCGAGGTTACTCTCGCGACCCATGATGCCAAGGGCCTCACCCGCCGCGACGTCGAACTGGCGCAGCGCATGGACCAGATGGCCGCCGGCCTGACGAAGAGGTAGGCCATGGTCGAACCCCGCATCCTCACGGGCGGCTGCGCCTGCGGCCAGCTGACGTTCAAGACCGCAGGCGAGCCGAAGCGCGTCGGCCTGTGCCATTGCATGACCTGCCGCAAGATCAGCGGCGCGCCTTTCAATGCCTTCGTGATCTACCCTGTCGATCAGGTGACGATCACGGGACAGATCCGGACCTGGTCCGCCACGCCGGAATCCGAGCGCTGCTTCTGTCCCGTCTGCGGCTCGCAGGTGTTCGACAGGGACGCCGGCGACGAGATCGAGATCAAGCTCGGCGCCTTCGACGAGCCCAACCTGTTCACACCCACCTACGAGGCTTGGACGAAGCGTCGCGAAGCCTGGCTCCGCACCGAGGATCTCAGGAGCTTTCCCGAATATCGGGGAGATGTGTCTTAAAGGCCAGTGTCGGCTTTGGCCTAAACCCTCCATAGGAAGAGTATTTCACGTGATCACATGAATATCTTGATATAAACCCCTCTAATTGGAGAGTTCTGTCTAAGATTTTATTCTAAATTTCACATCTTCAAGAAGTATAATTCTTATGTGAACTGATTTTCTTGCCGGAGACAGCTTGACTAAATTGCTCATCGAATGTGTATCGTAACTTTATTGCATGCTATGCAATTTTTCAAACCTTAGTGAGCAGACCTATGGCAAAGTTGAACCAGAGACTACCCAAGACAAAGCCGACCCAAACGCCGCCGGAACCCGAGAAGTTCAGCATCGTGGTGGATGGCACCGACGGAAAGGACGTTCTGTTTGCAACCCGTGGCCATGACACGATCAATGGCGGCGCAGACAACGACCTTCTGTTCGGTCTCGGCAGCCGCGGCGGAGCAGACGGCCACGACAAGCTCTACGGCGGGGCTGGCGATGACACTCTCGTCGGCGGCCCGGGCAATGACCTCCTCGATGGCGGTGAGGGCGTTGACACTGCCGTTCTTTCCACGGACGTCGTCATGTGGATGCCCAAGGTGGGCGCCCGCGTGGATCTTGCCCTTTCCGGCGCTCAGAATACGCGTGTCGGGACGAAGACCTTCGTCTCGGTCGAGAACCTGATCGGCACCCTCAAGGCTGATGCCCTCAAAGGCAACGATGCCGACAACAGCTTTTTTGGTGACTCGGGCAACGATGTCCTCTGGGGCCGGGCTGGCAACGACGTGCTGGATGGCGGCATCGGCAACGACCGTCTCAACGGCGGCGACGGCGACGATATTCTGATCGGTGGCCTCGGTCAGGACCGGCTGACCGGCGGCAGCGGCAGCGACACCTTCTCGTTCATCCTTAAGGCGATGAAGGGCGGAAACGTCGATGTCGTCACCGACTTCAAGACAGGGGAGGACAAGATCAAGCTATCGGGTCCCAACCTCAGCGGCTCCAAGGAAGGCGGGTTCCTGGCCGAGAAGGCTTTTCATGTCGGGGCGCAAGCCCATGATGCGAATACGCGCATCTTCTACAACGAAGACAACGGAAAGCTCTACTTCGATGCAGATGGCACGGGCGCCCAGGCCGCCGTCCAGATCGCGAAGCTCAGCAAGAGCCTCGTTCTGACCCACACCGACTTCGTGCTCTGACAAGCACCATCCAAGAAAGCAGGCTATCGCCACGGCGACAGCCTGCACGTGTATTCGAATTTATTTGGGCTGCATGCGCAGGGCGCCGTCGAGGCGGATGCCCTCGCCGTTGAGCATGTCGTTCTCGATGATGGCCTTGACCAAGTTGGCGTATTCCTCGGGCCGCCCGAGACGCGAGGGGAACGGCACGTTGGCTTCCAGCGCCTTGCGGTAATCCTCCGCAATGCCCTCGAAGAGCGGCGTGTGGAACAGGCCCGGCATGATGGTCATGACCCGGATACCGAAGCCGGAGAGATCGCGGGCGACGGGAAGCGTCAGGCCGAGCACGCCGCCCTTGGAGGCGGAATAGGCCGCCTGGCCGATCTGCCCGTCCTGCGCGGCCACGGACGAGGTGTTGACGATGACGCCGCGTCCGCCGTCGGGCGTCACCGGATCGAGACCCGCCATGGCGGCGGCACATTTCGAGATCATCGCGTAGGTGCCGATGAGGTTGATCTCCACCGCCCGGCGGAAGCTCGCCAGATCGTGGGGGATCAGCTCGCCGGTGTCGCGCTTCTTCGACACCGTGCGCTTGCCCGGCGCGATGCCGGCGCAGTTCACCAGAATGCGCTCGATGCCGTTCGCCGCACGGGCCGCGGCCAGCGCCGAATCGATGGAGGCCTCATCCGTCACGTCGGCCCGGCAGAAGACTGCGCCGATGTCCCGAGCAACCTCGCCGCCGCGCTCGGCGTTCATATCGAGAATGGCCACCTTCGCGCCACTAGCCGCGAGCATGCGGGCCGTGGCCTCGCCGAGGCCCGAAGCGCCCCCGGTGACGACGGCTGCCATCAATTTGTCGAGCTTCATCGCTTTTCTCCCTGTGCTGGGACACCTCTTACGGTATCTTCGACACAACGGGAACGCAGACCATGGAAGGAACAGACCGGATGAGCGAACCCTTCATGAAGCGTTTCACCAAGGCCGAGATGGAGGCCATGCGCGAGGCGACCCGCGACGAGGAGGGCTTCAAGCGCCGCTTCTGGGAGAAGTTCAAGCGCGTGGCCGGCAAGATCCCCTTCGCGGAGGATCTCGTGGCGGCCTATTTCTGCGCCACCGACCCCTCTACCCCGAGCCGCGTGAAGCTGATTCTCATCGGAGCCATCGCGTACTTCGTGTTCCCCACCGATGCGATTGCCGACATCCTGCCCCTGATCGGCTTTGCCGACGATGCGGCGGTGCTGGCGGCGGCCATCACCCAGGTGGCAGGGTCCATCACGGAAGAGCACAAAGAAAGGGCCAGAAAGACCCTGGCCGACTCTTCAAGTTAAGCTTGAAAACTTTGCGGCAGGTTCACAGAAGAAAAGAATATATACTTATTGCAATGTTATTTCTTATCGATATAAGTGATTCCGTTAGCATCAAAGTGATTTCAACTCCTCCGCAAATTTCAAAAACGACAAGCTTTGAAGGATACTAAACGGGTCGCTCAGGCGGCCCTTTTTATTGGGCTGCGGTTCAGCCTGAACCGGCATTCTTGAAGCAACCGCCACGTTTCGACGCATCGCCAATGGCCCGGCGTCGCCTTAACGGGGATGGTGAAAAGTTCTTAACCATCCGGCTTTATGGTCCGCCCCATGACTCCTGCATCTTTCCAGCGCGGCATCGCCGCGGGCATCCTTTCCGCCCTTGTCGTCATCGGAACCGGACCTGCAGCCCTGGCTCAGGCCCAGCGTTCGACGCAGCCCTCAACCCGCCCGGCCCCGGCCAAGCCTGCGGCCAAACCCGCCGCGAAACCGGCAGCTCAGCCTGCCCCGTCGGCCAAAACCTCGCCAGCCAAGCCAGCCGCAGCTGCGGCCGGAGCGGCGGCGGCCAGCACGGCCAAGCCGGCCCGGGCTGCAAGCCCCGGCGGCTCGCTCGTGACGTCCTATGGCGACTGGGAGGTCTACATGGCCCAGAGCGGTCGCTCGAAGATCTGCTACGCGCTCAGCCGGCCGAAGGACTGGACGCCCAAGACGGTCAGCCGCGACCCGGCCTATCTCTTCGTCTCCTTCCGCCCGGCGGAGAACGTGAGGAACGAGGTGGCGTTCGAGTTCGGCTTCACGGCCAAGGAGAACGGTCCCGCCGAGGTTTCCGTAGGCAACACGTCCTATGCCTTGGTGGCCAAGGCCACCAATGCCTGGCTGAAGAACCCGGCCGAGGAAGGCCAGGCCATCGCCACCATGGCGAGGAGCGGCACCATGACGGTGAAGACGCAGTCCGCCCGTGGCTCCAGCCTGACCGATCGTTATTCCCTCAATGGCTTCAACAAGGCCCTGGAGCACGCCCGCAAGGAATGCGCGTCCTAAAGCCTGCCGCACGGTTGAAAACCAGTCTACCAATAAGCATCTTCCGGGCCTCAGGCCCGGATTTTGCGTTTGACGCTCACTTTTCCGGCGCAATCGTGTTATAAGACCGCCGAATTCCCAACAACGAAGGCATGATCTCCCATGGCGACGGTGCTCGACATCGCCAAGCGCAACCCCAATGCGGCTCCTGTTGCCGTCAGCGATGCCGCGCGCGCGGCCGGGTTCATCGAAAAGACCGCGGAGCTGACCGTCGCGGCGGGAGCTGCCCCCGGTGGGGCCTCGCTCGTCGGCCTCACCCGCGACCAGCTGAAGGACTCGCTTGCTGCTATCGGCGTGCCGGAGCGCGAGTTCAAGATGCGCGTGGCCCAGCTCTGGCACTGGATCTATTTCCGGGGCGCCCGGGACTTCGCCGAGATGACCAACATGGGCAAGGAGCTGCGCGCCAAGCTGGCGGCGGCTTATACCCTTGCCCGTCCGCAGGTGGTCTCCGAGCAGGTGTCGAAGGACGGCACCCGCAAGTGGCTGATCCGCATGGCCTCCACCGGCCCCCTCGACAAGGGCGCGGAGATCGAGTGCGTCTATATTCCGGAAGTTGATCGCGGCACGCTCTGCGTGTCGAGCCAGGTCGGCTGCACGCTCACCTGCTCGTTCTGCCACACGGGCACCCAGCGCCTCGTGCGCAACCTGACCTCGGCCGAAATCGTGGCGCAGCTGATCGTCGCCCGCGACGCCATCGGCGACTGGCCCGGCGCCACCCCGCCGGAAGGGGCCTTCGTGCCGAGTGATGGCGGGCGTTTCGTGTCCAACATCGTGTTCATGGGCATGGGTGAGCCGCTCTACAACACCGACAACGTGGTGGCCGCCATCGACGTGATGTCGGACGGCGAGGGCCTGACCCTGTCGCGCCGGCGCATCACGGTCTCCACCTCCGGCGTGGTGCCGCAGATGGAGCGCCTGGGTGCGGAAGCGAACACCATGCTGGCGATCTCGCTCCACGCGGTGCGCGACGAGCTGCGCGACGAGCTGGTGCCGATCAACCGCAAATACGACATCAAGCAGCTGCTCGACGCCTGCCGGGCCTATCCCGGCCTGTCGAATGCGCGCCGCATCACCTTCGAGTACGTGATGCTCAAAGGCGTGAACGACTCGGACTCTGACGCCCGCAAGCTCGTCCAGCTGCTCAAGGGCATTCCGGCGAAGATCAACCTGATCCCGTTCAACCCCTGGCCGGGCTCGAAATACGAGTGCTCGGACTGGGAGCGGATCGAGCGCTTCTCCGAGATCGTCTACCGCGCCGGCTACGCCTCGCCCGTGCGCACCCCGCGCGGCCGGGACATCCTGGCCGCCTGCGGCCAGCTGAAGAGCGAGACCGAAAAGCTGCGCGCCCGCGCCCGCATGATGGCCGAGCAGGGCATCGGGGCCGAAGGCGTTTATGCGGTGGGGAACGGGGAGTAGAACTCCCAGTCATTGGGGCACCGTGCCCAGGATCGGCACGGTGCTGGGCATCCTTGCAATAGGCACGAGATATCGTACCATCAGGGCAGTCTGTCACACCCTCAGGTAACGATGAAGCGCCACATTTGGGGCATCATAGCTGCGACTGCGGCTGCCCCCTATATCGCCGGGCTGCTGATAGGGCTTTACGTCGAGTTGGTTGATATGGTGAGGCATGGAGAGCCTCTGGAGCTTCCATCTCTGCTGAAATTTCTCCCTATCAGCACCGTTGTGCTCACCGTTGCAGGGATTCCGATCCTCATCCTTTCAGCGCTCTGCGCCGCCCTGCTGAATGCCGCTGAGTGGCGCACGAGACGGGCTTCGATCATGGCCGGGTCTCTGACGGGTTTATGTTTCATCGCCCTCCTGACCTCATCGCCTGCCAACTTCGGCGACGAATGGCTGTATGCCTTGGCGATAGGGGCCCCTACCGGCGCCATCTGCGGCTGGATCTACTGGCGCATCGCCATCAGGCAGACGCCTGAGAAAGCCCATGCTATAGACCCGGCATGATCCGCTGGCTCATCCTGATCCCCTTCGCGCTTCTCATCGCCGTCGGCGCGAGCGGCACGTTCTTCCTCATTGCCTCCATGGTCGACCCGGTGATGGCGCTGCTGACCGGCGATACGCTCTTCGTCGGCTTCTGGTCGCTGCTCGATGCGGTCTTTGCGGCGGAAGATCCCGGACCCATCGTGGAGGACGCCTTCCTGGCGGTCGGCCGGATCATGTTCACGCTGCTGATCTTCCCGCCCCTGCTGATTGCCATCGTCAGCGAGGTGCTGGGGATGCGCAGCCTTCTCTGGCATGGGCTCGCCACAGGCGTGCTCACGGCGGCGGTGCCGTGGATCCTGCGCGGGCAGGCGCGGATCGCCAGCCCCGAGGAACTGCATGTGAGCCTCATTCTCGGGCTCACCGGCGCGGTGGCCGGCCTCGTCTACTGGGCCATCATCGGCGGGCGCGAGCCGAGGCGGTCCGAGTCTACCGGGCCGTCGTCAGGATCTTGATGGCGAAGACCGAGAACAGGCCGGCGAAGGAATAGTCGATTCCCCGCATGAGCTTCGGACGGCCGCGCAGGAGCGCGATCACCTTGTCGGCGCCCAGGATCATCAGGATGCCCATGGGAGCCGTGAGTACGATGAAGTAGAGCCCCAGGAACAGGAGCTTGTCGGCAGCATGGGGGTCCGCGGCGTTCACGAACTGCGGCAGGAAGGTCACGAAAAACAGCACCACCTTGGGATTCGTCAGGTTGATGCCGACCCCCATGAAGAAGGTCTTCCAGAACGGGATCTCCGCCCGGCCCTCCTCCTTCACGCTCAGCGCCGAGCCGTTGCGCACCGCATCGAACGCCATCCACAGCAGGTAGAGCGCGCCGACGACTTTCAGCACCGTGAAGGCGGTCACGGAGGCGGCGAGCAGCGCCGAGAGGCCGAGCGCCGCCAGCAGCGTATGAACGCCGCAGCCTGCCATCGCGCCCAGCATCGCGGCCATGCCGGCCTTGCGCCCACCCGCCATGGTCTTGGCCAGGGAGAGGCTCATGTCCGGGCCCGGCGTGATGAACAGCAGGATGGCGGCGAGCGAGTAGGTGAGCAGGGTGCTGACGTCGGGCAGGAAGGTCATGGAGCAAATCCAAGCGAAGGACGGCGGGATCATGCCTCAATCCCGTGTGCACGGCCACCCCAAAGCCGCTTGTTGAAACGCCGCCCCTGCTCCATGTGTTGATCCGGGCGGGGTAAGAAGAACCGCGAACAGGATAGACATGACCGCATTGCTCTCAGCCGCCCGGATCCGCTTAGGCCTGATGGGCCTGATCCTGGCGTTCGGATTGTCGGCCTGCGGCATCAACAACGTCCCGACCCTGGAGGAGCAGGCCAAGGCCGCCTGGAGCGAGGTGCAGAACCAGTATCAGCGCCGGGCCGATCTCATCCCGAACCTCGTCGAGACGGTCAAAGGCTTCGCCCAGCAGGAGCGCGAGGTGCTGACCCAGGTCACGGAAGCCCGCGCCCGCGCCACGCAGGTGCAGGTCGATGCCTCCACGGTCACGGACCCGGAGAAGTTCCGCCAGTTCCAGGAGGCGCAGAGCCAGCTCTCCGGTGCGCTCGGCCGCTTGCTCGCCACCGTCGAGCGCTATCCGGAACTGAAATCCAACGCCAACTTCCTAGCCCTGCAATCGCAGCTGGAGGGCACCGAGAACCGCATCGCCGTGGCGCGGCGCGACTACATCACGACCGTGCAGGCCTACAACACGGAGCTGCGCACGATTCCGGGCCGCTGGATCGCCTCCATCGTCTATCCCGATGCGAAGCCCATGGAGACGTTCACCGCAACGGCCGGATCGGACCGCCCGCCGCCGGTAAAGTTCTGACGGAATGAGTGGCAGTACGGCATGTCCCCTCCCCTTGCGGGGAGAGCCAGCCGCAGCAGCGGCCGGGTGGGGGTGCCGGCGATGAACTGGACCAGGGTGGCACTCTCACCTCCCTCTCCAGCTCTCCCCCACAAGGGGGAAGAGGGCAGCACAGCGTTTCTCATAGCTGTCATCGCGCTCTTCACCCTCCTCTCCTCCTTTCCCGCCCTCGCCCAGACCTTCCCGCCGCTGACCGCCCGCGTGGTCGATGCAGCCAATCTCCTCAAGCCCGAGGAGCGGGCAGCGCTTGAAGCAAAGCTGAAAGCTCATGAGGACAAGACCACGGATCAGGTGGTGGTCGCGACCCTGCGCTCGCTGGGAGGCTATGAGATCGAGGATTACGCCAACCGCCTGTTCCGGCACTGGCAGCTCGGCCAGAAGGGGAAGGACAACGGCGCGCTGCTTCTCGTGGCGCCGCAGGAACGCAAGGTGCGCATCGAGGTGGGTTACGGGCTGGAGGGCGCTCTCACCGATGCCCTGTCGAAGATCATCATCACAACGGCCATCGCGCCCCAGTTCCAGAAAGGCAATTTCGCGGGTGGCATCGATGCGGGAGTCGACGCCATGCTGTCGATTCTCACGGGCGATGCGGAGGAATGGCAGCGGCGGGCGCAGGTGCGTGAGGACAGCACCACCGCCATCGATCCGGTCATCGCCTTCGTCATCCTGCTGATCCTGTTCTTTCTGATCGCGCGCCAGATGGGGGCGGGCCGCAGGCGCGGCATCCGGCGAGGCCGCCATGGTCCTTGGATCGTCACCACCGGCGGGTGGGGAGGTGGCGGTGGAGGATGGTCCGGCGGGAGCGGCGGCTTCTCCGGAGGAGGTGGCTCGTCAGGCGGCGGCGGCGCTTCGGGGAGCTGGTAGATGATTTCAACCGACGAACAGGCCCGTCTGGCCGGGGTGATTGGCGACGTGGAGCGCGAGACCTCCGGCGAGATCGTGCTCGTGATTGCCGAACAGGCCGGGCACTACCGCGCCATTCCCCTGCTCTGGGCAATGCTCGCGGGGCTTGTCACGCCCTGGCCGCTGATCTGGCTCACGGGCATCAGCACCTCGCGCATCTTCCTGATCCAGCTTGGGGTGGCTCTCGCATCGAGCCTTGTCCTCTCCTGGCCGAAGCTGCGCTTCGCCCTCGTGCCGCGCTCGATCAAGCATGCCCAGGCCCACGAGGCGGCCTCGCGCGAGTTCCTGCGGCGCGGGATGACCCGCACGCGGGAGAAGACCGGGGTGCTGATCTATCTGGCGCTGGCCGAGCACCATGCGGAAATTCTGGCCGATACAGGGGTCGCGGATCGGGTCGATCCGAGCATCTGGGCCGGTATCGTGGCGGACCTGACGGCCGCGATCCGCAACGACCGGATGATCGAAGGCTTGGAGGAGGCCATCCGGCGCACGGGCGCGATCTTGGCCCAGCATGCTCCTCCCCACCTCGACGACGTGGACGAGCTGCCCAACAAGGTCATCCTGCTGGATTAAAGGCCTGGGCCCTTCGCGGCCCCCAGGATAAGGCCGGGCCGGGCTGCATCGGTGCCTTGCAGGAGCACCACATAGGCGTCGCCGCCCTTGCGGGCCATGTCGAGCGGCACGTCGAAGCGGGCGGAGCCGCCGCGCCATTCGCCGACCCGGTTCAGGCCGCGCACCACATTAGCGTAGGTGATGGTCTTGCCGCGGTTCTCGCCGCGCTCGATCGGCACCGTCTGCGATCTCAGCACGGGCAGGATCCAGATCTCGGCCTCGCGCTGGGTGGTGTCGGGCGTCTCCTCGACGGTGATGGTGACCGTGTCGTTCTGCTCATCGATGACGACATTCACCGGCAGGGTCTTGCGCCCCTTCGTGGTGACCTGAATGGCCTTCTCGACCTGAGCCCGGTCGGACCCGATGGAGGACTTCTTGCCGTTGACGATCATCTGCGGCGTGAAGACCTGCCGGTCGCTGCGGGAATGGGCATAGGCCTTCTGGCGCTCGGTGAAGGCCACATGGGCGAGCGTGTCCTTCCAACCCAGATAGTCCCAGTAATTGACCGGCAGCGACAGGGCGACGATGTCCGGCTGGCGGGAAAATTCGACCAGAAGCTCATCCGCCGGCGGGCAGGAGGAGCAGCCCTGGCTCGTGAAGAGTTCGACCACCGCGCGGGGTGGCTCCGCCCAGGCGGGCTGCAGGAAAGCGGCGAATGCAAGGGCCGCCAGGGTCGCTTTCAATTGGGATACCATGATGCCGCCATGGAACATGAATTCCGCCTCAAGGTGAACTCACGTTACCTTGAGCGGTTGCAGGCACCCGCCAACGACGATGCATCCACAGCCATTGTTCCGGGTATTCCCGCACCCATTCCTCCACAACGGAGGTCATGGCCTGCATGGCGCCCTGCACGTTGATCTGGCCGTCCGGGTCGCGCGGCAGATCGAGCGGCGGCGTGAGCTGCAGGCGGAAGCGGTGGTTCGGCAGCCGGATCACCCGCACCCCATGAACCGGGCAGTCGAAGCGGCGGGCGAATTTTCCCAGGATCGGGTTCACCAGGGCCGGGCGGCCCATGAAGTTCACGATCACCCCGCGGGTGAAATGTTGGTCGATGAGCATGCCCAGATGCCCGCCCTTCTCCAGCGCCCCCTGCATAGCGAAGGCCGCGCCCTGGCGGGCCGCTTCGAGATTGCCCATGGTCTCGCTTCGGATCTCGTGCAGCACGCGGGCGATGGCCGGATCGTTGGGTGCCCGGAACACCGCCGTGGTGTCGAGCCCGAAGCGGGCGGCGCAGATCGCCGGCAGTTCCCAATTGGCAAGATGGGCCGAGAAGATGAGGCCGGGCTTGCCGTCGTCCCTCAGGCTGAGGAAGTGGTCGATGCCGTCGACCTCGGTGCGGCCGGGGACATCGCTCTCCGGATCGAAGTCGAACAGGCGCCCGAGATGCGGGTATTCGCCGGCCGTGCGTCCAAGATTGTCCCAGGCGGCCATGGCGAGCGCCTTAACCTCAGCCCCGGACTTCTCTGGATGGACCGCACGGATGTTGTTCAGCGCAGTCTTGTGTGCCTTGAGAAGGGGGCCGAAGGTGCGGGTGATGGCAGCGCCCACCGCGCCGGAGCGTTCGGGACCCAGGGCGCGCGCCAGGCCGAAGACGCCGCGCACGACGCCGACCATGATCGTCTCCGTGAGGCGTGAGACGAGGCTGCGGGGGCGGTGGGGCTGCTGCACGTTGTCGGGATCCTGGCCTGAAAAGAAGCTCCCCGGGTCTTTTCGCGGAGAGACGGTTTCGTCAAGGTCTGCGGTCGCGGCTCATTGGCCGAGCGGCCGGCTTCCGGCTCAGAACGTCACGAGCACCTTGCCGAAGACCTTGCGGCCCTCGAGCCGCTCGAGGCCTTTCTGGAACTCGTCCAGGGGGAAGACCGCGTCGATGACCGGGCTCATGCCTTGGGCCATCTTGTCGAGCGACTGGCTGATGTTCTCGATCCGGCAGCCGAAGGACCCGAAGATCCGGTATTGCTGCTGGAAGAGCTGCATCAGATTCATGGTGGTGGAGACGCCCGAGGTCGAGCCGCAGGTGACGAGGCGGCCGCCACGCTTGAGGCAGAGCAGCGAACCGTTCCAGGTCTCCGCGCCCACATGCTCGAACACCACGTCGACGCCCTTGCGCTTGGTCAGTCGCCGGACCTCGCCCTCGAAGCGCTCGGTGCGGTAGTTGACGACGTAATCGGCGCCCAGGGCCTTCGCCTTCTCGCCCTTCTCGTCGTCGCCCACCGTCGTGTAGACGGTGCAGCCGATGGCCTTGGCCATCTTGATCGCCGCCGTGCCGATGCCGGAGCCGCCCGCATGGACGAGGATCGACTCGCCGGGCTCGAGCTTGGCGTTGTCGAACAGCATGTGCTGCACCGTACCGAAGCCGATGGGTGCGCAGGCCGCCTGCTCGAAGGAGACGCCCTGCGGCACCGGGATCACGAGGCGCTCGGGCCGGTTGATCAGCTCGCGGGCGAAGCCGTCGATGTGAAAGCCCATGATGCCGGCGACGTTCTCGCACAGATTGTCCCAGCCCTTCCGGCAGGCGCTGCAATGGCCGCAGGTCTCGGCGCCGTACATGGTGACCGGGTCCCCCGCCTTGAACCGGGTGACGCCCTCGCCGACCGCCGCGATCTCGCCGGAAGCCTCGACGCCCACGGCCTGGGGCATCTTGCGCTTGGCGAACGCCATGCCGCGAAAGCCCCAGACGTCGAGGAAGTTCAGCGCCAGCGCCTTCACCCGCACCTGCACCTCGCCGGGCGCGGGCGGCGGCGGGGCGTCGATCTCGGTGAGGCGAAGGTCACGGTCGCCGAAGAGCTGGAGGGAGCGCATAAGCTGAAATCCTTGTCGTCGTCATCCCCGGACCTGTTCCAGGGATCTCCGTCTTGCTGGACAAAGACGTGGATGGCCGGGACAAGCCCGGCCATGACGTGGAGAAACTGTTTGCGGGGGCTTAAAGCGCGCTGGGGCGGATGGCAAGGTCCGTGGCCTCGACGCCCTATCGACCTGCTCAGTCACGGATCGCAGCCAAGTATCGCTCGATGGAGCGGGTCATCGCCCCCTTTCCGTCCTGTGAGATATGCCGCTGTGCGGAGGTCCCGAAGATCCGCTCGAACGGGTAAGGAGCGACGGCCGCGCCGATCCGCTCCACGGCGGCGCGATTGAGCGGAATGGCGTTGGGATAGCTGCGCATGAAGCTGACGTGGCGGCGATCCTGGAGAACCGAGATGCTGTCCCCCACGAACAGATCGCCCCGGCCCTCCGCGCCGCCTGCATGATGCAGCACCGTGCTGCCCTCGAAATGTCCGCCGGTGCGGATCAACGTGAAGCCTGATGCGATCTCCAGGGCTTCGCCCGACCAGAACCGGATTGCCTGGTGCCGATTCATGACCCACGACCGGTCATTCTTGTGCAGATAGACCGGCACACCGTCGAACGCTTCGCTCCACTCGCCCATCGCGGAGTAGAAATGCGGGTGCGAGATCGCAATGGCCTTGAGGCCACCCATGCGGCGGATGCGCTCGACCGCCTCCTCCGTCACGAGGGATATGCAATCCCACAGGATGGCGCCACTTCCCGCGGGTATCGCGAGCGCCCGTTGCCCAATGGCGAAATCAGGCTCGATCCCGATGCCGACAGGTCCTCCCTCCTCGTTGAAGACGTTGCGATGCCTCGCCCGCAATTCCTCGCAGGTCGTCCATTTCTGTCCGGACCAACGCACACACTGGCGCTCGTCCTCGCAGATCGGGCAGGACGGTGGTGGCGCGGCCGTCTCGGCGAATTGGGTGCCGCACTGGATGCAGATGAACCGGGTCATGGAGACTCCTGCAGAGCACGAGGTGAACTGCTTGACACTCAAGGGGCACGACCAGGAGTGACAAGCCGGATGAACGTTTCCTCGGCCTTTCCGGAGAGATATAACGATACAGGATTTGCACCAAGGATCAGCACATGCGTTCAGTCTTGGCAATACTTACCGGAACCCCCTCGTGGGTTTGGGGCGTCCTCGTGCTGATTGTCTACCTGGGCATGACGGCCTTGCACCCTGGCAGGAGAAGCCCTGTCGGTCTCAGCCTTGCGCCAGGGATCTTTCTGACGGTGGCGCTCGGCATGCTCCTCAGTTCGACGCGTCTTGGCGATATTCTCCCGCTCTGGCTGACGGGATGTCTCCTGGGCATCGGGATTGGCGCCGCCTGGGCCATGGTTTTGCGGATCGGCATCGACCGGTCGCAAGGGATCGTCAGCATGCCCGGCACCGCGTTCTGGCTCGTGACCGGCCTCATCCTGTTCGGGATGCGCTATTCCATCGAAGTCTACTTGGCTCTTAACCGCAATCTAACCCAGGAACCCCTTTGGATTCTTATGCCCTACATCATCGTAGGTCTCGGAGCCGGAATGAGCGTCGGCTGGTGGGCTGCCCTGATGACGCGCTATTTCCGCACCACTGGAGCGTGATGGAAAAGGAACCATTCCTGTCTAGCGATCCCGGGTCGGCTTTACCGTCCGGGATGACCGGGTTCTACCGGTGCACGCCCAGCATCGAGGTCAATCCGCCGTCGATGGGCAGCACCGCGCCGGTGATGTAGGCGGCGGGCTCGCTCAGGAGGAAGGCGGCAAGGCCTGCGATCTCCTCAGGCTTCGCGAAGCGCCCGGCCGGGATCTGCTTTTCCATGTTGTCGCGATAAGCGGCGTAAGGCGCCATCATGTCCGTGTCGATGAAGCCGGGTGCGATCACATTCACGGTGACGCCGCGCTTTGCGGTCTCCACCGAGAGCGTGCGGCAATAGGAGATCAGCGCGCCCTTGGAGGCCGCATAGGCTGCGTTGCCCGGATTGCCCTGGAGCGCCGCCACCGACCCGATGGCGACGATGCGCCCGGCCTTGGCGCGGATCATGCCGCGCATGAGCGCCTTGGCGATGCGGGTGAGGGACCAGAAGTTCACCTGCATGGCGGCTTCGGCCTTGTCCTGCTGCATCATGGCGGCGAGCGCGTCATAGGGCTGGCCGGCATTGTGGATGAGCCCGAAGAAGCTCTCGCCCTCGATGCTCTCGCAGAAGGCCTCGAGGGCCGCCTTGTCGGCGAGATCGATCTCATGGGCCGTGATGGTGCGGCCGGCATTCGCCTGCATCAGCTCGTCGGCGAGTGCCTTCGCGGCCTCGCCTGAGGAGCGGTAGGTGAAGTCGACATCGTGGCCGGCCGCCACCAGCGCCCGCACGATGGCAGCACCGACGCCCTTGCCGCCGCCCGTCACCAGAACCCGTGTCATATCTCAAGCCCCTTTCGGCTCGGCCCCGAAGACGAGGCAGGTGTTCTGGCCGCCGAAGCCGAAGGAGTTCGAGAGCACGTAGTTCACTCCAGCATCGCGGGCGACGTTCGGCACCACGTCGAGGGGAATGGCCGGGTCCAGCACCTGATAGTTGATCGTCGGCGCGATACGGCCGGTGCCGATAGTCATGAGCGACATCACGGCTTCCACCGCGCCGGCGGCCGTGAGCGTATGGCCGATCATCGACTTGTTCGACGAGATCGGAAGGTTCGCCATGCGCTCGCCGAACACGGCGGTGCAGCTCATGGCCTCCATCTTGTCGTTCTCCGGCGTCGAGGTGCCGTGGGCGTTGATGTAGTCGATGTCGTCCGGCGCGAGGCCCGCATCGGCCAGAGCCTCGCGGATCGCCGTGATGGCCGGCATGCCGTCGGGCGAGGAGCGGGTGCGGTGGAAGCCGTCGCCCTTCTCGCCGCAGCCGAGCACATAACCGAGGATTTTTGCGCCCCGCGCCTTAGCAGACTCCGCATTCTCCAGCACGAGGGCCGCGCCGCCCTCGCCCATGACGAAGCCGTCGCGGTTCTTGGAGAAAGGTTTCGAGGCGCCTTCCGGGTTCTCGTTCTGGGTCGAGAGCGCCGAGAGCAGGGAGAAGCGGATCAGCGATTCGGGGTTCACCGAGCCGTCCGTGCCGATGCAGAGCGCGGCATCGGTCTCGCCGCGGCGGATTGCCTCGACGCCGAGCTGGATCGCCGTGGCGCCGGACGAGCAGGCAGTCGAGAGCGAGATCGGTGAGCCCCTGGTGCCGAAGCGGTCAGCCACCCGGTCGGCCACCGTGCCGAAGATGAAGAGATCATGCCACGGCCTGAAATCGCCCGATGCGGCTGCCTTCAACAAGTCCTTGTAGGTGACGTCGCCGTCCTGGCCGGAAGCCTTGGCCAAAGCCTCGCGCTGCGGCCATTCCATTTCCACCGGCGGCACGGCGATGAACAGCGCGCCCGGGAAATCGCTGGACGCCAGACCCGACTGGCCCACCGCTTCCTCGGCCGCCAGCATGGCGAGCCGCTCGGACAGCATGGGGGCGCAGAAGGGCTCCACATCGACCGAATCGATGGTGCCCGCAATGGTGGTGCGCAGGCCTTCCGTCGGGAAGCGCTCGATGCGGTGGATGCCGGATTGTCCGGCCGTCAGGGCGGCCCAGGTGTCATCCTTGCCCTGGCCGAGGGACGTGACCACACCCATGCCGGTGACGGCGACGAGCGGGCGGCCCTGTTTGTCGCGAAGCGCCATAGCCTTCTCCTCAAGCCTTGGTGAGCCGGATGGCGCCTTCGCCGCGCCAATGTCCGATGGAGGTGACGAGCGCCTCGCTCGGTCCGCCCCCGGCGATCAGGCCGGCGGCCAGCGCGACGCCGATGGGCGCCTGGGCTTCCATGGTGTGGCCGACGAGATCGCCGGTCGCATGGATGGCAGCGCCGGGCGCGATGTCCTTGAGCGCCGCCCGTTCCTCGTCGGTGATGCCCTTGATGCCGGTGGCGCCTGAGATCACCAACTCGGGCCTGGCACCGAGCTGCCGCGACAGGCCATGAAGCGCGCCTTCGACGCTGCCCGGCTGACGGCGGCGGCGGTCGGAGGCGACGCCCGCGATGGCAGCGAGCGGCTTTGCGCCGCGCGCGGCGGCGTGTTCGCGGGATTCGAGCACCAGGAAGCAGCCACCGCTGCCCAAAATCATGCCGCCCTCCGCGGGGCGCTCCCAGACGGGAGCATAGGGCTTCTTCCAGAGGAAGCCGCCCATCTCGTAGATGAGGAGCACGTCGGGGCGCTCAGCGTTGTAGGAGCCGCCGACGAGGAAGATGTCGTCCTGGCCCGACGCGATGCGCTCGCGGGCGATGCGGATGGCATCGACGCCGCTCGATTCCTCGCCCATGAAGGTGCGGGAGGCGCCTGTGACGCCGTGTACGATGGAGATGTTGCCGGCGAGCAGGTTGGAGAGCTGGGCCAGGAACAGGGTCGGACGCAGGTCGCCCATGAGGCGCTCGTTGAGGAACACGCCGGGGTTGTCCGCCTGGCGCAGCCCGGTGAGGATCTGCCCGTCGACGGCATAATCCCGCTCGCCGCCGCCGGCCGAGACGATGAGCTGCATGCGGCTTTTCAGAGCCGCATCCTCCTTGGCGCCGGCCGCGTCGAGGGCGAGGCCCGCCGCATAGCAGCCGAGCTTCTGCCACGGCTCCATCTGCCGCTGGTCGGATTTCTTCGGGATCTGCCGGTCCCATTCGAGCGGGATCGCCGGGTGAACCGGGAAGGGCTCGAAACTGGCCGCATCCGTGTTCGGGGCACCGCCGGCAAGCGCCGCCAGGTGTGCCTCCAGGCCTTCTCCGGCCGAGGAGACGAGGCCCACTCCCGTAATGACGACATCCCGCATCAGACACTCTCCTCCAGGAGGCCGATGCGCTTGGCTTGTGTGCGCATCAGGCCGTCCATGCCTTCCGGGAAGGGCATGATCCGGAAGCGCAGCTCCGCATCGCAGATCGGCTTGCCCTCGGCCGTGATACTGGCCTTGGTCACCGCATAGCCCGAGCCTTCATGCTCCAGCTGCGCCGTGACGCTCAGCACCGTACCCGGTCCGACGAAGGTGCGAAAGCGCGCCTTGTCGACGCCCATGAGGAACGGCATGTGGGTGAAGCCCATGAGACCCAGCACGAGATAGCCGGAGGCCTGGGCCATGGTCTCGGTGAGGAGAACGCCGGGCACGAGGGGGTGGCCGGGGAAATGCCCTTCGAAGACGGGGCTTTCCTGGGGAACGACGGACGATACCTCGATCCGCTTGGTCTCGCGGTCGAGGCTCGTCACCTGGTCGATCATTTCAAAATATTCGAGGCGCATCCGGATCCCCTACCCTATCGCCCGGGGCGAGTTCAATGGGAAGAGAATCCATGAGGCGGGGCGCTTGATGGATCGCCTCTTCGACTGGGCCCGCCTCGGTATCGTCGTTCGATCAGGACTGCTTGGCGGCCACCAGCGCGTCGATGCGCGCCACGAGGTTCTTCAGGACGAAGTACTCCTCGGCGGGAGCCTTGCCCTCGTTCACTTCCTGGGTCCACTGCTCCAGGGGCAGCTTGATCCCGAACGCCTTGTCGATGGCGAACGCGATATCGAGGAAGGCGAGCGAGTCGATGCCGAGGTCCTCGATGGCGTGGCTCTCGGGGGTGATCTGCTCGCGCGGGATATCGGCCGTTTCTGAAATGATGCCGGCGACGGTCTCGAAGGTGGACGCCATGACGCCGCTCTCCTGAAATGCTTGTTGGTCTCAACGATGCGGCGCCGGCGAGCTTGGGAGGGCCGGTGTCCAGACGCTCTTGTCGTTGACGAGGGTTGTTTCGAAGCGCACCCCTTACACGACAGGCGCCGGACCGGCAACCGATTGGTTGCATCGGGCCGAATCGGCCTTAGCCGAGGAGCAGGAACTTTCCCTGCGGCAACGGCATAGGAAGCAGCCGATTGATTATTCGGCCTCCATCGTCGATAAGGGCCGCCTTCGGGCTTGAACCGAATGATCTTACATCAGAAGCGATTGCTGGATCGACGTGCTCAACAGGTTCCTCAAGCCTGAAGTCCGCTATGCCCGCCGCATGGCCCGGATCGCCCGATGGGACAGACCCATCGAGGGCCTGTCCGGGCGCTTGCGCGCCTGGGCCCATATGCTCATTGCCGATCACGGCGTGTTCCGGCTCTTCTACCTGAACAAGCACCCGGTCACGGACCGGCTCTGGCGCTCGGCCCAGCCGGCACCGCACCAGATCGCCGCCCTGAAAGCCGAAGGCATCAAGACGATCATCAACCTGCGCGGCGGCCGGGAGCACGGCTCGTGGCAGCTCCAGAAGGAGGCCTGCGACCGGCTCGGCATTCATCTGGAAGAGTTCGTGGTGCGCTCCCGCGGCGCGCCGGACCGCGAGACCCTGCTCTCCGCCAAGGAATTCTTCGACACCATCGAATACCCGGCGGTTCTGCACTGCAAGTCTGGGGCCGACCGGGCCGGCTTCGTGGCCGCTCTCTACCTCGTGGTCTACGAGGGCAAGTCCATCGACGAGGCCCAGCGGCAATTGTCCATGCGCTACGGGCATTTCCGCTTCTCGAAGACCGGCATCCTGGACGCGTTCTTCGACCTCTACCGCCGCGACGGCGAAGCCAAGGGCATTCCGTTCCTCACCTGGATCGAGACCCGGTACGACGCAGACGATCTGGAACGGAATTTCCGTTACGGCTTCTGGTCCCATCTCCTCGTCGACAGGATCATGCGGCGCGAGTAGGGCCGTCCGGCGGCCTCGCTGACCCGCTCCCGTCTCTGGGCTCTCACTCTGGAAGAGCCGAGGTCAGGACACTGCCAGGCTGGCCTCGCTGTCGTCGGACAATTGCAGGCGATGCAGCCGGGCATAGGCTCCCGCCTTGGCGATGAGGGCCTCGTGCGAGCCTGTCTCCGCGACCCGGCCTTTGTCCATCACGACGATCTTCTCCGCATTGCGGACCGTCGAGAGGCGGTGGGCGATCACCAGGGTGGTGCGGCCCTTCATCAGCTTGCGGATGGCATCCTGCACCAGCCGCTCCGATTCGGAATCCAGGGCGCTCGTCGCCTCGTCGAGGAGCAGGATCGGCGCGTCCTTCAGGAAGGCGCGGGCCAGCGAAATGCGCTGGCGCTCACCGCCCGACATGCGGCCGCCTCCCGGCCCGACCACCGTGTCGTAGCCCTCCGGCATTCTCATGATGAAGTCGTGGGCCGCCGCCGCCTTGGCGGCATTCACGATCTCCTCGTCGGAAGCACCGGACCGTCCGAAGGCGATGTTGGCCCGGATCGTGTCGTCGAAGAGGATCACGTCCTGGCTCACCACCGCAACAGCCTGCCTAAGGCTCGCCAGGGAGACGTCACGCACGTCCTGCCCGTCGATCAGCACGGCGCCCCGGGTCGCATCGTAGAGGCGCGGCACCAGGGACAGGAGCGTCGACTTGCCCGAGCCGGAGCGGCCGACCAGGGCCGTCGTCTGTCCGGCTTCGGCTAAGAGACTGACATGGTCGAGGGCCGCCGCCTCTCCGTCATAGGAGAAGGACAGGTCGGCAAACCGGATCTCGCCGCCGGTCAGCCGCAAGGGCTCGGCCCCCGGCTTGTCCTGGATCCGGGGCGCCTGATCCATCACGTCGAAGGTGCGGTGAAGGGCTGCCGCCGCCTCCTGAACGATGGCATTGAGGTTGCCGAGCGCCCGGACCGGATGCGCCGCCATGACGAGGGCGCTGACGAAGCCGGTGAAATCGCCCACGGTGCTGGCGCCGGAGAGGATGCGCTGGCCGATCAGCATCAACACGATGGCCACAGCAAGGCCGCCGCCCGTCTCCAGCACCGGATCCATCCGCCCGCGGGCATTGGCCGCTTTCATCTTGAGATCGCGGACGTCGTCGAAGGTCGTGGCCGCCTTGGCTTTCAGGTAGCGCTCCAGTCCATAGGTCTTGGCAATGCGGGTGCCGGCGAGGCTCTCGGTGATGAGACTCGCCATCACGCCGGTCTGCTCCTGGGTCGAGGCGGCGACCCGGCGCAGCCTCCGGCCGATCTTGTTGACCGGGTAGGCGAAGAAGGGCGCGATCACGGCCGCCACGATGGTCAGAACCGGGTCGATCCAGAGCATGGCGGCGATCAAGGCGATGAGGGTCGTCGTCTCGCGCAGGAACACCGTTGACAGGCGGGTGAGCGCCTCCCGGATGAAGGAGAAATCGGTGGTGAAGCGCTGGGTAAGGGCCGCCGGGCTCTCGCGGTCGATCTGAGAGAGATCGGCCTCGATCATGTGACCGTAGAGAGCCGTCTGCATGTCGGCCTCGATCCGTGTTACCACCTTGTTGGTGAGCACGGTGAGCGCGAGCAGCGAGAAGCCCTTCACGGAGGTCACGGCGATTACGAAGAGCGGGGCCAGCATGATGGCCCTGGCGTCCTTGATGTCGAAGGCGTCGAAAGCCGCCTTGATCAGGACCGGGTAGAGCCCCGTCGCGCCGGACACCAGGGCCACCAGCACGAGCACCACGGCCAGCGTCTTCCGGTGCGGACGCATCCAGTCCCGCCAAAGACGGCTGATCAAGGGAAGGGTGTCCCCCCGAAGGATGTTCTTGGACGCCATGGACTCTGCGAAGTTCCCGATTGGAGGCTCGCGGTTAGCATGTGAACCATTCGGCCGCAAATCATTCGAAATGCTTGCAGGGCCTCAGCGCTGCTTTGCCGCTTCCAAGTCCCCTTCGCCTGCGCGCCTACGGGCGCGCAGGGCGGTTCGGATTGGCCTCTCCGCTCCCGCTAGACCGCCCGCAGGTGCCGGATCGGTCGTCCTGGGGCGATCATCTCGGCGGCCGCGATGATGCCCTGCGCATCGATGCCGAAATGGCGGTAGAGGTCCTTGACCGTGCCGGTCTGGCCGAAATGCTCCACGCCCAGCGAGCGGGTGCGGTGGCCCATGACCGAGCCCATCCAGGCCAGCGTCGCCGGATGGCCGTCGATCGCCGTCACCAGACCGCAATGGGGCGGCACGTCGGCGAGCAGGCGCTCCACGTGGGAGCGGGCATGGACGAGACCGCGCTCGCGGGCGCGCTGCGCCGCCGTCCAGCCGGCATTGAGCCGGTCGGCCGAGGTGATGGCGAGCAACCCGATGTCGCGCCGGTCCTCGGCCATGAGACCCACCGCCTCAATGGCCTCCGGCGCCACGGCGCCCGTATAGGCAACGACCACCTGAGCATTCGGGCCGGGCTTCCGCAGCCAATAGGCGCCCGCCATGATGTCGTCGGCCAGCTCCGTGGTCATCTCGCGTTGCGGCTGTTCGAGGGGGCGGGTGGACAGGCGGAGATAAACCGAGCCGCCGGTCTCGTCGCGCAGCCAGGTTCTCTCGTCAGGCTCGCCGCCCTCGCGCTGCATGTAGTCGAAGGCCCAGCGCATGATGACCGCAAGCTCGTCCACGAAGGCGGGCTCGAAGGAGGCCAAGCCATCCTGGGCCATGCCGACCAGCGGCGTGCCGATGGACTGGTGCGCGCCGCCCTCCGGCGCCAGCGTCACGCCGGAGGGCGTCGCGACGATCATGAAGCGGGCATCCTGGTAGCAGGCGTAGTTCAGGGCATCGGCGCCGCGATAGATGAACGGATCGTAGAGGGTGCCGATGGGCAGGATGCGCTCGCCGAAGAGGGAGTGGGACAGGCCTAGGGCCGACAGCACGATAAAGAGGTTCATCTCGGCGATGCCGAGCTCGATATGCTGGCCCGACGGCGAGAATTCCCAGTTGTAGGTCGAGGGAATCCGCTCCTTCTTGAAGGTGTCGACCAGGCTCTCGCGGGCATAGAGTCCGCGCCGGTTGACCCAGGCGCCGAGATTGGTCGAGACCGTCACGTCCGGCGCCGTGGTGACGACCCGCGAGGCGAGCGGATTGTCCGAGCGCGCCAGCTCGTTGAGGATGAACCCGAAGCCCTGCTGGGTCGACATGGTCAGATTGGCCGGAAAGGCGAGCTTTTCGGGCACCGGCACCTGGGGCGCCGTATAGCGGCGGGTGCCCTTCTGGATGAACGGAACCCCGTTGAGGAAGCGCTCGACCTCGGCCTGCGGCGTTTTCAAGCCTTCGAACTTGTCCCATTCATGGCCGGGGCGCACCCCTTGCGTCTTCTGCCAGGCCTCCATCTGGGAGGGCGTCAGCATGCCGGAATGGTTGTCCTTGTGGCCGGCGAGCGGCAGGCCGAAGCCCTTGATCGTATAGGCCAGGAAGCAGACCGGCCGGTCGTGCTGGCGCGCTTTCTCGAAGGCGTCGAGCAGGCTCGGCAGGTCGTGGCCGCCGAGATTGGCCATGAGCTCGGCCAGCTCCTCGTCCGAACGTTTCTCGATGAGGCGGGTGACCGGCCCCTGGTCGCCGAGATCGTCGAGCAGGCGCTTGCGCCACGCGGCGCCGCCCTGATAGGTGAGGGCGGAATAGAGCTGGTTGGGGCAGGAATCGATCCAGTCGCGCAGTTTCTCGCCGCCGGGCTCCTTGAAGGCCGCCTGCATGAGCGAACCGTGCTTGAGCACCACCACGTCCCAGCCGAAATTGCGGAAAAGCGCCTCGAAGCGCTGCCACAGGCCCTCGCGAATCACCGCATCCAGGCTCTGACGGTTGTAGTCGATGATCCACCACGTGTTGCGGATGCCGTGCTTCCAGCCCTCGAGCAGGGCCTCGAAGATGTTGCCTTCGTCCATCTCCGCATCGCCGACAAGCGAGATCATGCGGCCTTCAGGCTTGTCCTTCATCCAGCCATGGGCCTTCACGTAATCCTGCACGAGGCTGGCGAACAGCGTTTGGGCGACGCCCAGCCCCACCGAGCCGGTGGAGAAATCCACATCGTCGATGTCCTTGGTGCGGGACGGATAGGACTGTGCGCCCTTGTAGCCGCGGAAGTTTTCGAGCTTCTCGCGGGTCTGCCGGCCGAAGAGATACTGGATGGCGTGATAGATCGGGCTCGCATGGGGCTTCACCGCCACCCGGTCCTCAGGGCGCAGCACTGAGAAGTAGAGGGCCGCCAGGATGGTCGAGAGGGACGCGGAGGAGGCCTGGTGCCCGCCGATCTTCATCCCGTCTTCGTTGGCGCGCAGGTGATTGGCGTTGTGGATGGTCCAGGTGGACAGCCAGAGCACCTTGCGCTCGAGTTCCTTCAAGATGCTCAGGTGCCGCGTATCCGCCATGTCGTCCCTCCCGGTTCTTTCGAGATATATGCCGGAAGCTTTTCCGACGCGAGGCCTAAGGCTTGGGAGCGGCTGGCAGGAGGTAAAAAACGAAAAGCCCGCCGATTGGCGGACCTTCGTATATCTCTCGATCTTGAGAGAAATTGGAGCGGGCGAAGGGATTCGAACCCTCGACCCCAACCTTGGCAAGGTTGTGCTCTACCCCTGAGCTACACCCGCGCTCCGCGATGCCGAAGCATCGTTGCGAGGCCCGTGATGTGCCCCAAAACGACGCGCTTTGCAAGAGGGTTGGGGCGATCTTTTCGAAGGAAGCCTTGAGCCTGCTTCATCCGGTCGCTAGAAGCCAGGCAGGTTACGGAGGCTTGCTTGTCCCATCTCTCCCCTCAAGAACTCCTGAAGCGCCTGCAGGAACTCGGCATCGAGGCCGAGACCGTTGAGCACGAGCCCGTGTTCACGGTGGCCGAGTCGGCCTCCGTCAAGGAACGGATTCCGGGCGCCCATTCCAAGAACCTGTTCGTGAAGGACAAGAAGGGCCGGTTCTTCCTGATTTCCGCCAAGCACGACACGGCCATCGACCTCAAGCGCATGCACGAAGTCCTCGGCGCCTCCGGCCGCCTGTCCTTCGGCTCCGCCGAGCAGCTGCGCGCGCTATTGGGAGTGGAGCCCGGCTCGGTCACTGCTTTCGCCGTGGTGAACGACACGGACGGCAAGGTCACGATGGTGCTCGACGCCAACCTCATAGAGCACGAGCGGGTGAACTTTCACCCCCTGGTCAATTCCATGACCACGGGCGTGTCGCGGGAGGATCTGGTCGCGTTCCTGCGCGCCACGGGCCATGATCCGCTGATCCTGCGCCTGCCGGAGCCGCCGGCGGAATTGCCAGACAACGCTTAAGCTCCCATTTAAGGGAAGTTCTTCTTCCGCCTCCACCCTTCGAGGATCGCATGCTCTCCGACAACCCCGCCCCCTCCGACGATCTGGTGAAGGACACCACCACGGCTAATTTCCGCCAGGACGTGCTGGCCGAGTCCATGCAGCAGCCGGTGCTGGTGGATTTCTGGGCGCCCTGGTGCGGCCCCTGCAAGCAGCTGACCCCCGTCCTGGAAAAGGCCGTGCGCGCGGCCGGCGGCAAGGTGAAGCTCGTAAAGATGAACATCGACGAGCATCCGCAGATCGCCGGCCAGCTCGGCGTGCAGTCGATTCCCGCCGTGTTCGCGTTCCAGCGCGGCCAGCCGGTGGACGGCTTCATGGGCGCCCTGCCGGAGAGCCAGATCAAGGGCTTCATCGAGCGCCTGGTCGGCCCGCTCGGCCCCAGCGCCGTTGAAGAGATCCTGGCGGAGGCCGACCGCCTGACAGCCGCGGGCGACATGGGCGGAGCCGCCGAGCTCTACGCCGCCGTGCTCTCGCAGGATCCCGAGAACGTCGCGGCGCTCGCAGCCCTCGTGAAGCTCCATGTGGAGGTAGGCGATCTCGAGGGCGCCAAGCGCTTCCTCGCCATGGCGCCCCAGGCGAAGGCGGGCGATCCGGCGATTGCCGGCGCCCGCGCGGCCATCGAACTCGCCGAGCAGGCGGGCTCGCTGGGGGACCTTGCGGACCTGCAGCGCCGGGTCGAGGGCGATCCCATGGATCATCAGGCGCGGTTCGATCTCGCCATCGGGTTGAACGCCCGCGGGCGGCGCGGAGAAGCTGTCGACCACCTCCTTGAAATCGTCCGGCGCGACCGCAATTGGAACGAGGACGGCGCGCGCAAGCAGCTCGTTCAGTTCTTCGAGGCCTGGGGCCCGATGGACAAGATGACGCTGGCAGGGCGGCGGAGGCTCTCCTCGCTCCTGTTCTCCTGACGCGTCCCACAGATTGGGGAGATCGGAATGGGAATGAACGCGGCGTACCGAGGGCCGGAGGATTGCCCGTCGGTCATCCCGGTCTTTCCCCTTCCCGGCGCGCTTCTTCTTCCGCGCGGGCAGATGCCGCTCAACATCTTCGAGCCGCGCTATCTGGCGATGGTGGATGAGGCGCTGAAAACCGACCGCATCATCGGCATGATCCAGCCCGATGCGGACAACGATCCCAACACGACGGTGCCGAAGCTCTATCGGGTCGGCTGCGCCGGCCGGATCACCCAGCTGGCGGAGACCGGAGACGGGCGCTATCTCATCACGCTGATCGGCATCGCGCGGTTCCGCATCGACGAGGAACTGCCGCCGATCGATCTCTTCCGCCGCTGCCGCGTGAATTTCGAGCCCTTCGCGTCAGACTTCACGGCCCGCGCCGGCGAGAACGAGGTCGACCGGGCCGGCGTGGTGAAGGCCCTGCGGGACTTCGTCGATGCCGTGCATGTGAAGGTCGATTGGCGCGGGATCGAGGAGGCGCCCAACGAGGCCCTCGTGAACGCTTTGTGCATGATGAGCCCGTTCGGCGTGCGCGAGAAGCAGGCGCTGCTGGAAGCGCCCAATCTCAAGTCGCGGGCGGAGGTGCTTATCGCGCTGACCGAGATCGAGCTCGCCCGCAGCGGCGCCGGCTCCGACTCGACCATGCAGTAGGAATTTCAACGATGGTTCCCGATACACCCGAGACGCCCCAGGCAGACACGCCACCGGCCGTGGAGGCAACGCGGATCGACCCCAAGCTCCTGGAGCTTCTCGTCTGCCCGCTCACCAAGGAAACGCTGGAATACGACGCGGCCCGCCAGGAACTCATCAGCCGCCGCGCCAAGCTCGCCTACCCGATCCGTGACGGCATCCCGATCATGCTGCCGGAAGAGGCGCGGCCGCTGGGGGATTGAGGCCCCAAGCCTTGTTCATCGAACACGGTGGCGCTAAGGCTGCGAGAGCAATCAATCCTGGCCGGATCGCGGAACCGCAATGCCTCATCTGACGCTGGAATTTACAAGAAACCTGACCGGGTTCGATGCCCAGAAGGCCTTGCTTCACATGAACAAGGCAATTTTCGGCTCAGGGCACTTTGACGAAGTCGACATCAAAAGCCGCGCAATCCCGATCGACTGCTTCGTGATCGGAACCTCGCCAGAAAACCGAGGGTTCATTCATGCAAGGCTGGCTCTCATGAGCAACAGGCCTCCAGCGGTCAGGCACGCCTTGTCGACGATGCTGTTGCAGGAATTGAGCGGCCTCGTGCCTGAACATCCAGGACTTCATGTTCAGATTTGCGTCGAGATTCTAGAGATCGAGAGGGATACCTACTCCAAGCATGTCTTGGAGGCATCGTAGAGCAGGCTTCTGGCTTAAACATGATGCCCTGAGCGATCCGACACCGCCTCCGCCAGCGCCAGAACGCGCCTCGCCATCTCGGCATGCAGCCGCTCCACCATACGACCGTTGAGACTGATGGCCCCCTTGCCCGCATTCTCCGGCCGCTCGAACGCCGCTACGATGGCGCGGGCGCTCGTGACCTCGTCCGGTGACGGCGCGAAGATGTCGTTCGCCGCTGCGATCTGATCCGGGTGGATCAGCGTCTTGCCGTCGAAGCCGCAATCGCGGCCCTGCCCGCACTCTGTGCGAAAGCCGTCCGGGTCGGACAGGCTGTTATAGACCCCGTCGAGGATGTCGATGCCGTGCGCCCGCGCGGCGGCGAGCGCCGTCATGAGCCAGGGCAACATCGCGGCCCGTCCGGGCAGCAGGCGCGCACGGGTGTCCTTGGCGAGATCGTTCGTGCCCATGACGAGGCAGTCGAGCCGCGTGTCGACGTCGCGCGCCGCACTGGCAATCGCCTCCGCATTCAGGATCGCAAGCGGCGTCTCGATCATGGCCCAGACGCGGATGTGCTCAGCGGCGCCCAGCCTGCGCAGACGCAAACCCACCGCAGCGAGCGTTTCAGTGGACGACACCTTCGGCACGAGGATCGCGTCGGGCCCCGCCGCAACGGCCGCCCCGAGATCGGCCTCGCCCCACGGCGTTTCGAGGGCGTTGACGCGGATCACCAGTTCCCGCTTCCCATACCCGCCCGCCTGCACCGCCGCGCAGACCCGCTCGCGCGCCTCCGCCTTCACGTCCGGCGCCACCGCATCCTCGAGGTCGAAGATCACCACGTCTGCGGCGAGCGTCTTCGCCTTCTCGACGGCTCGTGCATTGGAGCCCGGCATGTAGAGCGCGCTGCGGCGCGGGCGGATGGCGGTCATGGCTTTTCCCCTGAACGGCAGATCGGTTGTAATCATGGCTGAACGTGAAGAACAGTGTCATTCCCGGCCGGAGCGCAGCGGAGGGGAAGGTAATCCATAGCTGCAGCGCGTATGAGTGGATCCCCTTCCCTCGCTTCGCTCGCCGGGGATGACAAGTGGAGCAGAAAGAATGTGGGTTGCAGGTGTCGACGGTTGCCGGGCCGGGTGGATCGGGGTGCTCATGCGGGCCGACAATCCGTATGAGCACCGCATCATGACGGCGCCGACCTTTGCCGCTATCGTCGATGCGCCCGAAAGGCCCGAGGTGATCGCCGTCGACATGCCCATCGGCCTGCCCGAGCGCACGGAAGGCTCGGGGCGCCTGCCGGAGCAGTTGATCCGCCCGCTGCTTGAGCAACGGCAATCCTCCGTCTTCGCCATTCCCTCGCGCCGCGCCGTGGAGGCCGAGGATTATAGGGAAGCCTGCGCGATCGCCGCCGCCACGTCCGAGCCGTCGCGAAAAGTCTCGCGCCAGGGCTTTGCGATCTTTCCCAAGATCCGTGAGATCGACGCCCTGCTGCGCGCCCGGCCCGTTCTGATGACGCGCATCTACGAAGTGCATCCGGAACTCGCCTTCTGGGCCTTGAACAACGCTCAAGCCCTCGACCAGCCGAAGAAGGTCAAGGGCACCCCCTATGGGCCGGGCATGGACCTGCGACGCAGGCTTCTCAGCCGATCCGGCCTCCTGCCCGAGAGCCTGATCCACGCATCACCGCCGCGCTGCGCGGCCGCGGACGACCTGCTCGATGCGCTGGCGGGGTTGACCGTGGCGCTGGATATCGCGAGAGGTGGAGGACAACCCTTTCCCGACCCGCCCGGCCGCGACGCCCACGGCCTGCCGGTCGGCATCTGGACCCTGCGCAGATCATGACCATCACCCGCGCCGAGATCGAAGCCGCCCATGCCCGCATTGCCCTGCACGTGCGTCGCACGCCCGTCCTGAACCAGACGGGGGCCTTCGGCCATGACGGGCCGGTGAGCCTGAAGCTCGAATTCCTGCAGCACGCCGGCTCGTTCAAGACGCGCGGCGCCTTCAACGCCCTCCTGTCGCAGGAGGTGCCGTCCGCCGGCGTGGCGGCCGCCTCCGGCGGCAACCACGGCGCCGCGGTAGCCTATGCGGCCAAGCAGCTCGGCGTGAAGGCGCGCATCTTCGTGCCGGAGATCTCGAGCCCCGCCAAGATCGCCGTCATCCGCTCGCACGGCGCCGAGGTGGTGATCGGCGGCGCACGCTACGCCGATGCCCAGGAAGCCTGCGACCGCTTCGTTGCGGAGTCAGGCGCCCTGCGCATTCATCCTTTCGCCGCGGAAAGCACGATGATCGGCCAGGGCACCGCGGCGCTGGAATGGGAGCAGGACGGCCCCGCCCTCGACACGGTGCTCGTGGCGGTGGGCGGCGGAGGCCTCATCAGCGGCGTCGCCAGCTGGTGGGCCGGCCGGGTGAAGGTGGTGGGTGTGGAGCCGGAAGGCTCGCGGGCGCTGCATGCGGCGCTGGAAGCCGCAGGGCCGGTCGACGTCGATATCGACTCGGTTGCCGCCGATTCGCTCGGCGCCAAGAACACGGGCGATCTGGTCTATGCCGTCTGCCGCGAGGCGGTCGATCACGTGGCCCTCGTCGGCGACGCGGCGATCCGCGATGCGCAAAGGCTGCTCTGGCGCGACTACCGCATCGCGTCCGAGCCCGGCGGTGCGGCGGCTCTGGCGGCGCTGATCTCGGGATCCTACAAGCCGCGCCCGGGCGAACGTGTCGGCGTGCTCTTGTGCGGCGCCAATGTCGAGCTCGCCCGCCTCGCGGAGATCGCTTCCTGAGGAGCCGGGTCTTCCCCCGCAATCGTCTCTCATCCGCAGGTCTGTTGCCGTGAACCTTGTCGACCTTGCCGCCCAGAATCTTCTGTCGCCGATGGTGCTGTTCTTCGCACTAGGCTTGGCGGCGGCGCTTGCCCGTTCGGACCTGACGATCCCCGAGGCGGTGGCCAAGACGCTCGCGCTCTACCTGATGCTGTCCATCGGCTTCAAGGGCGGGGTGGAAGTGGCGGCGAACGGCATCACCCTGCGCATGCTCGGCGTGATGGGCATGGGCATCGCCCTGTCCTTCGCCCTTCCCGTCATCGGCTTCCTGGTTCTGCGCGCGGTCTCCAGCCTGTCCAGGGTGGATGCGGCCGCGGTGGCGGCCCATTACGGCTCGATCTCCATCGTCACCTTCATCGCGGCCACCGAGATCGTGCGCGGGCAGAACCTGCCCTTCGAGGGCTACATCGTCGCCGTGGCGGCCGTCATGGAAACGCCCGCCATTCTCTCCGCCCTGCTGCTGGCCCGCAGCGGCCAGCCGGCCAGAAACGGGAACGAGGGGCTGGGGTCCCTTCTGCATGAGGTCGGCCTCAACGGCTCGGTGGTGATGCTGGTGGGCTCGTTCCTCATCGGCTGGGCCACGGGCCCCAAGGGTTTGCAGATGATCGCTCCGTTCATCGTCGATCCGTTTCGCGGCGTGCTGTGTCTTTTCCTGCTCGACATGGGTCTCGTGGCAGGACGCGGCATGCGCGAAGGGGCGCGCCATCTCTCGCCGCCGGTCCTGGGCTTCGGCATCGTCATGCCGCTGATCGGCGCGGCGCTCGCCACCCTGGCGGTCTGGCCGCTGGGCCTCTCGCTGGGCGGCGCAGCCCTGTTCGTCACGCTTGCGGCTTCGGCCTCCTACATCGCCGTCCCGGCCGCCATGCGCCTTGCCCTGCCGGAGGCGAAGCCCGCCATCTATCTCACCCTGTCGCTCGGGGTGACCTTTCCCTTCAATCTGTCCATCGGGATTCCTCTCTATCTGGCCCTGGCCGGACTCGTGACAGGGTAGACATCTTCTCGAAGGAAGAAACGGCCATGCAGACCCATCCGAAGAAGCGCATCGAAATCGTCGTCGAGTATCCGGCCCTGCGGCGGCTCCTGGATCGCCTCGACCGGTCCCAGGTCACGGGCTACACCGTGATCCCCGCGCTGGCTGGCCGCGGACATGACGGCCCCTGGAGCAGCGAGGGGCTCGCAGGCGATGCGGGCCGCATGATGATGGTGATCTGCATCACCGATCCCGCCCGGCTCGACCCGGTCCTGGAAGAGGTCTATGCGGTGGTGGCCCGCCACATCGGCATCGTCACAATCTCCGACGTGCAGGTCATACGTTCGGATCATTTCTGAAAACCCCAGCCGGTTGAGGCTTCGGGCCCAGGGGCTTATAAGCCCCCGTCCCATAGGAGCGACCACATGTTCCCGACCCGCCTGACCGAAGGCTACCGCGCCTTCCTCGACGAGCGTTTCCCGCGCGAGAAGAACCGCTTCGAGGCACTCGCCGAAAAGGGCCAGTCGCCGGAGGTGATGGTGATCGGCTGCTGCGACAGCCGCGTGTCGCCGGAGGTGATTTTTGACGCGAGCCCCGGCGAGCTCTTCGTGGTGCGCAACGTGGCCAATCTGGTGCCGCCCTTCGAGACGGGGGGCGATTATCACGGCACGTCGGCGGCGCTCGAGTTCGCCGTGCAGGCGCTCAGGGTCAAGCACATCGTCGTCCTGGGACACGCCCGCTGCGGCGGCGTGCGCGCGTTTGCCGACGAGACCGCGCCGCTCTCGCCGGGCGATTTCATTGGCCGCTGGATGAACCTGATCAAGCCCGCCGGCGAACGGCTCGGACCTCCCAATGGCGATCTCGACGAATACCTGCCGCGGCTCGAACTTGCCGCCATCGAGAACAGCCTCAAGAACCTGATGACGTTCCCGTGCGTGCGCATCCTGGTGGAGCGCGGCAAGCTGCAGCTCCACGGGGCCTATTTCGGCGTGGCCACCGGCGTGCTGATGGTGCGCGATCCCGAGACCGGTGAGTTCAGGCCGGCGGTGGAAGACATGCCGGAGCGCGTGTCGATGTTTTCCGCCCGCGAGGTCAAGGGATAAAGACCGTCTCAAGTCTTCTCAGGGTAAAATGAGCCCGTTGCAGTGCGCCTGTTACGTGGTATCAGGCATGTGTGTCGGTGCACCCCATGGCAAAGATCATCCGTGGCGCCATCTATGATGAGGCACAGGTTCCTGGAAGGAGCGATCGCACAGTGGGCAAGCCCGTACCGTTTCCGGAAGAAGGATGGATTCGGACGGTCGCCCGCCAAAGCCTCCCGACGCTGCGCTCGCGCCTGATCCTTCTCACCCTCGTCCTGCTGATTCCGGCGCTCGCGACCGCGGGCTTCATCGTCTATGCCGGATATCGTCATGATCGCGAGGAGGTCGAGAAGCATCTTCAGGAAACCGCCAGAGCCCTGTCCCTCGTCGTGGATCGCCAGTTCGGGCAGGCGGAGGCTCTGCTCTGGGCCCTGTCGACATCGCCCCAGCTCATCGAGAAGGACTACGCCGAGTTCGATGCCCGGGCACGGGCGGCGATCCGTCTGCCGGGCACCTGGATCGTCGTTGCGGATGACCGGGGCCAAGTCGTCAACACGCTGCTCCCGCCCGGCAGCCCTCTGCCGGTGATCGAGAGCAAGGATCATCGCAAGGGCCTGACAGCCGGGACGGTGAGGATCAGCAATCTGTTCACGGGCTTCATGGCGAAGCAGCCGACTGTTGCCCTCGACACCATCGTGACGGCCAGGGACGGGTCCGAGCTTTACGTCAGCATCAACATGCTGGCCGGCTCGGTCAGCCGGATTCTCGCGGACCAGAATCTGCCTCCCACATGGATTGGCGCAATCATCGACCGTAATGGGATGGTGGTGGCACGGAGCCGGGATGCCGATCGGTTCGTGGGCAAGCCGGCCACTCCGGATAATGTGAAGCGGGCTGGGGCCGGGGTGCCGCAGGGTGTCTTCGAGAGCGTTTCCCTGGACGGGGTCTCGACCCTGCTGGCCCTGTCCCGCTCCCCCGGCTCGGGATGGTCGACGATCCTGGCGGTCCCCCGGTCGGAGATCACGGCAGCCCCCTGGCGCTCGGCCCTTTACCTCGCCGGGGCCGGTGGGTTCCTTCTGGCCCTCGGAGCCATCATGGCGTGGCTGGTCGGCCGCAGCATCGCGACCCCGGTCGAGGGGCTTGTCGCGCAGGCACACCGTCTCGGACGCGGCGAGCCGATCACGGCCGATGAGAGCGGAATCGCGGAGACCGACCGCGTCAGCAAGGCGCTCGTCTCGGCCTCCTTGGAACTTCGGGAGCGTGAGGCGGCCCTGCGGGAGAGCGAAGCCCGCCTTCGCGCCACCCACGAAAACGCAGCCCTGGGCATCGCCGAGATCGACCGGGACGGCCGGTTCATCTCCGTCAATGAAGCCCGGTGCAAGCTCACGGGCCACTCCCGCGAGGAGCTGATCGGACAGCACTTCGCCTATGTCACCCAGGCGGGCAGCCTGAAAAGCGATCTGGACCTCTTCGCGCGCCAGGTTGCGGGCGAACTGGACACCTATACCACCGAGACCCAGTTCACCCGCAGGGACGGCAGCCGCCGCTGGGCCCGCGTGACCAGTACGGCTCTCAAGGACGCATCGGGCAATTTCCTCTACGCCGTGCGGGTGGTGGAGGACGTGACGGAACGTCGGGAGGCCGACAGGCGCCAGAAGCTGCTCATCGACGAGTTGAATCACCGCGTGAAGAACACGCTGGCGACAGTTCAATCGCTCGCATGGCAGGCCCACCGTACGGGCATTTCGCCTCAGGAGGCGCAGGAGCGCTTCCAGGAGCGCCTGCTGGCGTTGTCACGCACGCACAACCTTCTCAACGAGACGCACTGGGAGGGAGCCTCCCTCAGAACCATCCTTGAGACGGAACTCAGACCCTACATGACGGCTCCGGGGCGCATCGGGATCGCCGGGCCGGAGGTGCATCTTGCGCCGAAGGAGGCCGTGGTCCTGGGCATGGCGTTCCATGAGCTCAGCACCAACGCCGTCAAGTACGGCGCCTTGTCGACAGCTGCCGGCAGAATACAGGTTGACTGGAGGATCGACGGGTGGGGCGAGGAAGCCGTCCTGACGGTGGACTGGTGCGAGCTGGATGGGCCCGCGCTCAAGATCCAGCCGAGTCCGGGCTTCGGTTCACGCCTGTTGCGGCAGACGATCACCCGGGAACTCGCAGGGCAGCTGGATCTGCGTTTCGAGCGGGAGGGAGTCTGCTGCACGATCGCCGTTCCGGTCGGATCGGCCGACCAGCAGGCCGCCTGAGCGACGAAGTCCGCCGGCTGAAAGAACCTGAAACAAAAAGGCCGCCCGAAGGCGGCCTTTCATTTTGATGTGCGGTCGGATCAGGCCGCCTGCTTCTTGGCCTTCAGCAGGCCGCGATTGACCATGGATTCCGCGATCTGGATTGCGTTGAGCGCCGCGCCCTTGCGCAGGTTGTCGGACACGCACCAGAACGACAGGCCGTTCTCCACCGTGATGTCCTCGCGGATGCGGGAGATGTAGGTGGCGTCCTCGCCGGCGGCCTCGTGCGGGGTGATGTAGCCGCCGGGCTCGCGCTTATCGACCACCATGATGCCGGGCGACGACCGCAGGATGTCGCGGGCCTCGTCGGCGGTGATCGGGTTCTCGAACTCCACATTCACGGCTTCCGAGTGGCTGATGAAGACCGGCACGCGCACGCAGGTTGCGGTGAGCTTGATCTTCGGGTCGAGAATCTTCTTGGTCTCGACCATCATCTTCCACTCTTCCTTCGTGTACCCGTCCTCCATGAACGTGTCGATGTGGGGGATCAGGTTGAAGGCGATGCGCTTGGGAAACTTCTTCTCCTGCACGTCCTGCAGGGAGTAGAGCGCCTTGGTCTGGCGGTCGAGCTCGTCCATGCCGTCCTTGCCGGCGCCGGAAACCGACTGGTAGGTGGCGACCACAACGCGCTTGATCGTGGCGCGGTCATGGAGCGGCTTGAGGGCCACCACGAGCTGGGCCGTGGAGCAGTTCGGGTTGGCGATGATGCCCTTCTTCATGTCGCGAAGCGCCTCGGCGTTCACCTCCGGCACTACCAGCGGCACGTCGGCGTCGTAGCGCCAGGCGGAGGAGTTGTCGATCACGACCGCGCCTTGGGCTGCGATCTTGGGCGACCACTCCTTGGAGACCTCGCCGCCGGCCGACATGAGGCAGATATCGACGTCGGAGAAGTCATAGGTGTCGAGGGTCTTGGTCTTGAGGGTCTTGTCGCCGTAGGAGACTTCCGACCCCTGGCTGCGGCGGGAGGCCAGCGCCACCACCTCGTCGGCCGGGAAGGCCCGCTCGGCAAGGATGCTCAGCATCTCGCGGCCCACATTGCCGGTCGCACCGACGACGGCGATCTTGAAACCCATGTGACTTCTCCTGTTGCGGCTCTCCCCGGAAAATTTGAAGACCCTGCTCGGGTGCTGCCTCTCGCCCCGTGGGAGAGAGGACCGGGGACGACGAGGCTTATTCGGCTGTTTTCACAGCCGTCGTGGCGGTTTTCGTTTTGCTCGTCGTCAGGGTGAGCAGCGCCATTGCCATCGTCCATCCAAAGCCTGGTTGCGGCTTTGATCGCGCCAGAAACACACCAAAGACACGCTTTCGTCAAGCGTTTCCTTGGGTTCGCCGCGTTCAATCGCCCGTCAGCACCTCGGTCGAGAGATTGAAGCGGTAGAAGACCTTGTTCATCCGCTCGGCCCCGAGGCGCTCGTAAAACGCCTGAGCGCCCGTGTTGGTGCCATCCGTGGTGAGGTCGATGCGGGTGACGCCCAGCTTGCGGGCGTAGTCCGCCAGCCAGCGCATCAGCACCATCCCCACCGCTTGGCCGCGGGCTTCGCCTTCGACGAAGAGTTCCTTGACGAAGAGGAGCCCCGACAGCTTGAAGCCGGGCCGCAGCACGGCGAAGCAGGCCAGTCCGACGGCACGCCCTTCGTGATAGGCCAGAGCATAGCGGGTGCCCTCCTGTTCGCGCATCGAGCGCTCGACCATGGTTTGCGTCGGCTCGAGAGGCTGAGCCACCTCGGGGCCGACATAGTGCAGATCCAGCGCGCGAATCAGCGCCGCGATATCGGCCGCATCTTCAAGGGTGGCGAGGCGGACGATAGTCTCGGGCATGCAGGCTCTGCTGGGTTAACCTTCGGTTTACCTTGCTTAGCAAAACCTTTCGAACCCTGGCCAGTGTCACGGTAGAACATGGGGATGACGTAATCCGTAGACGTGAGTGGTGGCGCGATGCCGAGGGCAGGCTATGCTGAATGGGACGAGGAGGATCTCGCCGACTGGGTCGACGAGCGCCCGGCCCGGCGCCTGAGGCGCAGGCGGCCGTCCTGGCTGCGGGTGATCCTGATGTCCCTCTGCAGCATCGCAGGGCTTGCCTACTTGGCCCTGCAGCTGGAACCGGCGCGCCGCCCGACTGAGCGCGCAAAGGAGGTGCCCTCCTCCGTTCTGGTCGCGCCCGCGCCGGCCTGGACGCCGGTCCCCGCCTCCCCGGCTCTTTATGCCCTCGCGGGCGCCTCAGGCCCTGTCGCTACGGAGGCGCGCCAGCACACGAACGGCGCGCGGGAGGATACCCTGATCCTCGGCCGCTTCGGCGACTTCCGCTACGCCCAAGTGTCCCTCGTGCAGGGTGCGCCTGAGACAGCGGGCAGCTTCTACATCGACATCGTGCGCCGGGCCGCCCGCGCGGGCCTAGCCGTCGCGCATCAGGGCCAGGGTCGGACGGTGGCGACGAAGTTCGGCACCCTCGAGGCCGCTCCCCTGACCTTGGCGGCCAAGGGCGAGCAGGGCTGCCAAGCCTTCCGCTTTTCCGATGGGAACGCCGATTTCAGCTTCCAGGGCTGGCTCTGCGGCTCCTCCGCGCCTGACGACGCGCAGCTGGCCTGCTTCATTGATGGGATAACCTTGGCCGGCGCAAGCAGCCCGTCCCTGAAGGCGGTCTTTACTAAGGCCGACCGCAGCCGGAGCGAGGCTTGCGGACCGAGCGCCCGCACCGCTTCCGTGGCCGTCAAGCCTCCGGCCCGACCGTAACCGCCACCCGGTGCATCACGTTGCAGCCGTAGCCATTCGGGTTCCAGTTCGCGGCCCGGAAGGGCTGCGCGCGTCCTGCCGAGTCCATGGCTCGGGCGAAAATCTCGTAGAAGCCATCGCTTGGCAGGGGGAGAGACACCTGCCAGCGCGTCCAGTCGTAGCGGTTGCGCGGCGGGATCATTGCCGCCTCGACCCAGGTCGCGCCGGCGTCGAGGGTCACCTCCACCCGCGCCACCGCGTCGTCCCCGGCCCAGGCCGCCCCGCGAATGTCGAGCGTTCGCGTACCGGCCGGATAGCGGGTGCCATCGGCCGGCGCCGTGACGATGCTGCGCACCGGCATCGATTCGAGGATGCGGTTCTCCACGTCCCTGCCATCCGCCCCCGGCGCCAGGGGGCGAACCGGCAGGCGATAGGACAGGCCGGTCATCCCCGGCCCGTCATGCTCCCGGTCGCGGATCCAGATGCGCTTGAGCCATTTCTGGCTGAGCGAGCCGGGCCAGCCCGGCACGATGAGGCGCAAAGGACCGCCATGAATGAAGGGCAGCGCCTCGCCGTTCATGGCCCAGACCAGAAGCGTGTGCTCTTCCAGGGCCTTGGCGATGGGCACGCCGCGCGACATGGCCTGATGCTCGAAGCTACCTGACTTGTCCGGATCAGCGCCGAAATGGCCGGTGAACTGGGCGCTGTCCTTCAGGCCCGCCTCGCGCAGCACGTCGCCTAGGGACACGCCGGTCCATTCCGCGCAGCCGACGCCGCCATTGGTCCAGGGATTGCCCTCCGCCTTGGGTTCGAAGAAGGAGCGGCCGTTGCCGCCGCATTCGAGCACCATGCGGAACGTCTTGTGCGGGAAGCGATTCTTCAGGTCGGCAAGCGTCAGGTGCAGCGGGCGCTCCACCTCCCCGTCGACCGTGAAGGTCCAGCCATCCGCATCCGTCATCGGTTGCGGCAGCAGGCCGTTGTTGCGCACGAAGAAGCGCGCGATGGGCGTCGTCTCGTCGTCGAGAAGCTCCTCGGGCGTCTCGGCCACGAGGGGCACGTCGCCCAGCAGGCTCAAGCCGTCCTTGCCTTCGAGGCCTTCGCGCTCGTTACGCCTGTGCTGCATTGCTCACTGTCCTTTTCACCTGTCGGTGAACCCGGTGGTTTGACGGAACCATTTTAGCGAGGTCGGCTTGTTCTGACAGTCTTCACACGTACAGACGGCGCCCGGCAAACCGATCCGGCGCGCCGCCCCTGGAGGTTTATCCATGCGCCGCTTCGCCCTTCTGGGTCTGGCTTCATTGGCTGCGCTCACGACCGTCCCGATGGTGGCGGACGCGCAGGCTCAGGACCGTCCCCTCGTTCTTCGCGTTCAGCCCCGCAGCTTCCTCGATCCCGGCCCCGTGGCCCAGCCGGGCACGCTCAACCGCTACGTCACGGCGCCGATGATCTCCTCCGTGGCGAACCCGCCCTGGAGCCATCAGCGCGACCGCTTCGGCGAGGGCTCCCTGCCCGATCCGATCGGCGGACCGTTCGTGGGAGCGCGCAACCCGTTCTCGGACATCGAGACGACCGGGTCGATCCGCTGACCCCTTCAAGAAAAAGCCCCGGATCGCTCCGGGGCTTTTCGTTTGCGCATCAAGCGAGCGCTTCCAGCTCCTTGACGATGGCGTCGCCCACATCCTGCGTGCCCACCGCGTTCATGCCGGGGCCGGCGATGTCCTTGGTGCGGGTGCCGGAGGCGAGCACATTGGCGATGGCCCGGTCCAGGCGGTCCGCCTCGTCGAGGAGGCCGAAGGAATAGCGCAACGCCATGCCGAAGGAGCCGATCATGGCAATCGGATTGGCAAGCCCCTTGCCGGCGATGTCCGGCGCGGAGCCGTGGACCGGCTCGTAGAGCGCCTTGCGCTGGCCGGTGGTCGGATCCTCGGCGCCCAGGGACGCGGAGGGCAGCATGCCGAGCGAGCCGGTGAGCATGGCGGCGATATCCGACAGGATATCGCCGAACAGGTTGTCGGTGACGATCACGTCGAACTGCTTCGGATAACGCACGAGCTGCATGGCGCAGTTGTCGGCGAGCACGTGCTCAAGCTCGACGTCGGAGAACTCCGCCTTGTGGATGCGCGTGACCACCTGGCGCCAGAACACGCCGGTCTTCATCACGTTGAACTTCTCCGCCGAGGAGACCTTGTTGCGGCGCTTGCCTGCTAGGTCGAAGGCGACGCGCGTGATGCGCTCCACTTCGTGCGTATGGTAGATCTGCGTATCGACCGCGCGCTGGGAGCCGTCCTCCAGGGTGACGATCTCCTTCGGCTCGCCGAAATAGACGCCGCCGGTGAGCTCGCGCACGATCATGATGTCGAGCCCTTCCACCACCTCGCGCTTGAGCGAGGAGGCATCGGCCAGCGCCGGATAGCAGATCGCCGGGCGAAGATTCGCGAACAGCCCGAGATCCTTGCGCAGGCGCAGCAGGCCGGCTTCCGGGCGCACCGCGTAAGGCACGCTGTCCCACTTCGCGCCGCCGACCGCGCCGAAGAGCACCGCGTCGGCGGCCTGAGCCCGCTTCATGGCGTCCTCGGAAATCGCCGCCCCATGGGCGTCATAGGCCGAGCCGCCGACGAGGTCGGTCTCCGTCTCGAAGCCCACGCCGCGCTTGCGGAACCAGCCCACAATCTTCTCGACCTCGCGCATGACCTCCGGACCGATGCCGTCGCCGGGGAGAAGGAGAAGCTTGTGCGTTGCCATGGGAAGACCCCTGTTCTGCTGTGATCGAATGCCCGGCTCTTAAAAGGCCGAACAAGCCGATTGGCAAGCGTTCATCGCGTTGGCAGTTAGGCGGAGCCTTTCAAAGCCGTCACCTCGATCTCGATCTTCATCTCGGGGAGGACAAGCGACTTGACGACCAGAAAGGTCGTTGCCGGACGGATATCGCGGAGAACCTCCCCACAGATTGCGAGAATAGCCTCGGCATCGTCCGTATCGGTCGCATAATAGGTCACGCGGACGATATCCTCGAGGCCGGACCCTGCCTCTTTGAGGAAGCGCTCGATTGTCTGCCAGCAATTGCGCGTCTGCTGCACGACATCGTCCGGGACCTGCTTGGTCTCATAATCGTAACCGGTCGTACCGGCCATGAAGATCCAGGGATCCAGCACAACGGCGCGCGAGTACCCGTAAACCTTCTCCATGGGAGAGCCGGAGGAAAGAAGCTGGCGTTTCATGAAGGTTTTCCTGATGTCGGGGAAAGCGTAGCAATGGGCATGCGTGATCGGCAAGACACTGCACAATGGACACATCGTGAAAGTTGGACACTTTGCACGGAAAGCCGGTCAGCCGTTCTCTGCGCGGCGGTCCTTCGCGGTCCTCACCACAGTGACCGAGCACGGTGCCTCCGCCACCACCTGGGACGAGACGCTCCCCAGATAGCGCCTGAGCGCCGAGGAGGCTCGCGCCCCGATCACGATGTGGTCCACATTGTTGTGGCGGGCATAATCGACGAGGGCCGCCGCCGGATCGTGCGCCTCCAGGACGCTGTAGGAAATCCGCTCCTTCGGGATTTCCAGTGACGAGCCCCAGTGCTTGAGCTGAACCAGGCGCTGCACGTGGAGGCTGTTGCCCTCCGCGTCCTCCAGGATGTCGACGGCGATGCGCGAGGTCTTGAGGATGTTGACGCAGGCAATGCGCGCCTCGGTTTCGAGGGAGAGGACGCGCTGCACCATCAGGCGCAAGGCATCGGCGAGATCCTCGCTGCCTGGCGATAGATCGACGGCGGCAAGCACGATGGGCGCGCGGGAGAGCTGGCCGGCGATGTTGGGCGTCTCCAGCGGCTGGGCCTTCCGGGCCTTGAGCCAGCGCCGAAACGTCTTCATCCCGCTGTCCCGGGCCAACCGCTCGGCGCGCTCGGTGAGCTTCACCTGGTCGGGGTTGTCCAGGTCGAGGGCGAGTTGGGCAGCGGTCGCGTAGCGGTCCTGCGGATCGACCTCGAGGCAGCGCAGGATGATCTCCTGCAGCCAGGGCGGGCAGTCGGGGGCAAGGGCCCGCGGCGGCATCGGATCGCGCCACAGGCGCTTTCGGATCTGGCCGCCCCGCGGGTTGCCGAAGGGACGCTCGCCGGTGACGAAGAAGTACAGCATCACGCCGAGCGCAAACAGGTCGCTGCGCGGATCGGCGCGGTCCTGCAGCACCTGCTCGGGCGCCATGTAGGGCGTGGTGCCGAAGGGCTCGCGGAACTCCTCGGCCAGCAGATCGGGCAGTTGCTCATGCCGGGCGAACCCGTAATCGATGAGCACGACCTCGCCGGTCTCGCGGATCATCACGTTGCTCGGCTTGATGTCGAGATGGATGACCTTCTGCAGATGCAGGTCGTGCAGGGCCTTGGCCACCTTCGCGCCGACGGCAACCACCTCCGGCCAGGGCAGCGGCACCTCGTCGAGGCGGATTTTGAGCGACTCGCCCGGGATTTTCTCCATGACGATATAGGGCATCGGGTCGAGGGGTCCGGCCGCCACGAAGCGCGGCACATGCGGCCCGGCGAGGCGGGGCATGATCATCTGCTCGGTCTCGAAGCAGACGATGGGCAGCGGATCGTCGCTGTCGAGGAGCAGCGGGATCTTCATGACGAGCGGCGTCGGGTCGTCTTCGCGGGTCACGGTCCAGAGCAGCGCCATGCCGCCGGTGCTGATGTGCTCCTGCAGCGTGAAGCCGTCGATCACCATGCCGGGCTCAAGACGCCAGCGCATGCGTCAGCGGCCCTGTTCGAGGCGAAGCGCGAGCTTCTCGGGCAAGCCCGCCTCCCTCACCTTTTGGGCGGCGGTGGCCGTGTCATAGGGCACGCGCAGGTAGCGCAGGGTCTGGCGGGCCGTGTCGAAGACGGCGTAGTTCGCCGCCGCGACTCCGTCTCGCGGTTGCCCGACAGCGCCGATGACCGCAAGCCACGTGCGGGTCGGCAGCAGCGGGATGTCGTTGTTCGCCACCGGCGAGAAGGTGCCGACCTTCGCGGTGGTGCTCATATGGTAGAGCATGGGCACATGCACATGGCCGCAGAAGGTGATGTGGGATTCGACCCGGGAAAAATGCCGGATCGCCGCCATCGGCTCATCCATGTAGTCCCAGTTGCGCGGGGCATAGCCGTTGGCATGGACATAAAGAACGTTCCCGTCCTCATGGACCAGCGGAAGATCGGCCAGAAAGCGGCGCTGCTCGGGCCCGAGCTGGCCCCGGGTCCAGCGCAGCGCCTCGCGGGCCGTGCCGTTCATGTCCTCGTCCGGGCCGTCGATGGCGGCATCATGATTGCCGAGGAGCGCGACGGCACCCTGGTCCACCAGGGTCCGGATCGTGTCGACCACCCAGGCCGGATCGGCGCCATAACCGACATAATCGCCCAGGAAGACGAAGCGGTCGACCTTGAGCAGGCGCGCATGGGCGAGGCAGGCCTGGAGCGCTTCGCGGTTGCCGTGGATGTCGGTGAGGATGGCGATGAGCATGGAAGCAGTTCAACTCCAAACGCATCGCCACCGCAAGCCAGCCAATGGATGGCGTGGTTAAAGTAGACGCATCAGACGAATCCCAGAAGTGGACACCACTTCTGGGTCCGATGCTTTACCCCCGCAGCGCCTGCAGCACCTTGCCGCCGGGCCTTCCGCGCGGTTCGAGGCCGATGCGGCGCTCCACGTCCTTGATTGCCTCGCGGGTCTTGGAGCCGATCTTGCCGTCCGGTTCGCCCACATCGTAGCCGCGGGCGGTGAGCAGGGTCTGCAGCTCCCGGCGCTGGGCGCGGGACAGCGGCGGATCGTCCGTGGGCCAGGCGGTCTGGATGCCAGGGAGACCTTTCAGCCGGTCGCCGAGGAGCGCGATGGCAAGCCCATAGGACTCGGCAGCGTTGTAGGAATAGACCGCGTCGAAATTCTTGGTGACGATGAAGGCCGGGCCGTTCACGCCCGCCGGGATGATGATGCCCGCGGCGTAGCTGCCTTCGAGGGGACGTCCGTCGACGCGGCGCACGCCCATGGCGGCCCAGGTGCTCAGCGGCTTCTTGTTCTTGCGCCCAGCGAGGCCCTGGTTGAAGTTTGCCGGCAGGCGCACCTCGTAGCCCCAGGGAAGACCGTTCACCCAGCCGGCCTTCTTCAGGAAGTTCGCCGTGGAGTGAACCGCGTCCGGCACGGAGTTCATGATGTCGCGACGCCCGTCGCCGTCGCCGTCCACCGCGAGCCGCTGGAACGTGGAGGGCATGAACTGGGTATGGCCGAAGGCCCCGGCCCAGGAGCCCCGCAGGTTCGCCGGGTTGATGTCTCCATCCTGCACGATCTTGAGCGTCGCCATCAGCTCGCCCTTGAAATACTCGTTGCGGCGGGGCGCATAGCACACGAGCGTCGTGAGCGACTGCACCAGCGGCCGGCCGCCGATATCCTTGCCGAAATTCGATTCGACGCCCCAGACGCCGGCAATCGCATGGCGGTCGACGCCGAAGCGCGCTTCGGCCGAAGCCAGGGCCTGTCCCCATTGCCGCATGGCGGTGCGGCCGTCCTGCACCCGCTCGTCGTCCACGAGGGCCGCGAGATAGTCCCAGATCGGCGTCTTGAACTCCGGCTGGTTGCTCATGAGGTCGAGGATCGTCAGATCCGGCGTAATGCCGCGGGTCGCGACATCGAAGGCCTGGCCTGAAATGCCCTTGGCAGCGGCCTGGGATTTCAGGCCGGCGAGGCAGGAGCCGAAATCGGCCTGGGCCGCAGCCGGAGTGGCGAGGCCGAAGCCGGCGAGAGCGAGCAGAGTGGGGGCAAGAAGATTCTTCATGCGCCGCACCTTGCAGGGAATTTGGTTAATCTTGTGAAAACGGGGCCGTGCCTCACGCTTTCGTCATCGCTCAGCCTCGGCTCAGCCGGCCTCGATCTCCGGATCGGGAAGATTGCACTGGATCCAGCGGTCGTTCACATGAACGTCGGTGGTCTCCAGTCGACCCGGGCCGAGGTTGACGAACTTGTGCGGAACATGGGCTGGTCCAAAGACGACCTGGCCCTTTTCACATTCGAGGCGCTCGTCGCCTACGGTGAAGAGCGCCCGCCCCTCGCGGATGATGAAGATCTCGTCATAAGGGTGGACGTGCCATTTGGGCCCGCCGCCGACTTCTTCCGTGGAATAGAACAGCACGGTCACGCCGGTGCCGAGGGTGTACCCCTCGACATGGCCCTTCCAGAATAGGTCGGGATGGGTTGTCCAGTCGGCGCGGTCAAGAACCCGTGGCTTGGCTTTCGTCATCGCTCATCCTCGTGAAGTGGATAGATTACGAGTTGCTTTCGGCTATGCTGCTGAAGGCGAAACCGAACACAATGAGAAGAATAATGGTACTGGAGGAGCACACCACGCCCGACGGTCTTCTGACACTCAGCGTCCATAAGTTTATTGATGGTATCGCCATCGGCTTTGATGGTCTAGCTTGGCATACCCACCCAGACCTCCTCGTCGGATCTTATGGCGACGACGAGGAGAAGGCTTTGAGAGGCTTCATATCGGCGATTCTCAATGACAAGCTCCTGATCGTCTGCTTGACGGCGGGAGACGGCCTGGAAGCGGCATGGGTCGAGGACGACTTACATTACGCCCTTGACGCTGCCGTGGAGAGTAAAGCCATAAAGATCAGGTATTGGAGCGGCTGGTTACCGAGCCATACGAACGCTTCCGCACAGGCCTGAGCTTCTCGGCCGCTGAGCGGCAAAGGAGCGAACCAGTCCGCCGAACCTCACCCCAAATTTTCTAAGCCCAAGCCCGCTCGCCGAGCTTCTTCTCGAAGCTGTCGATGGCGGAGGCCTTTTCCATAGTCAGGCCGATGCCGTCGAGGCCGTTGAGCATGCAGTGCTTCTTGAACGGGTCGATGTCGAAGGTGATGGAGCCGCCGTCGGGGCCGCGGATCTCTTGCCGTTCCAGGTCGACCGTCAGCGTGGCGTTGGCGCCGCGGCTGGCATCGTCGAAGAGCTTCTCCAGGTCTTCCGGCGAGACCTTGATCGGCAGGATGCCGTTCTGGAAGCAGTTGTTGTAGAAGATGTCCGCGAAGCTCGTTGAGATCACGCAGCGGATGCCGAAATCGAGCAGCGCCCAGGGAGCATGCTCGCGGGACGAGCCGCAGCCGAAATTGTCCCCCGCCACCAGGATCTTGGCATTGCGGTAGGCCGGTTGGTTGAGGACGAAATCCGGGTTCTCCGACCCGTCCTCGCGGTAGCGCATTTCCGAGAAGAGGCCGGTGCCGAGCCCCGTGCGCTTGATCGTCTTCAGGTACTGCTTGGGGATGATCATATCGGTGTCGATATTGATGATCCGCAGCGGCGCCGCGACGCTTTCCAGCACGGTGAACTTGTCCATGGTCCTCAATCCTTCAGGCGGCGCCTGAGCCGCTTTTCAGGTGCCTCATACCAAAGGCTTCTGGGGTCGGCTAGGGCAACCATGTCGCGGCGCGCAAAGAATTGTCGCCGGGCGGGCTCCCAACGCAATTTTATGAGGCTTAAGAGGCCGCCGTCTCGATGGCCTCCATGTCCTCGTCCGAGAGGCCGAAATGGTGGCCGATCTCGTGGACCAGCACGTGAGTGACGATGTGGCCTAGGCTCTCCTCGTGCTCGGCCCAGTAATCGAGGATCGGGCGGCGGTAGAGCCAGACCATGTTGGGGAACTGGCCCGTCTGCATCATGGCGCCGCCCTGGGCGAGCCCGATGCCGCGGAAGAGGCCTAGCAGATCGAAGGGCGTCTCGCAGCCCATCTCCCGCAAGGTCTCGTCATCGGGAAAATCCTCGACCCGGATCACCACGCCCTCGCACAGGGCGCGGAATTCGGCCGGCAGGCGGGCGTAAGCGTCCTGTGCCAGGGCTTCCATGTCGTCGAGGGAAGGGGCCTGGAGGGTGGCGAGATCGGTCATGGTCTTAAAGGACGTCGAGCTGAACGAGGAGCCAGAAGCCGAGGATGACGACGCCGATCAGGGACAGAATGCGCCCGATGCGCCGGCCCCAGAGCTCGATCGGGTCGGTGCCGCCATCCGGGTCCGAACCCATGGCATCCTTGGCGCCGAAATGATCGCCAGCCCGCCGGCCCATGCGGGCGAGCGCGGAGGAGCCCAGCGTGTCCGTGTCCCGCTGCACGCGCTCCAGTGCCTCGCGGGCCTCGGAGGCCTCGCGCGCCTCGCGCTCCCGTTCATTCATCACTCGCCTCCCGGCTTAACGTCGACTTCACCATGGCGCCTGAACGGCAGCTTCGCAACGGAACGCCTCTGCAGCTCAGCCGTTAACAGCCCCGGATAACCAATTCTTGAAGAGGCAACAATGCGTACGATTCTCGGTGTCCTGGCTGTGGCCGGGTTGACTTTCCTCGGCGCCGGCACGGCGTCGGCCCAGGGCGTTGATGTGCGGATCGGCCCGAACGGCGTTCGCCTCGAGCAGAACCGCCCGGCCTATCGCGAGCGTATCATCGAACGCCGCGTGGTGCGTCCCGCCCGCACCCGCACCGTGTGCCGCACGGTGATGGAGGAGCGCGTCCGCCGGAACGGCGTCATCGTCCGTCGCCCGGTGGAGCGCTGCCGTCAGGTAGTGGCCGGCCGCCGGGTGTATGTGGACTAAGGGCGAAAAATTTTCCGCATAAGAAAGGCCGTGACTCGCGCGAGTCACGGCCTTTTCGTTTCTTGCGAGGCTGTGGATCAGCCGAAGGTGCGGATGTCCACGAAGCGGCCCGCGATCGCCGCCGCCGCCGCCATGGCGGGCGACACGAGATGGGTGCGGCCCTTGAAGCCCTGACGGCCCTCGAAATTGCGGTTGGAGGTCGAGGCGCAGCGCTCGCCCGGAGCCAGCCGGTCGGCGTTCATGGCCAGGCACATGGAGCAGCCGGGCTCGCGCCAGTCGAAGCCGGCCGCCTTGAAGATCCTGTCGAGCCCCTCAGCCTCGGCCTGCATCTTCACGATGCCGGAGCCGGGCACGATCATGGCGCTGACGGTCTCGGCCACGCGCTTGCCTTCGACGACCTTGGCCACCGCCCGCAGGTCCTCGATGCGGCCGTTGGTGCAGGAGCCGATAAACACGCGGTCGAGGGTGATGTCGGTGATCTTCGTGCCGGGGGTGAGACCCATATATTCCAGCGCGCGCCACTTGGAGCGGCGCTTGTTCTCATCCTGGATGTCATCCGGGTTCGGCACCACGCCAGCCACCGAGATCACGTCCTCGGGGCTCGTGCCCCAGGTGACGATGGGCGGCAGGCTGGCGGCATCGAGGCGGATTTCGGAGTCGAAGAACGCGCCTTCGTCGGTGCGAAGGCTGTCCCAATAGCGCACGGCCGCATCCCAGGCATCGCCCTTGGGAGCCTTGGGGCGGTCTTTCAGATAGGCATAGGTCTTCTCGTCGGGGGCCACCATGCCGGCCCGGGCGCCGCCCTCGATGGCCATGTTGCAGACCGTCATGCGGCCTTCCATGGACAGGGACCGGATGGCCTCGCCCGCATATTCGATCACGTGACCCGTGCCGCCGGCGGTGCCGATCTCGCCGATGATGGCCAGGATGATGTCCTTGGCGGTGACGCCGGCGGGCAGCTGCCCGTCCACGGTCACGCGCATGTTCTTGGCCTTCTTCTGGATCAGCGTCTGCGTGGCGAGGACGTGCTCCACCTCGGACGTTCCGATGCCGTGGGCGAGCGAGCCGAAGGCGCCGTGGGTCGAGGTGTGGCTGTCGCCGCACACGATGGTCATGCCCGGAAGCGTGAAGCCCTGCTCCGGGCCCACCACGTGGACGATGCCCTGGCGGGTGTCGAGCTCGTTGTAATACTCGACGCCGAAATCCTTGGCATTCTGGGCGAGAGCCGCGACCTGGGTGGCGGCTTCGGGATCCTCGATGCCGTGAGAGCGGTCGGAGGTCGGCACGTTGTGGTCGACCACGGCCAGGGTCTTGTGCGGCTGGCGCACCTGACGGCCGGTCATGCGCAGGCCCTCGAAGGCCTGGGGGCTGGTGACCTCATGGACGAGGTGGCGGTCGATGTAGAGAAGGCACGTCCCGTCATCCTGCTGATCGACGACGTGATCGTCCCAGATCTTGTCATAGAGGGTGCGGGCTTTGGCCATGGTTCTCTTCCAACGGTCTCGACAATGGTAATTTCAGCGTGTTTAGCGGCTTGAGCCGTCCAGGAGAAGATGCCCTGAGCGCACACCGCATTGAAACGATCGCATAGCAGAGATGACAAAACGCGCAATTATATTTTTGTCGCGCCGCATTGTCCGCAAAGCTTCCCCCATCAGCAAAAAAGCGCGGTTTGCACCGCGCTTTTGAAAAACTTTGCCTGAGAAGGGGAGCCTTACTCGGCTGCAGCCTGGGTCTTCTTCTCGGCGCGCTCGGTGATACGGGCCGACTTACCGCGACGGTCGCGCAGGTAGTACAGCTTGGCGCGGCGAACGGCACCGCGGCGCACGACCTTGATCGAGTCGACGTTCGGCGAATAGATCGGGAACACGCGCTCCACGCCTTCGCCGTAGGAAATCTTGCGGACCGTGAAGCTCTCCTGGAGCCCGCCACCCGAACGGGCGATGCAGACGCCTTCATAAGCCTGGATACGCGAGCGCTCGCCTTCCTTCACCTTCACGTTGACGATGACGGTGTCGCCGGGCTGGAAATCGGGAATGGTCTTGGCGAGCTTGGCGATCTGCTCTTGCTCGAGCTGCTGAATGATGTTCATGGTCTATACTCCTGCCGTTGCGCGGCCTCAGGGCAAGCCCCGGACCCGCTGGATTTCGGCGTCCTGTTTTAAGTTGAGGCCGGGCCTATACAGGAGTTCGGAGGGGTTGTCGAGCCTATGGCCGAGCGGCAGGCTCGACCTCTGCAAACAGATACCGCTCGAACCAGTGCGGGAACGCCTTGGCGAGTTCCCGCGGTCCTTCCACCGTCAGTCCTGTCCTTTGCGCCTCGGCAAAGTTCACGTCGCCGCGCCACCAGGCGACCAGCGCCGGCAGACGGGCGCGGATGCGCAGCGGCTCAGGGAAGCCGGGATTCTGGGTGCAGAGCGAGACCTCGGCTTCTTTCAGCAGCAGGAAGCGCGGCTGGCGCTGCCCCTCGACCTCGAAGCGGACGACGAGGGGCTCCTTCGGCAGGGCCTCTGGGCGCACCCGCCGCTGCATGTCGACGAGAACGGGTTCGAGATCGAGATCCTCATCCGCGGCGTGCCGCGGCAGCCAGCGCTGGCCCCAGGTGCCGAGCGCGCTCACGATGCCCATCAGCTCCCGGCCGGCCTCGGTGAGTGCATATTCGGGGCCATGCTCGCCCTCCATGCGCGACACGGCGCCTGCCTGCACCAGCGCCTGCAGGCGCTCGGACAGCATCGTGCGGGAGATGCGCGGGATGCCGCGGCGGATGTCGTTGAAGCGGCGGCTGCCGCACAGAAGCTCGCGCACCACGAGAAGGGTCCAGCGCCCGCCGATTGCCTCATGGGCGCGGGCCACGGAACAGAACTGACCGTAATCTGCCATGGGTCTAGCGCTACCATGACGGCCAGAGGTCGAGAAGTCCGGATTCCGGACCTGACGGGTTGCCCGCCCAAGGCTACCGAGGTGGCAGTTTTTCGGACAGCACCCATGACCGCACAGCCCCGCAGCATTCTCGACCGCATCGGCAACACATCCCTCTTTGCCCTGCGCCACATCGTGCCGCCCAACGGCGCGCGCATTCTGCTGAAACTGGAGAGTGAGAATCCCACCGGCAGCATGAAGGACCGGATGGCGTTCGCCATGATCGAGGCGGCAGAGGCCGATGGGCGGCTCAGACACGGCGGCACGGTCGTCGAATATACCGGCGGCAGCACGGGGGTATCGCTGGCGCTCGTCTGCGCCGTGAAAGGATACCCGCTCGACGTCGTAACGTCGGACGCGTTCTCACAGGAAAAGCTCGACCACATGCGCCTGCTCGGCGCGACGCTCCACATCGTGAAGAGCGACGGCGGCCGCATGACGGAGAAGCTCACCAGGGACATGATCGAGCAGGCGCGCATCATTGCGGAAGAGAAAGGCTCGTTCTGGACCGACCAGATGAAGAACCGGGACCAGATCGCCGCCTATCACCGGATGGCGAACGAGATCTGGGAGCAGACGGACGGCCGGATCGACGGGCTCGTTCAGAGCGTCGGCACGGCGGCTTCGTTGCGCGGCATCGCTGAGCGCCTGCGGCATCATCACGACGGTATCAGGATCGTGGCCGTGGAGCCTGCCGAGTCGGCGGTGCTCTCCGGCAGTCCATCGGGCGCGCACAAGATCGACGGCATCGGCGCGGGCTACGTGGTGCCGCTCTGGCAGCCGACGCTTGCCGATTTGATCGAGCGCGTCTCGACCGAGGAAGCCATGGCGATGGCGTTCCGCCTCGCCCGCGAGGAAGGCCTGTTCGCCGGCACCTCCACGGGCGCCAATGTCGTCGCGGCTCTGAAGCTCGCCGAACGGCTGGAGCCAGATGCCACCATCGTGACGGTGATGTGCGACACAGGCATGAAATACCTCAAGACCTTCGAGGCGAGGCTTGCAGCAAACCCGCGTGCCTGATGCCGAAGCCGCGTCAGGGAACCGGCGGCAGGCGGCGCTTGACCGGCGAGGCCTTGACGATGGACGTGCTGGTCTGGGCGCGTTGCGCAATCCGCTCCAGGATCGGATCGAGCTCGTCGATGGAGCGCAGGAGATAGCGCGCCACGAAGCAGTCGTCCCCGGTCACCTTATCGCATTCGATGACCTCGGGGCTCTCGATGAGAAGCTTCTCCACGTGGTGCAGCTGTCCCGGCAGGGGCCGGATGCGCACGATGGCGGTCAGGGTGTAGCCCAGGGCCTTCGGGTCGAGTTCGACCGTATAGGCACTGACCACGGTGCCCTCCTCCAGCCGCCGCAGCCGCTCGGCGACGCTCGGAGGCGATAGACCCACGCTGCGGGCGAGTTCCGCGTGGGACAGCCTGGCATTGCCGCTCAGGAGCCCGATCAGCGCCTGGTCGATCTCGTCCAGAACGGCACTTCTGCTTCTGAGGTTCTTTGCTGAAATCGCCATTGCTTCGAAGGCCAAAAAGGTTGAACCGCTTTCGATCCTGAAAGTACGCCGATCCCGGCAAAAGATAAAGTTCTGCCTTCATCACAGGAGGCGCAGCCATGGGATTGCAAGTCAAGTTGTCGGGACGGCTGGAGATGATCGCCGCGATGGCGCTCTCGGGCACCATCGGGTACTTCGTCGTCGAATCCGGCCAGAGCGTCTGGAACGTGGTGTTCTTCCGCTGCCTGTTCGGGGCTTTGAGCCTGCTCGCCTATTGCCAGGTCAAGGGGCTTCTGGCGCCGTGGCCGTTCTCGACCCGGACGCTGATGCTCGCGATTTTAAGCGGCGCGGCCATCGTGCTGAACTGGGTGCTGCTATTCTCGTCCTACGGGCATGCATCGATCTCAATCGCCACGGCCGTCTACAACACGCAGCCGTTTTTCCTGATCCTGCTCGGGATGATCCTGTTCGGCGAGCGGCCGACGGGAGACGCGCTCGGCTTCATCGCGCTCGCGTTCCTGGGGCTCCTCATGGTCACGCAGGTCGAGGCCGGCGGTCTCTCATGGAGCAGCGGCTATGGAGTCGGGCTTCTGCAGGCCTTGGGAGCAGCCTTCCTCTATGCGGTGGCGTCCGTCATCGTGAAGCAGCTCAAGGGCATCCCGCCGCACGTGATCGCGCTCGTGCAGGCCATGCTCGGCACCCTGATGCTTCTGCCGCTCGCCGACTTCTCCAGCCTGCCGACGCATTCCCTGCAATGGGGATACCTCGCGGTGCTCGGCGTGGTGCATACCGGGATCATGTACATCCTCCTGTATGCGGCGCTCCAGAAGCTGCCAACCCCAGTGATCGCCGTGCTGTCGTTCACCTATCCGGCCGTCGCCATTCTCGTCGATTACCTGGCCTATGGCCGCGACCTGTCGCTCGGCCAGTGGAGCGGCATCGGGCTGATCCTGCTCAGCAGCGCCGGGGTGAACCTCAAGTGGCGCCTCGGGCTCGCCCGTCCGAGGATCAGTTCCGCTCGGACGTGAGCAGATCCGGCCTTCTCTCACGCGTGATGCGCTCCGATTCCTCGCGGCGCCAGCGCTCGATCATGGCATGGTTGCCGGAGAGCAGCACGTCGGGGATCGGCCGCCCTTCCCACTCCCGGGGACGGGTGTAGTGCGGGTATTCGAGGCGGTTCGACTCGAAACTTTCCTCGGTGCCCGACGCCTCCTTGCCCATGACGCCGGGGAGCAGGCGCACGCAGGCATCGAGCACGATCATGGCGGCCATCTCACCGCCGGAGAGCACGTAGTCGCCGATGGAAACTTCTTGCAGACCGCGCGCCTCGATCACGCGCTCGTCCACGCCTTCGAACCGGCCGCACACGATGACGACGCCGGGGCCGGCGGCAAGCTCGCGCACATAGGTTTGCGTGAGCGGTTTTCCGCGCGGGCTCATGAGCAGCTTCGGGCGCGGATCGTTCTCGGGAACGTTCGCATCGATGGCGGAGGCCAGCACGTCGCAGCGGATCACCATGCCGGGGCCGCCGCCCGCCGGCGTGTCGTCGACGGTGCGGTGGCGGCCGAGGCCGTGGTCGCGGATGTTCTTCGCCTCAAGCGACCACACGCCACGGCTCAGCGCATCGCCGGAGAGCGACATCCCGAGCGGGCCTGGGAACATGTCGGGATAAAGGGTCAGGATAGTGGCGGAAAAGCTCACGCCTCATCCTCGGAATCAGGGGAGGATTTCGCCGGCTCGAACAGATCGTCGGGTGCTGCTGCCACGACGCGCTTGGCGGCAATATCCACCACCGGCACGAAAGCCTTGGTGAAGGGCAGGAATGCGGTGGGGCCCCTTTGCGCCGGGGCGATTTCGAGAAGATCGCCGCCGCCGTAGTTGGGCACGTCGATGATGGTGCCGATCACCTCGCCGGCTTCGTTCTGAACCGGAAGTCCGATGAGATCGGCGAGCAGGAACTCGTCCTCTTCGTCAGGCGGCGGGAGCTTGTCGCGTTCGACAAAGAGCTGCACGCGGTTGAGCGCCTCGGCGGCCTCGCGCGTGGTGATGCCGTCGACGGCGGCGATGAGAAGGTCCGGCGTACCGCCCGGGGCGGAGCGGACGGTCTTGAGGGAATAGGTTCGGCCGTTGGAGGCCTGAAGCGGCTTGTAATCGGCGATATCCCGCGGATCGCCGGTATGGGACTTCAGCCGCACCTCACCTTTCAGGCCATGAGCGCGACCGAACTCGCCCACGAGGACGAGGTTATCTCTCTCTCCCAGAACGGAGCGGCTACCCTCCCCTCGGATATCGGGTGTTCCCGATATCCGTTCCTTATCGCGCAAGTCGGGAACACCCGACTTGCTTGGGGGAGGGTCGGACCGCAGGTCCAGGGTGGGGTGGGAGCGCGACCTTGCAGGACGAGGTGTTTCCACCCCACCCCGCAGCTGCTCACGCAGCGTCGACCCTCCCCCTCCAGGGGAGGATGGATTGCGCCCCCGCTTCATATCGAAGCTTACGCAGCCTCGCCTTCGGAGCCGGCGGCAGCCGCGGCAGCCTTGGCGTCGGCGCGCTCCTGGGACTTCTTGCCCGGGACAGCCTTCTCAGGGTTGTTGCGGGCCGGACGCTTCATGAGGCCGGCGGCATCGAGGAAGCGCAGGACGCGGTCGGTCGGCTGGGCGCCCTTGGCAAGCCAGGCCTGGATCTTCTCGGTCTCGAGAACGATGCGGCCGGCGTCGTCCTTCGGCTTCATCGGGTCGTAGGTGCCGACCTTCTCGATGAAACGGCCATCGCGCGGGGAGCGCGAGTCGGCGACGACGATGCGGTAGTAGGGGCGCTTCTTCGCACCACCACGGGTGAGACGGATCTTCAGGGACATGGGATACTCCTTTTGGTGTCCTGTGATCAAACCTTGTGCCGCTCCAGATCAACCCGGAGCGACAAAACCTATTTCTTCTTCCCGAATGGGAAGCCGCCGATGCCCGGCAGGCCGGGAATCTTGCCGCTGCCCAGACCGGGCAGGCCCGGCACGCCCTTCGGCATCGCCGGAAGGCCGCCCGCATTGCCGGGGAAGTCGGGCAGCTTGCCGCCCATCTGCTTCTGCAGGGCCTCGATCTGCTCCGGCGTCGGCTGGGGCATGCCGCCCATGCCGCCGCCGAGTCCGAACATCTTGCCGAGCTGGCCGGCCATGCCCTTGCCCTTGCCGCCGCCCATCATCTTCATCATGTCGGCCATCTGGCGGTGCATCTTGAGGAGCTTGTTGATGTCCTCGACCTTCATGCCGGCACCGGCGGCAATGCGCTTCTTGCGCGAGGCCTTGAGGATGTCGGGGTTGCGGCGCTCGGCCGGGGTCATGGAATCGATGATGGCGCGCTGGCGCTTGATGACCCGGTCGTCGAGATTGGCGTTCTCGAGCTGCGACTTCATCTTGGCGATGCCGGGCAGCATGCCGAGCATGCCGCCGATGCCGCCGATCTTCTCCATCTGGGCCAACTGGTCGCGTAGATCCTCCAGGTCGAACTTGCCCTTGCGCATCTTGTCGGCCATGCGCTGGGCTTTTTCGGCGTCGAAATTCTCGGCGGCCTTTTCCACGAGCGAGACGATGTCGCCCATGCCGAGGATGCGGTTGGCGACGCGCGACGGATGGAATTCCTCCAGCGCATCCACCTTCTCGCCCGTACCGATGAGCTTGATCGGCTTGCCGGTCACGGCGCGCATGGACAGAGCGGCACCGCCGCGGGCGTCGCCGTCCATTCTCGTCAGCACGATGCCGGTGACGCCGAGGCGCTGATCGAAGGCCCGCGCGGTGTTGACCGCGTCCTGACCGGTGAGCGCATCGGCCACGAGCAGAACCTCGTGCGGGCCGGTGGCGGTGCGCACTTCGGCTGCCTCCACCATCAGGGCCTCGTCCACGGTGACGCGGCCCGCGGTGTCGAGCATGACCACGTCGTAGCCGCCGAGGCGGGCTGCCTCCATGGCGCGGCGCGCAATCTGCACGGCCGACTGCCCGGCGACGATGGGCAGCGTGTCGACGCCCACCTGCTTGCCCAGCACCGCGAGCTGCTCCATGGCGGCCGGGCGGCGGGTGTCGAGGGAGGCCATGAGCACCTTGCGGTTCTCGCGATCCTTCAGGCGACGGGCAATCTTGGCCGTGGTCGTGGTCTTACCCGAACCCTGGAGACCGACCATGAGGATGCCCACGGGGGGCACCGCGTTGAGGCTGATCACCTCCGCGTCCGCGCCCAGCATTTCCACGAGCTGGTCGTGGACGATCTTGACCACCTGCTGGCCGGGAGAGACCGACTTGACCACCTCGGCGCCGACCGCGCGGGCGCGCACCTTGTCCGTGAACGAGCGCACGACCTCGAGGGCGACGTCCGCCTCGAGCAGGGCGCGGCGGACCTCGCGCAAGGCCGCGTTGACGTCTTCCTCGGTGAGAGCGCCGCGGCGCGTCAGCCCGTTGAGGATATTGGAAAGCTTATCGGACAGGCCTTCGAACATGATCACTCAATTCCTCTTGCGATGAGAGGTACATCGCGATCCTCGATGGCTTTTTCAAAGTGGCGGATGGCCGCCTCGAACGTGTCGCGGCAGCCAGGATTGCAGAAGCCGACCACCTCGCCGCGATAGAGGGTGAGCGAATCCGCCGCGATCGGCTTCCCCGACCACGGGCAGGTCTCGTTGATCGCGTCCTCGATGCGCAAGGTCTTGTCCGACATCAGCTACCATCCCAACGCGAAACCCAAATGAAAGCGCGCCCGAGGGCGCATCGCGCTGTCGGACGTTGACCTCCAGCCTCTCGGGCTGGTCGGCGGCTCATAATGGGCTCGCTCTACAGATTTGCGGCCAGCCGATAAGGGAAAAGGGGGGCGGAGTCAAGGAAAAGGGCGGGAGCTGGAGGGTCTAAACTTGAAACCGGGTCCGTTCGACAGCCTATCGAATCCGGTCCTTGCCTCCTATATGCTTGGCACAAAGCATGGGAGACCACATGACGATCACCAAGAAGCTATTCTATCAAACCGCGCAAGGCCTTGGGAATGAGGATTGGTTCTATCTCGCACGGGATACCGGAACCGGACGAACATTCGTAATGCACGATTGGTCTCGCCTTAGCGGGAATAGCTATCAACCTGGATCGGCGGACATCGATCTAGAGGTCTTCCTCTCCGATAGAGGCGCATCTCAGGACAAGCTCCGTGAGCTGATCGGCACACTTGTGACGGAGGAGGCCTGATATCCAACGGCCCTAAGAGCCGAAAGCGCCTCGCTAAAGTGATTGGCAACGTCGCTTGTATTGCCCAGATCGCCATGGGCCAGACTGATCGTTCCCGTGCATGGAGAGCGAATGAAATTGAGACACCGCCGCTGAAGCTGGAGGGTCTCGAAATATCGAAGGACCTTCATCCCCAGTGTTACTGACGGCCGTAGCGAAGGGGAAGGGGATCCACCTGCACCCTCGGTACCACGGATCTCCTTTCCGGTCCTGCGGACCGACGGGGATGACACTCCCACCCTTGCCCACCCTTGCCGATCCGCTTCCGCATCCCCACGCTTAAAGCTTCGCCGAGGATCCCTGCACCGATGAACCGCCGCACCCTGATCAAAGCGCTTGGCTTTCCCGTTGTCGCCGCCACGGGGGCGCTGGGCTGGATGACCGCCGCGCGCTCGAAGAACCGCTACTACGACGGCCCGGTCAGCGATCATTTCGACGGGGTGCGCTTCTTCACGCCGGGCCAGCCGCAGGACAAGGGCTTGCTTGAGCTCGCCCGCTGGCGGCTCGGCGGCGGACGCAAGGACTGGCCGGAGAGCTTCCCGAGCCCGTTCCGGGACAAGCCTCCGGCGGAGGTGCCGGGCCTGCGCAGCGCGCTGATCGGCCACGCGTCGTTCCTGATCCAGGTGGCGGGCCTCAACATCCTCACCGATCCGGTTTTTTCCGACAGGGCGAGCCCGGTCTCCTTCGCCGGCCCCACGCGGGTCAATCCGCCCGGCATCGCCTTCGACGATCTGCCGCCCATCCACGTGGTGCTGATCACGCACAACCACTACGACCATCTCGACACCGAGACCCTAGGCCGGCTCTGGCAGCGGCATCGTCCGAAGATGATCGCTCCGCTCGGCAACGACGCGGTGATCCGGGCCGAGCATCCGGAGATCCCGGTCGAGACGCGGGACTGGGGCGGCTCGGTCGATCTCGGCAACGGCGTCACGGCCCATCTGGAGCCCGCCTATCACTGGTCGGCGCGGGGCATCAACGACCGGCGCATGGCGCTCTGGTGCGCCTATGTGCTCATGACGCCGGCGGGCGTGATCTACCACATCGGCGATACGGGCTTTGGCGACGGCAAGATCTTCCATGCGGTGCGCGAACGCTTCGGCAAGCCTCGTCTCGCGCATCTGCCCATCGGCGCCTACGAGCCGCGCTGGTTCATGGAGCCGCAGCACATGAACCCGGACGATGCCGTGAAGGTGCTGCGCATCATCGAGGCCGAGCAGGCGCTGGGCCACCATTGGGGCACGTTCCGGCTCACCGATGAGGGCATCGAAGAGCCGCCGCAGGAACTCGCGACGGCGCTCCAGGCGGCCGAGATTCCGGGCGACCGGTTCAGGGCGCTGCGGCCGGGTGAGGTGTGGTCACCGTCCGTGTGAGAATCGGCTTCGCGAGGTCCTGCGGAGCATCCACGAGGCAGGCGACGCCTGCTTCAATCAGTTCCTGCCGGGAGCCGTAGCCCCAGGTCACACCGATGCTTGCCAGCCCGTTGGCCTTCGCCCCGATGGCGTCGTGCTTCCGGTCGCCGATCATGACGGCGCCCGTTGGGTCGAAGCGCTCCTGCTCGATGATGTGCCGGATGAGATCGCGCTTGTCGGCGTTGCGGTTGTCGAGCTCCGAGCCGTAGATCTCGATGAAGAAGCGCGACAGGTCGAAATGATCGAGGATCCGTCGCGCGAAGACCTGAAGCTTCGACGTTGCCACATAAAGGCGGACGCCATTCTCCCGAAGATCCTCGAGCAAGGCTGGGATGCCCGCATAAACCTCGTTCTCGTACAGGCCGACATCGCCGTAGCGTTCGCGATAGAGGCGCACCGCATCCTCCACCTGTTCCGCTCCGCCCAGGAGCTGCGTGAAGCCTGCAAAAATCGGCGGTCCGATCATCCAGGTCAGCTCGTCCGCCTCCGGAACGGGACGCCCCAGCTTTTCCAGAGCGTACTGGATCGACCGGGTAATGCCGGTCTTCGGGTCCGTTAGGGTCCCGTCGAGGTCGAAGAGCGCGATCACTGAGGGTATTTATTCTTTGGGCTGAACGTAGATGTTCACCTCGAAGTTAGTGTCCTGCGAGTCCGTGAAGTCGCTCACGTATTCCTCGATGAACGCGTCCTTGGCGACGATCTCCTTGATGTCGAGATAGGCCGTGATGGTCTCGTAGGTGCCGTCGATCTCGTCATAAGCGTCCTTGTGCACGAAGCGGAAGGACTTGCCCGCCGGCGTGCGGCCGAACTTGATCTCCGGGGTCAGCTCGGTCTTGCCCTCCGGCACCTTGGCGACCGGGACCATCGCCTCGTATTTAAAGCCGTTGTCGTCGGTGTCGACGAAGATCGTGAGCGGCCGGCCCGCGGGCGAGATCCCAGCCTTCTTCATCTCGCCGTCGATCTTGGCGAACGCGTTCTTCAGGTTATCGAAGGCCTCGTCCCAGGTGCTGATGCCAGCGAGCATCGCCGTGTCCTTGGACAGGAGCACGCCCTCCTCCACCCCGGTCGGATCGCTCGGGTTCGGGAACAGGGTCGTGCGGCCGGCCTCCTGCACCGGGGCCGGGCTGGCGGGAGCCGAAGGCGTCGCCGGAGCGGGCTGAGCCGTCGCAGGAGATTGGGGCTGGGCCGGGGTGCCCGACGGAGCAGGAGCCGTCTGGGCCTGCGGCGCAGGCTGGGGTGCTGCCGGGGGAGGTGCTGCGGGCGCTGGGGTTGCGGGCGCCTCAGGGGCGGCCGGTGGCGGGCTCGCCGGGGGAGGCGTCTGCGCCAGCGCCACGCCGGAGCAGAGGGCCAGGACGAGGACAGGAAGAGAGAAGCGCAGCCGCATGAGAAGAACGCCTTACCCGCGAATCAAGAAGGGATACCTTGCTGCACCATATTGGGCTTTGAACAATGCTGCGAGAGCATCTCCAGGCTGCTGTGGAGAGACGGATTGCAGCAGGGCTGCACAACAATTGGTCTGATTGACAACCCAATGCCCTGACGGAAGCTGGGGCCGATGGCCTATGCTCAGGCTTCGTCTCCTCACCTCGGGCGGCTTCATGACGGAAGAATTTCTGATCTTTGCGCTGATCGGCTTCGGGGCGCAGCTCGTCGACGGGGCGCTCGGCATGGCCTTCGGGGTGCTCTCCACCACGAGCCTGCTCGCCTTCGGGGTGCCGCCGGCCACCGCCAGCGCCGTGACCCATGTCACGGAGATCTTCACCACGGCGGCCTCCGGGACATCCCATGTGGTCCACCGCAACGTGAACTGGCGTCTCGTCGCCCGGCTGGCGCCGGCCGGCATGATCGGCGGCGGCGTCGGGGCTTTCATCCTGGCCAATATCGACGCCAAGACCATTCAGCCCCTGGTGTCGGCCTATCTCCTGGCAATCGGTCTCTACATCCTCTTCAAGGCGTTCCGCCCCCTCTGGCCGCGGGAGATGCGGGACTGGCTGGTGCCCTGGATCGGGGCGGGCGGCGGCCTGCTCGACGCCATGGGCGGGGGCGGATGGGGACCCATCGTCACGAGTTCGCTGATCGGCCGTGGCCATGCGCCCCGGCAGGTCATCGGCTCGACGAACCTCACCGAATTCCTCGTCACCACGGTCATCTCCGCCACCTTCATCGTGACGCTGGGCTGGTCCGAGCTGAGTTCGGCGGCGGGCCTCATCGTCGGGGGCGTGCTGGCGGCTCCGCTCGGCGGACTGGTGGTCAGCCGCCTGCCGACCCGCCCGCTGATGATCGGCGTCGGCCTCCTCATCATCGCCACCAGCATCCCGCGGATCGTTCAGGCGTTCTGACCTCATTGCCGCAGGGCTTTCCGACCCCTCTCGCGATTTTCGGGATTTTAAGCCATATACGCCCGCATGAGTGCTCTTTCGAACAGCCGCTTCCTGAAGATGAACGGTCTCGGCAACGAGATCACCGTGCTGGACCTGCGCGGCTCCCCCCATCGGGTGAGCGCCGCGGAAGCGCGCGCCATCGCGGCCGACCCGCGCTCGCGCTTCGACCAGCTGATGGTGCTGCACGATCCCGTGACCCCGGGCACCGATGCCTTCATGCTCATCTACAACACGGACGGCTCGGAATCCGGCGCCTGCGGCAACGGCACGCGCTGCGTCGCCTGGGCGATGACGGCCGATCCCATCATGAGCCGCCCCGTGGACCACGACCTCGTGCTGGAAACCAAAGCCGGGCTCCTGCCCGTCGAGCGCGTCTCGGACCGGGTCTTCACCGTCGACATGGGCCGGCCGCGACTCGCCTGGAACGAGATCCCCCTGCGCGATCCCTATCCGGATACCCGCACCATTGCCCTCGACACGAGGCTGCCCAACGCGCCCGAACTGCAGGGGCCGTCGGCCGTCAGCATGGGCAACCCGCATGTGATCTTCTGGGTCGGGGATGCGGAAGCCTATGACCTCGCCGCCATCGGTCCGGCCTTCGAGCACGACCCGGCCCTGCCGGAGCGCGCCAACATCTCGTTTGCCCAGGTGACCGGCCCCGAGCACATCGTGCTGCGCGTCTGGGAGCGCGGCGCCGGGGCGACCCGCGCCTGCGGCTCGGCCGCCTGTGCCACCCTCGTGGCCGCCGCCCGCAAGGGACTCACCGGCCGCAGGGCCGTGGTGGGCTTGCCCGGCGGCGATCTCGTGATCGAATGGCGCGAGAGCGACGACCACGTGCTCATGACCGGACCGACCGAGCTGGAGCACGAGGGCACCCTGTTGCCTGCCCTCTTTTCAGAGGTGGCCTGATGGCGGTGGAGGTCGTCACCTTCGGCTGCCGGCTCAATATCTACGAGTCGGAGGCCATGCAGCGCCACGCGGAAGGCGCGGGCCTCGGCGAGGTCGTGATCGTCAACACCTGCGCGGTCACCGGCGAGGCGACGCGCCAGGCGCGCCAGTCGATCCGAAAGCTCGCCCGCGAAAAGCCCGGTGCCCGCATCGTCGTGACGGGCTGCGCCGCCCAGGTGGAGCCGGAAACTTTTGCCGCGATGCCGGAGGTGTCTCAGGTCGTCGGGAACCACGAGAAGATGAAGGCCGAGACCTGGGCCGGCCTGCGCGATTTCAGTGTGGGCACATCAGAAAGGGTTTTGGTCAACGACATCATGGCGGTGAAGGAAACCGCCGTGCACCTCATCGACGGCTTGCGCGGGCACACCCGCGCCTTCGTGCAGGTGCAGAACGGCTGCGACCACCGCTGCACCTTCTGCATCATCCCCTACGGCCGCGGCAATTCCCGCTCCGTGCCCATGGGCGTGCTGGTGGATCAGGTGCGGACATTGGTGGAGCACGGCTCCCGCGAGGTGGTGCTCACCGGCGTCGACATCACCAGCTACGGCCGGGACCTGCCGGGCGAGCCGAAGCTCGGCACCTTGCTGAAGAATCTGCTGCGGCATGTGCCGGAGCTGGAGCGCCTGCGCATCTCCTCCATCGACTCGGTGGAGGCGGACGACGATCTCCTCGACGTGATCGCCAATGAGCACCGCCTGATGCCGCATCTGCATCTCTCATTGCAGGCCGGCGACGACATGATCCTGAAGCGCATGAAGCGCCGTCATCTGCGGGACGATGCCATCGCCTTCTGCGAGCAGGTGAAAGCCTTACGCCCCGACATGGTCTTCGGCGCCGACATCATCGCAGGCTTTCCGACGGAAACGGAAGAGATGTTCGCCCGCTCCCTCGACATCGTCGAGGAATGCAGCCTCACGCATCTCCATGTCTTCCCCTTCTCGCCCCGCCCCGGCACGCCCGCAGCCCGCATGCCTCAGGTGGCCCGCGATGTGGTGAAGGACCGGGCGCGCCGCCTGCGTGAGAAGGGTGAAGCCGCTTTGCTCAAGCATCTCGACGGAGAGGTCGGCACGCGCCGCAACGTGCTGATCGAGTTGAAACAGCTCGGCCGCACGGAAGGGTTTACGCCGGTGCGCTTCACCAGGCCGGTGACGCGGGGCGACATCATGTCGGTCACCATTGCCGGACACGACGGCAAGGAGCTGCTGGCGGCGTGATACGTCGCCATAGCCATTCCAGCACTGTCATTCCGGGGCTGCGCAGCAGAGCCCTGAATCCATAAAGGCTGATGTCCGAAGATGTGAAGCTGCGGTAGCCGCACGGCTTTCTTGAGCTTCGTCGTGTTTATGGATTCCCGCCTTCGCGGGGATGACAATGTTGAGGTTCCGACACCCTACTCTGCCGACGATCCCGGATCGGCTGCGCCGTCCGGGATGAAGCCGCACGCCTCCACCCGCTCTCTCATATGCGCCGGCACCGGCGCCTCCACGGTGATCGGCGGCTTCTTCGGATAGAGCGGCACGGTTACGCTTCTGGCATGCAGGTGCAGTCCCGGTCCGCCGGAGCGCGGAGCCGTGCCGTAGATCGGATCGCCCAAAATCGGAAAGCCCGAGGCTGCACAATGGACGCGCAGCTGATGGGTGCGGCCGGTGACGGGGCGCAGTTCGAGCAGGGTGAGACCCTTCTTATCCTCCCCTTGAGGGGGAGGGTCAGCCGTCAGGCTGGGGTGGGGTGGCAGCGCGACATTTGCCGATGTTGAGTGTCCCACCCCCTCCCGCGCCTCCGGCGCGACCTCCCCCCTCGAGGGGGAGGTGTGGCTCCGCCCCAGCACCCGCCACTGGGTCAGCGACGGCTGGCCCTTGGGGTCCACCTTCATCCACCAGCCGCGATCCGGCGATTTCGGCGCAAGTGGGAGATCGATCTCTCCCTCGTCCCCGTCCGGCCCGCCTTCGACCACGGCCCAGTAGACCTTGTCGATCTCCCCTTTCCTGAACATCTCGTTCAACCGGGCGATGGCCTTCGGGTGGCGACCGAGGATCAGGCAGCCGGAGGTGTCCTTGTCGAGGCGATGCGCGGCCTCGGGACGGCGGGGCAGGCCGAAGCGCAAGGCGTCGAGATGATGAAACAGGGTCTCGCCGCCCTTAGGGCCCGGATGCACCGGCAGCCCGGCGGGTTTGTCGATCACGAGCATCAGGGCATCGCGATACAGCAATCGGCTTACTATCTCTTCCGCATTCATGAGGCCTCGGCTATCGAGGCGACAGCGCTAAATCAAGCACAAGAATGAAAAGGCACAGCGGACCCATGGCCGAGACAAAGCCCGACAAGCCCGGATTCCTCTCCCGTCTGTTCGGGCGCAAGGCTGACTCACCCGCGGCTCCCGCAGCGGCTCCGGGTACGCCGCAGGCCGGGGGCGAGCCCGAGGCGATGCCGTCTCCGCCCACGACCGGCGCGGACGATCTCGCGGCCGCTCCCTCCACCGTGACCACCGCCTCTCCCGACACGCCCGAGGAGAACAAGACGCCGCCCGAGCTGGCCGGCGCCGATCTCCAGCCCATCGAAGGCCTTGACCCGGAAGGCACCAACCCGCAGGAGCCGCTGCCGCGCATCGTCACCGAGCACGGCCCCGAGTTGCGCCCGGACATTACGGCGGCAGACTTAGGAACACCTGAACCCGCTCCCGCCGAAGTGCTCCCATCCCCGGCCCCTGAAACACAGCCCGCCGCGGTGCGCGGCTGGTGGCAGCGGCTGACGGACGGCATGCGCCGCACCTCCTCGTCCCTGTCCGACAGCGTCACCGGCCTCTTCACCAAGCGGCGGCTCGACGCAGCCACTCTCGAGGAACTGGAGGATGCGCTCGTCCAGGCGGATCTCGGCGTGCCCACCGCCATGCGGATCACGGAGGCGATCTCCGCCGGCCGCTACAACAAGGAAATCTCGCCCCAGGAGGTGAAGACCATTCTGGCTGGCGAGGTGGAAAAGACGCTCCAGCCCGTGGCCCAGCCGCTCATCGTCGACCGGTCGAAGAAGCCCTTCGTCATTCTCATGATCGGCGTGAACGGCGCGGGCAAGACCACCACCATCGGCAAGCTCTCCCAGAAATTCCGCAGCCAGGGCCTGAAGGTGATGCTGGCGGCCGGCGACACCTTCCGGGCCGCCGCCATCGAGCAGCTGAAGGTCTGGGGCGAGCGCGTCGGCGCGCCGGTGCTTTCCCGCGAGCAGGGGGCGGATGCGGCAGGGCTGGCCTATGACGCCCTGCAGGAGGCGAAGGCCAATGGCAGCGATGTGCTGCTCATCGACACGGCCGGCCGCCTGCAGAACAAGGCCGGGCTCATGGCCGAGCTCGAAAAGATCGTGCGCGTGGTCAAGAAATTCGACCCGAGCGCCCCCCATGCCACGCTCCTCGTGCTCGACGCGACGGTCGGTCAGAACGCCATGAGTCAGGTGGACCTGTTCCAGAAGGCGGCAGGCGTCACGGGCCTCGTGATGACCAAGCTCGACGGCACGGCCCGGGGCGGCATTCTCGTGGCACTGGCCGAGAAGTTCCGCCTGCCCGTGCATTTCATCGGCGTCGGCGAAGGGGTGGAGGACCTGGAGCCTTTCACCGCACGGGATTTCGCTAAGGCCATTGCCGGAATCGAGGGATGAGAACCTCGGTGTCGTTCCCGGCCGGCGCATGACGGGGATGACACTGGTATTCGTTTCCCCAGAAATCCTTTAGAAAAGTCCCATGACCGACGAAAAGCGCCTCCCTCCCCTCCTCAAGCTCTCCCTGGAACTCGGCCCGCTGGCCCTGTTCTTCATCGGCAACGCCTATGGGGACCGCTTCGGCTTCGCGGAAGACCAGCGCATCTTCGCCGCCACGGGGGTCTTCATCGTGGCGACGCTGATCGCGCTCGGCATCAGCTACGCGCTCACCCGCAAGCTGCCGATCATGCCGGTGGTGTCGGGCATCGTCGTGGTGGTGTTCGGCGGGCTGACGCTCTTCCTGCAGGACGAGACCTTCATCAAGCTCAAGCCCACTATCGTGAACTCCCTGTTCGGTCTCGTGCTGCTCGGCGGTCTGTATTTCCGCAAGCCCCTGCTCCAGATCGTCCTCGACAGCGTGTTCGACCTCGACGCGGAGGGCTGGCGCAAGCTCACCCTGCGCTGGGCGCTGTTCTTCTTCGCGCTCGCCGCCATCAACGAGATCGTCTGGCGCACGCAGACCACGGATTTCTGGGTCAGCTTCAAGGTCTTCGGCATCATGCCGCTCACCATCGCGTTTGCGCTGGCCCAGACGCCGCTGCTGCTGAAGCACGAGATCAAGAAGGCGGAAGAGGTTTAAACAACCTCGACACTGTCATTCCGAGCTCCGCTGCGCAGCCCGGAACGACGGCGAAGCGAAACCCTCACCCCACCGGCTTCATCAGCACCATCCGGCGCGTCACCCCCGGCAGCGGATCGCACTCTACCTCCGTCCAGAGCCCCTCTTCGCCCGCAGCCACGACGGTTTCCTGCGAGGCCAGGAACTCGCAATCCGTGGCTTTCGTCGCCTGCTCGATGCGGGACGCGATGTTGACGGTCTCGCCCACAACCGTGAACTCGAGCCGGCTCTCGTCGCCCACCACGCCGCAGAACACGTCGCCCGTATGGATTCCGATGCCGAGGCGCACGGGCGGGTTGAAGCCGCGCTTGGCGTTCCAGCGGGCAATCAGGGCGAGCAGGGTCCGGCCGCAGGCGAGCGCACGGCTGGCGTCGCCGTCCTGCGCGCCCGGAACCCCGAACAGGATGAGCGCCCCGTCGCCGGTGAACTTGTCGATGACGCCGCCATGCCGGGAGGCCGCCCGCAGCACGCGCCGGCGGAACGACGTGATGAACACGGCAAGCTGCGCCGGCTCCATGGTCTCGCCGAAGGTGGTCGAGGCGCGGATGTCCACGAACATCACCGTCACGGGAATACGCCGTCCCTGGCGCAGGGACGCGAAGGCCTGGTCGGTGAGGATGGGTGCGAGCTCGCGCGGCAGGTAGCGGGTGAGATTGGCCCGAAGCGTCGTCTCCCGCACGGCCCGCTCCAGCATGAGCCGCCCCTGGCGCGCCACGAGGATCAGGATCAGGCCGGCGGCAAAGACCATGACGATGCGGACCATGTTGGTCTGCATGGAAAACAGGCCCGCGATGGCGGCGAGATCCTGCTGCCGCTCCTCGATGCTCATGAACCCGCCGCTGAACGCGATGAGCGTGAGGCCCACCACATAGATGGCGGCCACGAAGGCCTGGAGCCGCGGCTGATAGTGGATCGCCGCCGCCGCCATGGTGATCGGCACCACCCAGGACACCGGAAACGCCGCGAAGAGGCTGCCGGGGATGCCTAAGCCAAAGTGGCTGTAGGCCAGGTTGCCGAGAACCAGAAGGGCATCGGTCATGGCCGTGATCACCGGCAGCTGCGCAATGGCGATCCGCTTCGAGGCGAGCCACGCGCCGACCCATCCCGAGGCCCCGAACAGGACGAGGGTGAGTTCCGCCGCACCGATCTGCTTGCGCGCCATGGGAGTATCGAACTCGATCCCTGCGGTCGCAAAGATGACGGCCAGCAGCAGAAGCCCCGCCGTGACCATGCGGGCCATGCCGGCCCGCTGCAGCGCCCCGGTATCGGCCTCGCGGATCAGCCGGTGGGTGGCATCGCTCAAAACCGGCGTCGTGCGCAGGGTATTGATGAGGCCCAGGGCGGCGCGGGTGCGGGATCGAGGGGTCACGGGCTTCCTTTTGCTCGCCGGCGGGTTCATGCACTATGGCACTGGACTGCCCCAGCGCCCATTAGGGACCCGTTACGCCACCATGAACTGCCGTCTAGCCTTGGCAGAACCTTCACATCTCACAGGAATATATGGTTCATGAGCGAAACCAGCCAAGCGATCACCGTCTATGTGGATGCAGATGCCTGTCCGGTAAAGCCGGAAATCTACAAGGTCGCCGGGCGCCACCGGGTGAAGGTCTTCGTGGTGTCGAATTCCTTCATGCAGGTGCCGCCCGATCCGCTGGTCGAGCGCGTGGTGGTGAGTTCGGGATTCGATGCAGCCGACGACTGGATCGCCGAGCGCGCCCGGCGCGGCGCCATCGTGATCACCGCCGACATCCCCCTCGCCCACCGGTGCGTGACGGCGGGCGCCGACGTGATCGGGCCCACGGGCAAGCCGTTCACGGAGGCATCGGTCGGCATGGCGCTCGCCACCCGCAACCTGATGGAGGACCTGCGCGCCATGGGCGACGTGACCGGCGGTCCGAAGCCGTTCTCGGCCAAGGACCGCTCGGCCTTCCTCTCGGCGCTGGATGTCGCGATCAACCGGCTCAAGCGCGCGGGATTTCGGTCGGGTGAGACGGGATAGGAGCCGCATTCACGAGATCGGGCCGATAAGGACGGATGGCCAGAAGAATCTCCGTGTTCTTCTTCGGGAAATACATCTGGCTATACATGATGCTTGGGCGTCGCGGTGGGAATGCACCAAAGAAACGACGAGGACCTGTCTCGGTGCCATAAATGTAAATCCATTCCTGAGTTGGCAGCATCTTAAAGCCGTAAGGACGAATTTCAGTTCGTCGAACCTTCACGTCAGACATCTCTGCCCAAGGGATGATGCAGAATGTCATCCTGTCCCAGCCGGCGATGCCGTCTGTCGAGATCACAAAGTCAGGCTTGTCGTCGAAGATATGGAAGAGGCGCTGGATGATCCGGCGCATAAATTCTAACGCCATGAACACGATCAACGGGACTCGGATCCACACAGGAATGAGGACCAATAAGAATAGGAGGGAATAACTCCGCTCCCCCCTCGAGCCTGTTAGCTGAGAGGGTTTCCAAGCTGAATCCAGCAGAAACCAAGCCGCGGCTAGGAGACCTACCACCAGCAGAAGACTCGCGACTGAGAGAAGCGACATTCTAATGCGGCAGAAGTAATGGCTCTGACCTGGAATGCTCCTGACGGAAACGGGTGTCGCGGACAAAATGCATATCTCCCGGCAACTCGCTTCCGGAACAATATTACTTTGCCGCGACCGTCCGCAACTTTTCCTTGAACGCCCCAAAATTCTCCGGCGTCAGGGGTCCGATATGCTTGTGGCGGATGGTGCCGTCGGGGCCGACGATGAAGGTCTCGGGCACGCCGTAGACGCCCCAGTCGATGGAGGCGCGGCCGTTGGGGTCGACGCCGACGGCGGCATACGGATTGCCCAGCGCCCCGAGGAAGCGGCGGGCATTGTCCGGGTTGTCGCGCTGGTTGATGCCGACCACCCGGATCGACGGGTCCTTGGCGAGATCGACGAGCAGCGGGTGCTCCTGGCGGCAGGGGCCGCACCAGGATGCCCACACGTTCACCACCGTAATGCTGCCCTTCAGGTCCTCGTTGGAGAAGCCCGGCACCGGCTTGCCGTCGGCCACGAGGCCTTCCAGCGGCGCAAGGCTGAAGGTGGGCACCGGCTTGTTGATGAGGACGGAGGGCAGCTCGGCCGGGTTGCGGCCGGAGAACAGCTGCACGGCAAACAGCCCTGCGAGCACCAGAAAGACCAGCCCCGGCAGGATGAAGATCAGGCGCGACCGGGGGCGCTCGGCAGCTTCAGCCACGACGCGACCTCCGGCCAATGCCGCGGGATTCGAGGTCGGCGAGGGCGCGGACCTGCATGCGGTGGTCGATCACGGCCCTCAGGATCAGGCCCGCAACGACGAGCGCCGTGAGAATGTAGGAAAAGGCGATGAAGAAGGTGTGCGACATCGGTCAGGCCGCCTGTGCGTCGAGGCGCTCGGCCTCGAGAATGGTGAGGGTACGCACGCGGCGGCGTAGGATCTCGGTGCGCATGCCGGCAAGATGCAGCGCGATCCCGACAAGGCTGAAGGCCACCGCCATGATCAGGAGCGGCACGAGCATGGAGGCATGGATCGTCGGGCCGTCGATACGGAACACGGAGGCCGGCTGGTGCAGGGTGTTCCACCAGTCGACGGAGAACTTCACGATCGGCACGTTCACCGCGCCCACAAGCGTGAGGATCGAGACGGCGCGGGCCGCTCGGTTCGGCTCCTCGATGGCGCGCCAGAGCGCGAGAATCCCCAGATAGATCAGCAGCATCACCAGCATGGAGGTGAGCCGCGCATCCCATTGCCAGTAGGTGCCCCACATGGGCTTGCCCCAGAGCGACCCGGTGACGAGGCAGATCAGCGTGAAGGCGGCGCCGATGGGAGCGGCAGCCTTCTGCGAGACATCCGCCAGGGGATGGCGCCAGACCAGGGTGCCGAGCGCGGACGTCGCCATGATCATGTAGAAGAACAGGGACAGCCAGGCCGCCGGAACGTGCAGATACATGATCTTGACCGTCTCGCCCTGCTGGTAGTCGGCGGGCGCTGCGAACCAGACCATGTAGAGCCCGACGATCATCAGGATCGCAGCCAGCCCCCCCACCCACGGCAGGAGCGTGCCGCTGAGGCTCATGAAGCGGGTCGGATTGGCAAGCTCACGGATCATGGGCTGGATGTAGCGGTCTAAAGGCATACCTGCAACGTGGAGATCATCTCGGGGCAAATAACGTTTTCGCCAGAGATGAGGCTTCTAAGGGCTTTGGAGGCGGTTGGGCATTCCGGAAATGTGCGTAGAATCTTGGCCATAAGAGAGATCCGATGCGCCTTTCATTCGCCACCGGAGGCGCCCTATAGTCGCGTGCATCTCTGTTACGGAGCGATCATGCGCGTCGGATTGTCCAGCCTCGTCGGCCTCACCCTGCTCGGGCTTCCGGCCTCGGCGCAGGACATCACCTTGCGCCTGCCGGTCGCCTGCGAGATCGGGCGCAGCTGCTTCATCCAACATTACGTGGACCGCGATCCCTCGCCGGGCACGAGCGACTATCAGTGCGGCACGCTCACCTACGAGGGGCATGACGGCACCGACATCCGCGTGCCCACCATGGCGGTCCAGAAGGCCGGCGTCGATGTGGTGGCCGCCGCGGACGGAAAGGTGCTGCGCACCCGCGATGGGGTGGAGGACATCTCCCTCACCGGGCGAGGCCGGCAGAGTGTCGCCAACACCGAATGCGGCAACGGCGCGGTTGTCGATCACGGCCAGGGGTGGGAGGCGCAGTACTGCCACCTGGCCAAGGGCAGCATCACCGTGAAGTCGGGCGACATCCTGAAGGCCGGCGACCGGATCGGACAGATCGGCCTGTCGGGCATGACCGAGTTCCCGCACCTGCACTTCACCCTGCGCAAGGACGGCAAGCCGGTCGATCCCTTCGCCTATGGTGCCCCCGAGAAATCCTGCGGCGGCGGCAAGTCCCTGTGGGACGCGTCCTTGCAGCGGGCGCTCGCCTATCAGGCGGGCAGCGTGCTCAACAAGGGCTTTGCGAGCGGACCGGTGACGATGGAAGCCATCGAGTCGGGCGCAACCGAGCAGGAGACGCCCACCACGCGCTCGCCTGCCCTCGTGGCCTTCGTGCGCGCTATCGGCCTCAAAGGCGGCGATGTGCAGACGCTCACCCTGTTCGGCCCCGACGGCAAGGCGCTGGCCCAGAACAAGGCCCCGCCGCTCGATCGCGACAAGGCGCAATGGATGATGTTCGGCGGAACGAGGCCGCCTGAAGGCGGCTTCCGCCCCGGCCTGTACCGGGCGATCTACCGGGTCGAGCGGGACGGGAGGCCTGCCATCGAGCAGGCCTTCGGCATCAACCTTCGCCCGTGATGCTCTCGTGCGCCGTGCGGCTGTCTGCGGGCGCCTCCTCGCGCTCGTTCAGCCCGTAGTCGCGCATGACGCTCGCGACCCGCAGGCGGTAATCGCGAAAGACGCCGTCACGGCCCGCGCCCTGCGTGGTGCGGTGGGACGGCAGGTTGCGCCAGGCCCGCACCGCCTCCTCGTCGAGCCAGAACGACAAGGACAGGAGCTTGCCCGGCTCGCTGAGGCTCTGGAAGCGCTCGACGGAGATGAAGCCGTCCATGGTCATCAGGTCGGAGCGGAGCGCCGCCGCGAGACTCAGATAATCCCGCTTGCCCACATCGCCATCCGGCCAGACCTCGAAGATTACCGCGATCATGGCGTGATCAACTCCGCATGTGGGGCCGAGGCGAGACGCAGGAAGATGCGGTCCTCCCGGCGGATGAACTGCTCCCGCTTGGCGAACTCGTAATTGGCGCGGCCGGCGGGATCGTTCCTCAGGCGCTCGCGATAGGCCTCGTAATCGGCTAGGTTTCGAATGTTGTACACGCCGTAAGCCACCGTGCTGGAGCCCTCGTGCGGGGCATAATAGCCGATCAGATCGGCACCGCAGCGGGGAATCGCCTGGCCCCAATTGCGGGCATATTCGGTGAAGGCGTCTACCTTGAAGGGGTCGATCTCGTAGCGGATGAAGCAGGTGATCATCGTTGGGTCCTTGGCTCTTGAGCACACCCCCGTCGTAGCCGATTGCCCGACGTCGATGCTTCGGCTATCGTCGAAGTATGAAGGAAGGTCCCGTCATCGCGTCCGTTGCCGCGCTCCTGGGTGATCCGGCCCGCGCCAACATCCTCACCACCCTCATGGACGGGCGGGCGCTCACCGTGAGCGAGTTGGCGGAAGCCGCGGGCGTCACGCTCCAGACGGCGAGCGGGCATCTCGCCAAGCTCGACGCTGCGAATCTGCTCATGGCGGAGAGACAGGGACGGCACCGCTACTTCCGGTTATCCGGCCCCGACGTAGCCCAGGTGCTCGAAGCCCTGATGGGCCTCGCCCAGCGCACGGGCGCCACCCGGGTGCGCACCGGCCCCAAGGATGCGGCGCTGCGGTCCGCTCGGATCTGCTACGACCATTTCGCCGGAGAGCGGGGCGTTGCGCTTCTCAAAGGCGCGCAGCGGCAGGGCCTCGTCGAGGGTGAGAAGGACATGAGCCTGACCGAGAAGGGCCGCGCCTTCTTCGCCGATTTCGGCATCGATCTGGCGGCGCTGGAGAAAGGCCGCCGCCCCGTCTGCCGCGCCTGCCTCGACTGGAGCGAGCGCCACAGCCATCTCGGCGGCGCGCTGGGCGCCGCCCTCCTGTCCCGCATGATTGACCGGGGCTGGATCCGGCGCGATGCCGGGCGCGTGCTGGCCTTCACCTGCGAGGGCATGGAGGGTTTTGAAGTCGCCTTCGTGCAGCCGACGGAGAAAGCCTCACAGGCCGCCTGAGGCGAAAGGTGCGCTATTCCCCCGACCTGAGCGCGGCCGCGGCGCCCACGGTGCCGACAACGGCCGCGATCAGCGACAGCGCCGCAAGCACGAGGAACGGCGTCATGAACGGGATCGTCCCGCCGACCGCCGCATTGGCGGCCGAGACCCCGAAGATCAGGGTCGGGATCATGAAGGGCAGGACCAGGATCGCCAGGATCAGGCCACCGCGCCGCAACGACGAGGTCAGCGCCGCGCCCACCGCCCCGATGAAGGTGAGCGCCGGCGTGCCCACCAGAAGGGTACTTACCATGGCGAGCATGGCCTCGGGCGAGAGCGCCACGAGGAAGCCCAGGAAGGGCGCCGCGATGGCGAGCGGCAGGCCCGTCACGAGCCAGTAGGCGATGACCTTGGCGAGAACCACGATCTCCATGGGCGCATGGGACAGGCGCAGGAGATCGAGCGACCCATCCTCCTGATCGGCCTGGAACAGACGGTCGAGCCCGATCAGCGTGGCGAGCAGGGCCGCGATCCACAGGATCGCCGGGCCGATGCGCGAGAGCAGATTGAGATCGGGACCGAGGGCGAAGGGAATCAGCGTCACGATCATCAGGAAGAAGATGAGGCCCATGACGCCCGAGCCGCCGACGCGGGCGGCGAGCCTCAGGTCACGGATCAGGAGGGCGTTGAAGGAGCGGATCATCTCTCCTCTCCTGCGACGGTTGAGGGCCTGCTCGCCCGCTCGATCCGGATCTCCTTGGCGTCCTTGAGAAACAACGGCGAATGGGTCGAGGCCGCGATCATGCCGCCGTTCTCCCGGTGGCTTTCGAGAATCAGGCGCAGGGTCTCCTGCGAGGCCGTGTCGAGGGCGGAGGTCGGCTCATCCAGAAGCCAGAGCGGCCGATGCGCCACGAGCAGCCGGGCGAGCGCCACCCGCCGGCGCTGGCCGGCCGAGAGATAGGCCACCGGCAGGCGGGCGGCATGCGCCAGCCCCACGGCCTCCAGGGCTTCGCGAGGTTTCAGGGCCGGATGGCCCAGGAAGTCACGGGCAAAGGTGAGATTTTCCTCGGCTGTGAGCGCCGCTTTGAGGGCGTCCCGGTGACCCACATAGTGCAGGCACTCGGCCAGGGTGCGCTCGCCGGCCCCGTCGAGCAGAATCGCTCCGGCCACGGGATGCAGCCGCCCGGCCAGGATGTCGAGGAGCGAGGACTTGCCGGCCCCGTTGCGACCGGTGATCACCAGGGCTTCGCTGGCTGAGAGCGTGAAGGAGACGCCCTCGAAGATGCGCCGCTCCCCCCGCTCGCAGGCCAAATTGTTAACGCTCAGACGCAAACCCCGTACCCCTGCCCTCTTTGCACCCCAGAACCGTTCTAAACCGTGTAGCGGGATGGTTGGAAATGATCTATAGCACCCGTGGCTGCGCCGCGCGCCAAGGCGTCCAATCCGCCTCGCGCGCTTACTCCCCTGTCCGGGCACCCCCGGAGCGGCGCGCGCTTATCGCGCTTTCGGCCGAACACATGTTCGTAACCCAAATGCACGCGAGGATTCGCCGTGACGCTCACAAACAGCTTCAATGCCCGCCAGACCCTTACAGTGGGTGACAAGTCCTACACCTATTACTCCCTCGTCGAGGCCGAGAAGAACGGCCTGACCGGCGCCTCGAAGCTGCCCTTCTCCATGAAGGTGCTGCTCGAGAACCTGCTCCGCTACGAGGACGGCCGCACGGTCACCAAGGCCGATATCGAGGCCGTGGCCGCCTGGCTCGACAACAAGGGCAAGGCCGAGAAGGAAATCGCCTACCGGCCGGCCCGCGTCCTGATGCAGGACTTCACCGGCGTTCCGGCCGTGGTGGATCTCGCCGCCATGCGCGACGCCATGAAGAACCTCGGCGGCGACCCGCGCAAGATCAACCCGCTCGTGCCCGTCGACCTCGTCATCGACCACTCGGTGATCGTGGACGAGTTCGGCACCCCCAAGGCCTTCGACCGCAACGTGGAGCTGGAATACCAGCGCAACGGCGAGCGCTACCGCTTCCTCAAATGGGGCCAGACCGCCTTCGAGAACTTCTCCGTCGTGCCTCCGGGGACCGGCATCTGCCACCAGGTGAACCTGGAATTCCTGTCCCAGACCGTGTGGACCCGCAAGGACACGGCCACGGGCGAGGAAGTGGCCTATCCGGACACCCTGGTCGGCACCGATTCGCACACCACCATGGTCAACGGCCTTGCCGTTCTCGGCTGGGGCGTGGGCGGCATCGAGGCGGAGGCCGCCATGCTCGGCCAGCCGGTCTCCATGCTCATCCCCGAGGTCATCGGCTTCAAGCTCACCGGCAAGCTCCGTGAGGGCGTGACCGCCACCGACTTGGTGCTCACCGTCACCCAGATGCTGCGCAAGAAGGGCGTGGTCGGCAAGTTCGTGGAATTCTACGGCCCCGGCCTCACCGACATGTCCGTGGCGGACCGCTCCACCATCGGCAACATGGCCCCCGAATACGGCGCCACCTGCGGGTTTTTCCCCATCGACGTGAAGACCATCGATTACCTGCGCACCACCAGCCGCACGGACGAGCGCGTGGCTCTCGTCGAGGCTTATGCCAAGGCGCAGGGCATGTGGCTCACCCCCGACATGGCGGACCCGGTCTTCACCGACAGCCTCGAGCTCGACCTGGGCGACGTGGTTCCCTCGCTCGCCGGCCCCAAGCGCCCGCAGGACCGCGTGACCCTGGACACCTCCAAGACCGAGTTCCTCGGCGCCATGGAGAAGGAGTTCCGCAAGGCCGGCGAAATCGGCAAGCGCGTGAAGGTGGACGACGCCAACTACGATCTCGGCCACGGCGACGTGGTGATCGCGGCGATCACCTCCTGCACCAACACCTCTAACCCGAGCGTGATGATCGGCGCGGGGCTCCTCGCCCGCAACGCGGTGAAGAAGGGCCTGACCTCCAAGCCATGGGTGAAGACCTCCCTGGCGCCCGGATCGCAGATCGTCGAGGAGTACTTCAAGAAGGCCGGCCTCCAGGGCGACCTGGACGCGCTCGGCTTCAATATCGTGGGCTTCGGCTGCACCACCTGCATCGGCAATTCCGGCCCGCTGCCGGAGAACGTGTCGAAGGCGATCAACGACAACGACCTCGTGGCCGTGTCGGTGCTCTCGGGCAACCGCAACTTCGAGGGCCGCGTGAACCCGGACGTGCGCGCCAACTACCTCGCCTCGCCTCCCCTGGTGGTGGCCTATGCGCTCGCCGGCTCCATGCTGGTGGATCTCGCCAACGATCCGCTGGGCACGGGCTCGGACGGACAGCCGGTGTACCTGAAGGACATCTGGCCGTCCTCGGCCGAGGTGCAGGACTTCATCGACCGCACGATCACCAGCGAGTTGTTCAAGAGCCGCTACTCGGACGTGTTCTCGGGCGACGAGAACTGGAAGAAGGTCACCTTTGAGCCGGGCCTCACCTATGAGTGGGACATGGGGTCCACCTATGTGCAGAACCCGCCCTACTTCGAGGGCATGACCAAGGATCCGAAGCCGGTCACGGACATCGTGAACGCGCGCATCCTCGGGCTCTTCCAGGACTCGATCACCACCGACCACATCTCGCCCGCGGGCAACATCCGCGCCGCGTCGCCGGCCGGTGAATACCTGCAGTCGCACCAGGTGCGCGTCGCCGACTTCAACCAGTACGGCACCCGTCGCGGCAACCACGAGGTCATGATGCGCGGCACGTTTGCCAACATCCGCATCAAGAACCAGATGGTTCGGGACGAGAGCGGTCACGTGGTCGAGGGTGGCTACACCATCCATCACCCGTCGGGCGAGCGGATGTTCATCTACGACGCCGCCATGCGCTACAAGGACGAGGGCGTTCCGCTGATCGTTCTCGCCGGCAAGGAATACGGCACCGGCTCGTCCCGCGACTGGGCGGCCAAGGGCACGAACCTCCTCGGCGTGCGCGCCGTCATCGCCGAGAGCTTCGAGCGCATCCACCGCTCGAACCTGGTCGGCATGGGCGTGGCTCCCTTCGTGTTCGAGCAGGGCACGTCCTGGGAGACGCTCGGGCTGAAGGGCGACGAGACGATCACCATCAAGGGCCTCGCCGGCGACCTGAAGCCGCGCATGCGCATGGAGATGGAAGTCACCTCGGCCGATGGTTCGGTGAAGCGCGTTCCCGTGCATTGCCGCATCGATACGCTGGAAGAGGTCGAGTACTTCCGCAACGGCGGCATCCTGCACTACGTGCTGCGCCAGCTCGCGGCTTGAAATCTCACAACAAAGCGCCCGCTCTTCGCATGAGGAGCGGGCGCTAACGACGGATGGAAAAGGGGCGTTCCATGGCTGGAACGCCCCTTCTTCTGGCTCAGATCACGAAGAAGCCCGGCGGCTCCGGCAGGCAGCGGCAGATCTGCTGACGACTTCGATGAATCAAATCCCTTCAGGCTATATTCGGCGATCTTCCTGGATTCGTCAGCTCAGTGCGCGCCTGACCCTGTTGAGAGCACGGGCCGCTCGTCGTAGGAGCAGGAGGGTTCTCGCGACCAGGGAGTGTCCGGTTGCGAGCCGCACATATGCATTCGCCAGACGGTGCGCCCGTGACGCAGCAAGCGTCTTTTGTGCTTTCTGAAGCGCCTTGAGCTGCGCCCTGGTAGACGCCAGTTCTACCTTGAGCTGCTGGTAGTGATCCTTCGAACGTTGTGATGAGGCTTTGAGGCGATCATAATTTAGCCTTAGGCGCTCCTGCTCTTCTGCATAGGCTTTGATGGTCGGCTCTTGCTCCAGAAGACGCTGCTCAAGGCTGGCTCTTTCGAGAGCTGCAATCCGCCGAATTTCCCGTGCGCGATCCTCGGAAAGCCGCGCGAGCATCTTGTAGTATTCGACCTCGGAGCTCTCCGGCTCCCTTCGTGGAACATCGGATCTCTTAGAGTCTGACTCAGAAAGACCGGTCTGGTTTCAGGGCCTTACAAGTCTTCTGGTCAGCATCCGAATATGGGCGATGAAGATCCAAGCCACCGCACTTTCAATCGACGCTTCAAAGTCCTTGGCCAGGCGGCGGCAGCGTCCAAGCCAACCGAAGGTTCGCTCCACAACCCAGCGGCGCTTGAGGACCGCAAAGCCTTTGCCCGCGTCGGAGCGCTTGATGATCTCGATGGTCCAGTGCCCAAGAGCGGCGACGGCGTCGCGCAGCTTGTCTCCCGCATAGCCACCATCGGCAAAGACATGGCGCAGCCAGGGATAGAGGACGCGGATGGATGTCAGCACCTCCATCGCCCCGTCGCGGTCCTGGATGTCGGCGGGATGAGCGCGCAGCCCGACCAGATGGCCTTGCGTGTCGGTGATGATGTGGCGCTTGCGGCCCTTGATCTTCTTGCCGGCATCAAAGCCGCGCGGTCCACCGCTTTCCGTTGTCTTCACCGACTGACTGTCGATCACGCCCGCGGATGGGCTCGCCTCCCGGCCGACCCTCTCGCGCGAGGCGGCCACAAGGGCATGGTTGATCCGCTCGAACGTGCCATCCCGTGACCAGGCATAGAAATAGCTCTGCACAGTGGAGTATGGCGGAAACTCCTTGGGCAACTGGCGCCATTGGCAACCGGTCGCGGCCAGATACAGGATCGCCTCAACCACCGCCCGCAGACATGTGGTGCGGGGACGGCCGATCCGCCGGGCGGCGGGCATGAAGGGCTTGATCAGCGCCCATTCGGCATCGGTGAGATTGCTTGCATAACGCAGTCCGTCTCGCCGATAGTGTCGGCGAGTGGCCTCAGTCCAAACCATCGTGAACTCCATCGAATCTTCGCAAATCCGACGGAATCACAAGGGCTTGAAGCCACTCAACCTTTTTCAGTCAGCCTCTT
>NZ_JPUG01000026.1 GCF_000739015.1 Microvirga sp. BSC39
CACGGCCCCACAGACACGAAGTGATGCAGCTGGTCGTAGCCGACAGGAGCAAGCCGAGCCGCGATGGGCTGCAGGCTTTTGCGCTCACCCGGTCCAATCAGCCCAGCCACATAGAGCGGACACATGCGCCGGCGGGCTGGATGATGCAGGTGGGTGAGGAAGGGTTCAAGCCAGGATTGAAGTTCGTGCTCCCACGCCACTGAGGTGCTCATGACGACCTCCCGCGCAAAATCCTTCAGCGAGAAAAGTCGATGGGGTTCGCCCGGTTCCTCTTACCTGCCAAAGTAGTGCTAGGCGATTTCAACAGAGGGAAAAGCTTCGTGGCGACAGGAACGGTGAAGTGGTTCAACGATCAGAAGGGCTACGGCTTCATTCAGCCGGACAACGGCGGCAAGGACGTGTTCGTTCATATCAGCGCCGTGGAGCGTGCTGGCATGCGTGGCTTGGCTGAAGGCCAGAAGATCTCCTATGAAGTTGAGGCGGATCGCCGCTCCGGCAAAGAATCGGCCGTGGATCTGAAAACGGCCTGATCAGGACCGCCTGCCCCTCAGCGGAGTTGAGCGTTCGTCGGGCGTATCAGCGCTGGCGGGGGCTCAAGGAACGGGCGAGTTCGCGAATGACGCTGTCCTCGATCTCAAGATCATCCTGATCTTCCTCGTTGTCCGCTTCGGCTTCAGCCTCAGCCGGTTTCGAAGGGGCAACCGGCTGCGGAGCCGCGGCTTGCGGCTGGTGGGCTCTAAAGCGGCCCTCAAGGGCATCGAGCAGGCTGTTGAGCGCCTCGTCTGTGATCTCCACCTCAGGCACTGACAACACTCCGTTCAGAGCCATGGTGCGGCCCTGGTAGGCAGGGTCTCCGGTGACCTCAGGGCCAAACCAGGCTAGCGGCTGAAACTTGCTGGCCCGTTTGCCGTGCTCAAGTGTAACGGTGATCAGATCCAGCGGTCCGGGTGTGAGGAAGCGACAGAGAATGGCTGTTTGGGAGCCGATGTTCAGGCTGACACTCAGGTATTCCACCCGTCCGGCCGTCAGCCCCAGCAAGGCCTCGGCCTGCGAACGGGGAATGTCTGTGGCCTGCTCGATTGGGCCGTTTGGTTGATTAACGACCAGGATGAGCTGACCCGTCTCACCCTCCAGCTGTACATGGGTGCTCCGGTCTGTGCGATCCGGGAAATAGCCCTGCCGGACGCGGTGGCCTCCCCTCTCCTTCTCGATCAGCCGAGCGAGGGACGGGGCCAGCAGAAAACAGCGGGTGATGCGCATCAAGCTGGGCTCCTTCATCTTAACAAGTCATTAGCGGATTGGCTAAGTTGGCAAAAGGCTATGGGGAAGTCCTCCGGGCGGAAGCGCGTTCTCTCCGGGTCCTGCAGGTGTCCAGGCTCAACGTTAACAGCACTGAGCCCTGTCACCGGCATGGTTTTGAAATGAGCCATGCTTCAGGCCCCGGCACGGCGACGTTGCTTCTAAGGGCCAAGTGGGAGGTTTTCAGCCATGTTATCCAGCTTCGCGGCCATGATGAAGTCATTCTCGTGCAGCCCTTTGATCTTCTTGGTCTGGAGGGACACCGTCGCGTAGCCCCAGCCGAAGCTGATATCCGGGTGATGCCCCTCAGCTTCTGCGAGTTCAGCCACCTTCCTGACAAAGGTGAACGCTTCGGCAAAGTTCTTGAACGTATACGTTCGCTCAATCCGCCGAGCCTCATCCTGGACCGACCAATCGAGAACCTGCTTCCGGAAAGCTGTAACTTCATCCGGCGCGAGCGGCGGGATACCGCCGCGACACGGGGTACAGACCTTTGTGACGAGGTGTGTTCCAGTCATGATGTTCTCCACTGAGACTGAGGCGCTTAACCTCCTCCAAGACTAACCCGTCTTGAGCCATGCTGTCATAGGATCTGACACAAGGCACTTTGACCTTAGCCCATAGGAACCATCCCCGCGCAATGGCGCGTTGTTCCTTGGTCGCCCAATCGTATCAACGTGACGGACAACATCTTGGGCGAGCCCGGCTCATCCCGCTACAATGTTGGATAGCGAAGCAGGAACGGGCACCCACAAGATGCCTTTAAGCACAGGTTAACCGAGGGAAGCGCCCGGGTACATTGGAGGAAGATCATGGCCGGCGAGGACAGTGACAAGACGCAAGCGCAAGTAAGCGGGAACATGCCGGGCCCGGACGTGATGCTGAGGCTTTGGGCCTCATGGATGGACCAGATGTCCGCGCCGGCAAAGGCCCTGGCTGATCCAGGCACCACGTGGTGGCAGATGACAGCTGACAATCCTGCTTCAAACCTGATCACCGGAGGCATCAAGCAACTCCAGAGCAGCCTGTCACAGGATCCCACCCTCCGCTCCATTGACCAGATGTGGAACGCCAATCCTTTGCGCGAGGTGGTGCCCGTCGACTGGGCCGAGATCGCCCGGGCTTTGCGCATCGTCTGGCTGCGTTCGCTGCAAAAGCCCAGCGCAGCTCTGGCTGTGGCGGATCTCAACCAGGATCTGTGGCGCTCTGCCGTTGACGTGTGGCAGGAGGCGGGACAGCGCTGGCTCAACATCACAGGTGCGTCGCCGGCAAATGAACCATCGTCTGCCACAACGGACAAGCGGTTCGCTGCTCCCGAGTGGCATGCAAACCCGGTCTATCGCACTCTTCAGCAGATTTACTTGCTCGCGTCCGACTGGCTCCTGCAGCAGGGCGATGTACATGACATGGACGAGGCCGAGCAGCAGCGCATCAACTTCCATCTGCGGCAGTTCGTGGACGCCATGAGCCCCACGCTGATCCTGTTGTCGAACCCTGTTGCTCTTCGAAAAGCCATCGAGACGGGAGGAACCAGTATTGCAGCCGGGGCCGCCAACCTGGCTGCCGATCTCCAGGCTGGGCGTCTCAGCATGGTCGACACCGAAGCCTTCGCGCCAGGTAAGAACCTCGCCCTTACCCCCGGCAAGGTGGTCCACCGCAATCGCCTGATGGAGCTGATCCAGTATACGCCCACAACGGGGAAGGTTCACAAGACGCCGCTGCTGATCCTGCCGCCCTGGATCAACAAGTACTACATCCTCGACATGCAGCCCAAGAACAGCCTGGTGCGCTACCTGGTTGAGCAAGGGTTCACGGTATTCCTGATCTCCTGGAAGAACCCGGATGCGTCCATGGATGGGATCGGGATCGAGGACTACATGGACCTCGGTCCGCTCGAAGCCAGCGATGTGGTGCGCGAGATTACCGGCAGCCCTACGGTCAACGCTATGGGCTACTGCATCGGCGGGACGCTGCTGACGATGACCTTGGCTGTCCTTGCCGCCAAGGGCGACAAACGGTTCAACTCGGCCAGCTTCATGGTCTCCCTGCAGGATTTCTCGCAGGTGGGTGACACGGCCGTGTTCATGGACGAGCCGGGGGTGGACCTGATTGAGCAGCAGATGATGGAGCGCGGCTATCTCGACAGCCGAGAGATGTCGAACATGTTCAACCTGCTGCGCTCGAACGACCTGATCTGGGCTAATGTGATCAACAACTACCTGATGGGCAGCAAGCCGCCAGCCTTTGACCTTCTGTACTGGAACAGCGACGGCACCCGGATGGCCCGCGCTGCCCACGGCTGGTACCTGCGCAACACCTATGTTGAGAACAATCTGATCGAGCCGGGCAAGATCACGCTCAAGGGTGAGGCGATCGATCTCGGCCGCATTCGACAGGATACCTATGCCGTAGGGGCGGAGAAGGACCACATTGTGCCCTGGGACGCGGCCTGGCGCATCACCCAGCTGTTCGGCGGAGACGTGCGGTTCGTGCGCGCCTCCAGCGGTCATATTGCCGGGATCATCAATCCCGCGGGTGGCAAGGGTGCCTACTGGACCCGGGAAACTGGAGCCACGGCAGCGAACAATCCCGAGCAGTGGCTGCAGAGCGCCAGCCGTCATGAGGGGAGCTGGTGGCCAGACTGGACGGCCTGGCTTTCAGCTCGGTCGGGCGGGAAGAGTGCGCCACCACCGATGGGCCGCGCGAAGTACCCACCCTTGCTGGATGCGCCCGGAACCTATGTCATGGAAAGATAAGATGGCCGAGGCCAATCCAAGTAGCAATCGTGCCGCGTAGCCCGGTTTGGTTGACCTCAGCAGCGATATACGGGACCACCGTTCGGCAGCCCATCTGTTGATGCTGGAGCAGGATGTCAGATGAAGATCACCATGGATGTTGAGTGCACGCCCGAGGAGGCACGGGCCTTTCTGGGGCTACCGGACGTGAAGCCGATGCAGGAGCAGCTCATGCGAGAGGTGCAGGACCGCATGACGGCGAACATAAAGGCGATGGAGCCTGAAGCCATGCTGAGAACTTGGCTGCCAGCTACCCTCAAAGGATTTGAGCAGATGCAGGAAATCTTTATGTCCCAGATGACCGGGACAAAACGGGAGTAGGTGAAGCGAGAGGCTCCGTTGCATAGGGTCGGACCCTGAAGATCTCCGCCCTTCGTGAAAATCCATGGGTCGATCGGTCGATGCGCCGCAGCAGCTGATCGGACGTGAGATGGGCTTCGAGCGGGAACGTGCAGAACAGGCTCTCCTGTATCAGGGGACGCTCCCCATCCTGGCCCGATCCTTCCCTGGCCTGCCCCATACGGGTGATCCAAGTGTGATGTTAATTCAGGGTTGGTCTGGGCGCCAGGGTTGACGCATGGACCACGACCGGTGATGTCACGTTAACTGCTGTAGGACGCAATGAGACTTGATTGACTTTGTAGTTGGTTCAAGCGATGGCACCGACTACAGCTTTCCATTCTGCCATCGCGGTGAGGCGATGCAGATGTGTGGCAAGGGCGGATCGACGGGAACAGGGTGGAACGAAGAGGTTGCGGATGGCTGAGAACACGTTGGTGAACCGCTGAAGGCCTCCTGGTGATCGAAGGCCCTGCATGATCCGCTCTCGCCGACGCAAGGGTAGGTGCGAATTCTCTGCTCGGTTATTGAGCCCTTTGTGCGACCGGTGTTCGACGGCTAGCATGACCTGACGTCGGGCAGCGGCGTAGGAGCCGAGCTTATCGGTGATTATGCGCCGAGGTGGGCAGCCCTGCTTCCGCAACAGCCGCTTCAGCAAGCGCTTGGCAGCCTTGGTGTCGCGTCGATCTTGGACAATCTCATCGAGGACATAGCCGTCCTGATCAACCGCCCGCCACAACCAGTGTTTCTGGCCAGAGATCGTGACCACGACTTCGTCGAGATGCCAAATATCGCGACGGTTTGGTCTCTTGCGCCTGAGGCGGCGTGCATAGTCTGACCCAAACTTCAGCGCCCATCGGCGGACCGTCTCGTAGGACACGACGATGCCGCGCTCGAGCAACATCTCCTCGACCAGCCGCAGGCTCAGAGGAAACCGGAAGTACAACTACAACGCATGGGCGATGATCTCGGGCGGATAGCGATGACGTTTGTAGCTAACAGACTTGCTCATGCCGGCCCGTCTACATGGTCGGGGTCAAACCCGAGTTAACGTGACAACACCCTAGGCCCTTGTTCGACCGAAGGGGCCGGATCTGTACTGTGCCGGACCGAGTTTGGCGGCTGCGCAGCCGCGCCTGCATCGCTTGGCACGAGGGAGGCACGGATCCGCCAAGGCAGGCAAGATAGGCGCCCTGGCGGGAGCGGAAGGGTTCGTTCCCGTTGATCGCCGTTCCGGGTTGGAGATGCTGCCGTTCGAGCGATCCCAGAGCGGATCCTGGGTGGAACGCAGTCGTGATTGAAAACGTCTGATTCTTATGCAGCGCCCGACAGTCGCCCCGGACCCCCAGCCGGCCGTGAAGCCCAACGGCTCGGACGATGAGTTTGCCACCGGCAGTAAGCTCACAGGCGCGGTTGCCGTTTCGATCCATGTCTGCGCCGTCGTCCTCGGCACGGGAGCGCTTTACTTCGCCAAGCCGCTGCTTCTGCCGATCATCGTCGGCCTTCTCATTGCCCTCACGCTCATTCCGATTGTGCGCTGGCTCGAACGACGCGGCGTCCCCACAGGGCTGTCGGCCATCATGCTGGTCCTGCTACTGGCCCTCACCGTGGGGGCAGGCGCGTACCTCCTCAGTGCGCCCGTGACGGAGTGGATCCAGCGGGCCCCCACCATCGGACGGCAGGTCGAGGACAGGCTCGACAGGCTACGCGGCTCGGTGTCGGCGATCTCCGAAGCCAGCCAGACGGTGGAAGCCCTTACCAGCGCAACATCCGATCCGCAGGTTCAGGAGGTCGTGATCAAGGAGGCTGGGTTCCTATCCTCGGCAACCTCGATGCTCTGGAGTGCGCTGACCACGACCGGCATTGCCCTGGTCCTCGTTCTTTTCCTGCTCGGCTCAGGCGACATGGTTTACGACAAAATCGTGCGCGTGCTGCCGACATTCCGCGACAAGAAGACCGCGGTCAGTATTTTGCATGACATCGAGGCGTCGATCTCGCATTACCTGTTGACCATCACCTTGATCAACATGGGGCTCGGCGTCGCCATCGGGCTGGCGATGTGGGCGATTGGCATGCCGACTCCTTACCTCTGGGGCCTTGGAGCCACCTTCCTCAATTTCTTGCCCTTCATCGGAGCGCTTGCGGGCGTCACTCTGGTCGCCATCGTGGCCCTGATCTCCTTCGACTCGATCAGCTATGCGCTTCTTGCGCCGCTAGTCTATTTCGGCCTGACGGCGCTGGAAGGGAACATTGTCACTCCCCTGATCCTCGGCCGCCGGCTTGAGCTCAATACCGTCGCGATCTTCATCGGGGTGGCGTTCTGGGGCTGGGTGTGGGGCCTGGTCGGCGTGCTCATCGCCGTGCCGCTCCTTGTAGTCATCAAGCGGTGCTGCGATCATCTGCCGTCATGGAGCACTCTGGGGGAATTCCTCTCCCTCACACCACCAAAGTCGGAGGTCGAGGCCGAGCAGGAGCAGCCTGACCTCAATCCTGTCGCCAAGACCTGAGCATATTCCGGTTTGGCCAGGAGCCGTAACAAAATCTGCTGCGCTTAACCTGCGGTCGCCCGCTGGCAGGCCCTTGCCGACGATGCGATCCGCCGGACCGTAACCGAACTGGTGGAGCTGGCGCTTAAGGGATATTCCTGACCATCCATGAATGGAGGGCTGCCGGCGGAAGTCAGCGTTGGTCTTGAAGTCGGGCATCAAGCGGCCGGTCCGCTACATCAGCTCAAGGTTGCGCTGGGTCTCTCGTTCCAGCCTCCGGCTCGACTGAATGCGGTTGAGATAGCCGTAGATGTAGATCTTGAGCAGGGTGGCAGGATGATAGGCGGGCAGCTTGTTACCTCCGGCACCACGCCGGCAAAGCCGGGGGCTGCCAGATCCAGTTCATCGACAAAAGCTTCGACGATGCGCACAGGATTGTCGGGCGCCACATAGTCGTTCAGGCAATCAGGAAGCAGGGTGGCCTACCAGCGGTCTTCCCCTTCAATGAAACGCTTCATGCTGCCCTCCGCCGATCAGCACCAGCTTAGCAGATCAACGCGTTTCCACACAGCCTGGGTCAAACTGTACCGTTGAGCAGGCCAGATGAGGGTCCGCTGATTGCTCGTTAAGCGGACTAAGCTCGTACGTCTCAGGAGTGCCAAAAGAAGTCATTCGGGCCCCATCTCCCTCACGCTGAATCTCACTCTTGCAGAGGCAATTCGGCGGAGGCTTGTTTTATGGAGTAGTTCCAGGCCCAGTTGGCCATGCCTCGATTAGGCGCTTGGCGAGAAAAGCGCGGCGATGGCCTTGGGGCTGCTCCCCAGGACCATTCGTCAAGACCCCAAATGGCTTATAACCAAGCCTGATGTAGAAACGTTCAGCTCTTGCGCTGGATGTATCGAGCCATGCCCCGTGGCAGCCGCCAGACCGGGCGATGGCCTCGGCTTCCACCATGAGCCTTGCTCCAAAACCTTGGCCTCGAAGCTCCTCTGCGACCCAGAGCATCTTCACGAGAAGCCAGCCATAAGATGTCGAGCCGGCGAGGCCGCCGACCATACTCCCCTGCAAGTCTCGCGCGACCAAGGTGAGTGGCTTTCCGTCGCTTGGTGGCACGTTCTGACCAAGTGCTTCGAGGAGCTTGCGTTCAACCTCGTCCACGATGGTTCCGCTCGGATCCTCCTCCAGCGTTATGGCGATCGGCGTAGGCTTCGACATGCCATTCCCTCCACATGATCCGGTCCACAGGACTTGCGGAACCGGACGTGAAATACGGCAATCAGGGTGGGTGGTCTCCTTCAACGGGCCTATCGGCGCCTGCCGAGAGCAAGATAGGCGGCAGCGGTCCAAGAGAAGGTGTCGCCACCAAGGCCCTCTCCAGTGGTCGGATCGAAGTATTCGCAGAATCCGGCATTCTCGATGGCCTGGACGGTGGACTGCTCGACCCGTCGGGCAAGATCTTCGGCGCCGTTCAGGCGAAGGCCGTCCGCGATGAGCCAGTTGATGACCGCCCAGACCGGACCACGCCAGTAGCGTTTCGGCTCGAAGGCAGGCGAGAAGGCCGGCGTCGAGGGGACGCCGACAACCATGCCGTCAAGCCAGCGTCCGATCTCTGCCGTGATAGCACTTTGTTGGGCGCCATCCAGTGCCAGTGCGACGAGGGGGATGAAGCCAGCCTGCGTCGGAGCCTCAATGTCAGCCCCCGAGATCAAGTCGAGGGAGACGAAGCGGGAGAGATCGGGGCGCCAGCGGCGGGCAAGGCCATCGACGAGTCTCCGGCGCATCTGCGCCAGCCCGGCTCTATCCTCATCGGTTCCTAAGGCCTCGGCCAGATGCATGAGATCGGCCGTGGCTCGCGCGAGAATCGCGGTCATCTGTACATCGGCCACCTTGAAGGGAGCCTTCGCCCATTGCCGCTTCGGATCCCAGTCGCAATCCCGATAGACATCGACGAGGTGGATGAAGCGCTGGTAATCCTCGTCACGCGGACGCATGGCGGCATCCACGTGGCCAGTGTCCTTGCGGCGGATCGTAGTGGTCGTCGTCGTGGGCACGCGGGCGAGCGCCTCATCCCAAGCGGGCGAGTTGTCGCTGCCACTCTCCCAAGGATGCAGGATCGATACGAGCCCAAGACCGTCTGGATCGCGCGCTTCGAGCCACCAGCGGTGCGAGTGCAAAGCCGCCTGGAACAAAGCCCTAGTGCGTACTTCTGCGTCGGTCATGCCGTTTGCAAGGGCGGCCTCGTGAACATGGCGCAGGGCCATGCCGAAGACCGGCGGCTGGGTGATGCCGGAGGTTAGAATCCGGTGCCGCGTGCCCCACACGTCGGGTCCGGGAAAGTAGGTGTCACTGGGAACATGAAACACAATGTGCGGGATCATACCATCGTCCCACTGGCCTTCGACCAGACGCTCAAGTTCGCGATAGGCTCGATCGACGTTGAAGGTGGCAAATCCCATGGCGACGAAGGCGGAGTCCCAGTTCCACTGGAACGGGTAGAGGCGGTCGGTGGGAACCGTGTAGCCGCCGCGATCGTTGCGCGCGAGAACGGCGTGCGCACCCTCTTCCATGCGAAGCGTGGTCATCTCAATAAGTTCCTTCTCTCAGGCCCGAGCGATCGCGCGTCCGGTGATGCTGTCGATCCAGGTCACACGGGCGGGATCAACAGTGAGGCCGACGCGCTCGCCGGCATTCACCTTTGCGATCGGCGGCGCGACGATGCGGGCGGGCTGACCGTCGATCGAGCCCGTCAGGAGCAGGTGCGAGCCCATCGGCTCCACGACGCGAATGTCGAACGGAATACCGGAGCCGTTGGGGGCAAGGCTCGCATCCTCGCCGCGCAACCCGAGCTCCATGTCCTTGCCCGTCGCAGGACACGGCAGAGTGGCGTCACCAATCCGCGCCATGCCCTGGCTGCACCGGACCTTGATAAAGTTCATGGGCGGCGAACCGATGAAGCCGCCGACGAAGCGAGTCGCGGGTGTTGCGTAGATCTCAAGCGGCGAGCCGATCTGGTCGATTTTACCGCCGTACATCACGGCGATGCGATCAGCGAGGCCCATGGCTTCCGTCTGGTCGTGCGTGACATAGATTGTGGTCGTTCCCGCCTCCCGCAGGACGGCCTTCAGTTCCGTGCGCATCTCGAGCCGTAGGAGAGCGTCGAGATTGGAGAGCGGCTCGTCCATGAGCAGCACGGCGGGCTCGACGGCGAGCGCCCGGGCCACTGCCACGCGCTGGCGCTGGCCGCCTGAGAGCTTCGCCGGATAGCGGTCGAGGTAGCTCTCGATGTGGAGCAGCGCTGCCGCGCGCTCCACCTTGCGCTTCACCTCCTCCTGCTGCGCCTTCTGCATCCGCAGGCCGAAGGCGACGTTCTCAAACACAGTCATATGCGGAAAGACGGCATAATTCTGGAAGACCATCGCGAGACCGCGCTTGCGGGGAGCGAGGTTGCTCACATCCTGTCCACCGATCACGACGCGGCCGGAGGTCTGCGTCTCAAGGCCTGCGATGATGCGCAAGAGCGTGGTCTTACCACAGCCCGAGGGTCCAAGGAGGGCTACGAACTCGCCGTCGTTGACGGTGAGGGAGACCCCCTGCAGGGCGCGGAAGGTGCCGAATTCCTTGACGACACGATCGATGACGATATCAGCCATGGGGTGATCCGTTACTTGCTGGCAATGCCCCACACCGCGAAGAGGTAGCGTCTCACGGCGAAGATGAAGAGCACCGAGGGGATGATGAGGATGAAGCCACCGGCAAAGCGGTAGTGAAGCGGGCTCTCGGCGAGAATCCGGAGCAGATAGGCGGTCAGCGTGCGTTCGCGCACGGTGAGGATCGAGGCGGCGAAGACCTCGTTCCAGGAGATCACGAAGGCGAAGATGGCCGTTGCGGCAAGACCCGGCAGCGCCAGCGGCAGGACCACTTTCATGAACGCTTGGAAGCGGGTGCAGCCGAAGACCCAGGCCGCCTCTTCGTACTCGCGCGGGATGCCCATGAAGAGGCTTTGCGTGACAAGGGCCGCGAAGGGCAGTGCCAGCACCGTGTGGATGAGGGAGACGCCGAAGGGCGTGTCGTAGAGGCCAAGGCGGATGAAAGAAACCGTGAGCGGCAGCGCCAGGATGGCGAGCGGGAAGGCACGCGTGAGAAGAACGAGAAGACGATAGGCGTTCTGTCCGCGGAAGCTGTAGCGCGCTAGCGCATAACCCGCCGGGGCTCCCAAGAGGACAGAAAACAAAACGGTGAGACCGGCAGCGATGAGCGAGTTGACGAGCGCGTTGAACACGCCCTCGATGGCGAGGAACTGCGTCATGGCCGCAAGTGACAGATCCGTGGGCCAGATGGTCTTCGGCCAGCGGAACACACCGAGCCTTCCGCCGAAGGCGCCAAGCGCCACGAAGTAGATTGGCACGAGAACCCAAGCCAGCAGCACCGCAAGCCCTGTCCAGAGCAGCAGGCGCCGGGCGGAGGGTAGAGCCATGTTCCGGCTCTTCGTCGTTTGTGGGAGTTCGGCAGCTTGAATGGTCATGGGAGCTGCTCCGGCCGTGTTCTCAGGACGCGCAGGTAAACGGCCGTCGCGGCGAGCGAGATCGCCATGATGAGCACCGCGTAGGCTGCGGCGACGCCGTAGTTCTGGTTGTCGTTCTGCCAGACATAGGCTTCACCGGCGAGAACGGGGAAGTTGCGCCCGCCGAGCGCATAGACGACCGCGAACACCTCGAAGGCCAGCACCGTGCGCAGGATCAGCGCCGATTGCAAGCTGGGCTTCAGGAGCGGCAGGGTGATCCTCATGAACCGTGTCCAGGGCTTGGCTCCGAAGATCTCGGCGGCCTCGGAAAACTCCTTCGGGATGAGTTGCAGACCTGCGATCAGGATTACCAGCACGATCGCTGTAGCGCGCCAGAGTTCGGCGAGGACGATGGCGAAGAACAGCGCCCAGGGTGTTTCCTGGGACAGCCAGCCGACTGGACCCTGAATAAGTCCAAGCGCATAGAGGGCTGAGTTCAGGTAGCCTGTGTTCTGAAGCAGCGCGAGCCAGGCAAGACCAGCCGCGAGATCCGAGATACCGAGCGGGATGGTGAGCACCCACAGAGCCAAATCGCGGCCCCGGTCGAGCTTCGTCACCATGGTGGCCATGGCGAGCGCCAGTACGACTTGGAGCGGCACCACCACCAGGGTGAGCAGGAAGGTGTTGCGAACGGCAAGCGAGAAGTTCAGGTCGCCAGCCATGCGCTGGTAGTTCTCGAGCGAGAAGCCATCGCCTGCCGAGAACGACAGCCAGATCGTCTGGACGAGCGGCACGAGAAACAGAGCGCCAAGAAAGATGACCGAGGGCGCGATCAGCGCATAGGGAATCCAGGAGGTGCGCGCAGGCATGACAGCCGCTCCCATCGGGAAGAGAAGGCCCGGCGAGCCGAAGTTCGCCGAGCCTTGGGACTGGTTATTGGACGGAGCAAGCGCCCTGGCTTGGCTTGTCTGGAGCCCAGCACGGTGCGCCGGTGTCCCTCATGAGCGCGTCGAGAACCTTGGCCTGGGCTTCGAGCGTGTCCTTGACTGGTTCGTTGCGCAGCACGATGCGCTGGAAGGTGTCCGTATAGACCTTGTTGAACTCACCACCCTTGGCTCCCAGGCCCACAGGCAGGAGCGAGACGAGTGCATCCTTCGCGTTCTGCGTCGCGGCTACCGCGCCGGCCAGCAGCTTGATGCCGGGCGCGAGGTTCGGCGGCAGTTCTGCCTTCACGACCGGGAAAAAGCCGACTTCAGCAGCCGTCGCAAGCTGTGTCTCGGGCTTGGTCATGTGCTCGATCAGCGCCACGGCGCCGGCGCGGTTCGGTGCATCCTTCGGGATCGCGAGCCCCGCAATGACCGGCATGTAGCCGCGCCCCTTCGGCCCTGCCGGCGCCGGGAAAGCCACGAACTGATCGGGCTGCAAGGTAAGCGCCTCCTTCACGCGAGCGATGTGATCCCATGCTACCCAGACCTCGCCAGCGAGCAGAGGCTCCTGCATGAAATTGTAGTTGGTGGAATTCGGGTTCGAAACTGCCCACAGTTCTTTCAGAGCATTCCAGCCGGCTTCCGCGTCTGCCGACTTGAAAGTTGTGACCACACCGCCTGTAAAGGACGGATAGAAATAGCCCTGGAAGAACCGCGGCAGAAGGCCTGTTGGGCCAGCCGGCAAGCCGATCCGGCGCTGGCCGGTCTTGTCGACGATGTTCTTGCCCCATTGTTGCAGCTGCGCATAGGTTAGGCTGTTCACGTCCGCGCCTGCCGGCAGGTATTGCAGCGCCTGCTTGTTGGCGACCATCACGTAGGTGGCCTGCATCCACGGGATGTACTGCTGCTGGTTCGTGCCGAGCTTGCCGAGATCCATCAGATTCGCCGGAATGCCGCGATCCGTCAGCTTGGCGGCGACGTCATCCAGAGGCTGGATATCGGCCGGAACATGCGGCTGAAGCTCACCGTGGAGTGCGCCGACGACACTTGCCGTCCGCTTGCCGGCTTGCGTCTCCGCCTTCATGCGAACAGCAAAGGCCGGAGGTTCGTCCACAACATAGGTGGTCTTGCCCGACAGACCCTTCAGCAGAACCTCACGAACCTTCGTGGCTTCCTCGATCGGGCGAAGCTGCGTCGAGTAGAAGATTGTTTCCTGCGCCTGAGCGACGGTGAGCCCTGCGAAAAGGGCGGTCGCAGCGGCAATGGCGCGAAGCGATACCGGATGCGTCATTTCCTTCCTCCAATGGTCCCTTCTTGGTGCCGCTCGACCCGGGGCCGGAAGATCGAGGGCATTGGGCTCAGTTCGCCGGTCCGTGGGTAGTCCGCGGAACCTGCCGAACCGGCAGAATCGTCTGCAACTCGCGACTGTCTCGCCCACCCAGGCGAGCGATCAGCATCTCCGCCAGCTGCCGACCCACATCGGGAGCCGCGATCTCCATGGTCGAGAGCGGCGGATCGGTGAACGCCGCAGAGGGCAGATTATCATGGCCGATCAGGGCTATATCGCGTCCAGCCTTGAGGCCCATTTCTTTGAGGGCGCTCAAGGCGCCAATCGCCATGCTGTCGGTTGCGCATAAAAGGGCCGTAGGAGGGTTGTCATGCTGCATGAGCCATCGTGCGGCCTCGTAGCCACCCGCTTCTGTCGGCTGCGCGATGTATTCAGGCCTGTCTGAGAAACCGGCTTCTGCGAGGGCTGCCAGCCAGCCCTCGCGGCGGAGATAGGCGAAGGTCAGATCCTGCGGAGCGGCAATATGAGCGATGCGGCGGTGTCCCAGGGATGCGAGATGCCGCGCGGCATCTCGGAAGCCGGCTTCACCGTCTCCGTCGATGAAGGCATGCTCGTTGGGGCGGGCGGTGCGGCCATGGGTGACGAAGGGAATGCCACGTTCCCTCAGGAGGGCGACGCGCTCATCGTCCAGCCTCGTGCGCACCACGATCACTGCATCGGCCCTTCGGCCGTCCAGAAGCCGCCGGTAGGTCTCCATCTCCTCCGCACGGCCGGCAGTCGGCAGCAGCATCAGATCGAGACTCTCCTCGGCGAGCCGCTGGCTGCAGGCCGCCAGCATGTTCAGGAAGGTCGGGGGGCTGAACTGTCCTGGCTCTGTCGGCAGCGTCACGGCCACCGCCTCAACCTTGCGCCGACGTAGACTGCGCGCTGCAGAGTTCGGTTGATAGTGGATGGCCTGTGCGGCCGCTCGAACCCGCTCGCGGGTCGTTGGCGCCACATCGGCATAGCCGTCGAGAGCCCGCGACACTGTCGTGATCGACAGGCCCAGCGATTGCGCGAGGTGCTTCAGGCTCGACACAGGGAGCACTCTCTCCTTTATCAGAAATAGATTCCCAAAACGTTTTGGAAAGTCAAGCTAGAGGACCGGAACCCAATGTAAGGGGCCAACACTGGTCGAGGGCAGACCCGAGGCGTTCTGCTGCACAACGTTTTGTCTGCTTGGCAAAACTTAATGCACAATCCCCTTCGAGTTCATGCCCTATTACGATCCTGAGATGGCGCAAACACCTCCATCATGTCCTCTGAGCCGAAAGTCAGCACCGGGTCAAAGTGTAACGTAGATCAGGCCACATGAAGGTCTGCTCTTAAGCGCCAAAGCAGACCAGGCTCTTACGTCTCAGGAGTACCGAACTCAGACTTTCGGCATCCTTGCGTCAGGAGTGATAGAGCCGGTTGCATGACAGGCGATTAGCCCCCAGGCAGGCGGCTCCTACGAGTATCCTCCCAAAGCGCCGGACGAGCCCAGCGAACCAAAATTGCCGGAACCGATTGTCTGCTTGACGCTAGCTGGGCCTTACCACCCGCGGCACTCTCCGACACCCATGCGTCATGCAACGAGAGGACCTGATGGAATCGCACCGCTCCAGCGTGACCGATAAGGCCATTGGCCGGATTGAGGCTGCCGAGTGGCTCGACAGACCCGCCTTCCAGCTCGCCAATGCCCTCGCCCTGCCCCAGCGCCTGGCCGGCACGCCTGGGAAAAGGGCTCGCAACGCGCTGCACGGCACTTGGTTCGGGCATCCCGTGCACCCGATGTTCGTTACCATCCCGATCGGAACCTGGACGCTGGCTCTCGGGCTCGACACGCTCGAGGCGCTGGGTGCGAAGCATAGCCGCGACTACGGCAGGGCTGCGGATCTTGCCGTCCAGGCGGGAGCCGCAGGGGCGGTTGCAGCGGCCGCCACAGGGTTGATGGACTGGCAGCAGACCCATGGGCGCTCCCGTCGGGTCGGCCTTGTCCACGCACTCGTCAACAGCACGGCACTGGGCTTTCAGCTCACCTCGATTGCCCTGCGCCGGCGGGGGCGCCGCAGAGAAGGACACCTCGCAAGCGCCGCCGCCTGGGGCGTGATGTTCGTGGGAGCTTACCTGGGCGGGCACCTCGTCTACCGCCGCCGCCAGGGTGTCGATCAGGCCGACCGCAGCGTTGAACCGCGCGACTTCGTGCCGGTTCTGCCGGTTGCCGAACTCAAGGACGGACAGCCGCGGAAGGCCGAGGTCTGGGATGCCGTAGAGCGGGCGCACATCCCCGTTGCCCTGGTGCGGCAGGGTGGGCGCATCTTCGCCATGGGGGCACGCTGTTCACACATGGGCGGCCCCTTGGACGAAGGCTGGCTTCTGAAGGGCGGCCTCGTCTGCCCCTGGCATGGCTCGCGCTACGACCTTGAGACAGGCCAACCGCTGGATGGCCCATCAACCTGCCCGCAGCCACTGTATGATGTGCGTGTGCGCAATGGCATCATAGAGATCAGGCGGCAGCAGGAACCCGGTGCGGAGGCGGTGACGTCGGAGGACATCGAGTGGGCAGCACAGGTGGAGCAACCGACGTCAGCAGATACTCCTCTCGGCCGGAAGGCGGACGAGGTGCTTTTCGAGCATCACGAGTTGCTGCGTAGCATGTTCCGGCGGATCGAAGACATGTCGCCGGATGATCCGCAGCGCCGTGACCTGATGCGGACCCTTGCATCTGAGCTTGAGATCCATGAGCACATTGAGGATGAGATCTTTTATCCGGCGGTCCGTCCAGTCAGCGAGGATATTCCAGTGGCTTACGCGGAGCACCAGCAACTCGCCGATCTGCTGGCCGCGACGCTGAAGCTCCCGACCTCCAGCCCAGAGTTTGAAGAGTACCTGCGGGCTCTTCACAAGGCCGTTGACCATCACGCCTCGTCTGAGGAGCACTCGATGTTTATTGAGGCCCAGCGCCTAGGCGAACGCCGCCTGCGCGAGCTCGGGCATGAGCTCGAGACGATGCTCGAAGAACAGCGAACATCGCGTTTCCAGCGCGCTTTCCGAGAGCTGAAGATCAGTCTTATGGCCCAGGCCGGCAGGGAAGCCTAAACGCCATCAGCCGATGATGGAAACGAATTGCATGTGAAAGTCCGCTCACGCCAGCAATGCGGAAATCCCGGTAAGGTCCGCCTTGGCCAATTCCAGTCGTTCGCTGCGGGTCCGCAAGCATCCTATGCCGGGCTGGACGACCTCAAAGGTTTCCAGAAGCCTCATCCTCTGGTGGCACCTGGAGGGTCTCAGTTGAAATCCATCCGATGCAGGTTCTCAGGATCGGCGCCAGATAGGCTTGGCTGCCTCTGATTTCCACCACTCGGCACGCATATGCTCGCTGGTCGCCGGTAGGGCGGTAGATCACCGTCGCTCCAGGTCGAAGGCCAGGGACTGCATCAGTCAGGGACAAGTCATCAACCTTGCGGTTCTCTTCCAATGTGGCATCCTGACAGACGGCGGCCTCGCTGCCGGCTCGCATGCGCTCAAGGGCTGCAATGACAACACGGGCCTGCTCCCGATAGCGCTCTGTCACCTCCCTCAAGAGCGGCCCCGGCTGGCGTCCCGGATACCAAGCCGTCCCGCCAATCTTCGCTAGCTCCTCAGCGACGACCTCGACTTCCTCCTCGCTCATGCCGCTCTGTTCCTGGTGGTGTTGCGGGTCTGCCCAAGCTCATGCATCGTGCGCAGTCTCTGGAACAGGTAAAAGCCATTCAACCGGATGCCGGTGACAGCAGCATGCTCACGGAAACCCGGCGGCGCAGGATCTGAAGGGCCAAGCGAGCCTTCACACAGCCACTGCTCCGGCAGCAGAAAACCAGGCAGCGGGTGCTCTGTCGCCACGGCACAGATGAGTTGAGGCCGCTGCCTGTTCCGAAAGAGGTGATAAGTGCTCTCGCGCTTGGCCCCGCGCGGCTCTTGAATCACTGGCAATGTGCTTCCCCCGGGACTGATGTTCTTTAAGCTTGGCAAGTCGCCGCACACCAGCATGCACCACCCCGGCCAGGTGTCATGGCGGAACATCCCCACGTAGAACACCGATGCCCCTGTCCCATCCAAGTCGTTAACACAGGTTAAGCCGACCGGATCAAGTTAGCTCCGGCATCACCAGTTCTCAGTTCCTGTTGTTACGGACGCCCCGCATAGGGGCGCCTTTTTGATGAATTGCGAGGCACAATGGCAAGCAACGGACGATTCAACCACACCCCACCCGACAAGGCGAACGAGCTGTTCGAGAGGCTGCTCGCCACCTCAGACAATGCTGTCAAAACCCGCGAGCGGCTGTTGGCCGACCTGAAGGAGGAGCTGGAACTCCTGGCCAATCTCCAGGAGGAGCATCTCTTCCCAATCCTGACACGACATGGGATGCAGGATCTTGTGCGAGACGCCACCCGCGACAACGAGAAAACGAGAGCCCTCCTGACCGAGCTGGAGCGCATGCCGAAGAATGCTCCTGAGTTCATCGGCCAAGTAACCGAGCTCAGGCGAACGTTCCAGCAGCACATCCGCGACGACAAGAAGGAGCTGCTTCCGGCTGTGCTCAAGGTCCTGAGCGACGAGGAGGTTAATGCAGTCATTGAGAAAGTGGAGGATGAAATGGCAACCATTGACGAGACCAAGCGAGCCGAGGCCCGCCGCGCCCGCGATCAGGGTGAAGCCGTCCAACGGGTGACGGAAGGCGTCGCGGACACCATGAAGGCAGGAGTGGAAGGCGCTCAAATCATGGCGAAGACCATGCAGGAGACTGTGGGGAACAGCCTTGGCACCCTCTCGGAGATGGCGCGTCGCTCGACCGAACAGGCTGTACGGCTCTTTGGTCTTCCATCCGGGAATGCCGAGGACCTGACTAACCAGACCTCGGAGAACCTCCGCGCCGTGACCCAATCCGGCACTGCTCTGGCGCGTGGTTTTCAGGATGTTTCCCGCGAGGTGTTCGAACTGAGCCAGAAGCGCCTGCAACGGAACCTTGATGGTCTCAACCAGATCGCCCGCTGCCGGTCAGTCGCCGATCTGGTGGCAGCGCAGAGTTCTTTCCTTCGTGACAACCTGGAACAGACCCTCGACAACAGCCGCCGGATAGCTGAGCTCACGATCCAGGTGACCGAGGAGGCGACCAGAAGCGCGACGGTGCAGACCCAGAGAACAGCCCAGCGCTCCAGCCGCGCGGCGTAACCCTCTATCGGCTTGGTGATGATGTGCTCCTGGCTCGCGGCCAGGAGCACGTGCTTTCCGAGATGCCACGGCTGAACATCACCGCACAGCCTACTGCGTTCAGCTTAGCGCCGGTTTACCGCACGGGCAGTTTGGCTTGCTGACCGGCCATAACAGCAATCTGCACCAGTTCCGGCAAACTTTGGGCCCCCAGCCGCTCCATGATGCGGGCGCGGTGCGCCTCGACCGTACGTGGGCTGAGGCCAAGGTCCCGGGCAATTGTCTTGTTGGTGCCCCCGGCCAGAAGTCCGTCCAGCACCTCCCGCTCACGGGGCGGCAACGCAGCAATGAGCGCTTTCACGCGCTCGGTGGCTTGATCCTGCTCGGCCCTCTCGCGGATGGTCGCCTGGGCTGAGGCGAGCGCATCCAAGAGCTCTTCGGGTCGATAGGTCCCATCGAGGAAATCCACCGCTCCGGCCTTCATCGCCTGAACCCCGACCGCAACATTCCGACCAGACTCGCCGAGCACAATGACCGGCAGCCCGGCCCGGCGTGCCTTCAGCTCCCTTGGAATCGTCAGTCCGCCGGCTTCGGGGCTGCGCGTATCAAGCACCACGCAGCCCGGCACCAACACCGGTGCTACCGCGAGGAAAGACTGGGCCGAGGCAAAGGATTTCACCTCGTAGCCGGCACCCTGGAGCAGAAGGCACAGGTTCCGACGGGAGGCCTCGTCGCCATCCACCACATAGACGGTGGAGCCATCGTGCTGGGTGATATCCTGGGCGATACCGCCCACCCGCCGGATCCGTCCCTGCTCATCCCGGATTGGAAAGAACGTGTCACGGATCCAGCGCACGCCGCCGTCAGGCCGGATGATGTGGTACTCGTGCGTGCCCTCCTCCCCGCGTTGGACCCGCTCAAGGGTGGTGCTGGCCCGGTCACGGTCATCGGGGTGGAGGGCCTTCGCCCAGTGACCCGGATCGCGTAAGGCGGCCTCCACGGGTTCGCCCCAGATCGCCTCGTAGGCCGGGCTGACGTACTCCATCTCATAGGTTTCGAGATCCTGGATCCACAGCACCGTGGAGGAGTGCTCGGCAAACTGCCGGAAACGCTCCTCACTGTCCCGGAGCGCCGTCTCGGCCCGGGCGCGCAGGATCGAGGTCCAAGTGCGCTCAGCCACTTCCTGGACCAGAGACACCTCGTCCTCGCGCCAATGGCGCGGCTCGGTCTGATGAACATAGAGAGATGCAACCAGCCGGTCCCCCTTGATCAATGGCGCAATGATGGCGGCGCGCTTTCCCGCCCGGAGGAACTCGGCGGCGATAGGATCTTCCGCGGTGAGCGGATGCGCCACGGCATCGTCGATGCACACGGTGCGACCCGCCTTCAACTCGCGGTCGATCAGGGGACCAAAGTCACTGATGCGGTGCTTGCCAGCAAAGCTTGGAGTCGTGGCATCGGTCCAGTCGCGCTCGACCGCAAAGGACGCACCACTCCCACCCAGTTCATAGTACCCGGCGCGGTTCGCTCTCAGGTGGCGTCCCAGCATCTCCGCTGCCGTGGCCATGACCTCGCGCGCCTCGGCCACCCGACGTAGGCGTGTGCTCAGATCGACCAGAAACCGAAGCCGCTGCTCAGTGAGCACGCGCTCTGTCGTCTCCTGCAAGATAATCAGAACACCACCAGGCTGGTCAGTCCCATCCATGACAGGGCTGACTGAGCCGGTCCACCAGGTCTGCTCGGGGTAGCCTCGTCGCTGCACGATGTCGATGGGCACGTCTTGAACATAGGTCGTCTCGCCCCGAAGGGCTCGCGTGACCATCGGGGATACGATTTCCCAGATCTCGGCCCACGCCTGCGGCAGAGGTTGCCCGAGTGCCTCCGGCCTTTGCCCACGTAACTTGAGCGCGGCATCATTGTAAAAGGTGATGAGGTCCGCTCCCCATGCGAGATAGGTCGCGAATGCGGAGTGGAGCATGTTGCCGAGCGTGATACGGAGCGCTTCCGGCCAAGTTTCGATGGGACCAAGCGGCGAGCCTGACCAGTCGTACGCCTGGATTTGGGCGCCCATGGTGCTGCCCTTCAAATTTCGCATCGTGCGCAAGCCGCCATCTCTCCGTCGATTGCCTGTGATCACGACCGCTCAATCTTGGCTATGATAGGCTGCGCCTCAACCTGGGCGCATCAGTCGTGCTCATTGACCATTCTGCTCCGTCCGAGACTCCGTACTGTCATGACATAGGTTCACATTGAGCGGCTGGAGGGTATTTCTCCGTCGTAGTATGCCGACATGACAACGCGGACGCGCCGGAATAGATAAACCATACCGGCATCGTTAATTTTGCCCCTACGGGCCGGACCTTGGAGCGCCCCCTGGAACAGAGGGCGCTCTCTCTTTGTTAGGGGCAGGATCTTCAGGAAACCTGTCTCGCAGAACGCTAGGCTCTGCTAAGAGCGGGACCTCAGAAGCAAACGCTAGTCCAAGCAGCCCTTGCCACCCTCTGCCCATCACTGCTGTCATCGTCCCGAACGGCAACGCCGACTTGGTTTATCAGCATGTCGAGCGGTGTCATTCGTCCAGGCTACGTGCATGGGAAGGGCAGCTCTGGGTCACGAGCAGGAGATCGGCGCAAAGTAAGGGACATCTGGCCTACCCTGGTAAGCTGACGAAGACCTCAGGACAACCGAGAGAGGGGCTCCAGTTGACATCCCGAACGTCGCCTTCGGGTCAAAACCGGCCCATCAGTATGTCCGTGAGAAGGTCAGCTCGTCCCCACATTGCAGACGTTCGTCCGGCTTAGACCAGGTGAGGCGAGGCTGCCGGGGATTTCGCGATTTTCGTCCGCTGTTACCCGTTACGTTACCCAGAGGGAATATGGCCCGCACAACTGCCGACATGAGAAGATGATAAAACACTTGTTGGTTAAGGTTTGAGGTGTTGAGCGCGCTGGAACTCGAACCCAGGACCCTCTGATTAAAAGTCGGAGGCTCTCCCGCTCGTCTCCTTAAGCCTGTCGAGCATGGGCTGAGTGATCAGGCAGACGCCACTCTCGGTGCGGCGAAAGCGCTGCGCATCGTGGTGTGGATCCTCTCCAACGACAAGGTCCTCCGGGATTCGCACCCCGCGATCCACAATCACCTTCCTCAGCCGCGCCGAGCTGGCAATCTCAACCCCTGGCAGCACCACCGTCTCCTCCAGCTGGGCACCGGGGTGAACGCGTGCGCCGGTAAACAGCAGTGAATCTCGCACCACCGCTCCCGAGACGATGCAGCCGCCGGACAGAACGGAGTTGATCACCTCGCCTCGCCGTCCCGCCTCCTCTTGGATCACTTTGGCCGGCGGAGTGATCTCGGCATGGGTCCAGATCGGCCAGGCAGTGTCGTACAGGTCAAGGCCCGGTGTGGCATGGGTCAGATCGATGTTGGCCGCCCAGTAGGCGTCGAGCGTACCTACGTCGCGCCAGTAAGCCTCCGCCTCATGGGAGGAGCGCACACAGGAGTGTGGAAACCGATGCGCCACAGCCTTGCCGTTCTGCACCAGGTACGGGATGAGGTCCTTGCCGAAGTCCCGGCTCGAGCCGGGTGTGGCCGCATCGCGACGGAGCTGGTCGATCAGCACACGGGTTGCAAAGACATAGATGCCCATGCTGGCCAGCGCCATCTCAGGCTTGTCGGGCATGCCGGGCGGGTCTTTCGGCTTCTCCAGAAACGAGATGATGCGGTCGGTCTCGTCGACGGCCATGACCCCGAAGCCGGTCGCTTCCAGGCGCGGCACCTCAAGACAGCCGACCGTCACGTCTGCACTCTGGCTCACATGCTGCTGGAGCATGAGCTCGTAATCCATCTTGTAGATGTGATCACCCGCCAGGATCACGATGAACTCGTGGGCATAGCTCTCGATGATGTCGATGTTCTGGTAGACTGCATCGGCCGTGCCCTCGTACCACATGGACTCGGACACGCGCTGGCTGGCCGGCAGGATATCGAAGCTCTCGTTGCGCTCGGAGCGGAAGAAGTTCCAGCCGCGCTGCAGGTGACGGATCAGGCTATGAGCCTTGTACTGGGTGGCCACAGCGATGTGGCGGATGCCAGAGTTCAACGCGTTGGAGAGGGCGAAGTCGATGATGCGTGACTTTGCTCCGAAGTACACGGCTGGCTTGACGCGCTTGTCGGTGAGCTCGAGGAGACGGCTGCCACGTCCGCCGGCCAACACATAGGCCATGGTGCGGCGTGCGAGCGGGGCAGAGGCAGGGATCTGGGGCATGGGCGTTTCCTCTCATCCGGCGGAGCTCTTCTGGCCCGCTAAGCTTGTACGCTAGGAGATGATGGGAAGTTCCTTGGCAGCAAGGGAGGGGACCTGATTGTGCCAAGCTCTTAAATCACCAGAGCGGTAATTGAGCTGCCGAAACAGCTAGGCTTGAATGCTGTGACTCCTTCCTATGAGCCTCAGCGAGGTCACTCATCGTGAGGTGGCCTAGCGCAGCTGAGCGGTCGTCACTACCGGAGACCACGCAGCGCTCAGAAGCGGCTGGGCGACGATAGCGCCAATGAGTCCGAACGAGGCTACTGCGAGGGCAATACAGCCGCACAGGCGAAGACGCTTCGTGTCAGGCATGGCTTGCCCTCCTGAGCATCATTGATCGCGGATAACGCCTCGAGCGCACACCGGTTGCAGCGAGCTGAATGCACAATCCCTGCAGAGATTCACCAGGGCTCCCCTGTCCCTTCTGTCAATTCTTAGGCAGTGATGCCACGGCTGGCAAAGCGGTTGGCCTGCTTCCTGAATGCACAATCCCTGCAGAGATTCACCAGGGCTCCCCTGTCCCTTCTGTCAATTCTTAGGCAGTGATGCCACGGCTGGCAAAGCGGTTGGCCTGCTTCGTTGCCGCCATACTGGATCCAATGTGGATCCTGGGCATGGGCCTGGCATGCCACGCCTGCTCAAGATCCCAGCAGGCCTGGGGTGAGGTCTTCACCAGGAAAACGATTATTTACCAACTCAGCCCTGTCATAGTCATACATGGACATTGCCGAAGGCCGGCTCGCCCTCGCCTTTCGGCCGGCGCAGCGAGGTAAACAGGATCCAGGCGTAGAAGAGCGTGACTGCCAGGATCACGCTCCAACCCGGCACCGGGCCGATGGCGGCATTGCGCACCCATTCGCTCACCGACGTCACGAGATGAGCCTCCACAGCATTCTCCTGCATTCGGATGAAGGTGGTCTTGACCAGCCAAGCAACCAGCAGGATCAGGAATAGCCAGCAGTAGTTGCGTCGCAGGCGGCGGGAGATGGCCTGGCTTTGACTGGTCAGGAACATGGGCTGTCTGAGATCATCGCCCAACTTGAGGATCCAATCATCGGTTGTCCTCTCCTCTGGCGCGAAGATCTGGGCATAGTAGTTACGCTCCATCCGGCGCACCCGGTTGCGGTAGACGTCGAAGAAGCGGTAGCGGCGAGCCTCAATCACCAGCAGCAACAGAACCAAGACCATCGCAAAGAGCAGCACGCCATGGTGAGCGGTCGGCGTCGAGAGCGAAACTGACAGCATGGCCGCCACGACAGTAATGGCCCAGTTGGTGGTGCGGTCAATCCGATCCCGCCAGCCTGCCATGCGGGCGATCTCGGCGCGGTGGTAATGCGCCATGACGTTGATGAACTCGGTCGAGGTGCTCGGGAACACCGGTGCCGTGATGGTGGGACGCAGGGTCTGCACCATGTTCTGATCGCTCTTCGGCCGCATGGTATCCCTCCCTCTTCATCAAAGCATTGCAGGCTTTCCGCTGAAGCTATTGACCTACCTGTTCAGGATCTCACCAAGGCAGGGGAACTATAGCACCGGAAAGCTCCCTCGCGGATCAGTTTCGTCCGCACTCCCGTCAGCGACCAATAGAGCCTGACCGTGGGGATCGGTATCAGCCTGTCTGTTCCGCTGAACGCTCTTCGTTTCTGGGATTCTCAGCTTGGGTCTACAATCAAGTACATCACCCCTGACCGCACCACACCGAGCGGGAGATTTTCTGCCATGAAGCCGATGACTGAGACGCATCTCGCGATCCTGCGCCGCCACATGGTGGAAGTGATTGCCCTTCAGGCTGATCTGATGAGCGAGGAAATCGGCAAGAGCTCACTCGATGAGCGGGTGCTGGCGGCAATGCGGCGGGTACAACGTCATCTCTTTGTCCCACCACAGCTTGCGACCATTGCCTACCAGGACACACCGCTGCCGATCGGCTTCAGCAAGACAGTGTCACAGCCGTTCATCTGCGCCCTCATGACCGACCTGTTGGACCTGCAGCCGCATGAGACTGTGCTGGAGATCGGCACCGGTCTCGGCTACCAAGCGGCTGTCCTGGCCGAGCTTGCTCGTCAGGTCTGGACCGTGGAAGTGGTTGAGGAGTTTGCCAGCCATGCCGAGGCGCGGCTGCATCAGCTTGGCTATAGCGATGTCACCGTCAGGGTTGGCGACGGAACGCGTGGTTGGGCAGAGCATGCACCCTTTGATAAGATCCTAGTAACGGCTGCTGCCGAGCAGCCGCCTGAGGCGCTACTGAACCAACTCGCGCCGGGAGGCCTGATGGTGTTGCCCCTGGGGCCGGAAGAGACGCAGCAACTCACGGTGATCAGCAAGCAGCCCGACGGGCAGACCACTGCGCGAGCCATCATCCCGGTGCGGTTTGGTCAGCTGGAGACCGCAATGTGAGCGAGGCCCGGCGGGCGATCTGCTGCATCCGCAGCGATCCTTCTCCGAAGCAGGTTTCACGAGTGGGCGCTGCAGTTGGGCATTGAAGCTGCGGGCAGTGCACCGCCTCTCCGCTGCTGGGCAGATTGCGGCGTCACGGATCTCGAGTGACTGATGCCCGGCCGCTGGTGATATCCGTGATCATGCGGGCGATCTGCGGGGCGGTTGCGTCGGGCAAGTCCCCTGTGAGCGTCGCACCGACCTCGGTGAAGCTCTCCCGACGGATCTGAACACCAGCAGTGCTGGCCAACCGCACCTTCACCAGCGCAAAATCGGAAAAGGTTACGGCTATGGTGGCTTCGCAACCTGCCACGATCTCGACCAGCTTGCCTGCCCGCAGGCAGGCGGCTGCAGCACCGCCATAGGCTCGGATGAGACGACCGCTGCCGAGGAGAACTCCTCCAACCCAGCGGGTCACGATAACATCGACATTGTCGAGGCTCAGCCGATCAATCGCCTGCAGGATCGGTTTGCCTGCTGTGCCGCCGGCTACCGTCATCGCTTGCGCGATAGCTCTGACCCACCTGCCAGGCCCAGCAGTTGCGGTTGGCATCTCCGTCCGAGTGTGCGGCGATGAACTCCTTAGCGGTCTGCTCGCTCGCAATCGGGCCGGCTGTCGCAATGAACCGGCTCTTCTTGATGATCTCTTCGAACGAGGTAGGGCCTTCCAAGGTGTACATGGGCTCTGCGAGGGCCTCGTCGGCTGAGTGGGGAGCATAAGTGTCTGTGGGGCACCCAGTAGTGAATCAGTTTCAGAACCTGCCATCTCAACCCGTTTACATTCCCATCAATACGGAATGTCCTAGAGCGCTCTATAGCTGCCCCACGAAACCTCATGCTCTCGTCCCTGCCAGAGCTGACATTCGGCTTACTTCCTAGAAGTGCCAGTCTCGGACCTCCTGGCCCCTCTCAATCTTGCGAAGGGCCATCTATGAAATCAAACTGATCCAGGTCAGGCGTCTCTGGAGTGCGATACCAATGTACCCTGGCATGGCCTGACGGATCTGTTCAATCGGTGTAAAATGCGTTGTGGGGCTGGCATCGGAGGAGGCTCCCATGTGGACAGGCTCACGAACTACCCTGGCGGCGGTTCTCATGCTCTGCGCGGGTTCCGTTCAGGCCGGAACCGAAGATGAGGTCAAGGCACAGTTCAGCAAGTTCGTTGCCGCTCAGAACGCCCATGACCTGAAGGCCGTCGGCGCCATGCTGCTCGACTCCCCGCAGTTTCTCTGGATTACCCGGGGAGCGCCGATCTGGGGCCGTGAGGCGGCTCTCAAGCGGTTCGAGGCGCTCTATCAAGGCACATGGTCTCTCGATCCCAAGACGGACGAGCTCAAGGTGTTCGAGGTCCAGCCGGGCGTGGCCCAACTCTACGTCCCGATCACCTTCATGGTCGCCCCTGCCGGTCAGAGCGCCCAGCCCGCCCGCTTCCTCATGAACCAACTCTTGGTCAAGACGACCGACGGCTGGAAGATATCGAGTGTTCTGCCGATCCCGGCGCCAACGCAGTGATCCGACTTAGCTCGCGGATGGTGCGTCAGTCGCAGAAGCCTATTTGTGGGACGGCCTGTGCCGTCACGGTGGCATTCCCGCCTCCTCCAGCCGGCTTCGCAACTGCCGACACAGCGACGGGTCACGGTAGCGCTCCTGGAACAGGAAGCGCGACACGGTGAAGTTCGGCTTGCCCGCCATTGCTTCCCTGACGAGCGGGTGGGCCTCCTGCGCTCGGTTGAGCGCCATCAGCGCCGCGGCCCGGTACAGGCGCGAGCGAAACGTCTGGAACACGAGCTTGCCCAGAGCCGCGAGTGCTACCTCGTAGCGGCCCAGCGCATAGAGGGCGACGCCGCGCTCCTCGACGCACCACACCGGCAGCAGCGGGTCGAGGGCTTCCGCCTCATCGAGCAGCCGCAGCGCCTCCTCAGGCTCGCCGATGAACGTCGCGACAGCCGCGCAGCGCGCCTTGATGTAGGCGTCGGACGGGTTCAGCTCCATGGCCCGGCGCATCAGCACCGCGGCCTGGTCGAAATCTCCCTTCAGCAGCGCGAAGAAGGACGCGATCCGGTTCGCTTCGGCGTCGCAGGGATCCAGCTCGAGCGCCCGGCGGATGTCCGGCTCGCTCTCCGGATAACTGAACTCCGGGAGATCGGACGCTGCACAGACCCGCCAGGCGTAGGCTGTTCCGTAATTCGGGTCAAGCTCGACAGCGCGGGTGAACCAAGTCACCGCCTCGCGGGAGTGCTCCTCCAGCACGCCGCCGAGACGGTGATGCTCAAGGCCGCGCAGGAAGCATTCAAAGGCTGACATGTTCTCGGGCGGCTTACGGCGGGCCGTGACCATGCCGCCATCCTCCATCCGGCCGAACACGGTGGCGGCGATCCGGGCCGCGGTTTTGTCGAGCAGGTCGAGGAGCTCGGCAAAGGGACGCAAGATCTTGTCGCTCCACACGACCGAGCCCTTCTCCGTCTCGATCAGCGTGAGGCCGATCCGCACCTGACCGTCAATCCTCCGAACCTGCCCCTCCAGGACGTATCGGACACCCGGCATTGCGCCGACCCTGATCGGATCAGCGTCGACGAGGGCAAAGCTGGCGCTGCGCGAACTGACGAACAGGCGCCGGAAGCGGGCTAGTTCGACGATGAGCTCATCCGTCAGTCCTTCGGCCAGGAACCGCTGATCCTCGTCCCCGCCCATGACGCGGAAGGGCAGCACCGCCAGCGACAGCGGACGCCTCTGGACGGTGGTCGGGACCCGCGTCGGGGCAGTTTGCAGCCTGTGCCGCGCCAGTTCCTCCCGCAGCTGGTAGATACGGATCGGCTCCGACAGATTCTTCAGACGCTGCTCGCCGAGGTCATCGAAAGCAAAGGGCGAGTTACGCCGCACGTGGTCAAAGAACAGGCCGCTGACGCAGATGCTGTCGGGCTCGGCCTCCTGCTGGATGCGGGCCGCGACGTTCACCCCGTCTCCGACCAGGTCGTCACCCTGGACCACGACGTCGGCGAGATGAAGCCCGAAGCGCAGCCTGAGCCGATCGGTTTCGGGATCCTCGCTTCCGGCGAGCGCGTGGCGGATCTCGGCCGCACAACGCAGGGCATTGATGGCGCTGCCGAACTCCGCCAGCCAGGCATCGCCCGCGGCGTTGAAGATCCGGCCGCCGAGGGAGGCCACCTTCTCCCGGACCAACTCCCGGCAACGCGAGACCCGGTCGGCCGTACGCTCCTCGGCCTCTTCCATCAGGGCCGAGTAGCCGACGATGTCGGCTACCATGATCGCGGCCAGGCGGCGTTCCATGCCGAACTCCCAGCTTTCGGGCGGTGTCCGCCCAATCTACGCCTCACTGGCCGGAACGGCGAGTCTGGTGCGGGCAGGCTCCCCTGCCCCGAGCGTTCGTCCGGACCGGAAACCGCTCATGGCACGGCAACGCTGACTGGCAGGGCAGTTTCCGTTCGTTACGGGCAACCGTGTGAGGGTCCGGCCCGTCGCCGATCCTGATATCCTGCCCGGTTACAGGGGACCGCTGTATCAGAGGGGCGAGGTGCCGGAGGACCTGGCGCAGAGGTGGAGGATGGCATTTCGGAACGCGGGTTCCGCAACGTGACAGAGGCGGCGGCCCCAGCCGCCATCCTGCGGGAAGCCTGACGCTCGACCTTACGGTGGACTCGGGCTGGACACCCCACCCGGCTCACATCAGAATTGTGGCTCAAACAGCACCGAGGTCCGATGGGTCCGAAGGAGCATAGGGTCGAGCGGCGGCTAGCTGTGAGTTCTGATCAGGTTATTCCGGCGAGAGCCTGAGCCGGTGTTCGTCGGCCGAGACTACCATGTGGGCGCTGCTGATTGTACCAGGTCAGCCACCGCGGCAGATCCGTGCCCCGGGTATCCGACGAGTTGAACGGAATCGCATAGGCCCATTCCCGCAGAAGCGTCTGGATGAAGCGCTCGGCGACGATGTCATAGACGCCAATCTGATCGTAGGCTCCATCGCCAATGAGTGAGGCGAGTGGATCGGTGATTTGGTCAAGCAGGGGCTCGACCTGCGAGCCATCATCGACATCATGGGGTGTCAGCTCCGATGCGAGGATCTGCCCGGTGCTGGCATCGACACCGATGTGCAGCTTGCGCCAGGATCGGCGTCTGTGGGTACCGTGCTTCTCGACCATCCACTCGCCGGATCCACACAGCCGCAGGCCGGTGCTATCCACCAGTAAGTGCGCCGGTCCCGTGCTTGGAACTGATCTTGGCACCTCCAGCCTTTCGGCGCGGCGGCTCAGGGTTGAGTGATCCGGCACGGCGAGATCCAAGCCCAAGAGTCTCAGGATCGAGCCGATCAGCTCCTCCGTCTGACGCAGCGCCAACGGTCTTATGATCGAGCCCGAGCGGCGGGTGGACCGCCTACCACCTTGTTGCATGCCGCCGGGCATTGGCCGGCAAGCTCCACGTCGGTACAGTGACACTGAGGCAGCCTAGCACGCCATGGCCACGTGGCGGGCCCAGCAGGCATAGGGGCGCACATGACGAGCCTTGCCGACCATGAGGAGGAGCGCCTCCGGATCCTCGAGGAAACCGGAGCTCTGGCAGGTCCCGATCCGGTGCTCGACGCGATCTGCCGCGAAGCCAGGGATCATTTCAGCGTCCCGATCGCCCTCATCACGCTGGTCGACCGTCAGAAACTCCGGGTAAAGGCGGCGCAGGGACTGAGTGTTTCAGAGCTCCCGCGTGACACCGCGTTCTGCACCTACACGATCCTGAGCGACGACGTTTTTGTCATTCCCGACATGCTCGCCGATGAACGCTTCAGGAGCAATCCCCTGGTGCTGGGGCAGCCTCATCTGAGGTTTTATGCCGGAGCCCCACTGGCTTACCTTCGGGACATCCGGCTGGGCTCCCTGTGCATCCTGGAGACCAGACCCCGCAGGTTTTCACCCGGTGACAAGGCCGAACTCGCGGAGATGGCGGACCGGGTCGTCACCGCGATTGCCACACAGGAGCTGAAGGCCCTGGGTACGTTGTTCGCCAGCCGTCACTGACGCGTCATGCACGCTCTGCCTGTGCTATTGTAATTAGGGTTTGCGTCTTGTCCCCTTGGGGATTGGCTGCAGGATTGCCCATTGGGTTGCCCCAAGGTTTGAGGCGTAAGTTTGGTCAAGAACGCTTGGAAGGACGCGCCATGGTGACCCACGAACACCGAGAGGAGGTCCAGGCCATCGAGGCGATCATCGCCCGGCAATTCGGAAGCTTGAACTGGAACCCGGGCACTGAGGGTGACTGGGAGACGTTTGCTGTCGACTTTCACCCTGACGCAGCTCTCTTTCCCGCCGCACGTCCGGCCAGACGCCAGACGGTTGGCGACTTCGTCGCGCGGATGAAGGTTCTTGCCGGCACGACGCTCCGCTCCTTCCATGAGGAAGTGATCGGGACGCACGTTCATGTGTTCGGCAATGTCGCGGTCGCGGTGGCTGCGTGCGAGATCACCGAGAACGATGCGGAGGTGAACCGCGGGGTCGAGATGCTGCTTCTCGTCCGGGACGAGGGCCAATGGCGGATTGTGTCGCAGGCGTGGGACACGGAGAACCCGTCCAAGCCCATCCCGACATTTCTCACGGCACGCCGCTCCAAGGCCGGAGAGCCGGAGCCGGATGCCGATCCCTAGGGCGGCTTTGCATGGGGGCTAGGACTCCGGACGGGGCACCTGCACTCCTGCTGGCCGGACCAGAGGCAAGAACCTCACCCCGCTCTATGGGCCATCGCTCAGTCGTCGGACCGCAGCCAATAGCCGATCCCGGTCTCCGTCAGGATGTAGCGCGGTTGCTCCGGGTCGGGCTCCAGCTTCTGGCATAGGGAGCGTACGTAGGTGCGCAGGTACTGAAAGTCCGCTCTCGGGCCCTTCAACTCCACATCTAAGCCGTTGATGAAGCAAGCTATAGCTCAGCTGGGTGAAGCAAAGCAGGGTATTACTACATCGATGGGTGCAGCAGTTTGGCACCCCATCAGAGAGCTTCCGCGGCGATCGGATCCGCTGCTGCCGGCGAGCACCTACTTGAGGTGCTTGGGAGCCAATGCAGGTCCTAACATCTGGTAACCGAGGATTGGGTTGAACATCTCAACCAGAGCAGATGGGGGTGAGATGATAAGCTGCTGAACCAAGAATCAGCACTCTAATTGCATTTCTATCAACATCATCTGATGCTATTTTTCGCGCCTTAGGGTGGAGGAACTGACGTGAGAACAACAATTGCGCTGGATGACGAACTAGTCGCTAAGGCGCAGGCATTTACGGGCCTGCAGGAGAAGTCGGCCCTAGTGCGCGAAGCGTTGAAAGCTTTGATTGAGCGGGAGAGTGCCCGAAGGCTGGCTCGCCTTGGCGGCACTGAGCCTGACCTTAAGCCTGTCCCGCGCCGTCAGACGGATGCTCAGTGATCATTGTCGATACCTCGGTGTGGATCGACCACCTGAAGACCAGCGATCCCGTGTTGGCAGATCTCCTCGGAAAGGGGCAGGTACTGGCGCATTCCTTTGTCACGGGTGAGCTTGCTCTCGGCAGTCTTCGCCAGCGCAGAATTGTGCTTGAGTCCCTCCGCGACCTGCCCCAGGCCAATGTCGCCGGCGACCATGAGGTCATGATGCTGATTGAGCGGGAGCAACTCTATGGACTTGGGATAGGCTTTGTCGACGCGCACCTTCTGGCAGCAGTAAGACTTACCCCTGGAGCTCTACTCTGGACCCGGGATCGGCGGCTGCGGCAGGCGGCTACGGGACTGGGGCTTTCCTCAGATCTCACTTGACCAGCGAAGAATGATGCACCCCTACCCTTCCAGGAAGCGCCTAATTGGCTACGCCCGAGTGTCCACCGAGGATCAGGTGCACGATGCCCAACTCGATGAACTGCGCGTTGCCGGTTGTGCCGAGATCCACCAAACGCATGGCTCCGGAGCAAGTCGAGCGCGGCCTGTGCTGGCACGGGTAATGCGTGAGATCAGGCCGGGGGAGGTGTTGGTCATGGTGCGCTTAGATCGCCTGGCCTGTTCGGTGAGCCACCTTCTTTAGGTGATCGAGACACTAGAAGCAAAGGGGCCCATTTCCGCTCTCTCCGGGACCCGATCGACACCTCTACACCGCAAGGCATGTTCTCCCTGCAGGTGCGTGGCGCAGTCGCGCAGTTGGAGCGCCCTCTCATCTCAGAGCGCACAAAGGCAGGGATCAAAGCGGCCAAGGCGCGAGGCAAAAAGCCAGGGAACCCGGGAATGCGTGGACGTCAGCCAGAGGCCATCCGCAAGATCGCTGTTGCCCGGAAAAAGATCTACCTTGATGAGCTGATCGCCGGTTCGGGTCAATAGATGCAGACGGTTCGGCGCATGCGCCCTCAGCACCCGTGGGAGTGTCGGCGTGCTCGCCGAAAGCGGGCAACTGTGGACCGTGGCTCGGCTGCGCCGCGCCGTCGGCAAGCTCGTGTCGCAGCGCATGGCGGACCCTGCCCTCCTGCGCCCTGTCCCATGCAAGAACCCGGAGGACCACCTCATGACGCTGATCGCCGGCATCGCTATGACAGACCCGAGCCTCTCGCTGAGGAATATTGGCGCGCAGCTGGAACGCATACGGGAGCGGACACCGCGTGGGGGCTCCATATGGTCAGCCTCCTCGGTGAAGAAGCAACTCGACCGCGCGCGCAAGGCTGGGCTAGCGGTACCAATGTCACCACGAGACGTGGTGTAGCAAGCCTGGGGTCACGCCAGATCGATCGCGAAAATTCTGCTTATCAAAGGGCTCCCTTTAGCCATTTCAACATCGCCAGACGGCTCGAGATCTTTGCCCAATGCCTCGCACACGTGGGCGGAGGCGCCGGGTGGAAGACGCAGCACATTCCTCTCTGCATTCTCGACAATCTCGCCTGGTCCGGGTTATCCGCCGTCTGATAGCTCGGCAATGATTTGGGTCTGGAAATAAACTGCACCTACAAAGATGGTTCCAGTCGCCTGCTCTCGACGGCGGCTCACCACTTCTCGCCGGAGCCTCAGTCGCCATCAATTCGCCGGCGATACGGTGAAGGGCATCATCAAGGGGGGACCTCCCTCTGTTGGCCCCTTTGGGTTGAAGCCCCCTCCCCTGCCCTCGGGTGAGCCTCCGCTTAACGAGCCGAGTTGCCTCAACTGCTAAATAGGCCAATTCCCGATCCGGCAGCCCACCCATGAGCTCGTCAATCTCTGATTGGTGACCCGGTTGCCGATCTCACTCAACGATACTGGCTCTGGTGCCGAGACGTCCTCCCGTGCCAGCTTGGGTGGAGAGGTTCGACGAGCAGGTTTGGCTGGCGACGGAGTACCCTCAAACAAGTCTCCCTGTCGCTCGTCGCGAACCGAGTTTCGCGCCATGCCACCTCTACCCATTCTGATTTCGTTAACCATACCGGTTCTTAGCAGTTTCCCATCTACTTCACTGCCGATCTGCTGCGCCTCGCGCTATGGGGGTGGGTGCCAACACCCTCCTTGCCCTCGCCTACCATGAGGCTGGATTCCATGCAGCCACTGGAACCGTTTGCCGCGGCTGGCCGTCCCCGGCTTCTCCTGCAACTCACTACGCATATTATGAGCGGCCTAGACCGGTAAACCGCCCACCCGGCCCACGGCATGCCCGAGGTCCACACGCCCTGAAGACGATATCGCGGCGCCTTAATTACCGGCCCCTGCATCAGTGGAAAGGCATAGAAGGGGGCGCGATCAACCAAGCGTCGAAAAGACCGTTCTATTATCGATTAAGGCGATGGGACGCGCACCAAGTGCAAGCGTCGCAAACCTATCCCTTGCGTAGTTCTCGACCGTCTCTTGGCAACCTGCAGCAGATCGAGTGCCATTAGCCTGCGCGATACTGCAATGCTCCTGATGGCATCTGCCGTCGGCGAACGGCGGCGCAGCGCGGTCGCAAGTCTAAAGCACTCACAGATTAGAGTGGCCCTTTCGATCAAGCGCCGGTCAGTCGAACCTGCATCCCTAAGTATGCCGCGTATTCGCATGACGCCCGTGCGTATAGAACAACCACGGCAGGGTAGGGTGCCTTAGCCCTTGCCGAACGGCAGTTGGTTATCACCCTGCAACAAAGGATGCGGTTCGCTAAGACCGCGCCCGAACAGATCCTCCGAGTGGTTCGCAAGTATTGCTCAGCCGGCACAACGCCGCTCACCCAATCGACGAACCTTACTTCCGAAGGGTGCTGTCGAATGCTTAGGCTGGAAGCTGCGGACCTCAGCGCAGATGGCCTGCATTCCGGCTTTGTGACCCAGGCCAGATGAAATAGGCTCCAGCTGTGGGTGCCGTAGACCAATGAACTCACAAATGAGTCAGGGGCAGCTGGCGGCTACCAAAAGCAGGAGCATTCCCAAAGGATGTTGAGGCGGGTTGATATATAAGCTAGTGCAGGGGAGATCGTCGAGGGAGGAGTGTATAATTTTATGACCCTCCTGAACGAGTCTTAGGTCAGCGTCTGGATCCTATCCTTGCGCCCGATGAGACTAAGTTGGTCGCGACCAACTTTGCCATATTGTTGCAGTTTATGGGCGCTGGAGACGCCATATATACGCTCTGACCCGCCTGAGCATGCCGCTCACTAAGTCCGCAGGGCGTAAGTTGGTCGCGACCAACTTAGCCACATTGTTTCATTGGGACTCTTGAATGAGCAGGTCACATAATGTGCCCCAACCGCAACCATTTCAGTGCAGAGTTAAGGCGCTGACGTGGTGTTCCTACATGCATCGTACGTAAGTTGGTCGCGACCAACTCAATGGTCCTGACACATCGGACCAGTGGAAGTGCTTCAATCGCACGACCGCTGTTCATCGAGCCGCCTTCAAATAGGGGAGAGGCTGCAAATTCTGAAGAGCTTCGGGGCGAGGTGGGCAGCAGATGGTTAAAAAATTCCAGCGACGACCCCGCTCTTAACCTAGTATTAACCTCTAATTAGGCGTACTCGGATCAGCGCACTTTTAGCGAGTTCAGCTCATTTCCGCGCAGAATTACCCGAGGCTCCTCATGACAGCACAGCACTCCGTTGACTCACCCGCTCCAGAGCTGGTTAAACAGAGCCTGAGGAGGCAAATCTCAATTGATGCTAGCGAGTTAGTCGCAAAGCTCCAAGCCCACCAGCAGCGTATCTTTCCGCCTAAGGCAAAGAAAACCCTACGCAGGTTCTCATCGGCAGAAGCTGCGAAGTTTCTCGGTATCCATGAAGGATACCTCCGTCAGCTAGCTGCCGAGGGGAAGGTGCCTTTATCGGAAGCTCCGGTAGCAGGGCGGCGGACTTACTCGATTGAGGAGATCAACCTCATCCGCGAGTTTCTCGAGAACACTAAATCGAGCCGTAGGTACATTCCTCACCGACGGGACGACGAGAGGCTCCAGATCATTTCCGTCATCAACTTTAAGGGCGGCAGCGCCAAGACGACAACGTCTGCTCATCTGGTGCAGTATCTCGCCCTTAGAGGGTATCGCGTCCTCGCTATCGACCTAGACCCTCAGGCAAGTCTTTCGACGCTCTTCGGACACCAACCCGAACTTGATGTGCGACCAAACGAAACTCTCTATGGCGCGCTCAGATACGATGACGAGTGTGTCGGGATTGAGCATGTCATTCGCTCAACCTACATCCCAAACCTGCATATCATTCCTGGGAACCTCGAACTGATGGAGTTTGAAACTACCACTCCTCAGGCTGAGGAAGTAGCAATGTTCTACACCAGGATTCTGCAGGCGCTTGATCCGGTATCTGAAATGTACGACGTCGTCGTAATGGATTGCCCGCCGAACCTAGGGTACCTGACTATGGCAGCGCTCTACGCCGCATCAGCGCTGCTCATAACAGTTCACCCGCAGATGCTGGATGTTCTCTCCATGGCCCAGTTCCTTCGGATGACCTCGGACACTATCGACATCCTAGCCAATGCCGGGTCGAAGGAGGACTACGATTGGATGGGCTATCTGATTACACGCTACGAACCAAACGACGGCCCGCAGAACCAAATGGTCGGGTACCTAAGATCAATCTTTGGACCAAGAGTACTTGAGAACACGATTCTAAAAAGTACTGCCATTGCGGACGCCGGACTAACCAAGCAGACGATCTACGAGGTTGACCGGCAGAAGTTTCACAAAGGCACTTACGACCGTGCCATGGAATCCGTTGATCTAGTTAACAGTGAGATTGAAGCGCGCATTCGCGGAGCTTGGGGGAGGCAGTAATGGCACGACAAGTCATGGTTTTTGACGACACCGCATCGAACGCAGAACCTGCGACCAACACAAGCGCTGAAATCCAGGCGAAGCTGGCAGAAACGCTGGCTGATGATGGGGCAGCAAACGCGATGGACGCAGACCGGCCGCTTCTGAGATCGGGTCCATTAGCTGCGCTCAAGCGCGGACCACTGCGCACCTCTCCGCTTGAGACCATCGCTAAGACAGCGGAGTCGGTCGAAAGGGCAAAGAAGTTAGAACAACAGCTTTCGGCCGGGCAGGCAGTGGTAGAGCTGAATCCAGATGACATCGACGCATCGTTCGTCCCCGACAGAATGGCACCGTCGGAAGAAGATCATCGAAAGCTTGTCGCTGCCATCCGCTCTGAGGGCCAGCTTGTACCCATCTTGGTTCGCCCTCATCCTGAGAAACATGGACGATATCAAATTGCTTATGGCCACCGCCGCCATCGTGCTGTTAGGGAACTTGGCATCACCGTCCGTGCCGTCGTGCGGGACCTCACGGACGAGCAGCTCGTCGTCGCGCAGGGCCAAGAAAACAACGAGCGCACGAACCTGTCGTTTATTGAAAAAGCTCGCTTCGCTTCCCGGCTTCAGGAGCGCGGCTTCAAGCGCGAAGTTATCATGCAAGCGCTGAGTACCGATAAAGGCACTCTGTCGAAGCTCCTCTCAACGGTCGGAAGCATCCCTGCGGACATCATCGAAGCCATCGGTCCTGCCCCTAGTATCGGAACCAGACGCTGGCAGGAGTTTGCTGAAAAGCTCCCCAGGCGGCTGCACGATAGGGTCCGTGAGGCGATCGCAAGTCCTGGCTTCTCTCATCGCGACAGTGATGCTCGATTCGAGGTGCTGCTAAAGCTGCTCGGCAACAAAGAGGAGCGCGCACGCGCAGAACCGTGGATTGCATCCAATGGCATCCGCGTGGCCCAGGTCACGAGGTCAACTGACAAGTTCTCACTCGTAATTGACCAGAAGATTGCACCTGATTTCGGTGACTTTCTGTTATCAAGAATGGAAGCTCTCTTTTCAGAGTTTCAAGCATCTGTAAAGCCTGAATAGTCGGGCGGAGGCACTAGACATCGGAAGGCCGGATCACGCGCTGATCAATCTGTTTTCCTGCCTTCATCATTACAAACATGTCGTCTGGAAAGGGCTTTTGAAGTTTCAGGACCTCTCGCGTCGGAGGGGTCAGCCAGACATCATACTCCTCAGATGTGGTTGGGACGACGGGCATTGTCTTCGAATGATTCGATCCACTACTCCATTCTGCTCAGATGTGAGAAACAAAGAGAGCAGGTGTTCACGCTAACAAGATCAGCCTTTGGTCCACGGCACTAATCTACCGTCACCAATCCAAGAGAGCAGGGGATATTGGTTTATGATACTTGCTGTCTGTGCGATGAGTTATATGCAGAGTCGGATATCGTCTCCAAACACTTGGTTGATAACGCCGTGAGAGGCGCTTTCAGGGGCAAAAACGCTCAGGTTTTTTAGCCAAAGAGCCGGATTTCCCTCTAAAGACGCGCAAAACCGGCTCAAGATGCCTCGGGGTCGCCTGAAGGGCAGTTTGTAAACGCACAACCATTGGAACAGGGCGATATTGCCGCTACCATCAGAACGTAACTAGTGCTGATTTCACTGCCGCCACTGCTGTGGTGCTAAACTATATCAATAACTTAACAAAACAGGGGATGATAGCCGTTGCGGCAGATGTGGGCAGATGATGAGCCGAGTAGGGCAGCGATCGACCTTCCTGAACTGCCGTGGGAGAAAATCGCCGGTCGTCTGGAGCAGATCACGATTGCTGTGCTCCGTTTTGATGCCCGTTTGGAGGCGTCTGGCCTTGCGGCTGGGTGGCAGTCCCGTTGCGATATGACCGAAGCCGTCCGGGCGCTGATGCTCGACGGGCACTTGGTCGATGTGGGCGATCTTGTCCTTCACGATGCCGGCATGGATGTTCGTAGCCCGACCCATGAACTCACCCGGGCGGCGGCGGCCCTGCGAAGCCGTCGCACGGCTATAGCCCGTAAGGCGCCTTGGCCACTTTCAATTGACGGTCTTGCAGCCTTACGCGGTGTGACTGGCGTTGGGGCTGAAGCATCTGCAAAGCCGAAGAGAAAGCGCCCGGACCCGGATGACGATGAGGCGTACCCGCCTTATGCCACTGACGCCGATCCGTGGAAGGCGCATTTTGCTGAGATCGACGCCCTGCTCGACCGCACCAGCAAGGTACTGGCCGGCGAAACCCCGCTGCCCAAGAGCCGCTCGCATCTGGTCTATGACCCTGACCAGGACGAGGCCGAGAATGAGGATCTTTGGCTCGACTTCGTTAAGCGGACGAACCACTGGCCAGCCATTGCAGCTGGTGCAGTGGCCTGGAACGCGTGGCTGGACCTGAACCTTTATACCCGTTTGCCGTGGCTCGGATTGACAATGGCAGCGTCCATTCTCCGGGCGAGGGGCCTGACGAGCCATCTCCTGCCATTAGCCGCCGGCTTCAAGAAATCCAAGTTCCGACCTCAGGGTAGGGAAGGGGCGAAGGAAAAGCTCGACGGGTTCTGCAGCGTTGTCGAGGAGGCGCTTGAGATCGCTAACAAGGACCTGGACCGACTGGTCCTGGCGCGGGAGCTGATGAACAGGGTAGCCGACAAGTGCCGCAGCAATTCAAAGCTGCCGGAGTTGGTCGACCTTTTCTTATCCCGTCCCTTGGTGACTGTGCCACTCGGCGCCAAGCTCCTGAAGGTCACGCCAAAGGCGGTCGATCTGATGCTGGCCCAGCTCGGGGGAGCCTTGCCGCGCGAGCTTACCGGTCGTACCCGCTACAGAGCGTGGGGCATCGTCTAAGCTTCTCCTTAACTTATATGCAGGCTTGTCATTGGCTGTTCATATTCATCAAGGTAAGGCTTCCCCCCGTTCTAAGGGGCGGGTTCGCATGTTGATGTGGAGTACGGTTGTTGCATTCCTCCTCTCGCTGGTGGCGGTAGGCCCCCTGCGAGGCGTCTCGCCGGAATGGCTCCTGACTGGCGCTGAATTCCTGGCCGTCGTCAGCATTTTTGCTCTGGTGTGCCTGCTGGAATCCAGCGGCAACAATGACCGTTCAAACCCCGCCTCCTAAACAGTTTTAGTAACGCTCTGCGGTCTACTGTGCTGCTCCACGCCAGATTGGAGACAGCCTATGAAAAGCTTCCTGCTCGCCGCGATCGGGATTGTCCTGGTGTCTCCAACAGCCATAGCCGACGGCCTGAGTCTTTCAGGCTCCCTCTGGCAATGTACTCGCGCCTCTGACCGGACCCAGTTCGTGATCACCTTCTATCCGGGTGGCGGCGTCGGGGGTGGAGAGTTCGGGAACGGGGAGGTAAGCCCCTACATCTTCGATGCCTCTCGGACGAAGCCTGGCGAATGGCCGGGCAAGTGGGAACAGACAGGCCAGCGCTTCACCTGGACGTTTCCTGATCAGAGCATCCGGATCGAGGGGAGCCTAGCAGGCGCTGGGCAGCCCGCTGCGCGGCTCACCGGCAGCGAGACCTCGTCGGGAGAGCGATCGGCCATTACCTGCACCGCTCTCTCCAGGCTGCCGAAGATTGGGGAGGGGTTGGTCATCCCCAAGGACAACCGGTTCATCGACTTGGATCAGAAAAATGGCGAGCTGAAGGTACCGGCAGGGATCTCGCTTCAGCCCCAAGATGCACGATAACGTGCAGCATCGGATTGGATGGTCAGGCCAACGCGGAGAATGCAAGCGCCGGCGATATTCCGGACGCGGTTAGGAAAGAATCCACAAGTGTCTTGACGGCACGCAATCAGCCTTGGTTTGTAGATCGCATATACCAATAAGCGATTTTAGGGGCACCCATTTTATGCGCGTCTGGCAGTCTCTTTGCCTGATAGGAATGGTCGTAGGCCTTTCCTTCTCAAAGGCTGTGAGAGCAGCGGAAATTTTGCTGGTACAAAGTGGTTCCTGCCACATTCGTCTCAGTAGCCCGATCGCAGCTGATGACGCCAAGTGGATCGGGAGCATCGTCAATTCCGCTGAGGACAGCAGGCCGATCAAAATCGACGACTCGTCAGAGCATCGCACTGTCCTATGTCTCGACAGCCCGGGAGGATGGTATGTCGAGGGTCTTCGGCTTATGAACCAGATGAGGGAAAAAGGAATCGGGACGCTGATCGAGAGAAGTGCAGGCTGCTTTTCGGCATGCGCTCTCGTATTTATGGTCGGGGGCAACCGCAAGAAACCGTGCATCAGGATAGGCTGCAAGCTCATGAATGCCGATGAGGAAGAAGTCCCAGAAATTCGTCGGCCGGTCCCAGGCGTTGGGTATGCCCAAGCGGTTCAGCACATTGCCGAAGAGGCTGGCGGTGCCGTAGATGCGAACATGATGGCCATCCACGAAGCCTGCCAATAAGAGAGGCTCGATCCGCTGGCCTTCCAGGCTGCGTTTGGTGGCTGCAAAGCTGGCCTCAACTCGCGCAAGGACAGCCTCTGCCTGGGCATCGCCTCCCGTCTCGCGGGCAATCTCACGCAGCACTTCCGCAGAGCGGTTGAGAGGATGACCTTCCGGTGTGTAGGTTGCGAAGGAGTAGGTTGGGGGAATGCGCTCCAGGAAAGGGCAAACGCTCTCGCTGAAGGGGGTAGTGATGATCAGATCCGGTTTGAGCGCCGCCACAACCTCGAGATTGGGCTCGGTGCGCACACCGACGTCCTGAATGCCTTGAGGTACCAGGCAATCGTCAGCCCAGCAACGATAGAGATCGATTTTCGCATTCTCTACAGGCCTGATGCCGAGGGACAAAACAGTGGATGTGAGGCCCCAGTACAAACGCCACCGTTTCCCACTGAGCCTGCGACTGATCGAGGAGATGCTCTTAGAGCGCGGCATCGTCGTCTCCTATGAGACCGTCCGTCGCCGGGCTCTGAAGTTCGGGCCTGCGTTTGCCTGCCGCCGTAGGCCCAAGACGCCAAGCACTCGCGACATTGGCATTTGGGTGCGGTTGTGATCATCATCGCTAGCAAGAGGCACTGGCTCTGGCGAGCAGTTGATCAGAACGGCTATGTGCTTGATGAGATCGTCCAGACGCGCCGCAACACCAAGGCCGCCAAGCGTTTGCTGACCCGCTTGCTGAAGAAGCAGGGCGGCCCACTGCGGCGGATGACCACCAATAAACTAAGCTCCTACGCGGCTGCCCGGCGTCAGATCATGCCATTCGTCGAACAGCGGTCGCACAAAGTGCTCAAGAAACGAGTAGAGAATTCGCATCTGCCCTTGCGCCGACGGGAGCGGATTATGCTGAGCTTTCGATCACCAGGAGGCTTGCAGAGGTTCACCAACGTATTCTCCGCCATCCGCAACCTCTTCGTTCCACCCTATTCTCGTCGCTCCGCCCTTGCCACCCATCTGCATCGTCTCACCGCGATGGCGGAATGGATTGCTGTGATCGGCGCCACCGCTTGAGCCAACTACACCGTTAATCAAGTCCCATTGCGTCCAACACCGCTTAACGTGACAAGCCCTTGGTGTGTCCGAAGCATCCTTTGAGGCATTGGCGGCTCTGACCCGGACCGCTCACCTGATGCAGATGTCCGACACCGCCGTTGTTTTAGCCTACGTCTCGATTGTTAGTGCATGCCGAGGCAGAGCCGCCGAGCGTTGGGTCGCTCCTGTGGCGGTTTCTCGACTAAGAGCCGTCTCAAGACAGGCCGGGGCAGCGATCCGCTATGCTCTTGCTTGACTAGATCCTGTCTGACGGCCTGAGTGTGCGCAGGTACTGCCGCATGAAAGCGAGCTTCACCATGGCTGAGAAGTTGACGGCAAGTTTCTCGTGCCGAGTGGCGATGGATCGGCATCCCTTCAGCCATCCAACACAGCGCTCGATAGCGTTGCGCCTGCGGTAAAGATCAGGATCGAAGGATCGCGCGCAGCCCTTGCCCATGTTGCCGCCGGTCCGAGGTGGAATGATAGGCCGGATATGGCGCCGCCGCAGATAAGCAAAGACAGGTCGGTAGCTGTAGGCCTTGTCGCCTGCCAGGTGCTTGGGTCTTGTGCGTGGACGGCCTCTTGGGCTGGGTAGGCGGACTGCCATCAAGGTTGGCTCGAAGGCCGGCACTTCGTGCCGCTGCCCAGGTGTGAGCGTAAACCCGAGCGGCAGACCAGCACTATCGCTCACCAAGTGGATCTTACTGCCGAACCCGCCCCGGGAGAGGCCGAGCGCATGGTCGTCCGGCTCCTGCGGATCCCCTTTTTGCGGGCTTCTGCGGCCGAGCGGCTGGCTCGCACACTCGTGCTGTCGATGCACCACAGATCCAGGTCGATCAACCCGCCAGCATTCAGCTTGAGCCGGAGCCGATCCAGGATCGTGTCGAACAACCCCTCACGGCGCCATCGGGTTAGGCGCTCATAGACGGTTTGCCATGGGCCGTAGCGTTCGGGCAGGTCGCGCCACTGCGCTCCGGTACATAGCTTCCACATCAGCCCGTTCACCACCTGCCGGTGGTCGCGCCAGCGCCCGCCGCCGTGGCGACCAGTCCTGGGCATGAGATCCGCAATCAGCTCCCATTGAGCATCGCTGAGTTCATGCCGCCGCATCGCAGGTCTCCGCCTTGGTGAGCCCACCAAGGCAACAGCCATAGCCTCATCCAGGTTCACAGGCTGTCAGACAGGATCTAGCTGATCGAGCTGTGCGACTTTACCAGAGCGGCGGCTTTGTTGCACGGATAGCGAGTTGGTAACTGTCACTGGGGGACATAGGAGGGCTGCGCTCTACCTGTTGGATATCTGCCAGGCCCTTCAAAGCCAATGCCGCTTGCCGTCACCATATCCCCAAGCAGCGGCACCGGGTCACAGATTGGGCGGAGTATGACGCGGCCTACTACAACCTTGAAGACGAGCGCCTGACGCTTGCGCGGGTGGGCGACCAAGCGGTCTACCGCTTCAGGAACGACGGCTGGATCAGTCGCGTGGGTGTGAACGTCCGCTTCTGAGCCGACGGGCTTAGCCCGGGAGCAAAGGGGATGGGGAATTCATTTCGCTATCTCCTTCTGTCCGCCCTTCGATACGCAATCCGGCTGGCACACCTCGTGGCTTATTGCGAGATCCAAAGTTGACTGGCAGCGCCGCAGCGCAATGAGCTTGCGATGGGAATGTCCAGAAGTGGCACATCCCAGAAAATCTCGAATGTCTGCCTTCCCGCAGTGAACAGACGTTCATTCCGTCTGCTCAACTTCCTGGTTTGACCCGTTCAGGACATTTAAGGAGGCTTGCGTCGCTGTCATTGAGGTTCACGCCATGCGGGTCCGACTGCCGAACTAGGCCGTAATCATGTGCGGGTGAAGGCGGCCCCATTCACATATTGGCGGCCAGAGCCCAGTGAGACGATTGCCCAAAGTCATTCGATCACCGCAGACCGAGAGCTCGGCTCCTTGCGCTGTTGATATGATCATCGATGGCCGCAACGGCCCGGGTAGGGTCGCGGGTCTCGATAGCTTTGATGACGGTGAGGTGCTCCCGCATAACAGGCATGACGAGGGCGTCGGACAGGAGGGTCTGCTCCTGTCGGATGAGCCGCACCTTGATCGAGTTCACCCGATAGGCATCGGCTATGATCGCGTTGCCGAGAGACGACATGATCGTCCAGTGCAGATCCCAGTCGACCGCCTGAGCCCGGACGACGAGATCAGACGTGATACCTCCCTCTTGAGTCGCTGCTTCGGCAACGACACTTTCATGGTCCTGCCGTAAGCGCGCGAGAGTCGCGTCGCTTGCTTCTGTCGTGAAGATCGCTACGGCCTCCCGTTCCATGAAGAGCCGAAATTGGAACGCATCCCGGATCAAGCTCAGGTCCACATGGGCAACCTGCATGCCCCGCTGCGGCACCGTCTTGATGAGGCCCTCCGATTCGAGCCGGGGAACCAATTCGCGGATGGCGGCCAGCGACAGCCCGGTCAACTCTACTAGCTGGCGCTGCGAAACGAACTGGCCCGGGCGTATGTCCCGGGCGAGAAGATGGTGGGTGAAGCGGTCATAGGCTTTCTCCCGGAGGTTAGGCCCATCCCGGCCTGCAATGGCGTCGTCCATCCTGCTTCCCCGCTAAGCTGCCTTGTCGATGAAGAGATCGTCGTAGAAGGTGCCGAGGCGCTCAACATCCGCCGCCGGCAACCGGACCAGTGGTGCCCGCACGTTCAGCCATGCCTCCTCACCCGTCCGACGTGTCAGGAGAGCCTTCACGGCAGGCACGACCGGATACTTCAGCACTTCGTCCACGAGCCTGTTGATACGTTGGTCGTCCTGTCCATCCATGGCGAGGGGGCGAAGGATCTCCGGGCAGATATTCGCCAAGCCAGAAATGGCGCCCTGGCCGCCGCGGCGCACGCCTTCGGCGAGATAGCGCTCGTCTCCGATCAAGATCGCAAGATCGCCATGAGCAGCGAGAAGACGCTGCGTGTAACTCCAGTCTCCGGATGAGTCCTTTACGCCCTCGATGACGCCTGGAAATTCATGCTTGAGGCGTTGGATCAGTTCGACCGAGAGCGACACCTGGGTCACCGAGGGGATGTTGTAGAGAATCACGTTGCGAGCAGCTGATCCCAGCTTCTGCAGAACCGCAGCGAACCAGGAGAAGACGCCGTCATCGTTGACGCCCTTGAAGTAGAAGGGAGGTGTCAGCAAGAGGCTGCGGCAGTCGAACTCTGCTGCCATGCGTCCCTGCTCAACAGCCTCGTGGATCGATGAAGCGGCAATGCAATAGACAACGCTCTCACCCTTTATCCGGGCAGCAGCAAGTGCTCCGAGAACCTGCTCGCGACCTGATATCCCGACTGATACTCCTTCACCGGTCGTGCCGAACACTGTAACGCTCGCGCATCCATTGGCAAGGCACCACCGAGCGTGATCAGCCAATCGAGGCAGATCAAGCGCTCCGTTCGCGTGAAAAGGAGTAGTCATCGCAGCCGAGAGGCCAAATCGATCGGCGGAAAGGGTCACGTCGAAAGTCCTTAGGTTCCGCTTCAAGCCACTCGGAGCCCGAAGCGCTGGTGTATCTCTGACATGTTAGTGTCATTTCAGATGTTTACAAGTCCGCTGTGAAAGGTGCAGTATGGTGGGAAGGGCGAATTCGATAACGCTCTGAAAAAGACAACTACTGTTGGGAGGACACCAAATGCTCGCATCGCTTTCACGGCGACTGTTCATGGGAACGGTCGCGGCTGCTGCCATCGCAGGTCTTACGCCGGCTATCGCTGCCGATCCCATTAAGTTGCGCATTTCGACCCCTGCGGTCGAGGCCGACTGGCACGCCAAGATGCTGCCCGTCTTCAAGGACGAGTTGGAGAAGGCGGCTCCCGGCCAGTTCGATGTGGAAGTCCATCTGAACGGAACCCTCTTCAAGCAGGGTACCGAGCCCGCGGCCATGCAGCGCGGCAACCTCGAGATGGCGATGATCTCCGCTTTCGACATCGCCAAGCAGATTCCGGAATGGTCCATCTTTACGGCTGGATACCTTCTGCGGGATCCCGAGCACCAGACCAAGGTCTTCGAGAGCGACATCGGCAAGGAGATGTATGGCCTCGTTGAGGACAAGATGAAAATCAAGATTCTCAGCGTGGGATATCTTGGTACCCGTCAGCTCAATCTGAGGACGGAAAAGGAAATCAAGACGCCAGCCGACCTCGCGGGCGTGAAGCTCCGCATGCCGGGGTCGGACACCTGGCTCTTCCTCGGCAAGGCACTTGGTGCCAATCCGCTGCCGGTTGCGTTCGGCGAAATCTACACAGCGCTGCAAACCGGCGCCATTGATGGACAGGATAACCCACTTCCTACCGTTCGGGCCGCCAAGTTCTACGAGGTGACGAAGCAGGTTGCCCTCACAGATCACCTTGTGGACGCGATCTTCCTTTCGCTGGCCGGTTCCACCTGGAACAAACTCGACGACAAGCAGAAGGCTGCGGTCATGAACGCTGCCAAGGCCGCTGTGCGGTTCAACAACGAGAACCGAATCAAGGAAGAGGCGCAACTCGCCGACTTCTTCAAATCGCAGGGGCTGAAGGTCTACAAGCCTGACGTGGCGGCGTTCCGTCAGCAGGTGCAGAAAGCCTATCTCGAATCCGATCTGTCGAAGTCCTGGCCGAAGGGCATGGTCGATCGCGTAAACGCGATCAAGTAAGCTGATTGCCCAACATCGAGCGGATGCCCCGGACAGGTCGTCGAGCCCGGAGCATCCGCTCGGATGCCCAAGATTGTAATTCGAGCGCTGTCTTATATGCGGCCACCTTGTCGCCGATTCGATGTGGTGCTCAACCTGTGAGCTTAGATGCAATCTGTTCGTGCCCGTCTCCGCTTCCTCGCTGAACTGGTCTCCGTGCTCCTGTTCGTCGCCATGTTCGCAGCGTTCCTGCTGCAGGTATTCACCCGTTACGTACTTAACGATCCGGTTGCGTGGACGCAGGAATTCGTGCTGATCACATATATATGGATCATCTTTTGGTGCGGAGCGTTCCTGCTGCGAGAGCGGGAGCACATCACCTTCGACATGATCTTCATGTCTCTGCCTCCCAAACGAAGGCGCTGGCTCGCGGTTGCGCTCACGATCCTGATCGGCGTTGCATTCATTGCAGCCATTCCGGGAACATTCGATTATGTTTCCTTCATGAAGATCGAGAAGAGCCCAGTTATCGGGCTCCGCTTCGATTTCCTCTACTCCATCTTCGTCATCTTCACAGTCGCGGTTGTCGTCGGTGCCATGATCCGCATCTGGCGCCTTCTCAGGCATTCCTGGGAAGATGAGCTGAACCACGAGGGTGAAATCGAGCCATGAGCACAATCTTCATCCTCACCCTCGTGGCCTTCTTCGGTCTTGCCGTTCTGGGAATGCCGGTGGCGTTTGCGATGTTCGTCGCCTCCATCGGCTACCTGATTGCGACGGGCCGCGACTTGGGACTGTTCGGGGAGCAAGTCCTGAATGGTCTCTACGATTCCTTTGTTCTTCTTGCGGTGCCGCTGTTTATTCTCGCCGCCAACATCATGAACGCGAGCGGTGTATCTGACCGGCTCTTCATGTTCTGCCAAGCTCTTGTCGGCCGCTTTCGGGGCGGCTTGGCTCAGGTCGACATTCTGGTCAGCATCATCTTTTCAGGCATGTCGGGATCCGCCATCGCGGATGCGGCTGGACCGGGCAAGCTCGTCACTCAGATGATGATCAAGCAGGGGCGCATTCCACCGGGATTCGCGGTCTGTGTGGCGGCGTCCTCGGCGACCATCGGGCCAATCATTCCCCCGTCGATTCCGATGGTGATCTATGCGGTGGTTTCGGACACGTCGGTTGGCTACCTTTTTCTTGCCGGCATCATTCCCGGTCTGATTATGGGGCTGTCACAAATGGCCCTGGTAGGCTTCGTAGCACGCACGCGAAACTTTCCGCGCGGGGAGGGCATTCCGCTAAACAAGCTCCCGGCCACGACTTTTCGGGCCTTCCCGGCACTCCTCATGCCGGTCATCCTTCTCTACTGCATCTATGGCGGAGCGACCACACCGACGGAAGCCGCCGCCATTGCGGCGGCCTACGCACTTGTTCTCGCGGTATTTTTGTACCGTGAACTCTCATGGAAAGAAGCCTTCAGTGTTCTGGTCGATTCCAGCAAGGCAACCAGTGCAGTGGCGCTTCTCATCGCGGGCGCCCTGATTTTCAACTATATCGTCGCCTCAGAGCGCCTTCCTGAGCAGATCGGTCAACTCCTCGGCGGCCTTGAGGTCTCACCGCTGGTCTTCCTCCTCCTGGTCAATCTACTCTTCCTTCTGCTCGGGTGCCTGTTTGATGCCACAACCATGCTTCTCGTTCTCGTGCCGCTGTTCCTGCCGGCAGCGCGTGCGCTCGGGATCGATTTGGTGCATTTCGGCGTCGTGATTGTCGTGAACATCATGATCGGCATGATAACACCTCCCTATGGCGTGCTGCTGTTCGTCATGAGCGGCCTGACTGGAATTTCACTGCGCGAGATCATCCGAGAGATCTGGGCCTTTATCAGCATCCTGATTGCGGCTCTCCTGCTGATGATCTTCCTGCCGGATCTCGTGCTCTGGCTGCCGCGCTACTTCGGCTACAATGGATAGCCCCAACTGGTCGTCGTACTCAATGAACGGAGCGATCATATGCCTGCCGAACTGATCCCGATGAACCTGCTGGGGCGCACGAATCATCCCGTCTCGAAAATCTGCTTCGGCACCTCTTCACTGGGAGATATGCTCGGCACTTATGGCTATGGCGTCGACGAGGGAAGAGCCCGAGACACGATCAGGGCCATTTTTTCAGGTCCGGTGAATTTTCTGGACACGTCCCGTATTTACGGGTTCGGTCGCAGTGAAGAGCGGATCGGCGATATCATCCGAGAACGAGGCGGCCTCCCTAAGGGCTTTGTCGTCTCTACCAAGCTGGATCGAGACCCGGACACGAACCGCTTTGATGCTGTCCAGGCAAGGCGGTCTCTGGAGGAGAGTCTGAAGGCGCTTGGTCTTGAGCACATCGACGTCCTGCATCTGCACGACCCGGAACATGCGGATTCTCTGGAAAGTACTGTCGGGCCTAGGGGTGCGCTTCCGGAGCTTTTCCGGATCAAGGAGGAGGGACTGGTGAAGGCCGTCGGCCTCGCGGCAGGCTCCGTCGAGATTATGATGCCGCTCCTGCGGGAATGGGATTTCGATGTGCTGATAACGCATAACCGCTTTACCCTTACCAATCGCAATGCAGACGCAATGATCGACTTCGCGCGATCGAGAGGAATTGCCGTCCTGAACGCGGCGCCATATGCCGGTGGCGTTCTTGCGAAGGGCTCGACGGCCTATCCACGCTATGTCTATCAGGAGGCGTCGGAGGCGGCGCTGGATCCTGTCCGGCGGATCGAGGCTATCTGCGCCAGGCACGACGTTCCGCCGGGCGCGGCCGCATTGCAGTTCTCGATGCGCGACGAACGGATAATGTCCACCATCTGCGGGGTCAGCAAGCCTGAACGGGTCGAGCAGACCATCGAGTGGGCGCGTTGGCCAATCCCGGAAACGATGTGGGAAGAATTGGCATCTCTCCCGTTCTCGACGGACGACCCGGAAGCGAACCGTCAGTACGATGCGGGATAAACAAGCCTGCTCCAGGCGCAGCCTGAGATGCCGGCTCCAGGGATCCGCCATTTGTAGGCTGATCGGACCGCCGCTTCGCTCGCTCTCGGCTTGATGGCCTATTTGCAATCACGCGCCATACAGTTCTAGCAACAACTGAGATAATCTCTGCATGCTGAAGAACATCAATCCCCTCCTGACACCCGACCTGCTGATAGTTCTTCGCTCGATGGGCCATAGCGATGAGATAGTCGTGGTCGACGCGAACTTCCCCGCAGCCTCGATGGCGCAGCGACTCGTCAGGCTGGATGGATTGACCGTGACAGCTGTGACTGATGCCATTCTGTCCGTGATGCCGCTGGACGACTTCGTGCCGGAGGCTGCTTGGCGCATGGAGGTGGTAGGGGACCCACAGGCCGAGCAGCCGATCTTTGACGAGTTCCGGGCCATCCTCGCAAGTCGCGAAGGTCCAGGCTGCCGCCTCGCCTCCCTCGAGCGCTTCGCCTTCTACGAAAGGGCCAAGGCCGCTTATGCCATCGTCGCGACCGGGGAGGGGCGGCTCTACGGCAACATTATCCTGAAGAAGGGCGTCGTGCGCTCCGCGTGAGCCCGAACGGAACCGCCTCCGGCCTCGAACCCGGAGGCGCTCGGTGGAATAATATATGATCAAGCTTGAGGGAGTTCCGATGCAGATCGATTCTCATCAGCACTTCTGGCGCATCAGCCGCTCTGGCGCATCAGCCGCGGCGACTACTCCTGGCTGAGCCCGGACCTCAAGCTGCTATCCCGCGACTTTGGCCCTGACGATCCTCAGCCTCTTTTCGCCAGCCACGGGATCGATCGGACGATTGTGGTGCAGGCGGCGCAGACCTTGGCAGAAACCGAGTTCATGCTGCAGCTTGCAATGTCCGCTCCTTTCGTCGCTGGGGTGGTCGGGTGGGCCGAGTTCACGGATCACGGGGTGGTCGAGATCATCGAACGAATGGCGGCCGCTCCCCCTGATCGTTGGGCTCCGCCCGATGTTGCAGGACATTGCCGACGACGATTGGCTCGTCCGTCCTGACCTGACACCAGCCTTCCGGACGCTGATCGAGCAGCGGCTCGTATTCGATGCGCTCATTCTCCCGCGGCACCTGTCCCGTCCGCTCCTGGTGGCGGACCGCCATCCCGACCTTTCCATAGTGGTTGACCATGGGGCGAAGCCTTTCATCCGCGAGGGCGTTCTCGATCCGTGGCGGGCAGATATGGTTGCGGTTGCTGCCCGTCCCAACATCGTCTGCAAGCTCTCGGGCCTGGTGACCGAGGCAAAGGCGGACTGGACCGTCAGTGACTTACATCCCTACGTCGATTATCTGCTCGAGGTTTTTGGGCCGCAGCGACTCCTCTGGGGGAGCGACTGGCCGGCGTCAATCTTGCGGGCGGGTATGACCGGTGGAGAGAGGGGACCCTTGATCTCCTCTCATCCCTCTCCGAGACAGACCAAGCGGCCGTGCTCGGAAGTAACGCGGCTCGGATCTATATTTCCAGCCGGGGGCGGCCTGAGGCGGGAAGGTTGAAATAAGCTTTCATCAGCGATCTACTTCTGATTGGTGCTCATTGAAGTCTCGTCAGAGGCGAGGGAGATTATGACCCTGGGGACATCGTTCGGCATCAGCTTCGGCTTCAGGTATTGTCGCTGCAGAGGTTCCTCATTATCCCCAGCCCGGCGCGATAGCGTTCATGGGACTGTGGACCTGCGGCGGGAACCTGAGCAATAGAGCGCCAAAGTCGTGGGCGGGACCAAGCGCTTCAGCGAGGCATCGCTGATGGTACGTTCGGGAAGTAAGCCGAATTTATACCAAGGCGCGGTAAGCAGACTCTTATTTGGCTCAACCACCGTTACGCTTTGACCCAAATGAGACTTTCCGAGTTAGCTTCCGAGGGCAGGCTGCGGCCTGCTGTGAACATCTGGGAGCTTTGGGGCCGTGTAGAGATCGGCCGGGGCGTGGCTTGGCATAGATCCCGCTCGAACCATCCCCACGCGTGACACTTCCGAAAATGTGGCCCTCATGCTTCCTGCCGTGCTGCTGGATTCTTCCACAGGCATCGGATGAGACGTATAAGCCCTCGATCCCTGCGCCGCTTGGATCCTGGCAAGAGAACAACAGTATGGTTGAGCATCTACGATCGCGTCTGGAATCTCGCTCCACAGAGCGTGTGATCACCACCCTCATCATCATCAATGCAGTGACTTTGGGCCTTGAGACAAGCGCATCCGTTATGGAGGGTTTTGGATCACTTCTCCAGGCTGTAGATCGCATCATCCTTGCCGTCTTCGTGATCGAGATCGCAGCTCGACTTGTGGTTTACCGTCTGCCGTTTTTTCGCAATCCCTGGAATGTCTTCGACCTTACGGTGGTGACCATCGCCGCACTGCCCGCAACGGAGGGTTTCGCAGTCCTGCGGGCGCTGCGAATCCTGCGCGTGTTGCGTATGATCACAGTTCTGCCATCACTGCGGCGCGTCGTGGGAGCCCTCGTGGGAGCCCTACCCGGGATGGGGTCGATTATCCTCCTGATGTTGCTGGTCTTCTATGTCTTCTCGGTAATGGCAACGAAGCTGTTCGGGACTGCATTTCCGGAATGGTTCAGCACTATCGGCGCGTCGGCCTACACGCTCTTCCAGGTGATGACCCTTGAGAGTTGGTCCATGGGGATCGTGCGCCCCGTGATGGAAGTCTACCCCTACGCGTGGGTGTACTTCATTCCATTCATCCTGTTTACAACCTTCACCATGTTGAACCTATTCATTGGCATCATCGTCAATGCCATGCAAAGTGAGCACGAGGAGAGGTTGACGGCTGAACGCGCTGAGATCGCTGCCGCGCGAGCGAATGGAGGAGGAGCGCCTGCACATGGATCAGGTGCCGCCGGAAATTGCCGTTGAGCTTCACGAACTGCGCCAGGAGATCCGTGAATTGCGTGCGGTCCTGCGCCAGGAACCCCTAAAATGAGAGACTTGTATTGTGGCGGAAGGTCAGCTTCTGGCACTCCTGAGACATAAACGTTTGGTCCGCTTGAGGACTCAAGAGCCGACGTTCGTTGAGCGGCCGGAATGTGAAATTCTGACCCAGAGCGGTCCTAGGCGCGCTGCCCAAGAGGTTGCTTCCTGCACGGGGCGAAGTAAGGGGAACCCCTCAGGGGATGGCCAGTTTGCAGGTTGGCAACGGCGGGGTATCCTGCCTATCTTCTTTGCTTTAGGTTTCCATGATCTCCCTCCCTTTCGATCCCGACGACGAAGCCCTCCGCTGCCTAGTGGAGGCACTCACCGAAAGCGGGCAGGCAGTCTCCATCTTCGATGCTGAGGATAATCTCCGATACGCCAACAAGACCTACCAGGGCATGTTCCTGGGCAGTTTCAACGGTCCGCTCACCTTCACCGGCATCCTCCGCCACGCTCACCGGAGCGGGCTGGGAGTGCGGATCGATGACAATGACGTCGAAGCCTTCATTGCCAGGACCCTGGCCAAGCGCCGGAGCGTGCCCCGCAAGTCGTTCGAGACAGACCTTGTGGATGGCCGCTGGTTCTGGATCGACCATACGGTGCTCCCGAACGGTTGGGTGCTATCTGTTGGCGCTGATATTACAACGTTGAAGAACAACGAAAAGTCCCTGCGCCAGGCTCATGAGGCGGCGCTAAAGGCGTCGCAGACCGATCAACTCACCGGGCTGCCGAACCGCCGTCACATCCTGGGACTGCTCGATGAGGCGCTTGCCGCCAACGAGGGCACAGGTTCGGACTTGTGCGTGGCTGTGATCGACATCGACCACTTCAAGGCGATCAACGATGCACACGGGCACGAGGCGGGCGACACGGTGCTTGAGCATTTCGCACGCTCCTGCCGAGAGAGGGTGCGCGTCCAGGACCGCGTGGGCCGGATGGGCGGAGAAGAGTTCCTGCTGCTGCTGCCCGAGGTTCGGCTCGCCGATGCTGTGCGCATCATTGATCGCGTCCGGAACGGTTTCCCCTCAGCAGTCCTGGGGCACAATGGGCTCGAACTGCCGTGCACCTTCAGTGCTGGAGTGACTGAAGCCCGGCCGGACGACGACCGCAGCTCGATCCTGCGCCGGGCCGACCGGGCTCTGTACACGGCCAAGGAGGAGGGGAGGAACCGCACCAGGATCGGCTCCGAAGCAGCACATTGAAGACGCCGGTCACCTCGTACCCAGCAGTCGACCAGTGTGGTTGGACAACGCACTGTCAGTGATCAACCAGGATGTCGAAGACCCGGTACTCCGGCGAGAAGGTGCAGTTATTGCCCGTGAACGGATACAATGCGCAATTGACCATGGCGCTATTCGCCGTAGGTGGAATTCAAAGTCCCTATTCAGGGATACCTGCCTTGAGAAGACCAGCAACGAAGACGTCGCAATGCGCAAACCTGTGCATATGCCTGCGGACGAGGCTTAGGCTCAGGGGCGCACCACCCATGCGGTTTCGAACGGCGATCAGTTCCTGAGCCTCTTCAATCAACCCCAGGTGCCCGCAGCAGCTGATCAGTGTGTTGAAAGGTCCAGTGTAGTCCGTGAAAGCGGAAATGGAGGCCCTGAGAAAGGGGAGTGCCTCCTCGAAGCGCTGCGCCGCCAGGAGAGCTAGGCCGTGGGTGGTCGTGTAGAACCCGGAGAAGCTATCAAGTGGGCTCATGCGCAGGGCCCATCCGGTCTCGACGAGCGCATCATCGAACCGGCCCGCTCTCAGGAGCGCCCAGCCGAGTGCCGTATGTCCGAGCGCAAAGCTCGGGTTGAGCGTCAGCGCGCTTCCGAGCTCCGCCAGTGCCCGCTGGTGCTGACCGGCCGTGCTGAGGCACAGCCCTGATACCATTCTGGCCCATGGCTCGCCGGGATCGAAGGCAAGTGCGTCCTGGGCGTGAATGGCCGCCTGCTCGTAGCCAGCCTCTACGTCGGGCGTCCACAGGCACATGGAAGCCCACCAGATCGCCCAGCTAAGGAGAGCATGGGCTCTCGCATAGCGCGGCTCCAGACTGATGGCGCGCCGCAGGAGCAGTTGGGCTTCCTCGTTCCGCGTCCGCTCCACCGCGTTGAGAAGGGTCATGGCCCGGACCACGAGCCCCCAGGCATCAATGCTGTCCGGCTGCTGCGTCGAGGCCCGGAATCCTTCCTCGGCATAAAGGTGCGGCTCGACCGCCGCCACAACCCGCTCAGCGATGTCGTCCTGAACGGCGAAGATGTCCTGCATCTCGCGGTCGTACTTCTCGGCCCAAATATGCTTGCCCATTGTCGCATCGATAAGCTGGCCCGTGACGCGAATGCGCGAACCGGCGGTTCTGACGCTGCCCTCCAGGACATACCGGATCCCCAGATCCTGGGCGACCTGTCGGACGTCCACGGCCTTGCCCTTGTAGACGAAGGTGGAGTTCCGGGCGATGACGAAGAGCCAGCGCAGACGCGCAAGGGCAGTGATGATGTCCTCCGTAATGCCGTCCGCGAGAAAGTCCTGCTCGGGATCCATTCCCATGTGCACGAAGGGCAGGACGGCGATGGATGGCTTATCGAGGGGCTTCAGGTCCGCGGGCTTAGATGGCTGGCGGGCAGTGTCGTCCGGGAGCCGGACCGATCCGCCGCTCATAGGCCGCAGGGACAGCTGCGTCTGGCTTTCGACGATCGACAGCGTCTTGTCCGAGAAGTGACCTGTCAGCAGCTTGTCGACCGTCGACTTGCCCAACTTCGTCTTGAACGCGAACTGCTCGCGCGAAATCCGTTCCCGCGCGATGTAGTCCCTGATCACGGCCGCAATCTGTTTTCTGTCGTCCAGCATCACCCAGCCTGTCCGTGGGCTCCCGGAAAATGGTCGGGCAACTTTCGGAAAATACAGACAACTTCCGACAAGAGCCACGGAAAAGAATGCTCGCTACAACCGGCGCACAGCTGAAGAGGCGGGCAGGGAAGCCATCGCCGGGCGTAACATCAGGAAGGAAGACCATGTTCGATTGTATTGTGCAAACAAGCGAGGCCTTGAGAAGAGCCGCGGAACGAAGCTCCGGGATGCTGTTCCCGGCGCTGTGTGGCTGCGAGGCATGCGGGACCACGCAGCTGATTGCAGCCCCTTCGATCGGCACCTGCTCCGTGTGTCGGGCAGAACTAACGGTGCTCACATCCGCGACGACCTCGCAGGCTCTCGACCAGGAGCCAGAGGTGCTGTCGCCATTTGCAGCGTAACAACATTCATGAAAGCCGGGGCACATACCGGTGCCGGAGCCGTGAATTGCGCCAGATCCCGACCAGATCCCGAACTGCGTGACGTCTCGGCCTCGGGCCACGGGCCACGGGCCACGGTGGATCTCACAATCGTGGCAGCGTCTCGCCAGTGCTAAATTGCATCAAAAGGATCAGAAGCTGTGACCAATCTGTCGAACCTCTTTCTCCGGACAGCGCTCTTGTTTCTCGGAGCGGGAATTGCCATGGGCATATTCATGTCCCTGTCGCAGGATTTCACGATCAGACCCGTGCACGTGCACGTGAACCTGCTCGGTTGGGTCGGGTTCTTTCTCTACGCGCTGTTCTACCGCCACTTCCCACATGTTGCCGCAACCCGGCTTTCTTGGACGCATTTCGGGACCGCTGTCATCGGCCTCCCCGCAATGATGGCAGGTCTCACGCTTGTTGTGCTCGGACACATGGATTTGGGCTTGCCTCTTCTCCTCGGTGGTGAATTCGTGACCGTGATCTCGGTCGCAGTCTTTATCTATATTGGCTTCGCGGCAACGAAGGCTGAGCCAGCCCCGACGCATCGCGAGGTCGTCGCACCTGCGGAGTGAGCCGCCCCGCTGCCATTGTCTGTCTCCGGCCAAGAGGGGCAGCCTTCACGGGCAATCCAGACGTAGCAGGGGCAGGGAGCTCCGTTCGGGCAGTGGGATAGTAGGCCCGACGGATAGCCAAAGCCGCCAAGCACCCTACGTTCCGCAGGACCACTTCGATGCGGATGAACCGAGATGCCCAAGCCGAAGCTCGTCGACGCGGAAACCGTCAGGAGGGCGCTCGAGCTTGCCGGGGAGGACATCCGCGAGCGAGGGATCCTCGGAGAAATCATGCTAAATGGGGGCTGGGCCTGCCTCCTTCGCTATAGCTGGACCGATGATGGTTCCCGTATCGAAGCCGACATCTCGTTCGACGGGAAACAAGGGGTTGTCCGCCAAGCGACCGCGTGGGCCGGGCGACGTGTCGGGCTACCCGACGGCTGGGTGGATGACATCCTCCCGTTCCTATGTGGGGAGGGACCGTCCTCTCCGGGAGGCTTCCCGACTGGGATGTACCCGACATGGGAGCGGCCGGGCCTTAGGGTTCTCGCGGCACCGCCCCGGCTGCTCATCCCGATGGTGTTCTTGGCCACGCTCCGCCCGATGGGTGACATCGGCATCGACGACCTCGAGCCGGCCGTGCGGATTGCGGCAGGGATTGGGATCAGGACGGGCGGGCACCTGAAGGCGCTCGTTGATCCCTACCTCAAGCGGAAGGAGAAGGACGACGGCGACAGGGCGCGGGAGATCGGCAGGCGGCTCTCGTTCTTCGAGGCCGCACTCGATCGCTTCGGCTACAGGCCAACCTTCGAGGCGAGACCCAGGTCCATTGCCGAGGTCGCTGAGCTGGCGCGGAAGGACCAGGATGACTTCGGCCCCGCGTCCGGAGAGTTCGGCTCTGCCTTCTACATGGAGGAGGACGCGGCGGCCCGGCAGGCTATGCTCAATCCCGTGCCCGTCCCGACCAGGCACCCAGAGCACGACGCAGTTATCGGGGCCATGGGGGAGCACTTGGCCTTGCGCTGGGGCCTCAAGGTGCCCGCGTGGACTCGGGAAGCCGCCTTCATGGGTGGGGGCAGACCCTATTTCTGGCCGGACTCGCCTGAGGCACGTGACATCCAGATCGTCGAGACTCCACCTTCGTTCAGACGCCGGCTCCTATTCTCGTACGCGGAGCCCCTCATGAATGCCAAGTTCCCGCACGCTCGCAAGATCAGGATGCCCTTCTGGGATTAAACTCGGATGAGGGACGCTCCCGGCGTACGCGGCTCCTCGACTAGGCGCGAAGGTCGCCTGATTGTACTTCGCAGAAGTAGATCGAACGTCAGCTTTAGGCAGGAACTCCGGACCTTCGTTGGGGCTGGAGCGTGGTCGCGGTTTGAGCCTCAGGCAACCATCCTGAGTGAATTGCGGCGCATTACAGACCACCGACCATGGATGCTTTGTCACTGCCCTCAACCATTGCGGCAAGCTCTTGCGCCAGCACACTCGCGGTAGGACTTGTATCCAGTAGTGCCTGCCAGCGCTCGGAGCTCTCCATCTTGAGGAGCCGCGCACTGCGGAGAGCTCCTGAGTGATCGCCAGCGCGCAGCCGGTCCTCAATGTTCTCCACCATGCAGTCGAGGAAGATGTCGGTGAGCTGCCTCAGGCCATGATGGTAGGCCGCTTCAGCGTTGGGGTTGCCCTCAACCTGCGGCCATTGGCGCGCATAGACGGCGCGGATGCTGTGCAGCATCCGCTCGCCGTCCCGTGAGGAACTCGTGCTGTAGCGGCGGTAGCGGGTGACCGCGGGCGCCTGGTAGCAGCAGGCTGTGAACCGGTGAGCCACCCGCAGATAGAAGTCGAGGTCGTCAGCGCCCCATGGATCCTGAAAGCCGGCAACCGCCTCCACCGCCTCGCGCCGGAACATCACCGACGAGGGTGGGATGATGTACCAGTCGAAACGGAGCAGAGGCAGATAGATATCAGCCTGTGGCGGGGGTGGAGATACAGGCCATGGTACCGGCTCACCCTCAAACGTCATCTCCTCGCGAGGACCTACCGCAAACCCGGCATCAGGACGCCTCCCCAGGGCTTCAAGCCCGGCCGTAAGAGCACAGGGGAGCAGGATATCGTCCGCATCAAGGAAGACCAGATAGCCCCCCCGGCTCCGGGCGATCCCGGTGTTGCGGGCGACTGCTGGGCCCGCATTGTCCTGCC
>NZ_JPUG01000027.1 GCF_000739015.1 Microvirga sp. BSC39
GCCATGGCGCGCCACACCTTCTTCTGCATCGACGGTCATACCTGCGGCAACCCGGTCCGCGTGGTCGGCGGCGGCAGCATTCCCCAGCTCAAAGGGGACACGATGTTCGACCGACGCCAGCACTTCCTGGCGGAATACGACTGGATCCGGACCGGCCTGATGTTCGAGCCCCGCGGCCACGATATGATGTCGGGCTCGATCCTCTACCCGCCGACGCGGCCGGATTGCGACGTGGGAATCCTGTTCATAGAGACCTCGGGCTGCCTTCCCATGTGCGGTCACGGCACCATCGGCACCGTGACCATCGCGCTTGAGAACGGCCTCATTCACCCGAAGACACCGGGACTGCTGCGGCTCGATACGCCGGCAGGCGTCGTTGAGGCACGCTACGAGCAGAACGGTCCCTTCGTGGAGCGGGTGCGCATCACCAACATTCCGTCGTTCCTCTATGGCACCGGCTATGAGGTCGAGGTCGAGGGGCTTGGCCACCTCACGGTCGACGTTGCCTATGGCGGCAACTTCTATGCCATCGTGGAGCCGCAGACGCTCTTTTCGGATGTTGCAGACGTCAATCCGTCCGACATCCTGCGCTGGAGCCCGAAGCTGCGCGAGGCGTTCAATGCACGCTACCAGATCGCGCACCCCGAAAACCCGGCCATCGACCGTTTGACGCACGTTCTCTGGACCGGGAAAGCCCAGAATCCGGGCAGCACGGCACGCAACGCGGTGTTCTATGGCGACAAGGCCATCGACCGCTCGCCCTGCGGCACGGGCACCTCCGCCCGTATGGCGCATCTCGCTGCCCGCGGCGCCCTGAACGAGGGCGATGCCTTCGTTCACGAGAGCATCATCGGCTCGACCTTCACCGGGCGCATCGAAGGCCGTACCACGGTCGGCGACCGGGACGCGATCATCCCGTCCATCGAAGGCTGGGCCAGGGTGACCGGGTTCAACACCATCTTCATCGACGACCGGGATCCCTTCGCCAACGGCTTCCAGGTCGTCGACCAGAGCCGCTAGGCCTGAAGCCTGTTTCAGGGGCAAACCATGCGGGTTGCGATCATAGGAGCCGGCGTCGTGGGGCTTGCCACCGCGCACGCCTTGCTCGACAGGGGCCATGAGGTGGTTCTGATCGAGCCGGGGGCCAAGCAGGGGCGCCCGACGGATGGCAATGCGGGCTGGATCGCCCATACCGACGTGATGCCGCTCGCCTCGCCGAAGGCGTGGCGGAACCTGCCGCGCTGGCTGATGGACCCGCTCGGGCCACTGACCATCCGGCCAGGCTACCTGCCGCATCTGGCGCCCTGGTTGGCGCGTTTCCTGATGGCCTCGTCGCCCTCACGCATCAAGGCCAGCATCGGGGCGATCCGCTCGATCAATGCGGAGTCGCTGCCAGCCTGGAAGAGCCTTCTGTCGTCTCTCGATCTGAATGGCCACCTCAGGGAGAACGGCATCCTCTCCGTGTGGAGGCATCAGGGCGAGTTCAATCGATCGCAGGACATCGTCGAACGTCAGCGCGGCTTCGGGATCGAGGCAAAAGCTCTGCGCCCTGAAGAGCTCGCAGAACTGGAGCCCGCACTCCGCAACGTCGAAGCCGCCGTGCTTTATCCGGACGCTTGCCATGTGTCCGATCCGGCTGTTCTGGCCGCTGACCTTCTGCGTCTGGCTCTGGAGCGCGGTGCGGTGCTTGTAGCGGCACATGGGCTGAGACTTGAGCCCAGGGAGGAGGGCATTCACGTTCGAACGGATGGGGCAGAAGCAGAGGTCATCTCCAACCGGGTTATCGTTGCCGCCGGAGCGTGGTCACGTTCCCTTGCTCAGCAACTCGGCGATCGCATTCCCCTCGATACGGAGCGGGGCTACAACGCCACCTATCCAAAGGGGACCTTCGGCTTGAACCGTCCGATCATGTTCGAGGGCGAGGGCTTCGTCGCCACGCCTCTCGATACAGGCGACCGGGTCGGCGGTGCGGTCGAGTTCGCAGGGCTTGAGGCGCCGCCCAACCACAGCCGCACCGATGCCATGGTGCAGCGCCTGACGGGCTTCCTCCCTCATCTCCAGACCGAGACGCCGGCAAAGCGGTGGATGGGCTTCCGGCCGTCGATGCCCGACTCTCTGCCGGTGATCGGACCTGCCGGAAAAGACCGGCGCATCCTCTATGCCTTCGGTCATGGCCATTACGGTCTGACCCAGGCCGCCGTGACGGCCCAGATGGTGGCGGGAATGCTTGAGGGACGGTCGGGTCCGGTTGATGGGAAGCCCTTTGCCGTGCAGCGATTCTGAGATCATTGGGCACCGTTGCAGTAACTTGAAACGGCAAAACGAATCTCGTCGATCAGATCATTCAGGCTGTAGTACTAGACCGAAGAACTGATTGACGAGACGAACTTCGCCCATCACCTGACGTTTTCGCTGGCTGCAGTGACCGCGGCGGATCATCCGCATGGTCTCGAAGCCCATCAGGGCCACGGCGGCGGTTTTCATCGTCTGGAAGCCACGCGTCGGCCGGATCACAGGCTTGAGCGCACCATGGTCGGCTTCGATGATGGTATTCAGATATTTCGAGGTGCGGTGTTCGACATCCTGCGGCAGCAGCCCTTCGCTTTGTAAGCGGCGGATGGCATTCGGATAGGATGCAGTTTGTCGGTCGTGATCGAGGACGGCCGTATTCGTCGACCGCTCGAAACAAGTACCGCCAGCGTCCGCCAACTCGTACATAGATACCGTCTGAGTGGTCAAGTCGGGTGGGCAGCCGGAAACTGGTAAACGTTTCCACTCTTAAGCACGCCAAAGCAGATGTGAACCAGTTTGCGCATGGCGGCCCCTAAGGTCGACATCTTGGCCTTGCCTCGCTCAAGCAGCCGCTGCTGTTGGGCTTTGATGTCCGGGTTCAACTTTGTGGCAACGACAGCTGCCATGTAAAGCGCAGCGCGCAGTCGGGAATTGCCGGCTTTCGAGAGCCGCGGCCTTCCTCGGACGCTCCGCCCCGACTGCCGCTCAATTGGCACAAGACCCAGGAAGGCTGCGGCTTGGCGAGCTGTATCAAATGGGTGGCTTCGCAGCAGCGCGAGCATTCGCATCACTGTCTTTGGACCCACCGCTGGAATCGTGAGCAGTCTCTTCAGATCAGCCTCGAGAGCCTCGTGGGCGGCAAAGTGCCCGGCGATGGCCTCCTGCAGAAGTTTACACTGAGCTTTGAGCGCCCTGATGTTCGTGACAAAGGAACGCTTGATGGCGCCGGAGCAGCCACGGACACACGCCTGCTCATATCGGTTCTGCTCCCGGCGAAGATCGCCCTCCAGGTCATCCAGCCGTGCGAGAAGGGCTTGCAGTTCGATCAGCGGTTCGGCGGGAGGGGTCCACGCTTTCGGCTGGGCCAGGCAGCCGTAGCGCGCCAGGAGCACCGCATCGATCTGGTCAGTCTTGTTCAGGACAGCCATGCCCTTGGCGAAGCTGCGGATTTGGGCAGGGTTGACGAGAGAAACTGTCATACCTTTAGTAGCCAGGAAGCGAGCAGCAAGCTCGTGATAGGCCGCTGTCGGCTCGAGAACCGCATGAACCTGCGAGATCTCGGCTTTAGATACCTTCATCACCCAGGCGGCCGCTCGCTCGATACCGTCCAGGGTATTGGGAAACGACTTCTGCCCGATGGGACGCTGCCGATCAAGAATGATAGCCGCGCAATCCAGTCTCTCCTTTGCGACGTCAATGCCGAAGAACACCGTCATAGAGCTTCCTCTTGTTGAGAATGCCCCTTGCGCTGATCAACCTTGTGAATGCAGGTTTACCCGTCTTGGGATGACCTCTGATACCGTCCGATCTCAGCTGGGGCGCGTGGTGAGGCCGGGCGCACCATCTATGTCGCAGACTTCTGTCTTACGTCTCATTCGAGCTATCCCGGCCTCATGCTGTGGGAATGACCCGCAACACCCATCAAATACAAGGTCTCATCCACTCGCCACGAACTTGAACAATGTCCCTGGTACCGTCGTACCCGCTTCTCAATCTCTGGGGCATAGCGTTGGACCCAACGAAAGATCGTACTTAGACTGACGCTGATACCACGCTCGGACATCATCTCAGCCAGATCGCGATAGCTGATCCCGTACTTGCAATACCAGCGCACGCACAGCAGGATGATCTCGATCGGGGAAACGGCGGCGCTTGAACAAAGACAACAGGATGGCTCCTCAATTAGCCATCCCTCACTACACTGCCGAGGTTACTGCAACAGTGCCTACGGTCTGGCCGAGATGCTCAAATTCTATGCCTGATCTTGTTCGTCCGGGCCAGCCAACAAGTCTATGTTAACATCTATGAGCTCGGCCCATGGTTTCCAATGACCTTCGGCGCAACGGCTGCCCTCATGGCGATCGGCTCGTTCTTCAGCGCGCACGTCGTGGCCCACTTCGGCATGCGACGCATCTATTACTTTGCGATCCCGGTCTTCACTGCGTTGAGCGCCGTCTGGCTCGTATAGGTGGTGGTCGGCGCAGTGCCGATCCTGGCGTTCTTCCTTATCACGGCGGCCTGCATGTTCATGTTCGGCTGGTCCAGCTCCAACATGAATGCCCTATCAATGGAGCCAATCGGCGCCGTTGCCGGCACCGCCTTATCGGTCTTCGGCTTCATCCAGTCCGTAGGAGGCGGTCTGACCCGAGGGTATCTCGGATCGCTGTATGATGGACCACCCTACCCCTCGCCGCAGGCTTTCTCGCTATCGGCACCGCGACGCTGGTATGCGTGCTGGTGGCAGAGAAGGGGCGCCTCTTCAGCGTAGGTATCGAGCACGTTCAGGCCGAGCATCACGCCGCACATTGATCCGAAACAGCAAGAGCCCACCGCCTGGTTGAAATAGTGGGTTCTTGCGTAGTCACTTATCAACTGTGTTGATTTCTCAGGCGACTTGTTGCAGCCCATTTCTGAGATGTCTGGCAGTGAAGAGATCGAGGTGGCCGCCTCCGACGTTTTTGAACACAGTGATCTCACTCTGATCCTTGCGGCCGCTCTTGGTACCGGTGCAGAGTTCGAAGTGATCGGCTTGTATGTCGGTCCAAGCGAAGAGTCCGCGCTCGACCGGCTGGAACAGATCCCCTGCTCCTTCCATGCCGACCCGCGTATCGACGAAAACGCGACCTCGCTGGATGGTTTCGTCATCGGCCTCGCGCATGGTCGGCAGATAGGCGCCGATCAGGTCCACATGTGCGCCCTTCTTGAGAAGAGCACCCTTTACCAATGGCGCAGTCGACATTGTCACGCAGGAGATCACGTCCGCTGCGGGAAGAGCAGCCTCGAGGTCGCGGACGGCAGAGATCGAGACTCCGGCGATTTGCATCTCGCGAGCCAGGGCCTCCGCTCGGGCTGGGGTCCTATTCCAGACTAGGACGCGCTTGATCGACGGCCGCACGCTCGTATGGGCGAGGATGACATGCGGTGCAAGCCCGCCGGCGCCGATAACGAGAAGAACGTCCGCGTCTTCCCGCGCGAGGAACCTCGCGCCCAGAGCGGAATCGGCAGCCGTCTTGCGAAAGGTCAGGGCCGCGCCGTCCGCTGCGAGGACGGGAGCCCCCGTCTTGCCGTCGAAAACCGCCACAAGGCCCTGCACGGAGGGCTGCGGTGGCTCCAGCGCAAGGTTCGACGGGAAGACGCCCACGAGCTTGACCGCAATCACCTCCTGCGCGGCCCAAGCCACCAGCGACACGAACTTGTTGTCACCGCCTGCTGGCTCGTCCATGACTGAGGCGTCGCTTTTGGGAGAAGCACCTTTGTGCGCAACTCGGAGAGCCTCGACGAGGCCTGGATAATCGAGCAGACGGTGAACCATATCGGCATCGACGAACTTCATGGCACTCTCTCCAACTTTACGAAGCTTTTGACGGTAGGGCGGCGCATCGATCAAATGCTCGTTTCATCGATGGATGATGGCTCTTGGTCAGGGATGATCCTCGTTCAAGAGCCGGGGTGTTGCGAACGAAAGCTCCATGAGCCCTCCGCATCAGGTCAGAACAGCAGCCTTGGCAGGAGCACGACCGTCGCTGGCAGGAAGGTGATCAGGAAGAGAACGACGATCAGAGCCATGAGTAGAGGGATCGATTCTCGCGTGAACTCCTCGATCGAGCATTTAGTGATCGAGCAGACGGTGAACAGAACGGAACCAATAGGCGGCGTCACGGAGCCGATGGTGAGATTGACGATCAGGACCACTCCGAAATGGATCGGATCGATTCCGAACCTCTGCATGACCTGAAGGAACAGAGGAGCTAGGATCACCATGAGAGAGAGCCCCTCCATGACGGTTCCGAGCAGAAGGAGAAGTACGTTGATCAGAGCGAGCGCAACGTACTTGTTGTCGGTCATATCGACAAGATATCCCACGACTGTCTGCGGGACCTCCTCGAGGGTAAGAACCACCGAGAAGATGGCCGAAGTCGCTATGATCAGCATCACATTCGCGGTGGTGTGGGCGGATTCCCGCGCCAGCTCGTAAGTCTCGCCAAAGGTGAAGCCTCGATAAATGAACAGGCCCACAAAGAGTGCATAGGCTGCAGCAATCGCTCCAAGCTCGGTCGGGGTGAACCAGCCGATCCGCAATCCGAACAGCAGCAGGAACGGCATGGCCAGTGCCCAGAGCGCATGGCGGGCCTTCACTGCGATCTCGCGCACTGGCATCCGGTGCGGTCTCAAGGCGCCGTAGCCACGACGCTTGGCCACTTGATGGACAGTGATCATCAAGGCGGCTGCGATCAGGAAAGCGGGAATGATACCGCCGATGAAGAGTTGGCCGATTGAGGTATTAGTCAGAAGGCCGTAGATGATAAGTCCAATACTTGGAGGCAGCACCGGGGCGATCACACCGGAGCAGGCACTGATCGCCGAGGCGAATCCGTTGGAGTAGCCCTGCTTGCGCATGATCGGGACGACCGTGCGAGCATCGATGGCGGCGTCGGCGTTCGATGAGCCTGACATGGCGCCCATGAAGAGCGAGTTGATGACGGCAACCTGAGCGAGTCCACCGCGCCAATGGCCGACCAGCGCCTCCGCAAACCCGTAGAGGCGGTCCGCTATCCCGCCACGCGCCATCGCCGCGCCTGCAAAGACGAAGAAGGGCACGGCGAGAAGGGGAAATAGCTCCAGACTTCCGCTCATTCGCTGCGCAATGATGCTCGGTGCGATCGGGTTGAACAGGAAATAGGACATCGCCGATCCGAGCAGGACGAAAGAGATCGGCATTCCTGCGAAGAGCAGCACCAGGAAGACAGTCAACGTTAACGCAATCACCGACCGACGCTCCTAGCCTGCCTAAACTCGCTCCACGCTCTTGCGAGATACATTACGACGATTGCCGCCATGGAGATCGCGAGACCGACCGACATGACCCACTTCGGAACGCCGATGGACATGAACGTCGTGAATCGGGCCGTTCTGATCTGCATGATTGCCGCATAGATCACGCCCGTGGCAATCAAGGCGACAAGGATGTTCATCGTGGCATGAACTAGACGCCTGCCGCGTGGAGGAAGGAGATCGACGAAGTAGCGAACTCCCATCAGGTCGTCCCGCTTGGCGGCGCCGATTGCGCCGAGCCACACCAGCCATACGAAAGCTAGCACGGACACCTCGCTCGCGCCGAATATCGGCGCAGAGAAGACGTTGCGGCCAATGACGTCCGCGCCGACACTGATGATGACGAGCGCTAGAAGAATGACGGGAATGACACTCCCGACCAATTCGCCGATCGAATTGACAAACCGCAAGTTCATGCTCCGGATTAGATGGATTCCGCGGCGCCTCGGCAAGCTCCCGAGACGCCGCGCTATGCCATAAATGGCCGGATTCTACTTGCCCGATGCGGCTGCGCGAACTTGATCGAGCAGACCCGCAGGCCATTGCGGGAAGCTGGTGTAGAACGACGCCGTTGCTTTGCGATAGGCGGGAACGTCCGCGGTGTGGAATCTGACACCCTTCGCTTCGAACTCCTTGCGGATCTCGGCGTTCATGTTGGTCGAGCGTTTGGCGAGCTCCTGACCACCTGTGCGAAATTCCTCCAGCAGCATAACGCGATCCGCCTCGCTAAGCGCAGTGTAGGCCGCATCGCTCATCACCCAGCCGGTGAAGAGATTGAAATGGCCCGTCAGCGTAATATCCTTGACCACCTCATACCACCGGTTCGCCCGCAATCCCGTCAGGGGAGACTCACCGGCATTCACGACACCTTGCGACAAGGCGGAGTAGGTCTCGGCCGCCTCGACCGTGGTTGGTATCGCGCCGAGTGGCTCGAAGGTCTTCTGCCAGGTCGGCACCGGCGGGACGCGAACCTTCACGCCCTTGAGATCGGCGGGATTCGGATAGGGCTTGCTCCCGATCATGTGACGGGCGCCATCAAACCAGTTGAGAGCGAGAACGCGGATCTTCGCCTTCTCCGCAAGCTTGTCGTACCATCCTTTCATTAGTGGCGAGAACGCCAGGCGCTCAGCTTCTTCATTGTTCTCGACAATGAACGGACCGCCGACGACTCCCATTTCCGGCACGCCGAAACTTGCAAGATAAGCAGCGTCGGTGAACGTGATAATCGGCTCGCCCTGGCTTGCCTGCTCCAGCATATCGGTCGTAGTTCCCAGCATGCCACCGGGGAAGAGCTTGATCGTGATGCGTCCATCGCTCCGCTTCGCGACGCGCTCGGCCACTTCGACGGCGACCTTATGCGCCTCGATGGTCGGCTGGTTGACGTGGGCTAGGCGCAACTCGACCTTCTGGGCCAAGGCTGCAGCGGAGAACATGGGCAGGGTTGCAAGGGTTGCGACCCCGGCCAAAAAATTCCGACGTGACTTCATGCTCAGTTCCCTTTTGTCTTGATTATACCAAGTCTTCTTCCTGCATCCCTGCCGCTTCCTCCGGCCCAAGACGCTACCTCTCTCCCGCCGCGCCATCGGCGCCTAGATCGCGAAAACCCGAGTTCGGAGTTGTTTGTGCGAACGTTCTCATAGTATCATCATCGAACGTTCGGAGCGTCAAGGCGAAATCTTTCCTTGAACCTCATCCTTTGGAGGGCACCCAACGAACTGGTGGCTAGCTAAGCTCGGCCGGAAAGGTCGGCATAGGAACACATGACTGAAAAGCGCACGAAGAACGTGACCATCATCGAAGTTGCCCGGCTTGCAGGCGTGAGCACGGCAACGGCTGGGCGCGTTCTGGGAGGCTATGGTTATTCCAGCGAGTCGATCCGCGACAAGGTGCGGGAAGCGGCCGAGAGGCTGGGTTATCGCCCCAATCTGCTCGCCCGCGGGCTTATCACCGGCAAAACCCAGACCATCGGGGTCGTCGCCGGCGACATGGAAAGCCCGTTCTACGCCAGCGTCCTGCGCGGAATCGCCGATGTCGCCCGCAGCCGCGGCTTCGGGATCGTCGTCACCAACAGCGATGAGATCCTGCAACGGGAACGCGAAGCCGTGCAGCTTCTGACCGAGAAGCAGGTCGACGGGATGATCGTCACGCCCTCGGATCTTCAGACCGCCCAACACCTGCGAGAGATCGTGGCTGCCGGCTGCCCCATCGTCCAGATCGACCGCCTTGTCCACGGCCTCGAGGCGGACGCGGTGACCGTGGATAACGTCCAGGGCGCCAAGGCGTGCATCGAGCATGTCATTGCCGCGGGCCATCGTCGAATCGGACTGATCTCGGAGCTGGAGCAGTTCGCAGCGGGCGACTTGAAGTCCTTCATCGATCTCGAGGCCCATGGGCGGGTCGATGCGGCAACGCTCTATCCCAGCTGGCAGCGTCTCGTGGGCTACCTGCAGGCGCATCGGGAGGCGGGCATCCCCGTCGATCTCGATCTTGTCCGGCGAGTCGGGGCCTACTCCGCGGAAGCCGCCAAGGAGGAAACGCTGGATCTGCTCCAGGGAAATGGACGCCCAACCGCACTCTTTACGACCGATGGCCTGATGTCGGCGGGGACCATGGATGCGATCAGTGAGCTTGCGCTGGACCTGCCGCAGGATCTGTCCCTCATCTGCTTCGACGATCTTGAATGGATGCGCTTCCTTCGGCCGGGCATCAGTGCGATCGCCCAGCCGCTCAACGAAATGGGACGCGCCGCGGCGCGTCTGATTCTGGCGCGTATCAATGGCGACACGTCACCGTTTCAGCATCAAATCCTCGCACCTAGCCTGCGCGTGCGGGGCTCGGTTGCACCACTGAAAGCCGAAGGCCACCAAGGCTCTACTCGGCCGGAGCGACGCAAATCCGCGAAGTCCTGACAGGCCTCTCCCGTTTGGCGGAGAGGCGAATCGTCCCCTCTCCGCCGTACTGCGCATTGCTCTCAGCGCACATCCTCAAGAGCGGGGATATCGCCTGCATTCACAGCCATCGGAGCAGCATGGCCGACGGCACCGATGCGCATGCAGGTTTCGGCGGCTTCATGGGCTGCCGCCCGCAGAAGTTCCAGAGGCTCCTCCTCACGCAAGAGGCCGACAAGGGTGCGTGCGATGAACGTATCTCCCGCCCCGAGCGTATCGACGGCCTCAATCGACACGGCTGGAACTCTGAAAATCTGATCCCCGCGACCGAGAATCGCCCCTTGGTTTCCTCGAGTCACAAGGCACCATTGCGCACCGGCATCCAAGGTGTCTCGCAGGAGCGCCTCGGCCTCCGACAGGGCAAGATCGCCGCCCGAAATCGAGGCGAGATAGCAAAGCGGCGCGATGGAGGCACGGTGATGGGCGTCCCGGCGCGTGGAAAAGTCATAGGAGAGTTTGGCTGTCCTTGCGAACCGCACTAGATACGCATCGAGACCGCTCGACTGTCCGATGTGAACGGCATCGAAAGACTCGACGTACGTGAAGTCCTGGTCGTCCGGCTCGAACATCGAGACGCCGAGATCGTACTTCAGGAAGACACGGTCTCCGTTGCGGTGCCCTATGACGCAATAAGCTGTCGACCCCGGCAAAACCTTCAGCCTGTCCGTAATGACTTCCTCGGCGGCGAGCGCCCGTTGCATGGCATCGCCTGCAGCATCGGGCCCAACGGCGCCAACATAGCTCGAAGTCGCTCCGAAGCGGCGCGCAAATACCGCTACATTGAAACAATTTCCTCCTGGAAACATCTCGTTACGCGCGTGATAGCAATCAACATCGTTATCCCCGACTGCGACTATTTTCGTCATTATCCATTTCCCAAGGGCAGTTGTGAGAACGTTCCCACGTTCATGTCCGACTGTCAATTTGGGTTCCGGTGTTGAACCTCAGAGTTTCAGCCTTTCCCAAGTCCAACCGGTCTACTCCTCGGAATAGAGCTTGCCAGAATACATTATGACGTCATATGACATCATGATTACTTCTCAGTCTCCTCTGCGAGCGGCAGATGGGCTACCACTTGGGGATCGACGATGAGCCAAACCGAATTGAATGCTGATGTAAAAAAAGCTCTGGACGCCTTGTCCGGGAAGACGATCAAGCATGTTTTCTTCGTCGCTTGCGGCGGCTCCCTGTCAGTAATGTATCCGGCTAAGTATCTCCTCGACCGTCATTCCGCAGCCCTGCCGTCCGACTGCTACAATGCGGATGAGTTCGTTCAGCGCGATCCGAAAACCCTGAACGCCGATTCGCTCGTCATCCTGTGCTCCATGACAGGCACAACCAAAGAGACCCTTCGTGCGGCGGAGCATGCGCGCTCCAAGGGAGCGACGACCATCGGCCTCAGCGTCGATCCGTCTTCGCCTCTCTCCAAGGCGGTCGAATTCCCTGTTCGCTTCGAGGCGCCTTATACGACGGGTGTGCCCATCGACGCCGGCGACAGCAACTACTCCCGCCTGTACCAGATCGTCATGGGCCTGGTGAAGATCTATGACGGCGTGGACAAGCTCAGCCCCCTTCTGGCGAGCCTCGGCAACCTCCAAACGGCCATCGACAAGGCGCATGTCCATTTCGCGGATCTGTTCGAGACGTACGCTCCGCGGTTCAAGGACGAATCCGTCGTCTACACGGTGGCAAGCGGCGCCTCTTACGGTGCGGCCTATTCCTTCGCGATCTGCGTCCTGATGGAAATGCAGTGGATCAATTCGCAGGCGATTCATGCCAACGAGTTCTTCCATGGCCCGTTCGAAGTTCTTGACAAGGACAGGGCCTTCATCATGATGATGGGCCTGGACGAGACCCGTCCGCTGGAAGAGCGCGCTAAGGGCTTCCTCGACAGGTTTGGCTCCCCGGAGAAGATCATGGTTCTCGATGCCCAGGAGCTGGATCTCACGGGGATCGACGACGAGTTCAAGGGCAACCTCGTGCCCCTCATCTTCTTCGATACTCTCTGGAGGTTCGCCTACAAGCTGGCCGACCTTCGTCAGCACACGATGCTCGAAGGCCGCCGCTATATGAAGAAGATCAGCTACTGATAGCTTCCCCCCTCTCCTGCCCCATACCGGTGGGAGAGGCTCCCAGACCGCTTCTTTCCTTCGTCAGGGGATGCGTTATGAATGCTATCAGGCCATCGACGTTCGAGGGCCATGATACCCCTGCCGGCTTTTCACGAGCGAATGAGATGACGGTCCAATATGACAACCTGACCCCCCTCTACGATCAGGTGAAGCGTCTGATCCTCGGCGACCTGAAGACTGGGCATTGTCGCAGCGGAACCTATCTCCCGTCGGAGACGGAGCTGTGCGAGCATTACGGAGTCAGCCGGATTACCTTGCGAAGGGCGGTGACCGAACTCTGCGCGGAGGGTTATCTGCGGCGGGTTCACGGCAAGGGCACACTCGTCACCGAGCCAAAGCTTAAGCAGACCCTCGTATCGCTGACCGGTTTCACGGAATCTCTGGCAAGCCTCGGTCACAGTGTCAGCTACAGGGTGCTGGAGAAAGGTAGCCATGCACCGCCGGAAGGCGTGATGGAACGCCTCCAGGCCACGGCCGACGATGACGTCGTCGGGATTCGCCGCCTGCTGCTGGTGGACGGGCGACCGCTGACCATCGAGGAGCTCTACTTCCTGCGCAGCCGCTATGAAAAGGCGATCGATCCCGTGATGAAGGGCGGGTCCTTCAATGAGGCCCTGAAGACCTTTTATGGCGAGCAGCCGACCGCGGCGGAGCGAACCATCAATGTGGACGCTCCCTCTCCGAACGAGTGCGAGCTCCTCGCCTGCCCTCCGTCACAGCCCGTTTATCGCATCGAGAAGCTGGTGATCGGACGCAGGAAAAGTCCGATCTCGCTTTCCATTCTTGTAACGCCGTCAAATCGCGTCACGTACTCCATCTCCGCGTAACCGATCTCAGAACCGCGCGGTCGCCGCGTGGGCGATCTGAGCACCGACCTCGTAATAGGCTTCCTTCATGGCCCGGTAGCGAACGGGCTCAGGTTGGGTCATTGGAAGCGGCAGATCGGCCTCCTGGATGTCTCCGAGGACAAGCCGCGCGAGGGTGCGTCCGAAGGTGGTTCCGGGTGCAATGCCGCGGCCGTTATAGCCGCTGAACGACACCACGTTCCGCGCCAGCCTGTGGAATCGCGGCAGATTGTTGCTGGTCATGCCGATGCTGCCGTACCACTCGTATTCGAATGCTATGTCGGCCAGTTGCGGAAAAAGCTTTCGCAGAGCGCGCCGGCCCCAGTTCGGGTGGATGCTCTGCCCCAGCCCACGGAGTGCGCCGACGCTTCCGAACACGAGACGCCCTTGCTGATCGAAGCGAAACGAGCTGAGAATTTCATTCGTGTCCCAGACACCCTGGCGCTCGGGCAGAATTGTGTTGCGCAGGTTGTCGCTGAGAGGCTTCGTCGCGAGATTGAAGTAAGGAAGATGTACGAGCTCGGCGCGGATCTGTGGCCAGACATGGCTCGTGTAGGCATTGGTCGCGACTATGACCCATTTGGCCCACACCGATCCACTATGCGTGCGCACTCGCCACCCGCCATCCGCTTCCTCGGCATCCATAACAGGGCTTGAGGTGAAGATCCGGGCCCCTGCCTTGATGGCAGCGCCTGCTAGTCCGCGAGAATAGCCCAGCGGCTGAATGGTTCCAGCACGGAGGTCGAGAAGGGAGCCGGAATAGCTGCTCGTTCCGATCTTGTGAGCGGTCTCCTCGGTATTGAGCAGATGCACAGGAGCACCGCGAGCCTGCCACTGACGTGCCCGCTCCTGAAGCTCGGCGAGTCCCTTTGCACCGACAGCACAATGAAGCGTGCCGTTGCGCTCGACCTCGCACGCGATGGCATGCTTCTCGACCAGCTCGAACACAAGGCTCGGTGCGTCGCCGAGCAGGTGGAGCAGACGGTTGCCGTAGACCTCGCCCAGTTCTCCCGGCAGATCATCGGGCATCACCCACATGCCTGCGTTGACGAGACCGACATTGCGGCCCGAGCCGCCAAAGCCGATCTCTACGCCCTCAAGCACCACCACCGAGGCTCCCGCCTCGGCAAGATGGAGAGAAGCAGAAAGGCCGGTAAAGCCTGCGCCGATCACCACAACATCAGCGGTCAGATCGCCGGACAACCTCGTCGTTGGAGGGGCCAGAGGCGCCGAGCGTTCCCATAGACCGTGGCTGCGCGGATCGTTCTTCATCCTAGGTTCCTGTGTCTAGAGCGAAGGATGGGCTCTGTTCAAGCACCATTCCCTCTTGTAATCAGATCCTCAGAAGCAACCTTGAAAGCAACCCGTTTTTCCTCAACAGGTCATGAGAAGAGGTAATGAGATGGCCATAGCCCGCCGCTTTCTGCCGTCCATGTCCCTGCTTCGCGCCTTCGAAGCCGCCGCGCGTCATCAGAGCATCACGGCAGCCGCCGAGGAGTTGAACCTGACCCAGGGAGCCGTCAGCCGACAGATTCGGGCCTTGGAAGAACTGCTTGGTTCGGATCTCTTTCTTCGGGAGCGCCAGACCATCCGTCTCACCCTGGCTGGCGAAACCTATGCCCGAGAAGTCCGAGAGGCTCTCAGACGGATCTACAGCGCGACGCTAGCCTTTCGTGCGAACCCCATGGGCGGAACGCTCAATCTCGCGATCCTGCCGACCTTCGGCACCCGATGGCTAGCCCCTCGTCTTCCTGGTTTCCTGCGGGACAATCCCGGGATCACAGTCAACCTGACGACGCGCCTTGCTCCGTTCGATTTCAGCCTGGAACAGGCGGATGCTGCCATCCACTTTGGCAGCCCGGACTGGCCAGGCGCCGAGCTCGCATTCTTGATGAGCGAGACGGTGGTACCCGCCTGCAACCGCTCGCTCTTGGAGCAGTATAGGTTTGAGAAGCCGAGCGATCTTTTCAGGGCCCCACTCCTGCACCTTGTGTCACGGCCGGATGCGTGGGAGCGATGGTTTATGATGCATGGCGCGCTCGCCGAGCCGTTGCATGGCATGCTGTTGGACCAGTTTGCCACGGCCGCTCAGGCAGCCATCTCAGGGTTGGGTTTAGCACTGCTCCCCGAATTCCTCATTCAAGATGAGCTCGCACGGGGCGATCTTGTCAGGGCGTTGGATCTGCCGATGCAAAGCACAGAGCAGTATTACCTTGCCTGGCCTGCAAACCGCTCTGCGTACCCGCCATTGGTCGTGTTCCGGCAGTGGATTGTTCAAGAGACACGAGGGAACAAGGCGAGCGTTGGTAGCCCGGTGGAACAACTGCCGTGAGGTTACGGCAATGCGTCGATCGGCTGATAGGTAAAGAGGCAGAGCCATCACCGAGATCACAAATGTCGGCTCAGGATCAGACGTTCACCTTCCGGCCGCTCACAAAACCTCAGTTCCTAGGCCCCGAAGCAGTTAAAGCCCTTTGGTCCGAGGAGTGCCATGAACGAACCTTCGCACATAAATCGCTGAGGGCTAGTGGTGCTCCCTGAGAGAAGACGTGGCAGCAGCACGATGAAGCGGCCACTGAGGGAAACTCCTCGTGGCGCTAGGCCGCTGAAATCCAGTGTTCGAAGATTGGATCCTGCCGGGTCGATGACCGCATTAGCTGTAACGGTCAGCCGACCCGGTTCGCCGCTGATTATCGTTCAATCACCAGCTCGATAAAAGGCTCAAGGCTGGCATAGGGTAATGTAAACTTCTCGCCTCGGAACAGCATCGGTACGTCCTGCTCACCTGCGAAACCAGACGTCAGCTTGCTTCGAACCGTGAAGGTCTCGCCTGACATCACAGGCCCCCAAGCTTCATCAATATAGTCTATCATGCCGAGCTCACTCAGCTTCGCGTCGACGGTCTGCTTCCGGGCGTGTGATGGCATTTGACGGAGGCTGCTCTCGATATCGTCACGCATGACAGCATATGCGGGATTGCGGACCTTGTAGCGAAGCTCTGCATTCTGTGTGAAGGTCCACACCGAACCAATCACCATCTGTTGCTGTTTGGTGACCGGCTTCTTCTCTGGCTTGTCAGCCTTCTTTGCCACTTTGGCGCGGGCGGAAGTCTCGGCAGGCTGAACATCGGCAATCAGCGCCCATTTGCTCGACCACTCCACCGCTCGGTAGTCGCCTTTCGTCAGGCGATCGGCAAACTCCAGAATGTCCTGATCAATCGGACGTTTGCCCCCGCTAGCCTCAAAGTAGCGCAGTCGCATCTCGTCGGGCAGCAGCAGATAGAAGTTCTCGCTCTTCACATCCACGTCGAAGATGTTGGCGACCTTCACGACTTGATCACGCGTGGCCGGAGCCTCGACGCCATCACCCGTCGGATAAACCATGGTTCCTTTGGGAACGCGGATGTAGCCATCTACTTGAATCTCCGACATCTATTCTTCGTCTCTCTTTCGTAGGGTAACGTGTGCTGAGAAGGCCCAGCTTTTGAAATGGGAACGGCACCCGAAGGTGCCGTTTCTGTTGCTAGGCTTTCCCGAGCCCCGGATGGTTACGCCGCGAGGCGCACTGCACCCATGTCAACGTTATCGTTGGCATTTATGAGTTTTGCACTATCAAGGCCGTAGCTCAGCCTAATCGCAGCCTAGCCTTTATTGCGCCCAGTCGAACCCATGTCGCCCCCATCACAAACACACCGGGGCAGCGGCATGGCCTCAACGAAAGGCCATTCCGCCCAAAACCCGTCTTGCGGTACCTGGACGGCCGGTGTGCTTGTGGTGGAGGCGGCGGGAATCGAACCCGCGTCCTAAACGCCTATTCCACTCTGCCTCTACGATCATAGTCAGGCGAACCTGACATCTGTGATATAGCCACTCAAAGGCACAATATCCAGTCTCAAAGCAGACGATCTTTTCTGATGGAGCAGCATAACGAAATTTGGGCCCACAACGCCGCCTTTAGTCTTGTCTCTCATTGTAGGACTTCAACCAGGCTTGGCCGAAGACCTCCAGAAGGGTCGTCTCACTGAGTGCCTCACAGATCTTTATGCTCCTCAAGGACTGCTTCGGTCAACTTGGGAAGTTTAGGAATGCCCGGGTGAAGGTCTGTTCTCCCGCGGGAGAACAGACCTTCCGGCCTGATCATAAGCCGTTCAGTGACAGCACTGCAGACATGCTGGGAGTCAGGCGAGGGGCGGACGTTGGACGTCTCGCTTCGTTGTCAACGCACTCGGACTCCATATAGCTCGGATTGGAGCCAGCCTCTCTCGTCCTGACGTCTGGCTACCTGGAGAGAAACGGCTCAAAGGGCAAATGCCGGTAAACCTTTGATATTGTTGGTGAGCGCTGGGACTCGAACCCAGGACCCTCTGATTTAAAGTCAGAGGTTCATGCCGCGATCATCGTGGGGCCTGACCTCTCAATATGAGACATGGCCAAATCGGGTCACTAGCTCTTCCGACTCGAGACTCCCTTGCCCAGCTCGGCAGGCTATTCTGGACACTCTGCCAGAGAGCCTCAGGTTGTGCCGCGGTCATCAACGATGCGTCCGTCTTCCATGGTGATGATACGATCAGCCAAACTCATGATCTTCGTATCGTGAGTCACCATCAGTGTCGTCGTGCCGCGCTCCGTGCCGAGACGTTTCAGGAGCGCGACGGCGTTGAGCGCACTATTCTTGTCCAGAGCAGCCGTAGGCTCATCCGCAAAGACAATGTCCGGGTTGCCCACGAGGGCCCGTGCCACCGCAACCCTCTGCTTCTGCCCGCCGGACAGGTTACCCGGCAAATAATGCAAGCGCTCACCAAGCCCAAGTATCTTGAGCAGGTGGGCGGAGGCTCTCTCCCAACCTGCCATGGCGGCTTTGCCATGCACCTCCAACCCAATGCGCACGTTCTCCATCGCGGTGAGGCTCTCATGAAGGTTATGGGCCTGGAAGATGAACCCGAGCCGGCGGCGGCATTGAACGAGCAGGCGCTCATCCGCACCCGCGAGTTGCGTGCCCAAGAGAGTCAGGCTCCCCTCCTGAACGCGACGGAGACACCCCATGAGCGTCAGCAGGGTTGTCTTTCCCGAGCCTGAGGCCCCGAGCAGGACCGTGAGCTTGCCGCGCTCAAGCGCCAGGTTCACGTCAAACAATGCCTGCTTTCGCGCTTCGCCCTCTCCAAACCAATGATTGAGCCCCTTCACCACCACCGGTGCGTCCGGTCGGTTCAGGTCGCCGTCCGTATAGAGTTCACGCCGAGCTGACAGATCCATGGCAGCCCCCTCAGAACAGATCCGCCGGATTAGCGCGGGCGAGCTTGCGGGTAGCAATCGCTCCAGAGAGCGCGCACATGCCGAGTGTACCCATCAGGACGAACGCCGCGCGTGCCCACGTCATGGCAAGGGGCAATCCCGTCACAGTGGCAACGACAGTGTAGAGCAGGAGCGACACCAGAAAGCCTGGAACGAAGCCCAGGATCGCGAGGATCAGGGCTTCCTCGAACACGATGCCCAAGAAAAAGCGCTGCGAGTAGCCAATGGCTTTGAAGGTGGCGTATTCCTTGAGGTGCTCGGCGACATCTGTGGAGAGCACCTGGTAGACGATGATGATGCCGACCAGAATTCCAATCACCACCCCGAACCCGAAGACAAGCCCGACCGGGCGCTGCGTCGTCTGGAAAGCCTGGTCCCTGCCAAAGGTCTCCTCCACGGTTCGAACGATGCTGTCGTCAGCAGGCAGCGTTGCACGCAGCCGTTCTAAGATCGGCGCCGGATCAGCACCAGGCGCGAGGGTCACGAGAATGTGGTTGGGGGCTCCGGCACTCCGCTGCGGGAACAGCCGAAGGAAGGTCTGGTCCGAGACCACCAGATAGCCGTCAGCCGAGAAGCCGCCGCCGATCTCAAATGTGCCCACCACCTTGAGTGTACGGCCCTTCACCTCAAAGCGGTACGGTTCTCCGGCGGCGATCTTAGCAAACAGGCTCTTCGACACGTTCCTGACCCTGGCATCGATCAGCGCCACATCCGACAGGCTGATATCGTTCAACCGTGCACTGATGGCTGGATTGCGGAGGGTTTCCACCGAGGGATCAATCCCAAACACATCCAGGTTGCGGATTGTGCCGTCCGGCTGCTTCCACTCGACCTTGCCGTAGTAGAGGGGGGTGGCGCTCTGGACGCCCTTGACAGTCAGAGCCTCGAACATGCGCTGGCGTGGAAGCGGGCTGCCGTCGGCCAGCGTGTTCATGTCGGAGGCCGAGATGAGAAGGTCGGCATTCATCTGATCGTAGGGAAGCTTGATGCTGGCAACAAGCGCCCCAAGGAAGCCCAACTGCATCAATACCAGAACGCTTGCGAAGGCGACACCGGCGAGGGCTGCGGCAAGCCGAGTCTTGTTGTGAACCAGTTGCAGCCACCCGATGGGCAGCCGTCCGAGAAGATGGCCCAGAAGGATGGTCATGATCCATCTCCGGCACTTATCCGCGCGGTGACCTGCAGATTGGTCAATCGCCGGACCAGCCAGGAGGCGCCAGGCTCGAGGGCCGCTGTCACCTTCACGACCCTAGCATCGGTGTTGGCGGCAGGATCAGCATCGATGGCGGTCTGACGGCCAACCTCGAGCCCGATGCGTGTCACCCGGCCATGAAGCGGCTGCGGCAGGGCTTCAGCCGTAACCTCAACGGCGCTGCCTAAGGCAACGCGGTCGATCTGGGTCTGGTAGACCTCCACCTCGACAGTCATCTGCTCGATGTTGCCCAGGTTCATCAACCCCTGGGTCCCTGGCTTCTCCCCGGGCCTGACATGGACGGTGAGCACCGTTCCGGTGATGGGCGCGCGGACGTAGGCTTTGTCGAGGTCAGCCGAGGCACGCGCCAGATCGGCTTTGGCGGTGTCGACGTTGCGCCTGGCGACGAGCACATCAGCCTGCTCGTCGAGACGGTCGGAGTCATAGCGGGAGAGTTGGGCTTGGGCCCGCTGCACCTCGTGCGACGCCTCATCACGCGCGGCACGGCGCTGGTCGTAGGTTTGCTCGGCCGCGAAGCCACGTTGGCGCAGGGTCCCCACGCGCTCGAACTCACGGACGGCATTCTGATACGTAGTCTCGGCGCGAGCTAGTGTGGCACGGGCTTCGTCGCGGCTCGCCTGTACGGACGCTTTGACCTGAACAAGCGTTGCTTCACGTGCGGAGAGCTGGGCGCGAGCGGTTGCAACAGCTGCAAGCAAGGCGCGCTCGCTGTCCAGGACCGCCAGCACAGCTCCTTGCTCAACCTCATCCCCTTCTTCGGCCTTTAAGCTTGCGACACGTGCATCGCCGGCGCCAAAAGGCGGCGCAACGATCACGACCTCACTCTTGGGCAGCAATCGGCCGAGGCCGACAACTGCAGGCTGGTTAACCTTGATGGCCGCCGCCCTAGGTTGACCAGGATCCCTCTGCGCGACCGATACAGCGATTGGTGAGGAGGTGCCGCCACCAGGTTGCAGTTGAAGCACCGCCATGAGCTTCTGAAGCCCTGGTGGCTGGAAGTAGAGACCGACAAAGCCGCCAAGTGCGACCAGCCCCATAGCAACTAGGATGAGGCCTGCAAGACGGAGCCCTCTCCGCAAATGCGACGGCGCGGGCCCGTAATCTGGTGTCCGCTGAACAACCAGGAGGGGCAGGCGCTCACTCTCGGTCCGGCCATTGGCTGCATCAGCCACCCTAGCGACGTGGACTTGATCCTGGTCGGCGATGACCATGGGCTTGCCCGATCTGCTGTAACAGCGCTGGACCATTAATGACTTCATGGTCATTATAGCACGCATTCTCTCGCAAGCAATCAATAATGACTCATTGGTCATTTATAGGAGGCATGGGTCTAGTGGATGAGGTGAGCACTGCATCAGGGCGGCCGCCCCGGCGGCGGCGTAAGGAGGCCCGGCCAGCCGAGCTCATCAGAGCCGGACTTGAGGAATTTGCCCTGCACGGGTTTGCAGGCGCGCGTCTGGAGGATGTGGCCCGCCGGGCTGGTGTCGTGAAGGGGACGATTTACCGCTACTTCGCGGACAAGGAGGCGCTCTTTCTGGCGGCAGTGCGCATGGAGGTTGCGCCGGTGTTGAGCGAGATCAACGGCTTCATCGATGCCTATCCGGGGACGACCCGGGATCTGTTGAAGCTGATCATTGAGACCATTCACCGGCAGCTCGTAAACTCGGATCTGCGGGTGCTGATCCGGATCATCGTTGCGGAAGGCGAGCGCTTTCCGGCCCTGACCGAGCTCTACTACGCCGAGACAGTCTCAAAGGGCCGCGCACTCCTGGAGCGGGTTGTGGAGCGGGGCATTGCCCGTGGTGAGGTGCGGGAGGGCGCAGCGGCCCGCCTCCCTCTCGTGCTCATCGCCCCTGCTCTCATGGCTGCGATCTGGCGCATGACGTTTGATCGCCATGCATCGATCAGCAGCGAAGCTTTTCTTGAGGCCCACATCGACCTGGTGTTTCATGGGGTGCTCACTGCTGACAGGAATGGAACCGGTCAGTGACCGGGGTTCTCCAATCTGCCAGCGCCTCTACACGATGCCCCATGCTCTGTAGCGGGTTCGGCCGGTGAGCTCGCGCGGCAAGGCGCTTTGAAGCGGAGCCGAGAAGATGGAGAGGAGGCTTGCTTAGGGGTCATGCAGCAAGCTGCTCGAACTGTTCGGCGAGCGACAGCTGCTGCCCGCAGGCATATTTCGCCTGTCCTTTGCGCATCATGTGGATCATCTCGATCCCACCCAAGATCACGCGGGCGCTGTCCATAGACTTGAAGCCGAGCATCGGACGCACCCGGCGTTGGATGGCGCGGTGATCCTGCTCGATGCATTTATTGAGGTGTTGACTCTGCCGGACGCGGATCGGCATCAGCTCGCGCCGAGATCGATTCCGCAGCCGGCTCTCGGCATCACACGACAGGATGGCTTCGCGATTGGTCTGGCTGCCGTCGATTGCGATCCTTTCAGGTTGGCCATGCCGCTTGAGCGCCTTGCACAGGAACCGTTTGGCGGCAGTGAGATTGCGTCGCTCGCTGAACCAGAACTCGACTGTATCCCCGTTGCTGTCGATTGCCCGATAAAGAGACATCCAACGGCCGCGGACCTTGATGTAGTTTTCGTCGATGTGCCACTTGCCAGTGACCGCTCTCTTGCGGCGGTTGAACCGCTCCAGCAACTCAGAGGAGTAGCGAACAACCCAGCGATGCACCGCCGCATGGTCGACGGAAATACCGCGCTCAGCCATCATCTCCTCGAGATTTCGAAGACTGAGATTATAGGACAGATACCACCGGACGCAGAGCAGAATCACCGAACGATCAAAATGTTCGCCCTTGAACACGCAACAGTCCGCTACTGAGACTGCTCTCCCAGTAACCTGATACTCTGAAACAAAGTGCTTGCGACAAAACCTTCTGAGACGGTTCAGAATTCGAGGCAGATCTTGCCGAAATGGGCTCCTGACTCCTCGTACCGGAAGGCATCCGCAATCTCGGCCAAGCCAAAGCTGCGATCGATCACCGGCCGCAGGCCTGTTGCCTCGATTGCTCGCACAAAGTCAATCTGCTGGCGTCGGTTGCCGACGATCAACCCCTGAAGCCGGGCCTGCTTGGCCATCAGGGCACCGGTCGGGACCTCGCCGGCGCCACCAGTCAGCACACCGATAAGCGAGATGTGTCCGCCGACCCGCACCGCTATGATCGACTGCCCTAGGGTGCCCGGTCCGCCCACCTCAATGACGTGATCCACGCCGCACCCGCCGGTCCAGTCCCGCGCACGCACGCCCCAGTCCTCATGTTGGCGGTAGTTGATTGTGTGATCGGCGCCCAAGGCGCGGACCCGCTCCAGCTTCTCGTCGGAGGAAGAGGTAGCGATGACCGTCGCGCCCATCGCCTTCGCAAGCTGGAGGGCGAAGATCGAGACGCCGCCGGTGCCCAGCAACAGCACCACATCGCCGGCCTTGAGCCCGCCATTGACCACCAGAGCACGCCAAGCCGTCAGCCCGGCTGTCGTCAGCGTGGACGCCGCGGCATGACTGAACCCTTCCGGAGCTCGGGTGAACCAGGTCGCCGGCCGCAACACAACCTCCCGGGCATAGCCATCGACGCCATCACCGGGGGTGGTCGCGAAATCGGAAACGGTCGGCGGCCCCTCGAGCCAGCCCGGGAAGAAGCAGGAGACGACATGATCACCGGCCTTGAACTCGGTCACGCCCTCGCCTACCGCCTCAACCACGCCGGCGCCGTCGGACATCGGGATGCGTGCCCTCGCTGTTGGCATCCGTCCGCTCACGACACCATAGTCGTGATAGTTAAGCGAGCTCGCGTGAACCCTGACCCGGATCTCGCCCGGACTGGGAGCACCGGGATCGGGCATGTCGGCCAGATCGAGCCTATCGAGTCCGCCGGGTGCATGCAGAACGATCCCTCTCATTGTCCGTCTCCCAATCCTTGCCTGTATGCTCGTCCAGAGCGAAGGGTGCCGTTTGGACGAGCAGGACAGGGCGCCTCTTGCTCCACCGTCAAGGCTGCGAGCACGCCGGCTTTCAGCGCCGCAGTTGAAGATCTCAGGCGCTTCCCGCGTGAAGTCGCCCAACTTAACGCATTGCGGTAAGCCGGGGTCCTTGCTGAGACACATCAAGTCCTCACAAGCTCCGTGAGACGTTTCTCCAGTCTTGTTACTAAGCTTGCGGCCGGACCTGTTCCGAGCGTCTGGCGTTGACGGCGTAGTGCCCTCACCCGGGAGCAAGACATGCCTAGCCCTCAAGTGCTTGTGGTCGCCACCTCGCACGACCAGATGGGATCCACCGGCCACCGCACCGGCGTCTGGTTGGAGGAGCTCGCCACCCCCTACTACGCCCTGCTCGACGGCGGCGCGCAGGTCACGCTCGTGTCGATCAAGGGCGGCGCTATCCCGTGGGATCCCCGCAGCTTACCGGCAAAAGCCGGTGAGGGAACGGGCGAGAAGCCGGAGGAGCAGCAGGAAGTTCCAGCCTCGGTTCACCGTTTCCTGGCAGACGAGAGCGCCATGCAGACGGCCCGCAACTCCCCTGCCCTTGGCAGCGTCGATCCAGGCTCCTTCGACGCAGTGTTCCTGCCCGGTGGGCACGGGCCAATGTGGGATGCGGCCAATGACGAGACGCTGGCTCGGGCCATCGGGTCCATGTTCGATCAGGGCAAGGTTGTCGCCGCGGTCTGCCATGGTCCAGCCGGGCTGGTAAAGGCCACGCGGCAGGATGGGCAGCCCGTCGTCGATGGTCGTCGGGTGAGCGCCTTCACCAACACCGAGGAGGAAGCGGTTGGGCTGACGAAAGTGGTGCCGTTCCTGCTGGAGGACCAGCTCAAGGACTTGGGCGGCCATTTTGAGCGAGGACCGGACTGGCAGCCCTTCGCGGTGCAGGACGGCAATCTGATCACCGGCCAGAACCCGCAATCCTCTGAGCTTGTCGCCCGGCATGTCTTGAGCGCTCTGGAGCAGGCTGGCTAAAGTAGCAGTGCCCAGCAAAACGGGCGGCTCGCCGTGACAACCCTCATGCTGGTTGGGGCAACAGGCCTGGTCGGCGGGGCGGTCCTGCGGCAAGCGTTGGCAGATGCCAGTGTGACTCGGATCGTTGCACCAACCAGACGGGAGCTGATGCCCCATCCGAAGCTCGAAAACCCGGTGGTCGATTTCGAGCACCTGCCGGCTTATGCCACCTGGTGGTCCGTCGATGGCGTGATCTGCACCTTGGGCAGTACGATCCGCAAGGCAGGCTCGCAGGAGACGTTCCGCCGGATTGATCATGACTATCCCCTGGCTGTGGCGCGGCTTACCCGTCAGCATGGCGCCCGCGCTTTCGCGTTGAATTCGGCCACGGGAGCAGATCCTGGTTCGCGCTTCTTCTACAACCGGGTCAAAGGCGAGGTGGAGGACGCGCTGCGGGAAATCGGGTTCCCATCCTTGACCATCGTGCGCCCTGCCCTGATCGGCGGCGACCGCAGCGAGTTCCGGCCTGGGGAGTTCATAGCCATGCGGCTCCTGCGGCTGGCGCAGCAGGTCCTGCCCCGCCGTTATCACATCGTGCCGCATGAGCGGATTGCCAAAGCCTTGCTGGAGGCGGCGATCACTGCCGCACCCGGCGAGCGCATTATCGAGTCCAAGGCCATCGTCTGAGGAAGGCACCTGACAGAGGACCACATGCCCTCAACAGGAGCGGGGCGCCAGACGGTTCCGCTGCAAAGCCCGCCGTAGGTCAACCGACACCCGAACGTGATCTCGGATCAGGCGGCGGTGCTGAAGAGCGCAGCAATGAAGTCACACTGAGCCTTCATTTCGGTTGCTGGTGCAATCGCGATCTGCCCTTTGCGGATCATCGCCACAGCCTCATAGCCAGCAGTTGTCTGGGAGGCAGTCTGGAAGCTTTTGAAGCCCAGCCCTGGCCGAACCAGCCGCTTGATGCGCCGGTGATCCTGCTCGACGATATTATTCAAAAACTTCACCTTCCGAAGTTTGGCGAAACGCCACAGCGTCCCCTCTTTCTTTATGGCTCTCGCCGCGATCGGATAGGCAGCATTCTTGTCGACTGTAATGGTGCGCGGATTGACTCTATGCGGCTGCTGCAAGCCTTGCGGAAAAACCGCCGAGCTGCACCGGCATCTCGCTTGGGCGAGAGCAGAAAGTCGATTGCCTGTCCGGCCACATCGACAGCACGGTAGAGATACACCCATTCTCCCTTCACGCGAATATAAGTGTCGTCCACGCGCCAGAATCCGTTTGTCATCCGCAGATGAGGGCGGATACGCTTGTTGAACTCAGGTGCATAGGCTTGGATCCAGCGAAAGAGAGTTGTGTGATCCACCTGCACACCGCGGTCGACCAGCATGCGTTCCAGATCGCGATAGCTGATTGGGAACTGCAGATACTGGCGCACTGCCCACAGAATGATCTCAGCCGTGACCTGCCGACCTTTGAACGGGTTCTTGTTGTCTTGCTTCACTGCCAGCTCCTCCCAGCCTCCTCCTGTCGTAGCTCAGGCGGACTAAGCTTCAAAGCTGCAACAGAACCTCGTGGACGTGCAGCAGGGGGCCGCGGGACCACCTCGGCGGCCAGCCAGGTGCTGGGCGCCGCCCAGGAGCTGTCGCGCCACTCCAACGACCTCTCCCGAGAAGTCCAGGACTTCCTCCAAGGCGTCAAAGCCGCTTAAATTGGGGAGCTTCTACGTGGCATGGATCAGGCTAGCCCGTGCACGCCCGGTCCTTGGCTCATTCGAAATATCCCCACCAAAAGTCCGCTGCTCGCAACCGCCCTATCCGCCTGCAAGCAGAGTTGCCGGCGATCAGTTTGGGCCCATTCAAAATCAGGCTCGGGCTTAGAGGAATGTTAAGACAGTTTTGAAAGGCCTTGGGCCCTGCCCGGCCGACTTCAGGTAAGAACGTGATCTGCTGCTCTGCGTCAGATGGTATCTGGCTTTAGCCTGAGCTTGCCCGATCTTGAGGAGACGATGACCGAGCTAGGCATCTCCGACGACCATTCGACAAATCAACTTATTTACTACGTTTTGTAGCAAGCGACACTGGAACGCATTGAGCTACCCGCTTGCGTCAATACGGACATTGTTAGGTTCACGCATTTAGCACATCATAGTCGCTCAAATGAAAAAGCAATAATACAACAATAAAGTAGCTTGCTATGACCGGGGTCACTATCGAGAACAGCTGCCCGACGTGGAGGGAGGCTGATCGTCTTTCAGCTTTAAGAGATTTTGACGTTCTGGACACTCAGCCAGAAGCAGCCATCGACAACCTCACCAAGATTGCGTCGAACGTCTGTGAAGCTCCGATTGCACTCGTCTCTCTCATTGATGAGAAACGGCAGTGGCTCAAGTGCACGATAGGCATCAGTGGTGTTCAGGAAACTCCTCGTGATGTCGCCTTCTGTGCTCACACGATTCTCCAAAGAGGCATCCTCGTTGTTCCGGACACAACACAAGATCCCCGTTTCCAAAACAACCCGTTTGTAACCGGCGAGCCGCACCTGCGCTTCTATGCGGCTGCACCTCTAGTGACTAAAGACGGTCTGCCGCTCGGCACACTCTGTGTTATCGACTTCAAACCTCGCCCTGATGGCCTCACACGGGAGCAGTCAGAGACGCTACTAGCGTTGGCTCAGGCCGTGATGAGCCAACTGGAACTTAAACGCTCTCACAAGGCAGTCGCAGAAAGTGAGGAAAGACACCGGGCGCTTATCGAAGCTAGTAGCGCAATGGTCTGGCGCGCGGCTCCTGACGGGTCAATCCTAGAGGGTTGGGGATGGGAAACGTTCTGCGGCCAAACTCCTGAAGCATTTAGGGGATACGGCTGGCTTGATAACGTTCATCCTGAAGATCGGGAGCATGTCGTTGAAGTGTGGCAGAGGGCTCGCGCCCTGCAAGAGCCCTGTGAGAACGAGTACCGGGTTCGCCGTTTAGATGGCACCTTTCGTTGGGTTCTCGCGCGCGGAGTGCCGCTCAAGTCTCAGGACGGCTCCATTCGCGAATGGGTTGGTACCCTCACAGACATTCACGAGCAGAACGTTGCTGCGGAGCGGCTGCGCAGCAGTGAGGCCCGGTACCGGGGGCTTGTCGATGCAAGTGCGACGGTTGTCTGGCGAGCAGCTCCTGATGGCCAGATCATTGAAGCCTCCTCAGGATGGGAGACAATTTCCGGCCAAGCACCTGAGGCGTTCAAGGATTACGGCTGGTTGGAAGCTGTTCATCCCGACGACCGTGAGCGCGTGGTCGGTCACTGGCAGCAGGTTCTTGCATCTGGCCAGCCGAGCGGGGACGAGTTTCGCGTCCGTCACGTGAATGGCGAGTACCGGTGGTTTGTCACTAGGACAGTGCCGCTCTTCAACACAGATGGCGTTGTAGAGGAGTGGGTTGGCACCATCACTGACAATCATGAGCAGAAGAGTGCTGCAGAACGCGTTCGTATCAGCGAGGAGCGCTACCGCGCGTTGATTGAAGCGAGCGCATCTGTGGTGTGGCTTGCGGCGGCTGATGGTGCGATGGTCGGGGGAGCCGGTTGGACCGCACTATCTGGTCAAGGTCCCAACGAATATTCAGGTTCTGGATGGCTGAAGGCTGTTCACCCGGACGATCAGGAATCCGTCAGGGAAGGCTGGATGCAGGCTGTCTCATCCGGCACAGCATGTGTAGTTCAGTTTCGCATTCGGCAGGGGGATGGCACCTACCGGTGGGCTCTTGCAAGGGCTGTTCCACTGAAGGATCAGAGTAGTGCCGTGAGAGAGTGGGTCGGCACAGTCACGGATATCCATGACAGCAGGATCGCTGAATTGAAGCTTTGGCAAGCCGCTAATCACGATACTCTTACAGGACTAGCAAACAGGGCCTTGTTTCAGGCGAGACTGGACGAGGCTCTTACACAGGCGCGGCAGGCAGGTGATAGTGTTAGTCTCCTGCTGATCGACTTAGACGATTTCAAGGATGTGAATGACTCGTTCGGTCATGATGCAGGCGACGCGCTCCTGAAGGAGACTGCGGCTCGACTGTCTGCCGTAGCACGAGACTGCGATACGGTCGCAAGGCTTGGAGGTGATGAGTTTGCTATCCTGCTCGCAGGGGCATCCAAGCTGGAGCATTCGTCGACGCTTGCAGAGGGTCTGATCAAGAAGTTAGGTCAGCCTGTATCGTATGCTGGTCAGGCAATTGTCAGTCGAGCGAGCATCGGGGTAGCCAGCTTCCCGAATCACGATACTGCACCTGCCGAGTTGATGAAGGATGCTGATATTGCGCTCTACCGAGCCAAAGCTGACGGGCGCAACCGGGTTGTCGTCTACTCCGCTGAGATGAAAGCTGCCACACAGCAGCGCATCGCGCTTAGAACGGAAATGCGCGCAGCCATCTCTCGTGATCAGGTCAGACCCTATTACCAGCCAAAGGTCTGCCTCTCAACAGGGCGAGTCGTTGGTTTCGAGGCGCTTGCACGCTGGAACCATCCAGCTAAGGGTGTCCTCACCCCAAGCACCTTTGGTGCTGCCTTTGACGATCCTGAGCTTGCGACCATGGTTGGCAAGCGATTGATCGGCAAAGTGGCCTCGGACATGCGCAGATGGCTTAACGGCGGGCTCAGCTTTGGTCGCGTGGCGATCAACGTGTCCCATGCTGAGTTTATCCAGCCGAATTTGGCTGATGACATCCTCCGCATTTTCGACCTCGCAAAGGTCCCGACAGATCACTTTGAGATCGAGATCACCGAGAAGGTTCTGCTCGATACCCGCTCGAATGCGATCTCCTCCGTACTGGAAAAACTACGGGGGCGGGGAGTTCAAATTGCTCTTGACGATTTTGGAACCGGGTATGCGTCGCTGACCCACCTCAAGGAGTTTGCAGTAGATCATATCAAAATCGACAGGAGCTTCGTGCGCGACATCGAGGAGGACCCGGATGATGAAGCTATCGTAGCAGCGGTGGTTGGCCTTGGCAGGGGTCTGAATCTACAGGTCACGGCAGAGGGAGTTGAGACAGTAGGTCAGGTGCAGCGTCTGCGGGAGATGGGATGTGACAATGCTCAAGGGTTCTTCTACGCAAAGGCTGTAGCTGCTTCCGAAGTGCCTTCTTTGGTTGAGGAGTTGGAGGGGAGCAGCAGGCGAAGTGGAGCGGCAGCCTAAGCCGTTCACGGCGTGGCCTGCCTCCTGCACCTCAAAGGTTGCCGCTTCAAGGGACGCAGCTGTGAGACCTTGAGACGGTGTTGTCATGTCTGGATGGCGCCCGTTTGGCAATTTGAGACCTCCTGTCAGGAGCCACACCGATGCCAGCACCCAAGAAGAAGCCGAACAGCATTCGAACTTCACTCCGCTTTGATCCGCCCACCCTGGAGGAGGCGATCTTCGCCGCGCAGGAGCTGACCGATGACGCTGATGGGCAGGCAAGATCTCCGCAAGTCTGATGGGCCTGCTGGAGGCGAATGTTAAAGCTGCGATCCTGAAGGCGGCAGTCACCGGTGCCACGCCGGATGGTGGCCTAGTCCACCTGCATCTGTTCGCCTGGTTCAGTCTCGAACCGGACTAGTGGCTCCGGCGGCACCGCCGGCCTGAGCGAGGCCACGAAGGCTTTGAGCATGGTGTAGCTGCCGGCATAACCGCGCTCGCGACACTCGCTCAACAGCACGGTGGCGGGAATGAGATCCGGCGCGGCCGCGGCCAGGCGCTGTTGGAGGTAAGGCTTGGAGGGATCCAGTTTGGCCGGCCGGGCTGGGCGAGGCCGATACCGAACCGCCTCCGGCTCGCGCAGATAGCGCCGCACTGTATTGCGGGAGAGTCCCAGTTCGCGGGCAATCTTGCGCACGCCTTTGCCATGTTTGGCCAAAACCCGGATCTCCATCGACATCTCGCCTCCAATCATCCGGGCCCTCCGCTCCTCTCGCGAAGGCCCAGCATAACCGGTGGGTCAGATTTGAATCGGCGACCGGGTCAGTTTCTCATCGGCGTCAACAGCGTCCAGAGTGCCATCAAGAGCCAAGCGCCGGTGTCGGTAAGCAGGCTCGGCGCTGACCTCAGGACCGAACTATGGCAGCGGAGGCAAGCGCTGCCCGTCCTCGGGGGGCGACGACTGCCACCAGATTGAGGGGACTAGGTCTGAGGACATGAAGGGCATGGAGCGCATGTGAGCCGATTGCACGACTGGTGCGCAGATACTCCACTTGACCCGGGCTGACCGCCAGGAGGGCCTGAGCATGGGCGAGCGGCAGGTCCGCCCGCTCCTCGGGCACTCCGCCACCTCCGGTCTTGAGAATCCGATTGCTTCGGGTCTCGTCGATTTGAACATACGTGCTACGGCCGGGCTGGTCAGGAAAATAGCCCTCCCGCACGCGCTCGCCTCCTCTCTCCGTCCGAATGAGGCGCCCTACAGACGAAGCGATGATGAACAGGCGGGGTATTGGCACGCGGTGGAGCCTTTCTCCAAGGCGGGTCATGGGATAGCGCCCTGCCCTAAACCTAGGGCGCAACTCTGAGAGAGAAACCGGCTGCCGCGTTTACGGAAAGCGTCAGGCCTGCTGTCGCCTCTTCTAACAAAGAAAAGCACCTCGCGTGTGCAGAGGCGCTTGAGTTTGAGGGAGGACCAGCCCCCCAGCCACTCCATGATGGACCAGACCAGAATGCCTGATCTGCGGGGGCTGTGGCTGTGCCGAAAAGAGCACAGGCACCAGTCAATGCGTCCTTAGAGGCCGGCCAGCAGGAGACTCACGCTGATCAATGCAGCGATAGAAGCGACAAACCGGATGGCAGCCGCCGTGAACTTTGGTGCCGCCGCGGGAGAAAATGCAGGCGCTGTGACTTCTGTCTTGCGCATGATGAGAGCTTTCAGGAAATGCAGCTGGTTCTGGAAAAATCGAAAAAGGGACGAGCAATCGTGCCGCTTGGCGGGTGTTTCTCTGAGCGATTTGCACGCTCATGTCTGTAGCCTGCTGGACACACAACTCGCCCTGATGCGACTGAGTAGGGCAGTCCTGTCGCCATGCTCCGACGCGCCAGCGCCGCGGATCTCCGGCGCGGTGATGATAAATGCACGATCTGGAGTGATGCAGGAAAGTCTCTACCTTGTGTGAAACCCGCTGCAGTTGCACCACATGCCAATCTTTCAGCCGAGACAGCTAGATGTTCAGTCCCGGCATTTTGTGGAGCGGATTGAGCCTGAAGCGTTTTGGCTCGGCTGTCCAGATCTTGCAGATGTACTCGTAGGGTGTGAGGCCCTTCAGCGTCTTCAGACGCCGGCCGAAGTTGTAGGCTGAGATGAAGTCATCGAGGTGCTGCCGCAACTGCTCATGGCTGTCATAGTGATAACGCTTGACGGTCGCGTCCTTGATGGTGCGATTCATCCGCTCAACCTGCCCGTTCGTCCAGGGATGATTGATCTTGGTGAAGCGGTGCTCGATGCCGTTCTCGCGGCAGCGCATGTCGAACATGTGCGTGCAGTAGCGGGCGGTCGGGCCATCAGCATAGCGCGGCGGCAGCCGGAACTGGATGCCGTTGTCGGTGAGCACCGTGTGGATCTTGTAGGGCACGGCCGCGATCAGGGCCACCAGGAAGGCCGTGTTTCCTGGTTGATGCCGTGGCGCGTGGCCAGGGCTCTCAAGCTTGCTTGACTATTCTGGATTGCGCGACGGACCGCCTCAGTCGTGGTGGCGCTGCCGTGGAGAACCTGGCCCATAGAGCATCCCTCCATTCAGGCGATAAGAATGCACCATCAAACCCCGGGATCAAACATCCCTAGTGTCTGCACGGTCTGGTTAGTCCACTGAGCGTCCGTCACGGCTCGGTAGGCGATCTCTGAGGATTTGCGTCACCTGCGAGGCGATCTCGCGGATGGAGATGGAGAGCTCTTCAGTGGCGGCCGCTACGGTTTGTACGTTGGCCGAGGTTTGCTGGGCAGCCGACGAGACAATAACCGACTGCTGGTTCGTGTTGTCCGCCACAATGGTCATAGACCGGGCTGTATCCTCTAGCCCGTTCGCTGCCACCGAAAGGCGAAGAAAACCAAAATGTCAAAACATTCTGAAGGAGCGGTTACAAACTTTTCTTGGGCCGACGAAGGGCTTGGTTACAGCCTGGTCGGCCTGCTGTCCCCACAACAGTTGCACCCGGTTGCAGACGAGGTTCGCCGGCAGGTTAGCTCTGGGGCATAACCTCAGCAGAAAGGTATGAGTTGTGATGAGGTGGACGCTTCCCCGCAGCCTTGCGGTAGTAAAGCGGAGGTGTTGATAAGCACCACTTGAGGGGGCGTCCCTCGGAAAGGTTAGCACGGCCGCGTCATGACCAAAAGATTAGCCCATGCAACTGCTTAATTTTCAGGGCATCGCTGCGGTCGATCTTGTGGTGTCCGTCGTCAGAGTTTTTGAGACATCGGGCGGTCTGAACCAAGGGAGGCTCTGGCTCATCTGGGTTGCAGATTAGGCGACTTGCATCTAATGCTGCAAGCGGCGGGTTTGAATAGTGTGTCGTTCTATCCGTTCTCTCTCCCTCAGAATGCTCTCACCGCGTCCGACGTAGACGTCGGCCGGCGTGAGGTTGTCAAGGCTTTCGTGGTAGCGCCGGTGATTGTAATGCGCCACAAAGGCCTCGATCTGCGCCTCCAGGTCGCCCGGCAGGAAGTAGTTCTCCAGCAGGATGCGGTTCTTGAGCGTCTGGTGCCAGCGCTCGATCTTGCCCTGTGTCATGGGATTAAACGGCGCCCCACCCACGTGGCTCATGCCTTTGCCCTCCAGCCACGAGGCCAAATCCGCCGAGATGTAACCCGAGCCGTTATCCGACAGCAGCCGGGTCCGGCCCACGGGCTCACTCGGCAGCAGGCGCGATTGGGACCGGCTCGGCTGCCTGCGGGAGGGCCGGCACCTCACATCCGGTAGCGCAGCAGCGGCCGGGCTGCTTGGAGACGCGCTGGCCCTGGTCGACGACGTCGCGGTCGAGCAGGCTCTCGACGAGCTCGACCTTCTCCATGACCGGATAGTTGCGCCAGATCTCCCGCTTCATCGCCTCGGGCGAGCCGCCGCCGTGCAGGGAAATGAGAGAATACCACCCGCCCTGATGCGAAACCGTGAGATCCTCAATGAAGCGGGCCACCTCCATGCGCTGCTCCATCGGGATATCGGGGCGTCCGCCGAGCACGGCCGTCAGCGAGGCGGCCGTCTCCGGGTTGTGATCCTCGTCCGGCCCCGGCAGGGCCACGATCAGACCGCCCGATACGTAATGGGCGATCTTGTGCATGTCGTAGATCTTGGTCGCGAGCAGCAGCTTGCCGATGTTGGAGAACACCGCGTCCGGCATGACGGAGCCAGCCGGGTCCTTCGTGCAGTAGACGGACGACGCAACACCGCAGGCATAGAAGCTCTCGGTGATGGTGATCAGATCGACCATCTGCTCTCGGATGTGACCATGGCGGTCCGGATCGAGCCCATTCGCCTCGATCATCAAGGCTCCCGCGCCGATGAGGAGATCCCCAAAGCCCGCACGCGCGCCGATGCAGGAGTGACGGTGGTGGGTTGCATAGGAGGTGGTGAGAAAGCCGCCCTCCTCGTATTCACCCGCAAGGAACACGCGGTCGTGCGGCACGAACACGTCGTCGAAGATCACGACACCCGTGGACTGGCCGTACTTGGCTGAGAACCTCGCCGCAGCCTCGCCCGGCCGGCCTGCGGGCCTCGCCACAATAGTCACGCCAGGCGCGTCCACAGGGACGGCACAGCACACCGCAAAATCCGCGTCCTCCTTAGTGTGTGTGCGGCAAGGCATGACGAGGAAATCGTGCATGTAGGGCGCACCTGTGACGATGGCCTTTGTACCGCGAAGGACAATGCCGTCGGAACGGCGCTCCTTGATGTGCACGTAGACGTCCGGGTTCGACTGCTGTCCCGGGCGCTTCGAGCGGTCACCCTTCGCATCCGTCATAGCGACGCCGAGCGTCAGGTCCCGATCCTGAACGTCATGCAGATAATTCAGGAAACGCTGCGAATAGTCGGTGCCGTGATTGTCGTCAGTGCGCTTCGTCGCTTGGAATAGCCCGTTCAGGGCATCGTGAGTGAGATAGCGCTGGGCGCAGCCCGAGACCTTGCACACCAGCCGGACCGCTTCGAGCTTGTAGAGCAGGTCGGTCGAGGTCTCGTCGATGTGCAGCATCCGGTTGACGATCTTGCCCGATGTGCCCTGCCGCGCCGTCATGATGGCTTGGTGCTCGGTACGATGAGCGAAGTCATAGGTCACGCCGACGCCGTTGATGCCGGGAGCCAGCAGCGGTTCATCGGCGACGCTCTCGACCTTCTGGCCATTGACGAACACCCGCGGGCTGTAGGCGCGCAGGGACTCCCGGTAGGCGGCGGCGTCCATCAGCATGGCTTCCTCCTCGAGGGCTGTTCCGAGTTTTTAACATTGTTAGAACCGCTCAAACTTGAACAATGTTAGAATTTCTGTCAACTGTTTCGGACTCGGAGGTATTCGACATGGCGGTTCGGCGGGCGGAGCGACGGCAGGCGGTCAGCGACCACAAGCGCGCCCTCATCCTGGAGGCGGCGCGCGAGGTGTTCGCCACTGAAGGGCTGGAGGGGGCAAGCTTGCGCGCCATCGCGTCGCGGGCCGGCTACACCCCAGGGGCGCTCTACTTCCATTTTGATTCCAAGGAAGCGATCTATGCCGAGGTGTTGCACGGATCGCTCGCCGCGCTCGGCCTGACGGTTGACGAGGCGGTGGCGAAGGCCCAGGGAGCCGAGGCGAGGCTAAGGGCCGCCGCGATGGCGTTCTTCCGATTCTATGCTGGAAACCCGCGCGACCTCGACCTCGGCTTCTATCTCTTCCGGGGCGGCATGAGACCCAAGGGGCTTGGGCGTGAGCGTGACATGTCCCTGAACGACAGCCTCGAAGCGGCCCTTCGTCCGATCGCCGAGGCCGCCGAGGCGATGGGCTCCCCACGCACGGAGGCGGACCTTCTCATGGTCGACACCTTCGCTCACGCCACGGGGCTCCTGCTCCTGCTACACACGGGCCGCATCCGCATGTTTGGCGCATCCGCAGCCGAGCGCATGGAAGCCTATGTCGATGAGCGCATCAACCTTCTGAGACAGGAGACACGGTAATGCCCGCTCTCGACCGCGATCACTCTACCCTTCTCGTCGTCGACATCCAGGGCAGGCTCATGCCGGCCATCGAGGACGGGCCCGCCGTCATCGCGAACGCGAGGCGTCTTGTCGATGCGGCGGCGCTCCTCGAGGTCCCTGTCCTGTTTACGGAGCAGAACCCGGCTGGGCTGGGCCCAACGGTGCAGGAACTCACTCCGTCCGGTCCCGTCGCCCACAAGATGACCTTCAACGCGGTACGCTCGCCGGGCTTCCTGGACAGATTGCCGGCGGAGCGGGCGATCGTCGTGGCCGGCTGCGAGGCGCATGTCTGCGTATTGCAGACGGTGCTCGGCCTTCTATCGCACGGCAGGCAGGTCTTCGTTGTCCGGGATGCTCTCGGATCTCGGCGTACGGAGAGCAAGGAAACCGCCGTTCGCCGCATGGAGCGGCATGGCGCCGAGATCGTCACGTCCGAGATGGTGACTTTTGAATGGCTCACCACCTGCGAGCACCCGCGGTTCCGGGAGGTCGCCGCGCTTATCAAGTGAAACTGGATGCGAGAACTGAGGTGTTCGCGAACAAGCAGGAGAATGGGGATGGAAGCAACCTGGTACCTCGACGTGGTGTCGCCGTATGCCTACCTCGCCTTGGGCGAGGTCGAGGAGTTGGGCCGCACGATCCCGATCAAGTACAAGCCCATCCTGTTCGCGGGCCTGCTGAAGCACTACGGGCACCTCGGCCCCGCCGAGATCCCTTCAAAGCGTATCCACACCTACCGCCTGTGCATCTTTGAGGCTCAGCGGCGCGGGATTGATCTGCGCTTCCCTCCGGTTCATCCCTTTAATCCGCTTCGAGCGCTTCGCATCCTGTGCGCCCTTGGCGCCGAGCCGGGAGCGGTTCGGCGCGTCATGGATCACGTTTGGCGCGAGGGGCATGATCCCAATGAGGACGGTGTCTGGGAGGAGCTATGCCGGGATCTCGGAATTGACCGTTCGGATCTCCAGGAAGACGCCGCCGCTGCCAAGGCGGCCCTGCGCACCAACACTGAGGAAGCCATTGCCCAAGGGGTCTTCGGAGTACCTGCCCTCGTCATCGGTCGCGAGCTCTTCTGGGGTGTCGATGCGCTGCCGCTAGCGCGGGCCTACCTCTCCGACCCAAATCTGTTCCGAACTGGAAGGATGGCGTCTGTCGATGCAATCGTGAACCCGTTGGCTCGACCAGCCCAGCAAATGACGGTCGCTCCATCAGTATAAAGCCGCTGGGCTTCGCGTCTGTATCTAAACTGTCTGGAGGCTCCCATGATCATGGCTTTCTCGCCCGAAGCGGTCGCCGACCGCTACGGCACGCATAAGGTTCTCAATCAGGCTCAGCCTGCCAGCGGGTTCAACGCCTTCACGGGTGACGTCGTTCTCAAGTCCGCCGTCGAACGTGAGGCACCTTGGGTGGCGCATCGCTGCGATGCACTCGGAGCGCTCGCCGGTGATGAGTACGTGCAAGAACTGGCGCGCTTAGCGAACCGCCACTTGCCCGAACTCAAGACGCATGACCGCTTCGGCAATCGCATTGATTGGGTCGATTTCCATCCGAGCTGGCACGAGCTGATATCTTTGGCATGGAAGCACGAGGTTCCTAACCTCGCCTGGCGCACGAACCAGAAGAACGGCCACTACGCTCGTGCGGTGCTGTCCTATATCTGGAATCAGGTCGAGCAGGGGACGGCCTGCCCAACGGGCATGGCCTATGCATCCTATGCAGGCTTAGCCGCCGAACCCGCGCTCACCATCTGGGCCGAGAAGGCTAAGGGAACGGTATATGAGTTCAGCCGCAGGGAAGTGGGCGAGAAGCCATCTGTTGTTATTGGCTACGCGATGACGGAGAAGCAGGGCGGCTCGGATCTGCGTGAGACGCAGACCACGGCGCGCTTCTCGCATTCCGCCGACTACCACGGAAAGACGGCCCATTGGTATGAGCTGACCGGCCACAAGTGGTTCTGCTCGGTGCCGCAGTCCGACGGCTTCTTTACGCTAGCCAAGGTAGACGGTGAGGTAACCTGCTTCTTCCTGCCGCGCACCCTGCCAGACGGGAGCTACAACCGCTTCTACGTGCAGCGGCTCAAGGATAAGGCGGGCAACAAGTCCAATGCCTCGAGCGAGGTGGAGTATGCCGGGACGCTGGCGATCCGCGTCGGCGAGGAGGGCAAAGGCATCCGGGAGATCCTCTCGCACGCGCACCTGACCCGGCTTGACTTCGCCGTCGGCTCGGCCGGTCTCATGCGCCAGTCGCTGACCCTTGCCCTGAACCATACGACGACCCGCAACGCCTTCGGCACTAAGATCGCGGATCAGCCGATGATGACCAATGTGCTGGCCGACATGGCCGTTGAAGTTGAGGCGGCGACGCTGATGGCGCTGCGCGTGGCTCGCGCCACCGACGATCTGGACGGCGTCGAGCATGAGCGGCTGCTTGCCCGCGTGGCGACACCTGCTGCCAAGTTCTTCAACTGCTCGCGGGCGCCGTCCATCGCTTACGAGGCGCTGCAATGTCATGGTGGTAACGGCTTCATCGAGGAAAACCCGATGGCGAGGCTTTACCGCGAAGCCCCGCTCAACAGCATTTGGGAAGGCACGGCCAACATGATGTGCATGGACGTGCGCCGCGCGATGATCAAGGACCCACGCACCATCAACGCTCTGTTCGATGAAGTGAGGCCTCTGAAGGGCCAGGACGCACGCTTCGATGCAATGATCCAGCACACTGAGATCTTGGTGCGTGAGGCGGTCAAAGATGAATTCCTCGCCCGTCCGATGACCGAGGCGGTGGCCCGCCTTCTTCAGGGGGCTGAACTGCTGCGTTACAGTACGCAGCAGGTAAACGACATCTTCCTCGGCACACGCCCCCCCGGCGTCTCGGGCGCGTGGGGCTCCCACTACGGAACCCTCGCTATGACAGTCACCCAGTTTGTCGCCAAGATCGTCATGGAACGCGCCATGGTTTCCCGGTGACGATCATCGGCACGAGCCTGGATCCGCCGGGAGCGAGCTTTATGGCGGCGGGGCAATACTTGATCAACGAGACTACTCGACTGAAGCGCGGATGCTTAGCCACCCGAAGGGAACAACCTCCAAGGGGCGCCGCAACCGTGCACACGACCCCTCTTGGCGCAAACTCGATCCGCACCTGCCCGCTGCTCCTAGTCGCCAACCTCAAATCAGTGACAGAACGACGCCTGCAATGCTGATGCCAGCACCCGCCCAGCGGTGGATCATCCGCCGGTGACCGAGGACCGTGCCTATTGCGAGGCCCATCCCATGCAGAAGGATGGTCGCCGAGATAAAGCCGAGACAATAAAGGCCTGCTACGGCTTCCATCGGCATCTCGGCTCCATGGGCGTGGCCGTGGAAGATGGCAAACATTCCGGCCAGGATCATGGCAACAGAGGTGACGCAGCGGACCTCAGCAGCCAGAACTGCGCCGAAGATAATCACCGAAAAGGCAATGCCCGCCTCGACGGCGGGAATTTCAATGCCTATGAAGCCCATGACGCCACCGACGAGCATCATGGAGGTGAAGCTCGCCGGAACAGCCCAGAGTGCCCGCCCACCGAGCACGGCCGCGAGGAGACCGACGGCTACCATGACCAGCATGTGGTCAAGACCTCCGAAGGGATGCGCGAAACCGTCGACTAGACCTGACGCTGCATGGTCCCCAGTATGGGCAAGAGCCGGCATGGCCGCTACCATCATGGGAGCGACAAGAAGGGAATGCTTCAATCTCATGGAATTCTCCTGTCATGCGCCCGCGGCGAGGCCGCCGGCTCGTTCAATGAATTGCGCGATGGCATCGACGCTGACACCGCCACGGATGTTGCTGAAGACATAGGGGCGCTGGCCGCGCATGCGCTTCGTGTCCTCCTCCATGATGACAAGATCCGCGCCCACGTACGGCGCAAGGTCGATCTTGTTGATCACCAGAAGGTCAGAGCGGGTGATGCCTGGGCCGCCCTTGCGGGGGATCTTCTCGCCGCCCGCAACGTCAATGACGTAGATCGTCAGATCCGCGAGTTCGGGCGAGAAGGTCGCCGACAGATTGTCGCCGCCGGATTCCACCAGCACGATGTCAAGTTCAGGGAAGCGTTTGCGCATGGTTGTGATGGCTGCGAGATTGATCGAGGCATCCTCTCGGATCGCCGTGTGCGGGCAACCGCCCGTCTCCACGCCGATGATGCGTTCCACCGGAAGGGCACCCGCCACAGTCAGGAGACGGGCATCCTCCTTCGTGTAGATGTCGTTGGTGATGGCGCAGATGTCGTAGCGCTCGCGGAACGTCTTGCAGAGCGCCTCCATCAGGGCGGTCTTGCCGGAGCCGACCGGCCCGCCGATGCCAACGCGAAGAGGTCCTGTCTGGGATTTCATGAGCGGAAAAGCCTCGTATATTGGTTTTCATGATGGAACGAGCCGAGATCGGCCCGAAAGGTAGCGCCGCCGATATCGTCGAGGGATAGGGTAATAGCCTCCTGCGCGACGTCTCTCACAGTTGCAGCCAAGGCGCTGCAGACCCGGATACCGGTTGTCTGCCCGATCGGCGCGAGCCGGATGGCTGCCGAGACGAGCGTTTGCACGAGCCCGAAGAGGTAGGCGTTCAGGGTGATTGGGAGAGGTACACCATGCGCCGCAGCCGCCATGCCGATGGCAATAGGGAACGCGACCTCGCCATCTAAATCGAGCAAACCCGGAGCGGGCCAAGCAGCCAGAGTTGCGTCGAGGAAGCTGCGCCCCTGCTGGCTCGTCTCGAGGTACAACTCGGCGGAGGGGGAGAACGCCAGGGCAATTTCGTTGACATTCACGAGCGCGGCCTCATGGCCCGCCGCCACGGCCCGATAGGCGTGGCTCAGCAGGATCGCGTCATTGCGGCCGAAGCCGAGCGTCATCTGATCCCTCAACCACGCAACGAGCGTCTTCTCGTCCCCCACGTCCCCTGCTTCGACTGCCCATTCCAGCGTGTGGGAATAGGCATAGCAGCCGACCGGGTAGGACGGAGACAGCCAAGCGAACAGCGGCAGGATGCCCTGGCCCTTCTCCACAACCTGCAGCAGGAGCGCATCATCCATGGCCGTGTCCGTGGTGATGGCCGAAACGACCGCCGTGCTCGTGCTGATGGTATGCGCCACGCACCGGACGGAACGGGCGCTCGACGATCTCCGTCCTGGCTCCGAGCCCATGCAGCATCTCGAGCAGCACATGATCGTAGGCGATGTAGATCGCCTCCCGGCTGATCTGCGCCGGCACGTGCCGGTTGCCGATGTGCCAAGCTAGGGTGAGGAGATCGAGCGGATCTTCGGTCGAGACCTCAATGAGCTTCTCAGTCGCTGCCTTCACCTCAACGAGCCAGCCGCTGTCGAGGCGAATGGCGTCTCCGTCCTCGAGTACGTCGGCCTTGTCGAGGTCGAGAAGGAAGGCCGTGCCGCCATCGGCGTTCAGCAGGATGCGACGTCTGTGTCGGTCGCCGTGGTCGAGGGTGATGATGTCGACAATGCGGTCGGAATCGACGGCATCGCGGCGGATGATGGATGTGGCGCGGATCATGATCAGAACAGGAAATATCGTTGTGCCATGGGAAGAACTTCAGCCGGTTCGCAGACAAGCAACTCGCCGTCAGCGCGAACGTCATAGGTCTCCGGGTCGACCTCGATGACCGGCGTGGCGCCGTTCAACACCATGTCCTTCTTGCCAATGCCGCCGCGAACATTCTCGACGGCGACCAGCGGCTTCTGGACTCCGAGCCTGCCTGCAAGCCCATTTTCGACAGCGGCCTTGGACACGAAGGTGAGCGAGGTTGCCGCCAGCGCCCGCCCATAGGCTCCGAACATCGAACGGTAGTGCACCGGCTGCGGGGTCGGGATGGAGGCGTTCGGGTCGCCCATGAGCGCCGCCGCAATGGCTCCACCCTTGATGACCAGATCGGGCTTCACGCCGAAGAAGGCCGGCGTCCAGACCACGAGATCGGCGAGCTTGCCGGACTCGACGGAGCCGATATGCCGAGATACGCCGTGAGCGATAGCGGGGTTGATCGTGTACTTCGCCACGTAGCGCCGAACGCGAAGGTTGTCGTTGTCGCCGGTCTCGCTAGACAGCGGGCCGCGCTGTACCTTCATCTTGTGCGCCGTCTGCCACGTGCGGATGATGACTTCGCCGACGCGGCCCATGGCCTGGCTGTCCGAGGACATCATCGAGAGCGCGCCAATATCGTGAAGGATGTCCTCGGCAGCGATAGTCTCCTTGCGGATGCGGCTCTCGGCGAATGCCAGATCCTCGGGGATCGACGGATCGAGATGGTGGCACACCATGAGCATGTCGAGATGCTCGTCGATGGTGTTGACCGTATATGGGCGCGTCGGATTGGTAGATGATGGCAGCACGTTGGGGAGCCCTGCCACTTTGATGATGTCCGGAGCGTGACCGCCACCCGCCCCTTCCGTGTGGAAGGCGTGGATTGTTCGTCCCTTGAAGGCCGCAATCGTATCCTCGACGAATCCGGACTCATTGAGCGTGTCCGTGTGAATCATCACCTGCACGTCGTAGTCATCGGCCACCGACAGGCAGCAATCGATGGCCGCGGGCGTGGTGCCCCAGTCTTCGTGAAGCTTGAGGGCGCAGGCACCTGCCTGGATCATTTCTTCAAGCGCACCGGGCTGTGAGGCGTTGCCCTTGCCGGTGAAAGCGAGGTTCATGGGAAAGGCGTCCGCCGCCTCGATCATGCGTGCAATATGCCATGGCCCCGGCGTACAGGTGGTGGCGAAGGTGCCGGTGGCCGGCCCTGTGCCGCCGCCGAGCATCGTGGTGATGCCCGACATCAGCGCCTCCTCGATCTGCTGCGGGCAGATGAAGTGGATATGGGAGTCGAAGCCGCCCGCCGTGACGATCTTGCCCTCGCCGGCGATGATCTCCGTGCCTGGGCCGATGATGATGTCGACATTGGGCTGCACGTCCGGATTGCCGGCCTTGCCGATCCCGGTGATCCGTCCGCCCTTGATGCCGATGTCACCTTTGACGATGCCCCAATGATCGAGGATGACCGCGTTGGTGATGACGGTGTCGACCGCGCCCTCGGCACGGGTCGCCTGCCCCTGCCCCATTCCGTCGCGGATAACCTTACCGCCACCGAACTTCACCTCCTCCCCATAGGTCGTGAAGTCCTTCTCGACCTCGATCACGAGGGAGGTATCTGCGAGCCTGATCCGGTCCCCTTTGGTGGGACCGAACATGTCGGCATAAGCTGCGCGCGGGAGCGAGGCTGGCTTCCTACGATTCGTCATCAGAGCGCCCCCATCACGCTTTGGCGAAAACCATAGACCTCGCGCTTGCCGGAGAGCGGCACCAGCGTGACCTCCCGCGTGGAGCCGGGCTCGAACCGCACCGCTGTGCCGGGCGTGATATCAAGACGCATGCCGCGCGCCTTCTCGCGCTCGAACGACAGGGCCGGATTGGTTTCGAAAAAGTGGTAGTGGCTCCCGACCTGGATGGGACGGTCGCCTGTGTTCGCCACCGCCAGTACGGTTCGCGGCGCACCCTCGTTGAAGACGATTTCGCCATCCTGCGCCATCACTCCGCCAGGGACGTCCTGGGAGGCTGCGCCCCGGACCGGATGATGCACGGTGACGAGCTTGGTGCCATCGGGGAACGTGGCTTCAACCTGAACATCATGGATCATCTCGGCCACGCCCTCCATCACCTGATCGGCGGTGACAACATGGGCGCCTGCCTCCATCAGGTCGGCGACGGAGCGCCCATCGCGCGCTCCCTCCACCACCGTGTCGGTGATGAGAGCAATCGCCTCCGGGTGGTTGAGCTTCACGCCGCGCTCCAACCGGCGGCGGGCCACCATGGCGGCCATGGCGATCAGGAGCTTGTCTTTTTCACGAGGTGTAAGTTGCATTGTAGAGTCCTAGCTGAGCCAGACACGAGGCAGGGGCTCGCCACGAAAGGCGAGGAGAAACCGGCAGATGGCGGCTCTCAGCGCCTCGATGGAGAACGCGCAGAAACGCACGGCGAGAATTCCATGCCATGCACTTGCCGCCGCATCGCAGTCCTGCCCGGAGGGCAGTTGTTCGCGCACCGACTCCAGGCGGGCTTCGGCATCCGGCGCCACGTGGATCAAGGTTGCGAAGGCGCGGGCACCGTTGCCAACGACCGGCTTCTGCAGCAGGTCGGCAATGGCTCCATCAAGTCGCAGCGTATCGGCATAAATGAGCCGCGATCCTCGTCGGATGCGCCAACGGTCGATGAAGAGGCCCTCGACAATGCGCTCCGCCCTCGCCTCGCGCCCGAAGACGACAGCCTCCAGCAGGGTCAGACACCCGTCCTCGGCAACATTCGCCTCAAGCTGCCGGTCAAGCCTCGCGTTGTCGAACAGGATCGTCTCCTGTGGGAGCCAATCGAGACGAGCCCCTGCCCCTGCCGTGAGCTTCACCAACAGATTGGAAACAGGCCCGTCCGAGCGGTAGACCTTCTCCGCGGCAGGCGTCGCAACCGTCACGTACGCATCCGCCTGTGCCTCGACTTCCACGGTGAAGCGATCGCCACAGGCAATGCCGCCTGCAGTGTTGACGAGCACGGCGTCGAGCCCCGCCCCCGCTCCCCTCGGCAGACGGATACGCATGGAACCGCTTTCCTCGATGCGCATCGGCCTTGTGCGCCCGTCGAGAGCGGCTGCAGCGAATGAAACCCGGCCGACGGCCCGCTGGCGCTGCGCGGGAATGCCGTTAAATGGCAAGGCGCTGACGAACATCGTTCCCCTCCAGCGCTGCACGGTCGCCATGCTGAACGATCTCGCCGCGCTCCATGACCACGAAGCGGTCCGCCAAATCACGGGCAAAGTCGAAATACTGCTCGACAAGCAGAATCGCCATGCCCTTGCGACCACGAAGGTAAGAGATGGCGCGACCGATGTCCTTGATGATCGAGGGCTGGATGCCTTCCGTCGGCTCGTCGAGCACGAGGAGGCGCGGACGCATCACCAACGCCCGCCCGATGGCGAGCTGCTGCTGCTGCCCACCCGACAGGTCGCCGCCCCGCCGCCCCAGCATGGACTTGAGCACGGGGAAGAGCTCGAACACCTCCTCGGGAATCTGCCGCGAGCCGCGCTTCAACGGGGCAAAGCCCGTTTCGAGGTTCTCCTTCACCGTCAGGAGCGGAAAGACCTCCCGCCCTTGAGGCACATAGGCGACCCCACGCGCTGCGCGTTCGAAAGGCTTCAGACGCGCGATGTTCTGTCCCTCGAAAAGAACGCTGCCGCCGGAGATGGGCCGATGGCCTGCGATGGCGCGGAGCAGCGACGTCTTGCCCACGCCGTTGCGCCCGAGCACACATGTAACCTCTCCTACGGTGGCAGTGACGGAAACGCCGCGCAGGGCCTGAGCTGCGCCGTAATGGAGAGACAGGTTTTCGACTGCGAGCATTGTCATCGGCCCAAATAGACTTCCACCACACGTTCGTTTGCGCTCACCGCATCGAGCGATCCCTCGGCGAGTACGGACCCCTCATGCAGGCACGTGACCTTGACGCCGAGATCGCGGACGAAGGTCATGTCGTGTTCGACCACGATCACGGCCTTGCTCCTGGCGATGTCACGGAGAAGGTCGGCAGTGTCGGCAGTTTCCTGGTCCGTCATGCCAGCGGCAGGCTCGTCGATCAGCAGGAGCTTGGGCTCCTGCGCCAGCAGCATGCCGATCTCAAGCCATTGCTTTTGTCCGTGGGACAGCTCGCCCGCTCTGCGATGGCGCTGGGCTGTGAGGCGCACCCGCTCCAAAAGGGCATCGATCCTCTCCTGCTCCTGAGCAGGCCGGCGCGAGAGCAAGGTCGCGAGAGGCCCGCGCTTATTCTTCAAAGCGAGAAGCAGGTTGTCCTCGACCGTATGCATCTCGAATACGGTTGGGGTTTGGAACTTGCGGCCGATGCCGAGCTCGGCAATGGCCGTCTCGTCGAGAGCGGTCAGGTCGTGGGAGCCTTCGAACAGGGCCGTGCCCTCGCTGGGCTGCGTCTTCCCGGTGATCACGTCCATCATGGTCGTCTTGCCGGCCCCGTTTGGGCCGATGATGGCGCGCATCTCCGCATGGTCGATGGCGAGTGACAGAGCGTTCAGGGCACGGAAGCCATCAAATGAGACAGTGACGTTATCGAGATAAAGCAGGGTCGGCGTAATCGGTGCGGTCATGGCTCACTCCGCCGCGTGGGTAACAGACTGGGGCGAGCGGCGCGCTCGCAGCTTTTGGCTGGAACGCTCCCACAGATCGCTAGCGGCCCCGAGGATCCCGCGAGGCATAAACAGCGTGACGAAGACGAAGAGGCCACCCAAGGCGAACAGCCAGAACTCCGGCAGCGCCGCCGTGAACCAGGTCTTTCCCGCATTAACCAGCAGAGCCCCAAGAATGGCGCCAGCAAGAGTCCCGCGTCCGCCGACCGCTACCCAGATCACCACCTCAATGGAGTTGGCGGGAGCGAACTCACTCGGGTTGATAATACCGACCTGGGGCACGTATAGCGCACCCGCGACTCCCGCCAGCATGGCGGACAGGGTGAACACGGCGAGCTTATAGTGCTCGACGCGGTAGCCAAGGAAGCGCGTGCGGCTCTCTGCATCGCGTATAGCCACGAGCACCTTGCCGAACGTGGATCCCACGACCCACCGACACAGAAGATAACCGCCCGCAAGCGCCAGGACCGACAGCACGAACAGGACTATTCGCGTAGAACCGGCTTGCACTGGGAAGCCGAGAATCTCCTTGAAGTCGGTCAAACCGTTGTTGCCGCCCAATCCCATGTCATTGCGGAAGAAGGCCAGCATCAGCGCAAAGGTCATGGCCTGGGTGATGATGGAGAAGTAGACGCCCGTGACGCGGGAGCGAAAGGCGAACCAACCAAAAACGAAGGCGAGTGCCCCCGGCACCAGCAGCACCATTAGCGCCGCGAAGGGGAGCCAATCGAAGCCGTACCAGAACCAGGGCAGTTCCTTCCAGTCCAAGAACACCATGAAGTCGGGCAGAACCGGATCGGCATAGACGCCACGTGGCCCAATCTGGCGCATGAGGTACATGCCCATGGCATAGCCGCCCAGGGTAAAGAACGCTCCGTGCCCGAGGGAGAGAATTCCGCAGAAGCCCCAGATCAGATCGACGGAGAGCGCCAGCAGGGCAAAGCAGACATACTTACCGAGCAGCGGCACCAAGTGGTCGGAGAGGTGCAGCGCCGATCCGGGGAGGGCCAGTCCGTTCATGGCCGGCACCAGGATGGCAGCGGCGGCCAAGAGCGACAGAACGACAGTCGTCTGCCGGTCGAAAAGGGATTGAGTTCTCATGCTTCGACCGCTCTGCCTTTCAGCGCGAAGAGCCCGCGCGGACGCCTTTGAATGAAGACGATGATGGCGATGAGCAGGGCAATCTTGCCGAGGACCGCTCCCGCATAAGGTTCAAGCATCTTGTTCGCGATGCCGAGCGTCATCGCGCCCACCAGCGTGCCCCACAGGCTTCCGACGCCGCCGAACACGACCACCATGAAGCTGTCGATGATGTAGCTCTGCCCGAGATTGGGACTGACATTGTCGATCTGGGAGAGCGCGACGCCGGCAATGCCGGCCACGCCCGATCCCAGGCCGAATGCCAGCGCGTCGATGCGGCTGGTCCTGATGCCCATGGAGCCTGCCATGCGCCGGTTCTGCGTGACGGCCCGCACGTAGAGTCCGAGCGAGGTGTACCGCAGTACAAGGAGCAGGATCGCAAAGACGGAGAAGGCGAAGACCACGATGGCGATGCGATTATAGGTCAGGCTTATCGCCCCGATGTCTAGCGCGCCGCTCATCCAGGCGGGTGTTCCGACCTCGCGGTTGGTGGGGCCGAAGATCGTGCGCACGCCCTGCTGCAGGATCAGCGATATTCCCCACGTGGCGAGCAGGGTTTCCAGGGGGCGCCCATAAAGGAACCGGATGACCGCCCTCTCAATGAGAAGGCCGACCGAACCCGCAACCAGGAAGGCAAGTGGCAGCGCGATGAGGAGCGAGGCTCCGAACAGACCAGGAAAATAGGAGCGGATGACTTCCTGCACCATGAATGTGGTGTAGGCGCCGAGCATCACCATCTCGCCATGAGCCATGTTGATGACGCCCATGGTGCCGAACGTGATGGCAAGGCCGATGGCGGCCAGCAGCAGGACGGATCCGAGGGAGATGCCGTACCAGACGTTTTGGAACGCCTGCCAGAACGCAAGGCGGGCCCGAATACCCTCGGCGGCTTTTCCTGCGGCCGCCATAATCTCAAGCGGGGCGTGGGACGGCAGGTTGGAGAGGAGAGCGAGAGCTTCCTGATCACCCCGATCCCGCAGGGTTTCGACGGCGGCGAGCTTCTGCGTATGCAGAGCATCCTGCTTGCTCAGGAGGATGGCGGCACGGGCAGTCTCCAGTGCATTCCTGACAGGGACATGGCCCTCCTGCGCAATGGCTTCCTCGAGCGCAGGCAAGGCCGCCTCATCCCGGGAGCGGAACACGGCGCGTGCGGCTTCCAGGCGCTTCGCGGCATCGGGACTGAGCAATGTCAGGCTGCCGAGCGCAGCCTCGATAGCGCGACGCACCCGGTTATTGACCCGGACCGACTTCAGCTCACCAGTCGGATTGCCCCATGTCTGACCTGTGGCCGCGTTGATGAGGTCTCCGGAGGCTCGGCGAACGAAGACCTGTCCCGACCCGACGAGGAGCCGCCCGTCGCGCAGGGCTTCGACGACATCCACGGCCAAGGGATTGCCACTGGCGGCAACAGCACCGATTGCGGCGTCCGTATCCGCATAGCTGTCATTGGTGAACTTAAGCAGAGCTTCTTCATAAGGTCCCGCCAAGGCAGCAGAGGCCATGCCGAGCAGCAGAACGAAGGCCTGCAGGAAGTTGCGCAAAACAATCATGAAATGAGCTTCGTACGGAGGGAGCGTGAGGGCGGCGGCTGCCGCCCTCATCTTCGAATGCTTAGGAACCGCACTTCTTCGTCACGGTATTGTAGTTGCCGCACTTGAGGGTCTGCCAGTCGGCGACCAGGTCCTTCGAACCGTCCAGGTGCTTCGACCAGGCATCGCCCGCCACCAGATCATCCGTTTGCCAGACCGTATCGAACTGGCCATCCTCCTTGATCTCGCCGATCAGCACCGGCTTGGTGATGTGGTGGTTCGGAAGCATCTCCGAGACGCCGCCGGTGAGGTTCGGCACCTTGATGCCGACGATGGCATCGATCACCTTGTCCGGATCTGTCGTGCCGGCTTTCTCGACGGCCTTCACCCACATGTTGAAACCGATCACATGGGCTTCCATCGGATCGTTGGAAACGCGCTTCGGATTTTTGGTGTAAGCCTTCCACTTCTCGATGAAGGCCTTGTTCTCGGGCGTGTCGACCGACTGGAAGTAATTCCAGGCTGCGAGATGTCCGACGAGAGGCTTCGTGTCGATGCCTGCAAGTTCCTCTTCGCCGACCGAGAAGGCGACAACCGGAATGTCGGTCGCCTTAACGCCTTGGTTGGCGAGCTCCTTGTAGAACGGCACGTTGGCATCGCCGTTGATCGTGGAGACGACGGCCGTCTTCTTGCCCGACGAGCCGAACTTCTTGATGTCGGCAACGATCGTCTGCCAGTCGGAATGCCCGAACGGCGTGTAGCTGATCATGATGTCCTCGGCCTTTACGCCCTTGGACTTCAGGTAGGCCTCGAGGATCTTGTTGGTGGTACGGGGATAGACGTAGTCCGTTCCGGCCAGGACCCAGCGCTCGACCTTCTCTTCCTTGGCGAGGTAGTCGACAGCCGGAATTGCCTGCTGGTTCGGTGCGGCGCCCGTGTAGAACACGTTCCGCTCGCTCTCCTCGCCCTCGTATTGGACTGGGTAGAACAGAATGCTGTTGAGTTCCTTGAAGACCGGCAGCACCGACTTGCGCGATACGGAGGTCCAGGCGCCGAAGACTGCGGATACCTTGTGCTGGCTGATGAGCTCGCGGGCCTTCTCAGCGAAGAGCGGCCAGTTGGAAGCCGGATCGACGACAACTGCCTCAAGTTTCTTGCCGAGCAGTCCGCCCTTCTTGTTCTGCTCTTCCACGAGCATCAGCATGACGTCCTTGAGCGTCGTTTCGCTGATCGCCATCGTGCCAGACAATGAGTGGAGAACCCCTACCTTGATCGTTTCCTCTGCTTGTGCGGCCTGCGCCGTTGCGCTCGAAACCAGTGCCGCTGCTGCCAGCGCCATCAAGTTTCTCCGCGTCATGTCGAATATTGACATAGGTCCTTCTCCCTTGCCTGCCCTGGTTCAGGTGCAGCGACGGACCACTATGCAAGAAGCATGCCATGATTGGTCGAGAGATAACGGCTTGCGCGGGCGATGACCGGAGAGTTCGGAAGCCTGACAGAATTTGCTCAGAAAAGCGGCGGAAGCTCAAATACGAGGCTTGTGAAGTAATGTTTCAATGTAAGGCGAAATGTCCGCACCGGGTCAGAATTTCACCTTCCAGCCGCTCAACGAACGTCGGCTCTTGAGTCCTCAAGCGGACCAAACATTTATGTCTCAGGAGTGCCAGGAGCGGTCCTCGTACGACGCAGTGCCGGCCTGCTTACTTCGGTTCTCTGCCCAGCTTGGGCTTGCCGTCCACCTCGATACGTGCCTGTTTCGAAGCGGATCTGCTCATCAGGCACCAGGGCGTGGGGAATGGGATTGCCGCGGCGCAGGTCGAGGGGTAGGTAAGCACCCTGTCCGCCAGTAACGGGCTGAGGCATCAAGGCGTGCTGAGCGGACTGCATGCTCCAGCCTGATGAGCCGGAGCATAAACAGAGAATCGGGACAGCGCATGGCCAAGGCTGGGTCGGGGTCAGTATCTAAACCTGGAGGTATGACGCATGGAAAACCTGAGCAGCAGTGCTCGTTGCGGTGAAAGCCTTCCACAAGGAACACCGCGTAATGCACGGCAGGCCTGATCCCAAGGCTCTCCCGGACTTTCTTTCCGGCAGCGGGCAGATGGGAGCCTTGATCCGCGCCCGTAACTGGGCCGCAACCCCGCTTGGTCCGCCGCATGCCTGGTCACAGACGCTCAAAACGCTGGTCAGCGTTATGCTCGGCTCGTCCCAGCCGATGTTCATCGCCTGGGGGCCGAGCGCATCCTGCTCTACAATGACGCCTACTCCGAGATCCTAGCCCAATAACATCCGGCCGCGCTGGGCCAACCTGTCCTGGACGTCTGGGACGAGATCCGCGACGACCTCATCCCCATCGTCGAGCAAGCCTATGCCGGCGAGCCGGTCCACATGGACGACATCACCCTGTTCATGATGCGGCGCGGCTTTCGCGAGGAGACCCACTTTGCGTTCTCCTACACGCCCGTTCGGGATCACACCGGTGAAGTCGCCGGCTTCTTCTGCCCCTGCATGGAGATCACCGCTCAGGTCATGGCCGAGCGCCGCTTGGCCGCCGAGAAGGAGCGCCAGCAGCGCCTGTTCGAGCAGGCACCCGGCTTCATTATCGTCCTGACCGGCCCCCACCACGTGTTTGAGTTCGTCAATCAGGCTTACCGTCGGCTGTTTGGCGACCGT
>NZ_JPUG01000028.1 GCF_000739015.1 Microvirga sp. BSC39
CAGGACGCCGAGAACCAGGCCAAGATGCGCCGCGCCGAGATGCTCGACCAGATCACCAAGCGCTTCGAGAGCAACGTGTCGGCCCTCACCCAGGGCCTGTCCTCCGCCGCCACCGAGATGGAGGCCACGGCCCAGACCATGACGGCAGTGGCCAGCCAGACCACCCAGCAGTCCGTCACCGTCTCGTCGGCCGCCCAGCAGACCTCGGCCAACGTGCAGACCGTGGCGGCCGCCACAGAAGAGCTGTCCATCTCCATCCGGGAGATCGCCTCCCAGGTGGCGCAGTCGTCGCAGATCGCCGACCGGGCCGTGCAGGGGGCGCGCCGCACGGATGCGGCCGTGCAGGACCTGGCCTCCACGGCCAGCCGCATCGGCGACGTGGTGCAGCTGATCAACACCATCGCGGGCCAGACCAACCTGCTGGCGCTGAACGCCACCATCGAGGCGGCCCGCGCCGGCGAGGCTGGGAAAGGCTTTGCCGTGGTGGCCACCGAAGTGAAGGAGCTGGCGTCGCAGACGGCCAAGGCCACGGAGGAGATCTCGGCCCAGATCGGCTCGGTGCAGCAGGCGACGCAGCAGACGGTGTCGGCCATTCAGGAGATCGCCCGCACGATCACCGAGATGAGCCAGATCTCCACCTCGATTGCCGCCGCCATGGAGGAGCAGGGGGCGGCCACGGCCGAGATCGCCCGCAACGTGCAGGAGGCGGCGCGCGGCACGGAAGCCGTGACCGGCAGCATCAACGACGTGCAGCAGGGGGCCGGCGAGACCACCTCGGCGGCCAGCCAGGTGCTGGGCGCCGCCCAGGAGCTGTCGCGCCACTCCAACGACCTCTCCCGAGAAGTCCAGGACTTCCTCCAAGGCGTCAAAGCCGCTTAAAGGATTGGGAGCTTTCCGAGCCGGATCCGGGCCAGCCCCACGCAGCTCGCATCCTCATGGGGAAACCTTCTCAAGCAGGAGCCGCTCTCACCAGCGGCTCCTTTCCCGGCACCGTCAAGTTGTCGGAGAAGGATGCGCGTACCCTGGTTTGAGGCTGGATCAGGCGACAGTCCCGACGCCGGTTATCTCAGACCAGGCCTGAAACGCCCGAGCACGGGCACGGCAATGATTAGCGGCTTTGGAGTGAGTAGAGCGGCGGAAGAGGTTAGCTACTTGATCGTGGGGCGAGAGAAAGCGTTGGGCCTGACCGGCTGATTTGAAGCGCTTCATGATCCGCTCCCGTCGTCGGGATAGCTGGCCAGTTTGTCGGTGATCATCACGCGAGGTGCGACGCCTTGCTTATTGAGGAGCTTGCGCAACAGCCGCTTGGCCGACTGGGCATTGCGCCGGCTCTGAACCAGGAGGTCGAGCACAACCCCGTGCTGGTCCACAGCTCGCTACAGCCAGTGCTTCTGGCCGGCGATGCTGATCACAACCTCGTCTAGGTGCCACTTGTCTCCGGGTGCTGGCAGACGCCGGCGGATCCGGTTGGCAAAGCCCTGGCCGAACTTCAGCGCCCATTGCCGCACGGTCTCGTGGCTGACCTCGAGGCCTCGGGCGGCCAGCATCTCCTCGACCATGTGCAGGCTGAGCGGAAACCGGAAGTACAGCCAGACGGCGGAGCTGATCACTTCGGCCGGGAAGGGGTAGCGGGCATAATGGGAGGCACGGGTCGATTTCATCCCACATGGGTGGCTCGATCCAGGTAACTCTGCGATCAAGTTGACGATGCCGTTTGAACTGCTCGCCACCTAACCGCGCTGCCGCGCATCTGCTCTCCTCTCGTCCCCTCTCCGAATTTGTGACGAAGCCGAGGCAGAGGACCTGTGGCTGGATGTGGTCAAGCGCACCAGTTCCTGGCCAACCATTGCTGCGGCAGCGGTGGCGTGGAGTGTATGGCTCGATCTCAACCTCTACGACCGCCTAACCTGGATCGGCCTGATCATGGCCGCCGCAATCCTGCGGGCGAGAGGGCTGACAGGGCTGCCGCTGGCGGCCGGCTTCAAGCAGTCGAAGTTCCCGCCTCAGGGCTGGGAAGGGGCTGCCGAGAAGCTGGAGGGCTTCTGCCAGGTGCTGGAGGAGGCGCTTGTCCTCGCCCACAAGGATCTCGACCGGCTGATCCTCGCCCGTGAGCTGATGAGCCGAGTCACGGCCAGGACCCGCTCGAACTCGAAGCTGCCGGACTTGGTCGAGTTGTTCCTGTCACGCCCGCTGGTGACGGTGCCGCTCAGGGCCAAGCTGCTGAAGGTCACGCCAAAGGCGGTCGACCTGATGCTGGTCCAGCTTGGCGGCGCCCTGCCAAGGGAGCTTACCGGGCGAACCCGCTATCGCGCCTGGGGCATCGTCTGAGGTAGCGCAGCTCAATCCGTGCACCCGCCCCGTGTCTTTTGAGTGCATCTGTGGCAAGCAACTATGGACCCGAGCAACTCTGGTGGACGGACAGTCGATGATCGCAACTCTTATCATTGCTGACGACCTGACCGGTGCCGCAGACTGCGCCGTGTCGTGCGCCACAGCGGGTGCCAACACGGTGGTGCTCCTCGATCTAAAAGCCAATCTGGGCGGCGCAACTGCTGTCTCAGTCGATGTGAATTCCCGGGCCATGACGGCTCAGGAGGCCGGAACTGCCGTTACGGGAGCTGTCCAACACCTCTACAGCAAGAGCACACGCATACTGTATCATAAGATCGACTCGACTCTGCGCGGCAATTGGCCGTCGGAGCTTGCTTATATCCGCCAAGCCGCAACCAACGTCCTTGGACATGCGCCTCTTGTGATCGTTGCACCGGCTTTCCCCGGAGCGGGACGCACGACGATTGACGGTCAGGTGTTCGTCAACGGCAACCCGCTTGGGGCCACCGCCCTCTGGAAGCAGGCGGGCCTGACAGGTTCCGGCGATCTGCGGGCCATCCTTGAGGATGCGGCATTCAGGGTCGGAATGGTCACTCTCGAACAGGTCGCGCTCGGGTCAGAGGCACTCAAGACGCGGCTCGCAAAGTGGGTATATGCCGGGTGCGATGTTGTCGTATGCGACGCTCAGACCCAGGACGATATGCTCGTTGTTGCGGCCGCGTCCCGCATGCTGCCGGGAAAGCCGCTGTGGGTCGGCTCCGCCGGCCTGATGCGGGCTCTCGTCACAACTGGGGAGGGGGAGGTCGTACCCTCATCAGCTCCAACCTGGGCAGCGGCTGAAGGGCCCATTCTCGTTGTCGTGGGCAGTGCATCCAGTGTGTCACACACGCAGCTTGATGCGTTGGCAGAGGAGCAGGGTGTTATGTCCCTGACGATTTTGCCATCTGCTCTTCGGGAGAGCAGCGCCCTGGAGCAGGTGCAGTCCTATGCCCGAACACTCGATGCGGCTTTGGGATCGGGGTTAGACGTCGCAGTCGCGATGCGCGGTGAGGAAATCAACTTTCAGGAGGGGCCACAGCTTGCAGCAGCTTTGGCCGAGCTGATTGCCCCGCGCCTTTTCAAGGTTGGCGGGCTTATTGTGACCGGCGGCGAGACGGCACGGGCGATCCTGGATCGAGCCGGTATATCAGGCTTGAGAATGCAGGGTGAGATCGAGCCTGGGACACCGATCGGAGTATCGATCGGCAGTATTGCTATCCCGGTGATCACAAAGGCCGGGGCCTTCGGTGATCGCGCGACATTGAAACGTTGCCGGGCGATCCTTCGAGGTGGTCGGAGCGACTGTTCCAATCTTACTATGAGCGAGTAATATAGGCACTTGGCTTGAGGGGTTCGTGCATGAGTCAGCCTATCATAGCAATCACAATGGGCGATGCGGCAGGTGTCGGCCCCGAGATCATCATGAAGGTGCTTGCTCATCGGAAGGTATACCAGCACTGCGAGCCCCTGATTATCGGAGATGCCAACCGCCTGCGACAGGCTGGTAAGATCGTCGGCTCCTCCTTGAACGTTCGACCTGTGTTAGGTCCGAAGGAGGCTGCGTTCGAGCATGGGTCGGTTGATTGCATCGATCTTGGCCTGATCCCCGACGATCTGCCGTGGGGCAAGCTGTCCCCGCTCGCGGGCAATGCGGCGTTCCGGTACATCGAGCGGGCGGTCGCACTGGCCTTAGCGAATGAGGTCGATGCCATCTGCACGGCCCCGCTGAACAAGGAGGCGCTCCACGCAGGAGGGCATCCCTTCCCGGGCCATACCGAGATCCTGGCGGCACTGACGCACACGCCGGAAGTCTCAATGATGCTGATGACCCCGAAGCTGCGCGTCATTCACGTGACCACCCACGTCGGCCTGATCGATGCCATCGCGAAGATCGAGCCGGGACTGGTCGAACGGACCATTCTGCGCGGGCACGAGGCTCTTGTGCGCTCGGGGATCGCCAGCCCCTGCATCGGGGTGTGCGGGATCAATCCTCATGCCGGCGAAAACGGATTGTTCGGCCATGGTGAGGAGGAGCAGAAGATCGAGCCGGCGGTGCAGGCACTCCAGGCGCGCGGCATCCATGTCGAAGGTCCTCTTCCGGCTGATACCCTGTTCTTCCGCGCCCAACGCGGCGACTTTGATCTTGTGGTCGCCATGTACCATGACCAGGGCCATGGTCCAGTCAAGGTTCTTGGGATCGAGGAAGGCGTCAATGTCACCGTGGGGTTGCCCATGATCCGCACATCGGTGGACCATGGCACCGCCTTCGATATCGCTGGAACGGGTCGGGCCGATGAGCGGAGCATGCTCGAGGCCCTCAATCAAGCCGTGCTGCTGGCCCCGCAGCGTACCACCCTTGCCTGAAGGCCTCCCATTTCCTGAGCCGTCGGCTTGTGGCCTGGCGACTTCCAATGCCTACATCTTCAATGTTCTGCCAGCATCCTCAAAGTTCACGACTGTCCTGACCTGGGACGATGGAGGCGCCGGTGACAAGATTAATGCAAATCGCCTGGGTGGTCGCTATCTGGGTAAGCCTGAGTTCGCCATTATCTGCTACCCCAGCGGGGTCCGAAAGCTGCCCTGGGTTGATCGCCTCCAAGGATACTCTGTTCTCGTGGGCTGCGTTACGTCAGGATGTAGTTGGCCTGACGTTTGTGGGCCACGCCACCTTCCTGATCGAGACCCCGCAAGGGGTGCGGATTGCCACTGACTACAGCGACGGCACGCGTCCGCCCGTCACGCCTGATGTGGCCACCATGAACAAGGCCCATTCCACCCATTTCAGCTACCATCCGGATCCTGGGATCAAGCATGTGCTGAGGGGCTGGAACCCAGCTGGGGGGCCTGCCTATCACGACCTGGCCGTGCAGGATGTACGCATCCGCAATGTCTCGACCAACATCCGCAGCTATGGCGGAGCGACTGAGTACGACGGCAACTCCATCTTCGTGTTCGAGACTGCCCAACTGTGCATCGCCCATCTGGGCCATCTGCACCACACCCTCTCGCCCGAGCACCTCAAGAAGCTCGGGCGCATTGACGTTCTGCTGGTGCCGGTGGACGGCGGCTACACGCTGGAGACGTTCGACATGATGGAGGTGCTGCGGGCGATCAATGCCCCGCTGATGATCCCGATGCACTTCTTCGGCTCCTCCACGCTCAACCGCTTTCTTGCCTCTGCCCGGAAGCACTTTCCGGTGGAGTTCAGCGACACGGCTGTCGTCACCCTCTCACGCGCCACATTGCCGAAGAGCCCGAAGATCCTGGTCCTGCCGGGCCACTGAATGGCCGCCGAGCACCCTATGGCGAGACTTCCTGACTTATAATCAGAGGGTCCTGGGTTCGAGGCCCAGCGCGCTCACCAACAATATCAAAGGGTTACCGGCATCTGCCCTTTGAGCTGTTTTCTTCCAGGTAGCCAATAGGTAGCCAGACGTCAGGACGCAGCGCCCAGCTCGGACCTGAACCAAGTCAAGCCCAAGAGCGTGAACAACGAGGTGGGTCGGGGATGGCTGCGCTTCGTCTAGATGTTTGGTCCCGGAATTTGGTGGAGCGGGTCGAGCCTGAAGCGTTGAGGCTCGGTTGTAAAGATCTTGCAGATGTACTCGTAGGGGGTGAGGCCGCGCAGGGTCTTGAGCCTTCGGGCGAAGTTGTAGGCGGCGAGGAAGTCGCCCAGGTGCCCCCCAACTGGTCGTGGGTGTCATAGTAGTAGCGCCTGACGGTCGCGTCCTTGAGGGTCCGGTTCATGCGCTCAACCTGCCCGTTCGTCCAGGAATGGCGCGGCTTGGTAGGCGATGATCGATCTCATTCTGGGCACAGGCGAGCTCGAACGAATGCGCCCGGAAGATCGCCTCTTTCCATGGCCTCTTTGATCAGAGGGGCGGCTGAACTGATGTTGCCGGGTGTGGTGAAGTGGGTGCCGTTGTCGGTGAGCACCGTATGGATTTTGTAAGGCACGGCCGTAATCAGCGCCCTCAGGAAGTCACCCGCTACCCGCCTTGTGGCTTTCTCATGCAGTTGGACAAAGGCGAACTTGCTGGTGCGATCAATGGCCACAAACAGGTAGAGCCGCCCTTCTTCCGTATGCACCTCGGCGATGTCGATATGGAAGTAGCCGATCGGGTAGCTCTTGAACTTCTTCTTGGCCGGCTTGTCGCCGGTCACCTCAGGCAAGCGGCTGATGCTATGGCGCTGCAGACAGCGATGCAGGGATGAGCGGGTCAGGTGCGGGATGGTGGGCTGGAGGGCGTACAGGCAATCGTCCAGCGGCAGCAGGGTGTGCTTGCCAAGAAACTGGTCTCATCTCGATGGACCGGGCGCGAAATCCGCGCCCGGCAGGTATGCTGTCATCGACTATTGCCGGTAGAGGATCATACCGGCATGGTGCAGAATGCCCTCGATGAACTCCCCGTCTGCGGTGAAGCCGGTATCGTCCCAATAGTCGATGTGGCTCGCCTTGACCTCATAGCGTCCCTCATAGGCACGCTCACGATCGCCGCGAGCCTCGACATAGCGCCCGGTCGGCAGCAGTTCATGCCGGATATGGCCGTCTGCCGTCACCCACAGGCCAACGTAGGGATGGGTGGCATCGCTCATTTCGCCTCTCCCGTCTGCCGATAGTAATGGGCAATATCCTCCGGCTTGACGACCCAGGCATAGTTCAGCTCCTGGCGGATCTTCCACGCACCCTCGGTGCAGACCCAGCCGAGCTGGGAACGCCCATCGAATGCGACCACCTCTCCGTTCAGGCGGGTGATCTTCCCGACAAAGCCGATTGTCGTTGAGGCGACCCTGTCCCCCACGACCTGATCATGACCGCCGGTGAGCGCGTGGAGAACCGAACGCGCACCATTCTGCAGATCCTCCCAATTGGCACCGTAGACGGCAGCGTTGTCGAAAAGCTGCGTTGGGCCAGGGGCGAAGTTGTCGTAGAAGACGCCCTGGGGGGCGTTCAGGTCATAGTAGCGGCTCAACTTCTGAGCGAAGACGAAGGGCCGATCACCCTCCTTGCGCTCCCATCCTTCCATGATCCACGCCTTGTGGAGGGCGAGCGGAGCGTCGTTTCCGTTTTGGGGGCAGGTCTGGGCCGCGGCCGGTCCAGCCAGAGCGAGCAAACCGGCGGTAAGGAGCAGTGCTTTCATGTCAATAGTCCTTTCTGTTGTCGAGTGACACGCAATAGATGGACGAGGATCGATGATGCCGGTATCTGTCGAATGCTCGACTGGGCGGTTAGCCGGACTTGACAATGCGACTTGATTACAACCTTCTTCCGCTCTTTCTCGCTGTCGCCGAGGAAGCCAACTTCCGCGCTGCTGCTGACCGTCTTGGCGTCACCCGCTCGGCCGTCAGCCAAGGCGTCCAGCGTCTCGAAGACAGCTTCGGCGCAACGCTCGTCACACGCACCACACGGGCGGTTCGTCTCACCGAGGCGGGGCAGCAGCTTTATGAAGCGCTCGGTCAGCCGATGTCAGATATCGTGCAGGCGCTCGAAGGGGTCGGTGGTGATCAATCCCCGCGCGGAAAGCTGAGGATCGCTGTAACCTCTATCGCGGAGCCATTTCTGTCAGGCACCCTGATCGCGACCTTTGCCGAAGCGCATCCGCACGTGACGGTTGACGTGACCGTAACGGACAATGAATTCGACATCGTCGCGGCTGGATTCGATGCCGGGGTACGGCTAGGCGACGTCATCGAGCAGGATATGGTCGCCGTGCCTATCGGCGGCCAGGTGAGAGAGGCTGTCGTCGCGGCTCCTGCCTATCTCGCAGCGCGGGGCGTGCCGGAGCATCCCCGCGATCTGGCCCAGCACCGCTGCATCGGTTGGCGCAGCTCGCCGGAAGCCGCACCTTACCGATGGGAGTTCGAGGAGAACGGCACTCCCTTCACTGTCTCGGTTGAGCCGCAGATTACGACCAATGATTTGCGGTTTATGTTACGCAGTGCGCTGGCCGGAGCTGGCATCACCTTCGCAACTGAGGAGACTTTCCGCCCCTATGTTGAGAGTGGCGCACTCGTCTCTTTGCTTGAGCCCTATCTGCCCCCGTTCCCGGGCTTTTATATCTATTTCCCGAACAGGCGGAATATGGCCCCGAAGCTGCGCGCCTTGATCGACCACATCAAGGCTCATTCCTCAGATGAACGTCGTGGTCGATTGCGCTGATATCCAAAACCATCAGCCCAGGCGCTGTAGGCGTCGATGGAACGGCTACAGGCAGGAAGAGACGCCGTAAGATAAGACCCGACCAAGTCCAACGATTGAGAGGGATCTAGGATCCTGGGCTTGGCCGGGAGTACGGTTGGGCGACCGATGACAAAGCCTGCTCCATCCCACCTGAATTCTTCGTGAACGCCAGAGCAGCAGCCACCTCTCACACCCTCGTAGCGGGATCATCGCAGTAGGACCTTGGCTCCTTACCAGGGAGATCGCCTCGGCTGACCTCCCTGGCCTTCACAGGGCACGATCTGTCTCAATCCCTTAGATCGGCCGTTTGACTCCACGCAACGCTACAATCCGGGAGCCGGCGGCCGCCTGCCGCTGGCGCGCAAGTGGCGCATACTCCGGAGAGGCAAACAGATTACGGATCGCCTCCATGTCCGGGAATTCGATGATCAACATGTTGGTTGCGTGCCATCCCTCGAGTTCGAGTGGAGCGTCATCAAGAGCAATGAGGCGGCCCCCCGCTTTTGCCACAAGTGGCAAAGCCTTGGAGCGGTAGTCGGCGATGGACGCCAGGTCTTTGATATCAAGGTCAACGACAAGATATGCAGACATGGATGTCCTCCTTAGTAAGCCTGATGATTGCAGAACAGAAGGTTGCCAGGTATTGGCGGTGTGCCTCATGGCAGGTGCCGCCACTTCGCCATTTGATCGCTCAGATTGAGCATTGCTCCATCTACAATAAAGCTACCGTTGCCCCGGTGATGGATCGTCCGTGTTTCCGTACGGTCTTCATCGATCCAGATCTCCTTCGCCTCCAGAATGAAGAGATTGTATGTGTCGACAAGGGTCCTGTCGGCAACACGGCACTCTATGTTAGCGAGACAGTCGACGATGAGTGGCGCGGATACTGCTTTTCCAGGACGCTTCGTCAGTCCGAACCGCTGGAACTTGTCAACCTGGTCGCCGGAGCAATTGCCGATATCGACGACAGCTTCGGCGAGGTCCAGAGTTGGGATCGCGATCACACATTCACCCGTTTCACTCAGGGCTTCGTAGCTATGGTCCCATGGGCCGATGACGCAACCGATGAGCGGCGGCGCGTGCTGGATCATCATGTGAAAGCCCATGGTCATCACGTTGGCCACGCCCTCGCACTGGGTTGTGACCAAAACAACCGGTCCAGGTTCCAGCAGGCGGTAGGCTTGAGAAGCCGCAATCTGTTTCATTTTCTGTCCTTTCCTAAGCGGCCTCCCCGCGTGCTCGCGGAGAGGCCGAGTACGGCCGAGTGTCATCACCATCCTTGTTCGACCGGCAGGACGAAGAGTTCTGCGACGTTGACGTGGGCAGGTGCCGCAGCCGCAAAGACAATGGTGTCGCCGATGTCCCCGGCCTCCAGGAAGGTCATCTGCTTCGCGAGATCATCCATCTGCTGCCTGTACCCGGGGTCCGTGATGTGATCGTATAGTTCTGTTGCGACAGCCCCTGGTTGGATGCAGGTAACGCGGATGTTGTGCTTCTGGCCGACCTCCATACGAAGCCCGTCGGAGAAGGCGGTGACTGCGTGTTTCGTCGCGCAGTAAACAGAAAGGCCTTTGAAGACTTTCCGGCCGGCAATCGAGGACATGTTGAAGATGTGGCCTGAATGCTGCTTAATCATTTGGGGCAGGACCGCAGCAGTCGTGTTGAGAAGGCCCTTGATGTTGACATCAACCATCCGATGCCATTCATCGGTCTTGAGCTGGTCGACGTCAGAGAGTGGCATCAGACCCGCATTGTTGACAACGATGTCAATCGAGCCGAATACGTCGATGAGCTTCTGCACACCAGCCTCGACGGATGTCGGATCGACCACATCCATTTCAATCACGAGTGCTTCGCCGCCGGCCGCGGAAATCTCGCACTTGATCCTTTCGAGCTTCTCGGATCGGCGGGCGGCAAGTCCGACCTTTGCACCTGCGGCTGCAAGCTTGACGGCGCTTGCGGCACCAATCCCGCTCGATGCTCCGGTGACGAGCGCAACCTTTCCAGTGATGTTAGACATGTTTGATCTCCTTCATTGAGAGGAACACCGCCCGTGGTGACAGTTCAGTGTTCCGGCCAACGAGGAGGAATTTAGCGAGACGTGCTTGGCACTTCTCTCGGAGCCTTGCTCCGCCTGTCGCGATTTTGCTCGAAAGCAGGGAAAGCAGGGTCGGCCGAGGTTGAATGGGGATTACCGGCGGCGGTACTCGCTGGGAGTCATGCCGATCTCCTGCCGAAAAACCTGGGCAAAGTGACTTGGGCTGGAGTAACCGACGGACATGCCGATCTCGATGATGCTCATGTCGGTCTCAAGAAGAAGCTGTTGGGCTTTTGCGAGCCGCCGCTTGATGAAGAACCGAGACGGCGAGAGCCCAGTGGCCTTCTTGAATAGCCGACTAAAGTGAAACTCGCTCATGCCCACCTCCTGTGCAAGGTGGCTTAGGCTAAACTCCTCATGGAGCCCAGCCTCCATAAAGCTTAGTGCCCGTCGCAATTTGAAGCCCGGCAGAGCATTGCTCACCGTGCTGTTTTGAGTGTCATCCACATGGGTTCGTAAGAGATGGACAGCCAGGCTTTGAGCGAGGGCCTGGATGAACTGAGGGCTTTGATCACGAACCCGCAGCAACTCGAGGTGTACAAGCCGAAGGAGGTTAGATATTGTTTCGTCTCGTCCCCCCGACACGTCCCGCAACGTAGGAGGGGGGGCGCCTTTGCCCAGCATCTCAGTCGCGACCCGCTCAAAAAGCGGGAGGCCAAGGTAGACGTGCATAACCTGAAATGGCATGTCGCCGTGCGCTTCCCATTTCATCTCGTAGGGGCTGGGGGTACGTGTGAGAAAGAAATCGCCGACGCTGACATGACTTGAGAGCCATTCACCCCCAGGATCCCGTTCGTCGACTCTCGCTTCACCGGATATCACCCATACGATCAAAGGCTCCGCAACCGCGGGAACCAAGAACGGGCGCTCCACATGGTTGTGGGAGAATACCTCGACAAACAAGTCGCGCCATGCTGGGCCGTCGCCGCTCGCGATCACACGCCCGCCAATATACTGCCCGTGTGCACTCGCTGCTGTACGATCCGGTCTTGATTGGTCACTGTTCGACATAAAGCGTTGACCCGTCTTAGGATTCTACAGTTAGCGGCCTTTTGCTTCGGCCAGCGGGCCAAATGCAGGCTGTTGCGCAAGCATATCTCTTCACAATGTACTCCCCTCGGAACTGTCGTCGCTTCCGTTGGCAGAAGTCTCCAAGCACCCGCAGCTTGAGCGGTAGATTACGGCGGTTCAGCACCTGCAAGAAAAACGGCAACCCCAGACAGTTCCCGGCACATTGGTTAGTAACTCTAACCAGTGTGTTTAGCATTGGCAGCTCGAACTATCCAGTAGCACGAGCTATTTTGTGTTCGTGGGCCTTTGGACCAGCGCCGCAGGCCCAGGAACCAAGCGGCTCAAGACAGCGAAAGGAACCGTTATGTCGGATCAGAAGATTGTTCTCATTACAGGAGCCTCTAGCGGAATTGGCGAAGCAACAGCTCGAGAGCTCTCCAAAGCCGGCCATGTTGTGGTGGTCGGCGCCCGTCGGACTGACCGCCTCACAAGTTTGGTAAAAGAAATCGAGGCGTCCGGAGGCGTCGCACGAGCTCATCAGCTTGATGTGACCTCCCGCAACGATTTTGCCCGAGTTGTCGCTAACACGCTCGATGAGTTCGGCCGCATTGACGTGATCGTCAACAATGCTGGTGTTATGCCCTTGTCCCCGCTCAGCGCCCTCAAGGTCGACGAGTGGGATCAGATGGTGGATGTCAACATCAAAGGTGTTCTGAACGGCATCGCCGCAGTTCTGCCCACCATGAATGCTCGGGGTGCGGGTCATATCGTCAACGTGGCCTCCATAGGTGCGCACCGCGTCTCACCCACGGCTGCCGTTTACTGCGCCACAAAATATGCCGTTTGGGCAATCTCCGACGGCCTCAGGCAGGAGACAGATCGACTCCGCGTCACTGTTATTTCGCCCGGCGTTGTCACCAGTGAACTCGCCGACACAATCTCTGATGAGGCCACACGCGCGGTCATGAAGGAGTATCGCAGTGTTGCTATCGAACCGTCTGTTATCGGGGGTGCGATCTGCTACGCGATTGAGCAGCCGAAGGGTGTTGACGTCAGCGAGATCATCGTCCGCCCCACCGCGAGCCCCAACTGATGTGGAGGATGTTATGAACCGGAAGGCACTTGCTCTCCTCTTTGCAACAGTCGTCGGACTGGGGGTTGAGCAACCAGCGCAGGGTAGCCCAGCGAATACGGATGAATCCAGCAAGGGACAGGCAATAAGCATGCCACAGCATCAATATGTTGGGATGTGGGTCACCAAGGATGGCCGCATCCGGCACGAACTTCTGCCGAACGGCCGGTATGACGAGGCACGCGGGAGCCGCAAGAGCGCTTATCAGGGACGGTATGAGATCCGGCGCAATCATATCTACTACTGGGATGATACGGGATTTACCGCGGACGGTGAGTTCATCGATGGCGTCCTGCACCATGCTGGAATGATCCTATACCGAGAGAAGTAACGCTCTTCAACGATCCTGATAATGGATGCCCCAGCCGAGAGGCTTGTCTCATCGGCCGGGGTAGGGCTGCCGCGTAGTTAACAATGTCAGTCACCTCGAGCAGCAGGTCACATCTCAGGTAACGTGCGACCCAGACGCATTACAAGAGTTTCGCTATCCTAGACGTTCTCATCCGCGGGAGCCTCTGCCCGAAATGGCCTTGAGTGACAGCTTCTTAAAGTTCGGGAGAAGAAGATAAAATTCTCGAACAGGCGTAAATAACCTCACACGCATGACGCGAACCGAAAGAGCCCTTCCTTGTCTGGCTCCGCACTCTCCGGACGGGTGGTTCTGCGGAGTTGTGACCTATAAAGGCGGTCGTTAACAGGCGCGACTTCAGGAGGCAGAAGACGATAATCTTGGAACATGTCACCTGAGCTTTATCAGGTTCTGGGCGACCAGCGGTGCGCCGAACTGCTGGAGCAGTCCGCCCTGGTTCAGTCCGCCTAACGTGATCGGCGCGAAACCGAGACGCTCGATCAGACTGGCGATGTCAGCGTTGGCGCTGGCGTGATTGCCTGAGACGAACAGAACGCGGCGTCCGCCATCCTGCGCCGGATCACTGGCCAGCACGGCCGCCGGCAGGGTGTTGAATGCTTTGACCACCCGTGCTCCGGGAACCATCTCGGCCACGATTTCCGTCGAGGAGCGGCCTCCAAGATCCTTGGGTGTGAAGGCTGGAAAGTCGATGGCATTCGTCGCGTCGACGACGATCCGGCCGTTCCATTGCGCAGAACCCTGGACAGCGTCGGCGACGGCCATAAAGGGAATGGCGAGGATCACCGTATCCGCTTTCAGAGCCTCGGGCAGGGTGGTTGGAGTTATATACGATCCGAGCTCTGCAACCAGATCTGCAAGGGAATCCGGCCCTCGGCTGTTGGCGATCTGAACTTCGATGCTGCTGCGGGCAAACTGGCGAGCAAGAGCGCTGCCGATCGCGCCCGAGCCGATGATGGCATAGGTCATGGCACAGAGATCCTTCTGGAGAGTTGGGAAGGCAGTGAGTTTTGCGGGACAGAGCGTGACGCGATTGTGTCACTTCAGCCGGAAAGGCGGGGTGTCAGGCAGAGGGATGAACTCGGTTTCGCCTGGAACGCCGGGGAACTGACGATCGCGCCAGTCCTGCGCAGCCTGCTCGATGCGCTCGCGGCGGCTCGACACGAAATTCCAGTAGATGTAGCGCTTCTCGGGCAGCGGCTCGCCGCCGAGCAGCATCAGGCGGGCGGCTCCGACTGCACGCAGCACGATCTCCGCCCCGGGCTTGAACACGACAAGTCTGTCCTTGCCGAAGCTCCCAGTCTGCCCGGCGACCTCAATCTCTCCGCTTATGACGTAAACCGCCCGCTCGACATGCTCCGCATCAATGCGCAGGCGCGCTCCATCATTCAGAGATACATCGGCGTTGAACAAATCGGAGTAGGTGCGTGTCGGTGCGGTGCGTCCATGCAATGAACCCGCGATCAGTCTGAGGCTTATGCCTTCTCCCTCCATCAGGGGAAGTTCGCCGGCGTCGGCGTGCTGAAAGCCTGGGGATGTCTCTTCCTGATCCGTGGGCAACGCCACCCAGCTCTGGAAGCCGAACACCGCGCCGCCACTGGCCCGTGTTGTTTCGCTGCTCCGTTCCGAGTGCACAATGCCGCGTCCAGCCGTCATGACATTGACTTCACCAGGGCGAATCGGTTGCACATAGCCCTCGCTGTCGCGGTGCAGGATCTCGCCATCGATGAGGTAGGTCAGGGTTGCAAGCCCGATGTGAGGGTGCGGACGCGTGTCGAGACCTTCACCCGCTTGAAAAGCGACGGGACCGAAGCTGTCGAGAAAGATGAACGGTCCGACCATGCGGCGATGCATAGATGGCAAGGCGCGGCGCACTTGGAAGCCATCGCCGAGATCGCGAACGGCCGGCAGAATGATCTGTTCGACTTCGGCAGCATAGGACTGAACGGTCATGGCATTGTCCTTTCCATGTTGGATCTCGTGATTCAAAAGGATCTACACAGCATCGGGCCGCCGGTAGGCAGCGACACTTTGCAAATTGATGTTCGGCTCTCTTGGCAAAGAAGGGCGTGAACTGATCTACTAACTCATTCACCATCGTACTAGACTCGGGAGTGCGGAGGCATTTCCGGTCCCACCCTTTCCACTGGGGGGCATCTGCCAGCAGCCATGTCATCGAGCCTTCAAGCCTCCTGGTACTGGGCCGTCGCCAGCGCGGCAATTGGTGGATCACAAGACAAGCACTTGCTTGGCTGATGCGCTGCCCGTGGCGACAACAGTGTAAGCCTCACGAGCCTGTTCCAACATCCACGTTCTGACCGGCGGCGCCCGAAGCTGCCCTGTCTCGAAGCCGTCTCGGAGTTGGTCCAGGATCGCTGCAATTTCGACGCCGCTCATCTTTGCAGTGTCGACACCAACTAGATGCAGTTGCTTGTGGTAAAAGTCAGCCAAGTCGAATTCCACGCGTGTGGTGCCGACACTCGTGATCGCGACTTGTCTGCCGCCTAATCTCAAAGACCGAAGGGTCGGCTCGAACATTGATCCACCGACGGCATCCAGAGCCAGGTCGACGCCCTTGCCGTGAGTCCACGATTGGACCTCCGTGACTAAATCTTGGCGTTTTGCATCGATGAAATAGTCCGGCCAGCCTTGGCTTGTAATAATATCAGCTCCAACCACCTTGGCACCCTTCCAATGGGCGATTTGTGTTGCTGCTTGGCCGACGGCACCAGATGCGCCCGTAATCAGGACGGTCTCGCCGCCTTGAAGTGCGCCAGCAGTCATGAGAGCAAACCAAGCAGCGACAAATGCGGAACCAATCGAAGCTGCTTGTTCCATCGAGAGCGCCGTGGGCTTTGCGGAAAGCCAGTCAGCAGGAACGATGACGTATTCAGCATGAGCACCAGCCCGGTGGAACCCGAACCCGGCTCCGCTGCCCCAAACCTCTTTGCCAATCCAGGTGTCCCCAGCTATGACAGTTCCGGCAAAATCCCGACCCGGAGTGGATGGCAGTGATGCGCTGAAGAGGCCTGATACGATCTTAACATCGCTAGGATTGACTGCGGTGGCATGCACCTTCACGAGCACCTCGCCCGGGTTAAGGCTCGGAACAGGTATATCCTGGAGAGACAAGGCAGATGGTGGCCCGTATGCTTCGAAACGCAGAGCTCTCATAGATGGCATAGCTATGCTCCTTGGGACAACGGGGGTACTCGGCAATTAAAGTTGGGGCAGACTTGCAGTCCGTACTACCTGCTGGAGTGGCGGCGCCAACCGTCGAAGCTCAGGGGGCCAGCGCCGAAAGCGAGAACCTGCAACAGGCCGCCCGCCATAGCGACGTTTTTGAAGAAGTGGATGAACTGGTTCTGATCGGCAAGGTTGGCGTGGAAAGCCACAGCGGTGATCACCGAAAAGCCTGCTAAAGCCAAGGCAACGAGGCGGGTCTGGAAGCCCACTACCAGTGCAAGGCTTCCAGCAATCTCAACCAAGACAGCTGCCCCGTAAGCGATGCTTGGCAACGGTAGGCCCACTGCCTCGATGTAGCTGATCGTCATGGCAGGGGCCATGAGCTTGCTGATGCCAGACAGCAAGAAGATCGTCGCGATCAAAGCACGACCGAATGTTGGCACCGCTGTTATGAGGATCCTGCTAGAGGGCACGGTAGAGATCCTGTGTGAGAGTGTAACGGAAGACATTTGATGCTCCTTTTATTTGAGCGGCGCACCGAAGGGGTGTGCTGCTGGTAAGAATAGCCTGGCATGAGGATGATGCGCGGACCACTCGATTGAACCTGCACGAAAATTTTGAATGAGGCCGCACCGGTGCGGATGCTGCGTTGTTTGAGTGCGGTGGCGGGAACACGCAACTTTGGCACCCATGGTCTTGATCAGATCACCGCGAGTAGCCCACCGTCGACAACAAGGACATGGCCTGTGACATAACTAGACAAGTCTGAGCCGAGATAAGCGACGGCGTCGCCTATCTCCGAGGGTTGGCCAAGGCGGCGCAGCGGGGTGCGTTGGCGAAAACCCTCCACCGCTTCGGCTATGCCAGGCGACGTGCGCAATAAAAAGGTGTCGATCGTCCCTGGGGCGACGGCGTTTACCCGGATACCATCTGGCCCGAGGGCGTCAGCGAGTGACTTGGCCATGAGGACCACACCTCCCTTGCTGGTCGAATACGCCACGGTAATCCCGGCGCCAGCGATGCCTCCCATGCTGGCCATCAATACGATGCTTCCAGCCTTGCCTCGAGCCTTCATCTGCCGCGCGGCAGCTTGAGCTCCGAAGAGTACACCATCCAAGTTGACGGACATGAGTCGGCGATAATCCTCCTCCGGCACATCTGCGCCGTCTGTTGGGAGGGTGATACCAGCATTGGCGACAAAGACATCAGCCCCGCCGAACTCGTCAGCTACGGTCAGCAGAGCGTCATTATCAGCGCGCTTACTAACATCGGTCCTCACGTACCGAGCGCTCGCTCCGAGCGCTTCAATAACGCTTGCGGTTGGTTCACCGCCTTCTCTCGGGGCTTCGGTCAAATCTGAGACTATGACCGCTTTAGCTCCGTGTTCGGCTGCTCGTGTTGCGATGGCCCGTCCAATGCCACTGGATGCCCCAGTGACAACGACCACCTTGCCGTTCAAGAGATTGCTCATTGTGGATCCAGTCTATTCTACAGGCAGAGCAAAGGGACACAAAGGCTCAGGCTCTGGCCATGGGCACGGCACCAAGCTGTTCCATCAGCTTATAGAGGTTAGCCACACCCCAGTGCTCCACAATCTGGCCATTGCGCACACGCATGGCATCCACCGTTTCGAATGAGATCTTCTTGCCGGTGGCAGCAACACCGAGGAAGGATCCCTCGTGTGTTCCATGATACGTCTTATACGTCGTTACGAGATCGCCGTCGGCTACCTGCCAATGAATGACGGCGTGGAAATCTGGGAAGGCGCTTCGTAACGTTTTGTAAAGGCGCAAAGCGCCTTGACGGTCCGGTGTGCCTCCAGGCTGAGGCGTGTGATCTACAAAGTCTTGAGCGAAGAGTTGCTCGAAGAGGTTGTAGTCACCCTTGCCTTGGACGTCTTCGGTGTTCCGGCGCACCACAGCGATAGCGGATTGGCTGATATCCGTATTCATTGTTCTAACTCCTTGATAGTTCACGTGAACAGCTTGATGGCCGTTTTTGCAACAAGCTCACCTTGATGACGGGCACCTGATAACTCGATCTCAGATGGCTGACGCGAACCATCGCCGCCGGCTATGGTCGTAGATCCATAAGGCGCGCCGCCAACGATTGCTTCGACCGTCATCTGACCGGCGTGGCTATACGGCAGCCCGACGATGGTCATGCCAAAGTGCAAGAGATTTGTGATGATCGAGAAGAGTGTGGTCTCGTTGCCCCCGTGCTGCGTGGCTGATGAGGTGAATGCTGCCCCAACCTTACCGTTAAGTGCGCCACGGGCCCAAAGGCCGCCCGCTTGGTCGAGAAAAGCGGCCATCTGTGAGGACATGCGTCCAAAGCGTGTGCCTGTACCAACAATAATTGCGTCATATTTCTCCAGGTCGGCTACTGTGGCGACGGGGGCGCGCTGATCTAACTTGAAGTGAGCCTTGCGGGCGATCTCGTCTTGGACAGTCTCGGGAACGCGCATTATGTCAACTGTAGCACCTGTACCGCGGGCACCTTCAGCAATGGCGTGCGCCATAGTCTCAATATGACCGTAAGAAGAGTAGTAGAGGACCAAAACTTTCGCCATGGCATCATCCTGTGAGCCGAAGATTCCTTTGAGGAGGCGGCGCTTGTTCTCTAGTGAACAGTGTAGAAGCCAAACAAGCGCCGCTAATGATAGGCCCTATGCCGCTTTGGCGGGTGCTCCTGCCAACAGTTGGTATTCCCAGGCGAGCGCCGTCGCGGTAGCGCCACCATGTTCCAGGATGATCTTAGCAGTTTTAGCTGCATCGTCAGTACGCGCCCAATCGCGCTGCAACTCGGACATAAAGACGATTGTCGTGAGTGGAACAGCTCCAGCTTGGATCATGCGCTGAATCCCCATTTCATGGGACTCCTGCGTAGTGCCACCGGATGCGTCCGTGACAAAGTAAACTTCGTAACCGTCGGCCAGCGCATGGATCACCGGGAAGGCCAAGCATACCTCGGTCCAGAGTGCCGCAAATACGAGCTTCTTCTTGCCGGTCTTGCGAGCCCACTCGACGCAAGACGCATCCTCCCAAGTGTTAATGGCAGTTCGGTCAATCGGAACCTGTTCCGGGAAAACATCTTGAAGCGGCTTGAAGATATCGCCACCACGGTCTTTGATGACGGTGGTGAGCAAGGTTGGAACACCAAACGCCTTCGCAGTCTTTGCAAGGGCAACGACGTTGTTAATCATCAGTGCAACATCGATGTTCTTGACACCGTTTGCCTGGAAGGGCTGGTGGTCGATCAGAATGAGGGCACAGTTGTCAGATGTCAGCATGGCTTCAAGGCCAGCTTTCGGGAATGGTGCGAGGCTCATGTTTATTCTCCGGTTTGCAGGGCTCGATCATGTCAGGGCTCCCATGAGGTGCTTCTGATCGACCGATGAGAAAGGTTTAATTTGCCTTCAGTGATGATGCGAGCGCGCTTTGATCATCGTGGTGTTGACCTCGGCGCAAGCTCGGAAGGCTCGTACAAAGAACGGCGGAGTATCTGCGAAGCTACTCCGCTGCGGCAATGCGGTCCGGTGTGTAAGATCAAGCAGCAGAGAGCAAACCGCCATCCACACACAATGTGACTCCGCTGATGTAGCCCGACAGATCTGAGCCAAGGAACGCAACCGCGTCGCCGACCTCTGACGTCTGACCAGGTCGCCGGAGTGGCGTTCGCTGGCGGAAGCTCTCGGCCGCAGCGGCAACCTCATGAGTCGTGCGGAGCATCCCTGTGTCGATTACTCCTGGCGCGACGGAATTGGCACGGATACCATCTGGTCCGAGCGCATGGGCGAGCGCTTTCGCGAGCAGCTCAACGCCGCCTTTGCTGGTAGAGTACGCAACTGTTTTGCCGCAACCTGCGATGCCGCCCATGCTCGAGATCAGTATTATACTTCCCGCTTTGCCAAGCCGCCGCATTTGACATGCCGCCGCCTGGGCGCCCAGCAGCATGCCATCGAGATTGTTGGACATCAGGCGGCGGTAATCTCCTTCGGTAACGTCTGCGCCGTCTGAACGTAACGAAATGCCAGCGTTGAGAACCATGACGTCGACCCCGCCGAACTCGGCTGCGGTCTCGACAAGAGCGTCATTGTCCCGGCGCTTGGCGACGTTGGCGTATCGAAAGCGAGCAGGTACACCCAGACCTAGTATCCGCGTGGTGATGGGTTCGCCTCCATCGCGCGGGCAATCGGTCGTGTCCGACACAATCACCGCCTTGGCACCGTGACGTGCGGCAGCGACGGCAATAGCTTGGCCGATCCCGCTACATCCTCCGGTAACCAGAACCGCCTTTCCTGCAAGAATGTTGCTTGTTTTCATTGCTTGAAAGCTCTCCCTGAACTTTCAGAGCTAGACATGTGTCGAGCGGGGTGGCGACCGCGGACTGGTCAATAGCGGGTTGACGAATTAGCAACATGTGGGGAAGTTTCTAGCCGCTGTCACGTAACCGTGCAGCATCGGATCCTGGGTAGGGCCTTGTAGTGGCATGGTCCTTATGTGGATTATGTTCGGGGAATGCTGAAGGGCCGCCGCTACTCGATGCCTTGCCTAGAAGCCGGTGTCCGCGAGAGTGAACAAACGATAACTCCGTTTGAGAGCCGTCTCTCCTGCGTGCGGCGAGGAACTCAAGCGTGCGATAGCAGCCCTGCGGGGGTACAAGAGCCCACGCCTAGTGTAAACACGCAGGGTAGCTGACGAAACAGCAGCTGTTCTTACGCAGCAACGGCGTCGGCTTTGACGCTTCGACCTATGACGCGTCCGCGGTCGGGCGAGTGTCCCATCTCACGTCCCCGCCGACGGAGGAAGTCGGCAAGAACTCGGGTTTTAGGTGTTAGTGCGGCACCCGTTGGAAAGTAGATAAATGGGGAGGTGAGACCTGCATGCCAGTCATCAAGGAAGCGAACAAGACGACCCGTTGCGAGACTTTCTTCCACCAAAAAACCCGGCAGCCGCGCAATACCCATTCCGCTTAGCGCAGCCGCGAGCACCGTCATGGGCGTGCTGCAGGTCAGCCGCCGCTCGCCTTCAACTGAAACTTTCTCGTAGCCGTTTCGGAAAGCCCATTGGGAATTGCGTCGACCATTGCCCCTTACATCTACGAGGCAAGTGTGCGGCAGCACGCACAGCTCATGCGGCGTAGTCGGAGTACCCCTAGCATCTGCATAGCGAGGCGACGCGCAGACAATCAATGGGCTCTCAAATAGTTGCTCGCCCATCATGCCGGCCCACTCTGCGTCGCCTAAGTGAACCGCCAGGTCGCACGGGTCAGATGCTAGGTCTGAAGGTTTCTCGCGCACCTCCAATTGTACATCTACGCGAGGGTAAGCCTCCATGAAGTCGCTCAGCGCAGGTATTAGAAAGTGACTGCTCGATGCGGAGTCTGCATGGACACGTAATGTGCCCACAGCGTCTTGGCCGCAGGCACGTATTTCATCAGCGGACTGAGCGAGGCGTTCGATCAAGGGGAGCGTCTGGTCATAGAACCTTCGCCCATCCTCAGTAACTGTAATCCCGCGAGGGGAGCGATGAAACAGGCGCACGCCCAGCCGCTCTTCCAAACGGCTGATCGCGCGGCTAACGCCGGATGTCGTGAGGCCGACAACTTCCGACGTGCGAACGAAACTTCCTGTTTCGACGACGGAGGCGAAAATGCCGACGCCGCTGATGAGCCGACCATCGAACCTCATCACAGCTGCCTTTCGCGGACGTTAGTCGGGCCGACGATCGGGCAAGGCATCGTTGAATCTCTGCTGAACATCTAACACCTCGTTGATCACTGCTGCCATAAAGGTGCGGCAAAATGAGCAGATACTTCAAGCGAAGTATGCCCGGACACTCCGGGGAAAAAAGATGTTCATTGATATCAGCAGCTTAGACGAAGTCGTGCCCAAAAACTCAGTGCTCAGCCTGCACATTCGGTCATCCAAAACTTACCATTTTCGGACATCGGCGGATGAGCAGTTCACCAAATGATCACACCCGTCGCCCATAGGAGAGCTAGTTCCCGAGTGGGGCTGAGTCTCAGGAGATTCTCTCGATCTCGCACAGGGGAGGTCACAGATGTTCATCCCGGTCAGTGATTATCGTGGCTTACGAGCACGGCACTCGGGACGGGGCTCTAAGGGGACTGCCAGCCCGCAAAATCCTCTTGCTAGGGCTATGGCTTCACATATAATATATTACCTATAGTTATATCAAACCGTTATGAGGGGAGTTGTCCTAACCATTTACTGCCCCTCCTGTCCTAGCACCTGGCCTGCGGAGATTACGCCCTGCTCATTGCTGAGGTCCCGCAGTGCTCGTTAGCGGTCCGCTAAAGAGGGACACGTGCCTCCCTCGATCAGCCAATCAGCATCGCTAAGCGCCGGCGCATCCAGATCGCGCCACAACTGTTGGAACTTGTGACTTGAATAGTGAACCCGAACTTGGCGTCGATATCGGAGCTCTCTCCGCACGATTGCGCTTCAATCCCGAGGACGGCTGCATTTGGCTCGAAGGTGAGCGTATGATGCTGATGCACCTTTCTGCGTTTGCGAGCTTCCGCAAGGAACTGATGGAAACTGTGGGGCTCGAGACCGCGCGCGGCATGTTGATGCGATTGGGTTACGCCTCAGGGGCCATCGACGGTGCTCTCGCCAGGAGAGCACGCCCTGAAGAAGATTTGCTGGCGAACTTTCTCGCAGGGCCAAGGCTGCACGCGATTGAGGGCATGGTAGTTGTTGAACCTATTGCGCATACGTTTGATCCGTTAACCAATTATCATGCTGGTGAATGGATTTGGCGCAACTCGGCTGAGGTCGAGGCCCATCTTCTTGAAAACGGACTAAGCTCGGAGCCAGTCTGCTGGAGCGCTGTTGGCTATGCCTCTGGCTACAGCAGTGTCTTCATGGGACGACCTATTCTTTATAAAGAGGTAGAGTGCCGTGCAAAAGGCGATCCACAATGCCGGATCGTTGGCAAGCCAGTGGAGGAGTGGGACGATACATCTGGCGATGACCTCCACCACGAGTGGTCACTTGCGGGAGATGGTGACGCCGATCATTGGGGCAGGATTGTCGACAAGCCAATCCACTCACCAGATCACGCCGATGGCTCTATGGTAGGTGCATCGCCGAGCTTTGTCTCGATGATACAGATGATCAGTAAAGTTGCACCTACTGAGGCACCGGTGCTGCTCGTAGGGGAGGTGGGAGTAGGCAAGAAAATTGCATCACGTGCAATTCACCGGCTTAGCACCCGTTCCCGCCAACCATTTGTTTCGTTTAACTGCTCTTCATGCAGCGGAGATGCTCTTGATGCTGAATTATTCGGGCAAGAGAAAGGGGCACCTGGCGGAGCCACGATCTCCCGAGGGGGACGAGTTGAGCGGGCCAACCGGGGTACTTTATTCTTAGAGGATGTGCATTGTCTGGATGCTCGAGCGCAGGCAAAGCTGCTCCGGGTGCTCCAAACAGGCGAAGTTGATCGTGCCGGAGGAACACAGTCTCGACCAGTCAAAGTCAGAATTATCGCTTCCGCTACACCCCGCATCTCAGCAGCGGTCCGTGACGGAAGCTTCCGAGAAGATTTGTACTATAAACTCAATACTTTTCCGATCCTGCTGGTCCCGCTTCGCGAGCGCCGATCGGATATCCCTCTTCTCACCAAGCATTTCATCTCTGTATTCGCAGACCGGCACAGGAAGGAGATACGCGGGGTATCCCAAAGCTCGGTGAGCTTCCTGCTCACATATGACTTTCCCGGGAATGTGGCCGAGCTAGAAAGCATGATTGAGAGAGCGGTGATCCTTGTCCCGTCGAGCGGGATCCTCGACGTTTCGCATCTTTCATCAGCACTCGATCAGCGAAGCCCCCGCTTCTTTAGTGTCTCCCGAAACGGCTCTCTCGTCTTGGGAGGTGTGGAGGCGAGTGGCACAGGATCCGATCAGGGCACGGAGACCCTAGACCGACTCTTGGAGGGGAAGTTTCACCTAGAAGATTTTGAGAACGACATCATCGTCCGTGCAGTCGAACGTGCCTCAGGAAATTTGAGTAAGGCGGCTCGGGAACTCGGCATGACACGGCCACAACTTGCCTACCGCATCAGGAAGATCCGGGAATTCGGAGAGAACTTCCGGGGGACAGACATCACTTAGTGGGTTCGCGAGAAGTCTGCGGGTAACCCAGATCGTCATGAGCTGACCCACCTGCTGTGCGAGTTCCTACTGCGCTTGAAGGTAGCGGAACTGATGGAGGACCATGCGATTGATTTATCCATCACCAGACGAAGGTGAGCTGGCAGACGCAATACGCACCAGCTACATCCAGGTCTTGACGCACCCGAACCGGGAGAGGGCTCGTGTTCGGGTGGAGGTGCCGCGGCGCGTCCGCAAAGGCTGGACCGAAACCGAGGTGTCGGTACGACTGGCCGAGCGGCACGTCAAGGAAGCTGGCGCCAATTACGACGGAGGGGGCGAGCTGGCGGGAAAGGTCGCCCTGGTAACGGCCGCTTCTAAAGGGATTGGTGCAGGCATCGCTACATGTTGAATGCTTGCGAATGGCCGCTCCTGGCACTTCTCGGACATAGCGCGGAGGTCTGCTTACACGTCGTAAACGGAGGTTTAGAAAGGGCAGGGGAGCTTCGTCTTTTGACCCACAACAGACCTTCCGCGATCAACGGGTCGACCGCCTCAATCAGGAGCCAGTGGGCGGGGACGGGAGCCGCTGTCGATGGAGGGGAACGTGAGTACCGCTTCAGTCACCTTGATCTGTTCGTTCCCATCGCGCGAGCTGCGCCATGCTTCGACACGGAACTTCATAGATGTGCGCCCTGTGGAAATCAGGTCGGCGTAGAACAGATCGCCGGATGCGCCGATGATCGCCTCCTGAGCTGATCACATTGCCTCTGGCAGCCTGATCCGAACTCTTGAGCACTGTTGCTCTCCTTTCCGGGCTTTTACCTCTACGACTTCGCCCGCCGACAGACTTCGGCCGCTTTGCGAGTGATCGCGGATGTGCTGAGTATTATAGGATCGCTCTCTCATGCCCTTCTCAAAAAATTGGGAGGTTCTCCATCTGGCATTACTCGGAGGCTCATCTGAGCACTCGCTGATGATTGGATTTGCTGGGGAGAGCCGCACTCCAGTGGAGAATGCTCATCCAAGCTAAGCACCGGAGCAAGGATATTAGCGAATTGAGGAGGGCGGATGTCGCATCGATCCCTCCTTTACGATCACGGCTCATCCATCCTGGGGCGGCGCGGTGCCACTTGATATCGATGAGTTCTGAGGCGCCGATCCGGAAAGTTGGCTAAGATGTCATGGAATTGACATTGATGCTCCCGCAAGGTCCGTTGCCAACAGCTCTGGGCATCCAAGCGGCAAGTGATCTTTTCTGAGCCGTCTAAGCTCGTGGCCGCAGTATCGGACAAGATGACCTTGCAGCAAACCCTGCGTAACTTGATGAGACGCCCAAACTTTGGAGCTGAGCAAAGCGTTCCGACGTCGATTGGGCCTCTTGACCCATTCGATCCGCGAGACCTCCTGCCGGCGCCCGGCTTGATCAGTGCCTTCAAGTTCGATGAGTTGGGCCAATCCGAGCTTTGGCAGGCGGACAAGGCACTCGATCTATCTCCAGGCGAAGGATGGGTGTGGGCACACTTCAATCTCAGTGACGCCCGGGCGCATCAATGGTTTACTGAGCGGCCGGAGTTAACGCGCCAGTCGCAGGAGGTGCTCACCACACATGATGAGCATGCATATCTGCGCGACGATGGCTCTTGCCTGACCGGTATGGTTGCCGACCTTGTGCGGAATGTTCAGGGATCCACGGAGGAGATCGGCTACCTGCACTTTGCTCTTTCTGACAGATTGCTGATCACAGCACGACGCCACCCGCTGCAGGGTGCCGATGCCACACGGAGCGCCGTTGAAAACGGCATGCGAATGGCGACGCCAGGCGAGCTCTTTTCAGCGATAATTGCCAACTCGGCGGACGGGTTTGATGAACTGGTGGACCGGCTCACGATCAACCTCGATCGGATTGAAGATCGGGTCTTAATGGAAAAATTGATGGATGAGCGTCAGCGCCTCAGTCGAGCCCGCCACACGGCGGTTCGGCTACAGCGCCCGCTCGCTAGCCTGCGGCGTACCTTGCGGCGGGTGCGCAGCCCAGCACAGGTGGCAAGCATCACAAATTTTGATCCAGGCTCAATCATGCAGGAGCTCGAGATGCTTGAAGGCGACTTGGCAACTTTTCAGGACCGCGCACGCCTGCTCCAGGACGAAATAAATCTCAAAGTCGCCTCCCAGACCAATCGTCAATTATTCGTCTTGTCGGTCCTTACAGCTCTCTTTGTTCCAGCCACACTTATAACCGGTCTGTTTGGGATGAATGTTGGAGGCATGCCATTCACCGAGTCACCAGATGGTTTCTGGTGGGGACTCCTGGTCAGCCTGTTATCATCGTTGTTTGTGTGCCTGCTGCTTGTAAAGGCCGGGGCGATCAGACGACAAAGCGGATCTTGATGCAGCCTTTACGAGTAAATAGAAGTATCACGTTTTGTGAGGCGCGCCCCTGCATCTTCCCTCCAGTCCCGGGCGAGAGATGCTACCTGCTGGTGTCAGGCAATGGCGCATCTTTGCCCGATCCTACATCAAGCTTGGCAGGTTTCTTCTTGCGGGAAGGCTTGACCGGTGTTGGGGAGGTTTCTGCCTGAGACTTCGCCACCGGCGCGGACCTCCGCTGAGACGGCACCTTCTTTGTGTTCGAAGCGAGTGGGCGCCCGACCTCCTTGGCCTCATTCTTCAAGATCCTCAAGCCTTGCTGAACAGATTTGAGAACACTTTCCACATTGGATCCAGGGTCGCTTTGAGCTACAATCTTGAGAAGGGTCTTCTCGAGCTTCTTGCCCCGCCGCAATGCCTTTTCAATGTTCAAGAGCAGGTCTTGAGGGGTGCTCTGTTTGTCCGCAGCCACGGTATTCTCTCCTGAGATCAATTTTGCGGTCGATATCAGGTGTCACAGATCTGTTACAGTGAAGTTTCAATGACAGTTTTATGACAGCGCGCGAGGGGCGTTACCTCTCGTGCTCATTCAGGTCGTCCTTGTGCTCGGCCCGGAAGACATTCGCGTGCAGCTGCGCCAGCCATCTCCGCCCATCCGCAGTCACCTTGAGATGCCGGACCGCAGGGGCGATCTGGGCTGACACGCTGGCCCAAAAGAATGTCGGGTAACGGTCGACAACATCGGCCGGGGAGGTGTAACCAAGCCGCTCGTTGATACCAGCTTCCGCAAACTCGTGGTAGAGCCGATTGGCCTTGCGCAAGTAGAGCGGATCACCCAGCTGCCCGATCAGGTCAGCTGCCCGCACGAGCCCTGTTTCCGCATCGAGCTCACGATCGTTGCGCCCCTCAGGTGCTGGAAACCGCGTGAACTCAATCATGCGCGCAAGACGTTCCGCGTCGAGCTGGTCACAATGTTCGAAGCGAGATTTCACGAACAGCTTGGAGCGATCAACGTGGTATTGGGTCAGGGCAGCATCCGAAGCGCCGCGGGCCAGATCTACCGTGCGTCCTAGAGCATCAATGACATAGGATCCCTCATCGTCGCCCGCGAGGAGGCCGCGAACGTAGCCGATATCGTGCATAAGACAGGCCACCAGGAAATGCACCCAATCGGATGGGGAGATTGCTTCCCGCAAGCTGCGGCCACGCAGGATATCGCGGCCAGCGAGCGTCACCAGCACAGTATGTTCGTAGTTGTGGTAGAGCGCGTCCGAGTTGGCGATGCACTCGATGGCAAGCCGCGCATTGGCCCTGAGAACCTCCGCGAGGCGGGCCTCTGTGGATCCGTACATGCTCTGGAAGTCTGTGGCCAGATGGTCGCCGAGGGCATCGGCCGTGAGAGCCTCAATTGTGAGCACAGATCCCCCCCTAAATTTATGCTGCTGCGCTTTGGCCGTGATAGTATTCGTTGGAGAACGTCGCTTCGGAGTCAGGAACGGCCAGAATCGCACGTGTGGTTGAGCCACTCCTTCAAGCTTCGTCGAACCGAAAGAACGGCCAAGCAGCGTAATCCACACGCAGTCTACCTGAGCTAGATGACGCCTGCATGTCGATCATGCTGGTGTCTAGTTACCCTTAAGTCCTCCAGAACGGCTCTAGTCTTCCTAAGGCCCGATACTGCGCCTGTGCCGCGGTGAGAAGTTCGTTGACGCGGGAGAGTTGTTCTTGGTGAAGGGCTGCCTCCGCCTCCGAGGTGTGCATTTCGGAGCCAACTGCGATGTCGTTGAGCTCGCCTAGCGTTTCCTGAAGCGCCTCCAGGGTCTTAAGGGCCGCCCGCTTTCTGTTTTTCGCGCTGCTGCCTTTGAACAGGGCATCGAAGAACTCGGCAGCGTAGCGCAGTTTCTTGATTTCGATGCGCACTTGGTGCCGCTCGTCCGGGTCAAGTTCAGCAAGGTTCCTGCCGCGTTTGAGCACGCGCTTCCAGCGCCTGCCAATTTCCTGCTCGGCCAGTTCTGAAACAGGCTGCCTCCGGCGTTGACGAGCAGCCTTGCTCCCCTCGACTACCCAGCGTCCGGCCTGGATCCACGCTGCGGTCACTAGAATGCCATTGACGAAGCGCGGGGAGGTGATCGTCTCCTGGACGGTCTGATAGGCTCGGTTGCGCCGTTCCTGAAACTCGGCAAGCAACTGCCGATAGCTCACATCACGCTCGTGCCGAGCCTGCGCAGGCTCAAGAACCTTGCCGATATAGACGTCAAGGTCTCTCGCCATGCCTAGGAGGTTGGCCATCCACTTGAGTTCATCTTTGATTTCATCACGCTGCTCATCCTCAACAACAGTCTTGAACAGGGTGATGGCGGCACGAAGCCGTCGCAGAGCGACCCGCATCTGGTGAACGGCATCGGCCTCCGGCGCAGCTCTAACGATGGCCTCATTGGCCATCAGATGCTGCAGGCATGACGCGCTGATGACCTGGAACGCTTGCGCACTCGTCATCCGGCGCTTGAGTATGATTGCGTCGGCTTTAACCCGCTTAGGTGCTTCATCAGAGAGAGCCTCAAACCCGCGCTCTGCTTTGGTCTTGAAGCTCAGGCGAAGCGGCGCCTGGGTCGAGAGTGCCCGGGCGAGACCGAACAAGTCCGTGGGTGTGCCATCCTTTAGCTCAAGCTCGAGTTCCTCGAATGAGCGCGTGCCGTCCTTGCCTTCGACTTTGCCACGGTCCGCAGCCACCTCAATGATGGAAGTTCCGTACGATATATTGCAGAGCTTTCGTTCTGCCGTGACGCTGAATATAGGTTGGATTGATTCCCGAAGCTCCATGACCGGCTTGAGAACGCTACCTTTGACGAGCGTGTAGTCAGGATCATCACTCTTAACTTCTTGCTCCCATTCGTTGCGAGCCAAAGCGACACCGCTCGAAGAGCGGGCGGCTTTGATCGTCTGGACCCGCCGGCTGCCGTTGCGCCTGATCCGAAGCGAGATCCCCGCCTTTCTCAGACCTTGATCGGGCGTATCGAAGTAGGTGGAGTGAAGGTCTTGTGTAACAGGATTGTCATGAGACTCCGCTTGAAGAAGCGGATGGGCTAGGACCTTGTCGAGTGTCTCGGGCTCGAGCTCGAGCTTGAGCTCGATTTCTTGAGGAGCGTCGGATCTGTTTCCCATCTGGCCTCCTCACAGCCTCTGTCCTCCGCAGTCGGAACGCAACCCCAGCTGGGTAGTTCCACCAGAGGCGGAGCATAGAGCGGCAATGAACTGGCTAACCTATTTCCGGCGAGGGTCGAAGGGCGTGATCGAACCTCTAGCGCAGTATGGCGCTTTGCCGTTCCGCTGGAGCCGGGACGGGACCCTGAAGGTCATGCTTGTGACCACACGCGGGCGCAAGCGCTGGATGATTCCCAAAGGATAGCCCATTCGCGGGCTTGAGCCTCATGAGAGTGCAGCCCGGGAGGCAGTTGAGGAGGCAGGCCTCATCGGCACTGTCCACTCCTGCTCAATTGGGACGTTCGAGTACGTGAAGCGCCTTGGACGCGCAAGAGCAGTCAGGTGCAAGGTCAAAGTCTTTCCGCTGCATGTCGATCATCAGAGAGAACACTGGCTCGAGCAGGGAGAGCGGGAGACAAAGTGGTTCACCCTTCATAAGGCCGCAAGTCAGGTGTCGGAACCTAGCTTGCAGGACATTCTTCTTCGCTTCGATCCCCAACAGAGCTCCTCACAGACCGTCAGCCTGAGACCAGATTAGAGACCTTGGAGAGTAACTTCCCGAGGCTGGCGAACGGACGTCAAGCACCAGGTTCTGGCTGACCGGGATCTGAAGTGCCGGCCCCGTTACCTCCGTCAGCTTGTCCGTCGGCCGAGACACTAGGGCAACTGCCCTGGCGCTCCCGCCGTGGCAGTATAAGTGTGAAGGTCCTGTTCTGGCACTCCCCGGACGAGGAGCCTTGGTCTGCTTCAGCGCCAAAGGGCTGACGTTCGTCGGGCGGCCCAAACGTGAAATTCTGACCCGAAGGAGACCATCTGAGCTCAAGCTTGCGATCGAGGCGGGTCAAACAACCCATGGGAGGGGCTGCATGCAGGTGCGGCTAGTCAGCCCTGAGCCTGACTTGCCCGACCCGGTTCAGTACTTCACGCGGAATGCTGTAGTCCTTCACCACAGCTTCCCAGTTCCGGAGGCCGCATAGCTCCTGCTGGATCATGAAGGCCCAGACGAGGTCGGCTGCATCGTCCCGCAAGGCACGGCGACGATGCTCCCGGTCAGGCTGGTGCGCTTGCGCATCGAAGGCTCGCAACGCCGCGAGAGCCTGCTCGACTTTGCCGCTCAAGGCTCCAAGCGTATGTGCTTTCTGCTCCCGCAGCTCGTAGTTGAGCACGCTCCAGCCTGTCTCCGGCTCAAGGCCGGCCGACAAGCTCTGGGGGATGCGAACTGCCATCTCAGGTCTCCGCAACAAGACGATGTGGAGGAGATGGGGCCGCAGCCCTCACAGGTGAACGCGACACCCTGGCGCAAGCCCGCACCGGCCACGCCTGGTGGCATCAGTCACGTGGCGATGTGGACGAGGAGGCCTTGCTGCCTGCCACGGAGCTGGATCTCGCGGGAGGACTGGAACCTCGCGAGCCACTCCGGATCTCCCGCCGCCCGGATGCAATCCTCCGAGGCGATGATCGAGCCGCCCACCGCCCGGGTGATCTCCTCGAGCCTGCTCGCCACGTTCACGACATCGCCCACGACGGTAAACTCGATGCGCTCCCTGCCGCCGAGATTGCCCACCGTCACCGGGCCACAGTGAACTCCGACCGAGACGCGCAGCTGATCCGCGCCACGCCCGGACCTTTTCCGGTTCCAGCGGTCAATTTCCTGCTGGAGGTCGAAGGCACAGGCGAGCGCGCGTGCCGGCGCGTCCGGTTGCAGGCCGATGGAGCCGAAGGTCGCCATGAAGCCGTCGCCCAGGTACTTGTCGAGCGTGCCGCCATGCTTGAACACGATGGCGCTGCTCCGCTCCTGAAAACTCCGCAGCAAGGCGAACGTCCGCTCGGGCGAAAGGGTCTCGGTGAGCTTGGTGAAACCGACGATATCTGCGAACAGGACGGCCACCGTCCGTGTCGCTGGGTCTCCGAATGCCGTTCCGCCGCGGCTGGCGAGGGCCTCGGCCACGTCCGGAGAGACATAGCGCGATAGATCCGCGCGCACGATCTCGGCCTCGACCTGGTTCAACAGCGTCCGGCGGCTGCGCCAGACGGCGAGCGTGATGAGCAGGGTGAACAGAGCGGTCGCGACAAGTTGGGTATACCAGGCCGTCAGGCCGACAAAGGCAGGCTTGAAGGAGAGATCCAGGACTGCGGCTGACGTCAGCGCTCCCTCCGCAGCCGCATCGTGGAACCGCAGCGTGTCCGGCTGGGAATAGATCGTGAAGACCCCGATCGACCAGATGACGAGGATCGACATGCCCGTCCAGAGCACCCTTCTTGGGGAGTAGGTGAGCGCAGCCTCTCCGAGGAGAAGAAGGACGTAGAGGAATTCCTGCCCGCGCAGGCGGGTCTGGATCGGCCATTCACTGCCGAGACTGGCTGGTGGAGGGACTAGGATCGCGGCTGTCACCAAGGCAACGTCGAGAAGGATGAAGCCAAGCTTGATCGTCTCGCCGCGAGGATGGCGCCGCAAGCGGTACGGGATGTAGCCCAGGAGGAAGAAAGCTAAAGCATACGAGCCGTAATAGAGGTCGCGTGGCCAGGGTACGATCCAGAACAGCCACACGGAAACAACGATGATCGCGATCAGCCGGGCGTAGAAGGCGAACTGGAGGCCTTCGAGCTCGGCCTGTCGAATGCTCGCCTGAAGACGAGACAGTGAGTTCCCGAGAGACCAGAACGATCGGAGGCCCTTCACAGTCTTGTAGACAAAGCCGACAGTCCAGGCTGACAAACTAGCCATCTGCTCACTCTAATGATCCTAGGAGCTCTCGGCCCGAACCGGATAACATTCCCACAAGGGCCCCACGGCATGCCGAGCCCACTTGTCAGATTTGTGACCGCGCTCGGGCAGAGCGCGGTCCTTTGGACAGACACAGGCGCGGGAGCGCCGAATGGCAGCGAAATGGCAGGCTAGAGGACGATCGTACAGATACACATTCTGTTCGATCTTTGAGTATCACTCAGGAGGGATTAATCAGCCCAAAGACCCTGTCAAATGATCCTGTCTGTTCGGCCGTGCGTTGCAGCAGAACCCTTTGGACGAGTACCTCCTTTGGAGTAACGTCGGCACAAAGCAGCTCTATCGCTTCGGCGAACCCGCTGGGCCTCGACGCGAGCCTGATGGGGCGTGGTCGGACCATATTCGCCTATAGTGTACTTGCGAGGATTGCGGCGGTCACCAGAGGGCCGGTATTGGACGAGGAAGACCTTGCGCCCTGCCGGAGTGATCTTCAGGCCAAAACCCTTCAGGTCTTCATCCCACCAGATCTCGTCACGACCGACAGGAGCGGGCAGGATATCGACGTTGCGCTTGGTGAGCTTGCAAGTGGGCATGATGGGCGGGCTCGTTCCTGGCTACCTGGACAGCAAATAGGTAGCCAGAAATTTGCAAGCGGAGCCATTGTCAGGAATGATCAACCCACAGAAATATAGAAATATCAGTCATTTATGCTCAATAGGCTATCATCAGAAATCGCGGGGAATGTACTACTACCTGACTTTTAATCAGAGGGTCCTGGGTTCGAGTCCCAGCGCGCTCACCACCTCAAGCCCTTATCCGGCAAGGATTTTTGCAACTTTCCCGCGTTCGCTGTCCCGCACCTAAACTTCTGCGGGGTAACGCGACGGGTAACGGCAGACATGATTTCGTTCATTCGGAGACAATCCGAGTTTTCGGCTTCAACTTGCCCGAGAACGGGACACATCGCCCTCTCACGGCGAAAACAGGGGTTCGAGTCGCCTAGGGAGCGCCAAAGGTTTCAACGACCTAGCCCCGCTCGATGTGAGGCTTTTGTGCTTTTGTCCCAGAATTTGTCGAGAATACAGGGATGTCTATGGCTGTTTTGCGCTTGGCTTCTGCTGATGGCTAGGTTGCGGGTTCGACAGTCAGACTTTGATTGATCATCCGTATCACCTGGGTCCCTAACGGCAGCAGCTGAGGCCTCGAAGCCTAGGCGTCGCGCGCCCTTTAAGAAGGGATACGAACCAGCGAGCAATGCCGGTCGCGTGTGACCGGCCGATCTGGGCCTCCCTGCCGCCGATGGCGTCGAGCAGATTGGCGGCCGGATCGGGACGGTCCTATCCTTGGAGCCCTCTCATGTCGGGGCGGCTGAGGGCCCTCCAGGCGCACCAAGGCATCCACTGAATGTCTCGGTGATGATGGTGCCATCTTGGTGTGTGAAAAGATGCCTCAGAGAGGCGTTATTGCCGCCACAGCGGTTTCAGATTACCAAACTTGAAGGGTGATTGACCCATGGGAGGGGGCTATGGCTACGTTTACTTGGACTGGACCGTATGGTTTTCAGCCGGAACATTTCAACTTCAGCAACTTGACGATGGCTGATCGCTATGAGCGGTCTTCGACAACGTTCAAGGCTGTTTACGGTACCTTGGGCAGGTCCTGGGACAAGTTTGAAGGATACGGCTTCACGTATACTGCGGATGGTATCCCGACCGGTGGTGTCGTTACGAGCTATAGTGGGGTAGACGCCGGGCGGAAGGTCTCGACATTGACCAATGTCAAAATCTCCGTTCTGAGCCTCGTCAACGCAGCCTCAACCTACAGCACTGATGACGACTTCAGGGTCTTCAAGTCAGTACTCTCAGGCAAGGACGTGATCACCGGGGGGCGCTACGACGACAGCCTCAGCGGGTTCAATGGCAACGATACGATTGCCGGAGGCGGCGGAGCCGACGTTCTCTCTGGTGGCAAGGGGGCCGACCGCTTTGTCTTCAAGTCGGTCTCGGAGTCGCGGTGGTCAAAGATTGATACCATCACTGACTTTTCTCGGGCTCAGGGTGACAAGATCGACCTATCGAAGATCGACGCCAAGACAGGGGTTAGTGGCAATCAGGCCTTTACCTTCATTGGCGTTGCCGAGTTCTCCGGCCGCAAAGGCGAACTCCGCTATTTCAGCGGGGAGTTCGAGGATGAATATGGTGATCTCTACATGGAGACCCATGTCCAGGCTGACGTAAACGGCGACGGTCGGGCCGACTTTGAGCTTTCACTCAACAAAGTGACCGCAGTCACAAAGAGCTATTTCATTCTATGATCTTACCGGGCGGGTGCTCCGTAAGGCACCCGCCCACGATGTCTATGGCATGGATCTACACCAACTCCTGCCCGTCGGTGTCGATCTGGCTCCAGTTCCGGACCAAGCGAACGGTTCCGACAGATCCCACTTGATCTTGGTCGAGGGTCACGCGCGCCGCGCCATTAATTGACCCGCAGCATCAGGTGCCCATACTGGGCATGATGAGCCGCCTGATCCGCTATATCCGCAACTCGCTTGCCCGTTTCTCCAGGGGCCGACCTCAAGACGGTCTCACGGCCATTGAATACGAGGCTGTCTGCCTGATCTCGTATGAAGGGCGAGCGGCGTACGCCCGAGCCCGGCAGCAGGCCTTCTATTGCCGATTGAGGGGAAGCGAGCAGGGCTTCCGGTTCTGGTCAGCTGTGGCGACCGAAGTTGACCGGCGAGCAGGTGCCAGTGCTAAGAGAGCTGATCAACCGTCGAGATAAGGCGCGCTGGGTGTCGACGGGCTGGGGCCTCCCTCCGCTCTCCAGGACAGGGAGGGGGCAGAGGAGCGACGTCATTTGCGGTCAGATCTGATTTCTGAGTGGTGGCGCCCGCAACCCTCTCTTCACCCATTCCCGCTATACCTTTCCCGTGACCTACTCCCCTAGAGTTCTGCAATGGGCATCGAGTACCGCAACAGTTTACCAGCCCCAAGTGACCGCTTTGAAAGCCACGAGGCTCGGGATCAAAGGCTCCGGGAAGCGACGTCCCGGTTTAACAGGCAGATCCAAATCGGCTGGCTCTAGAGGCTGTTAGAGGCTGGTGAGCAATTTTATTGCTCGATCTAAGTGCCCGTTTGAGAATTGCTACGGATGAGCGATGCGGCGGAGCATGAGGCTGCTCATGGCCACTCCGATCATAGCCTCGGAGACGTCGCAGTGCTCTTCGTAGTCGCGCACCAGCCGGCGCCAGCGCGTCATCCAGCCGAATGTTCTCTCCACAACCCACCGGCGTGGCAGTGCTTGGAAACCCTGCTGGTCGGGCAGCTTGCGTACGATCTCGATCACGAAATCCCGGTAAGCCGCCTCGCTCATCAGCCGCCCACGGTCGTAGGCCCCATCGGCAAACAGGT
>NZ_JPUG01000029.1 GCF_000739015.1 Microvirga sp. BSC39
CCGAGCCCGCCAGCCCCTCGATGGACACGTAAGTGTCGCCGTACGCCTCGCCCTGGTTGCGCCAGCTCTCGGAGAGATTGGCCGTCACGCCTGCCGTGGCATACAGGTAGGAGGCAAAGTCGTGCCCGGCGCCCCCGTCGAGCACGTCGGCCCCCGTGCCGCCGTGCAGCACGTCCCAGCCCTCGCCGCCAAACAGCTCATCGAAGCCGCCGCCGCCCAGAAGCTCGTCGTTGCCGCCATGGCCATGCAGCACGTTGGCCGCCTCATTGCCGGACAGCCAGTCGGCATAGTTCGAGCCACCCAGCCCCTCAATGGACACGTACACGTCCCAGGCTGCATCACCTGTGTTAAGCCAGTTACTGGTGAGGCTGGCCCGCACGCCCGTACCGGCCGTGTAGTAGCTGGCATAATCGAACCCGTCGCCGCCATCGAGCGTGTCGGCGCCTGAGCCCCCGATCAGATCGTCGTTGTCGCCGCCGGCGTACAGGCGGTCGTTGCCGGAGAGGCCGAACAGGGTGTCGCTGCCATAGCCGCCGTAGATCACGTTGTCGGCGTGATCGCCCGTGAGATGGTCGGCATAGTTGGAGCCGGCCAGCCCCTCGATGCCCTCATACGTGTCGCCCGCCGCCTCGCCGGTGTTCTGCGTGCTGTCGAGCAGGTTGGCGGTCACCGCCGTGGTGTAGCCGGCGAGATCGAAGCCGGCACCACCCAGAAGGTAGTCGCGCCCGGCAAGGCCCGCGAGGCGGTCGTCGCCGGCATGGCCGTGGAGGTTGTTGCCGTCCCAGTTGCCGGTGAGCGTGTCGTTGTAGGCCGAGCCGGAGAGCGCCTCGATGCTGTCGTACACGTCGCCAAAAGCCTCGTTCCTGTTCTCTGAGGCATTGGACAGGTTCGCTACAACATCGCCGGCTGCATGATAGTAGCTGGCAAAGTCATAGCCCGCACCGCCCCGCAGCACATCAGAGCCAGAACTGCCATCCAGGGTGTCGTCACCAGCGCCACCCTCAAGGGTGTCGTTCCCCCAGCGGCCGTTCAGTTGGTTAGCACCCTCGTTCCCGATGAGCCTGTCACTGTATGCCGAACCCGTCAGCCCCTCGATGCTCTTATAGGTATCGCCAGCTGCCTCACCGGTGTTCTGGGCTGCATCAGACAGGTTCGCTACAACACCTGTTGTATACACGGCGATATCGTAGCCTGCGCCCCCGTCAAGCAGGTCGCTTCCAGCATAGCCCCAAAGTTGATCGTCACCACTTCCACCAAGGAGAAGGTCTGAGTGCGTTTGGCCGGATAGTACATCCGCACCCCGGCCACCAACCAGCATTCCACTGCCAATGATGTCATCTTGAGATGCAGTGCCCAGGATTGTTACGATGTGCAGCTTTTGTGCGCCACCTATGACTTCAAGAACGCCATGCTGAGCTTTTTGCCGACCCTCGCCTGTGTGGTCCTGGAGCTGATCTGTGATGGCTTCGAACTCTTTCCTTTGAGAGGCATCCGTACGGTCGAGGGTGACGGATTCACCAGTGCCATCTCCAAACCGAGATCCACTTCGATAATGTATGCCTCTGCCATTCGGCATGAGCATGTAAATTTCTTCGGATTTATCTCCCCAGGTCGCTTGTCTCTGCTGCAGTTGTCCTGTGGCAGAGTAATGTTCAACTGACCTGAAACCTATATCTGTATCCTCTTCGAGCTTGACAACCCTCCCATCTTCGTAGGTAACCACAGTATAGGTCCTAGCACTACTTTGGCACTTTTATCAGTGAGCCGAGGGTAAAGCGGGCCCGACAGAACGGACATCGCAGGCGCATGGCGTGTGCCAGATGGTCAAGCAGCAGGCGCCGGATGGCCGGTAAGCTGGGTTGCGGCGGTGGTCCGCCGGCTTTTCTTTTTTCCCCCTGTGGCTGCCCGCAGGCGTAGATGCTGCAGGAACAAATAGGCGATGAGCGTCAGCAGCGCATGTCGATGCAAGCCGCGCCATGAGCGGCCCTCGAAGTGGTCAAGCCCAAGCTC
>NZ_JPUG01000030.1 GCF_000739015.1 Microvirga sp. BSC39
AGCAGCCGGAGCGCGATAACCCTGGTTGCCCTGCAAGACGGCCCAGGCGACCCGAGCCAACTTGTTGGCGATGGCGACCTTGACGACGCCGGCTGGGCGGCGGGCCAAGAGCGCGTTGATCCATCCCGCAGCCGCTGAGGCTTTGCCGCGGGCATGCCGCAAGAGTGTCGTGGCCCCGAGCACCAAAAGCCGGCGCAGATATCGATCTCCTTCTTTGGAGATGTGCCCGAGCCGCACCTTGCCGCCTGTCCCACTCTGGCGTGGCACCAAGCCGATCCAGGCGGCCAGGTGGCGGCCCGAGCGGAAGGAGCGCGGATCCGAAATGGTGGCCGCAAGGGCGCTGGCCGTGATGATGCCGACGCCGGGGATCGTCTCCAGGCGCTGGCTGAGCTCACTCGTGCGATGCCAGGCCAGGATCTCCTGCTCGGCCTCAGCAACCCGGACTTGGGCCTCCTCAAGTTGCGCGATGATCAGGCGCGCACACCGCCATGCCAGTTCCGGCAAGGCTGCCCCTCGGGTCTTCTCGGCCACTTCCCTGAGCTTGGGGACGCTCGGCAGCCCTTGGGGAGCAATGATGCCGTATTCGGCCAGATGACCACGCAGAGCATTGACCAGCATGGTCCGCTGCCGCACGAGCAGCTCGCGGGTCCGGTGGAGCATGAGCACGGCCTGCTGCTCAGAGCTCTTGATGGCCACATAGCGCATGGTCGGGCGGGTCACGGCCTCGCAAATGCCCGCCGCATCAAGGGCATCGCTTTTGCCGCGTTTGACATAGGGCTTCACATAAGCCGCAGGCATGAGCCGGACCTCGTGCCCGAGAGCCGCCAGCTCTCGCGCCCAGAAGTGGGCGGTGGAGCAGGCCTCCATGCCAATCAGGCAAGGCGGCAATCGGCGGAAGAAGCCGATGAGTTCACCCCGGCGGAGCTGCCGGCGGATCAGAACCTGTCCATCCTGATCGATGCCATGAACCTGGAACACATGCTTGGCGAGATCGAGACCTACTGTCGTGACTTGCATTGAAGCGGCTCCCTGTCTGGCGCTGAGGCAATCACCCTATCTCATAGGGCGCTGCCGGGAGCAGGCGCCGTCCACCTCATCATTCATGGAATGCCAGCGGTCAGTAGACGCCGAGCATCTTAAGGCCGGCGATGACCAGCACCACGCCGAGGGCTTTCAGGACCACCGGGCTGGCCAGCTTGATCCCGAGCGTCGTACCGACCAGGCCGCCCAGGAGCACCGCGCCAGCATAGAGCGGGAGTTCTGCCGGAAGGGCCTGCACGGAAGCGATGTTGCCCAAAAGGCCAGCGACCGAGTTGCACAGGATGAAGGCGGCCGCGACGCCCGAGGCCGTGCGGGTCTCGGACCAGCCCATGAACAGCAGCAACGGCGACAGGAAGATCCCGCCGCCGGTGCCTGTCAGGCCGGACAGCAGGCCAATGCCAATGCCTGAGACGATGCCCCAGCCGACGGGAATGTCCTTGATGTCCTGCGCGATCTTCGTCATCCCTGGCCATAGGAGACGGGCCGCGGCAACCAGCAGGATCACCCCGACCAAAGGGCGGTAGTACTGCCCGGGCAACGTGATTGAGCCACCGACGAAAGCCATCGGTATGGCTCCGATCAGGACGGGCCAAAGAGTGCGCCAACGGAACAGGTCGGCCTTCGCGTAACGGAAGGTCGTCAGGCTGGCGACCAGGATGTTGAGGACCAGAGCCGTGGGGCGCATCACCGCCGGGACCACCCCGAAAAGGGCCATGACCGCAATGTAAGCCGAGGCGCCCGCGTGCCCGACGGAGGTGTAGAGCGCGGCTCCAAGGAACAGGCAGACGGCGAGGAACAACTCGGCGGGGACAGGAAGGTTCATCGGTGGAACCTAGCCGCAGGAAACCGTCCGCACCAGCTTTCCCAGGCGTGAGGAATAAGTGTCGAGAATTGCGCGGAAGCCCCTCTATGGAACCGACCCTCCTGCGCCGCGCGTTCCCTGACTAGGGGTGAGGGTGTCGCCATGACCCATGCTCCGAAAGCAGATCATCGCACAAACCGGCTCCTGGCCGCCCTGGAGCCCGTGGACTTCGCACTTCTGGAACCCCACCTCGAGATCGTTGAGCTCAAGCGCGGTCAGGTGCTCTACGAGGCGGGTGACGTCATTGGCTACGCCTTCTTCCCGCATGATGCGATGGTCTCTCTGGTGAATGTCATGGAGGATGGCGGCACCGTCGAGGTGGGGCTGTTCGGTTGCGAGGGGGTCTTGGGCCTGCTGGGAGCGCTCGTGACGCGGGAAGCCTTTGGGCGGTACATCGTGCAGATGTCCGGCACCGCCTCGCGTATCTCCTTCGATCGCCTGAACGAGATCAGAAGCGCCTGCCCCAACCTCCGGGACCTGATCATGCGCTACGGCGAGGCCCTGCTCGGCCAGACGTTCCAAACCGTCTCCTGCAATGCGGTTCATGTGGTGGAAGCCCGCTGCTGCCGCTGGATCCTCAGCATGCATGACCGGGCTGATCAGGATAACTTGCCCCTGACCCACGAGTTTCTGGGCGAGATGCTGGGGGTGCAGCGCTCCTCGGTGAGCGTTGTGACCCGCACGCTCCAGACGGCAGGGCTCGTCCAGCAGATCCGTGGGGGCATTACGGTGATCGACCAGGCCGGGCTCGAGGAGACAGCCTGCGAATGCTACGCCAAGATCCGGCGGATCTATCAGCGCCTCCGGTGGAGCAGCCTCCGGCACCTCGGGCGGAACGTCGTCCGGAACATCCGGTGGCGCCGCGGGCAGCACGTCGGGCGGAGCTACGGGAGGAACGTCCAGTGGAACGTCGGGCGGGGCGGCGAGCGGCACAACATCCGGTGGGACTGCCCCCGGCACGGCCGGAGGCGCGGCTGGTACAAGCGGTAATGCAGCAGCAGGCACAAGCAGCTCGACGACCATCAACATCACGGGCGAGCAGCGCACCCGAGCTGTTGAGACGCTCTGCAGCGTCAACGTCCGACCGGTGCAGCAGAACGTGACCATAACGGTGGGGCAAACTGTGCCCACGACGGTGACGGAGCTTGTTGACTGTCCCACGACCCTGGAGAGCCTGATCACGGGTGTGCGTGACTGTAAGGTCGTGCTGGTGGGGGATCGCTACTACATCGTCGAAGGCAGCAGCCGCCGCGTGGTCACCGTTATCGAGCGGTAAGGTTGCGAGAGGCTGATACTCCATGGCTCATCAGACCCCGCGTCGCTTCGCGACGCGGGGTTTCATTGTTTGACGCCGTCCCATTCTAGCTGTGCATCCAGCGATGGCTGCGGCAGACAGTCTGTCAGGCATGAACATCTTCCCGTCCACTGGATCAATGATCAGCTCGGGAGAGGCTTTCCATTCCAATGCGGAATTTGAGCTCGCCAAGACTTCGCCTCGCGTGCTGTGCGCATGATGATGCAAAAGCGAAGAGCACCCTCGTGGCGCTCCCGTCATGTCATGTCCTTCGTCACGCGTGACGACAGCGACGGCGAGCTGGTCGAGCCCAAGCCGAGGTAGCCTTCGCCGCGGACGACCCGAACCGGGGGCAAGACGTTGGTGCGGCCCTGATGCGCTGGGCCTCACCCTCGCTGTTCCATGCTGATCGCCGTGACGAGGGTGGCGTTACCCATGTGGTGGATGATGGCCTCGAAGGTGGCCCGCTTCCAGTCCATGCCGTTCTTCTATGCGCCTCACTTGCAGAGCAGGTTCTTCTCGCTGACGCCGACCTGAACGATCCGAGGCTTGTCCACGCCCGCGACGCCGACGTACTTGAATACGCGGTCATCAATCTCGCGCTTTTGGGTCTCCTGAACGACAACCTTATCCCGTCCATCGAGCAGCGCCCAGAAGGCTGAGGCTTGCGGTTGCTTGGCCGGATCAGGGCTGAATGTGAAGTCGATGCCGGTGTTCGTCAGATACACATGGCCGGCGGAATCCGTGATCCAGAATTCCTCGATAGCCGAACTCCCGGCGACCGTGTTGAGAACACCGTTGATCTGGGCAGGGGTCATCCCCGCCTTCTCCGCAACAGCAACGAATTGGGCCGCGAGCATGGCTTGGCCGACCATATGCCGCGCAATCAGGTCGTCACACTCGGCAGCTCTGGAGCTTGTGTTCGTGAAGCACGCGAGAACGGCCACGAGGATGGCTGGTGCGCGGTTGCAATGCATGGAGTCCTCCTACCGTCTTGTCCAAGGGACGAAGAACCGCACCCGAGGGCATGAGGCCCCGGATGGGGTTGTTGTCGAGCCAGGATCAGACAAGCCCAATTATCTTGATCCTAGAGCGGTTTGGAAGTGATCGGAACTGGATTATCTGATCCGCCCCAGGCAGTACTTGCGACCCGCTACTGCGGTCTCGGGAGGGTCCAGACCGGGTCAAGCTCGATAGTATCAGGCCTGAACGAAGGTCTGCTCATCCCAGCAGTGCGGAAGTACGGCTAAGGTCAGACCCGTGCCAGGAGCGGCCCTTTGAATGTGTTGGGGTTGGCGCCGTCGCATTACCGACAGGCTGTCAATCAGCTTCGTCGGGGCTGACCGAGGGCGTCAGAGAAGTTCGCTGGTCATGACCACCCTTCGGGCCAAAACCCCGGTCTAACCCTCCTTAGCCATGGTCATCGCCTGACACCGGCAGTAGTCAGCTCCGGTCACCTGCCCTGGAGGAGTTCGATGCGCCTGCTGTCCATACTGTTGATCTCCATTGCGCTGTCAGCGTGTGTCTCGTCAGGCGAGCAGCAGGCGCCGCCCGTGCCGCCTGCGAACCTGGGGTCGACGCAAGCGATGCCGTCTGCCTCCGGGGCACCAACATCCGCACCCACGTACACGAGACGAGTGACCTACCGCGACGGCAGGTACACCCTGCCCGACGGCACGACGGTGGCTGCGGAGCCGGGTGGCGGTTTCACGCTGGCAAACGGGGAGGTCGTGCGGCCTGACGGGACAGGCGGGATCATCCTCCCGAACGGGGCACGGTGCGTCTCGGACGGCAACCGCGGCTATCTCTTCCCTAACCGTCCTCAAGCCCGCTCATCCGGCCAACCCGTTTTGAGCGCGAACGGACGTGACGGCGACGGGGATGTCACATTAAGCGGGAATTCTGCCCTGTATTCATCAAGGAAGAATTTTCCTTCCTAAGAAAGTCAGTGACTTAGGTTGTGCAAAAACTGGCCTTTAGTGTCAGTTCACCGGCCATACTCGATTAATGTGACATCCTTTTCTTGAATGCTTCAATCGCGGATTGCTGATCCGTGTCATGGATGACATTATCGCCCTGTCACGACCTATAATCATTGAGCGCGAGCACATCGACACCATGATGTCCATTCTGTCGGAAGCTTTTGGGCGTATCGATTAATTCAACATCTGTCGTTCTGCTCCCGTACACAGGCGGGCAGGCAAGAATTCTCGTAAACCAGCAACAGTGAGACGGCTCATGCGCGTCGGCGTGCCCAAGGAGATTAAGAACCATGAGTACCGGGTCGGCCTCGTCCCCTCCTCCGTGGCAGAACTGGTTCATCACGGCCATGAGATCCTGGTCGAGCGCGGGGCAGGCCTGGGTGCAGGCCTCCCGGACCGCGAGTACGAGACGGCGGGCGCGACCATCATCGGCGGACCAGACGAGATCTTCGAGCGCGCCGAGATGATCGTGAAGGTGAAGGAGCCGCTGTCCGAGGAGCGCCGCCGCCTGCGCCCGGGACAGGTGCTCTTCACCTATCTCCATCTCGCGCCCGACCTCGCACAAACCGAGGACCTGATGAAGAGCGGCGCAACCTGCATCGCCTATGAGACGGTAACCTCGCCTTCCGGTGCACTTCCGCTTCTTACACCCATGTCCGAGGTAGCAGGGCGGCTGGCGCCCCAGGTCGGCGCGCATTGCCTGGAGAAGGCTCAGGGCGGACGTGGCGTCCTGCTTGGCGGTGTACCGGGCGTGCCAGGAGCCGAGGTGGTGATCTTAGGAGGGGGCGTGTCTGGAACGCATGCGGCCACAATTGCCCTCGGGATGGGCGCGAACGTCACCGTTATTGACCGCTCGGCGGAGGTACTTCGCCGCTTGGCTGTGCAGTTTGGCGCCTCGATCCGCACCGTCTTCTCCACGCGCGATGCCATCGCCCACCTGGCGAAGGAGGCGGATCTCCTCATCGGCGCCGTGCTCGTGCCGGGTGCCGCCGCGCCGAAGCTGATCAGCGCTGAGATGGTGCGGTCGATGAAGCCTGGCTCCGTCATCGTCGACATCGCCATTGACCAGGGCGGCTGCTCGGAGACATCGCGCCCTACGACCCATTCCGAGCCGACCTATGTTGTCGACGATGTCGTCCATTATTGCGTGACCAATATGCCGGGCGCGGTGGCGCGCACCTCCACGTTTGCGCTCAACAACGTCACTCTACCCTTCACCCTGGCGCTCGCCGACAAGGGATGGCGGCAGGCCCTGAGGGACGATCCCCATCTGCGAGATGGGCTCAACGTTCATGATGGCAAGATTGTCTGCAAGCCCGTGGCGGACGCCCACCAACTCCCCTATACGCCGGTCGCCGAGACGCTAGCTTAGGTGAGATATGGGAGGCAGGCCCCTGCTACAGTTATTGGTTTGCGATTGCATGCATGGGTACTCCTGAACCGCTCCAGGGGCAGAGCTTCTGGGCCTCTCACCCGGTGAAGGCAGCTTTAGGTCATGGGAGGTCCTTGAGCGCGGCCATATGGATGTCCGCTTACAGCCCGAACACGGAAATTTCGTCAGGTCAGCCCGTGCCAGAGATGGCAACTTTTTTGGCCTATGGGCGGGGTTTTGCAGAAGCCGTTTTGAACTGTGACGGCTGCCATCTCTCTCAAACCATGCACTCGATTGCCGCGCATGGTAGCCTCATCCATGAGAGGCGCTCGTGAGCACGACGTCAGATCAGCAACCTTGAGCACGACGCTCGAGCGCAGCCAAACTCTTGGGCGTACGCGACCTTCCAGTACCCTTCGGCGAGATCAGCATCTGCCCAGCCGGGAGCAAAATCGAAGCTGCGAGCGAAACCACAACAAGCAAAAGCAAAAGTAACGTCATTAGAATACTCGTACTTAGAACAGCGTCCACAAATGACCGAGTCCTCAGCATGGTGAATGACCATAGTTACTAGAGTGTTAGTGGCGAACGGCCGGCTGCTGAAAACAGCAAAAGAAAAACTCAACAGAGCTTCGGAATATCGGGTTCAAGGCGTTGTACGCCTATGCCCTGCCCTTCACGAACGTCGGCTTTAGCTAATCGAGCTGCCCCTTGGCTTACGTCTCACATGTGCTAGGAGCAGTCCTTCAATTGCTTCGTACCTTTGGCCTAGCCTCTGTAGCGCTCCAAGGATATTGTTTGTTTATACAGAGCCTAATGGGAGAATACCGATGGCCAATGTTCACTACAGGATTGTGGAGCACGAGGGCGGATGGGCCTACAAGGTCGAAGACGTCTTCTCGGAACGCTACGCCACCCATGACGAAGCACGCAAGGCTGCGGAGCGGGCCGCCGCTGGACAGATGCTGCCGGGCGCGACCGAGGACATCGAGTTCCAGGATGAAGCAGGCGATTGGCATGAGGAAGTTTCCCAGGGACGGGACCGGCCGGAGACCGACGTCACCGGATAAGGGGTTGCTCCCAATTCCGTTTCGGTTCTCAATCAAGTCGCCTTCTTATGGCGAGGATCGTACCTCACAAGCTCGCCTGTCAGCTTCTCGCCTTCGCTGGCAAGCCTCGTGGCCTTCTCGCGCAGCTTGTTCTCTTTCGCGTTGGTACTATGGTTCTCACTGCCTTTGCCCATTGTTTGCCTACCCGGATCTTGAAGTATCATTGAAGCGACGCCTTGCAGGCGCGGTTCCAAACCCGAGCCGTGGACCAGCACGGCTATCAGCCGCCGGGACTCACCTGCACGGGCTGATGGGTGAGGTTGGCTAAAGCCAGTGGTTCTGGCGAAAGCGCCAGTACAGCCAGCCGCACACCGACCCAATCACCAGCAGAACAACAGCGTAGCCGTACTTCCATTGCAGCTCAGGCATGACTTCGAAGTTCATCCCATAGATCCCAGCCACCGCCGTCGGCACGGCAAGGATCGCCGCCCAAGCCGCAAGCCTACGCGTGATCTCGGTCTGCTGCGCCTGCCCGGCCATCAGGCTGGTCTCAAAGGCGAAGGCCAGCACCTCGCGCAGGGACTCGATCTCCTCCTGCACCCGGCGGATGTGGTCGGAGACGTCGCGGAAGAGCGGATAGAGTGAGGCATCGATACCCGGCAGGCCCGGTTGCTCAAGCCGCCGGCACACCTCTACCAAGGGGACGGCAGCATTGCGCAGGCGCAGCAGATCCCGGCGGAGTTGATAGAGCCGGCCCACACGGGATTGCGTGTATGTCTCGGCCAAGATGCAGTCCTCGATATCCTCAACCTCCGTCTGGATCGCTTCGATCACGGGCATGTAGTTGTCGACGATGAAATCGAGCAAGGCATAGAGGATGTAGTCCTCCCCGGCCGAGAGCGCGGTTGGCGATGCCTCACAGCGCTCGCGCACTGGAGTGTAGGAGGTTGAGGGCCCATGACGGACGGAGACGACGTAGCCATGCCCCACAAACAGGTGGGTCTCGCCGAAGGCCGTGCGCCCGTCGACCATTTGGGCCGTCCGCGCGACAACGAACAAAGCATCTCCATATTGCTCGAGCTTTGGCCGCTGGTGGGCTTTGAGCGCATCCTCAATGGCAAGGTCGTGCAGGCCGAACTCCGCTTGAACTTGGCGCAAGAGCTCGAGGCTGGGTTCGTGTAGGCCGATCCAGACGAAATGTTCTGGCTTGCGCGACCACTCGCCAGCTTCCGCAATCGGAACCTCTGCCATGCGCTCCCCCTCGGCATAGGCAGCCGAGGCGACAACCCCAGGAGGATCGTTGGACTGAACAGAGACAAGCTTGGGGGCATCCGTCATGTTCAACCAACGCATGATGGTGGCATCAGTGCCCGGCGTGAACAACAGGTGCTCGCTGGACGCGACATACGTCCGCATCGGGTCAGGTACGGTCTTTAAGCGTGGCCGTATAATGGTCGGCCTATCACGAAATTGCGGAACTTGGCTGCCAAGAGCAAAGTGAGTCGATGTTTGTGCGGATTACGCGAGCTTTGTCTGCCGTTACCCGTGGTGTTACCCGGGAGAAAAATAACTGCAAAGCTGCAGACGCAAGAAGGCGATGACACCCTTGCCGGTTAAGGGTTTGAGGTGGTGAGCGCGCTGGGACTCGAACCCAGGACCCTCTGATTAAAAGTCAGACGTTCTTCGGATGTCGTGGCGGACCGAGCCTGGCCTGCCGCAGCGGGTGCAAGTCTATCATGGCTCAACAGAGCAGTACTCCAAGGATCTTTTCCACGACCCACCTCATTGGAAAAACAGACAAGGATATGGGGTGAACGCGATGAGCCTCACCGGCGCAGTGAGGAAATGGCTGGGCGCACTGATCCGGATGCTGGGCATCGCGGCTCGGCCCGTCCAGGAGGCGCAAGGCGACCGAGGCGTGGTCATCCAGCCCTACCGCGGATACGGATCCCGCTCCGAGGTGTTCCTGATTGGTCGGGTGTTCCGGCAATCAAGCCCGAACTCAGAGCTCGGACGAGGAGCCCTCCTGACTAACTTACGCGACATCGGTCGGCGCATTGCCCGCCGCGCAATTCCCGATGCCATGGTGACCGCCCAGTTCTATGGAGCGGAGGAAACCGTCACCACCGACAAGGACGGCTATTTCCGGGTCCATCTCTCCTCTGCCCTGCCGCCCCCGCCGACCCGTTCGTGGCACACCATGGATCTGACACTGCTGCAGCCTCAGGCGGTTCAGGCGCAGGCTCAGATCTTCATCCCACCCGCCAGTTGCCAGTATGTGGTCATCAGCGACATCGATGACACGGTCATGCACACCGGTGTCGCCAACAAGCTCCGGATGCTCTGGCGCCTGTTCGTCGAGGACGCGCAGAGCCGGGTGGCTTTCCCCGGCGTCGGGGCCTTGTACCGGGCCCTGCACGCCGGCGCCTCCGGCAACCAGCAGAACCCCATGCTCTATGTCTCACGAGCCCCCTGGGGAATCTACGAGGTGCTGGAAGAGTTCTTCGATCGGCATGGTATTCCGGTTGGCCCAATCCTGTTCCTGCGGGAATGGGGTGTCTCCTGGAGAAGCCCTCTGCCGCGCAGGGCCGAGGACCACAAGCGCGAGCTGATCCACAACATGCTGGCGCTCTACAGTGACCTACCCTTCGTTCTCATCGGCGACAGCGGTCAGCACGATCCCGAGATTTACCGTCAGATTGTGGAGGAGCATCCCGGGCGGGTGCTGGCGGTGTACATCCGGAATGTCTCCCGAGATCTCACGAGGATCAGCGAGATTGAGGACCTCGCCAAGGTGGTGGCCGGCGCAGGCAGCGGTCTGGTGCTGGCAGCCGACAGTGTGGCAATTGCGGAGCACGCGGTGCACCTTGGTCTTGTTTCCCCGGAGACTGTCTCTGAAGTCCGGAACGAGAGAACGGCTACCGATCCGGCTGAGCCTGAGTCGCAGACCTACAGCGTTCAGAGGTCCACACCGACGAGGACGGCAGAGGCCGTCGCGCAGGGTGACTTGCAGGATCTAGTTGGGAGCGGGTCCGAGCCGATGCCGCCCAATGTAATCATTGAGGCGGCGCGGGAGAAGTCCAAGGAACCCTGATGGGATGGGAGTGTCCGCTGGCTCATGATGCCAACCTTCAGGTGATTGGAACCTTAGCCGTTCTCAGCAGTCATCCTTGTGCAGTGCTCTAACGCGGACCGGAGCAACACTGGAGGCTGATCGATGCGTAGAGCCATCTCATCCATGATTGCACTGCTCGGCGGCATCGTCCTTGCTGGTCCTGCGGGTGCTGAGGTGTCGATCGTGGTCGATAAGACAACCCAGCACATGACCGTGTCTGTTGATGGGCAGCAGCGCTATTCCTGGCCGGTGTCAACGGGCACGGCCGATTACTCCACGCCAGTCGGCGC
>NZ_JPUG01000031.1 GCF_000739015.1 Microvirga sp. BSC39
GTCTAACCGCGATCCGTTATCCGGGTCCGGGACAGCGCATGGTAGGCAGTTTGACTGGGGCGGTCGCCTCCCAAAGAGTAACGGAGGCGCGCGAAGGTGGGCTCAGAGCGGTCGGAAATCGCTCGCTGAGTGCAATGGCATAAGCCCGCTTGACTGCGAGACTGACACGTCGAGCAGAGTCGAAAGACGGCCATAGTGATCCGGTGGTCCCGCGTGGGTGGGCCATCGCTCAACGGATAAAAGGTACGCCGGGGATAACAGGCTGATCTCCCCCAAGAGTCCATATCGACGGGGAGGTTTGGCACCTCGATGTCGGCTCATCACATCCTGGGGCTGGAGAAGGTCCCAAGGGTTCGGCTGTTCGCCGATTAAAGTGGTACGTGAGCTGGGTTCAGAACGTCGTGAGACAGTTCGGTCCCTATCTGCCGTGGGTGTAGGAGTATTGAGAGGATCTGTCCCTAGTACGAGAGGACCGGGATGGACGTACCTCTGGTGGAGCTGTTGTGGCGCCAGCCGCAGTGCAGCATAGCTATGTACGGACGGGATAACCGCTGAAGGCATCTAAGCGGGAAACCCACCTCGAAACGAGTGCTCCCTATCAGAGCCGTGGAAGACGACCACGTTGATAGGCCAGATGTGTAAGCGCGGTGACGCGTTGAGCTGACTGGTACTAATCGCTCGATTGGCTTGATTGCTCTCATGATCCATGTTCGCTGAAAGCGAATGGATCATGATCTTTAAGTTGGCCTCAGACGCCGGCGGGAACGTCCGTTCCCTTGGCTGTTCCATGCACGAGCATGGGCGGCCGGTCGGCCTTGCGGACCCTGACGGGTCCGGGGCGCCAACTTTGACGAGAAAGACTTTGACCTTGGAGCTGCGAAGTTCGAAGGTGGAGCCCTGAGGCTCCCTTGCCTGCTGTTTGTCCTTCGCCGGTCCGGTGATTTGAGCGAGGAGCTAAAGAACCCGATCCCATCTCGAACTCGGCCGTTAAACTCCTCAGCGCCGATGGTACTGTGTCTCAAGACCCGGGAGAGTAGGTCATTGCCGGGCCTGCCAAGGACAAACACAACGCCTCTTTACAGTCTCTGACAACACAAGCGCGGTCGTTCCAGCAGAACGCCGCGCTTTTGCGTATCTCCCCTTCGCCTTCAAAGCCCTGCTTTGAAGGCCATGAGTGGCGCGGGGTGGAGCAGCCCGGTAGCTCGTCAGGCTCATAACCTGAAGGTCACAGGTTCAAATCCTGTCCCCGCAACCAACACACAAGCCCTCGTGCGCAAAACGCCACGGGGGCTTTTTGCCGTTCAGAGCACAGAGACAGCATGCCACGACGCAAAACCACCAGCGCAGGGCCCAAGGCCGCCACGAGCGCCCGCCCTCAGCTCCGGCAAAATCGCTGGAGAAGTCCAGGGACGGCCAAACCAGATACCGCCGCAGAATATAAATAGCACCGACCGCACGAAGTAGCTGCCTATGCCGTCAGCTTCACTCGCTCCCGCGTCGCACCCGCCATAGACGAAGACAGAATTCCCGTTAGAGTGGAGCGGAACCGTATTGGAAGCGGTCGATCCTTCACGAGGGGAGTACATGTCCATGACGATGACACGCCGCGACTTGGCCAAACTAGGCCTTGGACTGGGTGCCGCAGCAGCTCTGGGTCGAAGCGCTTTTGCGCAGGCGCCAGCATTCTTCCGCATTGGCACTGGCGGAACCGCCGGTACCTATTACCCGATCGGCGGCTTGATCGCGAATGCCGTGTCAAATCCGCCCCAGCTCGTGCTGACGGCTCAGGCCTCCAATGGATCTGTTGCCAACGTCAACTCCATCGCGTCGGGCGCTCTCGAATCCGGCTTCAGCCAGGCAGACGTTGCCTATTGGGCCCACACTGGAACGGGCCTCTTCGAGGGCAAGGGCAAGATTGAGGATCTGCGTCTTCTGGCCAATCTCTATCCTGAGAGCATTCACCTCGTTGCGGCGAAGTCCGCCAACATCAAATCCGTGGCCGATCTCAAGGGCAAGCGCGTATCCCTCGATGAGCCCGGCTCCGGCACACTGGTCGACGCCAGGATCATCCTCACCGGGTGGGGGCTTAAGGAAGCGGACGTGAAAGCCGACTTCCTGAAGCCAAACCAGGCGGCCGAGCGCATGCGCGACGGCGGTCTGGATGCCTTCTTCTTCGTCGGGGGCTATCCCACAAGCGCCATTACGGAGCTTGCCGCCACGGGCGGCGGCATCGATATCGTTCCGCTGGCCGGACCAGAGGCCGACGCGATCCGCAAGCAGTACAGCTTCTTCGCCGCCGACGAGATCCCGGCCGGCACCTACAAGGATGTGGCTGCCGTGAAGACGCTCGCGGTCGGCGCCCAATGGGTGACCTCGGCCAAGGTGCCGGAGGCGGTCGTCTACGAGGTCGTGAAGGGCCTCTGGAGCGACAAGACCCGCGCGGCGCTGGATGCCGGCCATGCCAAGGGCAAGCTGATCCGCAAGGACACGGCGCTCGCCGGTGCGGGCATCCCGGTCCATCCGGGTGCTGAGCGCTTCTACAAGGAGGCCGGCCTCCTCAAGGGCTGATCCTCGTCTACCTCCTGATTCAGCCTCCCGCGACAAGCGTCGCGGGAGGCGCTTTTCTTCCAGCCCGAGAACACGCCATGACCGCCACTGCTGATGCCCAGACGTTGATTGAAGACCGCAGCCTCGAGGAGAAGTTCGATCCCGAGCTGCGCTTCCGGCCCCTGCCGACAGGGACCGCATGGCTGGTGGCGGGCCTCCTGCTGGCGCTCTCGTTCTTCCACTACTACACGGCGGGCTTCGGATTGCTGCGGGAGGCGACCCACCGCGGCATTCACATGGCCTTCGTTCTCGGCCTGATCTTCCTCGTCTTCTCGGCGTCCAAAAGAGGCTACGACCGGATCGCCCCGTCGAACTGGTGGCGCCCGGGCAGCATCTCGCTTGTCGACTGGGCCCTGGCCATCGCGGCTGCGGCCGCCAGCCTTTACGTGCCGTGGATCTTCAACGAACTGGCCTTCCGCGTCGGCAATCCTTCCACGACCGACGTGGTCATGGGAACCATCCTGATCCTCGTCCTGCTGGAGGCAACCCGCCGCTCGGTGGGATGGCCGCTGCCGGTGATCTCGATCTTCGTGATGCTCTATGCCTATTTCGGCCCCTCCATGCCGGGCATTCTCCAGCATCCCGGCGCGTCGTGGTCCAACATCGTCAATCATCTCTATCTCACCAGCCAGGGCATTTATGGCATCGCCCTGGGAGTTGTTGCCACTTACGTCTTCCACTACGTGCTCTTCGGTGTGCTGGCGACGCGGGTGGGGCTCGGCAAGCTCTTTATCGATCTGGCCACTTGCCTGGCCGGTCGCTTCGCAGGTGGACCGGCAAAGGTCTCGATCTTCGGCTCCGCCCTGTTCGGCATGATCTCCGGCTCCTCCATCGCCAACACGGTGACGGTCGGGTCCCTGACGATCCCGGCCATGATCCGGGTGGGCTACCAGCGCCACTTCGCGGCGGCGGTTGAGTCAGCGGCTTCCACCGGCGGTCAGATCACCCCGCCGATCATGGGCGCCGCCGCCTTCCTGATGGTCGAATTCCTGAACATGTCCTACCAGACGATCATCCTGGCGGCGCTCGTGCCGGCGTGCATGCACTTCTTCGGCGTGTTCATGCAGGTCCATCTCGAGGCCAAGCGATCGGGCCTGAAGGGGCTGCCCGCGGAGGAGCTGCCGAGAGCCGCCAAGGTCATTCGCGAGGGATGGCAGACCATCATGCCGCTCGCAGTGCTGCTGATCGTGCTGTTCTCCGGCTTCACCCCCTATCTGGCGGCCTTCTGGGGCATCACCGCCTGCCTCGTCGTCGGCGCAACGCGGGTGCCTCTCATCAATATCGGCTTCCTGGTCGCCGTCATCGCAGCCGTCGCTGCGGGCCTGCTCACGCAGCTCGTTTTCGTGGGGCCGGTGCTCGTCTTCGTGCTGGCGCTCCTGATCTATACCTATCTCAGGAGCGATGCCGGCAAGGCGGTGGTGTTCGACCTCATCGATGCCTTCGTGGTGGGGGCGAAATATGCCATCGGCGTTGGCGCGGCCGCTGCCACGGTCGGCATCATCGTGGGCATCGTCACGCTCACGGGCGTGGGCTTCAAGATCTCTTTCATCGTCACGTCCTTCGCGGCCCAGTTGGCGCAGGCCTTCACGGACTTCCTGCCGGTGGCGCTGAGCGACATAAAGGGCATGACGCTGTTCTTCACCCTGCTGATGACCGCCATCGTGTGCATCCTGCTGGGCTGCGGCGTGCCGACCACGGCGAACTACATCATCATGGTCACGGTGGCGGCGCCGGCCCTCGGGCTCCTGGGGGTGCAGCCGCTCGTGGCGCACTTCTTCGTGTTCTATTACGGGGTGCTTGCCGACATCACGCCGCCCGTGGCGCTGGCGGCCTATGCGGGGGCCAGCATGGCGGGTGCCGACCCGTTCAAGACCGGCAACACGGCGTTCCGCCTCGGGCTCGGCAAGGTGCTGGTGCCGTTCGTCTTCGTTTACGGCCCGGCCATGCTCATCGTCACGCCCGAGTTCACGTGGCCCGGTTTCTTCTTCGTGGTCGGCGGTGCCCTCACGGGCATCATGTTCCTGTCTGCGGCCTTCGCGGGCTACGGGCTGACGGCGATGCGGGCCTGGGAGCGCTGGCTTATCGGCTTGGCGGCCCTGCCCATCATCGCCCCCAATCCGCAGACAACCCTGATCGGACTCGCCATGGCAGCTCCGGTCGCCGTGTCCCAGGTTCTCAAGGCCCGGACGGCCATGGTGCCCAAACCCGCCTGAAGGTGAGGGCGTTGCTGCATGGTCGCTCCTTCAGAACCTGAACCATTCGGCGGCGCTCCCGTTGTTCTTGGCTTGGTGCAAAGACGACAGGAGAGCCGAATGGTCGATTACCGGAAGCTGTTGGATGCGTTCATAGGAGCCATCGGACGTCCCGATCAGCAGAGTTCGGGCCAGACGGCTCAAGGAGGCGTGCGGCAGCAGGTCGAGAGGAGCGTGACCCAGGTCACAGGCCAGTCGCCCGATCAGCTCCTGCAGAAGGCCAAGGATTTCGCCACGCAGCACCCCGGCCTGACGCAGACGGCTCTTGTCGGCTTGGCCGGCCTCCTGTTCAGAGGGCGCAAGAAGGGCAAGCTGACCGGCAATCTGGTCAAGCTCGGCGGTCTCGCGGTCATCGGTGGGCTGGCCTACAAGGCCTATCAGAACCAGCAATCGGCCAAAGGCACCGCCGGTGGGGCCAGTGCGACGGGTGTCCCGACCATGGACGGGGTCCAGGCCGCCGCGGCCGGAACTCCCGCTCCTCAGCCGGACGAGGCGGTCGCGCAGTCCGCCCTCAGCGTGCCTGAGACTTCGCGCTTCCATCCGGTCTCTCAGACCGAGGACGATGCGCTCCTCTTCCTGCGCACCATGGTGGCGGCGGCCGCCGCCGACGGGCATATCGACGACGGGGAGCGGTCGCGAATCATCAAGGGCCTGACCGAAGCAGGCATCGACCCGGATGCCACCCGCTGGCTCGACACCGAGATGGCCTCTCCGGCCGATGTGGAGGAGCTTGCCGCCAATGTGAACGATCCGGAGAAGGCCGCTCAGGTCTATTCGGCCGCCCGCATCGCCATCGATCCCGACACGATCCAGGAGCGCGAGTTTCTGAATCAGCTGGCCGAGGCGCTCGATCTCGAACCGGCCGTGCGCTCCCAGATCGACGACACTGCAGGGGCGATGACCTGACGCGCCTCAGAGAGGCGAGGTTTTGCCTAAGAGCCTGATGCTCTGGTACTTCATGGTGGTCTGCGCCCCGCCTCTTTCCTCGTAGCGCTTGGCCAGGATGAAGCCGAGTTCGGGCGAGTACAGATCCGTGTGCTCGAACGTGGCCTTGCCTGTCGCGTTCAGAAAGCGATTGCGAACGATCAGGACGTCGTAGGAGCAGGTGCCGAGCTGCATCTGCTCCTGACCCGTCACCGTCAGTTCGAGCGAAATCAGGGCTCCCACCTTGTCGGGCTGGGCCGGCGCATAGGTGAGGGCGCGGCGGGCTTTCGGCTCCAGCGGGAAGACGGTGCGCAGGTCTGACACGGGAATGTTGATGCTGCGGGCCGTATCGTCGAAGCGGCTGATGGGGAAGAATCCCCGATAATAGATCACATTCTGCGTCTTCCCGCCGGGATAGGAATTCACCACGTGAACGAAGTTGTCCGAGGAGGGCCGAACCTCCGCCTTCGTTCCCTGCCGCTCCAGGATGAAACCGAGCTTCGCCGTCTGGGCATTGGGGCAGTCGTCGGCATAAGCCGGAACAGCGAGCGTGGCTGAGATGGCAAGGAGAAGCGCAGATCGAAGCATCGTCGTTTCGCAGAGCGAGAGGGAGACTTCATCGGCGAAGTCATTTTACTGAAATAACATAACGAACAAGCGTCCGCCAGCAGGGGCGAGGCCCCTCCTTGGAAGCTTTGCAGGATATTTCTCCTCAGGTGACGACGACTTTCGTCAAACGGATGGTTGATCTCGGCTGCCGCTCCAGATCAAATACCCGCCAGTTCGGTCACCGATGTCTAATAAGGAAATGAAGAATGGCTGAGAGGCCTCACCGTCGCACTCCCGATCAGCTTCGCTCACGGCTCTGGTTCGACAACCCGGATAATCCGGGCATGACGGCGCTCTATCTCGAGCGCTATCTGAACTTCGGCCTCACGGGCAAGGAGCTGCAGGGCAAGAAGCCGATCATCGGCATCGCGCAGACCGGGTCCGATCTGTCTCCCTGCAACCGGCACCATCTGGAGCTTGCCAAGCGCGTGCGCGACGGCATCACGGCGGCCGGCGGCGTGGCCTTCGAGTTTCCCTGCCACCCGATCCAGGAGACCGGCAAGCGCCCCACTGCCTGCCTCGACCGCAACCTCGCCTATCTCTCCCTCGTGGAGGTTCTCTACGGCTATCCGCTCGACGGCGTCGTGCTGCTTACCGGCTGCGACAAGACCATGCCGGCCTGCCTGATGGCGGCGGCAACCGTGAACATCCCGGCGATCTCGCTCAATGTCGGCCCCATGCTGAACGGCTGGCACCAGGGCGAGCGCACGGGTTCCGGCACCATCGTGTGGAAGGCGCGCGAGCGCCATGCGGCCGGCGATATCGACTACCAGCAGTTCATCGACATTGTCGGCTCGTCGGCTCCGTCCGTCGGCCATTGCAACACCATGGGCACGGCCTCGACGATGAACGCTCTCGCCGAGGCTCTCGGCATGGCGCTGCCGGGTTCGGCGGCGGTGCCCGCGCCTTACCGCGAGCGCGGGCAGATGGCCTACGAGACGGGCCGTCGCATCGTCGACATGGTGTGGGAAGACCTGAAGCCCTCCGACATCATGACCCGCGAGGCGTTCGAGAACGTGATCGTGGCCAATGCGGCCATCGGCGGCTCCACCAATGCCCCGATCCACATCAACGCGATCGCCAAGCACATCGGCGTTCCGCTCGATTGCGACGACTGGGAGCGGATCGGTTTCGAGATCCCGCTGCTCGTGAACGTGCAGCCCGCGGGCGAATACCTCGGCGAGGAGTATTTCCGCGCCGGCGGCTTGCCGGCTGTGCTGGCGGAACTGATCGGCGCCGGCAAGATCCACGAGGATGCGATCACCTGCACGGGCACCACCATCGGCGAGAACTGCCGCGGCAAGCATACCTGGGACCACGACGTCATCCGCTCCTACGACAATCCGTTGAAGGAGAAGGCAGGCTTCCTCAATCTGAAGGGTACGCTGTTCGACTCGGCGATCATGAAGACGAGCGTGATCAGCCCCGAATTCCAGGAGCGCTATCTCAACAACCCGGATGATCCGAATGCCTTCGAAGGACGCGTGGTCGTGTTCGACGGGCCGGAGGATTACCATCACCGCATCGACGATCCGTCGCTCAACATCGATGAGCACACGATCCTCATCATGCGCGGCGCCGGACCGGTCGGTTACCCCGGTGCGGCGGAGGTGGTGAACATGCAGCCGCCCGGCTCGCTGATCAAACGCGGCGTTCTCTCGCTGCCGTGCATCGGCGACGGCCGTCAGTCCGGCACGTCCGGCACGCCGTCGATCCTCAATGCATCGCCGGAGGCGGCCGTCGGCGGCGGGCTGGCGCTTCTGCAGTCGGGCGACCGCATCCGCATCGACCTCAACAAGCGCAGTGCCGACATTCTCCTCTCGCCAGAGGAGTTGGAGAAGCGCCGGGCCGATCTCGAGGCGCGGGGTGGCTATGCCTATCCGGCGAGCCAGACGCCCTGGCAGGAGATCCAGCGCTCCATGGTCGATCAGCTCTCGGAGGGCATGACCTTGAAGCCCGCCGTGAAGTACCAGAAGGTCGCGCAGACCTTCGGCGTGCCGCGCGACAATCACTAGCCAGCAGCGAGGGCAGTCATGAACAGGCTTCAAGGAAAGACCGCCCTCGTGACGGCGGCAGGGCAGGGGATCGGACGCGCCATTGCGGAGGCTTTCCTCCGCGAGGGCGCGACGGTCTGGGCGACGGATCTCGACGTGGCGAAGCTGGAAGGCCTGGAGGGCGCGCAGAAGCGCAGGCTCGATGTGCTCTCCAATGGAGGTGTCGAGCAACTCGTCGCTGAGGCAGGAGGCTTCGACATCCTCGTCAATGCGGCGGGATACGTGCATCACGGCACGATCCTCGAATGCTCGGACAAGGACTGGGATTTCTCCTTCGACCTGAACGTGAGGTCCATGCACCGCACGATCAGGGCGGTGCTGCCGGGCATGCTGGAGAAGGGCCGCGGATCGATCGTCAACATCGCGTCCGGCGCCTCCTCCGTGCGCGGCATTCCCAACCGCTATGTCTACGGCACGACCAAGGCGGCGGTGATCGGCCTCACCAAGGCAGTCGCGGCCGATTTCATCAAGCGCGGCGTCCGGGCCAATGCCATCTGCCCCGGCACGATCCAGTCGCCGTCCCTCGATGAGCGGATCGCTGCCCAGGCCGAGAGCTCCGGCCAGAGCCTGGAGACGGTGCGCCAAGCCTTCGTCGACCGCCAGCCCATGGGCCGGCTCGGCACGGCCGAAGAGGTGGCGGCGCTTGCCGTGTATCTCGCGTCCGACGAGGCGAGCTACACGACCGGGCACATTCACTTAGTCGATGGTGGGTTTGCGCTGTAATTTTGCTTAGTGTCGCTCTTAAGGCGATCACCTCCATTGTCATTCCGGGGCGCACCTTTGGTGCGAGCCCGGAATCCATAAACGCGACCTCTCCAGAAGAGGCGAGCATCGTTCCACTTCATTCTGAACTGCTAGCGGTTATGGATTCCGGGCTCCGCTGCGCGGCCCCGGAATGACAGCGGGATCCATTGGGGCAAGCCGTGCATTTGCGCAGCGGGCTTAAACCTGCCGCCCCTTGTAAGGCGTCTCAGGCACCGGCGTCAGCGGTCCCTTGCCTTCGAACCATGCAATCAGGTTATCCGCCACGAGCTTGCCCATGGCGTTGCGGGTGTGGACTGAGGCGGAGGCGATGTGGGGCAGGAGCACCACGTGCTCCATGTCGATCAGTTCCTGCGGCACGTGCGGCTCGTCCTCGTAGACATCGAGGCCGGCGCTGAGAATGGTCCCTGTCTTCAGAGCCTCGATCAGCGCCTGCTCGTCCACCACGGTGCCGCGCGCCACGTTGATCAGCACGCCGTTGGGGCCCAAGGCCTTCAGCACATCCGCATTGATCAGATGGCGGGTCGCAGAGCCCCCCGGCGTGATGACGATCAGCACGTCGCAGGCTTCCGCGAGGCCGGTGACCGTCGGATGATAGGGATAGGCGACATCGTCCTGCTGCGTGCGCCCATGATAGGCGATGCTCACATCGAAGCCCGCGAGGCGTCGTGCGATGGTCTTGCCGATGCGCCCGAGCCCGACGATGCCGACCTTACGCTCGCGCAGGGTGGTCGAGAGCGGGAAGGAGGCTTTCAGCCATTGCCCCTCGCGTAAGTAACGATCGGCCTGCGGGATCTTGCGCAGGGTCGCCAGCAGCAGGCCGATGGTCAGGTCGGCGACCTCATCGTCGAGCACGCCGGGCGTGTTGGTGACGACGATGCCGCGCCGGGCTCCTTCCGCCGCATCCACGTTGTCGTAGCCGACGCCGAAGCTCGAGATGATCTCGGCGTTCGGCAGCCGGTCGAGGAGCGAGGCCTCCAGACGGCCGTAGAGGGTGCTGGTGGCGACGCCGCGGATGCGCGGCCCGACTTCCTTCAGGAAGGCTTCCTGGTCCGTCTGCTCCCACAGGCGGTGCAGCGTGCAGGCTTTCTCCAGCGTTTCGATGACGATCGGCATCATCGGCGCGGTCATCAGGATGTCGGTCTGGCTCATGGGATTTCCTGTTGCTGTCTGAAATCAGGGGATGGCGCAGCGTGCGGCGGTACCGCGGCGCAGGGCCTCGTCGATGGTTTTGGCCTGTTGCTGGAGCGCGGCCTTCACATCCTGGGGCAGGTCGAGCCAATGGCAACCGCGCAGGGCCGCCTCCAGGGCGTAGAGGGCATTGAGGTTGACCTGGCGGGGCACCATGAACTTGAGGCGGCGATAGGCTTCGACGCCCCCGATGGTGCGAAGCTCGCCCTCTGTCCGGATGCCGGCCTCCTTCAGCCAGCCCTGCGTGACGGGCCCGATCCCGGGCAGGGTCTCGACGGGGGCATCGCTCATGAGGACGTCTCCGGTTGTGTCTGTTTCGCGCGTTCGCGGGAGAGCAAGTAGAGCCCCGATGCGATCACGATGCCAGCCCCGACGAAGGTCCAAGAATCGGGCCAGTCGCCGAACAGGATATAGCCCAGCGCGAGCATCCAGACGATCTGGCTGTAGATGAAGGGCGCCAGGATCGCCGCCGGAGCCCGGGCATGGGCGAGAACGAGCAGCCAATGGCCGAAGGCCCCATAGAAGCCGGTCGTGGCGAGGAGAAACCAGACGAGCGGCGAGGACGGAGTGGACCAGATCCAGGGCAGCACCGGCGTCACGAGAACGATGCCGGCAACGCTCGAATACAGGGTCGTGGTCGCAATCGAATCGCTCGAGGCGAGCATCCGGGTCACGATGTTGTAGAAGGCATAAGCCACGGAGCCGGCCAGGGAGAGCAGGGCCGCGGGGTGCATGGTGCCGAGACCCGGCCGGGTGATGACGAGAATGCCGATGAAGCCCACGGCGATGGCGGTCAGTCGCTGCCAGCCGATGCGCTCCCCCAGGATGGGAGCGGCCAGCAGCGCCACCAGCAGGGGCGTCGCGAAGATGATCGACTGCGTCTCGACCAGCTGCAGGTATTTCAGGGCGAGGAAATTGCACAGGGTGGAGGCGAGGAGCAGGAAGGAGCGGAGGAGCTGGAGGGGAAGGCGGCGCGTCCTGAGCGCTCCCGGCTGGGTGCGCGGGTTGATCACCATGAATGTGAGCAGGGCTGCCGACATGTAGCGGGCCCAGACCGTCACCATGGGGTCGACGGAAAGGTTCACCCATTTGGCCGTCGCATCGAGGCAGGAGAAGCAGAACAGGGCCGCGCACATGAGGGCAATGCCGATCAGGCGGTTCTGCTGCTGCGACACTGGCTTGGAGCGGGACGTGGAGACGGTATCGGCCATCACGGAATGCTAGCCGCAGAACGATCCCGACGCGAATACCTGCAGCGCACGTCCCTCGTGCGCCGCAGACAGGGGTGGTGGGCGAATCTCTCACTTATGAGAGAGCATCGGATGGATCCCAAAAATGCAGATCCACTTTTGGGCCCGATGCTTCAGGCCGTTGCGGCGAGCTCCGGTTCGCCGGCTTCCAGCACGTCGACCTCGTCGTCGGTCTCAAATCCGGTTTGATCGGCGCCGGTGAAGCCGGCGAGGTTCTTGGCGGCGCGACGGAGGAGCTTGCGCAGGCGCTTGCGGTCTTTGTTGTCGAAGCCCTGGAGCAACTCGCCTTCGACCTCTTCCCAGAGGCTCTCGATGGCGGCAGCCTTGCGTTTGCCTTCCTTGGTGAGCTTCACGCGCACGACCCGGGCATCACCGGGCTCCGTGTGACGCTCCACCAGCTTGAGGGCGGACAGGCGCGAGACGGTCTTTGAGGCGGTCGGCGGGCGCACTCGCAGGATGGTGGCCAGTTCACCCATGGTCATGGGACCGGAATTGCCCAGCGCCTGGAGCACCTGCTCCTGGCCGGCGAAGAGGCCGAGTTCGGAGAGCTTGTCGCCGGTACGGCTACGATGCAGGCGCGATGCTTGAACCAGAGCCCATCCGACGCTCTTGATGCCCGGATGCTTGTTGTCGGTATCCATGGTTCCTCGCTGCTCGAAGCGTTGCCTTCTGTACCATGGACCGGACTCATGACGGTACGATGACAAGCCGGCTCATTATTCACAGGCTAAGCAAGGGAGGCCTCATCTCTCCTGCGTGAGAGCACTTTCATGCCAGCGGCGGAGCAGCCGATGGCTGATGCCGGCGAGAAGGAGATAAAGTGCGATTCCGGTCAGGGCCAGGAGGACAAGGGCCGCGAAGAGGCGGGGGATGTTGAGGCGGTACTGGCTCTCGATGATGCGATAGGCGAGCCCCGAGCCTGCGCCGGCGGAACCGGCCGCCATTTCGGCCACCACGGCGCCGATGAGCGAGAGGCCGCCGGCGATCCGCAGGCCCGCCAGAAAGGCCGGCAGGGCGGCCGGGCGGCGCAGATACCAAAGGGCCTTGAGCCGGGACCGGAGACGCGCAAGCGGCTTGCGGGATGCAGGCGCGCCATAGAGCGCGAACAGTTCCATCAGGTTGCGGTCGACCGATTGCAGCCCGAGCATCGTGTTCGAGAGAACCGGAAAGAAGGCGACGAGCCAGGCGCAGGTGAGAACCGCCGCATCCTGCGGCATGTAGATCAGGAGAAGCGGCGCGATGGCGATGACCGGCGTGACCTGCAGCACCACGGCGAAGGGGTAGAGCGAGTATTCGACGATCCGCGACAGGCTCAAGAGGACGGCCAGAGAGACGCCGCCGAGCACGGCCAGGGCGAGGCCGAGAAGCGTCGTCTTCAGGGTCGTCAGCAGCGAAGCCTGAAGGAGCGGCCAGTCGGCCACCATGGTCGTACCGATCAGGCTTGGGGTCGGAAGGATGTAGGGCGGGATGCCGTGCAGGCGCACGATGGCCTCCCACAATCCGATCGCCGCCGCAAAGATCATCACCGGCAGGAGAACCCTCAGGGGATTGGAGGATGCGGGCATCATGCGCGCTCCTCCGCGTTCTGCTCCAGCAGGATCTGCGAGATCTCTCCGCACAGGGCCGCATAGCGGGGGCTGCTGCGAAAGGCCTTCTCCCGCGGCCCCGCGATTTCGCCGGCGACTTCCGCAACGATGCGGCCGGGACGCGGGGACATGACCGCGATGCGGCTCGACAGATAGGCGCTCTCATAGATGGAGTGCGTCACGAACACGATCGTGCAACGCAGATCGTGCTGCAGCTTGAGGAGGTCGTCGTTCAGCTTGAACCGCGTGATCTCGTCGAGGGCCGCAAAGGGCTCGTCCATCAGCAGCAGCCGAGGCTGCAAGGAGAGCGCCCGCGCAATGGAAACGCGCATCTTCATGCCGCCTGAAAGCTCGCGCGGATAAGCCTTGGCAAAATCCTGCAGGCCGACGAGGGCGAGGCTCTCGGCGATGCGCGCTTGCGCGTCGCGCCGCGATAGGCCACGCAGGCGCAGCGGCAGCCAGACATTGCTTGCCACATCGGCCCACGGCATGAGCGTCGGCTCCTGAAACACGAAGCCGATCTCGCTGCGGTGATCCTCGTGAGCCGAGCCCGGCCACGTCAAGCGCCCGGCGGTCGGCTCAGTCAGTCCGGCGATGAGGCGCAGCACCGTCGACTTGCCGCAACCGGACGGGCCGAGGAGCGACACGAACTCGCCCGTGCGAATGTCGAGATCGAATCCGGACAGCGCCGTCACGCTGTTAGTGAAGACCTTGGTGACGCCATGCAGGGAAACGAGCGTGGATGCGGGCGCGTTCATGGGATGCGGCGGCGCCGTGTGAGCCGGCACCGCACTCCTCTACTTTCTCAAGTTCATGCCCACGCCCTTGTTCACGAACTGGAGCGTGTAGGCCTTCCGGTAATCGAGATCCGGCTTGAAGAGACCGGCCTTCACCATCTTGTCGAAGAAGTCCTTCATGCGCGCATCCGTCATGGCGCCGATGCCGAGCGTTTGCGTGTCGCCGGAATCGACGATGCCGTATTCCTTCATCTTGGCATGGGAATAGGCCAGCAGCTCGTCGGTCATCTCCGGGTTGTCGCGCTTGATGAGCTCCTTGGCCTTCGTGTTGTCGCCATGGAGATAATTGTACCATCCGATGGTCGAGGCATCGATGAAGCGCTGCACGAGATCGGGATTTTTCTCAACCACCTCGCGGCGCGTCTCGACCGTGGTGGAATAGGTGCTGAAGCCATGATCGGCGAGTAGGAACACGTTGGGCTTGAAGCCTGCGGCTTTCTCGATGGTGAGAGGCTCCGACGTGACATAGCCCTGCTGCACGGCGCGTTTGTTGGCGATGAAGGGCGCCGGGTTGAAGCCGAAGGGCTTTACCTGCTCGTCCCTGAAGCCGTGCTCGGCCTTCATCCACTGGAAGAAGGTGGCGGCCGCATCCTTGGACAGCAGTATGTCGTTGGATGTTTTCAGATCCGCGAAGGTGTCGAGCCCCTGGCCGGGATGGCTCATGAGCACCTGCGGCTCCTTCTGGAAATGGGCCGCCACCACGATGGTGGGAATGTCCTTCTCCACCGCCGAGAAGGCCTGGATCATGCTGCCGCCCATGTAGAAGTCGAGCTTGCCGACGGTCATGAGCATGCGGTTGCTGGCGCGCGGGCCGCCCGGCACGATGGTGACCTTGAGGCCGTGTTTCTCGTAAGTGCCGTCGGCGAGAGCCTGGTAGTAGCCGCCGTGCTCGCCTTGCGCGAGCCAGTTGGTGCCGAAGGTCACTTCCGTCAGCGGCTGCGCCAGGGCGTTCCCGCCCCAGCAGGCTGCAAGCGCTCCCATGATCCAGGCGTTCAGCTTCATCGGCACTCACCTTCCGCTGGGTTAGGTCAACAGCCAGCTTTCCGAGGCACAGCTTCTGCGCGGTTCAGCTGTGCTTGGCAAGCGTGGTCGTCATCCCCGGCGGCCGGCGGCCGGGAAGGGGATCCACCGGCACGCTCGGCGCTATGGATTCTCTTCCCCTCCGCTACGCTCCGGCCGGGAATGACACCGACGGGATCACTCCACGAACCAGGGATACGTCCAGGTCTCCGTCAGGGCCCGGTTGCCGGCGCGCAGGAAGGCGCGCAGGTCCGTGGACTGGCCCGGCTCCAGCCGCACGTCGATGGCGGCGCGGAATCCGTCGATGTGGGGATTGGGCATGATGAATGTGTTGGTGATCTGGCCCGTGGACGTGGAGGGAACCAGCTGCACCTGCTCGGGAGCGCTGAAGTAATAGGACAGGTCGCCACCGGCGAAATCGACGATGAAGCGGCGATGGCGGGGATCGCTCGGCGCGTTCGAGCCGCTGGCGCGCGGTGGCGTCTGGAAGGTGTTCACCGCCTTGCCGCCCGGATGCATGCCACCGATGGCGGCCGCAGCCCGCAGACGGTAGGCAATGACCACTTCCTGTCCCGGTTCGTAAGGCCGGTTCGGCTGCCAATAGGCGACGATGTTGTCCTGGGTCTCGTCCGCCGTCGGGATCTCGACCAGTTCGACCCAGCCCTCGCCCCACTGTCCGACGGGCTCCACCCAGTAGCCGGGCCGCCGGTGGTAATGCGCCTCCAGGTCCTGGTAGTGCTCGAACACCCGGTCGCGCTGCATGAGGCCGAAGCCACGCGGATTGTTGTCGCTGAAGGACGAGATCGTCTTCTTGGCGGGATTGCGGATGGGGCGCCAGATCCATTCGCCGGCGCCCGAGTGGATGAGCAGGCCGTCGGAATCGTGCAGCTCCATCCGGAAATCGTCGGTAGGCTTCCGGTCGTTCTCGCCTTCGAAATACATGGAGGTGAGGGGCGCCAGGCCGACATTGTTCAGGGTCTGGCGCGGGAACAGCGTGGCCGTGACGTCGATGGTCGTTTCCTTCGACGGATAGATGTCGAACCGGTATGCGCCCGAGACGGAGGGGCTGTCGAGAAGGGCATAGATCACTGCACGGTCGTCGTTGGGCTTCGGCAGATCGACCCAGAACTCGCGGAAATGCGGAAACTCCTCCGCCTCGCCGCCTTCCACGTTGATCGCAAGCCCCCGGGCCGAGAGGCCGTATTTCTGGCCGGCACCGAGGAAGCGGAAATAGCTCGCGCCGAGAAACGCGATGAGCTCGTCCATCACCTTCGGGTCGTTCAGGGGGTAATGGAGCCGGAAGCCGGCAAATCCGAGATTGACGGGGAGCGGCCGCTCGATCTTGTTGCGGCCATAGTCGAACAGCTCCCGCTGGTAGGGCACCGGGGTCGGCACGCCGTCGCGGATGATGTTCACCGTCACCGGGCGCGGGTACAGGAAGCCCAGATGGAAGAGCTGCATCCGGAACGGTCCATTGCCCGACGCGAGCAGGGCCTTGTCGGGCCTGAATCGGATGTCGCGGTAATCGTCGAAGCTGAGCCGGTTCAGGGGCTCCGGCAGCTGGGAGGGCGGGGCCTCGAAGGGAGCCGTCGCCAGTTCGCGGGCCCGGCGCACCACGTCCTCGTAGCGGAAGGGATTGGGCTGCGGCACCCCGTTCTGCTGGGCCGAAGCCTGATAGCTTGACGCCGACAGCGCGGTGGCTGCGAGCAGGCTTTGCAGAAGGGTGCGGCGGGACAGGTTCATCATGGCGGTGGAGCGGTTCTCGTCTCGGGAAAAGGCGGGGCTCTGGAGCCCGGAATATGGGGCTTTACCTCTTATCCGTGTAGCTCGGCCGCTTAATGGAGGCTGAATGGTGATGCGGGCAAGACACAGCTCCCAGCAGGGTTAAAAAAATTCCCCGGGAGGGCTCAAAAAGTCTTGTGGTCCGGGCCGAATATGCTTATCTCCCGCTTGCCCAATTTCGCACGTGCCTGTGGTCGTGTGTCGGTTGGTGGGCATCCGGACAAGAGGCCGGACAGCCGCCCGAGAGCGCTCTAGCTCTCGATACCCCTAACCGGCAGCCGGAGGCGAAAACCGGCGTACCTCGTTCTCAACGGGGGACGCGACTTAAAGCAACGACGAACGGGCTTTTTTGGTCTCGTTGGCCCTCCAAAGGTCGACACCGAAGAGGCTTGTTTATCATTGCCAGGCGTGCGGATGGAGTATCCCCATCCAATCCAAGGCAGCATCGTCGGGTGAAGAGCCCATCGCGCTTGTCGTGTCTCCATCGCACGAAGCGGGATGCCATCTTCCCTCGCTGACGCCGGACGGCAGGAAGTCCTGATCGTCTGATCTTCAATCCGGAGGCTCCACAAGACCTCCATTGAACCTTTGGTGGGGAGAGCGCCATGACTCAGCGCATCCGTGAATTTCTGCGCAACCGACGTGAGGACGGCCCGTGCGTGGTCGTCGACCTCGATGTCGTGCGTGACAACTACTCGAAGTTTGCCCGTGCGCTCCCCGACACGCGCGTGTTCTACGCCGTGAAGGCGAACCCGGAACCGCAGGTGCTCAAGCTCCTGGCCGAGCTCGGCTCGTGCTTCGACACGGCCTCCGTGGTCGAGATCCAGCTTGCGCTCGACGCCGGCGCCACGCCCGACCGCATCTCGTTCGGCAACACGATCAAGAAGGAGCGCGACATCGTTCGTGCGCTCGAGCTTGGCGTGCGCCTCTATGCGGTCGACTGCGAGGTCGAGGTCGAGAAGATCGCTCGCGCGGCCGAGACGGCCGGCATTGAGGCCTCCGACGTGAAGGTGTTCTGCCGCATCCTGTGCGACGGCGCCGGCGCCGAGTGGCCGCTCTCCCGCAAGTTCGGCTGCGTGCCCGAGATGGCCGTGGACGTGCTGGAGCATGCCTATCGTCAGGGCCTCGAGGCTTACGGCGTGTCGTTCCACGTGGGCTCGCAGCAGCGCAACACCGAAGCCTGGGACCAGGCTTTGGGTTCGGCTTCCGCGATCTTCCGTGAATGCGCGCACCGCGGCATCAACCTGTCGATGGTCAACCTCGGCGGCGGCTTCCCGACCAAGTACCTGAAGACGGTCCCGATGGTCGAAGCCTATGGCGAGTCGATCTTCCGGGCGCTGTCGAAGCACTTCGGCAACCGCATCCCGGAGACGATCATCGAGCCGGGCCGCGGCATGGTGGGCAACGCCGGCATGATCGAAGCCGAAGTCGTCCTGATCTCGAAGAAGAGCCAGGACGAGGACGAGGTGCGGTGGGTCTATCTCGACATCGGCAAGTTCGGCGGTCTCGCCGAGACGATGGACGAGTCGATCCGCTACCCGATCCGCACGGAGCACGATCACGACCGCAAGGTGCCGTGCGTGCTTGCAGGACCCACCTGCGACTCGGCCGACGTTCTCTACGAGAAGGAGCCTTACCCGCTCCCCATCTCGCTGGAGATCGGCGACAAGGTACTGATCGAAGGCACGGGCGCCTACACGACCACCTACTCGGCGGTCGCGTTCAACGGCTTCCCGCCGCTGAAGTCCTACGTGATCTAACTCACGTCCTGCCTGTCCCGCGAAATGGGGCAGGCACCAACCCCAAAGAAGTTGTCCCGGACGGCCGGCTTGAGTTCAAGCCGGTGCGAGGGCTGTCGCTCACCCCACGTATTGGGAGGCCACGGCCATGATCACGATTCGCGAAGAAACCTTCCACGATGTCGACGCGCGCGAGGCGTTGCTCGATGCCTGCTTCGGACCCGCCCGGTTCCAGAAGACCTGCGAGCGCCTGCGCGAGGGCAGGCTTCCGGCCGACGGCCTGTCGCTCGTCATCGACCGCGACGGTGAGATCATCGGCACCGTGCGTCTGTGGCACGTCTCGGCCGGTCCGAATCGTCCGGCGCTGATGCTCGGCCCCATCGCTATCGATCCATCCGTCCAGAGCCTCGGTCTCGGCGGAAAGCTGATGCGCGAGGCGCTCAAGCGCGCGGGCCAACTCGGCCACAAGGCAGTGCTGCTGGTGGGCGATGCGCCCTATTACGAGCGCTTCGGCTTCTCCACGGAGAAGACCGGCTCGCTCTGGCTGCCGGGTCCCTACGAGCGCGGCCGCTTCCTCGCGCTGGAGCTTGAAGAGGGCTCTCTCGACGGCGCGCGCGGGCTCGTGTCCGCGACGGGTACGTTGGAGCAGAAGCCGGATCTCGGCGCTCTCGTGGCCGCTGCCGCGCAGGGTGCCTGGACCGGCCTGCGCTCAGCCCACTAACCGCTACCCTTCCGAGGGCCGCAACCGTGCGGCCCTCGGATTCGGCAGCACGAATGTGATGGCTGCCGCCGCCAGCATGTAGACAACGAAGCCGAGGCAGATCGCCTCCAGGCTGATTCCGGCATCGAACAGCAACCCGATGGCGCCGGGAGTCGCGGCCGATGCCACCACCATGATCGCACCTGCCAGCGCGCGGATCTTGCCGAGATGCGTGGTGCCGAACAGTTCCGCCAGCACGGCCGCGATCACCACGTTGGTGCAGCCCGAGGTGAGACCAATCAGCCCGAAGAAAACGAGCGGCAGAAACGGGGCGTCGAACAGGGCAAGCGTGAGGGATGCCGCCGTCATGCCGGCCAGATAGAAGTGGCTGAGCCGCACGGCCCCGAATCGGTCGACGAAACTGCCGGCCGACATGGCAACCACGACGGAGACCAGCGCGAAGAGCGTGATGCTGCTTGCCAGAAGCTCCAAGGGCCAGCCCTTCACCTCGGCGATGAAGCGCTGGTGGAAGAAGTAGGCCGTCATGATGGCCGGGTAGCCGATCATGGTGGGGACCAGCGCGAGAAAGCGCCAGTCGCGCAAGGTGTCGCTCCAGCGCGGCCCTGCCTCAGGTGCGATCTTTCTGCGCGCGGCCGCGCCGAGATCCGGATCCTTGCGTCCGATGAGAAGCCCGGCGAGCCAGCCGAGGCCAAGGGCCGCGATGATCGCAAAGGCAGCGATGCGCCACATGCCGGTCCAGCCGATAGCCGCGATCAGTGTGATGGCAAGAGCGGGGAAGAGTGCCTCGCCGGTCGGAAAACCGAGGGCCGCCACGCCGAGAGCCCTGCCGCGCACGCCCTCGTCGAGACGGGCAGTGCTCATCACGCCCGCATGGCTCAGCATACCCTGGCCGAAGAGGCGCAGGGCGAAGAGGCTCAGGCCCAGCATGATCACATTGGGTGCGAGCGACAGGCTGAGCGCCGCTGCCGCCAACCCGAGCATGGCCGTGGTGGCGTAGAGCCTAATATCGACCCGGTCGATGACGCTGCCGACCCAGATCATCAGCAGGCCCGAGGAAAGCGTCGCCAGGGAGTAGATGGAGCCGAAGGCGCCATGAGTCAGCCCGAAGGCATTGCGGATGTCGGGCCCCGACAGGGAGATGAAGAAGGTCTGTCCGAAGGAGGACAGGAAGGTCAGGGCGAAGCCCAGCCCGATCACGCGCCCATGGCGCATGAGAAGGTGGTGAAATTTCATCGGTCGCGGTCAGCCTGAAGATGCCAAGGCTGGCCATCATGAAGCCTTGTTGCACGATGTCGAGGGTCAAATCCGCATGGCAGGAATGACGTCCGTCACACGGCCTTCGCGGTCCTCAGGGAAATTGCCCTTTGATCCGCATCCGGGTTCCCAGGCATTGACCCCGGGGGCTCCTCAATCCTAGATGCGGCCGAATCCGCCATCCGGCGTTACCCTCTTTCCATCTCTGCTTTCGCAAGGAGACAGACCCGATGACCACTTGGCCCGTTCACGGTCGCATCAGCGGCCCCATCGTCATGATCGGCTTCGGCTCGATCGGCCAGGGCACCCTGCCGCTCATCGAACGCCACTTCGAGTATGACAAGAGCCGCTTCGTGGTCATCGATCCGCAGGAGAAGCACAAGGAACTGCTCGACGAACGCGGCATCCGCTTCATCCAGCAGGCCGTGACCAAGGACAACTACCGCGAGCTGCTGACCCCGCTGCTGACCGCAGGCGGCGGGCAGGGCTTCTGCGTCAACCTCTCGGTGGACACGTCCTCGGTCGACATCATGGAGCTTTGCCGCTCGCTGGACTGCTTCTACATCGACACCGTCAACGAGCCCTGGGCCGGCTTCTATTTCGACAAGAGCAAGGGGCCGGAAACGCGCACGAACTTTGCCCTGCGCGAAGTGACCATGGAGGCGCGCCGCCGCAATCCGGGCGGCACCACGGCGGTGTCCTGCTGCGGCGCCAACCCGGGCATGGTGTCCTGGTTCGTCAAGCAGGCGCTGGTCAACGTCGCGGGCGATCTCGGGATTGCCTATGACGAGCCCAAGAGCCGCGAAGACTGGGCGCGCCTTGCTCACCAGGTTGGCGTGAAGGGCATCCACATCGCCGAGCGCGACACGCAGCGCGCCAAATCAGAGAAGCCCATGGGGGTCTTCGTGAACACCTGGTCGGTGGACGGCTTCGTGTCGGAAGGCCTGCAGCCGGCCGAACTCGGCTGGGGCACGCACGAACAATGGATGCCGGAGAATGCCGGCACGCTCGGGCCGGACGCGCAGGCGATCTACCTGCTTCAGCCCGGCGCCAACACCCGGGTGCGCACCTGGTGCCCGACGCCCGGCGCGCAATACGGCTTCCTGGTCACGCACAACGAGTCGATCTCGATCTCGGATTATTACACCGTGCGCGAGAACGGTAAGGCCGTGTACCGTCCGACCTGCCACTACGCCTACCATCCCTGCAACGAGGCGGTGCTCTCGCTGCACGAGATGTTCGGCAGCGCCGGCAAGTTCCAGGAGGAGCAGCACATCCTCGACGAGAACGAGATCGTGGACGGCGTCGACGAACTCGGCGTGCTGCTCTACGGCCACGGCAAGAACGCCTATTGGTACGGCTCGCAGCTTTCCATCGAAGAGACGCGTCGCGTGGCTCCCTACCAGAACGCCACCGGCCTCCAGGTGACCTCCGCGGTGCTCGCCGGCATGGTCTGGGCGCTGGAGAACCCGAATGCCGGCATCGTCGAGGCCGACGAGATGGATTTCCGCCGCTGCCTCGAGGTCCAGATGCCCTATCTCGGACCTGTCAACGGCTACTACACGGACTGGACCCCGCTGACAGACCGCCCCGGCTTCTTCCCGGAGGACATCGATTCGTCCGATCCGTGGCAGTTCCGGAACGTTCTGGTGCGGTAAAACCCTTCATTGTCATCCCCGGCGCACGAAGTGCGGGAAGGGGATCCACTGACACGTGCTGTCGCCATGGATCCCCTTCCTCTCCGCTGCGCTCCGGCCGGGAATGATACCTGAGGAACGAGCATGCCCCATTTCGACGAATTCTACGCCAATAAGCTCCGCGGCGGACTTGGCGTCACGGATGCCGACACAGTGCTCGATCTGCGCGGCGCCTCACGGGAAAAGGCTGCTGCCTCGATCCAGGACATGCTGGAGCGCAGCCGCTTCGCTCAGGCCAAATCGGTCGCCATCCGCCTCGACCCTCCGCCGGAGGGCGGAGGCGAGACCCTGTTCCAGCCGGTCGGCAAGGCGCTGCTGGAGGCCAAGAAGCGTGGCTGGATCGACCGGCTGCAGACCCTGCCGGGGCAGGATGGTCTGGGCTTCTATGTGGTGCTCGCCGGCAAGCCGGAGCGCGAAGCCTGAGGACCCTCAGGCCTGAACCGCCTTCTGCGGCCGGCGCGGCCGCCGGAAGAGACTGCGCAGGAAGCCTGAGAGCAGAAGCAACCCGCCCCAGACCGCGATGAAGCCGGCGGCTGCCGAGATGACGCCCTCCTCTGTCACCGGCAGGGCCGGCTCGAAGTCACGAGATACGGCCTCCAGAATATCCGTGTCCCCGTCGCGGACCATCAGGGCGATCCGGGAAAAGGAGCCGGCTTCCATCATCGCCGTACGGTGCGCATCGAGGCGGCCCAGGCGCTCCACATTGGCCTGCATGGCCGCGCCCTGGCGGCTGACGAAATCGTCCGTGTTGGAGCGCAGGCGCGCGATGGCGCTCTCCCGCGTCTCGCCGCTGACTTGAGCATCCGCGTCGAAGCGCCGAACGATCTGGCGCAGCTCGTCGACCGCGCCGCCAACGCGCTGACGGTATTGCTGGGCAAATTCAGGCCCCTGGGAGGCGGTGGCGCCGCCGAGGAGCCCAAGGCCGAAGGCAACGATGCGGGCGATCCGGGGCAAGCTCGATCTCCTCAACCGTCAAGAGCGGCGAGGATATCCTGTTCCGCGACTTCGTCGATGGGCTTGGCGACCTTGAGCGCCCGGGTCTTTTGTCCCGGCTCCATCACCAGAATGACCGTCTCGAGCCCTGGGCAGCCGGGATCGTTGCAGGCAATCTCGTTGACCGCGAAGGCCGTGTCGGGCGCGGCCTGGAGAGCCGAGCGGGCGAGCTCCTTCACGCGGTCGACCGCCTGCTTGTCGGGTTTGGGCAGACCGAAGGTCCCCCGCATGAAGGCGCCGAAGAGAGCCACGGGCGACCTCATGCGGGCAGGGTCAGGACGCCGGCCTGACCGTCCTCGCATCCGAACGCAAGGCGCCGGCCACCCTTGTCCCAGGCCATGGCCGTGATCCCGCTGCCCTTGACGGCCGGGCGTACGAGAAGCTCGGAGGCATCGTTGAGGCGGATCAGCAGGATGCAGCCGTCCTCGTAGCCCACGGCAAGAACATAGGTGTTCGGGTGGAAGGCCACCCGGCTGACCTTGGCCGGACGTACGCCGCATTCCCGGGGCGCCTTGCCCATGGGGCCTTCCTTGGACTCGAAGGGCCAGATGATGGCGGCTTCCGCCCCGGAGGTGGCGAGCCATTTCCCGTCGCCGGACCAGGAGAAGGAGCGCGTCTTCGACGGATAGCCGCTCATGCGCATGTGCCCCTTGTCGGGGATGAGCCGCCAGCCATGGAGCGCGTTCTCCTGCATGGAGGTCACCACGAAGCGGGCATCCGGCGACCAGGTGACGTCGATGTGCGAGCCCTTCCATTCCAGGCCCTCGGGCTTCGCCTCCACGTTGGGAAACCACAGGGTGGCGCCATTGTAGTGGGAGATCGCCAGCCGGTAGCCCTTGGGCGCGAAGGCAAGGCCACGGGCCGTGGAGGGAGCCTCGAGAACCTTCTCGCGCCCCTTGTCGTCGCGGGCCATGACTTTCTTGCCGGCCGCATAGGCGAAGGCCCCGCCCGCATTGACGGCAAGCGCATCGATCCAGGCGCCTTTGCTTTCCGCCAGGGTTTTGGTGGAGCCGTCAGCACCCGTGACGGCGACACGGCCATCGTCGCCACCGGTGACGAAGCGCTCGCCGTCGCAGGCTCCGACCAGAATCCCCGCATCCGGGTGCGCCTCGACGCGATGGGTCTCGCCCTCTTTCGCCAGCACGACGCCGCCATCGCCGAGGCCGAGGGCCACTGTGCCCTTCAGCCAGCCGATGGCCGTCACATGCGCGCCTGCGTTCAAGGGCAGCACGCTTTGGGTCAGGGATGGAGCGGTTCCTGCGGTCATCGAGCAATTCCTTCAGATGGCTGCCCATAGCACACATCAGCAAAACAGGAGCAAGATCGTCGTAACGCCGGGGCCGATCCAAGCGGATCTCCGGAAGAGCTAAAACCTTTGCACCTTAGGCCGAGGGGGACGTTAGACCCATGATGCGCGTTCTCGAATCATGAGCGACATTATGCGGATTTTGCCTCTGATCACCCTTGCCATCGCGATCGCCATGCCGGCGGGCCTTGCCGCCCAGGAGCAGCGCGGCGCCACATCGACGAGGGAGGTTGTGAAGGCCGCCTGCCAGAGGGATGCCCGCCTGATCTACAGGACCGGCGACAAGACGCTCCCCGAGGTCCGCGAGCAGATGATGGCTGCTCGCAGAACCTATGTCAGGGACTGCCTGGCGAAAGGCAGTGAGGCTGCCAGTTGAGCCGCAGGCCTTCTTCAATTCTTCCCGGTTCCCTTACGCCACGCAGGCCAGGAAGCCTTCGCGGATCGCTTTTTCGTTCAGGTCGCGGCCGATGAACACAACCTTGGAGGTGTGCTTCTCGCCCGGCTTCCACTCGCCCTGCACGTCGCCGTCCAGGATCATGTGAACGCCCTGGAACACGAAGCGCTTCGGCTCGTCCGGGAACGCCACGATCCCCTTGCAACGCAGGATGTTCGGACCCTCGACCTGGGTCAGGTTCGAGATCCACGGCATGAACTTCTCCGGATCGACCTCACCATCGTGGTGCACGGAAACGGACTGCATCTCCTCGTCGTGATGATGGTGGTGGCCTTCCTCCAGGAAGTCAGGCTCGATCTCGATGATCCGGTCGAGGTCGAAGGCCTTGCGGTCGAGCACCTCGGAGATGGGAATCGCCGCGTTCTGCGTGCGGTGGACCTTGGCGTAGGGATTGATGGCGCGGATGCGGGCCTCGACCTCGTTCAGCTCCTGCTCGTTCACGAGATCGATCTTGTTGAGGATGATCACGTCCGCGAACGCGATCTGGTTCTTGGCCTCGGGCGCGTCCTTGAGGCGATCCGAGAGCCACTTGGCATCGGCCACCGTCACCACCGCGTCGAGGCGGGCGGCGTCGGAGACGTCCTGGTCCATGAAGAAGGTCTGGGCGACGGGGGCCGGGTCGGCGAGGCCCGTGGTTTCGACGATGATGGCGTCGAACTTGCCTTTGCGCTTCATCAGCCCGTCGAGGATGCGGATCAGGTCGCCGCGCACGGTGCAGCAGATGCAGCCGTTGTTCATCTCGAACACTTCCTCGTCGGCGCCGACGACGAGCTCGTTGTCGATGCCGATTTCGCCGAACTCGTTGACGATGACGGCATATTTCTTGCCGTGCTGCTCGGTGAGGATGCGGTTGAGAAGGGTGGTCTTGCCGGCGCCGAGATAGCCTGTGAGGACGGTGACGGGGATCTTGTCGGTCATCGCGTTCATCCGCAACGTTCATCCTCCCCTTGAAGGGGAGGATCGGCCGAACAGGCCGAGGTGGGGTGGAAACACCAAACTGGATGAGGTCGCGCAGCCACCCCACCCCGGAGCGCTTGCGCGCTCCGACCCTCCCCCCTCAAGGGGAGGGTGGATTGATCAGCTCGACAGTGCCGCGCTGAAGGCTCTTATATTGTGTCTCATCATGTCAATGTAAGTGCCGGCGGGACCGCCTGCCTCGGACAAGGCGTCGGAATAGACCTGGGACCCGACTTTGGCTCCGGTCTCCTTGGCAATCCGCTCCATGAGGCGGGCGTCCGACACGTTTTCCACGAAGACGGCGGCGATCTTCTCCCGCTTGATCTGCTGGATGATCCGGGCCACGTCCTTGGCGGAGGCCTCGGACTCGGTGGAGACGCCCTGGGGCGACACGAAATCGATGCCGTAGGCATCCTCGAAGTAGCGGAAAGCGTCGTGGGACGTGATGATCCTGCGGCGGTCGGCGGGAATGCTGGCCACGAGGCCCTTCACTTCCGCCTCGAGCTCATCGAGCTGCTTGAGATAGGCGCTCGCATTGGCCTCGTAGGTGTCCTTGCCCGGCGCATCGGCGGCGATCAGCGCATCCCGGATGTTCGCCACGTAGATCTTGGCATTGCCGATGCTCTGCCACGCGTGAGGGTCGGATCCGCCATGGCCGTGGTCGTGTCCGTGACCATGGCCGCTATCCTCGCTCTTCAGCGGCTTCACGCCCTTGGCGGCCTCGATCCTGGCAGCCTTGGTGCCGGAGGATTTGACGAGCCGGTCGATCCAGCCCTCGAACTTCAGGCCGTTGGTGAAAACCACCTTCGCTTCCGTCAGGCGGCGTCCGTCCGCCGGTGTCGGCGAATAAACATGGGCGTCGCCGTTGGGGCCGACGAGAGTCACCAGTTCGATGCGCTCGCCGCCTACATTGCGCACCATGTCGCCGAGGATCGAGAAAGTGGCCACGACCTTCAGCTTCTCGGCCGTCTGAGCGGCTGCCGGAAGCGAGAACGCGGCAAGGGTGAGGCATCCTGCCAGCCAGGATACGGCAGATCTTCTCGTCAGCATGGGTCAGTCCTTTTGAGAGGTCAGGCTTCCAGATGCCGGCCGGGCCAGGCGAGCCACAGCAGGCCGCCCTCGCGCCCCAGCACGAGGGAAATGACGTAGATGGCGCCGGCCGAGAGGATGATCGCCGGTCCCGCGGGCAGTTCCGCATGGAAGGAGAGCAGCAGGCCGCTAAACCCTGAGACGATGCCGACCGCGATGGAGACGATCATCATTGTGGTGATGTCGCTGGTCCAGAACCGGGAGGCGGCCGCCGGCAGCATCATCATGCCTACCGCCAGCAGGGTGCCGAGGGCATGGAAGCCGCCGACGAGGTTCATGACGACCAAGCCTAGGAAGATCAGGTGCGTCGGCGTGCCAGAGCGGCTCACGGAGCGCAGGAAGATCGGGTCGACGCACTCGAGCACGAGCGGACGGTAGAGCACCGCCAGCGCCAGCACGGTGGCGGTCGAGATGGAGGCGAGCAGCAGGAGCGTGCTGTCGTCGAGCGCCAGGACCGTGCCGAAGAGCACGTGCAGGAGATCCACGTTCGAGCCGCGCAGCGACACGATGGTGACGCCGAGCGCCAGGGACAGGAGATAGAAGGCGGCGAGCGACGCGTCCTCCTTGAGCGACGTGAAGCGTGAGACCAGACCCGCCGCGACCGCCACGATCACGCCGGCGAACAAGCCGCCCACCGTCATGGCCGGCAGGGAGAGACCGGCCAGAAGATAGCCGACGGCGGCGCCCGGCAGGATGGCGTGGGCCATGGCGTCGCCCGTGAGGCTCATGCGCCGCAGCATCAGGAAGACGCCGACCGGGCCGCCGCCGAGGGCAATGGCGATCACGCCCACAAGGGCGCGCTGCATGAATTCGAATTCGGCGAAAGGCGCGTAGAACAGGTCGAGCATGGGAACGGCCGGCCTTATGCGGCGCTGCGGTGGCACACATCCGCATGGGGATCGTATGCCTCGACCATGCGCCGGGCCTTCAGGAGGTTCTCCGGGCTCAGCACTTCGCCGGTTTCGCCCCAGGCCACCGGCTCGCGGGCGATGAGCAGGGTCTGCGGAAAGGTGCGCCGGACCATGTCGAGATCGTGCAGCACGGCCAGGACCGTGCGGGATTCGTCATGCCAGCGGCGGACAAGGTCGAGCAGGTCGGCGGTCGTCTTGGCGTCGATGGCGGTAAAGGGCTCGTCCAGCAGGATCACTGGGGCATCCTGCAGGAGGAGGCGTGCGAACAGCGCACGCTGCATCTGGCCGCCCGACAGGGTGGAGATGGGACGGCGCTCGAAGCCGATCAGGCCCACGGCCGCCAGCGCTTCCTCGATCCTGGTGCGGTCGCGGCGCGCGATGCCGCCGAACAGGCCGGAGCGGGACCAGAGGCCCATGGCCACGAGGTCGTAGACCGAGAGCGGGAAGGAGCGGTCGATCTCGGCCGCCTGCGGCAGGTAGGCAATGCCCGAGGCCGGGCCTTTCAGGCGGATATGGCCGTCCAGGGGTTTGAGCGTGCCGACGATCCCCTTGAGCAGGGTGGACTTGCCGGCCCCGTTGGGCCCGACCACGGCCATGAGGCTGCCGGCCGGGATCTCCCCATCGAGGTGATGCACGGCGGGCCTGCGGCCATAGCCGAGCGTGACTTCATCGAAACGGATGACGGTCGATGCTGCGGACATGCGCTACCCGATCACTCCGAGAACCATCAGCCATAACCCCGCCAGCACGATGGCCGTTCCGGCCAGGCGCTGCCCGACCGAGAGGCGCAGGAGCGAAAAGGTCGGCGCAGCGGCGACCGCCCGATGCTTGTGGGCATGCGTGTGGCTGTGATGGTGATGGCCATGTGACATGGCCTCCAACATAACCCCATCCGCATCCGATTTCCAGGGGCGTATAGTATTTTATACGCCCCCTTCAACAATATGGTTTCGCAGGGTTAATGTCAGAAAGCGGGATGATATTGGTAGAGCCAGGTCTCGCTCAGGACCTCGTTCTCGTTGCGCAGGTAGCAGCGCATCTCCACCGGCTCGGTTCCGGTCACGGTCAGGTCGAACTGGGTGCGCCAGTGTCCGGGCACGTTGTTGGGCACGGCCTCGGTGAGGATGTTCGAGAACTCGCCGCGGGAGGCGGAGAGCACGGGCCTGGGGATCACGCCGCTCGGCAGCCGGGTCAGGGGCTGGCCGATGAACTCCACCATGAACTTTCGCACGCCCTTCGGCCTGTTGGTGCCGGCTTGGCCGCCGTTGCCGAAGCGGGTGGCGATGACCCGGGCGAGCGGTGTCGGATAGGGCTCCTCCGCCGACCAATGCATGCGGTAGCGCAGCTCGAGCGCCTGACCGGCCCGGACGGGCTCCGCCGGCACCCACATGGCCACGATGTTGTCGTGGATCTCGTCGTCGGTCGGAATCTCGACGAGCTGGATGGAGCCCCGGCCCCAGGTGCCCTGCGGCTCGATCCAGAGGGAGGGGCGCCGGTCGTAATAGACCCCGTCCAGGTAATGGTCGAAGTTCCGGTCGCGCTGGAGCAGGCCGAAGCCCTTCGGGTTCTCGTCGGCAAAAGCCGAGGTGATGATGCGGGGCGGATTGTTGAGGGGGCGCCAGATGCGCTCGCCGGTGCCGGTCCACATGGCCAGACCATCCGAGTCGTGGATCTCCGGACGCCAGTCGACCGCGGTGGCCTTGGCCTTCTCGGAGTACCAGTACATGGAGGTGAGGGGCGCAAGGCCTAGGCGGCTCACGTCCTGGCGCATGTACACGGCGCTGTCGATGTCCATGATGATCGCGGCGGCCCGCTGCATGACGAAGCGATAGGCGCCGGCGACGCTCGGTCCGTCGAGGAGCGCATAGACCGTGACCGTGTTCGAACCGGGCTGCGGCGTCTCGAAATAGACATGGGTGAAGTCCGGGAACTCCTCGTTCCTGCCGAACACGGCCACGTCCACGGCAAGGCCGCGGGCGGACAGGCCGTACTGGTAGAGCTCGCCGATGGCGCGGAAATAGGAGGCGCCGAGGAAGGCCACCCAGTCGTTCTTCTTCCAGTCGAGCTTTCCGGTGCGGGCCTCCTGGAAGCGGAAGCCGGCAAAGCCGGAATTGTCGGGGAGCTTGTGAGCCGGCGAGTCCGCCGGCATGTCGAAATAATCGCTGTCGTAGATGATCTCGCGGGCCTGACCGCCCTCGATCACATGCATGCGCACCGGCTTCTGGAAGAAGCGGCCCATATGGAAGAAGGTGACCGGGAACTCGCTGGGGCCATTGGCCCAGAGCGCCAGGTCCGTCTTGAACCGGATCTTGCCGTGGGCATCGTAATCGATCTGGTAGAGCACCTCCGGGGAGGGGCTCGGCGGCGCCACATAGGCCGAGCGGGCCATGTCCTGCGCGCGCTTCTTCAGCTCCTCGAACGAGAAGGGCGCGGGAGCTCCCATCTTCAGGCCCTGCTGCGCCAGAGCGGAGGCGGAAAAGCCCTGAGCAGCCAGGGCGGCCGTGGCGGTTGCGGTCTGGAGGAACTGACGGCGATTGATCATGGATGAGCGCATGTATCTGTGGAGGGACGCACCCCTACCGACCAAGGTGGCAGGATTAAGTCCCTCTTAGCCTCTTGAGAAATCTTCGTCAGCGGTCAATCTAGCCCCACACACAGGCACAGCGATGACTGCGCCGTAAATTAGGGAGTACGCTATGCATCGAAAAGTCATGCGCCGCCTCATCGGCGCTGCGGCCGCCGTCGCGCTGGCCGGAGCCAGCATCCCGGCCCAGGCCCAGGACTTCATCAATGTCCTGACCGGCGGCACCTCGGGCGTCTACTATCCGCTGGGCGTCGCTCTCTCCAAGGTCTTCACCGACAAGGTTCAGGGGTCCCGTCCGTCGGTCCAGGCCACGAAGGCCTCCGTCGAGAACCTCACCCTCCTGCAGCAGGGCAAGGGCGAGATCGGCTTCACCCTCGGCGACAGCCTCGCCATGGGCTGGGCAGGCGACGAGGAGGCCGGCTTCAAGGGCAAGCTCGACAAGCTGCGCGGCATCACGGCGATTTACCCCAACTACATCCAGATCGTCGCCACGCAGGAATCCGGCATCAAGTCGCTGGCGGACCTTAAGGGCAAGCGCCTCTCCGTCGGCGCGCCGAAATCCGGCACCGAGCTCAACGCCCGGGCGATCCTCCAGGGCGCGGGCCTCTCCTACAAGGATCTCGGCAAGGTCGAGTATCTGCCCTTCGGCGAATCCGTCGAGCTCATGAAGAACCGCCAGCTCGACGCCACCCTGCAATCGGCAGGCCTCGGCGTCTCGTCCATCCGCGACCTCGCCACCTCGGTGCCGATCGTCGTGGTGGAGATTCCGGCAGCCGTCGTGGAGAAGGTCGGCACGCCCTACGTGAAGGCCACGATCCCGGCGAACACCTATGGCGGCCAGACGGCTCCCGTAGAGACGGCCGCCGTTGTGAACTATCTCGTCACCCATTCCGGCGTGAAGGACGAGACCGTCTACCAGATGACCAAGGCGCTTTATGAGAGCCTGCCGGATCTGTCGGCTGCCCACGCGGCCGCCAAGGACATCAAGCTGGAAAGCGCTCTCTCCGGCATGCCCATCCCTGTGCATCCGGGCGCGCAGCGCTACTTTGACGAGAAGGGCGTGAAGAAGCAGGGCTCGTAACCCGCGCCTTCATTGACAATCAAGCCGGGGCAGGTGAACTGCTCCGGCTTTTTCATGACAAGAAGAACGCTCATCAAGGAGACAGCGCGCCATGAGTCAGGGTGTGAACGCATCTGAGGTCGCAACGCTCGAGGCGCCGTCCACGCCGGTGGCGAACCCTGAACACGGTCTCCCGGAGAACTTCGGAGAGGGCCTTCTCGGCAAGCTCCTGTTCTGGATCGCGGTAGCCTTCTCCACGTTCCAGATCGTCACGTCTTTTGGCATCCCCCTCGACAGGCCGCTCTTCGCCAACATCACCCTGATGTATCTCATCGGCGCGGCTTTCGTGGCCTGGGCCGGCTGGCTCGTCTTTCTCCGCATGAAGGGCCGCGACGTCATCAGCGGGGCGCTGGCTCTGGTGGCGCTTGCCGTCGCCTTTGGCCTGATAATCAAGTTTCCCGGCGGCCTGCCGAGTCAGGTGGTCCGCGCCATCCATGTGGGCTTCCTGAGCCTCGTCGCGGGCGCCATGCTGGCCAATCACAAGGCGCGCAGCCCCGTGACCCTGGCTCTCGGCTGGATCATCGGTCTCGCGGGCTTCGCCATCGGCATGTACCATTGGGGGCTCTACGAGGAACTCCTGATCCGCTCCGGTGAGCTGACGCAGCTCGACATGATTGTCGGCATCGCGGCGATCGCGATCCTTTTCTATCTGGTCTGGCGGGTTATGGGGCCGGCCCTGCCCATCGTGGCCGGCATCTTCCTGGCCTACTGCCTCTTCGGCAATTATCTGCCTGCGCCCTTCGATCACCGCGGCTATTCTCTGGAGCAGGTGATCGAGCACATGTCCTTCGGCACGGAAGGGCTCTACGCCACACCGACCCTGGTCTCCGCCACCTATATCTTCCTGTTCATCCTGTTCGGTGCCTTTCTCGAGCGCGCCGGCATGATCCAGCTCTTCACCGACGTGGCCATGGGGCTGTTCGGCAGCGCCAAGGGCGGGCCGGCGAAGGTCGCGGTCTTCTCCTCGGCGCTCATGGGCACGATCTCGGGCTCTGGCGTCGCCAACGTGGTCTCCACGGGGCAGTTCACCATCCCGCTCATGAAGCGCTTCGGCTACCGGTCCGAATTCGCAGGCGGCGTCGAGGCCACCGCGTCCATGGGCGGGCAGATCATGCCGCCGGTGATGGGCGCCGTCGCCTTCATCATGGCCGAGACCATCGACGTGCCTTACGTGGAGATCGTCAAGGCGGCGATCATCCCGGCCATCCTGTACTACATGTCGGCCTTCCTTGCCGTGCATCTCGAGGCCGGAAAGTCCGGCCTGAGAGGTCTTGCCAAATCCGAGCTGCCCAGTGCCGCGCGGGCGCTGAAGGAAAAATGGCACCTCATCCTTCCGCTGGCCGTCCTCGTCTATCTGCTGTTCTCAGGCTACACGCCCCTGTTCGCCGGCTCCATCGGCCTGGCGCTCACCGTGGTGCTCATCCTCGCCGGATCGTTCGCCCTCGGCATCCTCAATCAGACGGTGCGCATCCTGTTCTGGGTCGGCCTCGGCCTGATCGCCGGTGCCTTCCTATGGGTCGGCGTCACCCTCGTGCTCGCCCTGGTGGCGATCCTCATCGTCCTGAGCCTGTTCGTCCGCGGCGGACCCGGGACGCTGGAGGCCTGCCGCGATGCGCTGGCCGATGGCGCCCGTCAGGCGCTGCCCGTGGGCCTCGCCTGCGCCGTGGTGGGCATCGTGATCGGCACGATGACGCTCACCGGCATCGGCACGATCTTCGGCAACTGGGTCGTGTCCATCGGCCGGGACTCGCTGATTGCGTCGCTGGTCTTGACCATGTTCGTCAGCCTCATCCTCGGCATGGGCATCCCGACCATCCCGAACTACATCATCACCTCGTCGCTGGCCGCGCCGGCCCTGCTGACGCTCGATGTGCCGCTCATCGTCTCGCACATGTTCGTCTTCTATTTCGGCATCATGGCGGACCTGACGCCGCCGGTGGCGCTCGCGGCTTTCGCCGCCGCTCCCATCGCCAAGGCGTCGGGCTTCAGGATCGGCTTCGCGGCCCTTCGCATCGCGCTGCCGGGCTTCGTCATCCCCTACATGGCGGTCTACGATCCGGCCCTCATGATGCAGCCGGTCGACGGCCTCTCTGGCGCCGCCTATTGGGCGAACGTTGCCTACATGGTGGTGAAGGCGGGCCTTGCAGTCGTGCTCTGGGGCGCGGCGTCCGTCGGCTACCTGAGCGTGAGGATGCCCTGGTGGGAGCGTATCGCGGCCGCAGTCGCCGCCGCGTTCCTGGTGCTGGCGCTGCCGATCACCGATGAAATCGGCTTTGCCCTGACCGTGCTCGTGCTCGGCGTCCATTTCTGGCGGTCACGCCGGTCCGCCGCGCCTGCCGTCAATCGATGATCTGCCTGATGGCCGGCTCTGCGATTGCGCCCCTGATGGCGGGCGCAATCACCCTGGCTTGGACGCATTCGGTCGAGAAGATCGCATGGGAGGAGGACTGGCGCTCGGGCCCTGCGGGCCTCGAACTCGTCGAGGCGCGGGTGCGCGGCTCAGGTGCCGGGATGGAGCCGCCGCCGGAGGCGAAATTCGCCCATGGCGTCTGGTCGTGGAAGCCGGGCCTGCCGCCTCAAGCCCAGGTGATCATGCGCCGCTCAGGCGCAACGGCGGATTGGCGGATCTGCGTCTCGGATCAATGCCGGCCGATGGAGGCCTATGTGCCGGCCGAAGCCGACCCCATCGTGATGAAGGTCTGCGACAAGCCTTAGGCGCGGCCGGTCAGGGGCTCGACCGCCACGCAGCGGCGCCAGAGGTTCACCAGGATGTAGAGGGCAAACAGGCTGAACAGGGCCATGAGGGCATAGCCCACATAGTCGCCGAGCTCGAACAGGCCCGCGATGGCCCAGCCGGCGGCGATGGCAACGCCGAAGACTTCCGCCCCCACCAGGATCATGATGCTCATGATGGTGATCACGTTGCGCCAGTTGGTGCTTTTCGCCTGAGCCACTGTTGCCTCACTAATATCCGTGCGGATGGGACTACCCTAAACGCCCCCTCCGGTGCAAGCTCTGCCCGAATCTCATTCTGTCGCGTCTCACATTCAAGAGCCCATGCCCGAGACCCCCGTTTTCTCGACAGCCGCCGTGGCGGCGCCCCATAGCCTTGCCGCCGAGACCGGCCAGACCATTCTCGCTGCCGGCGGCAATGCGGTGGAAGCCATGGTGGCCATGGCCGCCACCGTCGCGGTGGTCTATCCGCACATGAACGGCATCGGCGGTGACGGGTTCTGGCTCGTGCGCGAGCCGAAGGGGCGCATCCATGCGCTGGATGCCTCCGGGCCCGCCGGATCTCTCGCTACTATCAAGCGCTACCGGGAAAAGGGCTATGATGCGCTTCCGGCACGTGGACCCGACGCGGCCCTCACGGTCGCCGGTGCGGTCAGCGGATGGGGGCTGGCCCTGGAACTCTCCAAGGCGCTCGGCGGGCAGCTGCCCCTCGATCTCCTGCTGGGCGATGCCATCCGCCATGCCCGCAGCGGATACCCGGTCTCCCGCTCCGAGGAGTGGTTCAAGACCAGCGAGGAGGCCGCCCTCTATGAGGTTCCCGGTTTTGCCGAGGCCTTCCTGGTCGAGGGCAAAAGAGCGCCGGAGGGCACGCAGAGGCTGACGCCGCGCCTCGCCGACACCCTGGAGCAACTCGCCCATGCGGGCTTGGCCGACTTCTACCGCGGCGATGTGGGACGGGAGATCGCCCTCGACCTGGAGCGGATCGGCAGCCCCATCACCCGCAAGGACCTGGAGAATTATCGCGCCCGCGTGGTCGAGCCCCTGGCGGTTCGGCTGAAGCACTCGACGGTCTACAACCTGCCGCCGCCGAGCCAAGGACTGGCCACCCTGCTGATCCTCGGCATGGTCGAGCGCCTCGACGGGCTTCGGGGCGAGACACCCGAACGCCACCACGCGCTCATCGAGGCCGCGAAGCGCGCCTTCTCCCTCCGCGACCGGGTGGTGGCTGACCCGAGGAACCTCGCCCACGACCCGGCCTCCTTCCTGACGCCCCGGGCGCTGGAACGGGAGGCTGCCCTCATCGACATGAAGCGGGCGGCCTCCTTTCCCCTGCCGCGCCCGATCGACGGGGACACGATCTGGATGGGGGCCATCGACCGTGACGGGCTTGCCGTGTCCTATATCCAGTCCGTGTTCTGGGCCTATGGCTCCGGCTGCATGCTCCCGGCGACGGGGGTCCTCTGGCACAATCGCGGCACGGCCTTCTCGCTCGATCCTGAGAGCCGCAACCGGCTGGAGCCCGGCCATCGGCCGCTCCATTCCCTCAATCCGGCCATGGCGGTTTTCGACGATGGACGCGTGCTGTCCTTCGGGGCAATGGGCGGCGAAACCCAGCCCCAGTTCCTCAGCCAGATCTTTTCGCGCTACGCAGAGGCCGGCATGGGACTGGCGGACGCGGTGGAGGCGCCCCGCTGGCTGCTCGATGCGAAGCTGCGCGGGCACGAAGCCGTGCTGAAGGTGGAGAGCCATTTCGACCCCGGCCTGATCCGCGGCCTCTCCCGGCTCGGCCATGCCATCGAGGAGATGGACGAGGCCTATTCCGGCCGCTTCGGCCATGCGGGCATGCTGGTGAAGCACCCGCGCAACGGTCGGGTCGAGGCGGTGCACGATCCGCGCTCCGATGGCGGAGCGCTGGGCCTGTGATCAGCTGACGCCGAGATAGCGTCCCGGCCTGTGATTGGTCGCGATGACGAGGTTGACCACCACCGTCGCAAGCAGCGACAGGGCGAGCTGCTCGATGGTGACCACGAACAGGGAGCCGAGCAGGATCAGGGCATCGATGGCGAGCTGGACATAGCCCGCGCGCAGCCCGTAGCGCTCCTGGGCGTAGAGGGCGAGGATGTTGACGCCACCCAGGCTTGTGCGGTGCCGGAAGAGGATCAGGAGCCCGATGCCGATGAGCGTGCCGCCCGCCACCGCCGCATAGATCGGCTGCAGGTAGTCGATGCCGATCCAGCTCGATGTGAGCTCGGTGAGATACGAGACCAGCAACACGGCAACGAAAGTGCGGATCGTGAGCTTCCAGCCCATCCGCAGGATCGACAGAGCATAAAAGGGCAGGTTTACGACGAGGAAGAGGGGACCGAACTCGAACCCGCTCGCATATTGCAGCAGCAGCGCCAGGCCCGCCGTGCCGCCGGTGAGCAGGGTGGCCTTCGACAGGAAGGCTACTCCCAAGGCCAAGATCAGGGTGCCCGTCAGCCCGGCGACGACGTCCTCATGCAGACGGTGAACATGCGTCGGTGATGTAGCGGATGCGCTCACGGTCCGGCCCCTGGAATGAGCACCTTTTATGACGTCTCTTCGCAGGTGCAGCAACGCATGGGAAAGCAGGGGTGGTGTCTGGGTTATGCTCCCGGCGCATCCCTCCTGATGGGGGCCAGCGCTTACAAGCCGCCCGCGCCCCACAGGCCGTAGAGTAGGCTCACGCCCAGCACCAGCACGAAGGCGGCGGCGAGCAGTTCCAGCCCCGCAATCGCGATGGCACCCGACGCGCCCCGTCCGCCCGCGAGCTTCAGGGTCATGGCCTTGAAGAAAACCGCAAGCGCCGCGATGGCGCTGGTGGTGAGCGCGGTGCCGAGCGCCATGGCGAAGGTCGCAGCAATGCCTGCCGCGAACAGGCCTTGAGACAAGGTAAAGACCAGGACGATGAGGGCGCCCGCGCAGGGGCGGATGCCGGCGGCGATCGCCACGCCCGCCATGTCGCGCCAGCGCGTCAGCCGGTTGAGTTCCTCGGGAGGCGGCAGGTGGGCGTGATCGCAACTCTCCTGCACCAAGGCGAACGGATTGCGTGCGAGTGCCATGACGCCCAGAACCTTACCCGCCTTGCGCCAGGTGATGACCGCGCCGAGCAGGGCTACCGCAATGAAGCTCGCCACTTCCACATTCAGGGCAAGCTTGTTCATGGTGGAGGCGGTGGCGCGCAGCACGAGGCTCACAAGGGACACGATGCCGATGGCGACCAGCGCCTGCACCAGGGCGGCCGCCAGACTCAAGAGAAAGCCCTTGCGGAGCGCCTTCTCGTCGGCCACCAGATAGGCCGAGATCACGCCCTTGCCGTGGCCGGGACCCGCCGCATGGAAGATGCCATAGGCGAAGCCCACAAGCAGAAGAGGAAGAAAAGCGGAGCCGTTTTCCTTCAGCTCCCGCACATTAGCCCTTAGGCTTCCGTAGAAGTCGGATTGAACGGACAGGATCCAGGCACCGATGCTTCCGGAGGGCGTCGCTTCCCGCAGGCCCATGCCGAACGGATTGCGCGGCGGGGGCTTGCCGACAGGTCCAAGCCACAGGCCGATCAGACCCATCACGGCGGCCACGACCGCGATGGCCATGAGCATGATGCCAAGCCGCCGCCACAGCAGTGGCCGATCGGCGCTCGGAAGGGCTGGGGCGTCGGAGGTCAGGGACATGCGATGATGGCCCTGTTGGAATATTCGATGCCGATATCCTGCGGCTGGATGGCGCCCTCATCCTGCAGGATCTGCTGCATGGTCGAGTCGAGCGGCTTGGCCTTGGCGATGCTGGTCACGCAGCCCTGGGGCGCGTTGGCGAGCGAGATGGCCGCCTGGCCCTCCGTCAGGCTGAAGTAGACGAAGAAGGTCGGGTCCTCGATCTCGATGGAGACCGCGCCCGAGGGCGCCACCGGCGCCTTGAGGGGCAAGAGGAAGGACATGGACACTTGCGTCTTCTCCATGGTCATCCGAGCTTCCCGCGGCTGGTCGAAGGTCTGCGGCTTGCCCCGGGCTTTGAGCACCGTGAAATAGTCGAACTCGTTGAGGGAGGCCGCGTTCTCGTCGGCGAGCTCCTGCAGTTCGTCCGGCGTCAGCTTGCCGTCGCGGTTCTTGTCCAGCCCCTGCGTGACATAGGCCGTGTAGGCCTCGTCGAACGTCCAATGGTGCCGAACGCCTGTCACCCGTCCGTCGGAGGCGAAGACGACCTCCGCCTTGGCCGTGACCCACACATGGGGATGCGCCAGGGCCGGCCAGGACAGGCCTAGACCTAAGGCCGTCAGGGCAGATTTCAGACCGAGATGGCGTGTCATGTGGTGACCCTGGAACAGCGACGCTCCCGGCGAAGGCCGGTCATGAGAGGCGATATGATCGTTGTATGGTTAACAGAGGCGAAACAAAGGCGGGAGCAGCGGGGGGGTCGATTGACGGGCAATGGCATATATGTCAGCATTACTGACATATTCCAAACAACGAGACCGGATCACCGGCGGAGGGGCGAGAGCCCCAGGAGGAAAACGGATCATGGCCGAAGGTTCTGTTGCGCTTCGTCAGGTGACGCTCGACGACAAGTACGATCTGTCCAAGGATCACGTGTTCATTACCGGGACGCAAGCCGTCATCCGCATGCTGATGATGCAGCGTGAGCGCGACCGGCTGGCCGGCCTCAACACCGCCGGCCTCGTGTCCGGCTATCGCGGCTCCCCCATCGGCGGTCTCGACCAGAACCTGTGGCGGGCCCGCAAGTGGCTGGATCAGTCGAACATCGTCTTCCAGCCCGGCCTCAACGAGGAACTCGCCGCCACCGCTATCTGGGGGGCGCAGCAGGCCGAGGTTCGTGGCGAAGGCAAGTATGACGGAGTCTTCGGCCTCTGGTACGGCAAAGGCCCGGGCGTCGACCGCTCCGGCGACGTGTTCCGCCATGCCAACATGGCTGGCTCCTCGAAGCATGGCGGCGTGCTGGCCCTCATGGGCGACGACCACACGGCTGAGTCGTCTACGGTCGCGCACCAGTCCGAGTTCCACTTCGTCGACGTGATGATGCCGATCCTGAACCCGGCAGGCGTTCAGGAGATCCTCGATTATGGGCTCTACGGCTACGCCATGAGCCGCTTTTCCGGCACGTGGGTTGCCTTCAAATGCGTGAAGGACAACATCGAATCGACCTCTTCTGTCGATGCATCGCTCGACCGCGTGAAGATCATCATTCCTGACGATTTCACGATGCCTCCGGGCGGCCTCAACATCCGCAACCGGGACGGCGTGCTCGACCAGGAGGCGCGGCTTCAGGACTTCAAGCGCGACGCCATGCTGGCATTCGTGCGCGCCAACAACCTCAACCGCATCGTGCTCTCCGGCGGACGCAATCCGAAGATCGGCATCATCACGGTCGGCAAGTCCTATCTCGACGTGCGCCAGGCTCTCGACGAACTCGGCCTCGACGAGGTGAAGGCCAACGACATGGGCCTGCGCCTCTACAAGGTCGCCTGCCCGTGGCCGCTGTCACAGCGCGAGCTGGTGGATTTCGCCCGCGGCCTCGACAAGGTCATCGTGGTCGAGGAGAAGCGCTCCCTCATCGAGGTGCAGCTGCGCGAGGAGCTCTACGGCACGGCCAACCAGCCGGTCTGCATCGGCAAGAAGGACGAGGAGGGCCGCTGGCTCTTCCCCGTGAAGGGCGCGCTCGATCCCAACGACATTGCGATCGCCATCGGCGAGCGCCTGTTGGCCTATCACAACAACGACGACCTGCGCGGCCGCGTGGCGCGGCTTCGCCATGCGCAGGAGGTGCTGGCGACGACGGGCGATGTGGCAACCCGCACGCCCCATTTCTGCGCCGGCTGTCCGCATAACTCGTCCACGAAGGTTCCGGAGGGCATGCGCGCCTATGCGGGCATCGGCTGCCACTACATGGTGCAGTGGATGGACCGCTCCACCGAAGGCTTCACGCAGATGGGCGGCGAGGGCGCGAACTGGATCGGCGAGTCGCCTTTCTCCAAGCGCGGCCACGTGTTCCAGAATCTGGGCGACGGCACCTACAACCATTCGGGCGTGCTGGCTCTGCGCTGGTCGATCCATACCAAGACCAACGTCACCTACAAGATCCTGTTCAACGACGCGGTCGCCATGACCGGCGGGCAGAAGCATGAGGGCGGGCTCACCGTCGACATGATCGCCCGCCAGGTACGCGAGGAGGGCGTCGAGCGCATCGCCCTCGTGACCGACGAGCCGCATAAATACCCGAAGGAGATCCGCTGGCCGGCCGGCATGACGATCCATCACCGGAGCGAACTCGAAGCCGTGCAGCGCCAGCTCGCGGAAGTGCCAGGCGTGTCGGTGATGATCTACGACCAGACCTGCGCGTCCGAGAAGCGCCGGCGCCGCAAGCGCGGCGAGTTCCCGGATCCGGACAAGCGCGTCATCATCAACGATCTCGTCTGCGAAGCCTGCGGCGACTGCTCGGTGCAGTCCAACTGCGTGGCCGTGCAGCCGGTGGAGACAGAGTTCGGACGCAAGCGCCAGATCGACCAGTCGAACTGCAACAAGGACTTCTCCTGCGTGAACGGCTTCTGCCCGTCCTTCGTGACGGTGCACGGCGCCAAGGTGAAGAAGGCCGTACCGGAGACCGTCTCGACGGAGGGCATGTCGTTCAAGCCGCTGCCTGATCCGGCGATCCCCGCCATCGACCGCACCTTCAACGTCATCGTGACGGGCGTGGGCGGCACGGGCGTCGTGACCATCGGGGCGATCCTCGGCATGGCGGCGCATCTCGAGGGCAAGGGCCTCGGCATGATCGACATGGCCGGCCTCGCCCAGAAGGGCGGCGCGGTCTACAGCCACGTGCGCCTTGCCAACAATCAGGACGACATCCACGCCATCCGCGTGAGCGCGGATTCGGCCCATCTCGTGCTTGGCTGCGACCTCGTGGTGACCGGCACCAAGAAGGTGCTGGCGGCCGTGAAGCAGGGTCAAACGGCGCTGGTGGTGAACACGGCCGAGGTCATGCCCGGCGAGTTCACCCGCAACGCCGATTTCTCCCTGCCGACGGAGCGCCTCAAGCGCGCGATCAGGTCGGCGGCGGGCCAGGAGGGCGTGTCCTTCGTCGATGCGACGGCGATTGCCACCGCGCTCCTCGGCAATGCGATTGCGGCCAACATGTTCATGCTGGGCTATGCCTATCAGACCGGCCGCATTCCGCTCTCGGGCGCTGCCATCGAGAAGGCGATCGAGCTCAACGGGGAAGCGGTGAAGATGAATCTCGCTGCCTTCACCTGGGGCCGCCGCGCGGCCGCCGAGCCCGAGGTAATCGCCACCATGATCGGCGAGCTGAAGGCGCCGACGGAATCGCGCAAGCTGTCCGAAACCCTGGACGAGGTGGTCGAGCGTCGCGTCGCCTTCCTGTCCGGCTACCAGAGCAGGCGCTATGCACGGCGCTACAGCGGTCTCGTCGAGCGGGTGCGCGCAGCGGAGGACAAGGCGGTGCCGGGCTCGACGGCGCTCACCGACGCGATGGCGCGCTCGCTGTTCAAGCTCATGGCCTACAAGGACGAGTACGAGGTGGCCCGTCTCTACACGAACGGCCATTTCGAGAAACAGGTTGCGTCAGCCTTCGAGGGCGAGAACCTGCGTTACGAGTTCCACATGGCGCCGCCTGTGTTGGCCAAGAAGGACCCGGTCACCGGCCTTCCGCGCAAGATGAGCTTCGGGCCCTGGATGCTGAAAGCCATGGGCGTTCTGGCGAAGTTCAAGGCTCTGCGCGGCACGCCGCTCGACGTGTTCGGCTACACCCACGAGCGCCGCACCGAGCGTCAGCTCATCCGCGAGTTCGAGGGACGGATCGAGGAGATCGTGGCGAAGCTCGATGCAGGCAACCACGCGACCGCCATCGGGCTCGCCAGCATCCCGCAGAAGATCCGCGGCTTCGGCCACATCAAGGAACGGAACTTGAAAGCCGCGAAGGCGGAAGAGGCCGATCTGCTGGCCAAGCTCCGCGCCGACCCGCAGCCGATAGCCGTTGCGGCGGAGTAAATGGCCCAACCATCGTCATCCCGGACGGCGTCTAGCCGATCCGGGATCGTTTTCAGGCTGGAGCGCCGGAACCTCCGCACTGTCATCCCCGCGCAGGCGGGGATCCATAAACGCTGACGCCTCAAGGAGGGCGAGGAGCGTCGCGTACTCTTCTGCACTGTTAGCGTTTATGGATCCCGGGCTCTGCTGCGCAGCCCCGGGATGACACTACTTTACTCGTCTAGCGATCCCGGATCGGCTCCGCCGTCCGGGATGACCACTTACCTTGCCTGTCTCACCTCGACGAAGCTCTTTGCGACCGTCTGTACGTTCGCCTCGTTCAGTCCCGCGACGCACATGCGGCCGGAGCCTACGAGATAGATGCCGTCGCGCTCGCGCATGAGGTCGACCTGCTGTGCGCTGAGCCCGGTGTAGCTGAACATGCCGCGCTGGTTCGTGAGAAAGTCCACATCGACCTCGTTCGACAGGGAGCGGATCTCATCGGCAAGGCGCTTGCGCACGGAATCCATGCGGGTGCGCATGGTCTCGACCTCCTGGGTCCATTGAGCGCGCAGGTCATCATTGCCGAGCACCGTTGCCACGAGAAGGCCTGCGGTCATCGGCGGGCTCGAATAGCTGCGGCGCACGGCGAGCTTGAGCTGCCCGAGCACGCGCTCGGCCTCGTCAGCATCGCGGCACACGACGCTCAAGCCGCCGCAGCGCTCGCCGTAGAGCGAAAAGTTCTTCGAGAAAGAATTGGCCACGAGGCAACTGGCGCGCCCGGCATAGCGGCGCACGAAAGCGGCGTCCTCGTCGAGGCCGGTGCCGAAGCCCTGATAGGCCATGTCGAACACTACGATGTGGCCCTTGGCGACCAGCACGTCGGTGACGGCTGATTGCTGCCGCTCGTCGAGATCGACGCCGGTCGGATTGTGGCAGACGGGCTGGATCACCACGATGGAGCCGGCCTCGGCAGCCTCGAGTGCCTTCACCATGCCGTTGAAGTCCACGGAGCGGCTGGTGCTGTTCCAATAGGGATAGGTCGTGGTCTTGAAGCCCGCCCGCTGGAACAGGCCATGATGGTTGTCCCAGGTCGGATCGCTGACGAGAACGGTGCGGCCGGGGCAGTGCTTGGCCAGGAAATCGGCCGCGATGCCTACGGCCCCCGTGCCGCCGATGGTCTGGATCGTCGCGACGCGCTTTTCGGCAAGGGCGGGATACTTGTCGCCGAAAATGAGCCTCTGCACGCCCTCCCGGTAGGCCGCATGGCCTTCCATCGGGAGGTAGGGGCGTTCCGCGAACCCGCTGCGCTCATAGGCGGCCCGGACTGAGCCCAACACAGGAAGGCGGCCGTGCTCGTCGGTGTAGACGCCGATGCTGAGATTGACCTTCTCGGGGCGCTGGTCGGTCTTGAAGCTGTCGTTGAGGGAGAGGATCGGGTCGCCCGCGAAGGCTTCCACCTGGCCGAACAGGGATTCCGTCATGCTGATCTCCAAGCCTGTCGCGGCAGCCTGCCTGCGACGCATCGTCGGTGCCGCGAGACCTAGCCCTTGTGAGGCCTCCTCGGCAAGGTTCTTTGTGGAATCAGGTGTCCAGACGCCAGTCCACCGGCTCCAGCCCTTTCTCGACGAGCCATGCATTGGCCCGGCCGAAGGGCTTCGTACCGCGAAAATCGTTGAGCCGGTTCAACGGAGAGGGGTGTCCGGCCTCGATCACGAGGTGCTTCGTCCGGTCCACGAGCGCCGCGCGCTTGCGGGCCGGGCCACCCCAGAGAAGAAACACGACGGCGGGCTGCTGCTGCGAGATGGCGGTGATCGCCTGATCGACCAAGTCCGACCAGCCGAACTTCATGTGGGCCCCCGATTTGCCGGCCTCCACCGTGAGCGCCGTATTGATCAGCAACACGCCCTGCCGGGCCCATTTCGAGAGGTCTCCCGATGTGGGCATCGGCACGTCCAGATCCTCGGACATCTCGCGCAGGATCGTCCGCAGGGAGGCGGGAAGCCGCCGCGACCCGCGATAGGAGAAGGCAAGGCCGTGGGAATCGCCCGGGGTAGGGTAGGGGTCCTGACCCAGGACCACCACCTTGACCGTCTCCAAGGGAGTCAGGGAGATACTGGTGAACACGGCGTCAGGCGGCGGCAGCACCTGGGCGCCCGCGGACATGGTCGCATCGACCTTGGCTGCTACGGCTTCTGCACTTCCATCCCGGAAGAACGGCAGCCTGAGCCACCCGTCGGTCTGAGGCTTCGTGCGGAATGCCGCGAGAGCTTGGCTGATGGGGCCGGTCATGGAGAGGTCGTGCCTTTCTCTGAGGTCGGGGCGCCGACGCAGTGCCGGCTAAAGGATTCGGTGGATCTGAGCGAACAGCCATCGGGGATGCCGCCGATTGGGGCGTTGAAAACGTCGACAGGATGTTACTTCTGTGACACGTTTCCGGTCTAGGCTCCGCGCCTCCATCCGTGGATCCACCTGCTACGAGGACTTTGTATAATGCTTCAGAGCCGCCCCTCCGCCGCCTTGCGCGCCGGCTTTCTTGGACTATCCCTGCTGCTGTCGGGCACGGCCCTGGCGCAGGAAGCCGTGACGATCCGTTTCGTCCAGACCAACGACATCGATCGCATGAGCCCGGAGAAGGGCCGCGGCGGGTTTGCCAAGCTTGCAACCGTCATCAAGGAAGAGAAGGCGAAGGGCAATGCCTTCTTCATCCATGCGGGCGACACGATCTCGCCCTCGCTGCTTTCTGGCTTCGACAAGGGCGCCCATATCATCGATATCCTGAACCGGATGGGCGTCGATGCCATGGCGCCGGGCAACCATGAATTCGATCTCGGCGATGCAGCCTTCCGGGCCCGCATGGCCGAGGCCAAGTTCGACGTGCTCGCCACCAACATCGTCGATGGCAACGGCCTGCCGGCCAACACCAAAGCCGACAAGATGATCGAGGTGCAGGGCGTGAAGATCGGTCTCTTCGGCCTCACCACCGAGGACACCCCGATCGCGTCGAGCCCCGGCACCATCAAGTTCTCCTCCACCATCGACACCGCCCGCGCGAAGTCCAAGGAACTGCGCGAAAAGGGCGCCGACATCGTCGTCGCCGTGGCCCATACGCCCCTCGAGGTGGACATGATCATCGCGCGCTCCGCCGGCGTGGACGTGATCATCGGCGGCCACGACGAGCACCTGCTCGCTTTCTACGACGGCAAGGTCGTGCTGTCGGAATCCGAGTCCCAGGCCAACTGGGTCAATGTGGTCGAGCTGTCGGTGAACAAGACGACGAAGGACGGCAAGACCACCGTCACCTGGTCGCCCAATTTCCGCATCGTCGACACGGCCAGCGTGAAGCCGGATCCCGAGATCGAGGCTGTGGTGAAGGGCTACGAGGACAAGCTGTCCAAGGAACTCGACATCGAGATCGGCGTGACGGAGACGCCCCTCGACAGCCGCCGCGCGACGGTACGCGGAGGCGAGGCCGCCATGGGCAACCTGATCACCGATGCGCTCAAGGCTGCCGTCGGCGCCGATGTCGCGCTCACCAACGGCGGCGGCATCCGGGCGGACAAGCAGTACCAGGCCGGCCAGAAGCTGACCCGCCGCGACATCCTGTCGGAAATGCCCTTCGGCAACACCACCGTGCTGCTCGAAGTCACTGGCGCGCAGATCAAGGACGCGCTCGAGAACGGCGTCAGCCAGGTGCGGGAGCTCGGCGGCCGCTTCCCGCAGGTCTCCGGCATCGTGGCGGAAGTCGACCTGAAGGAGCCGGTCGGTAGCCGCGTGAAGTCGGTCCAGATCAATGGTCAGCCGCTCGATCCGGCCAAGATCTACAAGCTCGCCACCAATGATTTCGTGTCCCGTGGCGGCGACGGCTATCGCTCGTTCATCGGCGCCAAGTCGCTCATCGACGTCTCGGCCAGCCAGCTGATAGCAAGCCAGGTGATCGACTATGTGGCCAAAGCCGGCAAGGTGGCGCCGAAGGTCGAGGGACGCATCGTCCTGCGCTGATCCAAGGCATTTTTCATCCTGGCGCCGGGCCTCTAGAGGCCCGGCTTTTTTTTATGAGCCGGCGGAGGCAGCGCGACGTCCGGGCGCATCCCGCCCGTGCCCGATGCACGGTAGGTCGCAGGCCCCTGGTCAACGGGACGGCGAGACGTAAATTCCCACTCCATCAATGGCCATTGCTGTGCCATCCTGTACAGGCATCGCCGAATCTTAACCATCAAAGCGGCCTCTCTTTGCAACTCCACACGCCCTCAGAATCGGTCAGCCTGTCGCAGAAGCGCCGCCGGCGCTCCCTTGCGCGCGGTCGTCTGACCCTCGTTATGGGCCTGTTCGGCGTTGCGTTCATCCTTCTGACCTTCGGCTACATCGCCTGGGAGCAGCGCAACCGCCTCATTCAGCGCAACGAGGATGATCTTCGGAACGCGGCCTTCTTCCTGGCCGATCACACCGCAAGGCTCCTGGAGGTCACGGATCTGACCTTGAAGCAGGCCACGGGGCTGATGCAGGGGCAGAGCTGGGATCAAGTGGAAGCATCGCAGCCTCTCTGGCAGCAGATCCATGCTGTCGATGAAGCTCTGCCTTATATCGACGGTGTCTGGCTCAACGATCCGAGCGGGCGCCTCCGGCTGACATCCGCTCAGTTTCCGACCCCGGAGTCGAATGCCTCCGGACGCGACGCTTTCGCCGCGCAGGCGAACAGGGATCAGGGCCTGTTCGTGGGCGAGCCGATCCTCGGGCGGGTCACGAAGGTTCCGACTTTCATGATCAGCCGCCGCCTGCAAGGGGGCGACGGAGCGTTCAGTGGCATCGCGTCGGTGACCGTGACTCTGTCCTACTTCTACGATTACTGGTCCAAGGTGCGATTGCCGCGTGGCAGCCGGGTGGTGCTCATGCGCGGTTCGGACGCGGAGGTCATCGCCCAATATCCACCGCCGCCCGACGGGCTGTCGTTCGCGCCCATCGACAAATCCGCCTTCGACGCGGCATTGCGCGCCACCTCCCAGGCCGGCCTCTATTCCTTCGTCAGCATGGGCAGCGAGCGTGTAGGAGCCTACCGCCAGGTTGGCGCGATGCCGCTCTACATCAATGTCAGCATGCCGCAGGATGCCTATTGGACACCCTGGTTTGTCCAGACGCGGCTCTATGGCGCCTTCGCCCTCGTGGCTCTCCTGGCCCTTCTGGCCCTCACGTCCCTGGCCTCGCAGCAGTTCCACGAGCAGGCGGCGAATGCGGCTCTCCTCGAGAGGCAGGTTGCCTTACGCACCCATGAGCTGCGAACCGAGAGCGCGGCCCTGGAGGTTCTCAACCGGACCGGCAGCGTTCTTGCGGCGGAACTCGATCTGGACCGCATCATCGAAAGCGTGGTCGATGCCGGTGTCGAGCTGACCGAAGCGCAGGCAGGGGCGTTCTTCTGCGGGGCCGCTCAGGGCGGGAAGGCCCATTACAGCAAGTTCGCCTCCGCGGGTTTCGACGACTCCTTCGCGGCCCTGGATATCTGGGCTATCTGTGCGCCAGCCTTCACGGAAGGCAGGACGGTCCGCCTGGACAACATCGCCGTCGAGCAGGGCTCTGATGGCACACCGTTCACGGCAGACGCCACGCCCGGCCACCCGGTGATCCGCAGCCTCATGGCGGTCCCCGTTCGGTTGCGCAATGGCGGGACGCACGGCGTTCTCGTGTTCGGCCATGAAAGGTCGGGGATCTTCAATGCGCGGTCCGAGCGCCTGCTCGCTGGCCTCACGTCACAGGCAGCCATCGCGCTTGAAAACAGCCGCCTCTATCGCGATGCCCAGACCGAGATCGAGGAGCGCAAGCAGGCCCAGACCCAGCAATCCCTGCTGATCCGCGAGCTTCATCACCGGGTCAAGAACACGCTTGCCACCGTTCAGGCCGTGGTGGGCGCGACCGCGCGCTCGGCTCTGAACATCGACGATTTCTACCAGGCCTTCGTCGGACGCATCATCTCGCTTGCCAACACCCACTCCCTGCTGACCGAGGCGGTCTGGCAGACCGCGTCCCTGCGCGAGATCATGGAGAAGGAGCTGCGGCCCTACAACGACGTGAGGGGCCAGCGGATCACCCTGAACGGGCCTGCGGTCGAGCTGCCGTCCGAGGCCGCCGTGCCCATCGGAATGGCTATCCACGAGCTGACCACCAATGCTGCCAAGTACGGTGCCCTGTCGGACTCCCGCGGCAAGGTGTCCGTCTCGTGGGAGACGGAAGCGGCCGAGGAGGGCACGAGGCTCAAGCTCGTCTGGGAGGAGGGTGGGGGACCGCAGGTTTCGGCTCCGACCAGGCAGGGCTTCGGCTCGCGTCTATTGCACCGGGTGCTGACGACGCAGCTCAATGCCAACGTCGATATGGATTTCAGGCCCGAGGGCCTGCGGGTGGCCCTCGACGCCGTGCTCAAGCACGCTCCCAATATGGGCCCGACGCTCTGACGGGAGTTCGTTTCCTGCAAACGCGGCTTGCGGCCGAGCGCGCCAATGTGATGGCGGTTTTAGTTGGCGGATTGGCCTGAAACTCTTATCTAGGCGGCATCGGGAGCGGAGCTCGGCATGAATTCCGCGGCCAAGGGGCTTTTCTTATGAACGAGAACGTGAATCTGACCGATCTGCGCCAGGGCGTCCGCCCGGTGGACCACCCGCCCGTGAGGGCCGGGCGGATCGGCGTGCTTCTGATGAATCTGGGCACTCCCGAGGGCACCAGCTACTGGCCCATGCGCCGCTACCTGAAGGAGTTCCTCTCCGACCGGCGGGTGATCGAGACCCCGCGTCTGCTCTGGTGGCCGATCCTCAACCTGATCATCCTGACGAAGCGCCCCGGGCCCAAGGGCCGCGATTATGCGTCGATCTGGAACAACGAACGCGACGAGGGCCCGCTCAAGACCATTACCCGCAGCCAGGCGGAGAAGGTGACCGAGCATCTGAAGAGCATCGCGGGTGACAGGATCACGGTCGACTGGGCCATGCGCTACGGCAAGCCCGAGGTGCGCGAGCGCATCCAGGCGCTGCTCGACCAGGGCTGCGACCGCATCCTCCTCGTGCCGCTCTACCCGCAATATGCCGCCGCCACGTCGGCTACCGCCTGCGACCAAGCTTTCCGCGCGCTCATGGACATGCGCTGGCAGCCCACCGTGCGCGTCTCGCCGCCCTACCACGACGATCCCGTCTACATCGACTCCGTGGTCTCCCTGATGAAGAAGGAGCTGGCGAAGCTCACCTTCGAGCCGGAGGTGGTTCTCGTCTCCTTCCATGGCGTGCCGAAGGAATACCTGCTGAAAGGGGACCCCTACCACTGCCAATGCGTGAAGACCTGGCGCCTGATGCGCGAGGCCTTCGGCTGGTCGCCGGACAGGTTCCGCATGAGCTTCCAGTCCCGGTTCGGCACGGCGGAATGGCTCCAGCCCTACACCGACAAGACCGTCGAGGCGCTGGCCAAAAGCGGCGTGAAGCGCATGGCCATCGTGGCCCCCGGCTTCTCGGCGGATTGCCTGGAGACCCTGGAGGAGCTCGACGGCGAGAACCGCGAGATCTTCATGCACAACGGCGGCGAGCAATTCGCCTATCTGCCCTGCCTGAACGATAGCGACGACGGCATGCGGGTGATCAACCACGTCGTGGAGCGCGAGCTTCAGGGCTGGATCTGAAGCTACGCGCACTAGGACTCCAGGCCTGTTTGGGATAGCGTGAGCCCTCTGCAACGACGTTGCCCGGGGGCTTCATGCTGGTGAGTGGTTTCGACATCTTCGTCATCGTTCTGGTGCTGGTCGTCGTGGTGACGATCGCCATGGGCATCCGGACGGTCCCGCAGGGCTATGCCTATACGGTGGAGCGGTTCGGTCGCTATTCGCGCACGCTCACCCCGGGCCTTGGCCTGATCGTGCCGTATATCGATCAGATCGGCAAAAAGGTGAACGTCATGGAGCAGGTGCTCGACGTTCCGAGCCAGGAAGCGTTCACCCGGGACAATGCGGGCGTCACCATCGATGCCGCCGCCTTCTATCAGATCCTCGATCCCGCCCGCGCCTCCTACGAGGTCTCGGACATGAACCAGGCCCTGCTGGTTCTGACCATGACCAACATCCGCACGGTGGTCGGCTCCATGGATCTCGACCAGCTGCTGTCCCATCGTGACGAGATCAACGAGCGCCTGCTGCGGGTCATGGATGCGGCCGCCTCGCCCTGGGGCGCCAAGGTCACCCGCGTCGAGATCAAGGACATTCTCCCGCCGCAGGACCTCGCCGGCGCCATGGCGCGCCAGATGAAGGCCGAGCGCGAGAAGCGCGCCGCCGTGCTCGAAGCGGAGGGCTTGCGACAGGCGGAAATCCTGCGTGCCGAGGGCCAGAAGCAGTCTCAGATCCTCGCGGCCGAGGGCCGCAAGGAAGCGGCGTTCCGCGATGCGGAAGCCCGCGAGCGGCAGGCGGAAGCGGAAGCCAAGGCGACCGGCATGGTCAGCGAGGCCATCACCAAGGGCGATCTCGCGGCGGCCAACTTCATCGTGGCCGAAAAGTACATCGATGCGATCCGCGCCCTTGCATCAGCGCCCAACCAGAAGGTGGTGATCGTGCCCATCGAGGCGGCGGGTCTCGCCGGGACCCTGGGCGGCATTGCCGAACTCACGAAATCCGTGTTCGGCGAGGGTGGCGCAGGCCTCAACAGGCCTGCCCGCAGCGTTCCCACGGTAACCGGAGGAAGCGAGCGCTCATGATCCGGGATGTCTTCATCGGCCTCGGGGCCTGGGCCTGGATCATCCTCGGCATCCTGCTGATCGGCGTCGAGCTTCTGGCGCCGGGCGCATTCTTCCTCTGGCTCGGATTGGCGGCCATTGCTACGGGCCTACTGGACGCGGTGCTTGATCTCTCCTGGCAATCTTCGGCGCTGCTCTTCGCCTTGCTCTGCGTGGCGGCGGTGATTTTGGGGCGGGCCGTCACCCGCTCCAAGACCCGGGACGAGCCTCAGGCCGAGATGCTCAACCAGCGTGGACAGTCTCTCGTCGGACGGGTCTTCACCCTCGAAGCGCCCATCAAGGACGGGGAGGGCCGCATCCGGGTCGATGACAGCTCCTGGCGCGTGACGGGAGCCGACCGCTTCGCCGGCGCCAAGGTGCGTGTGGTCCGAATCGAGGGCTCGACCCTCGTGGTGGATGATCCTTGAGGTGACGGAAATCAGGGGCCGGACCGATCACATGCTCGATGGTTCGGTCGTTCTTGCATTTTTGCAAAAGCAGCTTCTTTGAGAGCTTCCAAGTTCTGAGGTTTACGTAACGTACTGTTAAGCTGGTCTGATCCATTCGGTCCCAGAGCGGACGCCTCTTGTCTGCAGCCTTGCTTGTTTAATGGGACATATTCATGCGATCTCTTCGGACGCTTTCAATCCGCGCCAAGCTTCTTGGCGCATTCTCGTTCATGGTTCTGCTTCTTGCAGGTCTTGGTGGCCTCGGCATCTATGGCCTTCAGCGCATGAATGACCGTACGCACGAGATCGCGGACAACTGGCTCGTCGCGGTGCGTGAGATCGGTGGTCTCAATACGGAATTCACCAGGTTTCGTACCCACCTCCTGCGCCACGTCATTTCAACGGGCAATGACGCTCCAGTGATCGAACGGCAGATGGATGCCGCAATCAAGAGCATCGATGAAGCACAGCGTTCCTATGCCGGGACGATCACCCTGGACGAGGACCGCAGACAGTTCGAACAATTTGGTGTGTTGTGGCAATCCTATCAGAAGGAAGCCAAGGCCATCGTTCAGCTCTCGAACAATGGGGAGACGGCGGCTGCCCGGGACTACATTGCCCAGAAGGCTGTTCCTTTAGCCCAGCAGATCGACGAGGTCCTGACCAAGCTGGTCAAGTGGAACAGCAACGGGGCTGATGCCGCCCGGCAGAGCGCAGCCCAGGTCTTCGGGGCAACTCGGGCGTTCACGGCAGGTGTTCTGGTGGCGGGCGTTCTTGCCGCCATTGCTCTGGCGCTTCTGATCACCCGGTCCGTTTCGAACGGCATTGCATCCGTCGTTGCGCCGATGCGGTCTCTAGCTGCGGGCGATCTGGCGGCTCATGTTCCATTCCGCGGTGAGAAAACCGAGCTCGGCGCCATCGCCGATGGGGTTCAGGTCTTCAAGGATGCGATGATTGCCAAGAAGAAGGCCGACGAGGAGGCCGCTCTCGAGGCCGATGCCAAGATGCGCCGTGCCCAGAGGCTGGATGAGCTGACCAGACGCTTCGAGGCGAACGTGTCTGCGCTTACTCAGGGCCTGTCGAGTGCAGCGACTGAAATGGAGTCCACGGCACGATCGATGACGTCGATTGCCGATCAGACCACTCATCAATCCGTCAGCGTGGCGTCCGCTGCCGAGCAGACCTCCGCCAACGTGCAGACGGTGGCTGCCGCCACCGAGGAACTGTCCATCTCCATCCGCGAGATCGCGGCGCAGGTCGGTCAGTCGTCGCAGATCGCCGTGCGGGCCGTGGAAGGGGCGCGGCGCACCGATGCAAGCGTGCAGGCCCTGGCTGCGACCGCTGAGAAGATCGGCAACGTGGTTCAACTCATCAGCACGATCGCCGGCCAGACCAACCTGCTGGCGCTCAACGCCACCATCGAGGCGGCGCGGGCCGGCGAGGCCGGCAAGGGCTTTGCGGTGGTGGCCTCGGAAGTGAAGGATCTCGCAACCCAGACGGCCAAGGCAACCGACGAGATTTCGCAGCAGATCGGCTCGGTTCAGCAGGCGACCCAGCAGACGGTGGCGGCGATCCAGGAGATTGCGCGTACCATCACGGAAATGAGCCAGATCTCCACCTCCATTGCCGCCGCCATGGAGGAGCAGGGGGCTGCTACGGCTGAAATCTCACGCAATGTCCAGGAGGCGGCCCGCGGCACGGAGCAGGTGACCGGCAGCATCGGGGATGTACGGGTCGGCGCCGGGGAAACGGGAACGGCAGCCAGCCAGGTGCTGGGGGCAGCCCAGGAACTGGCCCGCCACTCCAACGATCTCGGCCGGGAAGTGGCTGAATTCCTGTCCGGAGTAAAGGCCGCCTAAGGCTCGATCCACTCCCCAGTAGTCTCGTAGGCCATCGTGGTTTGCCACGATGGCCTATTTTTGCGTCAGGCGGCTCCGGCGCGCAGCAGGTCAAGATAATGCACGAGGCCGACGGGCCGGCTGTTCTCGACCACGATCAGGGCCGTGATCCGGGAGGCCTCCTCCATCTCCAGGGCCGTGGCCACGAGGGCATCGGGTGCGATGGTACGCGGCGTCTTCGTCATGATGGCGGTGACCGGCAGCGTTGCGAGGTCAGGCCTCAGGTTACGGCGCAGGTCGCCGTCGGTGACGATGCCGGCGAGCGTACCGTCCCCGTTGACCACGATGACGGCACCAAAGCCCTTGCGGCCGATTTCCTCGATGGCTTCGCCCATGCGGGCCTCAACGCCGACCACCGGCAGGCGCTCGTCCTTGTGCATGATTTCGCGCACGAGCTTGAGGCGCGCCCCGAGCTTGCCGCCCGGATGGAAGACCCGGAAATTGTCGGCCGTGAATCCGCGCCGCTCCAGCAGGGCGACGGCCAGGGCATCCCCAAGCGCCAGCTGGACGGTGGTGGAGGTGGTGGGGGCAAGCCCGTTGGGACAGGCCTCCTTGGCCTTCGGCAGGGTCAGGCAGATGTCGGCGGCGCGACCCAGGGTGGATTCTGCATTGGACGTCATGGCGATCAGCGGCACCCGGAAGCGCCGGGAATAGCCGATGATGTCGGCAAGCTCCGCCGTCTCCCCCGACCAGGACAGGGCTATGATCACGTCGTCGGTCTGGATCATGCCCAGATCGCCGTGGCTCGCCTCCGCCGGGTGGACGTAATGGGCAGGGGTGCCGGTAGAGGCAAAGGTGGCGGTCATCTTGCGGCCCACATGGCCGGACTTGCCCATGCCGGTGACGATGACCCGGCCCTTGGCCGCCGCAATCGTCTCGATAGCCGCCGTGAAGAAGGGGCCGAGACCGTTGCCGATGGCTTCCATCAGAATGGTCAGCCCGTCCCGCTCGGTCTCAAGCGTGCGCAGGGCCGAGTGGATCGCCGGATCGGGCGAGTGGGGTGCGGGTTTTGCAAGTGCCATGGCCGCCCTTTAGCATAGGCGGACGGCCAAGAGGAACCCTTGGCGGAGCCCTGAAGCCGCTTACTTCTGCCGCAGCAGCGCTTCGAGTTCGCGGCGGAATTCCGCCGAGAGCTCCTCGCGCTCAAGGGCATAGGCCACGTTGGCCATGAGGAAGCCGATCTTCGAGCCGGTATCGTAGGTCCTGCCCTGGTACTTCATGCCGAAGAAGGGCTGCTCCTTCATGAGGCGGATCATGGAATCGGTCAGCTGGATCTCGTTGCCGGCGCCGCGCTCCTGGTTCGAGAGCAGGTCAAAGACCTGGGGCTGCAGGATGTAGCGGCCGGAGATGATGTAGTTCGACGGCGCGGTGCCCTTCGGGGGCTTCTCCACCATGCCGGTGATCTCGAAGGTCTGGCCGAATTCCTGGCCGACCGAGACGATGCCGTACTGGTGGGTCTGGTCCTCGGGCACTTCCTCCACGGCGATGATATTGCCGCCGTGCTTCTCATAGGCTGCGATCATCTGCTCCATGGAGCCGCGGCTGAGCATGTCGGGCAGGATCACCGCGAAGGGCTCGTCGCCCACCAGCTCCCGGGCGCACCACACCGCGTGGCCGAGGCCCAAGGGCTCCTGCTGGCGGGTGAAGCTCGTCTGGCCGGCCTGGGGCTGATCCTTGGCCAGGATCTCCAGCTCCTTGGTCTTGCCGCGGCCCTCGAGGGTGCGGTTGAGCTCGTAGGCAATGTCGAAATGGTCCTCGATCACGGCCTTGTTGCGCCCGGTGACGAAGATGAAATGCTCGATCCCGGCGGCGCGGGCCTCGTCAACCACGTGCTGCACCACGGGACGGTCGACGACGCACAGCATCTCCTTGGGCACAGCCTTGGTGGCGGGCAGGAACCGGGTGCCGAGACCGGCGACGGGCAGGACTGCTTTGCGGATACGCTTCATTGAATGAGCCATAGA
>NZ_JPUG01000032.1 GCF_000739015.1 Microvirga sp. BSC39
GGCTTTGACGCCTTGGAGGAAGTCCTGGACTTCTCGGGAGAGGTCGTTGGAGTGGCGCGACAGCTCCTGGGCGGCGCCCAGCACCTGGCTGGCCGCCGAGGTGGTCTCGCCGGCCCCCTGCTGCACGTCGTTGATGCTGCCGGTCACGGCTTCCGTGCCGCGCGCCGCCTCCTGCACGTTGCGGGCGATCTCGGCCGTGGCCGCCCCCTGCTCCTCCATGGCGGCGGCAATCGAGGTGGAGATCTGGCTCATCTCGGTGATCGTGCGGGCGATCTCCTGAATGGCCGACACCGTCTGCTGCGTCGCCTGCTGCACCGAGCCGATCTGGGCCGAGATCTCCTCCGTGGCCTTGGCCGTCTGCGACGCCAGCTCCTTCACTTCGGTGGCCACCACGGCAAAGCCTTTCCCAGCCTCGCCGGCCCGGGCCGCCTCGCTGCTGGCCTTCAGCGCCAGCAGGTTGGTCTCGCCCGCGACGGTGTTGACCAGCTGCACCACGCCGCCGACGCGGCTGCCCGTCGCGGCCAGGCCCTGCACGGCCGCATCCGTGCGGCGCGCCCCCTGCACGGCCCGGTCGGCGATCTGCGACGACTGCGCCACCTGGGAGGCGATCTCCCGGATGGAGATGGACAGCTCTTCTGTTGCGGCCGCCACGGTCTGCACGTTGGCCGAGGTCTGCTGGGCGGCCGACGAGACGGTGACGGACTGCTGGGTGGTCTGGCTGGCCACTGCCGTCATGGTCTGGGCCGTGGCCTCCATCTCGGTGGCGGCCGACGACAGGCCCTGGGTGAGGGCCGACACGTTGCTCTCGAAGCGCTTGGTGATCTGGTCGAGCATCTCGGCGCGGCGCATCTTGGCCTGGTTCTCGGCGTCCTGCGCGGCGGCGAGGCGGCGGGCCTCGAGGGCGTTGTCCTTGAACACCTGCAGGGAGCGGGCGAGCAGCCCCACCTCGTCCTTGCGCTCCACGCCCGTGACGCTCACGTCGAGATCGCCCGCAGCCAGCCGGCCCATCGCACCCGTCATCCCATTCAGAGGACGCGCGACGGCAAAGACCACGATAGAGCTGAGCAGCCCCACCGCGAGCAGGATGCCGACGGCAGAGGAAGCAATCAGAAGCGTGGATGTGGAAGCAGCGAGGGCCTCAGCCTCATCGCCGGCTTGGGCGAGACTCTTCTCATTGGCATCGATGCGCTCCTTCATGAGGTTGCGCACCTTGATGCGAAGATCGCGTCCCTCGCCATTGGAGATCTGGAGAGCAGCCGCATCCTGATCCTTCACGGCGAAAGCAACGCTTTTATCGAGGAGAGCGAAGTAGCTGGCGACAGTCGCCTTGATTCCCTCGTTGACGGCCCGACGCTCCGGGGTGCCGGGGAGTGCGATCAGTTCGTCCGCGTGCTGCAGGGCCAGAGTCCTGTACTGCTGATAAACCTTCTCGGCGCTTGCCATCTTATCGGCGTCCGCGGCCGTATAGATGATCAGGTTTTTCTCCTGGATGCTCGCCTCGTTCACCTCCGAGTTGATCTTGAGGATCATTGAGAGACGGACAGCCTCGACCTCAGCCAGTTCCTTCGTGTCTGCCGTCAAAGCGTCCAGACCGTTCTTGGAAATGGCCACCAGTCCGATTGTGATGGCAACGAAGATGAAAACCGGGATCGTCAGCTTGGTGATCAGCTTAAGATTATTGAGAAAACGCATTGTCTTTCGATGACCCGCCCGCATCGCCGCGAGAAGCGCGCGCCCCCTGACGCACAGTATTCAGGCCCGAGGAACATTAACCATAGAAATGAACGATGAATTAAAGTGAACAACAAAGTCTAATTGAATATATTCTTTAGGTATTACTACGTATAATTCTGTTTATATCTAAACTTTATAGATACCCAACATTAGGGAAGACAAACCTTCCTTTGTTCACGTGAATACTCTGCGGCGGATCTAACTGCCGCCTGGCGCTTCCCTAAAGCCTGCGCCGCGCCCTTGACCTGATCGCCTGCGCGCCGGATCGTCCCGACGACCTGCAGGCGCGGGATGCTTTCCCGAACACCCCTATTCGGCAGCCTCGCTGCGCTCGTGCTCGCCGGTGAACTGCAGCCGCGCGAGGCGCGCATAAAGGCCGCTCTGGGCGAGCAGCGCCTCGTGGGTCCCCTCCTCGACGATCCGGCCCTGGTCCATGACGAGGATCCGGTCGGCGGAGCGCACGGTGGCGAGGCGGTGGGCGATGACGAGCGTCGTGCGGCCTTCCATCAGCCGGTCGAGGGCGCCTTGAACCTTGCGCTCGCTCTCCGCATCCAGGGCCGAGGTGGCCTCGTCGAGGAGGAGGATCGGCGCGTCCTTCAGGATGGCGCGGGCAATGGCAAGGCGCTGACGCTGGCCGCCGGAGAGCGTCACGCCGCGCTCGCCGATCATGGTCCCGTAGCCCTGCGGCAGGGCGCGGATGAAGCCGTCGGCGGAGGCGAGCTCGGCGGCGCGGCGCACGTCGTCCTCCGTGGCCTCGGGCCTGCCGTAGCGGATGTTGTCGAGGACGCTCGTAGCGAAGATCGTCGGCTCCTGCGGCACGAGAGCCATGCGGGCGCGCAAGCTGAAGGGATCGGCCTCGGTGACGGGAACTCCGTCGACCCAGATCGTGCCGCCTTGCGGATCGTAGAAGCGCAGGAGCAGCTGCAGGATCGTGCTCTTGCCGGCTCCAGAGGGCCCGACGATGGCAACCCTTTCGCCGGAGCTCACGGTGAGGCTCAGGCCATGCAGAGCCCGCTGCTCGGAGCGGGTCGGATAGGCGAAATGCACATCCTTGAACGCCACCGTGCCGAGCGGCGGGTTCGGCAGGGGCTTCGGGTTGCGCGGCGCCTCGATGGCGGG
>NZ_JPUG01000033.1 GCF_000739015.1 Microvirga sp. BSC39
CCTTGGCCAGGCGGCGGCAGCGTCCAAGCCAACCGAAGGTTCGCTCCACAACCCAGCGGCGCTTGAGGACCGCAAAGCCTTTGCCCGCGTCGGAGCGCTTGATGATCTCGATGGTCCAGTGCCCAAGAGCGGCGACGGCGTCGCGCAGCTTGTCTCCCGCATAGCCACCATCGGCAAAGACATGGCGCAGCCAGGGATAGAGGACGCGGATGGATGTCAGCACCTCCATCGCCCCGTCGCGGTCCTGGATGTCGGCGGGATGAGCGCGCAGCCCGACCAGATGGCCTTGCGTGTCGGTGATGATGTGGCGCTTGCGGCCCTTGATCTTCTTGCCGGCATCAAAGCCGCGCGGTCCACCGCTTTCCGTTGTCTTCACCGACTGACTGTCGATCACGCCCGCGGATGGGCTCGCCTCCCGGCCGACCCTCTCGCGCGAGGCGGCCACAAGGGCATGGTTGATCCGCTCGAACGTGCCATCCCGTGACCAGGCATAGAAATAGCTCTGCACAGTGGAGTATGGCGGAAACTCCTTGGGCAACTGGCGCCATTGGCAACCGGTCGCGGCCAGATACAGGATCGCCTCAACCACCGCCCGCAGACATGTGGTGCGGGGACGGCCGATCCGCCGGGCGGCGGGCATGAAGGGCTTGATCAGCGCCCATTCGGCATCGGTGAGATTGCTTGCATAACGCAGTCCGTCTCGCCGATAGTGTCGGCGAGTGGCCTCAGTCCAAACCATCGTGAACTCCATCGAATCTTCGCAAATCCGACGGAATCACAAGGGCTTGAAGCCACTCAACCTTTTTCAGTCAGCCTCTAAAGCCAATGGCCAAGCCGCTATAATTGGCTCCATAAGCTCCCCACATCGGAAGTTCATCAGCAGAGACTGAGAAGCAGCAACAAAAGGCTTGAACATTGTTCCGTGAGGCAGCTAAGTGCCCCGCCAGAATGGATAGAAATTGCCCTCGTTCGCCTCGGTATTCATCGAGCCGAATTGATTTTAATGCATCGATGAATTTGTCATATCCAAGCTTGATCTCTCTAGGGTCATTGGCTGAGGCCAAATCCGGGAACCAAAGCCGCTTTGACCCGATGATCCCGTAAAAAGCTTCCTTTGAACAATATTGGAAGAGAGTTTGAGTCGGTCGATGCTCTAGGAAGGCCATATCAACCCTTCACATCATGTTCTTCATCTTCACGATTCATAACTGTGGCCGCCATTGGCGGCCACAGCTTGTTTTCTTATGCAAGTTCTTAGTGGAACCTACGAGCACCCGGTCGTACTCCCGCAGGTATCGCACTTCAAGCAGGTCCCGTTCCGCACCAGCGTGAAGTTCGCACATTCAGGGCAGGCTTCGCCGACATAGCCCTTCATCTTGGCCTCGGCGCGCCGGTCGGCGACGGATGGGGCCGTGAAGGCGAGCTTGGACATCTCGGCTTCGCCGACCGGCTTCTCCTCCGCCTGCACGGCAGGCTGAGCGAGCTCACCCTTGAGCGCCGTCGCGCCGACCGTCATGCCGGTCGTTCGCTGAGTAATGCCGGTGGCGCTGCCACCACCGCCGGGGATGAGCATGAGGCGGTCGGAGTTGCCGCGCACGAAGCCGCGGGACACGATGGCCGTGGCGGGGGCGGGCTCCGGCGCCTTCGACTGGTCCTCGCCCTTGCCGATGGTGGTGGGGCCTGCTTCCGACGGGTCCACGTGGGCGAGGTCGTTGCGGCCGAGATAGGACACGGCGAGCTCGCGGAACACGTAGTCGAGGATCGAGGTGGCCGACTTGATGCGCTCGTTGCCCTGGACGAAGCCGGCCGGCTCGAAGCGCGTGAAGGTGAAGGCCTCCACGTATTCCTCCAGCGGCACGCCGTATTGCAGGCCGAGCGAGATCGCGATGGCGAAGTTGTTCATCATGGCCCGGAAGGCGGCGCCTTCCTTGTGCATGTCGATGAAGATCTCGCCGAGGCGTCCATCGTCGTATTCGCCGGTGTGGAGATACACCTTGTGGCCGCCGACCACGGCCTTCTGGATGTAGCTCTTGCGGCGATCCGGCATCTTCTCGCGCTCGCGGATCCGCTCCACGCGCTCGATCACCTTCTCGACGATCTTCTCCGACACGTGGGCGGCCTTGGCGGCGGCCGGCATGGCGGCCAGCGCTTCCACCGCGTCGTCCGCATCCTCGTCCTCATCGGCGATGAGGGCGGAGTTCAGCGGCTGCGAGAGCTTGGAGCCGTCGCGGTAGAGGGCGTTCGCCTTGAGCGCCAGCTTCCACGACAGCATGTAGGCGTTCTTGCAATCCTCGACGGTGGCGTCGTTGGGCATGTTGATGGTCTTGGAGATCGCACCCGAGATGAAGGGCTGCGAGGCCGCCATCATGCGGATGTGGCTTTCCACCGAGAGGTAGCGCTTGCCGATCTTGCCGCACGGGTTGGCGCAGTCGAAGACCGGGTAGTGCTCGACCTTGAGGAACGGCGCGCCTTCCAGCGTCATCGCTCCGCAGATGTGGATGTTCGCGGCTTCCACATCGGCCTTCGAGAAGCCGAGGAAGGTGAGCAGGTCGAAGGACGGATCGTTGAGCTTGTCCGCCGGGACCTTGAGGGTGCCGGTGAGGAAGTCCTCGCCCAGCGTCCAGCGGTTGAACACGAACTTGATGTCGAAGGCCGATTTCAGGCCCTTCTCCACCGCGTCGATCTTGTCGTCCGTGAAGCCCTTGGCGCGCAGCGAGCCCGGGTTGACGGCGGGCGCCTGCTTCATCGAGCCGTGGCCGACCGCATAGGCCTCGATCTCGGCGATCTCATGCTCGCGGTAGCCGAGGGCACGCAGCGCATCGGGCACGGCCCGGTTGATGATCTTGAAGTAGCCGCCGCCGGCGAGCTTCTTGAACTTCACGAGGGCGAAGTCGGGCTCGATGCCGGTGGTGTCGCAATCCATCACGAGGCCGATCGTGCCGGTGGGCGCGATGACGGTGGATTGCGCGTTGCGGTAGCCGTTCTTCTCGCCGAGCTCCAGGGCCTTGTCCCAGGCGGACTTGGCATGGGCGACGAGGTCGGCATCCGGGCAGGAGGCGTGATCGAGCGGGACCGGGTTGACGGCTAGGCCCTCATAGCCCTGAGCCTCCCCGTGCGCCGCGCGGCGATGGTTGCGGATCACGCGCAGCATGTGCTTCGCGTTGGCCTTGTAGTTCGGGAAGGGCCCGAGCTCACCGGCCATCTCGGCCGAGGTGGCATAGGACACGCCGGTCATGATCGCCGTGATCGCGCCGCCGAGCGCACGGCCGGCATCGCTATCGTAGGGCAGGCCCATGGTCATGAGCAGGCCGCCGATATTCGCGAAGCCGAGGCCGAGGGTGCGGTACTCATAGGAGAGCTGCGCGATCTCCTTGGACGGGAACTGCGCCATCATCACGGAGATCTCGAGCACCACCGTCCAGAGGCGGCAGGCATGCTCGAAGGATTCCGCGTCGAACTTGTGGTTCTGGCGGTCGAAGAACTGCAGCAGGTTAGCGGAGGCCAGGTTGCAGGCCGTGTCGTCCAGGAACATGTATTCCGAGCAGGGGTTCGACGCCCGGATGCGGCCACCGGCAGGGCTGGTGTGCCAGTCGTTCATGGTGGTGTTGAAGTGCAGGCCGGGATCGGCGGACGCCCAGGCGGCGTGGCCGATCTGCTCCCACAGGTCGCGGGCCTTGAGGGTCTTCACCACCTTGCCGTCCTTGCGGGCGGTGAGGTGCCAGTCGGCATCGTTCTCGACGGCGCGCAGGAAGTCGTCGGTGAGCGAGACGGAGTTGTTGGAGTTCTGGCCGGAGACGGTCAGATACGCTTCCGAATCCCAATCGGTGTCGTACACGGGGAAGTCGATATCCGTGTAGCCCTGCTTGGCGAACTGGATGACGCGCTTGATGTAGTTGTCCGGGATCTGCACCCGGCGGGCCATCTTGATTTCCTTCTTCAGAGCCGGGTTCTTCTCTGGATCGAAGCAGGCATCGCCTTCGGCCTCGCAGTTGATGCAGGCCTTCATGATGGCCTTGAGGTGCTTGGCGGCGAGCTTGGAGCCGGTGACGAGGGCCGCGACCTTCTGCTCCTCCTTCACCTTCCAGTCGATGTAGCTCTCGATATCCGGGTGATCGACGTCGACCACCACCATCTTGGCGGCGCGGCGCGTGGTGCCGCCCGACTTGATCGCGCCGGCAGCCCGGTCGCCGATCTTGAGGAAGCTCATGAGGCCGGACGAGCGGCCGCCGCCGGAGAGCTTTTCGCCCTCGCCGCGCAGCTTGGAGAAGTTGGAGCCGGTGCCGGAGCCGTACTTGAACAGGCGCGCCTCGCGGACCCATAGGTCCATGATGCCGCCCTCGTTCACCAGGTCGTCCTCGACGCCCTGGATGAAGCAGGCATGTGGCTGCGGGTGCTCGTAGGACGACTTGGACTTGGTCAGCTTGCCGGTCTTGTAGTCCACGTAATAGTGGCCCTGGCCGGGGCCGTCGATGCCGTAGGCCCAATGCAGGCCGGTGTTGAACCATTGCGGGGAGTTCGGCGCCACCATCTGGTTGGCGAGCATGAAGCGCAGCTCGTCATAGAAGGCCTGGGCGTCTTCCTCGGACGAGAAATAGCCGCCCTTCCAGCCCCAGTAGGTCCAGCAGCCGGCGAGGCGGTCGAACACCTGCTTGGAGGAGATCTCGGAGCCGAGGCGCTGATCCTCGGGGAGAGAGGAGAGGGCGGCCTCGTCGGGCACGGAGCGCCACAGCCAGGACGGGACGTCGTTCTCCTCGACCTTCTTCAGGCGGGCCGGCACGCCGGCCTTGCGGAAATACTTCTGGGCCAGCACGTCGGAGGCCACCTGGCTCCAGGTCTCGGGAACCTCGATGTTCTCGAGCTTGAACACCACCGAGCCATCCGGATTGCGGATCTCGCTCGTGGCGAGCCGGAAGGCGAGGGAGGAATAAGGCGATTGGCCAGACTTCGTATAACGCCGCTCGATCCGCATAGGTCACATCCTAAGTATTGAGGACAAACGTCCCCATGGCCGCGATTTGCCCCGCAGCTCATCAGCCCATAATTATTGTTCGACGCCCCAACGATCCGCTCTTTCGGATCGCCCACGCAACACGCCTGAGTTACGGTCCCCTTCGGGCGTCACAGGTGGCGCGGCAACAAGGTTGCCACGGGCTCTGACGCCTGCTCTGGGGAGTGTTCAACCGGCCCTTTCAGGCTGGTCGCCGGTCTCTGGTCGGCACCCCGGCAAGCTAGTCGTGTTGCGAGCCTCACGTCAAGAACTAGTGTCGCGGCTCACGGTTCCGAACTATATGTTGTGTGTAGCTGTGAGAATTGTGGATAACAATTGCCCCTCCGGCTAAGCCTCTCAGACTCCTCCGAGAATCCGTTCCCGATTTTTGCAATGGCCAAGCTTCGCCGGCTCAGGGACACACCTCGAGTCATGCTTAACGGCGGGTCAATGTTGTGCCGGCGCATCAATCCATGGTGCAGGTCTGCGGCGACAGGATCTGACCCGAAATGGCCCCATTGCGGGAAATTCCGCTCCCGCCGCTGGGGAAGGGGCGAGTCGGAGAATCAGAGCGGGTTTTCGCGACCGCGAAGGCTGGACTTCGTACATCGCAGCGGCCATATTCCGCGCAAATTCACGAACCCCTTCGGCGGCAGCAGCATGAAAGAGTTTTTCACCCAGTTCTTCACCTGGTGGAACGGACAGACCCTCGGCACCCGATTCTTCACCTGGCGCAAGGGCGTGTTCGTGGGCACGGACGAGTTCGGCAACACCTACTACCGCTATGTGCAGGCGCAGGCGATCGACTCGAATGTGGGCGCCGAGCGCCGCTGGGTCGTCTATAATGGCGAGGCGGATGCGTCGAAGGTGCCCCCCGGCTGGCGCGCTTGGCTGTGCCACAACGGCGATGTGCCTCCCAGTGAGGAAGCCTACCAGCCTCGCCCGTGGGAGAAGCCCTATGTGCCGAACATGACCGGCACGGCGCAGGCCTACCGCCCGCAAGGGTCGCACCTCTCCACCGGCCAGCGCCCGGCCGCCACCGGCGATTACGTGCCGTGGTCACCAGGGGAGTGAGGCTGCAGGCAGCCTCCTCACCCTCATGCTGAAGAAAACCCGAGATCGCACCTGCATCGAATGCGGCCTGCCCTGCGGTCACCCGGATTTCGCCTATCATGCCGGCCGGGTCGAGAGCGGGCCGGCCTATTGGTCGGAGCGGGGCCTTCTGTGTTCCCATGCCTGCTCGACGGCGCATTTCGAGAAGCGCGTGGCGCAGGGCGACCCGATGAGCGAGCCGGCGCCGAATCCGCTGGAGCAGAACTGGCCTTGAAGGCTGGCTGCGATTTATGTCATCCCCGGCGCACGAAGTGCGGGAAGGGGATCCATAGCGCGGTGAGAATAATTGGATTCCCTTCCCCTCCGCTGCGCTCCGGCCGGGAATGACAGGCGGTTCATTTCCGTTCAGGCTTTGGGATGAAAGTAGGACTGGCGCCTCACAGGCGCCTCGGCGAAGAGGCCGAAAGCCTGAATCACATGGCCCTGCGGAATATCGATGTTCCGCGCCACGCCGGAGCCTTTCAGAACGCCGCCGCGCTCGTCGGGCTCCGGATCGCGGTAGGTGCCGCCATCCCCCAGGGTGCAGTTCTGGCAGCGGATCGGACCCAGGATCTGGGCACCGCGGCCGATGCGGTTCGACAGAGTGAGCGATCCGCCGCCGAGGAGGCGGGCGCCGTCGCCAATCTCGACGATCTCACCCGCGCCAGCCTTGATCGTGAAGCCGCCTTCCTCACCGATCTCGGCCTCTGCCGCAACCGTGACCATCCCACCCATCGCGACGATGCGCGTGCCGGGAAAGAGATTCGTCCGGCTGCCGACCGCAATGCGGCCTCCATCGGAAACCTGGAGGATGACATTGGGCCAGAGGGTCACGCCGTCATGTAGCTGCACATCGGTCGAAATGAGGATGGAGCCGGGCTCCGGGATCAAAACGCCGCGATGGCTGAGAGCAGTGGTTTCCGCAAGCGACAGGAAGCCCAGGCTCCCGCGGGCTGCATCGCGAGCGGCTTCGGCTTCGTTCATGGCGACCACGCTTCCTGGGATGGCTAACCACGGAAGCTTAGCGGATCGGTCCCAGAGGGTAAAACTCCGGAGACGTCGAGACGGTCACGCTCCGTAGCTCAGCTTCGGATCCCAGTCCGTGCCGCGGCCCTCAGGCGTCATGTCGAGCACGTTCCACAAGGGGGCGAGCTCCGGGGCGCCGCGGGGATCCTGGCCGGGATCGGCGGAATCGCCCGTCATCTCTCCGCTCCAGAAGTGCCGGATGGTGCCGTCGCGGCGCGAGAAGACGTTGAAGCTCGGGATCTCCGATCCATCCGGCAGGACGCCGTGATAATCGCGGGAGTAGTTGCCGTTGAGATCGGTATAGAGCCGCAGGTTCGTCCAGCCGCGTTCCCGCTTCCAGGCGACCAGCCGCTCGATCGGCGAGCGCGCCACCACGGCGAGCGCCATGCGCTGCTGGACGTCGGCGGCGTTGCCTTCGAGCACGCCGAGCAGGTTAGTGCACATGGGGCAGGGGCGCTCGCGCTGCGGGCCGAACATGTAGCTGTAGACGGCGAGCGATTGCTTGTCGCCGAAGAGGTCGGCGAAGCTCACCGGGCCGTTCTCGCCCTCAAACCGGTAATCGCCGGTTACCTCGCCGCCGGGCGGCAGGGCGCGGCGTTGGGTTGCGACGCGCTCCAGATGGCGCCGCAGCTCGATCTCCTCCGCGAGCAGGGCGGCGCGCGCAGCGCGGTACTCGGCGCTCTCGTTCGGAAAGCGCACCGGCGAGCGGCGTGCGAGTTCTTCGGCAGGAATAAGCGTGTCGGTCATACGATGCTCCTCAAGGCCGACTTACGATTTGCGCGGGCCGACGAGACCGAATAGGGCCCCCTGCGGATCGCTGGCCACGATGATGAAGACGCTGCCCGGCACTTCGGCCGGCCCATAATGAATCGTGCCGCCGTTACCTGAGACGGCCTGTGCCGCGAGATCGATATCCTCGACGCCGAAATAGAACGTCCATAAGGGCGGTGGCCCGTCAGCCGTGCGCTTCATCACGGCCCCGATGGTGCGGTCGCCGTGGGTGATGAACTGGTAATCGCCCATCTCGCCCATGGGCATGGCATCGCCCTTCTCCCAGCCGAAGCGGCTCCGGTAGAAGGCCAGCGCCGCCGCCGGATCGCCCGTGGACAATTCGTTCCAGTTGCAGTGGCCGAGCTTGTTCTGGTCGAACGCCGTGCTCGTGCCGTCCACGGCGCCGCGCATGATGTAGAACATGACCCCTTGCGGGTCGGACAGCATGGCGAAGCGTCCGACGCCGGTGATGTCCGTGGGCGGCATATACTGCGTGCCGCCGTCCCGGACGATGTCGGCCGCTGCCGCGTCCACATTCTCGACGGCCACGTAGCCGAGCCAGATGGGGCGCATGCCTCCGCTCCCGGCGCCGGGAGGAAAGGGCATGAGCCCGCCCACATCCGTGCCGTTGATGCCGAAGATCCTGTAGCCCCGGTCGGACCCTTCGGCCGCCCGGTTCTGCCAGCCGATCACTGCCCCGTAAAAGCGGGCGGCAGCGTCCGCATCGTTCGTCAGGAGTTCATACCAGATGAAGTCCCCGTGCTGATTGGCCATGGTGCGCTCCTCAGACGTCGAGGATCGGCATGAAGCCGCCGAAGATCATGCGCTTGCCGTCGAAGGGCATCTGCTCGCCCATGGCCTTCATGCGCTCGTCGGACATGATTTTCCGGTTGGCTTCATCGCGGACCTCCTTGGACGGGTACTCGATCCAGCTGAACACCACGATCTCGTCGTCGTTGGCCTTCACGGCACCACGGAAGTCGGTGACCGTGCCGGCGGGCACGTCGTCGCCCCAGCACTCGACCATGCGGGTGGCGCCGAATTCCTTGAAAAGAACCGAGGCCTCGGTCGCGAGCTTGCGGTAGCTCTCCTTGTTGCCAGCCGGCACAGCCAGCACAAACCCGTCCACATATGCCATCGCGTCTCTCCCTTGGTTTTCCGAACTGCTGGTCGTCGAAGCATCCCTTCGTGACACTTAGTTTCATGTTCCTGTTGACATATAAGTTGATATCAACGTAAATAGCGCATGTCAAACGAACAGGCGATATCTTTTGAGACAACCCATCTGGTACGCGACACCTGCCTGTGCCTGCATGCGCAGCGGGCGGCCCGCGCGCTGTCGCGGCGTTTCGACGAGGCGCTGCGGCCGGTCGGAATCACCTCCGGTCAGTTCTCCCTGCTAAACGCGCTGAACCGGCCCAAGCCACCACCGATCGGTCCTGTGGCGCAGCTGCTGGCGATGGATCGGACGACCCTGACCGCAGCCCTGAAGCCCCTTGAGCGGGACGGTCTCGTGACCATCGCCCGCGATCCGGAGGACCGCCGCAACCGGCTTCTCGGCCTCACGGACAAGGGGCGGGAGGTGCTGGCCGCAGCCGTTCCGATCTGGCGCGACCTTCATGCCGCCATCGAGGCGGGCTTGCCGGAGCTGCAGCCGGAGGACCTTCGCGGCGCCCTCAGGTCTCTCTCGCAGACGGGCTGAACCCAGGGCAGGGCGGGTCGCTGGCTTAACTTCCTGCCTTGCCCTTTTTCCATCATGGTTCACGTGCTATCGCGTTGCCGAACTCAAAGGGTGCGGCCACGCTCGGCCGGACAGGAAACGCCAGATCGGATTTGGCTTGGACAGCATGATGACACTCGGATGGACGCGGGCGGCCCTGGTGCTCGCATCGCTGGTCGGCGGCCTCGGCACGGCGCAGGCGGACAGGATCAAGAATCCCACGGCCGTCTTTTCCGGCCTCGACAAGATCACCGGTCGAATCGTGTCGTTCGAGGTAGCCGTCGATGAAACCGTCCAGTTCGGCGCACTTCAGGTGACGCCGCGGGTCTGCTTCACCAAGCCGCCTACGGAGACCCCGAACACGACCTCCTTCATCGAGGTGGACGAACCCGGGACCCAGGGGCAGGCCAAGCGGGTATTCTCGGGCTGGCTGTTTGCCGCAAGCCCGGGCCTCCATGGCCTCGAGCACCCGGTCTACGACATCTGGCTCGTGGACTGCAAAGGCGGCACCGAGGTAATCGCCGAGCCCAAGGAAACCCCTGAGGAACTGCCGCCGATCCAGGATGCGGCCCGCGGTCTGAACGATCCGGCGCGGCCCGGTGACATCGTGGCCCCGGCCGGCGGCACGGCCCCGCGTCCGCCCGCCGTCGAGACGGCACCCCTCCGGCAGCCGGCGCCTCAGCGCCAGCAGCCCGCCCGGCGCCCGGCCGCGCCGATCATCAATTCGGACCGCCCGAATTAAGAGGAACTGATCGCGGCGAGCACTTCCTCGCCGCTCACGATCCTGTCCCTCGGCCAGACGTTCCAGTCTGCCCCATGCTCCATGGCGTTGCGCAGCATCTGCTTGTAAGCCCGGCGCGGGACTTCCGTGGCGCCGAATTGCGCTAGATGCGAGGTCACGAACTGCGTATCCAGCAGCGAGAAGCCCCCCCGGCGCAGGCGCGCCACGAGGTGCACGAGCGCCACCTTGGAGGCGTCGCGCTCCGTGTGGAACATGCTCTCGCCGAAGAAGGCGCCGTTCAGCCTGACCCCGTAAAGACCGCCGACGAGGCGGCCCTCCTGATAGACCTCCACCGTGTGGCAGTAGCCGGCATCGAAAAGCTCACCGTAGAGCTCCCGGATCCGCCGGCTTATCCAGGTCTTCTCCCGGTCGGCCGCCGGCGCCGCGCAGCCGGAGATGACGCTGTCGAAATCCCTGTCGACATGAACCTCGAAGAAATCCGAGCGGACGGTGCGGGCAAGCCGTTTTGAGACATGGAAGCCATCGAGGGGAATGATTCCGCGCTCGCGCGGCTCGACCCAGAACAGGGACGGATCGTCCGCATCCTCCGCCATGGGAAAGATTCCGGCTGCGTAGGCTTTCAGCAGGATGTCAGGGGTAATCTCAATCGCGTGGTCAGACGCACGGCTCATGTTTCATTTTGTACCAAGGAACGGAAATGGCGTCCAACCACGTCTCTGCTCAGATCTGACAACGTCCTTGCGTGAGTTCAGGTCCCTGCGGGTGGCGCGCTCCCGATGACAACCTTGTCCCGCTGTCTCGAATATCGCTTCCGCCTCACGTCGATGCGTGGAACGTCCGTGCCGTTCCGCTCCAGAAGATCGAGCATCTTTTCCGGGTCGTCGAGGGGAACGCCTGCCTGCTGCTCAAGAAACTTAGGAAGGTCGTATGACCACCACGCGGATTGCAGAAGCCGGTCGATCAGCGCTTGTTCGAAGCGGTATTTCACGACTTTCGCAGGGTTGCCGACGACGACCGCATAGGGAGGAACATCCTTCGCCACCACAGCGCCTGCGCCGATGACGGCGCCCGTTCCAATCGTCACGCCCGGGAGTATGGTGACCCTGGAACCGATCCAGACATCGTGGCCGATGACCGTCTTTTCGCTATAGCCCTGAAATGTCAGGGGAGGCTTGTAGTTGCGACTGCTGCCGTAGAGATTGCGATAAGAGAAGGGATGGGAGGACAGCCACTCCTTGGGATGCGCGCTGCCTCGCACGTTCACGTTGTCGCCTATGGAGCAGTAGCGCCCGATATTGGCGTGCTGGATCTCGGTTCGAGGCGAGATGTAGGAGTAGGCGCCGATCTCCGTTTCCGACACGTGGGATGAGTGGAAGATCTTGATCGGTGCTTCCCAGATCAGGCCGTTGCCGATCGTGCCTCCATTGTCGAGGCCGTATTTGAGCAGGAGGGACCGGAGTCCTTCTTTCGGGAGGCTTTGCGTAGCGGTATCCATCGTTACGGCACTTTTTAACAGAATGCCGTAACGATACTACAGAATAGAGTTACATGTCACCCGCTTAGGCTCAGGTTAGCCTTTACAGGGTAGCACTGCCCTCACTTGCGCGTTTTAAACCTGCTCGTCACCCAACCCGCCCGTCTTCAGGAAGTTCTCCAGCCAGTGGATGTCGTACTGGCCGTTCTGAATTTCCGGGTTCCGAACCAGGGTGCGGAAGAGCGGGAGGGTGGTGTCGATGCCGTCGACCACGAACTCGTCGAGAGCCCGGCGCAGGCGCATAAGGCACTCGTTGCGGGTGCGGCCATGGACGATGAGCTTGCCCACGAGGGAATCGTAGTGCGGCGGGATGCGGTAGCCCTGATAGGCCGCCGAATCGACGCGCACGCCGAGGCCGCCCGGCGGGTGGAAGTAGCTGATCGTGCCGGGCGAGGGGCGGAAGGTCGAGGGATGCTCGGCATTCACGCGGCACTCGATGGCATGGCCCTCGATCCTGATGTCTTCCTGCTTCACCGACAGCGGATGGCCGGCCGCCACGCGGATCTGCTCGTTCACCAGGTCGATACCGGTGATCATCTCCGTGACAGGGTGCTCCACCTGGATGCGGGTGTTCATCTCGATGAAATAGAACTCGCCGTCCTCGTAGAGGAACTCAATGGTGCCGGCGCCCGCATATTGCAGCTCCTGCATGGCCTTGGCCACGACGCCGCCGATGCGCTCGCGCATCTCGACGTTCAACGCAGGTGAGGGGCCTTCCTCCCAGACCTTCTGGTGGCGGCGCTGCAGGGAGCAGTCGCGCTCGCCCAGATGGATGGCGTTGCCCTTGCCGTCGCCGAGCACCTGGATCTCGATATGGCGCGGCTTCTCGAGATACTTCTCGATATAGACCGCGTCGTCGCCGAAAGCCGCCTTGGCCTCAGTCTTGGCGGTCTGCAGCGCGTGGACGAGGTCCTCTTCCGTCCGCGCCACCTTCATGCCGCGTCCGCCGCCGCCGGCAGCTGCCTTGATGATCACCGGGTAGCCGATCTCCTTGGCGACGCGCTTGGCCTCGTCGTCATCGGTGATGCCGCCCTCGGACCCGGGCACGCAGGGAATGCCGAGGCGCTTGGCGGTGCGCTTGGCCTCGATCTTGTCGCCCATGATGCGGATGTGCTCCGCCTTGGGGCCGATGAAGGCGATGCGGTGATGCTCTAGCACCTCGGCGAAGCGGGCATTCTCCGACAGGAAGCCGTAGCCGGGGTGAATCGCGTCGGCGCCTGTGATCTCGCAGGCGGCGATCAGGGCCGGGATGTTGAGGTAGCTGTCGCGGGCGGCCGGCGGGCCGATGCAGACGCTCTCGTCGGCGAGGCGCACATGCATGGCATCCGCGTCGGCAGTGGAATGCACCGCCACGGTGGCGATGCCGAGCTCCTTCGCCGCGCGCAGGATTCGCAGGGCGATCTCGCCTCGATTGGCAATGAGGATCTTATCGAACATATCGCGCCTTACTCGATGACGAGGAGGGGTTCGCCGTATTCAACAGGGGTTCCGTCTTCGACAAAGATGGCCGTTACGGTGCCGGCGCGGGGCGCCACGATCTCGTTGAAGGTCTTCATGGCCTCGACGAGGAGAACCTTGTCGCCGGCCTGCACCTTGGAGCCGATCTCGACGAAGTTCTTCGCATCCGGGGAGGGCTTGCGGTAGGCGGTGCCGACCATGGGAGACAGAACGGCCCCCGCGTGAGGCGCGCCGGCCTTTGTGGCACCCTCAGCAGCGGACGGCGGCGGCGCCACGACCGGGGCCGGAGCATGATGAACTGCCGGAGCCGCTACCGGAACGGTGACGGCGGCGGTGACCATGCGCGCCACGCGGATGCGAAGGTCGCCCTTCTCCACTTCGATCTCGCTGAGATCCGTGTCGGCGATCAGGTTCGCCAGCTCGCGGACGAGATCGGGATCGAAAGGGTTTTCCTTGGCCATGGGGCTTACCTCTGCCTTCTTGAGGAATTAGTGCTGGGAGGGTTTCGCCGGGCGGGCCCGCTCGGCCATCACCCGGTGAACCGCTTCCAGGCCGAGCAGATAGCTCATGGGCCCGAAACCACAGATCACGCCGACGGAGACGGGCGCTATGAGCGAGCGATGGCGAAAGCCCTCGCGAGCATGAACATTTGAAAGGTGGATCTCGACCGTCGGAGCGCCGCTGCCGGAGATGGCATCGCGGAGCGCGATCGAGGTGTGGGTGTAGGCGCCGGCATTGATGACGATGCCCGCGCCTTGGGCTCCTGCCTCCTGGATCCAGTCGACCAGATGTCCCTCATGGTTCGACTGGCGGAAGGTGACTGCCGTCCCAAGGGCCTCGGCCTTCTCGCGCACGAGCTTCTCGATGTCGGCAAGCGTGGTGCTGCCATAGATCTGAGGCTCCCTGCGGCCGAGCAGGTTGAGGTTGGGTCCGTTGAGGACGAAGACGGTGGTCATCGGATAAGGAGCGTTCCTTGAAGCTCCGTCAGGCGGAGCCGAAACGCCCTCTTAGCCAAAAGGCGAGCAGGGGGGAAGGGGAAAACCGGGGCTTTCCCAAGCTTGGCGGAGTTTACGAAGGGGCAGAAGGGGCGGTTTGGAGCTGGGGAGCGGGTCCCGCTGTCACTCCGGGGCCGCGCAGCGGAGCCCGGCATCCATAAACACGACTTCTGTCGGCCGAGCGCGTCGGATGCCGCTTTGCCTTATCCTGCATCGTTAGCGTTTATGGACTCCGGGCTCTCGCTGTCGCTCGCCCCGGAATGACAAGGTGCCGCTACCCGCAATTCGCCTTGCCGCACTGGCGGACATTGTCCACGAGCTGCTTCAGGGGCTCCAGGCCGACCGCGCCGGGGATGACCGTCTCGCCGACGATGAAGGCCGGGGTTCCGGAGAGGTTCAGCTTGTCGCCTAGCGCCATGTTCTCCTGGAGGGCGTTGCGGATCTCGGTGCTCTCCACGTCCTTCTGCAGGCGGCCCATGTCGATGCCCATCTCCTTGGCGACTGCCATGGCGCGCTCGCCGTTGACGCGGCCGCGGGTGTCCATGACCTTCACATGGTAGTCCAGGAGCTTCTGGCCCTGGAGCTGGTTCTTGACCGCGAGCGCTACCCGGCTCGCCTCAACGGAATCGGGCCCGAGAACCGGAAAGTCCTTCAGGACCACACGCAGCTTGGGATCGCTCTTCATCAGAGCCTGGACGTCGGCCAGCGCCTTCTTGCAGTAGCCGCAATTGTAATCGAAGAACTCCACCAGGGTGACGTCGCCGGACGGGTTGCCGACCACGTAGGAGTGCGAGGCGTTCAGGAGCGACTGCCTGGTTTCCTTGACGGCGCCGGCCTGCGCCACCTGCTGGGCTTCCGACTGCCGCTTCTCCAGCTCGGCGATCACCTCGGTCAGGACCTCCGGGTTCTTGATCAGGTAGTCCTTCACGATCTCGCCGATGGCCTGCTTCTGCTGGTCGGTGAAAACCGCGCCCTGTGCCATCGCCGCGGGGGCCATGGCCAATGTGCCGAGCAGAGCAGCAGCCTGGCCGATCTTGAGAAACGAAGAGCGCATTTCGGGTCCTTTGTGGAATTCTTGAGATAAGTCCGCACTTTAACGATGGTTCAAGGCGGACTTGAGACTCGTCTGTTCTGTCGTGAGTTAGCGGCTTGACGCGGGCGGCGTCAAATCACGGCTGTGTATCCACACCTGTCTACAGCACCAGGTGTCATCCCCGGCGGCCGCAGGCCGGGAATGACACTGGAAACTGTCTTGAGACCGCCCCTCCAACGGGATACGACGCTTCCCATGACCAAATCATCCGCCGATCTCCACCAGCCCCTCATCGCGCGCCGCATGGATCGCGTCGCTTCGTTCCTCGCCATGGACGTGCTGAGCGCCGCGGCCGCAAAGGAGCGGCGGGGAGACAGCGTCATCCATATGGAGGTGGGCCAGCCGTCAGCACCTGCGCCGCGGGTTGCCCGCGAGGCCGCGAAGGCTGCCCTCGATCTCGGCCGCATCGGCTATACGGAGGCACTGGGCATGTCCGCCCTGCGCGAGCGGATCGCCCGGCATTACAAGGACACCTATGGGGTGAGCATCGCGCCGGAGCGGGTGGTGGTGACCACCGGCTCCTCCGCCGGGTTCGTGCTGGCCTTCCTGAGCCTCTTCGATCCGGGCCAGCGGGTGGCGATCACGGCCCCAGGGTATCCGGCCTATCGCAACATCCTGGAGGCGCTCGGTATCGAGCCGGTGACGATCCCGCTCACCAAGGCGGATGGGTGGATCATGACCGCCGAGTCCATCGCGAAGGCCCATGCGGAGAAGCCCCTGCACGGCATCCTGGCCATGAGCCCGGCCAATCCCTCCGGCACCATGATCGGCCGCGAGGCGCTGGCCGAGCTCGGCGAGACCTGCCGCCGCCTGGGGCTGTGGTTCGTGTCCGACGAGATCTATCACGGCCTCACCTATGGCGAGCCCGCCTCGACGGCGCTCACCTCCGACGACGACGCGGTGGTGATCAACTCGTTCTCCAAGTATTACTGCATGACCGGCTGGCGCATCGGCTGGAACGTGGTGCCGGAGCGGCTGGTGCGACCCATCGAGCGGCTGGCGCAGAACCTCTACATCTCGCCGCCCTACCTCTCGCAGGTGGCTGCGCTCGCCGCCTTCGACGCCATGGAGGAGTTGGAGGCCGTCAAGGCCGGATACGCCCGCAACCGCGCCTATCTGCTGGAGGAACTGCCCAAGGTCGGCATCACCGAGATGCACCCGGTGGACGGGGCCTTCTACATCTACGCCGATATCGCCCGCTTCACGAACGATTCCATTGGATTCTCGAAGCGCATGCTGGAGGAGGCTGGCGTCGCCGCAACCCCGGGCCTTGATTTCGATCCGCTGGAGGGTTCGCACTACCTGCGCCTGTCCTTCGCCGGTTCCGAGAACGATTGCCGCGAGACGGTGGCGCGGTTGAGGGGGTGGCTGAAGTGACGCCGCTCGCTGTGATTCCGGGGCCGCATAGCGGAGCCCGGAATCGATAAGCACCAACATCGCAGGATAGAACGCAGCGGTTTCGGTAGCGGGTTCTTCGAGCGGCGTCGTGTTTATGGATTCCGGGCTCGGCCTATGGCCGCCCCGGAATGACAGTGGAAGCTGAAAGAAAAATGCCCGGCTTCGAGCCGGGCATTTCTTTTTTCGATTTACGATCCGCTCAGGACCGACTTGGCCTTGGACCACCAGCCGGCGCGCTTGGGGCGCTCCGGGTCGGGCGGGGTCAGCACGACGGCGACCGGCTCGGGCTCCGGGATGACCGGCGCGGGAGCCACAGGCTCCTCGGCGACGGGCTGTTGCGGAGCCATGATGCGCTCTTCCTGGGCTGCGGGCTTGGGAGCCTCGGCCACGGGTTGCGAGTCTGCGGGAGAGGTCGCGTCGGAGGCCGGTGCGGCTTCCGCCTGATCGAGGGCAAGGGAGCCTTCCTCCTGGGCGAACTCGCCATTCTCGTCGCGACCGCGTCCACGACCGCCGCGGCGACCACGACGGCGGCGACGTCCGCCGCGATCATCCTCGGATTCGCCGGCTTCAGCCGGTGCCGCCTCGGACGTCTGAGCGTCCGCCTCTTCCTCGCCGGATTCGGATTCTTCACCCTCGGCGCTCTCGTCGCCTTGGTCCGCTCCGGCAGAAGCCTCGCGGTCGCGACCCCGACGGCGGCGACGGCGGCGGCGGCGACGACGGTCGCCTTCGCTTTCACCCTCCTCGCTGCGCTCTTCTCCGGCGCGCTCTTCTCCAGCGGCCTGGGTGTCCTCGGCAGTCTCCTCCTCGGTCTCGACCTCATCCTCCTCGACGGGCTCGTCGATCGGGATGATGGCGTCGATCTGGATGCCGGTCGCGGCCGACTTGTGCTCCAGCTTGAGGGCGGGCTCGCCGCGCTCGATGGCGTAGGTGGTGTGACCCTGCAGGGTATCGTCGGCCACGATGGAGATCGCGACGCCGAAGCGGCTCTCCAGCTCGCGCAGGTGAATGCGCTTCTGGTTCAGGATGTAGAAGGCCGCTTCCATCCGGGTGCGAACCACGAGGTTGTAGCCGGAATTCTTGATGAGGGTTTCCTCGATCGAGCGCAGCACCTGCAGGGCGACGGACGGGGTCGAGCGCACGAAGCCGGTGCCTGCGCAGTGCGGGCAGGGAATCGAGGAGGATTCGAGCACACCGGTGCGGATGCGCTGGCGCGACATCTCCAGCAGGCCGAAGGGCGAGATGCGGCCCACCTGGATGCGGGCGCGGTCGTTCTTCAGGCACTCGTTCAGCTTCTTCTCGACGGCGCGGTTGTTCCGCTTCTCCTCCATGTCGATGAAGTCGATCACGATGAGGCCAGCGAGATCGCGCAGGCGCAGCTGGCGGGCAATTTCCTCGGAGGCTTCGAGGTTCGTGCGGAGAGCCGTGTCCTCGATGTTGTGCTCGCGGGTCGAGCGGCCGGAGTTCACGTCGATGGAGACGAGGGCTTCCGTCGGGTTGATGACGAGGTAGCCGCCCGACTTGAGCGTCACCACGTTCGAGAACATGGCATCGAGCTGGGCCTCGACGCCGAACTTGGCGAAGAGAGGCTGCGGATCCCGGTAGGGCTGGACCAGCTTCGAATGGCTCGGCATGAGCATCCGCATGAAGTCCTTGGCCTCGCGGTAGCCGTCCTCGCCGGCGACCATCACGTCGTCGATGTCCTTGTTGTAGAGGTCGCGTATGGCGCGCTTGATGAGCGAGCCTTCCTCGTACACGAGGGCAGGGGCGGCGGACTTGAGGGTCAGCTCGCGCACGCTCTCCCACAGGCGCATGAGGTATTCGTAGTCGCGCTTGATCTCGGGCTTGGTGCGGGAGGCGCCGGCCGTGCGCAGGATGATGCCCATGCCTTCGGGCACCTCCAGCTCCTGGGCGATTTCCTTCAGGCGCTTGCGGTCGGCCGCGTTGGTGATCTTGCGAGAAATGCCGCCGCCCCGGCCCGTGTTGGGCATGAGCACCGAATAACGGCCGGCGAGCGACAGGTAGGTGGTGAGCGCCGCGCCCTTGTTGCCGCGCTCTTCCTTGACGACCTGGACCAGCAGGATCTGGCGGCGCTTGATGACCTCCTGGATCTTGTACTGCTTGCGCGGCGTGCGCCGGCGCTGGGGCATATCCTCGATGGCATCGTCGCCGCCGAGCTGCTCGACGATCTCGTGCTCTTCGAGCTCGTCCTCGTCTTCGTCCTCTTTGGACTCATCCTCGTCGGATTCCGTGTCGTCTTCGGTCGAGCGAGCCTCGGTTTCTTCCGTGGCGTCGTTACCCTGCCGAGCCTCGACATGGGCCGATCCCTCGACGGCCTCAAGGGCATCCTCTTCGGCGGAAGCCACCGCGCCGTTCTCTAGCTGTGAGGAGGCTTCGGACGTATCTGCGGGGGCGGCCTCGCCGATGGACTCGGTGCCTTCGAAAGCGCCAGTCGACACGCCCTCGGGAGCGGCCTCTACGCCTTCCTCAGTCCCGGCCTCGGCTTCGGTGGAGACGACGGTCTCGTCGTTCTGGGCCCGCCGCGGCGAGGAACGGCGGCGACGGCCGCCGCGGCTGCTGCGGCGCTCCTCCTCGTGCTCCTCCTCGCGCTGAGCCTCGGCTTCAGCTTCGAGCAGGGCCTGCCGGTCGGCGACCGGGATCTGGTAGTAATCGGGATGGATTTCGCTGAAAGCCAGGAACCCGTGGCGGTTTCCGCCGTATTCCACAAAGGCCGCCTGGAGAGACGGTTCGACCCGGGTGACCTTGGCGAGATAGATATTCCCGCGCAGCTGCTTCCGGTTAGCGGATTCGAAGTCGAATTCTTCGACCTTCTGACCACGTACCACCACGACCCGGGTTTCTTCCGGGTGGGAGGCATCGATGAGCATCTTGTTTGCCATGTTGAACTCTCGACATGGCGATCGAGGGCAGGACCTGAGGCAGGGGCCGCATTGTGGGCGGTAAGGCACGCCGCGAGCGAAGGCGACGGGCTGAAATTGCGTTCGGAGTGCTGTCGATCGCCATCCTGCGCCGCGAAGGGGCGCATTCTGGGTTAAATTGGGCCGGCACAGGGCCGGAAAGGGTGGTGCTGGGGCGTGCGCGAAGGGATACGCGCGATTCGAACGATGCAGAAACGAAGGTCATAGCTGACTTCGTGTGTGCAACCATTCGAGACGGCCCTTTCGTAGATATCGATGGGCCGGGTGAACCGGCCATCGGCGAGTGGCGACAAGCGTCGCCCTGTGATCCTGTCCGTAGCCTGTCGAGGGTGAGGCGGTCCCTGAAGGATCGGTCAACACAACCGTCTCCCTTGGAGCCGCCGTCAGATTCGGCCATGCCGGACGGGATCAAGATCATTACAGATCGAATAGGGCATTTGGCAAGATGCTGAGTGACTGTGCCATGAATGCAACAGAGTCTCAGTAAACGGCGGGTGAGCGTGAGGTTCCGTTAACCAAACGCTGCCTATGAGTATAGGAAGGACGCTCGAAACCAGCGATCAGCGATGCCTCTTTCCCTCTTCATACGCCTTGTCGGCGCCTGCCTCGTGGCGATCCTCCTCGCCGCCGGGACCGGGCGTGCCTGGGCGGCGGGAGACGGCGCGAAGCCCTCGACTCCGATCATCGCAGCAGCCGCCGCCATCGAGACTGACGGGGCGAAGACCCGGTTCAAGGTGACCCTGTCAAAGCCGGTGACCGCGCAGGTCTCCCTCATGGAGCGTCCAGACAGGCTCGTCATCGACCTGCCGGAGGTGGCCTTCCATCTGCCGGCCGAGGCCGGGCGCAGCAAGGAAGGGCTCATCGCCTCTTACCGCTACGGTCTTTTCGCGCCGGGCCGCTCCCGGGTGGTGATGGAGCTGGCGCAGCCGGCAGTCGTGTCCGGCCTGACGACGTCGCCTGATTCCACGGGAGCGGCCACGATCCTGACCATCGAACTCTCCCGCGTTGACCGGGAGGAGTTCCGCAGGACCGCATCGGGCAGCTCCGCTCCGGCGAAAGAGGGGCCCGGGCCCGCCGTGCAGGCGACGAAGGATGCCCGCCCGGTGATCATGATCGATCCCGGCCATGGCGGCATCGATCCGGGCGCAGCGGCTTCCTCGGGCAGCGTGGCCGAGAAGGATCTGGTGCTCTCCTTTGCCCAAAGGCTGAGGAAGAAGCTTGAGGACAGCGGGCGCTACAAGGTGCTCATGACCCGCGACCAGGATGTGTTCGTCTCCCTGGGCGACCGGGTGCGGGCCGCGCGGGCCGCCCAGGCGGACCTCTTCATCTCGATCCATGCGGATTCGATCTCGGGCGGGCAGGACGTGCGCGGGCTGACGGTCTATACCGGGTCCGAGCGGGCGTCCGATGCCGACTCAGCCCGGCTGGCGGACCGCGAAAACAAGGCCGACGCAGTGGCCGGAGTCGAGTCGGGCGATATGCCTGATGACGTGTCCGACATCCTGATGGACCTGACCCTGCGGGAGACCCGGGGCTTCTCCCACGGCTTCGCTTCCCGCCTCGTGGGCGAGTTCGATTCCGTCGCCCGCCTCAACAAGAACCCCCACCGGCAGGCCCGCTTCCAGGTGCTGCGGGCGCACGATGTGCCGTCGGTTCTTGTCGAACTTGGCTATCTGTCCAGCCAAAAAGACTTAGATTTGTTGATGTCCGAGGAATGGCGGGCCAAGATGGTCTCGGCCATGTCGAATGCCGTGGATCGATTTTTCGCGACCCGGCTCGCCCGGAGGGGTGCTGCCGCAGTTTTACCATAGAGTGGGTGTGGATACCCGTAGCGGGGGCGCGATTCATCGGCTAACGAGGGTCCGCGTTTCAAAATCTACATAAACGGGCGCCTGAAGGCGCCGTCATGGAACACCTTCGGATGCGCTTCGTCCTACGATTTTTCGGCTTTCTCTTCAGCGTTGGAGCGATCTTCTTCCTGATCGGCGCTGTCGGGCTCGCCTATGGATTCTGGTTCTATTCGAAGGATCTGCCGGATCACGCCCAGTTGGCCAATTACGAGCCGCCGGTGATGACCCGAATCCATGCCTCCGACGGCAGTCTGATCGCAGAATATGCCCGCGAGCGCCGGCTCTATGTGCCGATCGACTCTGTGCCCAAGCTCGTAATCGGCGCCTTCCTGTCGGCCGAGGACAAGAACTTCTACAAGCACCCCGGTATCGACCCCGAGGGTCTCATCCGAGCTGTCGTGGTCAACCTGCGCTCGGGCGGATCGCGGGAGCAGGGCGCCTCCACGATCACCCAGCAGGTTGCCAAAAACTTCCTTGTCGGCAACGAGAAGAGCTACGAGCGCAAGATCCGCGAGGCGCTGATCGCGCTGCGCATGGAGTCGACCTTCTCCAAGGAGAAGATCCTCGAGCTCTATCTCAACGAGATCTTCCTCGGGACCCTGACCCCGGGGCGCAATCTGCACGGCATCGCCGCAGCGGCCTTGGACTATTTCGGCAAGTCGATCCACGAACTGACCATTGCTGAATCGGCCTATATTGCCGCCTTGCCGAAGGGCCCGAACAACTACCACCCGTTTCGCCAGCGCAAGGCTGCCGTCGAGCGCCGGAACTGGGTGATCGAGCGCATGGCCGTCAACGGCTACATCTCCAAGGAGGCGGCGGAGGAGGCCCAGAAGGAGCCGCTCAACGTCAAGCCGCGGAACGTGTCCCCGAACAGCATTGCGTCGGGTTATTTCGCCGAAGGCGTACGTCGCGACATCGCGGAACGCTATGGCGAGGAGACCCTCTACGAGGGCGGTCTGCTGATCCGCTCGACCCTCGATCCCAAGATGCAGGCCATGGCCCGCAAATCCCTCGTGGACGGCCTCGTGCGCTTCGATGAGGCGCGCGGCTGGCGCGGGGCGCAGCAGAAGATCGACCTGGCAGGCCGCGAATGGGGTCTCGCCCTATCCGAGGTGCCGATTCTCGGCGACGTCCAGCCGTGGCGCCTTGCGGTGGTGCTGGAGGTTGCGCGCGGGCAGGCCAAGGTCGGCCTGCAGCCCAGGCGGGAGGCCTCCGGCCAGGTGGTGAAGGACCGCGAAACCGGCATTGTCGGGGCCGACGGTGTGAAGTGGACGCGCCGACCCGTCGAGCGTGCCGTTGCCGTTGGCGACGTGGTCTATGTGGAGCCTCTGGCCGACAAGGAGGGGCAGTTCCGCCTGCGCCAGATCCCGGAGATCTCCGGCGCCATCGTGGCCATGGACCCGAACACGGGCCGTGTGCACGCTATGGTGGGCGGCTTCTCCTACGACCAGAGCGAATTCAACCGGGCCATCCAGGCCATGCGCCAGCCGGGCTCGTCGTTCAAGCCGCTCGTTTACGCGACAGCCCTCGACAACGGCTATACGCCTTCGTCCCAGATCATGGACGCGCCCTTCGTGCTCGACATGGGGCCGGGCCAGGAGGCGTGGGCGCCCAAGAACTACGACGGCAAGGCGGGCGGCCTGCGCACCCTGCGCTATGGCATCGAGCATTCCAAGAACCTGATGACCGTCCGCCTCTCCAACGAGGTCGGTATGCCGGTGATCTCGGAATACTCCAGGCGTTTCGGCGTTTATGACGACATGCTGCCGCTGCTCTCCATGTCGCTGGGTGCCGGCGAGACGACCGTCATGCGCATGACGGCGGCCTATTCCATGTTCGTCAACGGCGGACGCCGCATCAAGCCCACCCTCATCGACCAGATCCAGGACCGCAACGGCCGCACGATCTACCGTCACGACGACCGCAAATGCGCGAACTGCAATGCGGAGAAGTGGGATGGCGGCGCGGCGCCGAAGCTTGCCGAGAACCGCGAGCAGGTGATCGATCCCCTCACGGCGTATCAGATGACCTCGATCCTGGAAGGCGTGGTCCAGCGCGGCACCGCCCAGACGGTCAAGGCGGTGGGCAAGCCGCTCGCAGGCAAGACCGGCACCACCAACGACGCCAAGGACGTGTGGTTTGTCGGCTTCTCGCCGGATCTCGCCGTCGGCGTGTTCCTGGGCTACGACCAGCCGAAGTCGCTCGGCAATGCGGCCACTGCCGGCCAGTATGCCGCGCCGGTGTTCCGCGACTTCATGCAGATGGCCCTGAAGGACAAGCCCGCGACCCCGTTCCGCGTGCCGCCCGGAATCAAGCTCATCCGCGTCAACGCCTCCACCGGTACCCGCGCGGGCGGCGAGGGCGGCGGCACGATCCTTGAGGCCTTCAAGCCTGGGCAGTCCCCGCCGGAATTCGTCCCGCCGGAGCCTGAGGAGATCCCGCAGGCTGAGTACGCGCCTGCTCCTCCAGGAGCGCCCCGGCAGGCCGGAGGCGTGGGGCCCGGCGGATTGTACTGACAGGCTCTCGTCGCCATATCGATACCCATCCATATCAGGAACACCGGAAGCCCTCCCGCCACGCCAGGCGGGAGGGCTTCCGCCGACAGGCTCAAAGTGCATTCCCCTTTGGGACCCGATGCTCTAAGACGCCGTCATCACAGGCACGGACAGAACGAACGGAACAATGCGCGCCGAAATCCAACATCTCGTAGAAGAGACCAAGCAGTCAGTCGGGCTGCTGAGGAGGCATCTTTGACTGGGATACCGCCCAGCGCCGCCTCGCGGAACTGAATGCCCAGGCCGAAGACCCCAACCTCTGGAACGACGCTGAGGCCGCGCAGAAGATCATGCGCGAACGCACGTCGCTCGAAGACCAGATCTCGGCCGTCAAGCGTCTCCAGCAGGAGCTCGAGGATGCGATCACCCTGATTGAGCTCGGTGAAGCCGAGGGCGACGAAGACACGATCAAGGAAGGCGAGGAGGCAATCCGCGGCCTTCAGGCCGAGGCAGCCCGCCGTCAGGTCGAGACCCTGCTGTCGGGCGAAGCCGACGCCAACGACACCTATGTGGAAGTGCATTCGGGCGCTGGCGGCACGGAAAGCCAGGACTGGGCCAACATGCTCCAGCGCATGTATGCCCGCTGGGCCGAGCGCCGGAAGTACAAGGTCGAGCTTCTTGAGATCACCGACGGCGAAGAGGCCGGCATCAAGAGCGCCACGCTCCTGATCAAGGGCCACAACGCCTATGGCTGGCTCAAGACCGAGTCGGGCGTGCATCGCCTCGTGCGAATCTCGCCCTACGATTCGAACGCCCGGCGCCATACGAGCTTCGCGTCCGTGTGGGTGTATCCGGTGGTGGACGACCGCATCAATATCGAGATCAAGGAATCCGATTGCCGGATCGACACGTTCCGCTCCTCGGGTGCGGGCGGACAGCACGTGAACACCACCGACTCGGCCGTGCGCATCACGCATATTCCGAGCGGCATCGTGGTGGCCTGTCAGCAGGAGCGCTCCCAACACAAGAACCGGGCCACCGCCTGGAACATGCTGCGCGCACGCCTCTACGAGGCCGAGCTGAAGAAGCGCGAGGAGAAGGCCAGCGCCGAGGCGGCCGCCAAGACCGATATCGGCTGGGGCCACCAGATCCGCTCCTACGTGCTGCAGCCCTACCAGATGGTGAAGGACCTGCGCACGGGAACCCAGTCGACCGCTCCGCAGGACGTGCTCGACGGCGACCTCGACCCCTTCATGGAAGCCTCGCTCGCCCAGCGCGTCTATGGCGGCGGCGCGGAGGTCGAGGACATCGACTAGAACGGCTCTTTCTGCGGTCGCAATTCTGTTGCTAGGATACAGGACTGCGACCGCGGAGCCGCTTGATGAGGCAGGGCACAATCGACATTCGGGGCCGTAACGGCCTTTCCATCCCCAACAGCCTGATCCGGCAGGGTGATCGGAACTCCCGTCTCGCCGTCCTCTTTCCAGGCCTGACTTACCGCAACATCATGCCGGTGCTCTATTACCCACGGCAGCTTCTGCTGGAGCGCGGCTACGACGTCCTCTCAATCAACTACGCCTACGACCAGATCCCGGAGTTCACGGACTTGTCCGAGGAGGACAAGATCGACTGGATCGGAGCTGATGCGCGTGCTGCCATGGGGGCTGTGTTCGCTCTTGGCCGCTATGAACAATTCACCCTTGTCGGGAAATCGCTGGGGACCGCCGCGATGGCGGCGGTTGCTCCCCACGAGCCGAGGCTGGCCTCCGCGGATCTCATCTGGCTGACGCCGGGCCTCAAAACCCACGGCGTGCTCGAGAACATGGCGCGCTGCTCCCAGCGATCCCTGATCGTCCTGGGCACGGAAGATCCCCATTATGAGGAAGCCTATGTCGCAGCGGCCCGTGCTAGGGGAGCGGAGGTCGTCCTGCTGCCCGGGCTCGACCATGGGCTGGAAAAGCCGGGGCACGTGGCCGATTCAGTGGCAGCCATGCACGGGATCGTCGCGCAGATTTCACGCTGGCTTGACTAATCCCCGGCGCAGCAAAAGAGAGGCGCCGAGGTCGCAGACGATAGTCAGAGCACAAGGCCCGCTTGACTGAGGTGGACCCTCGCCATCGGCCCTCAGGTCTAAACGATGAGAATGTCGTAGGACTTGACCGTCACCGTTTGCGTGAACTGCGCGAAGCGCAAGGCAGCGTTGGGGCCGGACCCATCCGAGTCGTAGGAGAGAGAGCGCCCATTATAATCGAAAAGGATCCTGTCATCCGCATCCTTCGCGGCTGATCCTTCCACGAAGGCCTCAAAACGCAATAAGCCTTGCGTAAGAGTGGTGAAGACGGTCGACGACAGCACGATCTTATCTCCCGCCCAGCTGCTGAAATCAACGATCTGGTCGACATCGTCGATTCCGTAGAACCAGGTATCGAAAACGAACTGATCGCTGCCTGCGCCGCCGTTCAGGATATCGCTGCCTGTGCCTCCCTGCAGGGTGTCGTTGTCGAATCCGCCATCCAGGTTGTCGCTGCCGTTGCCTCCCTGCAGATTGTCACTGCCAGATCCACCGCTCACGACATCGTTGTCGGCATCTCCGTGCAAGGTGTCATTGTCATCCCCACCGTCCAGATTGTCGCTGCCTGCGCCCCCATGAAGGGTGTCATTGCCGTCGTTGCCCTGCAGGACATCGTTGCCGAAGTCACCGTACAGGAAGTCATCGCCATTCCCGCCGCCGAGGTTATCGTCGCCCGCAGCGCCCCACAGCTCGTCGTCGCCATATCCGCCTCTCAGGACATCGTTGCCGTTGTTCCCGAACAGATTGTCGTCATCGTCTCCACCGCTCAGGAGGTCGTTGCCAGTTCCCCCGTACAGAGTATCGTCGCCGGCAAAGCCGTAGATCTTGTCATTGCCGCTGACGCTCTTGATGATGTCTTTGGCGTTGACGCCATAGATGATGTCCGCTTTGCTTTTGCCGGTCTGGGACAGAATTTGCTTGGTCTTGTTCCAGGACCATTTCGCCACCTGACGCCCGTCCTGCGAAGAATCGCCATAGAGGGCGCGAATGGCCTCAATGTCCAAGGCCCCTAGCCCGATGGGTCCCATTTCGGCCTCGGCTCCCGTGTAGCTCATGACCGTGTGCTTGACGTTGTCGAGATCCGAGCCGAGCAGCTTCTTGTTGTGAGGCATCTTGTGGAAGGGATGCTTGAGGCCCAGCGCGTGACCGATCTCGTGAAGCAGGACGTAGAGCATGAAATTCGGGTTCTGGGATAGTTCAGAGCGGCTCTGGGTATTCAGGTAAACATTCCCGCCGCTTTCATCGCGAGCCTGGTCTTGCCATCCATCGAGGCTATCCCGGGTGAGTTCCGGAAACTCGGCCCAGGCAGTGACCGTGTACCAGTTCCAGGCCCATTGAAACTTCAACTCGGCATCGCCTTTCTTGACCTCAAGGAACCGGATGCCGCAGGCATCGCCCCACATCTTCAGGGCCTTCTGGGTCATGGCTTTCTCGGCGCTGCCGAATTTCGACGCCCCCAGGGACACGTCATTGAAGGAGTAGGTGAGGAAGACAGGCCTTTTGGCAGTCTTCAAAGAAGAAAACGCATTCCAGCTCTGGCCGGAAAGAATGGCTGTGTAATTCGACATCGTGGGAATGCTGCTCAGGAGGGCTGGTTGTACATTGTAACTTAGGAATATTTATTGCGCGGCTGCAATGAGCCATTCGGTCGCTAGCTGAGCGCTTGCGCGGCCTTCAGCACCTCCTCCGCGTGGCCCGGAACCTTCACCTTGTTCCAGACCTGAGCGACGATGCCGTTCCGGTCGATCAGCACCGTGGTGCGCTCGACGCCCATGTACTTTCGCCCATACATGCTCTTCTCGACCCAGACGCCGTAGGCTTGGAGCATTTCCGTGGGTTCATCCGAGGCGAGGGCGAAATCCAGCCCGTATTTGGTCCGGAACTTGTCATGGCTCTTCAGACTGTCCGGCGAAACTCCGACGATTTCCGTATCCGCAGCCGCGAACTCGGCCTTTAGGGCTTGGAAGTTCTGGGCCTCCAGGGTGCAGCCGCTGGTGTCGTCCTTCGGGTAGAAATAGAGCACGACCTTGCGGCCCTTGAGCCCATCGAGGCTGACCTCCCGACCATCTGTCGCAGGCAGGCAGAAGTCCGGAGCCCTGGTTCCGATGCTAATGGACATGAAACGCCTTCCTTTCGGCGGAATGTACTGTTTGGAAACCTCTGGTGTGCAGGACTGAAGGGGAAACAGTCGCGGGGCGCTCCCAAGGCGGTTAAGCTCACACTCCTTGATTCCCTGAATGGCGCCCATGCGCAAGAACCGGATTGCCAAACGTCACAAGAATGAAGCTGCCCTTGCGTAACACGTTGTCCCGGCGAGACCCGGTCAAGCGAAGCCTTCTCCGGCGCGTGTTGCGTGGCACCCTCTATGTGAAGCTTGGGATGGTCGTATTCCTGGCTGCCGCCTTCGGGCTTCTCTATCTGCGCCTGTCGGCTGCTCCCATGAGCTTCGGCCGTCTGCCCGAGCGGGTCGCGGAGGCGCTGGCGGCCCGCATTGGGCCCGGCTGGACCGTGACGCTGCGCAATACGGCGATCGAGCTGCATGACGGCTCGCCGGCGCTTCGGGCGAACGGCCTCGACATCCGTGCCCCCGGCGGCGATCTCGTGCTCCGGGCCCCCTATGCCGTCCTGAGCGCAGACCTGACTTCGCTGCTGACGGCCAATCTCCAGCCCAAGGCCATCGAGGTTCGCGACCTGCAATTGCGGATCCGGGTGAACCGGGACGGATCGCTCTCCTTCTCGCCCGTGCAGGGAGCTGACGGGGAGGGCACTCAGCCCACGCCGGCCGTGCCCGAGCCATCGAAGGAAGCTGCTGCTTCAATGGCTCGCGATGGGAACGGGCCTTCTCCCGTGTCCGGAGCTGTCGGATCGCTGCTCGAACTCATCGTCGGCCCTGGAAGCGTTCTGAACTCGCTCAACCAGGCTCAGCTGACCAATGCGCGCCTGGTTTTCATCGATGCAGACGGTCGCGAGCGGGCGCGGTTCCAGCGCGTCGATGCGGCGTTCGACTGGACGGACAGCGGGGGCCGTCAGTTCGCCGCGACGGTCGAGGGCCCACAGGGGCCCTGGCAGCTGAACGGAGACGCCAGGGTGGAGGCCAAGGACTCCTACCGGGCCAGCATCGTGGCCGAGAGGGCGCCGATTACCGATATTCTCCTGCTCTCCGGCGCCTCCGAGGTTCCGGCCGCCACGGACCTCGAGTTCTCGGGCCGGTTCGATCTCGCCTTTGCGGAGGGACGGGTCACGGAGCTGAAGACGCGGCTTGAGAGCAGCCCTGGCACGATCCGGGTCCAAGACCAGGATACCTCTCCGTTCCCGGTCGAGAGGGCCATCATCGAGGCGCATTGGGACGAGCCGGCGAAAGCGCTGGAGCTCCAGCGCATCGAGGCGAAGGGCGGCGATACGAATCTGCGCCTGCAGGGCCGCCTGCTGGCCGCCAACGGAAACGATCCCTGGCGCCTGAGCCTGGGCGGGCGGGACATCACCTGGTCAGGAGCTGCCGAAGGAGACAAGCCCCTGCGGGTCAGCGAGTTCGCGGCCGATCTCTCCGGGCATGACGGCGTCAGGATCAACGGCATCACGCTCAAGGGTCCGGAACTGTCCGCCCGCATCAACGGCCTCGTGGCGGCCACCGCCGACCCCAAGGGGCTGAGGCTCGATGTCCGCGCCGAGAAGACCGAGGTTCGATCGGCTCTACGAATCTGGCCGGAGGCCGTAGCGCCGCCGGTCCGGCGCTATCTGGTGTCCCATTTGAAGGCTGGGATGCTGGAAGCCATCGATCTCAAGGTCGCCATGAGCGGCGCCGACATCGAGAAGGCGCTGAACGGCGGTCCGACGCCTGATGAAGCCCTCAAGATCGACTTCGCGGTTTCCAACGGCACCCTGCTGGTCGATGAAGGCATCCCACCGATCTCCGGCATGAACGCGACAGGCCAGGTCACCGGAACGAAGGTGCTCGTGCGTGCTCCGACCGGGCTCGTCCAGATGGCGAACAATCGATCCCTGTCAGCCTCAGAGGGCACCTTCGTCCTGGACAATTACTGGGACGACAACGGGGCGGCGCGCATCGATTTCCGCCTGACGGGAGGCGCCGACGGTCTCGGGGCGCTCCTGCTGGAGCCGCGGATCAAGGAGATCGCAGGCTTCAACATCGATCCGGCCACCATGAGGGGCAAGACGGATCTGCGGGTCGGCATCGGCTTGCCCATCAGCGATATTCCCGAGTTCATCGACCTGCCTCTGAAGGTCGGCGGAACGGTCAGCGATTTCGGCGTCGACGGCTTCTTCGGGAAGGATCGCCTGGAGGGCGCCGACCTGACCATCGCGTATGACCGGGGCGACCTTTCCGTCAAAGGCAGCGGCAAGCTCGCCGGCAGCGCGGCCGCCATCGACCTCCAGAAGAGCCGGCAGGGCGGGCAGGCCAGCGTGGCCTTCTCCCTCGACGAGGCCGCACGGACCCGGCGCGGGCTGTCCTTCGGCTCTCAGCTGACGGGGACCGTCGGTCTCAAGGCTAGCCTGCCATTGGGCGAGAATGCCCCGTCGATCATCAACGTCGAGGCGGATCTTGCCAAGGCCGGTGTCGACCAACTCGTGCCCGGCTGGGTGAAGCCGGCCGGCAGACCGGGCAAGCTCACCTTCACCCTGGTCGACGGGGCGACGAGCGAGATCCGCGATCTGCAGCTCGATAGCGGGAATGTCCAACTGCGGGGCCATGCCACGCTCAACAGCGAGGGCGGCCTGGATAAGGCCGACCTGTCCACCTTCAAGCTTTCGCCCGGCGACGACATGCGCGCTCAGATCGAGCGTTCCAATGGAGTCTACAAGGTCGCGATCCGCGGCAACGTGGGCGATGCGCGGCCTTTCGTGAAGGGCGGAGGAACGACGTCGTCCGGCGGGCGCAGCGGGGCGGCGAACAAGGACGCCAAGGATTTCGACCTCGACCTGACTCTCAACATCCTGACCGGCTTCAACGAGGAGGCAATCACCAATGCCTCCGTCAAGGCGTCCATGCGCAAGGACAGCCTGCGCCAGCTCGACCTGAAGGGGCGGCTTGGCGCGACAGACATCCTCGGCCGGACCATTCCCCAGAGCGGTGGCAGCCCGGTAGTGATCATCCAGGCGGAGGATGCGGGCGCGCTCCTGCGATTTACCGACATCTACAAGCGCATGTCGCGCGGCAATCTCATCCTTCAGCTCTCCACCGGGGACGAGCCTCAGGCCGGGCACGTGATCATGCACTCGTTCGCATTGGTCAACGAACCGGCCCTGCGCCGCATTATCCCGACCCAGACCCAGGTTGTGGCGGGGCGCGATCAGGCCGGCAAACCGCAGCTGGTCCGGGTGGACGTGAACGAGGTCCAGTTCGCCAAGGCGCGGCTGGAGTTCACCCGAAGCGCCGGGCGCCTCGACTTCAAGGATGCGGCCATCTGGGGCAACCAGATCGGGTTCACCCTGGGCGGGTTCATCGACTATGCCCGCGACCGTCTCGACGTGTCCGGAACCTTCGTGCCGGCCTACGGGCTCAACAACGTCTTCGCCCAGGTGCCGGTGTTCGGGCCGCTTCTGGGCGGCGGGCAGAACGAGGGGCTGTTTGCCGTCAACTTCCGCCTGAACGGGCAGGCGAGCGCGCCGTCCCTGTCGGTCAATCCGCTCTCGGCGGTGGCGCCCGGCTTCCTGCGCAAGCTGTTCGGCGTGGGAGCCGAGCAGGCGCCGCAGACCGGATCGCTGCCGGCGACTTCCGAGCGCTAGACCGCTTACACGGCGCGCAGAAGCACGTGCTTCTTCTTGCCGAAGGACAGCTTGATCACGCCTTCGGTGGTCACATCCGACAGGCTCAAGGTGCCGCGCTCGTCCGAGACGGCTTGATCGTTGACCCTGAGGCCGCCGCTCTTGATCTGACGGCGCGCCTCGCTCGATGACGGTACGAGCTTTGCATAGTCCGGCCCGAAGGCCGCTAAAACGCCAAGCCCGCCTTCAAGCACGTTGGACGGAATCTCGATGGTGGGCAGGCTTTCCGCCAGCGCCCCTTGCTCGAAGGTCTTGCGGGCTGTCTCGGCGGCCAGCTCCGCTGCCTCGCGGCCATGGAGGAGGGCGGTTGCTTCCGTTGCGAGAACCTTCTTCGCCTCGTTGATGTCGGCGCCCTGGAGCGCCTCAAGCCGCGCAATCTCGTCCATGGGCAGGATCGTGAAGAGCTTCAGGAAGCGGCCCACATCCGCGTCCTCGGTGTTGCGCCAGAACTGCCAGTAATCGTAGGGGCTCAGCATATCGGCGTTGAGCCACACCGCCCCGGAGGCCGTCTTGCCCATCTTGGCGCCGGACGCTGTGGTCAGCAGGGGGCAGGTGACCGCGTAGAGCTGCGGAGTGCCGAGGCGGCGGCCGAGATCGATGCCGTTGACGATGTTGCCCCACTGATCCGAGCCGCCCATCTGCAGGATGCAGCCGTAGCGCTTGTTGAGCTCCGCGAAGTCGTAGGCCTGGAGGATCATGTAGTTGAATTCCAGGAACGACAGCTCGTGCTCCCGGTCGAGGCGCAGCTTCACGCTGTCGAAGGACAGCATGCGGTTGACCGAAAAGTGCCGGCCCACGTCGCGCAGGAATTCGATGTAATTGAGCTTGGTCAGCCACTCGGCATTGTCGACCATGACGGCATCGGCCTTGCTGTCACCGAACGAGATGAAGCGTGAGAAGACCGTCTTGATGCTGTCCTTGTTGGCTTCGATCTGCTCGACGGTGAGCAGCTTGCGGCTCTCGTCCTTGCCCGAAGGATCGCCTACCCGGGTCGTGCCACCGCCCATGAGCGTGATCGGCTTTCCGGCGCCGGTCTTCTGCAGCCAGTGCAGCATCATGATCGAGAGCAGGTGCCCCACGTGAAGAGACGGGCCGGTGCAGTCGTAGCCGACATAGGTGGTCAGCCGGTTCTCCAGGGCTGCGGCGTCCACACCCTCGAAATCCGAGGTCTGGTGAATGAAGCCCCGCTCGGTGAGAACCTTCAGGAATTCGGAACGTGGCGCGTTCATCGCGTCTCTCTCAATCGGTCTGGTCGAACGTGAGCGGTCCTGTATCAGCTTCAGGGCGGAAGTTCACGAGGTTTTGCTAGCATCTTACGGTTGTAATTGGTCGCTGCCCTCATGGACCAACTAAGGCAGGGCGGAAAGGGTACCTTCTAAATTGAACCTGAATCGATGGTATAAGTCAGATACTTACCTCGGCATCACCACTATGGGTCGAAATGAGTAGCCTGAGCGAGCTTCTTGACTAAGCTGAGCCATACTCTAAGATAATGTAACATTGTATAGTGCATGGTGCTTCAATGTCTTGATTCTCAGATGCCTTCAACTCCGCCGGTGATTGGGTTGTCGATCAGGTCGAGGCTGTCGGAGACTGGATAGGCGACCAAGCTGACTCCGCGTGGAATTGGCTGTCCGACAACATTTCAGGAATTCCATTGAAATTCTTCTCGATGATGGGAGGGCTTGTGCCATCCTACACTTTCGGGAATGTGCAATACTTCGTACCTAATGATGCTGACCGAGATGTGAGTGCTTTGATGTCGGGCTCCAAATGGAGCGGATCTACCATCACTTACTCGCTGCCGGATTCCCGCTCTGATTATGAATGGGCCAATCCGAGCGCACATGGCTATAAGAGCCTGTCGGCTGAAACCGAAGTAGCAGTGCACGCCATTATGGCTGCCGTGGGCGGGTTCGTCAGCACGGGGATTAACTACGCAGGCCGTGGCGAGGCCAATATCAAGGTTGCGGCTTTCGAACCTAATTCCATCATTCAGCGGAGCCAGGGCTATTATCCTGGCGTGCCTGTTTATGGCGGCGATACCTGGCTGACCACCGGCACGTCTACGGCTCCCATAAAGGGTAGCAACAATTACTTCCTTGCTATGCACGAACTCGGCCACTCGCTAGGGCTCAAGCATCCGCACGATTCAGCCGACGGGCTTCCGCGGATGTCGTCCTATCATGACAGCACTGAATACACAGTGATGTCATACAACAAGACCCTCAATCGCCCACAGACGTTCATGCAGTATGACATCGCCGCTCTTCAGGCGGTGTATGGGGCCGATTTTACAACCAACAGCTCCAACACGACATATTCGTGGGACTCCGCAACAGGCGAGATGTACATCAATGGGATCGGCCAAGGCAAAGCGTCAGGAAATCTTGTTTTCCTGACGCTTTGGGATGGCGGTGGCACTGATACCTACAACATGTCGAACTATGCTGAAGATGCCGTCATCGATCTTGCTCCGGGCGGATATTCGCGGTTCTCAGGTGCCCAGCTGGCTCGTAGGGATGTCGGCACCAAAGTTAATGGCAACGTCTATAATGCATTCCAGTACAGGTCTGATGATCGCTCCCTGATTAAGAATGCGATTGGCGGAGAAGGCAGCGACAAGATTTTTGGAAATCATGCCAACAACAACCTGCAGGGCATGAGCGGAAGTGATGAGCTTCAGGGGAAGCTCGGCCACGACACCCTTGAGGGTGGCGCTGGTGACGACACCCTGGATGGCAGTTCTGGCTCTGATGTGCTGCGGGGCGGTGCGGGCTATGACTTTGCCAGCTACTATCATGCAGCCGGCGATGTTGTTGCGAACCTGTCCAATGCCTCAGAGAACAGGAACGAGGCTTTTGGCGACGTGTACGACAGCATCGAGGCGCTCTCCGGCTCGGCCTACAACGACACGCTCACCGGCAACTGGGACGGCAACAACCTCTACGGCCATGCCGGCGACGACCGCCTCGCTGGTCTCGCCGGGCGCGACTACCTTCTGGGTGGTGCCGGCGACGACATGCTCATCGGCGGGGCTGACGGCGACTGGCTCGCCGGCTACACCACCGCCGTGACTGCCAACCTGCTCGACAGCACGCAGAACACCGGCGAGGCGGCGGGCGACACGTATGAGGGCATCGAGGGGCTGGCCGGCTCCAACTATGCCGACCATCTCACGGGCGATCACGCCGACAACGTGATCTACGGCGGCTATGGCAGCGACACCCTGTTCGGCCTCTCCGGCAACGACCGCCTGTACGCCGGCGGCGACAACGACGATCTGATCGGGGGCTCAGGCGCCGACACGCTCGATGGCGGCGACGGGTTCGATTATGCCAGCTACTACACGGCCGGTACGGGCGTGCGGGCCAGCCTCACCAGTAACTGGCTTAACACAGGTGATGCAGCCTGGGACGTGTACGTGTCCATTGAGGGGCTGGGTGGCTCGAACTATGCCGACTGGCTGTCCGGCAATGAGGCGGCCAACGTGCTGCATGGCCATGGCGGCAACGACGAGCTTCTGGGCGGCGGCGGCTTCGATGAGCTGTTTGGCGGCGAGGGCTGGGACGTGCTGCACGGCGGCACGGGGGCCGACGTGCTCGACGGGGGCGCCGGGCACGACTTTGCCTCCTACCTGTATGCCACGGCAGGCGTGACGGCCAATCTCTCCGAGAGCTGGCGCAACCAGGGCGAGGCGTACGGCGACACTTACGTGTCCATCGAGGGGCTGGCGGGCTCGG
>NZ_JPUG01000034.1 GCF_000739015.1 Microvirga sp. BSC39
CAACGAGGCGCGCCAGATCCGCGGACAGCCTGCCGCCGAACGGATGCAGGCGAACGAGCAGCCCATCGCCGGTTGCCATCGGGCGGCGCACGCCCGGGCACCAGCCCCGGCGCGCGATGTGGTCTTGCGCGCTCACTCGGCGGCCTCCTTCCGATCATCCTCGAAGAAGGCTGCAACGGAATTGAGGCGGCTCTCCCACAAACCACGCCGGCGCGCATCGGCCAGGCGCTCGCGGATCGCCTGCGCGGCGGCCGGGTTGGCGCCGACGATCTGCTGCCAGGTCGGCTCGTCTGCCATCAAGGCTGTGAACAAGAGATCGAGGGTCGCGGCCGGAACGGCATCCGTCGTGGCCGCGAAGGCGAAGAGCGCATCGACTCCCTGCGCGATCTCGGCCGCACCGCGCCATCCGTGGCGCAGCTGGCCTGCGATCCAGCGCCGGTTCGTCAGGCGGCCGCGCACGAGGCGGTCGATGTCTTCCACCAGGGTGCGCGCTTTCGGATTTTGCGGGCGGCTCGTGTCGAGGCTGTACAGAGCCGGCGTCGAGCCCAGCGCCTGCGCCGCCGCGGCGAAGCCGCCGATGGCATCGGCAGCGGAGTCGCCGTCGAGAATGTCGCGCTCGGCCACGTCGCTCACATGCACGAAAGCTTGCGTCCGTTCGACACGCTGCGGGAAGCTCCCGTCAGCCTGAGCCTCGCCGGCAACACCGAACGCATGGGATGTGCCTTCGAGATAGGTGTGGCCGAGATCGCTCTTCGTCGTCCATTCGCCGTCGAGCGCCTGCGCGGAAACCCCTGCGCCATAGGTGCCGGGCGCGGAGCCGAACACGCGCGACAGCGTCTCGCCGCGCCGACGCGCGGCGGCAAGCTCGTTCCACTCATCATCCTCGTTGAGCGCCGCGATTGCGCGGGCCGCTTGGTCGAGGAGCGCGATCTGGTCCGGGAACGTATCGCGGAAGGCGCCGGAGACGCGCACCGTCACGTCGGCGCGGGGACGGTCGAGAAGCGGCTGCGGGACGATCTCGAAGCCGGTCACGCGGGTCGAGGCATGATCCCAGGTCGGGCGCGCGCCCATGAGCGCGAGGGCATGGGCAATGTCCTCGCCGCCGGAACGGAGCGTCGGCGAGGCCCACAGATCCATGACGATCCGGCGCGGCCAGTCGCCCTGCTCCTGCAGGTGGCGGCGCACCACTTCCGCCGCTGCGCGCCAGCCGAGCTCGGTGGCCGCGCGGGTGGGAATCGCCCGGGGATCGAGGGTTGCGAGGTTGCGGCCGGTGGGCAGCACTTCGGTCTGTCCACGTGAAGGAGAGCCTGACGGGCCAGGGATCACGAAGTGTCCGTCGAGGGCCTTGAGCAGGTTCTCGCATTCACCTTCGCTGCAGCTCTCGAAACCTTCAGGGGCATGACCGAAAACATGCAGCCCGTCGCGGATCGTCACCTCGCCGAGATCGCAGAGATGCGCGTCGAGGCGGGTGAGCGCCTCGTCCATCGGTGTGCGGTCATCGACCCCGCAGGCGGCAGCGACGCCGCTCGCCTGCGCACGCTCGAGAATCTCCGTTGCCACGAGTTCGGCGCGTCCGGGGTGAAGCACCTGGGCGGAAGAGAATTCCTCCACAAGTTCGCGCAAGGCTGCCGCCTCGCCGTGCAGGCCTGCTTCGCCGGTCTGCGGCGTGAGATGGCCAACGGTGACGGCGCCGATCCGTCGCTTCGCAGGAGCCGCCTCGCCCGGATCGTCGACGATGAACGGGTAGATCACCGGCACCGGGCCGGTGGCGAGGCGCGGCCAGCATTGCGTGGAGAGCGCCACCGCCTTGCCAGGCAGCCATTCGGTGGTGCCGTGGGTGCCCAGATGAACGATGGCGTGAATCTGCTCCAGAGCTCTCAGGCCGAGATAGAACGCGAGATAGCCGTGGCCTGGGGGGCATTCGGGATCGTGGTAGAAGCCTTTGCGGTCGAGGCCGTGACCGCGATCGGGCTGCAGGGCGACGAGCACGTTGCCGACACGCACCGCACGGAAGCGGAAGGCGCCGTGCGAAAAGGCAGGATCGTCCTGGGCGCTGCCCCAACGCTCATCGATGGCATCGCGCTGTTCCGCTGGCAGCGTGTCAAGCCATGCACGGTAGGTGGCAAGAGGAACCTCGAAGGCTTCTTCCCCTTCCGTGAGGCGCGGCATGAGATCGTTCGCTTTGAAGTTCCGCCCGGCCTCGTATCCGGCATCGTTCAGCAGATCGAGGATGGCGCATGCGCTCGCCGGCGTGTCGAGTCCCACTGCGAAACCGGCGCGGCCCCCGCGTGCAGGGTAATCGGAGAGAACGAGCGCCAGTCGCCGCTCTTTGCGTGTGGCGCGGGCAAGGCGCACCCAGGCGGCGGCCATGTCGGCGACGGTGTCGATCCCGGCGGCGTCTGGCGCCTGCACCCGGCGGGAGAAGGCGAGCGCGGAATCCGCAGGCTCCTCGGCCTTGAACGAGACAGGTCCTGCAGCAATGCGGCCGTCGAATTCAGGGAGGGCGATCTGCATGGCGAGATCGGCGGCGGAAAGCCCGCGCGGCGATGCCTCCCAGGCGTCCCTCGCGCTGCCGACGGGAATCGCCTGAAGGACCGGGCAGTCGGCCTCGTCGAGCACGAAGCTGTCATCGTCCCGCGCCGAGAAGGCCGTGGTCGTGACGATGATGTCGGGGCGGCGTGCCTGGATTGCCCGTCGAACGACCGCCACCGCGTCGGGGTCCTTCAGGCTCGACACCGCGAGCACGAGAGTCCCGATGCCGCGCGCATGCAATGCCGCCGGTAGATCCTCGATGGCCTGTGTGTCGCCTGAGAGAACGGCGGAGCGATAGACGAGAAGACAGGCGAGGGGACGTTCGCGGGAGAGGCGGGCGAGCACATGCTCAGGCTCTGCAATACCGCCGCCTTCAATCCCACAGGCCTCATCCTGAGGAGCAGACGCAGTCTGCGTCTCGAAGGAGGTTCCAGTGGTCTCTGGAGCCTCCTTCGAGACGCCGCCGACGCGGCTCCTCAGGATGAGATCGGAGGGGCGGAGCGGGGGAATCCAAGCAAACGCTCGCGGAGCCGCGCGCGGCGGCTCGACATCCGCATCGCTCTCACCGATCTCCGCACCGATGTGCGCGAGCAGGCGGCTCATGTTGTCGATGCCGCCGGCCTGGAAATAGGCCTCGATCTCGTCGCAGAGCGCCTGCGGAACGGTCGCGTAGGCGGCAAGCCGCGGGTCGGGGCGATCGTCGCCGGGCAGCACCGCGAGCTTGACGCCGTGGGACCGGCAAACCTCGGACAGCCGCTCCAGCCCGTAGCGCCAGTAATCGAGGCCGCCGAGGCAGCGCACGAGGACGAAGCGTGCCTGCGATGCCGTCTTGTCGATGTAGAGATCGACCGAGAGAGGATGGCGCAGGCGGCGCAGGGACGCGAGGCGCAGCGACGGTACGCCCGCCTTCAGCCGGTGGGCCGCCGCCAGCGCGCCGAGGTCACTGTCCGCGAAGGAGAGGACGACGATATCCCCCGGAGGCTGCTGGAGGTCGATGGCCTCCTGGCCCTCCTCGAGGGAGATCGCTGTGACCGGAAGGAGGTGCATGCTATCCCGCGCGCAAGGCGGCTTCGACGGCTTTTGCGTCGAAGCCTTTCAGGCCGATCACCACCATGCGTCCGTCGCGCGCCTCGTCGGCCTTCCAGGGCCGGTCGAAGTGATGCGCGACGCGCTGGCCGACGCCCTGCACCACGAGGCGCATGGGCTTGCCGTTCACGGGCGCGAAGCCCTTGATACGCAGCACGCCGGCGGCCTCGGCCGCGCGCTCGACGCGGGCGACGAGCGCCTCCGGGGTGGCCACGGCATCGACCGGGAATGCGATGCTCTCGAAATCGTCGTGGTCGTGATCGTCCGCGGTCTCGTGATGCGAGGGACGGGAGTCGAGATCGGCTTCCGCCGCCGCATTCATGCCGAGCAGCACGGTCGGGTCCACCTTGCCGTGAGCGGTCTCGATCACCTTCACGGCGCGGGGCAGGTGCTCGTTGATCTCGGCCAGAACCTTGCCCTTGTCGCCGGGCTGCATCTGGTCGGTCTTGTTGAGGATGATGAGGTCGGCGCAGAGGAGCTGGTCCTCGAACACTTCCTCCAGCGGGTTCTCGTGATCGACGGACGTGTCCGAGGCGCGCTGGGCTTCGAGCGCATCCGGATCCTCCGCGAAGGCGCCCGATGCGACTGCCGGGCCGTCGACCACGGCGATCACGCCGTCCACCGTCACGCGGGAGCGGATATCGGGCCAGTTGAAGGCGCGTACCAGGGGCTTGGGCAGGGCGAGGCCCGAGGTTTCGATCAGGATATGCTCCGGCGGGTTCGGCCGGTTGAGCAGGGTGTTCAGGGCCGGCACGAAGTCGTCGGCAACCGTGCAGCACAGGCAACCGTTGGGCAGTTCCACGATGTCTTCCTGCGTGCATCCCTCGATGCCGCAGCCTTCGATGAAGGAGCCGTCGAAGCCGAGATCGCCGAACTCGTTGACGAGAACCGCGAGGCGGCGCCCATTGGCATTCTCCAGCAGGTGGCGCACCAGGGTGGTTTTGCCGGCGCCGAGGAATCCGGTGATGATCGTGCAGGGGATCTTCGAGAGATCGCTCATGAAGGCTTGCCTTTCGGCGGCGTATGTCAGGCCGCGCTGCTTGTCTTGAACGGAGGAATGCGGGCGACGACGCCCTTGCGGAACGCCTCGGGCCGCTCGCGCCATGGCACGAGGCCGTCGGCGGTCGCCGCATAGCGGCGCAGCCCGTCGAGAATGGTCTCGACCGAGGTGTCGGCGCTCAGGTCGCCGTAGATATAGGTCCAGCGCCCCGGGCCGGAGACCGCGATGGTGCAGGGCCGCTTGCAGACCGAGAGGCACTCGACCGGCTCCACACGCACCTTCGGTGCGTCGGGCTGGGCGAGCGCTTCGATGAGAGCCCGGTGAAGGATCGCACCGGGCCGGAGCGCCTTGTCGTCCGGGCCACCCGCCTGACGGCAGGTGACGCAGACGTGCAGGCAGATCTCCTCAGGAGATGAGGTCATCGATCTATAGCCGATCCGCTCAGGCGAAGGCCGGCAGGGCCAGGGCTGCGACGCCCGTGACGGCAACCGCAACGCCTGCGAGCCGCAGGGCGGGAGCGGCGAGCGCGCCGTTCATGA
>NZ_JPUG01000035.1 GCF_000739015.1 Microvirga sp. BSC39
AACTAGATCCTCTACGCAGTGATTATGACCCTTTGGCGAGTGGCTCGGGCGAGGCGGTTTTGGGATAGGCGCGGCCCATTTTGACCCGGGCGTTTTCGGTGGTGAACATCCACCTGACCCGGACCCCGGCGGCGTTGCGCTCGCGCTCCCAGGCAGCGATTTCCCGCTCGAGCCCCTCGCGCGTGGCGATCCGCCGGTCCAGGCACTGGCCCTTGAGCACCCCGATCTCGATTTCGACCATGTTCAACCAACTCGCGTGCTTGGGAGTAAAGTGGTACTCCAGCCGCCCCAGGAGGCGATGCGCTTCCGCGGCCGGGAAAGCCTCGTAGAGCGCGCCGGGCGTGTGCGTCGACAAGTTGTCCATCACGACCCGGATCCGCTCGGCCTGCGGAAAGTCGACATCCACAAGCTCGCGCATGCACCGGGCGAAGTCGCATGCCGTGCGCTGCTCACTAACCTTGACCCGGCGCCAGGGCCGGTGCGCATCCACCATCACGAACAGGTTCACCGTGCCACAGCGGCGGTACTCGTAGTCGATGCACTCAATCTGCCCCGGTGCGGCCGGGAGCGGCGGGCGCGTCTCACCAATGAGTTGGACGGGGCTTTCATCGAAGCACACCACCGGGTGCTGCGGATCGGACGGCGCGGCGTAGAGATCAAGCACATCCTCCATGCGGGCGACGTATTCGCCATCAATCTTTGGCACGCACCACATCTTCTGCTGCCACGGCTTGAGGGCATTTTCAGCCAGACGCCGGCGCACTGTCTCGCGCGACAGGCTGTTGTGTTGGGTGAGCCGTACGATCTCGCCGGCCAGGAGCTCCAGCGTCCAGCGGGCCCGGCCCGCCGGCGGCTTTGCGCAGGCGGTGGCCACCAGCAGCGCCTCCTCCGGGCCTGAGAGCTTGCGGGCGGCGCCGGGACGGGGTTCCTCGCTGAGGGCCCGCTCCAGGTTGCCCTCCACGAAGCGGCGCTTGGTCCGGTACACGGTCGAGCCGCCCACCGCGATGCTCTCGGCAATCGTCTCGTCTGACACCCCGGCATCGGCCGCCAACAGGATCTGCGCTCGCTTGAGCTTTCGGGCCGCCTGCTTGCCGCCGCTGAGCATCGTCTGAAGCTGGGTGCGCTCGGCCTCGCTCAGCTCAATCCGGTAGCATATGTTCATCTCGGCCTCCCGCGTGAGAGGCCCAGCTGAATCAGCCGATGAATCGAGCGTGTGGCGGATGTCCGAGAAAAGCTTCACCGACCGGCAGGGCCAGTACCTGGCCTTCATCGATGCCTACACGCGCGTCCATGGCCGCCCCCCGGCTGAGACCGACATGCAGCGCCATTTCCAGGTCACGCCGCCGTCCGTGCACCAGATGATCCTAACCTTGGAACGGGCCGGCTTGATCCGCCGTCAGCCCGGAGTGGCGCGAAGCATCGAGGTGTTGGTCGCCCCTGAAGGCCTGCCCCTCCTCCGCCATCCCCAACCCGTCAAATCCTCTGGGCCGAGGATCTAGTGTCAAGCCGAGCATAAGCACATGAGAATTTTGTATTATGCCAAGCTTACGCTTTTTCTTCTGCTCGCGGCTGTAGGTGGCATGATAGGTGCTGTTCTAAGCGCCATAGCGAGCTTCGTCCTTGCACCCTTTATGATCGGGATTGTTGAGTCTGTTACGTACAGCCAAGATTTTCCGCTCTCAGTCGTTATCTTCAGCGGCTACTGCTTTGTAGCCGTTAGCTTCGCTTGGTCCTTCGTGAGGTCCTATACCATTCTCGTGCGGACGTTCTGGTAAGCGTCGCCAAATGCCAAGTCACCGCTTAGGACGGCTTGTCCAGCCCCTTGGGCGAATAGGTGAACACCTCCGCGCCGGTCTCCGTCACGCCCACCATGTGCTCGAACTGGGCCGAGAGGGAGCGGTCGCGGGTCACGGCGGTCCAGCCGTCGGCGAGCACCTTCACCTGTGGCCGTCCTAAGTTGATCATGGGCTCTATGGTGAAGAACATGCCGGCTTTCAGCTCCACGTTGTAGGCCGGCTCCACGTAGTGGAGGATCGTCGGCGAGTCGTGGAACACTTTGCCGATGCCGTGGCCGCAAAAATCGCGCACCACGGAGCAGCGCTCGGCTTCCGCATAGGCCTGGATCGCCGCCCCGATGTCGTTGGTGGTCGCGCCCGGCTTCACGGCCGCGATGCCGCGCAGGAGGCATTCATAGGTGATCTCGCAGAGCCGCTGCGCCCGGCGCGGCACCTCGCCCACATAGTACATGCGGCTCGAGTCGCCGTGCCACCCGTCGAGGATCAGCGTCACGTCGACATTCATGATGTCGCCGTCGCGCAGGGGCTTGTCGTTGGGAATGCCGTGGCAAACCACGTGGTTGATCGAGGTGCAGATCGTCTTGGTGTAGCCGCGGTAGTGCAGGCAGGCCGGATAGGCCCCATGGTCGCGGATGAAGTGGAAGGCCAGCTTGTCCAGAAACTCGGTCGTGACGCCGGGCTTCACGTGATCCGAGAGCATGTCCAGGCACTCGGCCACCATGCGGCCGGCGCGGCGCATCCCTTCGAAGTCCGCAGGGCCGTGCAGCGGGATTTCGGGCGCGCGCCTGCGCTCCACAACATCGGTATCGGTCATTCTCGATCCTTGATCTGTTGTCCGGAATGTAAGGATCGCCGCGCGTGAAGCAAGCTAAAGCATCGGGCCCAAAATCGGGTTTGCACTTTTGGGATCGATCCGATGCTTCTCCATGAAGGAGAGCATGCGCCGCGGCCCCGAATGGGCCGCGCATGCGCTAATGTCCTCATGCCCCGCTTGCGATTGGCGCCCGGGGGTGTCATGAGCAACCCTGTTCATCCGGTTCGCGGCTTTGGATTTCTCGGTAATGAATGACTCCCGCCCCTTCGGGGACTTTGCGCCTTCAGGTCTCACCCGCTGGGTGATCGACCGCACGCGCGGGTTGCCCGAGGGCTGGGCCGGTCGCAGGGTGGCCCTGATGCTGCGGCATCTCGCCATGAAGATGCTCAAAGGCCTGCCGCTCGACCTCGAGACCTTCGGCGTGCGGATGCGGCTTTATCCGTACAAGAACGTGTGCGAACGCCGGCTCCTCTTCACGCCGCAATATTTCGATGCCGACGAGCTCAGGATCCTGGCCTCACGGATCAAGGACGGCTTCACCTTCATCGACGTGGGGTCGAATGTCGGCTGGTATGCGCTTTTCCTGGCCCGGGAAGCGGGGCCGGCGGTCTCGACCCGGATCCTGGCCGTGGAGCCGCAGCCGGAGATCTTCGACCGGCTGATCTACAACATCCGCCAGAATCCGGCCTGCACCATCAAGGCCGTCGATTGCGCGATCGCCGACAAGACGGGCGAGCTCACCCTGTTCCTCGATCCGCTCAACCGGGGCGAGGCGAGCCTCAAGATCGTGAATTCGAGCCAGACGGACGCGATCCGCGTCCCCGCCGTGACCCTGCTCGACCTCCTCGGCCGGGAGGGCCTGACCCATGTCGACGCGATCAAGCTCGATGTGGAGGGAGCGGAGGATCTGGTCCTCGGCCCGTTCTTCCGGGACGCGCCTGTCTCGCTCTATCCATCCGTGTTCATCGTGGCGAACGTGCCGGAACGCTGGCAGGCCGACGTGATCGGGCTGCTCACGGGCAAGGGCTACCGGCAGGTGCTCGAAACCAAGATGAACCTGGTGTTCGAGCGGTCCTGATCCTGCTCCAGCACTGTCATTCCGGGGCCGCGCAGCGGAGCCCGGAATCCATAACCGCCGACGGTGCAGAAAGAAGCGTGTCGGACAACGCTGCGCTCCTTTCGTGAATGTCGGGGTTATGGATCCCCGCCTTCGCGGGGATGACACCAGAACGATTGGCAGCGCTGCGGATCGCCTCTGTGCCTCACCGCGGCGTCACGATCTCCACCGGCCGGTCGATGGTCACCTCCTGGGGCGTGATGCGGCAGACATAGGCGTAAGACTCCACCCCCGCCGCGAGGGCGTGCCGGAAGGCCTTGTCATAGGCCGGGTCGATGTCGCGGGCGACGTCGAAGCGCTTGGCATCCATCTGGATGACGTAGACGAGGGCGGCCCTTGCTCCTTCAGCCTTCATGTCGGCCAGCTCGTAGAGGTGCTTGGCGCTGCGGGCGGCCACGCAGTCCGGGAACTCGGCAAAGCCCGCCTCACGCATGAGGTGGCAGTTCTTGACCTCCAGGTAGCAGGGCGGCTCGCCATCCTTCTCCAGCAGGAAGTCGACCCGGCTGTTCCTGCCATACTTCACCTCGGGCCGCACCCGGTCATAGCGGGCAAACGGCGCGAGGCGCCCCTCCCGCAAGGCCTCGGCCACCAGCAGGTTGGGCCGGGAGGTGTTGATCCCGATGAGCTGGAGCGGACCGCCGCCGGCGGGGACCTCCACGAACTCCCAGTTGTACTTGAGCTTGCGGTTCGGGTTCGTCGCCCGTGAGAGGTAGACCCGACTGCCGGGCGCCTTCAGGCCCATCATGGCCCCTGGATTGGCGCAATGGGCGGTGACCATCTCGCCCGTGTCGAGTTCCACGTCCGCCAGAAATCGCTTGTAACGCTCGATGAGACGGCCCTCGAGCAGGGTTTCCTGAAAACGCATCCAAAACCAACATTCGACTGAAAAAACCCTGGTAGCAGGGGAGAAGCCCCGGGTACAACCCATGCCGCTTGGTGTCATCCCCGGCGAACCGCAGGCGAGGGAAGGGGATTCATGGCGCCGCGTGTGCAAGAGGATTCCCTTCCCCTCCGCTGAGGTCCGACCGGAAATGACAAGCCTCTGTGATCCCACCGCCGTCATCCCGGACGCCGAAGGCGAGCCGGGATCGCGCGCAGGATCGAGCGCGGGTGACCCTCGCCCCGTTGCGGGGGAGGGTGGCGAGCGGAGTGAGCCGGGAGAGGGGTAGTCCGATCGAGCACGGCCCCTCTCCCGACTTGCTGCGCAGGCCACCCTCTCCCGCAGAGGGGAGAGGGCTCGTAGTGTTCCTTGTTTGTTCTTGACAGAAGCTGCAAGCTCGGCTATATCGTTGTGTAGACCTGCCTCTGTTGAGGGGCGCGCTCGCGAGGCGTCGCAGTGTGGAGGCAGGCACGGTCCTGTGGGTGGGGTGACGCAGCCTCATTCGACAGGAGGCCCAGGCTGCGTGCCGGTGGTCGGAATCGGTTCAAGGCCCCCGTCGAGCAGACGGACCCCGCCTGGAACGGTCACCGGGCTGGCATCGCCTGAACGCCTAAAGAAGCCGTGCGCGAAGAGACAGTTCGGCTCTTCCTTATCACCATCACACATCGAGCCGGGCTGTCATTCGCGCCACCCTCGATAGACCTTCAGGCTTGAGGCTTCCCAGCCTCAGGCCCGAAGGCGCTGGCCCAGCCGCATAACCGCCCGTCAGTGTTTCGTCACCGAGCGCCCGGCAATGACACCTGGGGGTGAACCCTTGCCGCTGCTTGAGAATTGCCGTTTGTAAGGCTAAAGGCCCTCAAAAGGATCGCTGCGCATGGCCGTCTCCGTTACAGCCGCCCTTCTCATCATCGGCGATGAGATCCTCACGGGCCGCACCAAGGACAAGAACATCGGCTACATCGCCGAGTACCTGACCGGGATCGGCGTGGACCTGCGCGAGGTTCGTGTCGTCCCCGATGTGGAGGAGGAGATCGTCGCAGCGGTCAACGCCCTGCGCGGCCGCTACACCTACCTCTTCACCACGGGCGGCATCGGCCCCACCCACGACGACATCACGGCCGATTGCATGGCCAAGGCGTTCGGCGTCGGGATCGACCACGATCCGCGGGCGGTCGCGATGCTGCGGGAGCGCTACACCCCTGAAGAACTCAATGAAGCCCGGATGCGCATGGCCCGGATCCCCGACGGCGCCAGCCTGATCGAGAACCCGATCTCCAAGGCGCCGGGCTTCCGCATCGGCAATGTCTTCGTGATGGCAGGCGTGCCCTCGATCATGCAGGCCATGCTCGACAACATCGCCCCGACCCTGGAGACCGGCGCGCGCATGATCATCGAGACCATCGAGGCGGAGGGGCTGGCCGAGGGCATCTATGCCGAGGGCCTGAGCCGGATCGCCTCGTCTTATTCCAGCGTCTCCATCGGGTCCTATCCGTCGTTTTCCACCAGCGGCTTCCGCAACCAGATCGTCGTACGGGGCAAGGACCCGGACACGGTCGCCCAAGCGGCCGCTGCCGTCCGCGATCATCTCGTTCACCTCAAGGGTGACCGGGCGCCATTGTAAGAGTTATCCTCGCCACCACCGTCAAAAAGAGCCAGCCGATGTCCCCGACCTCTCCCAAAGCCTTCCCCGTCTCCTGGGACCAGTTCCACCGCGATTGCCGCGCCCTTGCCTGGCGCCTGGCCTCGGCCGGCCCGTTCGAGGCGATCGTCTGCATCACCCGCGGCGGCCTCGTGCCGGCCGCCATCGTGGCCCGCGAACTCGATGTGCGCCTCATCGAGAGCGTCTGCATCGCGAGCTATCACGACTACAAGAACCAGGGCGAGCTGCGGGTGCTGAAAGACATCGCGCCCGCTATCAAGGCGCTGGGCGACGGGACCGGCAAGGGCGTGCTCGTGATCGACGACCTGACCGATACCGGCAAGACGGCGAAGATCGTGCGGGACATGCTCCCCAACGCGCATTTTGCCGCCGTGTATGCCAAGCCCGCCGGGCGCCCGCTCATCGACACCTTCGTGACGGAAGTGAGCCAGGACACCTGGATCTACTTCCCCTGGGATATGGGCCTGGCCTATCAGGCGCCGATCCGCGAAGGCTCGGCCGGCTAGTTGATCAGGAGCGCGCCCGTGGCTGAGTTCGACATCGCGCGGACGCGCAAGACCCTGTTCGAAGCACTCCTCGACGCCAGGGATCGCTTCGGCCGCAACAAGGTCGCCCTGGAGGATCTGGAGCGCCAGCCGATCACCTTCGGACGCCTCGTCCTCGGCTCCCTGGTGCTCGGGCGCAAGCTCGCCGGCCTGACGAGGGAGCGCGAGCCGGTCGGCGTGCTGCTGCCGAACGTGCAGGCGATTGCCGTGACCCTGTTCGGGCTCAACGCCTTCGGGCGCATCCCGGCCTTCCTGAACTTCACGGCCGGTCTCAAGAACCTGAAGGCTGCCTGCGAGCTGGCCAACATCGAGACCATCGTCACCTCGCGCCGCTTCATCGAGCAGGGCAAGCTCGACGACATCATCGAGGCCCTGGGAGAGGGGCGCAGGATCCTCTGGCTCGAGGATGTTCGTGCGGAGCTCACCAGCCTCGACAAGCTGCGTGGGCTTGCGGAGTCATGGATTGCGCGACGGATCCATGCCAGGGCCAAGATCCGGCCCGACGATCCCGCCGTGCTGCTCTTCACCTCGGGGTCGGAGGGCGTGCCCAAGGGTGTGGTTCTGTCGAACGCGAACCTCGTGGCGAACGCCTACCAGGTGAAGGCTCTGGCGGGCGACATATTGAGGGACGATGACGTCTTCTTCAATCCGCTGCCGATCTTCCATTCCTTCGGCCTGAGCGCAGGTCTTCTGACGGCGGTTCTCAACGGCATGAAGTCGGTGCTCTATCCGAGCCCGCTGCATTACCGCCAGATCCCCAAGCTCGTAGCCGGAACGCGCGCCACCGTGATGCTCGCCACTGACACCTTCCTCCAGGGCTATGCCCGCGCGGCCGGCGAGAACGATCTCGCAAGCGTGCGCTTCGTGATTGCCGGAGCCGAGCGGGTGAAGGACGAGACGCGCCGGCTCTGGGACCGGCATGGCACGGTGATCGTGGAAGGATACGGCGCCACCGAATGCTCGCCGGTGATCGCCTGCAACCTTCCCGACAACAACCATCCGGGTTCGGTGGGGCATGTCCTGCCGGGCATCGAATGGCGACTGGAGCCTGTTCAGGGAATCTACGAGGGTGGACGCCTGCACGTGCGCGGTCCGAACGTGATGAAGGGCTACCTCGACCCGGCCGCGCCTGGTGGCATCTTGGCGCCAGCCGAGGGATGGCATGACACCGGCGATATCGTCACCATCGATGATGGGCTAGTGACGATCCGGGGGCGGGCGAAGCGTTTCGCCAAGATTGCGGGCGAGATGGTGTCGCTGGCCGCCATCGAGGCGACCGTCCAGTCCCTCTGGCCCGACAGCAATCATGTGGTGGTGGCGATCCCTGACCCACGCAAGGGCGAGCAGATCGTCCTCATCACCGACAGGCCGGATGCGGATCGCGATGTGCTCCTGGCCCACGCCAAGGATCATGGTTTTCCCGAGCTGTGGGTGCCCCGCTCCATCCTCGTGTCGAGCATTCCCGTGCTGGGTTCGGGCAAGACCGACTACAGTGCTGCGGTCGATCTGGCGAAGCGCCTGCAGCCTATGCTTTAGCCCCGTTATGGACCACCCAGGCGAGGGCATTTCCCGTAACAAAGCCCTGCTTAAGGCGTTGTCATTCCTAAGATGTGTCCCCCCGGGACTGTTCGTACGAAGGGTATGACGATGCGAAAAACTGTTTGTGTTCTGGCTCTCCTGGTCGCTGCATCGAGCGTCCACGCCCAGCCGAGGCCGCTCACCCCTAACCTGACCTGCAACCAAGCCCGCGGGCTCGTCCTGTCGCGTGGTCAGGTCGTTCTTGGAACCGGTACCCACACCTATGACCGCTATGTCAGCGACAGGCGGTTCTGCCTGCGCAACGAAATGATCGAACCTGCTTTCGTGCCGACGCGGGACACGCCCCAGTGCCCGGTCGGGTATACCTGCCGGGAGTTCGAATTGGACTTCTTCGGGGATTGATGCATTGGCTCGGGTGGATCGGGCGACATTCGTCCTGGCAGCGCCAGGGCCTCAAACCATGGAGCGCATGACGCAGTGGCAGGGGTCTGTCCGGCTGTTGATTTTGGGCCACATCGTGGAAAATAAACACGCCAGCTCGCCTGGAATGCCCACCTTTTCGGCATGTTGCTCGTCGCATGAGCGGATCCAAGGTGACCCCGTATTGTGCCAAACGTGAGTATAAGTATGGTCACGTTTGTATATGGGTCTCGGACCCAGACTTCTTTGGAGAAAACCATGAAGCTCGTTAAGAGCCTCTTCCTCGGATCGGTCGCAGGTCTTGCGGCTACCGCGGGGGTGCAAGCCGCCGACCTGCCGGTCGCCAAGGCCGCTGCCGTCGAATACGTCCGCGTCTGCTCCACCTACGGCGCAGGCTTCTTCTACATCCCGGGCACAGAAACCTGCCTGCGTGTCGGCGGCCGCGTCCGCGCCGAGTACGCTTATGTCGAGCCGGTGTCCCGTGAGGACGACGCCATCGGCTTCCTCGCCCGTGGCCGCGTGCAGCTCGACGCCCGCACCGCCACTGCCTATGGCCTGCTCCGCGCCTTCGTGCGCATGGAGATGAGCCGTGAGTCCGGCGTCTATGGCTCGGGCACCTCGACGAACCTCGCCCAGGCTTACATCCAGTTCGGCGGCCTGACGGCCGGTCGCACGACTTCGTTCTTCACCAACGGCGACATCGCGAACGAGAACTGGGGCACGGTCCGCTTCTACGACTATCCGGACGTGAACCTGCTGGCCTACACCTTCTCCTTCGGCAACGGCTTCTCGGCCACCCTGTCGCTGGAAGAGGGCTCCTTCGCCACCGCCGATCTGGATAACGCGGCAGGCGTGGGTGCCGGTCAGAGGCTGCCCGACCTCGTCGGCAACCTGAAATACTCCGGCACCTGGGGCTCGGCTCAGCTCTCGGGCGCCCTCCATCAGGTTCGCAGCAACGCGCTCGTCGGCGGCGACTACCCCGACAGCGAGCTCGGCTGGGCTGTGTCAGGTCAGTTCAACGTGAACCTGCCGATGCTGGCAGAGGGCGATGCCCTGTGGCTCGCGGCAACCTACGCCGACGGTGCCCTTGGCTATCTCGGTTTCGACCCGGATATCTCGGTCGGCATCGCTTCGGGCACGGTCCTGGATGCCTATATCGGCCCCGATGGCGACATTGAAACCGGCCGTGGATGGTCGCTCGCCGGTGGCGTGAACCACTACTGGACGCCGACCGTCCGTCAGAGCCTGTTCGGCTCCTATGCTCGCGTCGAGTATGGCACTGCTGCTCCGTCTGCCGATTTCACCGAGTGGCGCGTCGGTTCGAACCTGATCTGGTCGCCGGTTTCGGGCCTCGATATCGGCGTGGAGGCTCTGTACTCCAACCTCAACCCGCGCGGCATCGTCGGCGCGGATGACGATGATGCTTGGGAAGGCCGTCTGCGCATTCAGCGCGACTTCTGATCGGCTTCATCCAGTTCTACGGAAAACCCCGGTGGCAACGCCGGGGTTTTCTTGTTTCGGTTGTGGAGAGGTCCAAATGAGGGCTGCATCCTTCGCCGGGAAGCTCCGCAAGCAAAGGAGTGAGACGATGCCGACGATCCTCAAAACCTTCACTGCCGCATGTCTCATGTTCAGTCTCAGCGGCTGTGTCGGTACGGCAGGGATTTCCACCTGGGACTACCGGTCAGGCCCTGGCTACGAAACTGCGCGCTCGCAGGAGAGCCGGGTCCAAGTCGACTCAGCTCAAGGCCTCACTCATGCGGCTTGTACGAGCGTGCGCAGAAGGCAGGTTGCGGCCTCGGGCGAGGTCGTTGCAGCCGATCTGACCGCCTGCCGCTCCGAATAGTCGAGTGGCTGGAGACAAGGAACGAACCCTCACCTTGACCGTTGGCATGAGGTCAATTCCATTTCGGGAGAGAATCCTCATGAACAACATCATCTGGCTTATCGGTGCAATCGTTGTGGTCCTGGCGATCCTGTCGTTCCTCGGACTGCGCTGAACACGGACGGTGAACCTGCAGGACAGAATCTCGCATCATATGCGCTGTCCTGCAGTTCTCGTCTTTCTCGAATTATCTACGGTGATGCCACCAAGCGTGGGGCAGGGCAGCCGTTCATTCCAGAAGAACGAAGACGACTGATGCAATATTCATGGCGGCCAAGAGGCCGATCATGACCGAGAGCAGCGGGATGCACCGTCTGCGCATGGCTTCGACGCCCCCGTCTTCCATATCCGGCTCCGGATAAGAGTCCCTGAAGGCCATCCCTCTCTCACTCCTGAGTTCGTCTTACGTTAGGGCATGCACAATGAGCCCAGTTCGGCGCCTCCGACGTGCGGCTTCACACAAGCCGATGACTGGAGGTGGTTTCAGTGGCGCGTGGCACCCTTCTGAATCTGGAGGAGCTGCCCCTCGATCGCTCGCATTCTCGTCATCAGTCGGTCCAATTCGGACAGGAGCTGCTTCTCATCCCGACGAGCCTGCTCGACCGACTCCGACGAGGAGCCGTGGCGGATCCGATGAAGGGCATCGGCAAGCCTGCGGTCGAGAAGCCGCATGTGATGCTCCAGGTCCAAGAATTCCTGGTGAAGCTGGGTCTCCTTGAACACGGCGGGGATCTCGCGTGAGCACAGTCGGTTCAAGCTTAAGCTACAGCTTGGAAGGCGGTTCCTCTAGGTCAAAAAGGCATCTGAGAAAATTTCTCTAAGGCCAAGCTGAAACGGAGAGCTGTCTTCACCGTTCTGTGATGAGGGTATTCGCCTGGGTGCGCCCCGCATTCGGGAATTTGATTATTCGCAGTCCTGTAGAGGATGCGCTCGAAAGCCTTGGCGCTTCTGATCGCATGCTGAGTTTTGGCTGTGTCGCACCGGCTGTCCGCATGGCGTTTCCGGAGCCGGATTTTTCCCGTCACACAGAGAGCCTGAGGATTGTTGATCCTTCATCGAAGGGCTCCAGGAAACGTAAATCGGAACAGGAGACGACTTATGGGACAGAGAATTGAGCCTTATCGCGTGGCCTTGATCGTCGAGGACGATTTCGAAGTCAGGGGCTTGGCGGCAGCTCTTCTCGAGGAAACCGATCTCAAGGTCGTTGAAACGTCCAGCGCGGAAGAAGCCCTTGATTACCTGAGCCGGCATTCGGAAGAAGTGGCTTTCCTCTTTGCCGATCTTCGCCTCCCTTGCCTGATGGATGGAATGGATCTGGTGCGAACCGTGCGGCTCAAGTGGCCATGGGTCCGCACCGTGCTGACCTCAGGCAGGCCTCTGGACAATGAAACCGGTGATGTTCCCCGTGATGTCCGGTTCATGCCCAAACCCTGGAAAGCGCTTGAGGTTTTGATGGAGGCGGAGAGAGCCTCGCAATCCTATCGGAGGAACTGAAGGCGCCCAGGTTGGTGGCCTTTCCACGTCGTGTCGCAGGTTGATGTGGAACCTAGGCGCTTGCCGGGAATTGGCGTCAGCAGTTCGAAGAGGATTGACTAATGCCGAATACGTCTATCGCCACCGGATCTTTCCAGTCCCGCAGTGAGGCCAACCAAGCGGTGCAGCGCCTCGTCTCGGCTGGATTCGCCCGTAACAGCATCGAGCTTCATCGCCATGATGACGATGAGGGCTACGACTTGGAGATCCACACCCGACAGGAAAATGTCAGGCGGGCCGAGCGCCTGATCCATGATGCTTCCATGCCGGTCTATGCCGTGCGTCATACCGCTTCCGGCGTCGTTCAGACCGCCAAGTCGTACCCCTATGTTCTGCTCGGAGCCGGAATACTGGCAGGATTTCTGATCTACAGCCTCGTTCCGAAGAATTCATCCTCAGCGGATCACTCGCACCCGCGAAACCGTCGCAGGCGCTGAGTTCCGGGCCTTTCGACGATGAGGATCGCTGAGCTGGTGCGGCTCAGTGATCCTCATTCCTTTCATGCAAATGCGTTCGTTCAAGCCTCTCCAGCAACTGTCTGATGCGATCCGGGGCAGGTTCCTTCAGGGCGCTCTGGTAACTGTGCTGAAGCTGACGTCCGAGATCCCTCAATAATTCGGATTGCCCGGCTGCCGTCAGGCTGTTCGAGCCGATGCTCCAGCCGGTGTTGCCTCCTGCGGCATAAGGGTGGTGCCGCTTTGGCATCGATGATCTCCTTATGAATTTGTCATAGTCCCGATGAACGGGCCAGGCCCGATTGAGTTGCGGCTAAGTTTCTGGCGAAACTTAAATTTTGGCCATTCCGGCAGGTTTTCCGTCTCCCCAGGAGCGAATTTTCTTCGCTCCTCGGGCAAGCGTCCCACTTGATTAAGGGAGCAGGCGACTGCCGGTCGCATTGGCTTGATCCCTGTGATGCGTCAAAGCTCAGCTTTAAGGTGGCTGGGGGCTGCGGGATGCGTGAAGTTCTGATGATCTATCTATCTGGCGTGATTCTGCTCCTGGCAGTCTCGACCATGATCAATGACGAGGAGGATATCGGCCTCGATCATATCCTGATCGCCGGGTTCGGCTGGCCGATCCTGACACCCCTTCTGGCCCTCCGGGCCTGGCACAGTCGCTAAGATCACCAAACCGCACGGCATGAGGCAGGCAGCGGCGTCCTGTGGACCCTGATCCCCTAGTTCCGTGAGGGTGCGGAGCGCGGTGCGCAACGGTATCCAATGGGGCATTGGGCTATATCGGCGGTCGGGACCCAGGCCGGATCAAGGGTTTCTCCGACGGCGCAGGATCCAAAGGATCCGACATAGCGGTCATAGGTGAGGGGCCCTGTATTGAGGACAATGGCTCTTTGGGAAGCCACAAGACCCTGCGCCTGAGAGCAGGACATTCTTAAAGTAAGCGGATGGCTCTGCGCCCATGCATCGGCACTCGCCGATACGAGAGCCAAGACGACCACTGCACTGAACCGACGACGCAGGAAGGAGCCGGAGATCATCGTTCGTCTCCATTGGTGCTGATCAAAGACACCTTGGACCATAACTGTTGTTCGGATTGCTTGATGTGCTGGCTTGCACACCACGCACTTGCGATCTCAGCTCCGGTGTTCTCGGGCTCCTGTGCGTTTTCTGTTATATGATCTGGAAGTCCATCGCTGTCATCCTTAACCCGGCCGGGAGCCTCGCAAGAGCAACCTGCTCAGTAGCGCCGGGGCTGTCCTGATAGTAATAGGGAACAGCCCTGATGCGATCACTCGCATTATGTGCCAGGTGAGAAAGCCGCTACCTGTTCACTCGGATCCAACGACCTTGGTTTCAATCGCAATACCCGTCTCGGCATAAGCGCCTCATGGCAACAGACCGGATTGCCCCAGGCCTTTCACTTCTCGTAGATCATCATCCTTGGTTGAGGCTTCGCCTTTAAGGAGAAGGCATGGCAATTCTTGGTCGCTATTGCCGTAGCAACAGGAACGCCCGCCGATAGCCATCGGGGATTCCGGGAGCAACGCCTCACCGGATAATGTCAGCGATGGAAAGGTCAGGAATGGTGCGGACGGCGGGGGTCGAACCCGCACGGGCATAGCCCGAGGGATTTTAAGTCCCTTGCGTCTACCGGTTTCGCCACGTCCGCTTCAGCAACGAGGGTTATCGGGCTGCGGGCTTGAGCGCAAGTCCAACCGTGCGCGCCGGTTTCCCCTAATCACTCCGGAGCGCGGAAGCCGTAGAGCCAGCCGTAGCGCTTCGTCATGCCCTCGGAGCCGAGATGGCGCATGACACGATCGCGCCCGAAGGCCACCAGAGAGCCTGCGTGATAGATGCGCCCGTTGGTGCGGGCCTCCTTCTGGACCCGGGTCGCACGCCCGAGACGCTGCTTCTCATAGGCCGAGAGGAGCTGCGGGATGTCGCTCTGCGGATCGCGTAACAGGGAGGCGAGGGTCGCGGCCTCTTCGATCGCCATCGCGGCTCCCTGGGCCAGGAACGGCAGGACCGGGTGGGCAGCGTCGCCGAGGAGAGCGATCCGGCCCTTGGCGAGGCGCTCGGCCGGGTGATCGAAGAGCGACCAGCGCAGCCATTCCTGCGGGCAGGCGAGCAACTCGCGCAGGGCAGGGGCGGCGGAGGCATAGCGGGCAAGCAGGTCCTCCCGCCGGCCGGGAGCGGCCCAGCCCTGCACCGGTGTCGGATTCCGCTGGATGGCCACGACATTGACGAGCCTGCCGCCGGCTATGGGGTAATGCACCACATGCCCCTGCGAGCCGAGCCAGAGGCCGGTCTCGTCGCCGGCGAGTTCGGCCGGTGCGGCGCTGCGCTCAAAGGTGGACCTCCAGGCGATGGTGCCGCGATAGGCAGGCGGCCTTCTGTCGCCGAGCTGCTGCCTGACTGTCGACCAGACCCCGTCGGCGCCAACGACCAGAGCGGCCGTGAGGGTCTCCTGGGCACCGCCGGCGGAGATCCACGTGAGGGAGGCCTGTGACGGGCCGGTCTCGACGCTCTCCACCGTTCGTCCCATGACCAAGCGGATCGACGGCTCCGAGCGGACGGCATCGAGCAGAATTGTCTGGAGATCGGCCCGGTGCACGACCCAATAGGGCGCCTCGAACCGCTCGCGCATGAAGGCGCCGAGGGCCACCTCGCCGATGCGCTTGCCTGAGCGGATGGCGCGCACCACGACACGCTCCGGCTCCGTCACTACGCGACGGAGCGCCGGCCCGAGTCCGAGCTTGATGAGGATGCGGCTCGCATTTGGGGACAGCTGGAGGCCGGCTCCGACCTCGCTGAACCCGGTGCGGCGCTCGATCAGTGTGACCGTGTGGCCCTGCCTAGCCAAGGCCAGAGCCGCCGTCAGGCCACCGATACCGGCTCCGACGACTGCAACCGAGAGATGCTGCACTTAACGCGAGGAGGCCGAGCCCGCGAAATCGGGCTCCCAGACGCATTCGGCCGGGCGGGCCTCGTCGAACTTCAGGGATGGGTCGTACTTGAACAGGGTCGAGCAGTAGGAGCAGATCGTCTCGCTGTCATAGCCCATGTCGATGAACACATGGGGATGATCGAAGGGAGGGGTTGCTCCGATGCACATGAACTCCTTCGAGCCCACGTGAATGACGGGAACGCCCGGATCGTTGTGGAAGTGGGGTGTGCCTTTGTCAGCCATTGCCGTTGCTCTGAAGCGATGAAATTTGGCGCACCATAATGGCCGATCGGCCATGCGCCTAGAGCAAATTTCCAGCGATTGCATCCGGCGGAAGGGGTGCTAGGTAGAACCCAACCCCTGGATTCCTCCAACGTCACCGGTTCCATGCGCTATTTCAATTCCAACGGCGTGAGCATCGCCTATGTCGACGTTCCGCCCCATGAGGGGCAGGGCGATCCGATCCTGCTGATCCACGGCTTCGCCTCGAACCACGCGGTGAACTGGGTCAACACCCTCTGGGTGAAGACCCTGACGCGGGCGGGATACCGGGTCGTCGCTTTCGACAACCGGGGGCACGGGGAGAGCGAGAAGCTCTACGATCCCGAGGCTTACAATTCCTATCGCATGGCGGAGGACGGCTGTCGGCTTCTCGACCATCTCGGCATCGAGCGGGCGGACGTGATGGGCTATTCCATGGGCGCGCGGATCACCGCCCATATGGCGCTCACGGCCCCGGAGCGGATGCGCTCCATGCTGCTCGGCGGCTTAGGCATCCATCTCGTCGAAGGGGTCGGCCTGCCGCTCGGCATCGCCGATGCCATGGAGGTGCGCTCCCTCGATGATCTCACCGATCCCATGCAGCGCATGTTCCGGGCCTTCGCCGAGCAGACGGGCAGCGACCTCAAGGCCCTGGCCGCCTGTATCCGTGGGTCGCGGCAGGCGCTGACCCGGGAGGAAGTCGCCTCCATCACGTTGCCGACCCTGGTCTCGGTCGGCACCAAGGACGACGTGTCGGGCTCAGGTCCGGAGCTCGCCAAGCTGATCCCGAACGCGACCGCCCTCGACATTCCGGGGCGAGACCACAACCTTGCCGTGGGCGACAAGGTGCACAAGCAGGGCGTGCTCGATTTCCTGGCGCAGCGTCCGTAAGGCACTTAACCTTGGCTTTGAAGGGCTCCTCCCCATATCCCTGCGGCAGGAGTGACGAATGACCCGACTCGATTCCGTGATCCGGCGCCTGACCGCACAGCGCGACCTCCTGAACTGGGCGGCCGAGGAAATCGGCCCGACCGGGCTCATACTCGAACTCGGCCTCGGCAACGGCCGCACCTACGATCACCTGCGAACCAGGCTGCCCGGCCGCGAGATCTACGCCTTCGAGCGCTCCCCGGCGGCCCACCCGGACTGCTACCCGCCCGAAGGGTACCTGATCGTCGGGGATATCTTCGAGACGCTGCCGGCCTTCATCGAGCGGGTGGGGCAAGGCTCGGCGGCACTGATCCACACCGACATCGGCACCGGTGACGAGGCGGCCAACCGGCAGCTTGCCCTGCGGCTGTCGCCCCTGCTCGATTCCCTGCTCCAGCCGGGAGGTCTCCTGATCGCCGACCGTGCCTTCGAGATGCCCTCCTGCACCGACATCTCGTCCCAGACGATCGTGCCCGAGGGCCGCTATTTCGTGTATCGGCGCGACGCCTGAGCCTACCTCCCGCTGAAAGCCGGCCTGCGCTTCTGCAGGAAGGCCTCGCGCCCCTCGACCGCATCCATGCTGTCGAAGCAGAGATCGGCAAGAGCCAGCGGATCGGCATTCGGGTGCCCGACTCCGACCGCGTCGTCGATGGCAGCCTTGGCAGCCCGGATCGTCAGGGGCGCGTTTTCGGCGATGCTCTCAGCGAGCGCCTGTGTGACTGCTTCCAGCTCGCCATCAGGAACCAGCCGCTGCACGACGCTCAATCGATGCGCCTCCTGAGCGCCGAGCCGCCGTGCTGTGAAGAACAGGTCCTTGGCGGCAGGAGCCCCGACGGCTGCGGTCACGAGCTTCATAGCGCCGGGAGGATATCCGACCCCGAGCCGCGCTGCCGGGATGCCGAAGATGGCGGTCTCGGAGGCAACCCGCAGATCGCACGAGAGGGCAAGGCCGAAGCCGCCGCCGAGGCAGAAACCGCGAATCATGGCGATGACGGGCTTGGAGCAATGGGCCACGGCCCAGAAGGCCGCCTCGTTGGCGGCCTCGTAGAGCCGCCCGCCCTCGGCATTGGCCCGTACCGTCGCGAACTCGGCAATGTCCGCCCCGGAGGCGAAGGAGGCCTGTCCCGCGCCCCTCAGGACGATCACCCGGACAGCCGCGTCCCGGTCGAGGGCCTCCATCAGTGAGGGGAAGGCCTTCCACATCTCCAGGTCCACTGCATTGTGCTTAGGAACATTGTCGATGGCCACGGTTGCAATGCTGCCGCTGAGGGAAACGGCAAGCTTGGACGTTGCTGGCGAAAAAGAGTAGGTCATGGCTCGTTTGGATCTGTAGTAAGGGCCTCGGCTTCTTATCTATGCTTGAGGCGATAGCGCGTCGTGCGGAAAAGTGGATCCGGTTTTCACTCACGCGGCCCTTTGGGTTCGGTCCGCACGACGCGCCAGCAAGGCCGGCAGGAGAACACCATGACACAGACGCGCCTGAAGCCGGGAGCCCCCGATGCCGTCGCCGGAAAGGTCGATCCGATCTGGGACCGCCTGCGCTCCGAAGCCGAAGCGATCATCCAGGCCGAGCCTGCCATGGCGGGCTTCGTCCTCAGCGCCATCCTGCACCAGCCAAGCCTGGAGGCTGCGGTGATCCACCGGGTCGCCTCCCGTCTTGGTCATGCCGCTGTGCCGGCCGACATCATCGAGCAGATTTTCCTCGAGGCTGTGGAGGACGACCGAACCATTGGGGCAGCCATGCGGGCGGACATCAGCGCGGTGCTCGACCGGGATCCCGTGGTCACCCGGGCCGTCGAGCCCGTGCTCTACTTCAAGGGCTTCCACGCCATACAGACCCATCGGCTGGCCCACTGGCTGTGGAAGAGGGGGAGGCAGGATTTCGCCCTCTACCTTCAGAGCCGCTCGTCCGAGGCGTTCCAGACCGACATTCACCCGGCAGCGCGCATCGGGCGGGGCATCTTCCTCGACCACGCCACCGGGCTCGTGGTGGGCGCCACCGCGGTCATTGAGGACAATGTCTCCATGCTCCAGGACGTGACCCTGGGAGGAACCGGCAAGGAGCGGGGCGATCGGCATCCCAAGATCCGACAGGGCGTGCTCATCGGCGCCGGCGCCAAGATCCTGGGCAATATCGAGATCGGCCATTGCGCGAGAATCGCCGCAGGCTCTGTCGTGCTCAAGCCCGTGCCCCATAATGCCACGGTGGCTGGCGTTCCCGCTAAGGTCATCGGTACGGCCGGATGCGAGGAGCCGGCCAGGTCCATGAATCACTGCTTCTCCGACACCGACGGAATCTGAGGACGGGATCCGTTCGGGACCTAACGGCGCTTGCTCGCGTTTGCCGGGCATGGCAATTGCAGCAAACGTGACAGTAAGAAAGGACCTGTAGTGGATAAAACCGAGATGGCTAAAGTCGAGCGCTACCTGCGCCAGACCTTTGCAAACCACTCGATCCGCGTCGTCGGGCGGCCGAAGAAGACCGACTCTGCGGAAGTTTACATCGGTGAGGAATTCGTCGGCGTTCTCTTCGTCGACGATGAGGATGGGGACCGTTCCTTCAACTTCACCATGGCGATCCTCGATACGGATCTCGAGGACTAGGCGCTTTTTCGCAGCAGACCCTCCCCAGGGTTCTGCTGCTTTTTTCTGCCGGACCATCGATGCCGATCTACAGCCTCGACGATACCGCCCCGACCCTTCCCGAACCCGGCCGCTTCTGGATTGCGCCGGACGCCCATGTGATCGGTAAAGTCCGGCTGGGGCGGGATGTGGGCATCTGGTTCGGCGCCGTGCTGCGCGGCGACAATGAGCTCATCGATATCGGCGAGGCCACGAACATTCAGGAAGGCGCGCTGCTGCATACCGACATGGGTGCGCCCTTGAGCGTCGGCCCAGGATGCACCATCGGGCACAAAGCCATCCTCCACGGCTGCACCATCGGCGAGAACTCCCTGATCGGCATGGGCGCCACAGTGCTCAACCATGCGCGCATCGGCGCCAATTGCCTTGTGGGCGCCAACGCCCTCGTCACCGAGGGCAAGGAGTTTCCCGACAATTCCCTTATCGTCGGCGCTCCGGCCAAGGCCATTCGGGTGCTTGATGCCGAGGCCATCGAGCGGCTTCGGTTGTCGGCCAGGAGCTACGTGGAGAACTGGCAGCGTTTCGCCCAAAAAATGAGGCGGATCGACTGATCCGTGGCGCATCGTGCGAGAAAGTGGATCCAGTTTTTCAGCTTTGAACGACGCGTTGAGCAAAAAAAGGCGGATCGGTCGATCCGCCTTAAGTCTTCTGACATCGATGGTGGAAAACGGAAAAGCGGGCGCCCGTGGACGCCGGCTTCGAAATTTTTAGCGGTTCGCGGTGGTGGTCGGCGACGAGATGATGCCGCCCAGCGAAACCCAGCCGATTGCGTCCTGGCTTTCGCGCTTGATGTAGACATAGCCGGTGCGGTGCCAGGGGAGGACCGAGGAGGTCTTGTTGTCGAGGACGAAGTCGCCGCGGCTGGTGCGAACCATCAGCACGGCATGACCTTCGCCGAGCTCGTCGATCACGACCGTCATGCGCATGGCCCGGCGGGGCAGGCCAGCCTCCACGAGAAGGCGGCGCTTCAGAAGCTGGAAGTCTTCGCAGTCACCCTTGCCATCATCCGGGAAGCCCCAGGTGTCCACAACGCCGAAGTGATCCGCGTCCGTCACGGCCTTGATGCTTGAATTCACGCGCTGGTTGATCGACACGATGGTCTTCCACGCCTGAGGCGTCAGCTCGATCTTGTCGGCCTCCGTCACGTCGACGGCGCACTCGGAGCGGTATTTCTCGCAGAACTGGGACCAGCCGAGAAGCGGCTTGGCAATTCCGACGCTCGAGATCGGGGCGCTGTTGGTGGGCAGGGATGCCAGGGTCTGGGCCTGAGCGGCAGCACCGGAAAACAGGAGGGAAAGCCCGAGGAAAACTGTTTTAATGAATTTGCCGGAAAATGCCGACTTCTCATTTGCGCCACAGAAAAGGCCGTTCTTGAAATAATCCTGCCGCATGCCCCACCAGCCGGTTAACGTTCTTTTAACCAAACTGACATGGTTACATTTTAGGCTCAAGCGGAAAGTAAAAGGTGAGTTAACGCGTCGCGCTTCACCCGGTTCCGTTATGGTTAACAAAAATTATCAAGGGCGCACGCCAGAGGCAACAGGGCTTCCTCTCCGTTAAGCTTGGTTGCTGCTAAGTAGTTGGTTTTTCTCGACCGGGAGGCCAAATAGAGGTTAGGTCCCACCAGCCTCCGGCCGGAGATTCCCGGCAGCCGCCTCATACAAAAGCATTACATGTCTCCACACCCGCCCCGTGCTCGTGAGCCGATTCTCAACCTTCCTGCCGTCATCAGCCTCTGCCTGTTGGCGCTGGTCGGCATCCACGCTGTTCGGCTGCTCCTCTCTGACGAATCGGATTTCATGCTGGTCATCGACTGGTCGGTGATTCCAGCTCGTTGGTCCGTGGCCTTCGGTGGCGTTCAGGTGGAGGACATCATGAGGCCCCTGCGCGAGGGCGTGGCGGAAGACACGATCACGCCTTTGATGGCCTTGGCTCAGTATGTTCTCGAAGGCCAGGAGGGCAGGCCCTGGACGGCCTTGTCTTATGCCTTGCTGCATGGATCCTGGGCTCATGTGCTGATCAACAGCGTCTGGCTGGCGGCCTTCGGGACGCCCATCGCCCGCCGTTGCGGCGCAGGCCGTTTCTTCATCCTGTCGGCGGCCTCGGCGATTGCCGGGGCGGTTCTCTATGTGATCATGAACCCTTTGCAGGTCCTGCCGATGATCGGAGCCTCCGGGGCCGTGTCCGGGCTCATGGCGGCGGCCTCCTGGTTCATGTTCGCCCCGGCCTCGTGGCACTGGGAGGGGCGCCTGACCCAGCCCCATGAGCGGCCCCGGGAGACCCTGGCGCATATGGCGCGCAACCGGCAGGTCCTGATCTTCCTCGGGATCTGGTTCGCGGCGAATTACGTGTTTGCCTTCGTTCAGCCCTTTGGGATTTCGGATGCGAGCATCGCCTGGGAGGCGCATCTCGGCGGCTTCCTCGCAGGGCTCGTTCTTTTCCCTCTCATCGACCCGCTTCCCGCACGAGCCAAGCGCATCTCGGCTTGAAACTGATGCGGTTTGCGCTGATCATCCGAGAGCTGACGTCGGGTTTTCGCCCAAAGTCGTGGGTGTTCGACCCAACCTCAGCCTGCGGATGCGAGGGCTGACGGTCCTTTGCCGTTCGCGCAACGGGAGGGAATCAATGATCGTCAATCACATTCTTTCGCTCAAGGGTCGCGACGTCGCGACCATCGAACCGAGCCGCACCTTGAGCGAAGCGGCCCGGGTTCTCGCCGAGCGCAGGATAGGTGCCCTTCTGATCGTCGATGGTCAAAGGCCCGTCTCGGGCATCATCTCCGAGCGCGACATCGTGCGAGCGGTTGCAAACCATGGCGCCAGGGCTCTTGAGGAGCCCGTCTCCCGTTTCATGACCGAAAAGGTGCTGACCTGTACGGGGGAGACACCCATCAACCACGTGATGGAGTTGATGACACAGCAGAAATTCCGGCATGTCCCTGTGGTCGAGGGCGGGCGCCTCGTCGGGATCGTGTCGATTGGCGACGTGGTGAAGGAGCGCCTCGAGGAGGTCGAGGCGGAGGCGACAGCGATCAAGGAATATATCGCGACAGCTTAAATCAGCGCGGCTGCGATTCCTGCAGCAGTTCGAGGATATCCGGCAGGGCACGCTCCGTGGCCTGCCGGCCCAGGGTGATGCATTCCTGAGCCCTGTGGAACTCGAACAGCCCCATCTTGGCGAGCTTCGGCGCGACCATGATGTCCGGCGGATCGCCGGCCAGCCGCGAGCGGGCAATGCGATCCTGGGTGATGTTGAAGGCGTCCACCATCACGGTGGCCATCCCGGGGGCATTGGGCTTGCTCTGCTTCTCGCCCCGGCTGCCCGGAAAGATGCCCCAGCGCCGCGGGGCTGCCTCGATCACCTCTTCGATTTCCTTCTCATCGCTCGACCCGGCATCGTAGGACTGGATGACCGTGCCGCGCACGCGGACCTCGCCGTTGAGGTTCACGCAGATGACGATGTCGGCCCCCAGGGCGCGGGCGGCGGTGATCGGAATCGGGTTCACCAAGGCGCCGTCCATGAGCCAGCGCCCGCCGATCAGAACCGGATCAAATACCCCGGGAAGGGCATAGGACGCGCGCATGGCCTGGACGAGGGGGCCGCGCGTCAGCCAGATCTCGTGGCCGCTCACGAGTTCGGTCGCGATGGTGCAGAACTTCATCGGCAGGGCCTCGACCCGCTTGTCGGTCAGGTCCCGGTCGAGGAGGCTCTGCAGGCGTCCGCCGGCGATGAGGCCCGCTCCGCTGAAATGGAAGTCGAGAAGGCCCATGACGCGCCGCTTGGTCAGGGAGAGGGCGAAGGCCTCCAGTTCGTCGAGCTTTCCCGCCGCATAGCAGCCGCCCACCACGGCTCCGATGGAGCAGCCGGCGATCACGTCCGGAACGATCCCAGCGTCCTCGAGAACCCGGAGGACACCGATATGGGACCAGCCCCGTGCCGCGCCTCCGCCGAGCGCCAGTCCGATCCGGGGTCTCGCCCGATGATCGCGCTCAACAGGTGCCTTGATGTCCGTCACTCCCCCACCGCCCCCTGAACCGGCACTGCGCCGGGCAATCCCGTCCCACAACATTGATCGACTCCAAGGCACTTTGTCCATTCATGCCGGCCTCGTGTGAAGCCCGCGTGAACATGCCCTCAAGTTTCAATTAGGACTGGTTCAGGAAAACTGAACAGTGGAGCGCTGAAGAGCCCTCTGCGACATTATGATGATGACGAAGGTGAAAACGATCAGCAGGCCGAGCATGGCACGCAGGCCGAAGACTTCCCCCCCAAAGCCGATCAGTGGCGGCCCCATCAGCAACCCGCCGTAGCCCAGCGTCGCCACCATGGCGACACCCATGCTGGGCGCAATGCCCTTCATCTGGCCGGCCGTGCTGAACAGGACAGGCACCGTGTTGGCCAGGCCGATGCCCACCAGGGCAAAGCCGATGGAGGCGGCCAGGGGCGAAGGCAGGATCATCGCCAGGGCAAGACCGACGGCCGAAAGCAGGCCGCCGAGCTGGAGGGTGCGCGTGCGCCCGAGATGGCGCACGGCCAAATCGCCCATGAACCGGCAGATCGTCATGGTAAGCGAAAAGGCGGCAAAGCCCGAAACAGCCGCTTCGAGGCTCGCACCGGCCACCGTCTGGAGATAGATCGCCGACCAGTCGACGATCGCGCCCTCGACGATGAAGCAGAACATGGCCAGCACCGCGAGGAGAATGACGGGACCGCGGGGCCAGGCGAAGCCGTGGCCCTCGGACGCCCTCTCCCTCTCGCCCATGGTCCAGAAGCCGGTTGCGAGGAAGAGCAGCCCCATTCCGGAACATGAGATCAGAAGCGTCGGGACAATGCCGACGTCGAGGGAGATGAGAAGGCCGGACAAAGCGGCTCCCGCCAGCCCGCCGAGGCTGAAGAAGGCGTGGAAGGACGACATGATCGCCGCCCCCCAGGCCTTCTCCACCACGGTGGCATTGGTGTTCATGGCAATGTCCATGGTGCCGTTGCAGGCACCGGCCACGAGGGCAGCGGCGATGAAGAGCGGCAGGCTCGGCGCGAGGCCCGGCAGGAGCAGGGCGGCCGCGAAGGAGAAGGCGGCGATGAGGGTCATGGTCCGGCTGCCGACCACGGCGACGGCCCAGCCGATCACCGGCATCAGGGCGACGGCGCCGAGCGAGAAGGCCAGGAGCCCAAGGCTGAGCTCCCCGTCGGAGAGGCCGAGCGACGCCTTGAACCGGGGAAGCTGTGCCGCCCAGGTGCCGATGCCGAAGCCGTTGCCGAAGAAGATGGCGCTCGCCGCCACCCGCGCGAGAAGAAGATCACGTCGAGTCATGCGGCGTACCTATCGCGGATGCCGACGCCGCGCACCTGTTTCCTGGTGGAGGGCTGCCTTGCTTTTCGAGAGGGCTGCCGCTCTCAGGCGGTAACGAGGCGCGGCTCGCTATTGAAGAGTTCGACCTTGCGGTAGAAACAGGAGCGGCGGCCCGTATGACAGCATCCGCCGTCGCCCGCGACCTTCACCTTCAGCAGGAGGGCGTCCTGGTCGCAATCGACCCGCATTTCCAGAACCGTCTGAACCTGCCCGCTGGTCGCGCCCTTGTGCCAGAGCTCACCGCGGGAGCGGGACCAGTACCAGGCCTCGCCGGTCGCAAGGGTCTTCGCCAGGGCCTCCGCATTCATGTGCGCGACCATGAGGATGTCGCCCGTCGCGGCATCCGTGGTGATGCAGGTGACCAGCCCGTCCGCTCCGAAGCGGGGAGACAGGGTGCTACCCTCCTCGAGCTCGGTCTTGGAGCCAGGGGGAGGGAACGGAGTCGATGCGGTCATGCGAGGGCCTCAGCCCCGGCCGTTGCGCACCAGGGTGAGGAAGCGCACCTGTTCGGCGGGGTCTTCCTTGAAGACACCGGTGAACTGGGTCGTCAAGGTCAGAGCGCCGGCCTTCTGGATGCCGCGCATGGACATGCACATGTGCTCGGCCTCGATCATGACTGCCACGCCGCGCGGCTCGAGCGCCTTGACCATGGCCGAGGCGATCTGGGCCGTCATGGTCTCCTGCGTCTGCAGGCGGCGCGCATAGGCGTCCACGAGACGGGCGAGCTTGGAGAGGCCGACCACACCCTTGGTGGGATAATAAGCCACGTGGGCCACCCCGAAGAACGGCACCATGTGGTGCTCGCAATGGGAGTGGAACGGGATATCGCGCACGAGCACGATATCGTCGTAGCCTTCGACCTCGTTGAAGACCTTGTCGAGGATTTCGGCCGGATCCTGGTCGTATCCTGAATAGAGTTCCCGGAACGCCTTGGCCACGCGCTTGGGCGTATCCTGAAGGCCCTCCCGCGTCGGGTCGTCTCCCGCCCAGCGGAGCAGGGTGCGGACGGCCGCCTCGGCCTCTTCCCGGGTCGGAGCCGCAACAGGCTTGTCCGCAACCGGATTCAGACGCACGGACAAGGACTTGATGGCATCACTCACGCAGGGGCCCCTTTCGTCACTCTTCAATTCAGGAAGCGACGCAGCTTCCAAAAATTTAAGCTTCTTCTCCGCTCGCCACTGGTGGGAGGCTCGTTGCGGGGTCAGCTAGCCTTAGATGGGTTCGATACCCATTTTGTGTATTAGATACCTATCCGGAGTTAAAGGGTATATTCCCAAACGTAATGTCACAGGCTTCTATGCTGAACGAGATTTACAGCCGGCGCATTCTCGAGCTTGCCGCCGATATTCCGCATCTCGGTCGCCTGCCCGACGCCGACGCTTCCGCGACGGCCCGGTCCAAGCTTTGCGGATCGACAGTGACGGTCGACGTGAAGCTCGACCGGAATGTGGTGACGGCCTTCGCCCACGACGTAAAGGCCTGCGCCCTGGGTCAAGCCTCCTCCTCGATCATGGGGCGGCATGTGATCGGCTCGACGGTGGAGGAACTTCGGGGTCTTCGCGAGACGGCAACGCACCTGCTCAAGAGCGGCGGTGAGGCACCCCTGGGTAAGTGGGAGGACCTCAAGGTTCTGGAGCCCCTGCGGGATTACAAAGCCCGCCATGCCTCCATCCTGCTCACCTTCGATGCCGTCGTGGATGCGATCAATCAGATCGAGGCGCGGCGGGACCAAGGCGGGGAATAAATGCCGAGCCCTGTTCAGAAGGCGGCCCATTGGGCCATCCGAGGCTACCAGTTGAGCCTGTCCGGGCTCATCGGCCGCCAGTGCCGCCATCTGCCTTCGTGCTCCGAATACACCGATGAGGCGATCCAGCGACACGGGTTCTGGCCGGGTGGCTGGATGGGCTTCGCTCGGATCTGCCGCTGCGGGCCTTTCGGCACCTCCGGGCTCGATCTCGTGCCTGAAACGTTGCCCGAGGGCTCCGGCTGGTATAAGCCGTGGGCTTATGGTCGCTGGCGGGGCGTCAACGCTCCCCGGGTCATCTGCGAGGCAGCCGAACCTGACGGCGGCTGATTTCGCCTTTCATCCGCAAACCGTCGGCCCCCGCTTACCTGCTCCGTTGGCAGGAGTGAGCCAGGAGATACTTTGACATGATTACCCTGACATTTCCCGATGGCGCCCAGCGCCAGTTTGAATCCGGCATCACCGGCCGCGAGATCGTGGAAGGCATCGCCAAGTCGCTGGCCAAGCGCACCGTCGCCATGGCGCTCGACGGCACGGTCGCCGATCTCGCCGATCCGATCAGCCAGGATGCCAAGATCGAGTTCCTCAACCGTGAAGACCCGCGTTCGCTGGAGCTGATCCGGCACGATTGCGCGCACGTGCTCGCGGAAGCCGTGCAGGAGCTTTTCCCGGGAACGCAGGTGACCATCGGTCCCGTGATCGAGAACGGCTTCTATTACGATTTCGCCCGCAACGAGCCCTTTACCCCTGAGGACTTCCCGGCCATCGAGGCGAAGATGCGAGAGATCATCGCGCGGGATAAGCCCTTCACGAAGGAAGTGTGGAGCCGCGACAAGGCCAAGCAGGTCTTCGCCGAGAAAGGCGAGACCTACAAGGTCGAACTCGTCGATGCGATCCCGGAAGGCCAGGATCTCAAGATCTACTCCCAAGGCCATTGGTTCGATCTCTGCCGTGGTCCGCACATGACTTCCACGGGCAAGATCGGCAACGCCTTCAAGCTCATGAAGGTGGCGGGCGCCTACTGGCGCGGCGACTCGAACAACGCGATGCTCACCCGCATCTACGCGACCGCCTGGGCCTCTCAGGAGGGGTTGGACAACTACATCCGCCAGCTCGAGGAGGCCGAGAAGCGCGACCACCGCCGCTTGGGCCGCGAGATGGACCTGTTCCACTTCCAGGAGGAGGGGCCGGGCGTCGTCTTCTGGCACCCGAAGGGCTGGACGGTGTTCCAGGAGCTGATCTCCTACATGCGCCGCCGCCTGAAGGGCACCTATCAGGAGGTCAACGCGCCGCAGATCCTCGACAAGTCGTTGTGGGAGACCTCCGGCCACTGGGGCTGGTATTCGGACAACATGTTCGCCGTGAAGTCGGCATCCGCCTTCCTGCGGCCGAACGATCCGGAGGCGGATCAGCGGCTGTTCGCGCTGAAGCCGATGAACTGCCCTGGCCACGTGCAGATCTTCAAGCACGGTCTTAAGTCCTATCGTGATCTTCCGCTGCGCCTCGCCGAGTTCGGCAATGTGCATCGCTACGAGCCGTCGGGGGCGCTGCACGGGCTGATGCGTGTGCGCGGCTTCACGCAGGACGATGCGCATATCTTCTGCACGGAAGAGCAGCTCGCGGACGAGTGCCTGAAGATCAACGACCTGATCCTCTCCACTTATGCCGATTTCGGCTTCGACGAGATCGTCGTGAAGCTCTCGACACGGCCTGAGAAGCGCGTTGGCACCGACGAAATGTGGGATCATGCGGAGGACGTGATGACCCGTGTTTTGAAGCAGATCGAGGATCAGTCGGGCGGGCGCATCAAGACCGCGATCAACCCGGGCGAGGGCGCGTTCTACGGACCCAAGTTCGAGTACGTGCTGCGCGATGCCATCGGCCGTGACTGGCAATGCGGCACCACGCAGGTGGACTTCAACTTGCCGGAGCGGTTCGGCGCGTTCTACGTCGATGCCGACGGCCAGAAGAAGACGCCCGTCATGGTCCACCGCGCGATCTGCGGCTCCATGGAGCGCTTCACCGGTATCCTGATCGAGCACTTTGCCGGGCACTTCCCGCTCTGGCTCGCACCGACACAGGCGGTGGTCGCCACCATCACGTCCGAGGGCGATGAATACGCCATGGAAGTGGTGCGCGCCGCCGAGGCGGCCGGCCTTCGCGTCGAGGCCGACCTGCGCAACGAGAAGATCAACTACAAGGTTCGCGAGCACTCGCTCGTGAAGGTGCCTGTGCTTCTCGTGGTGGGCCGCAAGGAGGCCGCCGAACGGACGGTCTCCATTCGTCGCCTGGGCAGCCCCGAGCAGAAGACCATGACTCTGGACGAGGCCCTGAAAGCACTCGCCGCAGAGGCCGTGACGCCGGACCGCAGGCGTGCTGCAAAGGCGGTATCCGAGCCGGAAGGCCACGCGATGCTCGACGGGCATCACGTGGTCGAGCGGACAGTGGCTTGAAATTTGTGTGAGTGACTAAAGGCGGTGCTTCCGAAAGGAGGCACCGCCTTTTTTATTTCTATGAACTCAACCTCATCCTGAGAGCAGACGCAGAGGAAACGGCCTCAGCTTGTCTGCCGCTGCCGCCCGGTCGTGCGCCCACCGGCTGCGGTAGCGGCTGCCGTTCCCGCCGTGCCGCTGCCGGGATTGCCTGTGGCGGCCCCCGCATCACCGGCCTCAGTGCCGGTAGCGTGGGTGCCCTGGCGCTGGCCAACCCGCAGATTGTTCTGCACATGGGCCACGCCCGAAACAGACTCGGCAAGGTCCTCGGCCCGGCGCCGCTCGTTGCGGTCGCGCACCGTGCCGGTCAGCGTCACCTCACGGTTCTGCACCTGCACCTCGATCTCCGAGGCATCGAGCATGGCATCGTCCGTGAGGCGTTCGCCGATATCCTCGCGGATGCGCTCGTCCGAGCGCTGGTAGCCTTTCGGGCCGCGGCCCTGGTGCTCGCCCCGGCGGACTTCGCCGCGGCTGGCGGTCGCGTCGTTGCCGAAGCGAGTGTTGCCGGGTCCCATGCCATAGTTGCTGTGATCGCGCCGTTCGTTCACGAGGCTCCAGGTGCGCTCGCGATCCTGCATGCGGCGATCCTCCTCGCTGCTGTCATCCCCCGGGCGAGCGCGCTCGCCCGTGATGGTCGAAGCGCCGTAGCGCGGAGGGTGAAAGCCCCTGCCGGCGGAGCCGCGGCCCGCGAACTCGTCGCCATAGCTCTGATAGCCGTCGCCGCCGAAGCCGCCGCGCATGCGGGAGTCGCGGGCGCCTTCCTGGCCGGGGTAGCCGAAGCTGCCGAAAGCGGCACGCACGTCGTCTTCCTCGCGGAAGCGGAACTGGTCGCGGCCTGGCCTGCGCGAGCGGTCCTCCTGGCCACGGCCTTGCTCGCGGTAATCATGCGGGCGGTGCCGGAAATTGTCGTCCCGGCTGGCGTCGTTCATGCGCCGCTCCAACTCGCGGCGTTCGTCGGCCGTCAGTCGAGCCTGTCCGCCGCCCCGGGTCTGGTCGGCGCGGGCGCTTGAGGGGGTGCCGGAGCGGTCGGGCTCGGACGGGGTGGAAATGCGATGCAGGGCGCGGGTGGCCTCGCCCTCCACATCGGTCGCCAGATCGCCGAGCGCCACGATGCCGACCAGGTGCTTGTCGCGGTCGACTACGGGCAGGCGGCGGATCTGGTGGTCGCTCATCAGCTGGACGATGTGGTTCACGTCGTCATCGTCGAAGCACCACCACACATTCTCGGACATGATGTCCCGCACGCGGGTGGTGTCCGGCGCGAGGCCGGCTGCCGTTGCCCGGACGGTGATGTCGCGGTCCGTCACCATGCCGCGCAGGCGCCGCCCGTCGCAGACGGGCAGGACGCCGACATTCATTTCATCCATGAGCCGTGCCGCTTCCTGGATGGTCCGGTCCGGACTCACCACGCGCACGTTGCGGGTCATGATCTCTGCGACTTTCATGAGCTTCCTCTCCTGCAAGGTCACGCCTTGGGAGTACGGGCTCATGCGCGGCGCGACCTGTCATTGGTGCTCGGTCAATGCCGCGAAGCCGGAAAGGTTCAGGACGTCAGGGTTTGGCGAGAACCTCGATATCGCGATCCAGCCCGCTCTCGATCTTGAACTCGCGGGTGTAGACCTTGCCCTCATGACGGGCGATCAGCACGTATTCGCCCTCGGCCAGCGTCACGGACGGGAACGCCCCGATGGCCTCACGGATCACGTCGCCGCCGGGGGTGAGTACGCTGAAGGCCGTGCCGGCGAAGGCTTCGCCGCCTTCGGATGCCACCAGCTTCATGGTCACGGTGGCGGCGCGATGGTTGAGGGTTGCCTCGGTGACGCGGCCCGACTCCACCTTCAGGTCGCTGCGCATGATGGCGTTGGCATCGCCGTAGGTGGACACGATGTGGTAGGTGCCCTCGGGCAGGCGGATCATGTCGTTCGCCTTGGCTTCGGCGATCACAAGCCTTCCTTCCGAGTTCTGCGCCTCCGGCACATAGACCGAGAAGGTGAGGCGATTGGCCGGAATGGGGCTCCCGCTGACCGCGCCCTTGAGCTGAAGGGCGCCGGCATTGATCGCGAGACGCTCGTTCAAGTTGCCGCGCTGCACGCTGATGCGCTTCGACGCGCTCGCGAACCCATAGGCCACATGGATGACGTAGTTGCCGGGCGAGAGGGTAAAGCTCGGCGCAGGAGCGGTGGAGCGGGCCACGATCACCGGCTGGGAGGCGTCCCCGCGATCTTCGTAGATCCGCCAGACGAGGCCGGAGCGGATCGGCTCGTTGCTTCCGGCAAAGGTCGCACCTGCATTCACCGTCACCTGTCCGATCGAGATCGGGGGCTGGTTTTGCGACATGGACGGCACGGCAGGGGACTGGGCCGACGCCGCGGACGCCGCCAGGAGAGCCAGAAAACAGAAAATCGAAGAGCGTGGGTTCACGGAAAAGAACATCGTTTCGAAGGATCGCCCGTCACCGGAGCGGAGCGACAATGGCCGTTTGAATCGGCTCGTCCTCGCTCTTCACGATATCTGATGCGGCTGCAACAAGATTCTCCAGGGACATCGGGCGGAAGTGAAACTCGACCCGGTGACGCCCCGGTCCGACTTCGACCCCGCGGAACAGGAGGTTGGCCCGCAGGATTGGGCGGCGCTCGCCGTCCACCCATGCTTCCCAACCCGGATAGTGGATGTCGTGCAGCACCAGCACGCCGTTCGCGCTGCTGTCGACCTCGATCGTGACCGAGTTCCGCTGGTAGCTGACGATGCGGGCTTCGCCCTTGGCCTGCTCCGGCTTGGAGCCGGCCGGGGCGTAGCGGGCCTTGAGGAGCGGCAGGCTCTCGTGGTCGATGAGGGCTTCCGTCTCGCGATTGAACTCCGGCAGCTCCTCCTCGCCGAGCATGGCTTCCGAATCCACCGGGCTGACGTGGTGGGCCATGTAGGCGCGCGGGCCGGAGGCATTCAGGCGGTAGATCCACATCCGCCCGGTGCCATAGACGACCTCCGCATCGGTCAGACGCGGGAAGTGACGCGGCAGCTTGTCGGCGGGGCGGTCGAGAACGATGTAATCGAGCCCGAGCAGGCTTGCGAGCTCGCATTCATAGCCGCGGAAGCTCGTTGGAAACTGGCGCAGGTTGGGGTCCTCCGCGTTCTCCCCTGGACCGATCGCCCGCTCGTAGTCGGCGAGACGCAACGGGTTGTAGCCGATGATGTCTTCGATGCCGAGAACCATGGAGGCATTCTGCCACGCTCCCTTCAGGCCGAGAATTTCCACCCGGGGATACTCGCCACGGGCGTTCCGCTCGGCGAGCTCGCGCTTGAGGATCTGAAGGCCCTGGAGCTGCTCGGGCGGCAGTTTGGTGAACACCGTGTAGCGCTCGGCCGGCTCCGCATTGAGGGCCGAGGCCGCGTGGCGTCCGATCAGCTCGGCCCCCGTCAATGTGACGAGCACGAGCGCCGTGGCTCCCCGCCAGTGCGGAGTGCCGCTCACCTTCGCAAGAGCAAGAACCGCTGCAGCCGCTGCAGCCAAGCTCACGCCGATTTCCAGGATGGCTGGGGAGACATGTCCGCCCTTGACCGCAAACGACAGAGCGCTGGCGATGGCTGCGACCACGAGACCCAGGGCGAGCAGGGGCGGGAGAGCCCAGAGGCGGCCGAGGGAGGGGCGGTTCCATCTCGGGAGCCCTTCCGCCGCATAGCGATGGACGAGATAGCCGCCGGCGAAGGCCAGGGCGATGTTGATGAGGAAGGTGGCGTCCGCCGGCCTGCGGTAGAGGTTCACGCCCGGCATGTGGTCGAAGATGACTTCGAAGCCGGGGGTGTAGCGCCCGAGGGCGTAGAGCAGGGCGGCCATACCGGTGACGAGGAAGAACCGGAACTCGCGGGCGAACAGGCGTCCGCCGGCGATACCGTGCCAGATCAGCAGGAGGGCCGGGATGGTGCCGATGAACAGGTAGTTCGTCGCCCGATCGGTCCAGGTTCCTTCCGCAAGGCTGTGCCAGTCTGGTCCCCAATAATCATAGGTCCAGCGCAGAGAGCCGAAGACATTGCCGAAAAGCACCGTCGCCAGGCTCTCCGGCGGCAGGGACCCCATGGCGGCCACGCCGAAGCCGAAGGACGGGCGCGTCGAGGTGGCGAGAAACTGCATCGTCAGGACGACGGGCACGGCCAGAAGCGCGGCGCCGATGGCTCCCATGGCAACTAGGAGCCCCAGGCGTGACCCGAGATAGGCGAGGGAGCGTGGAGCAGTCCAGATGCGGTGAACGGCGACGGCGATGAGGGTGAGGGCGCAAAGAAAAGCGACCTGATCCCGCCCGATGACCATCAGGACTGCGCTCAGCGCGAACAGAAAGCCATAACGGTAGGAGCGGCGGTCGAGCGCCTCCTCCAGGAGCCAGAAAGCCAAAGGGAAGAAGCCGTAGCTGAAGATCATGCCCGTATGCTGGAGCCGCGCCGTGGCCGAGCCCCCAAGCATGAAGACCAGCGCGGCCACTACGGCGCCGGCCGAGTGCCAGCCGCGCCGGCGGAAGATCGGCACGAAGGCGAGAGCGCCCGGGAGGAAATGGGCGAACACGACCACGTCGAAGAGCTGCATGGAGGGCTCAGGCACGAGCCATCCGAACAGCAGCATCGTGGGGGTGAACAGGAGGGACTGAGGGTCCGCCGCCGAGGGGTGGCCGCCGAAATGGTAGGGGTTCCAGAGGGGCAGTTCCCCATGGGCCAGGGCGGTGCCGAGATAGCGCAGGGTCGGATAGAACTGGTTCTTGGAATCCCATGGAACGACCGTGCCGGTCAGGGGCCAGACCGAGACGGCGAGCGCCCAGGCGGCCAGGATGAGGCCAAAGGCGACAAGCGTCTCGTGCCTCGACCACGCGGCGGGGGAAGCGGAACTATCGGGTCCGAAAATGGATGTCTGCATTGCTTTCAAGCGGCGCCGCCGGCTTGCCTCACCCGCTGGCCCTTAAGCCTGCTCGCGCAGGCTGCCGGGCCGCCAGGGTTGAAACCTGCTTGGCGTCTGACCGCACTCCCCCTATACATCCGCTGCTGTTTCTTCTGTGGCAGCGGTCCGCCCTTGGAACGCCTGCGCTCCCTCAAGCGCATCAAGACGGCGAGACGATGGCGGGCCTGGACCCGTCCTGCTCGCAGACTTGGTGAGCATCCACCTTCATTGTTCCACATTATCCACGCCGGATGAAGAGCCCATGAACGATACCCTTTCCCGCCTTCTGCAGCGCCGCTCCGTCCCGTCGCGCTGGTTGGGCGAACCGGGGCCGAGCGAGCCGGAGGTCGAGACCCTCCTGAAGGTGGCGTCCCGGGTGCCGGACCACGGCAAGCTGGTCCCGTGGCGCTTCATCCTGATCCAGGGTGAGGCCCGCCAGCGGCTCGGCGAAGTGCTGGCGGCGGCCTTCCAGGCGGACAACCCGGAAGCCGGGGATGACAAGATCGCCACCGAGCGGGAGCGCTTTGCCCAGGCACCTCTGGTGGTTGCGGTCGTGTCCCGCGTCGTGCCGCACGTGAAGATCCCCGACTGGGAGCAGGTTCTCTCGGCGGGCGCCGTCTGCATGAACCTGCTCAACGGCGCCACGGCGCTCGGCTACGGCGCCTCCTGGCTCACCGGTTGGGCCGCGTTCGACCGGCGGGTGCTCGACGCGCTGGGACTGAAGCCCGAAGAGCGGATCGCCGGCTTCATCCATATCGGCACGGCCAAGGAAACACCGACCGACCGGGACCGGCCCAGCCTCGACGACATCGTGACCCGGTTCTGAAATCTTTTGGTCCGCCGCAGGACATGCGGCGAACCGATGCCCACCTTGCCGGGATATGCTCCACGATGTTCTACGAAACCGCCACCAACGCCCATGGCCTGCCCCACGATCCATTCAAGGCCATCGTCACGCCCCGGCCCATCGGCTGGATCACCGCCATGAGTGCCAAGGGGGAGGTGAACCTCGCCCCCTATTCGTTCTTCAATGCCGTCTCCGAGCGGCCGCCCATGGTGGCCTTCTCCTCGGCCGGCAAGAAGGACGCGCTCACGTTCATCGAGGAGACGGGTGAGTTCGTCTGCAACCTTGCGACCTACGACCTGCGGGAGAAGATGAACCTCACCTCGGCTCCTCTCTCTCGTGGCGAGAACGAGATGGAGCATGCAGGCCTTGAGGCCGCACCGTCCCGTTTGGTGAAGCCGCCCCGGGTCGCCGAGGCTCCGGCTGCGCTCGAATGCAGGTGGCTCCAGACCGTGCCGCTCGAACCCCTCGGAGGCGGCGATCCATCTTACTATCTCGTGATCGGCCAAGTGGTTGGGATCCATATTGACGACCGCTACATCGTCGACGGCCTCGTTGACACGGCCGCCATGCGCCCTATCGCCCGCTCCGGCTACCGCGACTACTTCGTGGCCACCCCGGAAACGAAATTCTCCATCACGCGGCCTGGAGGCTGATACGCCCGGAGCGTCGGCTTCGCTAGGGCGTCAGACCCACAAGTGGAATGCCCTTTTGGGGTTCATCCAATGTTCCACTCCTTTGAAGGGTGCATCGCGTGGACTGGGCCAGGAGGCCGCACGACGCGCCGGCGCAATGCGCCGGCCGAGGACATGAAAAGGCCCGCGATGGTCTCCCATCGCGGGCCTTTCGTTTGTTCAGGCTCGGAACGTTGCCCGTATCAGACGATGAATACCAAGTCCCGCTGATCATCATTGGTGCGCCCACTCGCGCAATCCGATGGACATGATGGTCCAGGGCTGATCGATCAGCTTGTTCCAAGCCGCACAGCAGTGGTCAAGAATGTCAGTGTAGGACGTGAAGATCCGGTTGGAGATCCAGTTCTCTCTCATGAACTGCCAGATGTTCTCCACCGGGTTCAGTTCAGGCGCCTTTGCCGGCAGCGGCACCAGGGTGATGTTCGACGGCACCTTCAGTCTGGTTGAGACATGCCAGCCGGCCTGGTCGAGCAGCAGCACTGCGTGCGCGCCAGCTGCTACGGCCTGGGAGATCTCGGCCAAATGCAGCGCCATGGCCTCTGTCGTGCAGCGAGGGAGCACCAGCCCCGCTCCTTTGCCCTGGGCTGGGCAGATCGCGCCGAAGATATAAGCCGACGCAGTCCGCAGATCCCGTGACGCGGAGGGACGGGTGCCGCGTTTGGCCCAGCGCCGGGTGATCTTGTTCTTCTGGCCAATCCGCGCTTCGTCGGCAAACCAGATCTCTATAGGGCGGCCATCGGCTTTGTCCTTCGCGATCTCCTCCAGACGCGCAGGGAAGTCTTTTTAAAAACAGCCACGGCCGCTTCGCTCTTTTCATGATGGCGCGGGCGCGCGGACAGCTTACGGAAGTTCGGGGCCCGCAACTCACGGCTGAGCGTTTGTTTGGAGATCCGGATCCGGTACTCGTCCCAGAGCCACCGCATCAGGTCTGCCAAACGCCAACGCACCACCCCGTGGACGGCCGGGATCGGGCCGGCCTCGATCATCTCACTCAGGCGCAGTCGATGCTCGTGGCTTAAGATCGAGGGCTGTCCCGGCGCCTTCCCGTCCAAGAGCCCATCAGGTCCGTGGGCATTGAAGCGCAGCACCCAGTCCCGCACGGTCTGCAGGCCAACCCCGCCGATCTCGGCCGCTTGGGTGCGCGAGCCGCCCTCGTAGATCACCGCCAGGGCCAGCAAGCGGCGGGTCTGCGGGGCATCCTTGCTCCGGCGGGCAAGCTGGCGCAGGCGAACGGCATCGTAATCAGGCCGGAGGGCGACGGGAATGGACATGGCAAACCTCCTCGCTTGCCATGTTGAATCACATCTCAGGCGCTTTGAGACTGCGACGAGTCGCTCTCACCAGGACGT
>NZ_JPUG01000036.1 GCF_000739015.1 Microvirga sp. BSC39
CAGCACGCAGAACACCGGCGAGGCGGCGGGCGACACGTATGAGGGCATCGAGGGGCTGGCCGGCTCCAACTATGCCGACCATCTCACGGGCGATCACGCCGACAACGTGATCTACGGCGGCTATGGCAGCGACACCCTGTTCGGCCTCTCCGGCAACGACCGCCTGTACGCCGGCGGCGACAACGACGATCTGATCGGGGGCTCAGGCGCCGACACGCTCGATGGCGGCGACGGGTTCGATTATGCCAGCTACTACACGGCCGGTACGGGCGTGCGGGCCAGCCTCACCAGTAACTGGCTTAACACAGGTGATGCAGCCTGGGACGTGTACGTGTCCATTGAGGGGCTGGGTGGCTCGAACTATGCCGACTGGCTGTCCGGCAATGAGGCGGCCAACGTGCTGCATGGCCATGGCGGCAACGACGAGCTTCTGGGCGGCGGCGGCTTCGATGAGCTGTTTGGCGGCGAGGGCTGGGACGTGCTGCACGGCGGCACGGGGGCCGACGTGCTCGACGGGGGCGCCGGGCACGACTTTGCCTCCTACCTGTATGCCACGGCAGGCGTGACGGCCAATCTCTCCGAGAGCTGGCGCAACCAGGGCGAGGCGTACGGCGACACTTACGTGTCCATCGAGGGGCTGGCGGGCTCGGACTGGCTGACCGGCGGCAACGGCACGGACATCTTCCGCTTCGACGGGGTGCTGGGGGCGGGCAACGTGGACGTGGTGAACGACTTCGGCTTTGGCGGTCCCGACCTGCTGCAGCTGACGCGCAACACGTTCACGGCCTTTGCCAACCAGGGTTCGGTGTATGCCGCCCAGGTGGCGCTCGGGGCGGCGGCCACCACGGCGGAGCACCGTCTGGTGTACAACGGCAGCACGGGTGCCTTGTTCTACGATGCGGACGGGGCCGGCGGGGCCGCCCAGGTGCAGTTTGCCACGCTTGGCAAGGGCTTGGCCATCTCCGCCTCCAGCTTCGCCCTCCTCTGGCTCTGAACACCAGACGCACAGCACAAACAACAAAGCCGGTGTCGCGAGACACCGGCTTTTTCTATTGGGGAGCTTGGAGGAGAGGGCGGCTCAAGCCGCTTCCTCGGCATTGCCCAGGCGCTTGTCGAGATATTCGTCGACTGAGACCATCAGCTCGTCGACCCGACCGTCGAAGAAGTGGTTGGCTCCGTCGATCACGGCATGCTCCAGCTTCACGCCCTTCTGGGTCTTCACCTTCTCGATGACGCTGATCACGTCCTTGACCGGAGCCACGCGGTCTTCCGAGCCGTGCACGAAGAGGCCGGAGGACGGGCAGGGGGCGAGGAACGAGAAATCGTAGCGGTTCGCCATGGCGGCAATCGAGATGAAGCCTTCGATCTCAGGGCGGCGCATGAGGAGCTGCATGCCGATCCAGGCGCCGAAGGACACGCCGGCGATCCAGCAGGCGCGCGCATCCGGGTTCATGGCTTGGGCCCAGTCGAGGGCGGCGGCCGCGTCGGAGAGTTCGCCCTGGCCATGGTCGAAGGCGCCCTGGCTGCGGCCGACGCCGCGGAAGTTGAACCGCAGCACAGAGAAGCCGCGCTTCGCGAAGTCATAGTACAGGTTGTAGACGATCTGGTTGTTCATCGTCCCGCCGAACTGCGGGTGCGGGTGCAGGATGATGGCGATGGGAGCGCCCTTTTCCTTGGCAGGCTGATAGCGTCCCTCGATGCGACCGGCAGGACCCGTAAAGATGACTTCAGGCATAGACGCGAACCTCTTGCTCACCTCTCCATCGGGAGAGGGAAAACCCGTGACAGCCTTGACTCCAGGCTGCGGATCCTCATAAAAGAACCCTTAGAATAGTTCTAAATTGTTCCAATGTTTCATTTTATCCAGGCTGCATTGTCCAGCGGATGAGACATCGGACAGATGTGGTCGCGGTGCTTTAGCACGGCAACCTGGGTCGATTGCAAGAATTTCGTGAGGCTCACGGCAGCTATGGCGGCAAGCCAGCGCACATATCTCGATCATAATGCGACCTCGCCCCTGCGGCCGGAGGTGGCCGAGACCGTGCTGCGCGCTCTACAGCTTCCGGGAAATGCCTCCTCGGTTCATGCCGAGGGCCGTGCCGCCCGGGCCGAGATCGAGCGGGCCCGTGAGCAGGTAGCACGCCTCGTCGGTGCCCGAACCAAGAACGTCATCTTCACGAGCGGCGGCACCGAGGCTGCGAACCTGGTTTTGACGCCGGGCTTCCGCCGCCTGGGCCAGATGGGCACGACCCGACTCCTCCTGGGTGCTGCCGAGCACCCCTGCGTGCTCAACGGGCATAGGTTGCCCTCGGACGCTGTCGAGATCATCCCCGTCGATGCCGACGGAATCCTTAATCTGGCTTGGCTCCAGGCCCGCCTTCCAGAGGTTGGCGACGAGCGTGTCCTGGTCTCCGTCCAACTGGCCAACAACGAGACCGGCGTGCTCCAGCCGGTGGCCGAGGCGGCCCGTCTTGTTCATGAGCACGGCGGGTTGATCCACACCGATGCGGTTCAGGCGGCCGGCAAGATCCCGGTCGACATGGCTGAACTGGGCGTCGATGTGCTCACCCTGTCGGCTCACAAGATCGGCGGGCCAAAGGGAATCGGCGCCGTGGTTCTCGCCTCCGACCAGTTCGAGATCGCCGAGCGGTTGATCCGGGGTGGTGGGCAGGAAAAAGGCTACCGGGCCGGGACCGAGAACGTTGCGGCCATCGCGGGCTTCGGCGCTGCGGCCGAAATCGCCTCGAATATGCTGGAGCAGGAGGCCGGGCGGCTTCGGGCTCTGCGGGACGAGGCCGAGACTGAGCTTCGCCGGATTGCGCCGGATGCGGTTGTTGTGGGTGCGCAAGCTGAGCGGTTGCCTAATACCTTCGCCTTTGCCATACCCCGCCTCAAGGCCGAGACGGCATTGATCGCCTTCGATCTGGCGGGGGTGGCCCTGTCCTCCGGTTCGGCCTGCTCGTCCGGAAAGGTCAAGCGGTCGCATGTGCTCGACGCCATGGGCGTGGAGTCGGCCCTCGCCGAGGGTGTTTTGCGCGTGAGTTTGGGGTGGTCGACCACGAAAGAGGACGTAATCCGCTTTGCGGAGGCGTGCGAAAGGGTGGTCGGCACCTTATATAAGCGGAAGGCGAGCGCGGCCTGAACGGCCTCGCTTTTGCATTCCATGTCATCAACCCGCGGCCCTTGAAGCCGTGAGCGGTGGGAGAGACAGATGCCTGCAGTGCAGGAAACAATCGATCAGGTTCGTCTGATCGACGTCGATCAATACAAGTACGGCTTCGAGACCGAAGTCGAGATGGAGAAGTCCCCGAGGGGCCTCTCCGAGGACGTGATCCGCTTCATCTCGGCCAAGAAGGGCGAGCCCGAGTGGATGCTCCAGTGGCGCCTCGACGCCTACAAGCGTTGGCTCACCATGAAGGAGCCGGCCTGGGCGCGGGTGTCGTACGACAAGATCGATTACAACGACATCTATTACTATGCCGCGCCGAAGAAGAACCCGGCGCCCAAGTCCCTGGACGAGGTCGATCCTGAGATTCTCAAGACCTACGAGAAGCTCGGCATCCCCCTGCGCGAGCAGGAGATCCTGGCCGGCGTCGAGCCGCAGCGCCGGGTCGCCGTGGACGCGGTGTTCGACTCCGTGTCGGTGGCCACGACCTTCAAGGAAGAACTGGCCAAGGCCGGCGTGATCTTCATGCCGATCTCCGAGGCGATCCGGGAATACCCGGACCTCGTGAAGCAGTATCTCGGCTCGGTCGTGCCGGTGACGGACAACTTCTTCGCCACCCTGAACTCGGCCGTGTTCACCGACGGCTCGTTCGTCTATATCCCGCCGGGCGTGCGCTGCCCGATGGAGCTGTCCACCTACTTCCGCATCAACGAGAAGAACACGGGCCAGTTCGAGCGCACCCTGATCATCGCCGACAAGGGCTCCTACGTGTCGTATCTCGAGGGCTGCACGGCCCCGAAGCGCGACGAGAACCAGCTTCATGCCGCCGTGGTCGAGCTGGTCGCCCTCGACGATGCCGAAATCAAGTATTCCACGGTGCAGAATTGGTATCCGGGCGATGCCGAGGGCCGGGGCGGCATCTACAACTTCGTGACCAAGCGCGGCGATTGCCGGGGCAAGAACTCGGTCATCACCTGGACCCAGGTGGAGACGGGCTCCGCCATCACCTGGAAGTATCCCTCCTGCATCCTGCGCGGCGACGGCTCGCGCGGCGAGTTCTACTCGATCGCAGTGTCGAACGGCATGCAGCAAGTCGATTCCGGCACCAAGATGATCCATCTGGGCAAGAACACCACGAGCCGGATCATCTCGAAGGGCATCGCGGCGGGCCGCTCCGAGAATACCTATCGCGGCCTGGTCTCGGCCCACCGCAAGGCGACCGGCGCGCGCAACTTCACCAACTGCGACTCGCTGCTCATCGGCAACCAGTGCGGCGCCCACACGGTGCCGTATATCGAGTCGAAGAACGCCACCGCCGTGTTCGAGCACGAGGCGACCACATCGAAGATCTCCGAAGATCAGATGTTCTACTGCCAGCAGCGCGGCCTCTCGGAAGAGGAGGCGACGGCGCTCATCGTGAACGGCTTCGTCAAGGACGTGCTGCAGCAGCTCCCCATGGAGTTCGCCGTGGAAGCGCAGAAGCTGATCTCGATCTCGCTGGAAGGCTCGGTCGGTTAACGAACAAGCGTCATCCCGGCCAAGCGCAGCGCGAGCCGGGATCGCGAAAACCAGTTCAAATCGGATAACGATCCCGGATCGGCTTTCAGCCGTCCGGGATGACGTGAATGGAATTCAACAATGCTCGAAATCAAGAACCTGGTTGTCCAGATCGAGGACAAGCGCATTCTCAACGGCCTCAACCTCACCGTGAACAAGGGTGAGGTCGCCGCCATCATGGGGCCGAACGGCTCCGGCAAGTCGACCTTGTCCTATGTGATCGCCGGCAAGGAGGATTATGAGGTCCTCGACGGCGAGATCCTGCTCAACGGCGAGAACGTGCTGGAGATGGAAGCTGACCAACGCGCCGCCGCCGGCGTGTTCCTGGCCTTCCAGTATCCGCTGGAGATCCCCGGCGTCGCCTCGATGACCTTCCTGAAGGCCACCCTGAACGCCCAGCGCAAGGCGCGCGGCGAGGCGGAGCTGACCACGCCGGACTTCATCAAGCGCGTGAACGCTGCTGCCACCCAGCTCGAGATCCCGAAGGACATGCTCAAGCGCGCCCTCAATGTCGGCTTCTCCGGCGGTGAGAAGAAGCGCATGGAGATCCTGCAGATGGCACTGCTCCAGCCGTCCTTCTGCATCCTGGACGAGACCGACTCGGGCCTCGACATCGACGCGCTGCGCATCGTTTCCGAGGGCGTGAATGCGCTCCGCTCGGCCAACCGCGCCTTCTTGGTCATCACCCACTACCAGCGCCTCCTGAACCACATCGTGCCCGACACCGTGCACGTCATGTCGGCCGGCCGCATCGTGAAGACGGGCGGCAAGGAGCTGGCGCTGGAGCTCGAGGCCAACGGCTACGCCGATTACCGGGAAACTGAGGCTGCTTGATATGGCTGACGTCACCCTCATGAAGACGCCGGCGGAAACCGCGCTGGCGCAGGCTTTCGAAAGCGCCAAGACCCTGTTGCCGGGCAACGTGGAATCGCGCGCTCAGGCCTTCGAGCTTTTCACTCAGCGAGGCCTGCCGCACCGCCGGGTGGAGGAGTTCAAGTACACCGACCTGCGCGCCTTCCTGCGGGAGATTGCGCCGTTCGCCTCGGCTCCCTCGGCTGACGAGGCCAAGACCGCTCTGGCAAATGCAAAGGCGCTCGCCGGCACTGAGGCGCTGCAGGTGCCGTTCGTGAACGGGCATCTGGTGCGCGAGGCTGTGGACTTCCACAGCCTTCCTGAGAACGTGGAGATCGTGCCTCTGACGGAGGCACTCGCCGACAACCACGACTGGCTCGCCAAGCTCAGCCCTGTGAAATGGGCGAGCGAGAACCCGGTCTATCAGCTCAACACGTCCTTCATGGCCGACGGCGTGATGATCCGGATCGCTGGACCGGTCGAGACGCCGATCCACCTGCGCTTCGTCACGGCTGCGGCTTCGGCCGTCGCCACGGCAACGCGCATCCTCGTGGTCGTGGAGGAGGGCGCCTCGGTGACCCTGCTCGAGACGCACGAGAGCACGAACGGCGTCAACCACCAGCCGAACGACGTGGTGGAGCTGATCGCTGGCGACCGCACCAATGTGCAGCATGTGCGCGTCAATGCGGAGGGCGACAAGGCTCTGGCCCTCTCCACGCTTGCCGCCAGGATCGGCGGAGAGGCGCTGTTCAACAGCATCAACGTGGTGGCTGGTTCCGCCACCTCGCGGCACCAGGTCTTCGCCGTTCTCGATGGCGAGAACACCAACCTGCGCGTCAATGGCGCGACCATGCTGAAAGGCACGCAGCACGCCGACTCGACCCTCGTGGTCGAGCATGCGGCTCCTCATTGCGAGAGCCGCGAGCTGTTCAAGACGGTCATCGACAACGAGGCGACCGGCGTCTTCCAGGGCAAGATCATTGTCCCGCATCATGCCCAGAAGACCGACGGGCGCATGATGTCGGCAGCGCTCCTCCTGGAAGAGGGCGGCTCCATGAACAACAAGCCTGAGCTCGAGATCTTCGCGGACGACGTGCAGTGCGCCCACGGCGCCACCTGCGGCCAGCTCGACGAGGACCTCCTGTTCTACCTCATGGCCCGAGGCCTGCCGAAGAAGGAGGCCGAGAGCCTCCTGGTTCAGGCCTTCCTGGGCGAGGCGCTGGAGTTCGTCGAGAACGAGGCCGCCCGCGAGGCTCTTGTTGGCACGGTCGAGGGCTGGCTGAAGGCTCGTTCGTAATACTCAACACGTCATGGCCGGGCTCGTCCCGGCCATCCCGACTGGAAGGGCACGGCGCTTCTCCAAATCGGGATCACCGGCACAAGGTCGGTGATGACGGCAGAGGAAGACAGGTAACGCAATGAACGCTCCTGTGAAGCCATATGACATCGAAGCCGTCCGGGCGGAGTTTCCGATCCTGGCGCAACAGGTCTATGGCAAACCGCTCGTCTACCTCGACTCTGCCGCCTCGGCCCAGAAGCCGCGCGCGGTGATCGACGCCATGGTGAACACCATGGAGACGGGCTACGCCAACGTTCACCGCGGCCTGCATCATATGGCGAATGTAGCCACGGAAGGCTTCGAGCGCGCCCGTGAGACCGTGCGCGAGTTCCTCAATGCGGGCTCCATCGACGAGATCGTGTTCACCAAGTCGGCCACGGAAGCCTACAACCTCGTGGCGGATTCCTTCGGGCGCATGAATATCGGGGAGGGGGACGAGATCATCCTCTCCATCATGGAGCACCATTCCAACATCGTGCCCTGGCATCTCCTGCGCGAGCGGAAAGGCGCGGTGATCAAGTGGGCTCCGGTGGACGACGAGGGCAACTTCCTTGTCGAAGAGTTCGAGAAGCTGTTCTCGCCCCGCACCAAGATCGTGGCGATCACCCACATGTCGAACGTGCTCGGCACCGTGACGCCGATCAAGGAGATCATCCGCATCGCCCACGCCCATGGCGTGCCGGTGTTGGTCGACGGAGCGCAGGGCGCGGTCCATCTCCAGGTCGACGTGCGCGATCTCGATGCAGACTTCTATGTTTTCACCGGTCACAAGGTCTACGGGCCGACGGGCATCGGCGTTCTCTACGGGAAGCGCGAGTGGCTCGAAAAGATGCCGCCTTACCAGGGTGGCGGCGAGATGATCCGGGAGGTGCTCTGCGAGGGCATTACCTATAACGACCCGCCGCACCGATTCGAGGCCGGAACGCCTGCCATCATCGAAGCCATTGGGCTCGACGCGGCGCTGCGCTTCATGATGAGCCTCGGGCGCGAGAGCATCCAGGCCCATGAGGAGGCCCTGTCGCAATATGCGCACGAGCGCCTGCGGGCCATGGACTCGGTGCGCATCATCGGACAGGCCAAGGGCAAGGGCGCCATCATCGCCTTCGAGATGAAGGGGGCGCATGCCCACGACGTGGCGACCGTCATCGACCGGCAGGGCGTTGCGGTTCGGGCCGGCACCCATTGCGCCATGCCGCTGCTGAACCGGTTCGGCGCGACCTCGACCTGCCGGGCCTCGTTTGGGCTGTACAACACCATGCAAGAAGTCGATAAGCTGGCGGACGCCCTGCAAAAGGCCGAAGCCCTGTTTGCTTGAGGATGAACCTGTGAACGACCAATCCCCATCCAACGCGCCGCAGGTGTCCCCTGGCTCCGCGATCCCGCCGGAAGAGCTCGACCGCATGACGGATGACATCATCGCGGCCCTGAAGACCGTCTACGACCCCGAGATCCCGTCCGACATCTACGAACTCGGCCTGATCTACCGCGTCGACATCGACGACGACCGCAACGTGGCCATCGACATGACCCTGACGGCGCCCGGCTGCCCGGTTGCCGGCGAAATGCCGGGCTGGGTGGAGAACGCCGTCTCGACGGTCCAGGGCGTCCAGAGCGTCAAGGTCAACATGGTCTTCGATCCGCCGTGGGATCAGAGCCGCATGTCCGACGAGGCGCGGGTCGCGCTGGATATGTGGTAGGCCTTCCACAGCCGATCCGTTTTAGATCTTCTGCGTCATGGCCGGGCTTGTCCCGGCCATCCACGTTTTAGGAGGCTAAGACGTGGATCCCGGAACAAGTCCGGGGATGACGAAGGTGGAGCGCTACAAACCTGTGCTAAGCTCACTCGGCCTGATCGACATCAGTTTGATGTTGGAAGGAGACCGAAATGAGTATGCCCCACGTAGTCGAACCCCTCCACGTCCGCTGCTGCATCGTCGGAGGCGGACCAGCCGGGATGATGCTGGGGCTTCTGCTGGCCCGGCAGGGCGTCGAGGTGCTGGTCCTCGAAAAGCATGCGGATTTCCTGCGCGATTTCCGCGGCGACACCATCCATCCGTCGACCCTGGAGGTCATGGGTGAACTCGGGCTGCTCGACGAGTTCCTCGCTCGTCCGCACCAGCGGACGCAGACGGTCAGTCTCGTGGTCGGCGGCGTGCCTCTGACGCTCGGCGACTTCTCGCATCTGCCGACCCGCTGCAAGTTCATCGCGTTCATGCCGCAATGGGAGTTCCTCGACTTCCTGGCTGACCATGCCCGTGAGTATCCCCACTTCAAGCTCCGGATGCAGGCGGAGGTAACGGACCTGATCGAGGAGCAGGGCAGGGTGACGGGTGTGCGGGTTTCGACAGCCGAGGGACCTCTCGAGGTGAAGGCCGATCTCCTGGTGGCCGCCGACGGCCGGCGTTCCGTGGTGCGCGAGAAGGCAGGCCTCGAGGTGCTGGATGTGGGCGCGCCGATGGATGTGCTGTGGATGCGCGTGTCTAAGCGCCCCGGTGATCCGAGCCAGCTGCTCGGGCGCATTGAATCCGGGCAGATGCTCGTGATGATCGACCGGGGCGACTACTGGCAATGTGCCTACCTCATTCCCAAAGGTTCGATCGAGCGGCTCAGGCAGGAAGGACTGCCAGCCTTCCGCGCAAAGCTCGCGCGGGTCGCTCCCTTTCTGGGCGATCGCCTTGAGGAGCTGCAGTCCTGGGATGACATCAAGCTTCTGACGGTCGCTGTGGACCGGCTCAAGCAATGGCACAGGCCAGGGCTGCTCTGCATCGGCGATGCGGCTCATGCCATGTCGCCCGCACGCGGGGTGGGCATCAATCTCGCGATTCAGGATGCCGTGGCGACCGCCAACCTTCTCGGGCCGCTGCTCAAGCGCGGCCCGGTCGAGGTTGAGCAGTTGGCTCTCGTGCAGAAGCGGCGCGAGTGGCCGACCAGGATGACCCAGGGGCTTCAGGTGCTGCTTCAGAACCGGCTGATCACGCCGGTCCTCAACAGCACGCAGCCCGTCTCACCGCCCCGGCTCATCCGGTGGCTGGCGCACCGGCCCCTATTCCGGCGCATCCCCGCCCGCCTTGTCGGTATGGGCTTTCGGCCCGAGCACGTGCGCTGACGCCCCCGCCGCATTGTGGCCAAGACTGGTCTCGTCCCGATCCTCGTCCAGGATGCCGTCTGCCTCTTCGACCGACGACAAGACCGGCCCGCGTGGGGCGTCGGGCACAGCGGCGAACATTGCGCGGGCGATCTCCTGCTCTCCCATCACGATTCTGGTCGCGCCATATTTCATCACGTGCTCTTCTTGAGCGAGGGAGTGGGCGCGCACGATGATCGGCAGGTCGGGATTGATCCTGCGGGCCTGCGCGACAACCTGGCCGCTCTCGAAGGCGTCGGGAATCGCCACCAGGAGGCAGCGGGCCTGTCCGATGTTGGCGGCTGCGGCCACTTCAGGATCGGCCGCATTGCCGACGATGACCTCACGACCATCATTCTCCAGATCGGTGACCTGCGCCTTGTTGGTCTCGATCACGAGCAAGGGGGCCCCGATGGATGCCATCTTGCGGCTGATATACTTGCCGACCCGGCCATGGCCGACGAGCACCACGTGATCGGTGAGAGTTGTGACGGGGAGCGGTTCGCGCGCGGCGTCTGCGGCAGCCTTCTCGGCTTCAATGGCTTCCTTCTCGGCTGCGACAGCCTCCGCCTTGACCTGGGCTCGTGCCGTTTCCCGCTTAGAGAACCAGCGGTCCAGCAAGGTGAAGAGGAACGGGTTCATCAGGATCGACAGGATGGCGCCCGCGAGAATCAGATCGTGCCCCTTCTCAGGCAGGATCTGAAGACCGACTCCCAAGCCTGCGAGAATGAAGGAGAACTCGCCGATCTGGGCGAGGCTTGCAGCAATGGTGAACGCGGTCGAGTTCGGGTGGCCGAAGAGCCTCACGATGGCGAAGGCCGCCAGCGACTTGCCCACGACGATGATCAGGAACGTTGCGACGACCGGGCCGAAATCGTTGATCAGGATCATCGGGTCGAAGAGCATGCCGACCGAGACGAAGAACAGAACCGCAAAGGCGTCCCGCAGGGGCAGTGTCTCCGAGGCGGCCTGATGGCTGAGCTCCGATTCGCTCAAGACCATGCCGGCGAAGAAGGCCCCGAGGGCGAAGGAGACCCCGAACAGCTCCGCGGCGCCGAAAGCCGCCCCGAGGGCTATGGCCAGGACGGCCAGGCGGAAGAGTTCACGAGAGCCGGTATGGGCCACATAGTGAAGGAGCCAAGGGATCACCCGGCGCCCGACGATCAGCATGACGGCCACGAAGGCAACGACTTTGCCGAGGGTGAGGCCCAGCGAGACCACGATGGATTCGAGATCGGCCGATGCACTGGAGGCGGCATTCGCGAAGGCGGGCAGCAGCACCAGGGTGAGCACCATGGCGAGATCTTCGACGATCAGCCAGCCGACGGCGATGTGGCCTCGCTCGGTCTCGACGAGGCGGCGCTCCTGCAGGGCCCGCAAGAGCACGACCGTACTGGCGACCGAGAGCGCCAGTCCAAACACGATGCCGCCGCCGATGGTCCAGCCCATGAGCCACGCAAGGCCCATGCCCAGAACCGTGGCGCTGGTGATCTGCACGACGGCGCCGGGAATGGCGATGGCGCGGACCGACAGGAGATCCTTCAGAGAAAAATGAAGGCCGACGCCGAACATCAGCAGGATGACGCCGATTTCCGCGAGCTGGTTCGCCAATCCCTGGTCGGCCACATAGCCGGGCGTGAAGGGGCCGACCAGCACACCGGCAAGCAGGTAGCCGATCAGAGGCGAGAGACGGAAGCGATGCGCAAGGGCGCCAAAAGCAAATGCCAGAACCAGGCCGATGACGATGGTTGAAATCAGCGGCGTGTGATGCGGCATCTGCTCTCCTTCGAAGGGCTGCGGTGACTGGGGATCTCTCCGATATGGTCGACCTCGGCCGTTGCGGCAACCCTGAACGGTCTCGACGTTTGGCCTTCGACCCCTTATCTATTCATCATGTGAACTCGTTCTGCCCGGGCCTTGAACCCGGCTGTCAGGAGAGAAGGCTTATGGCTCTACCCGGTTTCAAGGTCGTCACCTTGACCGACGCGGCGGCAAACCGCGTCAAGGACATCATCAGCAAGGCTGACCGTTCCATCGTGGGCGTGCGCGTCGGGGTGAAGAACGGCGGCTGCGCCGGCATGTCCTACACCATGGAATACGCGGAAAGCGTCAACCCTCTCGATGAGGTCGTCGAGGACAAGGGTGTGACCGTGCTCATCGACCCGAAGGCGGTGCTGTTCCTGCTCGGCACCGAGATGGACTTTCAGACGAGCAAGATGTCGTCCCAGTTCGTCTTCAACAACCCGAACCAGACCTCCGCCTGCGGTTGCGGCGAATCCGTCGCCATCACGCCGGCCACCCCAAACGCTCTCCAATCAGCGGAGTGATTCATGGACGCCGAGGCTATTCGCGACATCTTTCGCAGCTTCGGACCTGTCCATATCCGCCGGATGTTCGGCGGGAAGGGGATCTACCAGGGCGAGCTGATGTTTGCCCTGGAGGCAGGTGGCGAGCTGTACCTCAAGGTTGATGAGGAAAGTGTCGGGACGTTCCAGGAACTGGGCTCCCGCCCCTTCACCGTCGAGATGAAGAACGGCCAAGCAACCCTCACGAGCTATTGGCTCATGCCGGAATCGGCCCTGGACGATCCTGACGAAGCGCGGGAGTTTGCAACCATGGCTTTAGGCACAGCCCGGCGTGTCAAAGCCCGCAAGGGCACCAAGGCGACACCGAGCAGGAAAGCCCCGAAGAAGACCCGGAAGACGGCTCCCGAGCCCGTTACTTAGCTTTCTTGACCGGAACTGGCCGCATGAGGAAGGCCGGGACGTGATCGCCGAGGCCGATGACGCGCTCGTCGTCATCATCGCGCCGGGAGCGACCCTGATATCCCTGATCCGAGCCTCTGCCGCGCTCAGGCCGATCCCGGTCACGCCGAGGGGCACGAGACGGCTGCTCCTCACGCGGAGCCGGAGCCGGGCGGGGAGCCGGAGCTTCCTCTCGTGCCGCTTCGGCAGGCTCTTGTGATCGTCCCGAGGAGCGTACCTTGACCTTGCGGCCGCGCGACGACCGTTCCTCACCCCTGTCGCCCCGCTCACCACGCCCGCCGCGACGGCGGGAGGAGCCCTCCAACTGCGGACGCTCCGCGAGCGTCGGGCCCTGCCATTCGACCGGCTGACCGATCAGCTTCTCGATCGCTGCGAGGGATTTCTCATCGCCCGGACCCACCAGGGTGAAGGACTGGCCGGCACGCCCGGCGCGGCCTGTGCGGCCGATGCGGTGCACGTAATCCTCGGCATGGTGCGGGATGTCGTAGTTGAACACATGGCTCACGGCAGGAATGTCCAAGCCGCGGGCCGCAACGTCGCTCGCGACCAGGATCGGCATTTCCCCGGTTCGGAAGCTGTCGAGGGCCGCCATACGGGCGTGCTGATCCATATCACCATGGAGCGCCGCCGCGGCGAACCCGTGCTTCTGCAGGGAACGGTGGAGGACGGCCACGTCGCGTTTGCGGTTGCAGAAGACGATGGCGTTCTGGAGGTCCGTGGCGCTGTTGATCAGCTCGCGCAGGGTCTCGCGCTTCTCGAAATCTTCGCGGCCCGTCGCCACGAGGCGCTGGGTGATCGTCGAAGCGGTCGAGGCCGCGCGGGCCACCTCGACCTTGACCGGGTTGTGCAGGAAGGCGTCGGCGAGGCGCTGGATCTCCGGCGGCATGGTGGCCGAGAAGAACAGGGTCTGCCGGGTGAAGGGCACGAGCTTCACGATGCGCTCGATATCCGGGATGAAGCCCATGTCGAGCATGCGGTCGGCTTCGTCGATGACGAGAAGCTCGACGCCCGTGAGCAGCAGCTTGCCACGCTCGAAATGATCGAGCAGGCGGCCGGGGGTGGCGATCAGCACATCGACGCCGCGAGTGATCTTGGCGTCCTGGTCGCCGAAGGACACGCCGCCGATCAGGAGGGCCACGGAGAGTTTGTGGTTGATGCCGTACTTGTCGAAGTTGTCTTCGACCTGGGCGGCGAGCTCGCGGGTCGGCTCGAGGATGAGCGTGCGCGGCATGCGGGCCCGGGCGCGGCCCGTCTCCAGCAGGGTCAGCATCGGCAGGGTGAAGGCCGCCGTCTTGCCTGTGCCGGTCTGGGCGATGCCCAGAACATCCTTGCGGGCGAGCACATGGGGAATGGCTTGAGCCTGGATCGGCGTCGGCTCCGTATAGCCTGCGCTGGATACGGCCTGTTGAACTTTCTCGCTAAGTCCGAGTTCGGCGAAGGACATGAATTCTCATTACCGTTGGGGCTGGGCGCGCTCTTCAGTGCCGGCCGCGCTCTACGGCAACAAACAGGCGCGAAACTGGTTTCACCTGAGGCTCTTGCTCAAGTTGAGGAGTGGCGGGACCATAAGATAAGCTATGCGCTTGTCAATCCAGGCGAACTTATCGAGGGATACCTGAGGAACATTTGATGGCCGAAACACTCGTTTTGATTCCCGGTCTGGCCTGCACCTCCCGTCTCTTCGAGCCGCAGGTGGCCGCTCTGGGAGGCGAGCGCACGATCCTCGTTGCGGATCATACCCGAGATGATTCGATCCCGGCCATCGCAGCCCGCATCCTAAGGGAAGCCCCTGAGCGCTTCGCCGTCGCGGGGCTCTCGATGGGTGGGTACATCGCCCTGGAGGTCATGCGGCAGGCGCCGGAGCGGGTGGCGCGGCTGGCCCTGCTCGATACGAGCGCCCGCCCGGATTCGCCGGAGGCGAGCCAGGACCGCGAGCGGCTCATCGCTCTCGCCCAGGCCGGGCGCTTCGAGGATATCCATTCCAAGCTCTGGCCGCGCCTCGTGCATCCCGGGCATCAAGCAGACCAGAACCTTCAGGACCTCGTGTTCGGCATGATGCGAGAAACGGGAGCCGACGCCTATATCCGTCAGCAGCGGGCGATCATGGCGCGGGTCGACTCACGCCCGAACCTTCCGGGCATCGAGGTCCCGACCCTGGTGCTCGTCGGGGAGGGGGATGCCATCACGCCGCCGGAGGTCGCCAGGGAGATGGCCGAGATGATCGAGTGGGCATCTCTGGTTGTCGTGCCCGAGTCGGGACATCTGTCCACACTCGAACAGCCCGAGCGTGTTACGCAGGCCCTCAGATTATGGCTCGACAAGGATTAACCGTAATTCCGCACATCGCTTGCGGAGCTCTTCGCAACCATGGTCAATGATTGGTTACTGGTCATTTCTGCGGCTTCGCATGTGATCCATACTGCAGCTAAGTATCTGATATTAGTACAAATTTCCAGTTGATGTGCCGGGCAGGCGGCGTGATATCCGTAGCCTCGGCAAGGCCGGATCCACAGCCGCGGAAGCCAATCTCCCCATATGTGAGGTGGCGAAATCTCGACTGTGGCAGGAAAGTGACAGACGGAGCGTCAGGTCTAGGCTACAAGCTCGGCCACATCCTTCCAACAGATGGACCAAACCAATGAAAAAGATCCTCCTCTCTTCGGTTGCTCTGCTCGGCCTCGCCACCGGCGCTGTCGCTGCTGACCTTCCCTCCCGCCGCGCTCCGGCTCCGATCATTGCCGCTGCTCCGATCTTCACCTGGACCGGCTTCTACGTCGGTGTGAACGCTGGCTACGGCTGGTCGGACGACGACTTCGACTCCGTTGCCCTGGCTGACGACGACAACGACGGCGGCTTCGTCGGCGGCGCCCAGGTTGGCTACAACTACCAGATCGGCTCGTTCGTGGTCGGTCTCGAAGGCGACATCCAGTACGCCGACTTCGGCCGTGAGGGTGCCTTCGTGGTGGGCGGCACCACCTACGACATCGACAACAGCGACTGGTTCGGCACGGTGCGTGCTCGCGCCGGTGTGGCCTTCGACCGCGCTCTGATCTACGCCACCGGCGGTTTCGCCTTCGCTGACGAGGCCAACGGCTGGACCGTGGGTGGTGGTGTGGAGTACGCCTTCACCAACAACCTGTCGGCCAAGATCGAAGGTCTGTACGTCAACCTCGACAACGACGACGACTTCCCGGGCTTCGACGGCGAGACCGACTTCGGTGTGGTGCGCGCTGGTCTGAACTTCCGCTTCGGCACCTACTAAGATCCGTCTCTTCTACAGAGACAGAAAAGGCCCGGGTCAACACCCGGGCCTTTTTCGTTG
>NZ_JPUG01000037.1 GCF_000739015.1 Microvirga sp. BSC39
AATCCACGTGAACCGGCTCGATTCCATGGTCCTTCAGGCGCTCGACGGCCATGTCACGCTGGGCGGCACCGCTGCGGCTCTTGGCATTGACGATCAGAAGGGCACGGCGGGGCATGGACTCTCACATGGAAAAGCTTGAGGAGATCTGCAAGGGGCACTCGTCAAGCGGGGCCGTTGGATAACCCGCCTTCCCTGTTTTCGTTCACGATAGCCGCCATGAAGAGTTGCCATCCCGCATTTTAGCGCCAATAACCCTGCTTCCCAGGAGGCCCGACTCATGACCCTCACCGTCGCGTTCCAGATGGATCACATCCGCAGCCTCAAGATTGCGGGCGATACCGGCTTCGCGCTGCTGCTCGAGGCCCAGCGACGGGGTCACCGGGTCCTGCATTACACCCCCGACCGCCTGTCGCTGCGCGACGGCGCCGTGATCGCCATGGCGGAACCCGTCGAGGTGCGCGACCAGGAGGGCGACCACTTTACGCTCGGAACGCCGGAGCGGGTCGATCTCTCAGGCGTCGATGCGGTGCTCATGCGCCAGGACCCGCCCTTCGATCTGGCCTACATCACCGCCACCCATTTCCTGGAGCGCATCCACCCCAAGACCCTTGTGGTGAACGATCCGACCCATGTGCGCAACGCGCCGGAAAAGATCTTCGTCACCCATTTCCCGCACCTGATGCCCCCGACCCTGATCTCCCGCGATAGGCAGGAGATCGAGGAGTTCCGGCGAGAGCACGGCGACGTGGTGATGAAGCCGCTCTACGGCCATGGCGGCGCGAGCGTGTTCAAGGTCGGGCGGGAAGATCCCAATTTCGGCTCGCTCTACGACCTGTTCGCGAACCTGTTCCGCGAGCCCTGGGTGATCCAGCGCTTCCTGCCAAAGATCACGGAAGGCGACAAGCGCATCATCCTCATCGACGGCGAGGCGGCGGGCGCCATCAACCGGGTGCCGGCGGCCAACGACATCCGCTCCAACATGGTGCGCGGCGGCGCGGCGAAGCCCACGGACCTGACGCCCCGCGAGCGCGAGATCTGCGAGACCATCGGCCCGGACCTCAAGCGCATGGGCCTGATCCTCGTGGGCATCGACGTGATCGACGGCAACCTCACCGAGATCAACGTGACGGCCCCCACCGGCATCCGCGCCATCAGGCGGCTGGGCGGCCCGGATCTCGCAGTGACGGTGTGGGATGTGATTGAAAGCAAGGTGCGGCGGTAATCGAGACGTCATCCCGGGCACCGCAGGCGATCCGGGATCGCGTGCAGGATAGAACACCCGAACCTCAGCACTGTCATCCCCGCGAAGGCGGGGATGACAGTAGGTTCTCATGCCGCCAGTTCCGCAATCACTGCGTTGAGCACCGGGAAACCCTTCGGCGTGACCGCAAGGCGCGAGCCGTCATGGCGGATCAGGCCTTCCTCCTTGAGGATTCTTAAGCCGCGCTGATTGAGCGTCTTGCCCGTGAACGCCTCGAAGCGGCGCGGGTCGACGCCTTCCTTGAGACGAAGACCCATGAGCAGGAACTCGTCGCCCTCGGCTTCGGAGGTCAGGACTTCTTCGTCGATGACGCCATGGCCTTCCCGCTCCACCCGTTCGAGCCAGGTCTCGGGATGCTTCTCCGTCGCGGTGGCGAGGCGCGCATTGCCTGTCACCAACCGCCCATGTGCGCCGGGGCCGATGCCGGCATATTCGCCATAGCGCCAGTAGAGCAGGTTGTGCTGCGATTCCGCGCCGGGCCTCGCATGGTTCGAGATCTCGTAGGCCGGCAGCCCGTGCTTCTCGCAGGTTTCCTGCGTGATGTCGTAGAGCGCGCGGCCGGTCTCCTCGTCCGGCACCGTGATCTTTCCCGCCTCAAAGAGACGCTGGAACCAGGTGCCGGGCTCGATGGTGAGCTGGTAGAGCGACAGGTGCTCCACCGCGTGGGAGATCGCCTGCTCCAGCTCGGCGCCCCAGCTTTGCGGCGTCTGGCCGGGGCGGGCATAGATCAGGTCGAAGGAGTAGCGCTCGAAGATGGAGGCGGCGATCTTCACCGCGCCCAAGGCCTCGTCCACGGAATGCATGCGCCCGAGGCGCCTGAGATCGGGATCGTTGAGCGCCTGGACGCCGAGCGACACCCGGTTGATGCCGGCACCGCGATAGCCGCGAAACCGCTCCGCCTCGACGCTGGTGGGGTTGGCCTCCAGGGTCACTTCGGCCTTAGCATCGATGCCCCAGGCGCCGTCGATGGCGTCGAGTATGGCGCCCACAGTCTGCGGCTTCATGAGCGAGGGCGTGCCGCCGCCGAAGAACACGCTCGTGACCGTCCGGCCCGGAACGCGCGCCGCCGTATGGGCGATCTCGCGCTTGAACGCCGCGAGAAACCGCTCCTGATCCACCGGCTGGTGGCGGACATGGCTGTTGAAGTCGCAATAGGGGCATTTGGAGGCGCAGAAGGGCCAATGGACATAAACGCCAAAGCCCACATCGCGCGTCGGGTGATCGATCATCGGGCGTATATGGCAGGTCGGAGGCCGAACGTCACGGGTGCTGGTGTCGCGTATGTCCTACGCTCTGGTGTCATTCCCGGCCGGAGCGCAGCGGAGGGGAAGGGAATCCATAGCACTGAGCGTGCGAGTGTATCCCCTTCCCGGCCTCACGGCCGCCGGGTATGACACGTGGCGGGAATGGAAACTTTTCTGAACCTCTTCACCCACAATGATGTTCACTCCATGAGCCGTTCCATCCTGGCTTCCGCACCACCGGAAGCCTATGATGGCCGGCAGAGAGTTAGGAACCCATCATGCGGCATTGGCGCGGTCCGTTCGACCGGCAGGGCTATCACCACGGCAACCTGAAGGAGGCGCTGATTGAGGCGGCGCAGCGCTTCATCGCCGAGCGGGGAATCGGCGGGTTCACCCTCGCCGATGCGGCCAAGCTCGTGGGCGTCACCCCGGCGGCGCTGTACCGGCATTTCCGGGGTCGGGATGCCCTGGTGGCCGAGGTGGCCTTCCGCGGCTACGACGAGCTCGCGAAGCGGCTCGGCCGGGCCCTTCAGAGCGACGGCACGGCGCTCGAACGGTTCACCCGCATGGGCGAGGCCTATCTGGCCTTCGCCGAGCAGGAGCCCGGCTTCTACACCGCCATGTTCTCGGCCAAGCCTGCCGAGGGCGAGGCCTGTGCGCCCTTCTGGGCCAAGGCCGTGGAAAGCGGCGGCAAACCCTCCGGCAATGCGTTCGACTTCCTGGTCAAAGCCCTGGCGGACACCTTCCCGGAAGGGTTTCAGACGGTCGATGCCCGGTTCATCGCCATCGAGGTCTGGGCGCTGTCCCACGGTATCGCCACCCTCGACGCCGCAGGACAGCTGCCGAGGGGTCCCGGCCTGGCGGACAAGTACGAACTCCTGCGGGCCGGCGTCCTCGCCCTCGTCCACGGCGCCCTGAAAGGCAAAGCCTAAGCTCCCTGTCGATTTTTCCAGATCAATCCCTTGAAAGCGCCCAGATCGATCCGCATGTTAATGTTGTTAGCATTAACATAGGACCCTTTCGATGTCAGATTCTGCCTCCGCCGCCTGGAATGCGGGCCCGCACGCGGGGCCGTGGGAAAACCGGACCAACCGCCGCTGCGGGCGCAAGCCCGGCCGCGGTCTGGAGATCGCCGGCATCATTCTGGGCTTCATCTTCGTCTGGCCGCTCGCGCTGGCCTATCTGGTGTGGAAAATGATGGGATATCCGAAATACGACCAAGCCAAGGCCTTCCTGAACGATACGTTCGGCCGCGCCAAGGATGACCTCTTCCGAGGCCCAACCGGCTTCGGCGGCTTTGCCAGCACCGGCAACGCGGCCTTCGACGACTACCGCCGCAGCGAGCTGGAGCGCCTTGAGGAAGAGCGCCGCAAGCTCGACGAGGAAGCCCGCGACTTCCGCAACTTCGTCGAGGAGCTGAAGCGGGCCAAGGACCGCGAGGAGTTCGACGCCTACATGGCCAAGCGCCGCGGCAACGGCCCAACCAACGTCTAAACCGGCCTATAAGCAGCAAGAGCGCCCTTCAGGGCGCTCTTTTCTTGTGAGGACCACGCCCTTCATCGTCATTCCGGGGCGCCGCAGGCGAGCCCGGAATCCATAAACACGACGGCTCAGAAAAGAGCGAGGAGCGTCGCGTCTCCTTCTGCACTGTTAGCGGTTGTGGATTCCGGGCTCCGCTACGCGGCCCCGGAATGACAGTGGGTTATTTCAATCCCTGTCCAAGCACCCGGCGGCCAGCTTCACGAAAGCCCGCGCGCGGTGAGAGAGGCCCGAGGGCTGCGGCTTCGACCAGTCGATGCCGTGCTTCTCCTCCGAAGAGATTTCGCCGAAGGTCTCCGTGTAGCCGTCCGGCTGGAACATGGGGTCGTAGCCAAACCCCTTGTCGCCGCGCGGCGGCCAGACCACCTGGCCGAAGATGCGACCCTCGAACAGCTCCTCGTGCCCGTCGGGCCAGGCGATGACCAGGGCGGAGACGAAATGGGCCCGCCTGTCTGTCGCGTCGCGCTTCTCCAGCTCGCGCATGACCCGCTCCATGGCGGCGGAGAAGTCCCTGTTCGGGCCGGCCCAGTCGGCGGTGAACAGGCCCGGCGCGCCGTCGAGCGCATCCACGCACAATCCGGAATCGTCTGAGAGCGCCGGCAGGCCCGTGGCCTTGGCGGCGGCATGAGCCTTGATGGCGGCGTTCTCGGCGAACATGTGGCCGGTCTCATCGGGGACAGGCAGGCCGAGTTCGCCCGCCGACACGGCCTCGATCCCGAAAGGTGCGAGCAGCTCCTGCATCTCGCGCAGCTTGCCCGCATTGTGGGTGGCAATGACGACCTTGCCGGTGAGGGCGCGATGCAGGCTCATGCCACGGCCTTCTTCTGCAGGTCCACGAGCTGCGCCACGCCGGCCTTGGCGAGGCGGAGCAGGTGCAGGAACTCCTCCTCCGAGAAAGGCTTGCCCTCGGCCGTGCCCTGGACCTCGACGATGCCGCCGGAGCCCGTGATCACGAAATTGGAATCCGTCTCGGCGGCCGAGTCCTCCGCATAGTCGAGATCGAGCACCGGGGTGCCCTTGTAGATACCGCAGGAAATGGCCGCGACGGGCTCGCGCAGGGGATTGATCGAGATGATCGAGCGGCTCTGCATCCAGGCGAAGCAATCGTGCAGGGCCACCCAGGCGCCGGTGATCGAGGCCGTGCGGGTGCCGCCGTCGGCCTGGATCACGTCGCAATCGACCACGATCTGCCGCTCGCCCATGGCCGGCAGGTTGACCACGGCGCGCAAGGAACGGCCGATGAGGCGCTGGATCTCCTGGGTGCGGCCCGACGGCTTGCCGGAATTCACCTCGCGCCGGGTGCGCTCGTGGGTGGCGCGGGGCAGCATGGAATATTCCGCCGTCACCCAGCCCTTGCCCGTGCCACGCAGCCACGGCGGGCCCTTCTCCTCCAGCGAGGCGGTGCAGATGACCTTCGTGTTGCCGAAGGAGACGAGGCAGGAGCCTTCCGCATAGCGCGCGACCCCGCGCTCCAGGGTGACGGGCCGCATTTCGTCGGGGGCACGGTTGGATGGGCGCATGTCTTTGTCTCCTAAGGTTTTCATGCTCATAGAGGCCCTGGACCGCAACGGCAAGGCGGGCCGGGCCCGAACCATCGCCCTCCCCGGGCATTAGCGACGCGGGAGGAAGCCGACATGTTCTTTCAGGGCTGGTTCGGATTGTGGCGCGTTCTCGTGGTCGGCACGCTGGCTTACGTCGCCCTCATCATCCTTCTGCGGATTTCGGGCAAGCGGACGCTCGCCAAGTTCAACGCCTTCGATTTCGTGGTCACGGTCGCAATCGGCTCGACCCTGGCAACCATCCTTCTCAGCGATTCCGTCGCCCTGGCCGAAGGGGTCCTGGCCCTCGCGCTGCTGATCGGCCTGCAATATGCGATTTCCTGGCTGTCGGTTCGCTCCGAGCGGTTTCAGGAGCTCATCAAGTCGGAGCCCACCCTGCTCGTCCACCGCGGCCGGTTCCTGGAAAGCGCGCTCCAGGCGCAGCGCCTCTCCCGCGAGGAAGTTCTGGCGGCCGTGCGCGCCGACGGGCATGCGCGGCTCGAGGAAATCGGGGCGATCGTGCTGGAGACCGACGGCACGATCAGCATCATCACGGGGAACGACCTGCAGCCCTCCGATCCGGCTCTCAGGATGGTGAATGGATTCGAGCGGGCTTGCCTTCACGCTCAAGCACCGTCACATAATGACGATGCCACTGGAAAGCCCCGCGACGCCTCATGACCTCCGATGCATGTGCCAGGTTGTTCTGCCCTCATGAATGATCCCCGCGCCATCGCGGAGCTGAACGACCGTTCCCGCGAGATCTTCCGCCAGATCGTCGAGAGCTACCTGATCACGGGCGAGCCCGTGGGCTCGCGCCACCTGTCGCGCATTCTGCCGATACCCCTCTCGCCGGCCTCGATCCGCAACGTGATGGCGGATCTGGAGATGGCGGGCCTGATCTTTGCCCCCCATACCAGCGCCGGGCGCCTGCCCACGGAGACGGGCCTGCGCTTCTTCGTCGACGCCATGATGGAGATCGGCGACGTCACCTCGGACGAGCGGGCGCGCATCGAGGCGCAGATGCGGGCGGCGGCAAGCGGCCACACCATGGAGACGGCGCTCGCCGAGGCTTCCGCCCTGCTGTCCGGCGTGTCGCGCGGCGCGGGCGTCGTCGTGACATCCAAGTCCAATGCGCGGCTCAAGCACATCGAATTCGTGCGCCTCGACCCGGCCCGTGCCCTGGTGGTGTTGGTCTCCGAGGACGGCTCCGTGGAAAACCGCCTCCTCGATCTGCCCGCGGGCCTTCCCGCCGGGGCCCTCGTGGAGGCCGGCAATTTCCTCAACGCCCGCATCCAGGGCAAGACCCTGGGCGACATCAAGCAGGAGATCCAGGCCCGCCGTGGCGACATGGAGCGCGAGCTCGATGCGCTCACCGCCCGGCTGGTGGAAGCGGGACTCGCGACTACGGTGGGGCCGGTCGAATCCCGCCAGCTCATCGTGCGCGGCCAGGCCAATCTCCTCGACGACCTGAAGGCGGTGGAAGACCTGGAGCGCATCCGCCTGCTCTTCTCGGATCTCGAAACGCAGACCGACGTGATCGATCTCCTGAGCCGCGCCGAAGGCGGTGAAGGGGTGCGCATCTTCATCGGCTCGGAGAACAAGCTGTTCTCGCTCTCCGGCTCCTCGATGATCGCAGCGCCCTTCCGGGACGGCAGTCAGAAGATCGTGGGCGTTCTCGGCGTCATCGGCCCGACACGGCTCAACTATGCCCGTATCGTCCCGATGGTGGACTATACCGCCAAGGTGATCTCGCGCATTCTGGAGAAGGGGCGGTAGGAGCCCCGCTGCCAGCTTCTCGGGGCTGACTATTTACCACGCGATCTTCCCCATTACGGAAGCGTAATCCTCCTGCAATGCGGCAGGCATCCGGCAAAGCTTAAGGTGATTCCTGTTTCGCCAACGGTCCAGCGGAGAACCAGCATGACGTCAGACCGGCCGTTTCAAGAGCAGACGGGACCCATGCCATCGTCTTCCGATCTAAAGCAGATCAAGGAAGCCCTGCGGGAGTTGCGCACCTCGAGCCCCAGAAGCGTTCTGGCCGATCTGGTCGACGAAAAGATCCGCGCGATCGAAAGCCCCCACCCTGTGCCGCATTTCCATTCACCGGCAACCCCGGCGCGATGGATCGGCCACTGAGCAGGGATCTCTGCGGCCGGCGCTCCGGCACGCAAGCTTCAGCCGATCACTGCTTCGGCGGCAGCGGATCGGGCACCTTGTTCTTCACCGGAGGAACCTGGCGAAGATAGGCGAAGACCGCCTTCAGGTCGTCGTCGGTCATATTCGCATAGGCCGGCCATGGCATCGGCGGCAGGATTGGCCGGCCCTGGCCCTGGTGCCGGCCCGTGCGGATGGTCTGGATGAACTGCTGCTCGCTGAAATCCCGCAGCACGCCGGTTTCAGGATCCGACGTGAGATTGGCGGAAAAACTGACGCCCCAGGGGCCGGACCAGGCTGTCGAGGTCGGGTTCATGGCACCACTCCAGGGCGGGGAGAGAGTGGCCGGTGCGGAGATCGTCAGATCCTGCGGGTGGCCCGACAGGGCCCGCTTCATGTCAGGCTCTGGACCGGCGGAGCCCGTGGTCCAGGGCGTATGACAATCGTGGCACCCTGCAATGGAGACCAGATATTCGCCGCGCTTCACCTGCGCGCCGGCACCATCCTGTGCAGGAACAGCGCTGGGCACCATAAAGGCGGTCACCACCATCAACGGTAAGGCGCGGTGCATGGTCATCTCCCTTGGTTTGCAGAGGCTTGCCGAATGGAAGCACCCTTCTCGGCGATCCAGCGATTGAGCAGACGCACGGCCTCATCGTCGATCAGCTCGGTTCCGAGCGGCGGCATCTGCAAGGCAGGGTAGCGGGAGGAGATCCGCTGCATCACGCCGCTGCGGTCCGGATAGCCCGGCTCGACGCGCAGCACCGCGTCAGGCGATTGCCCGGGCGCCTGCTTCTTCACGGCCTGCTTGATCGTGCTCATGGCGGCTGGCTCGCCTGCATTGGTGACGCTGTGGCGCAGGAAGAGCCCGATGTTCTGCAACGAGCCCCGCTCGTTGTGGCAATGGCCGCAATTGCCATGCATGTAGCCGAGCGCGGCCCGCTCCGTTGCCGTTGCCGCCGCGATCCGGGGCGGCGCATCGAGCAGAGCCTTGGGCAGACCGACGAGCAGACCGTTGTCGACAAGGTATCCGAGATCCACATGCGGCTCGGGTTGAAGCTCAGCATGCGGCGCATCGGGATCCCGCTCCGGCGATAGCTGCAGGGTGCCGAAACCCAATACTTCGGAGGGACCGCCCTGGTGGCATGCCTTGCAATCGGTCACGCCTGGAATCGTATGCGAGCGTCCGCCCGCGAGCGGATAGGCGCCGCGCTTGCCGCGGGCCGAGACCAGTTGCGCGTCGCGGCCATCCGCGCTCCAGGCGTAGGCAGCGTAGAGCCACTGGCCATCGGGTTTGCGCTCAAGATAGCGCGTCTCGACCCGCTGGCCGTTGAAGGAGAACTCCTTCCAGAAGCGCGTGCCGACAGGGAAAACCCACGCTTCCGGATTCGATCCGTCGATGGCCGTGCCCGGCGGGAGCGAGATCCAGCGGCGCTTGGCGGCGCCGTCGCTCCACAAAGGATATTGCGGCGCAAAGGCGAGATGCGCGGGATCGACCTGCAACCGATCCTGATCGGTGTAGAGGCCTGTTTCCTGGAGCGTCGCCGGCGGAGTCCCGGCCGCATTCTGCGGAACGGCCGGCCCGCTCCTGAGCATGCCGACGGCGATGAGCGCCGCTCCGATTGCGACAGGACAACGGACCTGACCCGTCATCAGCAGCCTCTTGGCGGCAATTCCCTTGGCCATACACGTCTTCCTTCTTGCAGGATGAACGCATTGCCGATCGATACGCCTGTTCTCCTTCTGCCGCGGTGATCCTACGCACCTGCGCGTCGTGCTCCTAAAACTCTTCTGGAGTGGCCCTTCGGACGATCCTCGTCTCGAAAGGGATCAGGCGTTCGGGCTCAGGCGGTCCGCCTTGGGCCGGAACAACGCATAGAGCAGGAGAATTCCCGCCAGCATCCCGCCCGCGAGAGCCGGCGCGCGCCAGTCGCCGGTGGTGATGCGCACGATCACGAGGCCCGCGCAGACGAGGCTCCCGAGGATCGGCAGGAAGGCAGGAATTTCGAACCGCCCGTGCGGCTCGCCCTGCCGGTTCTTCAGCAGCACAAGCGCTCCGTTCATGAGCGTGAAGACGAGGAGCAGAAGCAGCACGGTGGCAGCCGCGAGCTGACCGATGGTGCCGACGAAGGCGAGCGGAGCCACAACAAGGAAAAGCGCCAGGATCGCAAGGTGCGGCGTGCGCCGGGTCGCATGGACCCGGCCGAGCCATGACGGCAGCAGACCCTGATGCGACATGCCGTAGGCCAGGCGCGAGGCCGTCACGTAATTGACCAGCGCCGTGTTGGCCACGGCGAACAGGGTGATGGCCGTGTAGACGATGGGCGGCAGCCAGGGAGCTGCCTTCTCCATCACGGCCGTGAGCGGACCGGGCGCCGCCGCGAGCTCGCGCCAGGGCAGCACCGAGACGGCCGTGATCGCCACGGCCACGTAGATCACGGCCGCCATCGCCATGGCGGCGATCAACCCGATGGGAATGGTGCGCTGCGGATCGCGGCACTCCTCGGCCACGTTGAGCGTGTCCTCGAAGCCGATGAAGGCGAAGAAGGTGAGCACCGCCCCCTGGAGCACGAGGAGCATCATCACGTCGCTGACCGCCTCTCCGGGCGGCGGCGTCTCGAACAGGTCGACGCTGCCCCAATAGCTGATGCCCACCGCCACCACGAGCAGAAGGCCGGCCGCCTCGATGCAGGTGCAGAGCACGTTGACCCACATGGACTCCCGGATGCCGCGCAGCACCAGCCCCGTGAGCAGCAGCAGGAACCCGAGCGCCAGCCATGTGACCATGGTCTCGCCACCGCCCGTGAGCGTGGCGAGATTGGCCGCGAACACCCGGGACTGGGTGGCAACGGAGGTGAGCGACGAGCAGGCCACCGCCAGCCCCACCACGAAGCCGATGAGCGGCGAGCGGTAGGCCCGCTCGGCCACATAGGCGGCGCCGCCAGCCCGCGGATAGCGGGAGCCGAGAGACGCATAGGAGAGCGCCGTCAGCAGGGCCGCCACGAGGGCTACCAGAAACGCAAGCCAGACTGCGTTGCCTACCTGCCCGGCCGCCTGCCCCATGAGGCCATAGACCCCGGAGCCCAGCATGCTGCCGAGGCCATAGAGGGCCATCTGAACCGGGCCGATGGTCCGGTGAAGCTCAGGGCGGCTACCGGCTCCTGCATCCTGCGGAGCATCTGAAAGTTCCGAAGTTCCTGCCATCGCCGCCTCGGGAGCCTGAATGCGTGCTGGAAGGATAGGGCGCGAAGACAGGATTGCTAACCCAATCGGGCTCACATCATGCACCTGGAACATGCCCTGATCCCGGGCGGACCGGTTGCAATGCTGGATCGTGCTGTTATGGAGGGGCATGGTTCACGACAGCTTCCGCGCGAAGACCTTCAGGATGACTCCGCCGTAGCGCGGCGCATCGGTGCCTTGCGGCGCTCCCGAACCTGTTTCCAATTTTTCGTGCCCACGGCCGCCCCTGCCCTATGGCAAGGTTTTTTGCCCGCGGCCCAGCATGCCCTCGCCAGCAGGGCTCACGAGACTTTTGACATGACCCATCTCTCCCGCCTCAAGGCCGAGTGGTTTCCCAACGTGCCCCGCGACCTGCTCGCCGGCACCGTGGTGGCGCTTGCCCTGATCCCCGAGGCCATCGCCTTCTCGATCATCGCCGGCGTCGACCCTAAGGTCGGCCTTTATGCCTCCTTCTGCATCGCGGTCGTGACCGCAGTCGCGGGCGGACGGCCCGGCATGATTTCCGCCGCCACGGGCGCCATGGCCCTCGTCATGGTCACGCTCGTGAAGGAGCACGGCCTGCAATACCTGCTCGCCGCCACGCTTCTCACCGGCGCGCTGCAGATCGTAGCGGGCCTGCTCCGCCTCGGCGACCTCATGCGCTTCGTCTCCCGCTCCGTGGTGACGGGCTTCGTGAACGCGCTCGCCATCCTGATCTTCATGGCGCAGCTGCCGGAATTCGTCGGTCAGGGGCCGCTCATGTACGGCATGGTCGCGGTGGGCCTCGCGATCATCTACCTCCTGCCGCTGGTGACGAAGGCCGTTCCCTCCGCGCTGGTCACCATCGTGCTGCTGACGGCGGTTTCGATCTGGTTCGGCTTCGACCTGCGCACGGTGGGCGACATGGGCCAGCTGCCGAGCGACCTGCCGGCTTTCGCCCTGCCCGACGTGCCGCTCAACCTGGAAACCCTGCAGATCATCCTGCCCTACTCGCTCACGCTCGCCATGGTGGGCCTGCTCGAATCCCTCATGACGGCTGCCATCGTGGACGAGATGACGGACACGGACAGCCCCAAGAACCGGGAATGCGGCGGCCAGGGCCTCGCCAACATCGTGGCCGGCCTGTTCGGCGGCATGGCGGGCTGCGCCATGATCGGCCAGTCGGTGATCAACGTCTCGTCCGGCGGGCGCGGGCGGCTCTCGACCCTCTGGGCCGGCGCCTTCCTGCTCTTCCTGATCCTCGTGCTCGACGACTGGGTACGCCAGATCCCCATGGCGGCCCTGGTGGCGGTGATGATCATGGTGTCGATCAACACCTTCCAGTGGGGTTCGATCCTGGCCATGCGCCTTTACCCGAAGAGCTCCAGCATCGTCATGGTGGCGACCGTCGCCGTGGTGGTGTTCACCCACGACCTTGCCAAGGGCGTGCTGGTGGGCGTGATCCTGAGCGGCATCTTCTTTGCCCGGAAGGTCGCCAAGTTCTTCACCGTCGCCTCGGAGCGCGTGGGTGACGTGCGAACCTACCGGGTGAACGGCGAGATCTTCTTTGCCACGGCGGAGGCCTTCCACAGCGCCTTCGACTTCCGCGAGGAGGATCTGGACAGGGTGGTGATCGACGTGACGGCCTCCCATTTCTGGGACATTACCGGCATCAACGCCCTGGACCGGGTCGTCCTGAAGTTCCGCCATCACGACATCCCGGTGGAGATCGTAGGCCTCAACGAGGCGAGCGCCACCCTGGTCGAGAAGCTCGGCACCCACCAGAAGGAGGGGGCCAGCCTCTCGGCCGGGCACTGAGGGCGCTGGAAAGCCGCCACGCGACACCGCCTTCCCTTGGCATTAAGGGGCCGGGCTGCTATTGCCCGGCCAACAGGGTTTCACGCCCGCCAGAGTTTACTGATGACCGCTCGCACTTTCGACAATATCCGCAACTTCTCCATCGTGGCCCATATCGACCACGGCAAGTCCACGCTGGCCGACCGCCTGATCCAGACCACGGGGGCGCTGACCGCCCGCGAGATGACGGAGCAGGTGCTCGACAACATGGATATCGAGCGCGAGCGCGGCATCACCATCAAGGCGCAGACCGTGCGCCTGGAATACAAGGCGCAGGACGGCAAGACCTACATCCTGAACCTCATGGACACCCCCGGCCACGTGGACTTCGCCTACGAGGTCTCGCGCTCGCTCGCCGCCTGCGAGGGCTCGCTGCTGGTGGTCGACGCCTCACAGGGCGTGGAGGCGCAGACGCTCGCCAACGTCTACCAGGCCATCGACGCCAACCACGAGATCGTGCCCGTTCTCAACAAGATCGACCTGCCTGCCGCCGATCCGGACCGGATCAAGGAGCAGATCGAGGAGGTGATCGGCATCGACGCCTCCGACGCCGTGCCGATCTCGGCCAAGACCGGCCTCAACATCGAGGGCGTGCTGGAGGCCATCGTCACCAAGCTGCCGCCGCCGAAGGGCGACCCGGACGCGCCGTTGAAGGCGCTCCTGGTCGATTCCTGGTACGATGCTTATCTCGGCGTCGTGGTTCTGGTGCGCATCATCGACGGGACGATGAAGAAGGGCTCCACCATCAAGATGATGGGCACGGGCGCCTCCTACAGTCTCGATCGCGTCGGCGTGTTCTCGCCCAAGATGCAGGAAATGGCCGTGCTCGGCCCGGGCGAGGTCGGATTCTTCACCGCCTCGATCAAGGAAGTGGCCGACACCCGCGTCGGCGACACCATCACGGACGAGCGCAAGCCCACGGCCCAGGCGCTTCCGGGCTTCAAGCCCGTGCAGCCGGTGGTGTTCTGCGGTCTCTTCCCGGTCGATGCGGCCGAGTTCGAGAACCTGCGCGCCGCCATGGGCAAGCTGCGCCTCAACGACGCCAGCTTCTCCTACGAGATGGAGACGTCCGCCGCGCTGGGCTTCGGCTTCCGCTGCGGCTTCCTCGGCCTGCTGCACCTCGAGATCATCCAGGAGCGACTGGAGCGCGAGTTCAATCTCGATCTCATCTCCACCGCGCCGTCCGTGGTGTATCACCTGAAGCTGCGCGACGGCTCCACCATCGAGCTGCACAACCCGGCCGACATGCCGGACGTGATGAAGATCGAGACCATCGAGGAGCCGTGGATCCGCGCCACGATCCTCACGCCCGACGACTATCTCGGCTCGGTGCTGAAGCTGTGCCAGGAGCGGCGCGGCGTGCAGATCGACCTGAACTATGTCGGCAAGCGCGCCATGGTGGTCTACGACCTGCCGCTCAACGAGGTGGTATTCGATTTCTACGACCGCCTGAAATCGATCTCGAAGGGCTACGCCTCCTTCGACTACCACATCTCCGATTACCGCGAGGGCGACCTCGTGAAGATGTCGGTGCTGGTCAATGCCGAGCCTGTCGATGCGCTGTCCATGCTGGTCCACCGCGATCGCGCCGAAGGCCGGGGCCGCGCCATGTGCGAGAAGCTGAAAGAGCTGATCCCGCCGCACATGTTCCAGATCCCGGTGCAGGCGGCCATCGGCGGCAAGATTATCGCCCGCGAAACCATCCGGGCCCTGCGCAAGGACGTGACCGCCAAGTGCTACGGCGGCGACGCCTCGCGCAAGCGCAAGCTGCTCGACAAGCAGAAGGAAGGCAAGAAGCGGATGCGCCAGTTCGGCAAGGTCGACATCCCGCAGGAAGCCTTCATCGCCGCGCTGAAGATGGATACGTAAGAAGAAGAGGGCCTCAAGGCCCTCTTCCCTTATTCGGCCGCCGTCACGGGAGCCTCGGATCGGGTGCGCCCGCGCTCGTACCAGCCTTGGCTGCGGTTCACGATCTTCACGAGCGACAGCATCACCGGAACCTCGACGAGCACGCCCACGACGGTCGCCAGAGCCGCGCCGGACTCGAACCCGAACAGACTGATGGCGGTGGCCACGGCAAGCTCGAAGAAGTTGCTCGCCCCAATCAGGGCCGAGGGCCCTGCCACGCAATGCGCCTCGCCGCTGGAGCGGTTGAGCCAGTAGGCGAACCCGAATGTCAGGTAGGCCTGCAGCATGATCGGCACGGCCAGGATCGCGATGATGAGCGGCTGGCTCAGGATCTGGCCGCCCTGGAAGGCAAAGAGCAACACGAGGGTCGCCAGCAGCGCCGCAAGCGACAGGGGCTGGATGCGCCCCAGCAGCGCCTGGAGCGCGGACTCGCCACCCGAGGCGAGCAGGGGGGACCGCACCCCATAGGCGATGACCACCGGCACGACGATGTAGAGCCCCACCGACAGGAGCAGCGTGTCCCAAGGCACGGTGATCGCGGAGAGCCCGAGCAGGAGCGCCACGATGGGCGCGAAGGCAAACACCATCACCACATCATTGAGGGCGACCTGACTGATCGTGAAGCGCGGCTCGCCGCTGCAAAGGTGGCTCCAGACGAACACCATGGCGGTGCAGGGGGCCGCACCGAGAAGGATCAGGCCCGCGATGTAGCTGTCGATCTGCGCCTCCGGCAGCCAGGAGCGGAACAGGGTGCCGATGAAGATCCAGCCGAGCACCGCCATCAGGAACGGCTTGAAGGCCCAGTTCACCAGGAGGGTGATGCCGATGCCGCGCCACTGGCTGCGGACCTCGCCCAGGGCACCGAAATCGATCTTCAGCAGCATGGGGATGATCATGAGCCAGATCAGGACGGCGACCGGCAGGTTGACGCTGGCGATCTCGGCCGCGCCTATGGCCTGGAAGACACCCGGCATCATCGAACCGAGGGCGATGCCGGCCACGATGCACAGGGTTACCCAGAGCGTGAGATAGCGCTCGAAAACGGACATGCGGTTGCTCCGGAACTGCGAGGATCAGGCGACGTCGAGGCGGGCGGACGTGGCACCTTCGGTGCGACCGATCTCGCCCAGCCTGCGGTGGAGCGCGGCAGCATCGAGCCGGTCGAGCGGCAGGTTGAGGAAAAGCTCGATTCGATTGTGGAGATACTTGAAGGCCTGCACGAAGGCGCGCTCCTTCTCCATATCGGAGCCCTCGACCGCAGCCGGATCCTCGATGCCCCAATGGGCCGTCGCCGGGTGCCCCGGCCAGACCGGGCAGGCTTCGCCGGCGGCGCTGTCGCAGACGGTGAAGATGAAATCCATCTGCGGAGCGCCGGGTCCGGTGAACTCGTCCCAGTTCTTGGAGCGGTAGCCCTGGGCAGGATAGCCGTAGGCCTCCAGCACCTTCAGGGCGAAGGGATTGACCTTCCCTTTCGGCTGGCTGCCGGCCGAAAATGCGCGGAAGCGCCCCGCCCCATCCTTGCGCAGGATGCCTTCGGCCAGGATCGAGCGGGCAGTATTACCCGTGCAGAGAAACAGGACGTTGTAGACAGGCTCAGCCATGGGCCGGCTCCTTGGGTGGACAGCAGGGGGTGAGATCGGCAATCAGCGGTGCGCAGACCTCCGGTCTGCCGCCGCAGCAATCCTTGAGCAGGAAGGTCGCAACCGAGCGGAAATGCTCCAGGTCCGCCCGGTAGATGATCGAGCGGCTGCGGCGCTCCGGGCGGACGAGCCCCGCCCGCGTGAGGACCGAGAGGTGCGCCGACATCGTGTTGGCGGGAACCGCCAGCTCGCGGGCGATCTCGCCTGCCGGCACTCCAGTGGGCTCCCGGCTGACGAGCAGGCGGAACACGTCGAGGCGGGTCGACTGGGCAAGGGCCGCAAGGGCCAGGATGACGGCTTCTGATTCCATATTTCCAGACTTATAGAATTATTGTCGTAAAGCAAGCTTTTGTTGTGCGCCGCCGCAAGACGCACTGCAGGCTCAAAGGCTTGCAGTCCCGAGATTCCCGGCTCCTTGCCGGAACGAAGCACCGCGGCTGCAGCGTTGCGCCTACCTTTGCAGCGGGGAACCCGATCCGACAGCCCGAGTTCAACCAAGGCACAGGGCATGGTCTCTCCAACGTCGTCGGCCGCTCAACGGGATCTTGCGATCCCGGGCTTCGGCACGTCCATGGGGCCGAAAGCGAGAAGGCCAAGCCCTCATGCGCCGCATATCCGAGCCACAGGATCTCGCTTCACGAGGAGAGCCCATGACTTCGTCCCTGCGGACCACCCTGCCGACCCTCTTCGCCCTTCTTCTCGGCTATGCACTCATGCAGGTCGGCAACACCCTGCAGGGCACGCTGCTCAGCGTGCGCGGGAGCATCGAGCAGTTCACGCCCACCGAGATCGGCGCCGTCGCCGCGGCATTCTGGGTCGGCATCGTCCTGGGCTCCCTCTGGGCCGGACGAGTCATCCATCAGGTGGGACACACGCGCGCGTTCTCGGCCCTAGCGGCCGTGGCGGCATCGGCCGTTCTCCTCCACCTGCTGGTAATCAGCCCGGCCGTGTGGATCGTCGCGCGGGCCGTGACCGGTTTCTGCTTCGCAGGGCTCTTCATCGTGGTGGAAAGCTGGCTCAACGCCTCGGTGACGGCGCAGACCCGCGGACAGGTGTTGAGCCTCTACAGCATGACGGGTCTGGTGGCCGGCATCGGCGGGCAGATGCTCCTGCCTGCGGGTGATCCGCAAGGGTTCCGGCTGTTCTGCTTCGTGGCCATTCTCATCTCGCTCGCCCTCGTGCCAACCGCCCTGTCACGGGCGACCGCTCCGGCCCATGCGGTGAGCGACACTAAGATCAATCTGATGCAGCTCTACCGGCAATCGCCCTTCGGCGTGGTGGCGGCGGTTCTGTGCGGCATCACCACCAGCTCGTTCTTCGCGCTCGGGCCCATCTGGGCGCAGGAGCGGGGCCTGGACACCACGGAGATCGCGCTCTTCATGACCTGCGGCACGCTCGGCGGATTTCTCACCACATGGCCGCTCGGCTGGCTCTCGGACCGCATGGATCGCCGCCACGTGATCATGGGAACGGCCGCCATGGCCGCATCGATCCTGCTGGTGCTCATCCATTCCGTGCCGCTCACCGTTCCGGCCTGGCTGCTCTTCATCTATGTGGCGATCTTCGGCGGCAGCGTGATTCCGACCTACAGCATCGTCACGGCGCATGTGAACGACATGGTGAAGCCCGGCGAGTTCGTGGCTGCGGCCGGAGGTCTGCTGATCCTGCTGGGCGCAGGCGCCGCCATCGGGCCCGTGATCGCAGGTGCGGCCATGACGGAATTCGGACGCCTGGGGCTCGTCTATGTGTTCGTGAGCGCCCAGTTGCTCATGGCGATCTGGGGCGCGTATCGCAGCATCCGGCGCGCCGCCCCGCCCACGGAGGAGAAGGAGACTTTCGTGCCGGAGCCCACCGTTCCCGTGGGAACGCGGCTGGAGGCGCATTAGCGCATCGTGCGGATCCGCACGCTGCGCTCATCTAAAAAGGAGCATCGGACCCAAAAGTGCAAATCCACTTTTGGGTCCGATGCTCTAGCGCCTACACCAGCAGCGACTGGGCGCCGTCGATCCAGACCGGCGTGCCGGTGATGTGGCGGGCGCGGTCCGAGGCGAGGAACAGCACGAGCTCCGCCACCTCCTCGCTCGTGCCGGGCTCCTCGCCGGTGAGCGGGATCGAGCCGGCCGGGTACTCGGCGGGAACCTCCGCCTCCTCCGTGTTGCGCTTGTCGGTATTGTCCTTGATCTCGGTGCCGATCCTGCCGGGGCAGACCACGTTCACCCGGATCTTGTGCTTGGCGAGTTCCACGGCCAGCATCTGCGTCATCGCCACCTGGGCGGCCTTAGTGGCGGAATAGGCCGTGGCGCCTGCGCTCGTGAAGGTGCGCGTGCCGTTGATGGACGCGGTGACGATGATGGAGCCGCCGGCCTTCTTCAGGTGCGGCACCGCGTAATGGACCGTCAGGTAGGTGCCGCGCAGGTTCGTGTTGATGGTGCGGTCCCATTCCGCCGGCTGCAGCTCGTCGATGGGCGCCCACACACCGTTGATGCCCGCATTGGCGAAGACGATGTCGAGCCGACCATAGGCTTGGACGAGATCGTCGACGGCCTTCTTCATCTGAGCGTCATCGCCCACGTCTGCGACAAGCGGAATGGCCCTGCCGCCCGCCTGCTCGATCTCCTGCGCGGTCTTGCGGATCTCGTCGTCCGTATGGCTGAGCACGCCCACCATGGCGCCTTCACGCGCGAGGCGCAGAGCCGCCGCCTTGCCGATGCCGGATCCTGCGCCTGTCACGAGCGCGACCTTACCTTGAAGTTCCATGGTGTGTTCCTCCGGTCATGGGATGTCCCCTTCCTGAACCGGAGGAGCGTCCGCTTGTTCCGCAGCGTCAGGCGATGCCGACTCGCCGCCCTGCAGCATCGACCACAGGCTCGCCGTCTTCCTTGGCGAACTCGCCCTGCTGCGGCGGCAGGATGCCGAGCACCGCCTCCGACGGACGGCAGAGCCTGACGCCGAGCGGCGTGACCACGATGGGCCTGTTGATCAGCACCGGATGCTCCATCATGGCATCCAGCAACTGGTCGTCGGTAAGGGACGGGTCGTCGAGCCCGAGCTCCTGAAACGGCGTCCCTTTCTCGCGGATCACGTCGCGGACGCTCACTCCCATGCGCCCGATGAGCTGGCGCAGGAGCAGGCGCGTGGGCGGGCACTTGAGATACTCGACAATGTGCGGCTCGATCCCTGCATTGCGGATCATCGCAAGCGTGTTGCGGGAGGTGCCGCATTGGGGATTGTGGTAGATGATCACATCCATGGGGTGGTCCTTAGTCCTTGCACGACGACGGCTTCGGGCCGGTCACCATGGATGGCTAGCGGGCAGATGAAGAGCGTTCAAGATTTCTGTTGGCCTCAGCCCTGGCAGGCCGCCCTGCCCTGCACCTGCAACCGCGTCAGCAGGCGCTGCGCGAGCATATCATGGGCCGCCTGGGTTTCGACGCCGTTCAGGGAGAGTTCGAGCACCCATTCGCCCGAGAGAGGGACGATGAGCGTCTCGACCGTCATGCTCTGCGAGGCGCTCGGCAGATTGGCGTCGATCCAGGTTGCGGACCAGCGCGCGGCGTTCCCGTGGGATGACAGGGAAACCGATTGCGCGGGACGCCCGAGAAGCTCCTCGTAATCCTTCTGCAGGAAGGCCGCGTCGCGGCTCGCGAGATCGGGCTGCGGCATGTCGCGAAGCTCTCCGGCGGAGCGAAGGCCGATAGCGATCTCGACATCGGAGCGGGCGGACTTCAGCCCCTGGGCGGTCGGGCGCCATTCCTCCGGGAGCGAGAACGAGAAGCAGAGGCCTGACGGGACAGCGCCCATCACCGTGGTCTGCCGTATCATGGGATCGAAGCGCACCTGTACGGGCTCGCTCTTGACGGGCTGGTCGAGCGGCCCGTTCGCAGCCTGCGTGCCGGAGGCGGCGGAGAGCAGGATCAGGGTTGCGGCTTGGAATGCCCTTGCTCGCCAGGATTTGACGCTACGCACTCGATCCTCCCGCTGGGACGGCCCCTCATCTCCATGGAAACGCGCGGGAACTGCTCCGGTTGCCTCGAGGGCCTGTGATCTTGAGTTGCGGGAGATAGGCCCTACCTCGCTCAGGAACGAAAACGAACCTGGAGAGACTTCATGCAGGCTTCCATACGCGCCTCGCTCATCGCGGCCACCCTGCTCGCGGCAGGCCAGGCGAGTGCTGCCACCTGCCGGGATCCGGCAGGTTTCGAGAAATGGCTCGACGACATCGCGCAGGAAGCCGTGGCGCAGGGCATCTCGGCCCAGGCCGTCAAGCAGGGCCTGTCCGGCGTCACGTTCGATCAGAGCGTGATCAAGAAGGATCGCGGCCAGGGCGTGTTCAAGCAGAGCTTCGAGCAGTTCGCCGGCCGCATGGTTTCCGCCGGCCGCCTCAAGGGCGGCGCCAACATGCTGCAGCGGCATGCCGGCACTCTCCAGCGCATCGAGCAGCGCTTCGGCGTGCCGGGTCCGGTGCTGGTGGCGATCTGGGGGCTCGAGACCGATTTCGGCGCGACGCGCGGCAATCTGCCGGTCATACGCTCGGTGGCGACGCTGGCCTATGACTGCCGCCGCTCCGACTTCTTCAAGGCGCATCTCTTCGATGCGCTGAGGATCGTCGACAAGGGCGACCTGTCTCCGGCCGAGATGCGCGGAGCCTGGGCGGGCGAGATGGGGCAGACCCAGTTCATGCCATCGTCCTACGTCAAATACGCCATCGATTTCGACGGCGACGGACGTGCCGATCTCCTGCGCAGCCCGGCGGACGTGCTCGCCTCGACGGCCAATTACCTGCGCGGTCATGGTTGGGTGAAGGGCGGGGATTGGGAGCCGGGATCCCCGAATTTCGAAGCGATCCGCGCCTGGAACAAGTCGCAGGTCTATTCGAAGACCATTGCCTACTACGCGAAGAAGCTCGCAGGCGAAGATACCTCGGCTTTCGCCAGCCAGTGACATCCTGAAAAAGGCGGGCTCCAGGCCCGCCTTTTTCATATGCTTGATCAGCCGCGGGCGCGAGCCCGGATCATGAAGGTGTCGTAGGCGTATTCCGCCACCTGGAACCAGAGATATTCCTCGCTACGGAAAGCCTTGTAGCTGTCATAGAGCTTCTTGAAGTCCGCGTTCTTGGCTGAGGTCTCGTCATAGACCTCGTTGGCTGCCTTGTAGGCCGCATCCATGATTTCCTGTGAGAACGGACGCAGCTGCGCCCCGGCGCCGATGAGGCTGCGCAGGGCTGCCGGATTGCGGGCATCGTACTTCGCCTGCGTGTCCACGTTGACATAGCCGGCAGCGGCCTGGAGGGCCGCCTGATAGGTCTTCGGCAGCTCGTTCCACTTCTGCAGATTGATGAAGAAATGGATGGCGGGACCACCTTCCCAGAAGCCAGGATAGTAGTAGTACGGCGCCACCTTGTTGAGGCCGAGCTTCTCGTCGTCGTATGGGGCCACCCACTCGGCGGCGTCGATGGTGCCGCGCTCCAGCGACGGATAGAGATCGCCGCCGGCGATCTGCTGCGGCACGACACCGAGCTTGCCCATGATCTGGCCTGCGAGACCGGCGATGCGCATCTTCAGGCCCTGGAGATCCTGGACGGTCTTGATCTCCTTGCGGAACCAGCCGCCCATCTGCACGCCGGTATTGCCTCCTGGCAGAGCGTACACGTTATGCCTGGCGTAGAACTCGTTCAGCAGCGCATTGCCGCCACCGTGGTAGAGCCACGCGTTCGTCTGGCGCGAGTTGAGGCCGAACGGCAAGGTCGTGCCGATGGCGAAGGTCGGATCCTTGCCGACATAGTAGTAGGAGCAGGTGTGGCCCATCTCCACCGTTCCGCCCGCAATGGCATCGAGCGCCTGAGGCGCGCCGACGATCTCGCCGGGGGCGAAAGGCTGGATCTGGAACTTGCCGTCCGTGGCCTCGGAGACGAGCTTGGCGAGCGTCTCGCCGCCGCCGAACAGAGTGTCCAAAGATTTCGGGAAAGCTGAAGTCAGCCGCCAGCGGATCTCCGGGTTCGACTGGGCGATGGCCGGAGCGGCAATGGCGGTCGATGCCGCGCCGACGGTTGCAGCCTGGAGGAATGCACGACGTTTCATGGGCGTCCCTTTCGTTCATTCACATTTCAAGGCGCGCACGAGACAGAAAGTTTCCCTCAAGGGCGCCCAAACGTAAAAAGTTGAACGGCCCCTATAGCGACCCTCGGGAAAGAAGGCAGAGCTTTCGAAGCAGGGACTTCATGCGCCCGGCGCATGCATCACGGGCCGCAAGAGCCGGGCAGCGCCCTAGAAGATCAGCTCGCCGGCTCCCCAGGCCAGCAGGATGAAGATCACGAAGATCAGCAGGAAGATGCCGAACAGGACCTTGGCGATGCTGCGCGCCCCGGAGGCGATGCCCGTGAAGCCCAGGGCTCCGGCCACGAGGGAGATGACGAGGAAGATCAGAGCCCATTTGAGCATATCGGCATCCTTCTCACTTACGGCCCAGCTACCGACATAAGTGCCCAAGCCCGATCGGGTTCCCGCATGCCGACCGCCAAGGAATGCATCGGCCTATACGACGACCGTGATCTTCTCGGCGGCCCGGGTCAGGGCCGTGTAGAGCCAGCGGCTGCGGTGTTCGCGGAAGGCGAAGGATTCGTCGAAGAGCACGAGATCGTCCCATTGCGAGCCTTGGGCCTTGTGCACGGTCAGAGCATAGCCATAGGTGAACTCGTCCGATTCCTTGCGCAGGACGAACGGCACCTCCTCCTCCGTGCCCTCGAAGAAAGCCTTGTGCACGGCCACTTCCACGGACCGGCGACGGGCATCGTCGTCGGGCAGCACGTCCATGCGGATGAAGTCGTTCCGAATGCCGCGCAAGGCCTGGATGCTCCAGGTGCCGCCGTTGAGCAGGCCCTTGGTCTTGTCGTTGCGCAGGCAGACGAGCTTCTCGCCCGCCGCCGGCATGGGATCGCGGTAGCCGTTCAACTCGCGCAGGCGCGTGTTGTACAGGCGCCGGGTCTTGTTGAGGCCGACCAGCACCTGATCGGCCGCCATGACGGCGGCGGCATCGATCTCGCGGCGACGGATGATGCGGCTTTCGCCATACAGGCCCGGCTCGAGACGGCCGCCTTCCCGAACCTGCATCGAGAGATGGATGATCGGGTTGTCCTTGGCCTGGCGGTGCACCTCCGTGAGCATCACGTCGGGCTCGCCCTCCGTGAAGAAGCCTCCGCCCTTGACGGGAGGCAGCTGCGCCGGGTCGCCGAGCACGAGAACCGGCTGGCCGAAGGACAGGAGATCGCGCCCCAGTTCCTCGTCCACCATGGAGCATTCGTCGATGATGATGAGGTCGGCCTTGGAGGCCGGACTCTGGCGGTTGAGCACGAATTGCGGACCGTTCTCGTCCGACTCCCGCGACTTGTAGATCATCGAGTGAATCGTCGAGGCATCCGTGCAGCCCTTCGTGCGCAGCACGAGCGCCGCCTTGCCCGTGTAGGCGCCGAAGGCCACATCGCCGTCCACGTGCTCGGCGATGTGCTTGGCGAGCGTGGTCTTGCCGGTGCCGGCATAGCCGAACAGGCGGAACACCGGACGATCGCCGCGGCGCAACCACTCGGCGACGGCTTTGAGGGCGGCGTCCTGTTGCGGCGACCAGGTCATGCGGTGCGTGCCTCGCGATGAAGGGAATAGAGGAGACCCAGGATGATGCAGAAGCTGCCGAGGAAGACGTAAGGGTCGAGCGGCTCGCCGTAGAACTGCCAGCCCACGAAGGCGATCAGCGGGATGCGCATGAAGTCCAGGGGCACGACCATCGTGGCATCGCCCTGACGGTAGGCGTTGGTCAGGCAGTAATGGGCGAGCAGGCCGCCGAGTGAGATGCCGATCAGGGGCAGCGCGTGGGACGACTGCACCTCGAGCCAGAAGGCCCGGCTCACGCCCGCGAGGTTCATGGGCAGCTGCAGGAGGTTCATGAAGAACAGGATCGAGAAGGTGCTCTCGGTCATGGTGAGGCGCTTGGTCATGATGGCCACGAGAGCGAAGCTGAAGGCCACGCCGAGCATCAGGAAACTGGCTGGCTGTAAGGTTTCCAGCCCCGGACGCAGGATCACGAGAACGCCGATGAATCCAAGCATGACAGCCACGAGACGACCGCGTGTCATCTGCTCCTTGAGCAGCGGAATCGCCAGCAGCGCCACCCAGGCCGGCGTGGTGAATTCGAGCGCGAAGACGGTCGCGAGCGGCAGAAGCGTGAGGCCGAAAGCCCATCCATCGGTGCCGGCGAAATGCAGGACGTTGCGCGCGAGATGCAGGCCGAAGCGCCGCGGCTTCAAGCCGGGTCTGAGATCCGGCCTGACGAGCGCAAGCGCGAGCAGGATCAGGACGCCGGCGGCATTGCGAACCGCCAGCATCTCGAAGATCGAGAAGGCAGGCGCGAGCGCGCGCACGGCGATGGCGGTTGCCGAGAAGGCGAGGAGCGCGCCGCTCATCCAGAGGACGACGGCAAGGATGCTGCGTTGGGGCACGATGGACCGGACGATGTGAATGCTCCTTCCGCTTACCTCGCCACCTCCGTGGCGTGAAGCCTTCACCGACACGAGGCCTCCAGCGACCAAGGCGCGCATGAGCGATCACCTTCAAACCCGCACGCCATGCCTCGAGGCACGAGTCATCGAACATGATTCTTGCCTCGAATGGTCGCGTGCATGCCGCGCGTCACGCCAAAGAGGCGATTTTTTTCGCGCCGCGTTGGAGCGCTGCATCGGACTCGTGAAAGGCCCTGATCTTCCCCCTCTAAGTGAGGAGGATTGCACCGCGATGTTGAACATTCATTAAGATGTTCGAATACTCGCGCGGCGGAGAAGATCAACTTTTGACATCATATAAGCGCCTGAAAAAGAATGACTTTTCCAACAGTAGGCGACGGCGCTCCGCGTTGACCATCCATGTCGGCGCCTCTCAAGAACAGACTCTAACTCACTCATCCTGCACCCGATATTGAGTCTTGCATCGGCAAGTGAAGAGAGCAGAGTCGAGCAACATATCCACAGAAAAAGTGCGCGTTCTACTGTCTACACTTTCCGTTATTCGGAACCCCCTTGGTATAACGACGTTGCCTTGCAAGCGTGACGGTTGCACGCGAAGGCCCTTGAAGGAGGCGGCAATGCCGACAGATACCAAGAACCCGCTGACGATGCTGTTCACGGGTGACACCGGTGCGACCAGCACCAAGAAGACCGCGAAGAAGAGCAGCTCTCGCAGCGGCTCGTCCAGCACCAAGAAGTCGGGCTCGAAGAGCTCGGGCGCCAAGAAGGCGACGGCCAAGAAGACGACAGCCAAGAAGACGGCTGCGAAGTCGACCTCGAAGTCGGCCTCGAAGTCCTCGGCCAAGTCCGGCGCCAAGAAGTCCACGGCGAAGAAGACGGCTGCTAAGAAGACCACCGCGAAGAAGACCGCTGCCAAGAAGACCTCGGCAAAGTCTTCCGCCAAGTCGGCGGCCAAGAAGACCACCGCCAAGAAGACGGCTTCGAAGAAGACCACTGCCAAGAAGACGACCGCCAAGAAGGCTTCGACCAAGTCGAGCTCGTCGGCTTCCCGCAAGTCCTCGTCGGCCCGCTCCGGCGCATCGCGCTCTTCGGCCAAGAAGACGCCCTCGCGCAGCTCCAGCCGCGGCGCGGTGAAGTCCTCGTCCCGCAGCTCGGCGTCCAAGTCGCGCAGCAGCTCCAAGTCGGCGCCCAAGCGCGCTGCCGCCGCTTCGAGCCGGACCTCTTCCACGAAGAAGTCGGGCAAGGTCGCCAAGCGTTCGTCCAGCTCCCGTTCGTCGAGCTCCCGCAAGAGCCCGTCGAAGTCCAGGCGCTAAGACGCCCATGCCGCACGCGCCGGGATAGGTCTTCCTGTCGCCCGGCGCATGCGCATAAAAAATCGCCCGGTGAAAACCGGGCGATTTCTTTTTGTGCTGAAGCCGGTTACCGGCCCGTGCTCATCGGGTCGCTGGCACCCCAATAGGGAGTGGCATTGTAGTAGCGGTGGACGTGCTCCTCCCACTCCCGGTCGTAGGAGGCATCGTGCCCTTCCGCACTGCGCCGGGGAGCGCCGCGCAGCTGATCCTCGTTGAGGTTCAGCTCGTAGGCATCGAGCTCCGTGTTGTACTTCAGGACGCCCCAGGGAAGCGTGTAGTATTCCTCGCCGAGACCCATGAAGCCGCCGAAGCTCATGACCGCATAGGCCACCTTGCCGGACCGCTTCTCGATCATCACGCGCTCGATCGTCCCGATCTTCTCACCGTCCGAGCGGCGGACGGGCGTTCCCTCGACCTTGTCGCTGGCGATCAGGCTTTGGGTTTCGCGAACGTCACCGCTCTGTGCCGTCGTCTGCATCATCTCGCTCCTTCGTGTGTGAGATCCTAAGGCAACGCTCGGGTTGAAAACCCGGTTCCGTGCCCCGCTTCTCCAAGCTTTCCAAGGCTTTGCTCCTGAGCAAAGCGCTGCCGTAGGAACCCCCTCACCGCCCTCACGTTGATCAACGTTTCCGAAGTGAACGATATGAGGGAGATTGCCATGGCGGTTCGCCAGAAGCCGGTTGAGGAGCAGGTCATCGTCATCACTGGCGCATCCAGCGGCATCGGACTTGCAACAGCGCACATGTTCGCCGAGCGCGGGGCCAGAGGCCTGGTCCTTGTCGCCCGCAACGAGGAGGCCCTGCGCAAGATCGCCGATGAGCTCAGCCATGGCCACACCCGTGCCGTCGCGGTGGCGGCGGATGTCAGCAAGCGGGAGGATCTGGAGCGCGTGGCGCGCACGGCCATCGACACCTTCGGCGGGTTCGACACCTGGGTGAACGATGCGGCCGTTGCTCTGTATGGAAATCTCAACGAGATCCCCATGGAGGATCAGCGGCAGCTCTTCGACGTGAACTACTGGGGCGTGGTCAACGGCTCCATGATCGCAGCCGATCACATGCGCCGCCGCGGCGGCACCATCATCAATGTCGGCAGCGTCCTGTCCGAGCGGACCATGATCCTGCAGACCCAGTATTCCGCCTCGAAGCATGCCGTGAAGGCCTTCACGGACGGCCTGCGCATGGAGCTGGAGAACCAGGACGCTCCGATCGTCGTGACGCTGATCAAGCCCTCCTCCATCGACACGCCCTATGTCGAGCACGCCCGCAACTATCTCGACCGCAACAACGCCGTTCCTCCGCCGGCCTACGACCCGCACCTGGTGGCGAAGGCAATTGCCTTTGCGGCCGAGCACCAGCGGCGCGAGATCACCGTCGGGTTCGGCGGCTGGGTGATCGGCGCCATGGGCAAGGTGGCCCCGCGCCTGATGGACAAGGCGATGGAATGGACAGGCTACGGGTCGCAGACCACGGACCAGCCTGAACGTCCCGGCATGCGCGACAACCTCTATCAGGCCCGCCAGGACGGCGACATGTACTCGTCTCTCCCGGGCGAGCCGCGCAAGACGAGCTTCCTGCTCGAGGCGCAGCTTCACCCCTTCGTGACGGCGGCCGTTCTGGCCGGCGTTGCCGCCGGCATCGCGGCGCTGTTCGTGCCGCCGCTCGGGGGAAGCCGGCGCCGGCGCGAGGCCAAGCGCCCGACGCCGCGCTACCAGCCCACCATGCGGCGCACCGGCAACGGTCATGACAAGCGCACCCTCGGCCCGGGCCATGCGAGCCAGCGCAGCCCCTACGAGGGCCGCCCGCAGCCCAGGCACTGACGACACAAAGGGCCGGACCCCACGCCGGCCCTTCTTCTTGAAGAGCGACAAGATGGCCGCTGCCGGCACGTTCCGAAGTGACCGGATGCGGGTTAGCCTTCCCGCATGAACCCGATTCGCTTCTCCGCCATCGCACTGGCTCTCGTCATCGGCGGCTCCGCCGCCGCGCAGGACAAGGGCACCGTGAACCCGAAGCCCCTGCCGCCGCTGGCCAATCCGGACGATCCGAAGCTGGCCGCCAAGGAACTCTTCGGCCGCCGCACCACGCCCGCCGACCTGCGGTCACGCTCCATCGGCGGCTATGCCCGCGGCTGCGTCGCGGGTGCTGCGGCCATTCCGGTCGACGGCGAGAACTGGCAGGTCATGCGCCTGTCCCGCAACCGCAACTGGGGCCACCCGCAGCTGATCGACTTCCTGCAGAGGTTTGCCACGCGGCTCCCGTCCATCAACGGCTGGCCGGGACTTCTCGTCGGCGACATCTCGCAGCCGCGCGGCGGGCCCATGATCACCGGCCACGCCTCGCACCAGATCGGCCTCGATGCGGACATCTGGCTGACGCCCATGCCCAACCGCCGCCTGTCACGGGCCGAGCGGGAGGAGATGTCGGCCACCAACGTGGTGCGCGACGACTGGCTGGATGTGGATCCGAACCGCTGGACGCCCCAGCACACCGCTCTCATCCGCGCCGCCGCGCAGGAGCGGAGCGTCGCCCGCATCTTCGTGAATCCCGCCATCAAGAAGGCGCTCTGCCGCGAGGCAGGCGCGGACCGCGGCTGGCTCGGCAAGGTGCGGCCGATGTGGGGCCACAACTATCACTTTCATATCCGCCTCGCCTGTCCGGCCGGGGACGCCGCGTGCTCGGATCAGGACCCACCGCCCGGCGGCGACGGCTGCGGAGCGGAGCTCGCGGGCTGGTTCACGCCCCAGATGCTGAACCCGAAGCCGGGCAAGCCCCGCCCGCCCCTGACCATGGCGCAACTGCCCAACGAGTGCCGCGGCGTTCTCGCGTCGCCTGACGGGCCTTGAACAAAAAGAGAGCGGTTCGCCCTCACGGGAAGCGAACCGCTCTCTCGAAGCTTGAAAATGGAAGGCCAGCCTATTCGGCCGCCACGCCCACGCCGATGGGGCAGGACACGCCGGTGCCGCCCAGGCCGCAATAGCCGTTCGGGTTCTTGGCCAGGTATTGCTGGTGGTAGTCCTCGGCGAAGTAGAACGGGCCTGCATCCAGGATCTCGGTTGTGACCGGCCCATAGCTCTTGGCGGCCAACGCCTGGGTGTAGGCTGCCTTGGAGGCTTCAGCGGCCCTGCGCTGGTCCTCGTTGAACACGTAGATCCCGGAGCGGTACTGGGTGCCTACATCGTTGCCCTGGCGCATGCCCTGGGTCGGGTCATGGTTCTCCCAGAAGGTCTTCAGCAGGGCATCGTAGGAGATCACCTTCGGGTCGAAGACCACCAGCACCACCTCGTTATGCCCGGTGAGGCCTGAGCAGACCTCCTCGTAGGTCGGGTTCGGCGTGATGCCGGCGAGATAGCCCGCAGCCGTGATCCAGATGCCGTCGCCCATCTGCCAGAATTTGCGCTCCGCGCCCCAGAAGCAGCCCAGACCGAACACGGCCCTCTCCATGCCGTCCGGATAGGGCGGCAGCAGCGGACGGCCGTTGATGAAATGCCGCTCGGCGGTCGGGATGGGGCTGGACCGGCCCGGCAGGGCCTCGGCGGCTTGCGGCAGGTCGGTGCGTTTGCGGAAGCTGAACATGGGGATCCCTCGCGTGACCCCGCTTATGTAATCATCGCTCTGTTCTTATGGGAGGGCTGCCGGCGTCACCTTGCCGTGAAAGGCTTTAGCGCTCAGCCAGATAGCCGATGGGCTCGAGGGGCTTCTGACCCAGCCACAGCAGGAATGCGCCGATGATGAAGCCGGTCACCGAGGCGGGCAGCTGGAGGCCATAAGTGGCGATCGGCTCCCACAGCCACGTGGAGCTGCGTTGCGCGATGCCGCCTTCCAGTCCGGCCATGCTTCCGGGAAAGAGAACACCCGCCACCTTCCCGACGGGGGCGAACGATACAGCATTGTTGACGATGGAGCGGGTTCCATCGATCACCAACCCAACAAATCCTGCCGCGATCAGCAGGAGGCCGAGGCTACGCGCTAAAAACTTCAAGGGAGGCTACCTCTCCAAACAGAGGGGAGATTATCTAGTCTGTTTTGTCGCAATGGCAAAGGCGATTCCGGATGATTTGTCACAAGTTCGGTCTTGCCTTTTGCCCGCATTTAGCGATACACGGGCGCTCCGCAGACGTAAGCGGAGAACCTGACCGCCTGCCGGATGACGGGCAAGGGTTCCTGAGCTGCACAAGCTCACGCTGGAGGGGTGGCCGAGTGGTTGAAGGCGCACGCCTGGAAAGTGTGTATACGGGAAACCGTATCGCGGGTTCGAATCCCGCTCCCTCCGCCATTATCTCTCAACAAGCTATTGAATGAATTAGAGAAACTCCGAGTTCTCAGATCCCTTCCCCACCCCCTTCCCCACCTTTGTTCCAGGCTTGGCCATTGGACTCCGCAAAGCAATCGAAGCGCAGTACGCGCACTGGTGCCGCCTCAGGCGACTGCTAGGACATTCGGCCTAGAGCTTCCGGCTCTATAGAAGGACACCTCAATCTGGTGTTTAGTGCCGCCCTTCTCGAAAGCACGACGTCAGAATTGCCTTCGGGCATAGTGAGTTCCGAGTTTCCTAAGGTGTTGTGATGAGTGAGCGTCGTTCGGCAAAACGTCTGCGGACCCTTCTCAAAGGTCAGATTAGGCTCAGTAGCCCCCAATCTGTTCATGAGTGTGCCGTGAGAGATCTCTCGGATGCTGGAGCACAGGTCGTTCTCAAGCACCCCGTTCAGATGCCACTCGAAGTCGATTTTGAGATCCCCGCGAGAAACATGTCAGTGCGTGCGCGGCTAGTCTGGTCTGATGGGCTCAAGCACGGCCTTACGTTCATCGGTGTCTCACAGGCGGTAGAGAATATTGCTCGCGCGTTTTTTGACGCCGAAGGTGAAGGAAGCTCCTGGGCTTGCGAGCCGGAAGGTTTCAAGGAGGAGTTTCGCAGGCTCGCCAGCGAGGCCATCAACTTGCTTGAAAAGCAGGAAGCTGAAAGGCAGCAAGTCGGCAAGCGGAAAGCTAAAGCACGGGCAGCAGCATAATAGTAGGTGAGCTTTATAGGCGGCCCGCCTCTGTTACGCGCCGACTGGTCCTAAGGCAAACCACAACTCGACGCGCACAGGCTTCCAGACGGTCAGGAACTGCTATTGAGCAGCAAGGCTGAGTACACGGTGGCCCCGCAAAGAAAGAGCGCCCATTCGGCTGGCGCTCCAGGTGGGCCGCTGCTGCGATCATTCAGGGAGAACGACCGTGCCAACAAGGCACAGGACGAGGCTGCGCTCTAAAGGTAAACGCATCCTTAACAGAGTTCGCCGCAGAGAGGCTTACCTGCCGCTGCTGCCTGCGCCGTGAGCCTTAGCGTACAGTTCTCTGACATTGACCATCATTTTGACTTCCCGGCACCCACACTTTGAGCATCGTAGCTTTAGGGCCATGTCGGGCACGGGCAGGTCAGCAGGCCAGCCCTTCAGCGGCACCTCAGCACCATGTCCACAATCGTGCGCTTCACAGTAGGCCATGACAGTTCTGTACCCCTCAGCAAGGCTCTGTCCGACCGTAACTGGGTGGATCTCGTCGCTGTTTGCATCATAGGCACGGCGGGGATCGCGACCGGCTCTCACTTCAGCCTCTTGGGCGGCATGGGCAGATACTTGAAGGTCAGCCCTTCGGCCGCGCTGCGCACAGCCTCCCTGCTGACTCCGAACTCACGGGCTAGCTTGCTGTATTCCCGCTCGCCAGACGCATAGCGCAGCCGCGCCTCTAGGACCTGCTCCACTGTCAGCTTAGTTGTGCCCATTCTCGCGCCACATCTGAATAGAACATAAAGCGAACATCTACTCAGATACGCAGAGCTGTCGGGGGAGGTTCCTCCCCTGCAAGCAAGCCTGTGAAGAGTGTGGACGACTGATTATGGGGCGAACTGCCACCTGACGGCGAGAGTGTGACTAGCCGAGACGGGGCTTAAGCTCTCCTCTCTGGATCTGCCCTCGAATTCGGTTCGCCTCCGCTCGCGGCAAGCCTCGTACGATACAGGCTCCGTCGACATAAACCGCCCAAGTGTGCTTGGACCTGTCTTCCAGTCGAACCGAAACATCCATAGGCGCGGCCCTCCACAAGCGAGAGTGCTCAAGGACAACGCAGGAAGACAGCTCTAGTTGTCAGTGTGGAAACTAGAATAGAAGTCTTGAAATGCGGCCCGGCAACCAATAGGGCCCGCTGATTTCTGAATCGAAATCTCTTGGCTAAAGCCTGCTTTATCATGCCGTCTTAACTTCTCAAAAACACCGGCCACCATACTCTGGATTACTGACTAATCGCGGAGGTCCAATATGAAGAGGCAGGACCACCCACCAGCCTACGTGCTACGAATGAAGCGACAATGGCGGGTCGTCGTTCCCATTCGTGGGAAACTCACACCGAAGATTTGCGTCAAAGAGTTTCCATCCCGCTCGACGGCAGAGGCATGGCTACGCAGCCATGAGGCCGAGTGCGAGATTGAGGCGTATCGAAGCCGCTTAGCTCCTGTTTGCTAAGCATCTTAGTCGACAACCAGCAGCCCGCATTCTGATGCCTGACGGTCAAGGGCAAGGTCCGGCACGTGCGGCGGTATCTCGGCTTTCCGGCAATCGCTCTTGCGCAAACCGCGAGCCCAATCTCAGGCATTGTGCCCTTCCGGGCACAGCCAGAACCTAGCAAATCAGCCATATTAACCTTGCCCATGGACGGAAGGCTTGTTCCTTCAGCGTGCGCCGGTCCACTTTGTTGCGTCGGTCAGTTACCTCAGCGAGCAAGCCCTTTGCTTGCCAGCCTCTGAAATCTGCGAGTTTTGGAAACACCACAGAGCCAGAACAGGTTCTGTTCTCATTATGGGGCCAAGATGGATTACACAACCGAGTTAGTGGCTCAGGCTATTCACAAAGCCGACCACCAAGAACTCCCGTGGCAGGGCCAGCCGGTGGCTCATAAGGAGCGGTATCGGGAGTATGCCCGCAATGCCATTAACCTGTTGGGCGAAGACATCGGAGTGCTACTTCTCGCCTTGGAGGACGCTACAGCAGGAACGCGGATGAGGCGTCCGAGGGCAGCGGCCTAAAGCTCTCGAAGCCGAGAACTCTCAACCACTCTGCCCTTGGCCGCTTCGGTAGCCTGAAGCTTCGTCTCCACCAAACTCGTGAACTGGGAGGTCAGTCTGCGTTTGCGCAGCGTGGTCGCGCCACTGCCGGTGCCGTTTGCGTCTTTGCACTTTGGGCATTCGCGCCTTCAGTTGACACTCCAGCCAGTGCAGGTCCTCTTGGAGCCCCTCAAGGCGTCTCAACAACTCGGGATCCGACAAGCTGTGTGCGGTCGCGTGACTGACTTCCTGCCCGCGCACAGCATTGGTGATGTTGCGTATTGTCTCCAGATAGGCTGGGCCAATGCCTGGTGTCGCTAGCCAGTGCTTATCCGGAACCCGGTCAACTTCCCTGAGGCTAGGACAGCGCCCATTGAACTCGCGTAGAACCGCGTGCCTCACTTGCGAGGGAACGGCTTCAAGTGGAAAGGGCTCATCTAAGTGCATGTGCAATCCTGCAAACTTGACCATGTGACTGGTTAATGCAGTGAGCAGAACGAGGCTAATCCAAGGCGGTTCATGAGCGGCTTCGTGTTTCCACCAAAGATAGACCCCCTGGGTACATATAATCCTCTGAAACTGACTGTGCCTTCCTCACCAACACTCGGGACAGATTGTTTTCCTCCAGAACAAGATAGGAAATCTGTGAGGGTGTCGTTAGGTGCTTCAAGTCTCGCCATAGGTGGACGGGGTAGCGCTACATCGCTTTGGCGTGTCCAGGCACACATCGTTCCTACAGGATAGGCGGATAGTCTTGGCCTGCCCTCAGGGAGGCCAAGCGATGAAGACCGTCCTTTCCTACTGCTCGGCAAGAATGTTCTTGAGGGGATTGCTGCCGATGGTCGCCATGAGCCCTTGTTAATCCCGAGGCGCAGTGAACGACAACGACCCTCAGCGCCGCATTAGGCTTACCGTCGAACCCTCGAAACAACGTGGAAGGCCTCCCTCTCTCCATTCTAAAAGGATGGCTAACGGGCTGACCAGGCGAGCCATTGTAGCGATAGCCCTAGTTAGTGGCATCCTCGCACTGCCCCTCCTTCGGAACCTTGAGGTGCCCGCCGCTACAAGCAGAGAGGCGAGGCCAGACGTTATTTGGGGCAGTCCAATCGCGCCTGCCCTCCTAGAGCCGCAAGAGGACGGGTAAGTTGGTCCACATCTAAACTGGCTCCCCTGTTGCTGGGAAATAGTGGTGGTTGCCTGGTGTAATGTTCGTGTGCTTATCCTCAGGATCTACAGCCGCTTCATCAGCCGCGCCGCTGCCATCACGAGTTGCGTATCCAGCATCTCCTCAGCGGCGTCGTACCTCGCCACCCACCACTCATAGGTCGCCCAGCGCATACCCTTCAACTTGGGTGGCACATCTCACTAGTCCGGGCGCATCCCCGCGCAACGCCGACTTGGCCTTCGCATTCGTCCGCCAAGCAGGCCCGGTTGGTCAGGGTCCAATCGGGATCGGCCAAGGATCTCGAATTAGGCTCGGGAGCGTTCCTTCCGGGTCTGTTCCGAAAGCTCCCGACAGCAAGCTCTGAGGAACCGAGAAAGTCTCGGTGACATCCCGCCAATAAGAACGTGGGCTTAGCGACAGGTTTTCTGTCAGCTCCGGGAAGAGGATCAAGACTGGAGTATCTGCAGCAGTCGCTTCTTGTTCGGGAAAGGATGGTTCGGCCGGTTCCGGCAGCGGAGGCAGCAATGCTGCGACCGGAAAGCTAGGTTCCGCAGGCTCCGGAAGTGGTGGCATCATGGCTTCCGGAGACGCCGCTGAAACAAGAGGAGCGGCAGGTTCTGGAGCGGGTGCGGGTTCCATAGCTGGCGGAGGGGATGACAACGTTGGCGCTGCTGGCCTCTGAGGCGCCGGAACTGCGGCACCTACTGGTCCAGACCCAAACGGTTGCGGGGCCGACGGCAACGCCGGTTTTGGAGGCGGAGGCAGCGATGCTACAGCTGGAAGGCTGGGCTCAGCAGGTTCGGAAGGCGGCGGAGGTGCTGCAAGTGAAGGCGGACTATGCCAAGGCTCGCGTGGAGCCTCGGATGTATGCGACCCTGAGACCTGAGTTTTTGGGCGCTGCTCTGTTTCGGCGCCTGCGTCGACCTGACGGGTACGAGCAGACAACCGTTTATCGGCACCTTCTCTTATGACTGCACCCAGCCGACTCTCTCCCATCGTATTCGGGCGTATGTTGGACACGGCGTTTAGCGAAGGGGATGACGGAGCAATGTTGCTAGGTGGCACCGCTCTTTGGGCGCAGGATGCAGCTATCCCGCTCAATACGAGGGCAGCAAAAGCCCCGAGCTTACGCATATACCCGTAGCCTCCCCAAATCCGCTCTTGGCGACTCATGAGGCCTCATGAGCATGCAGGGCTTTCGATACCGATTGACATCCTGCCTCAAAGGAACGTCCTCTCGAAAGCCTACACGACAGTCGGGAGGGCATATCTCTATTTGACCTCAGGGTTATATTGGAGAAGCAAAGCCCCGCCGAAGCAAGGCCTTCCCGCTACTAATCCCCACCGTTCAGGTGTCCGTTTGCACTACCATTTGGCTTGCTCACAGACGCAACACTGGCGCGTATCCCAGCCTCAAGCACTCTTGAGGCATCTCCACCACTCGTCTGTAAAGCAGCTCTGACAGTGATTGGAGTGCGCGGGGCCTGGGAACCGACGATCCGGTCGGACCGCATGAAACTCAGGCTCCCGTTTACTTTCAGGTGACGCCGCTCGATTACCTCGCCGGTTTGGGTGTCAAGAATGTGCCACCATTCAGAAGGCGTTTGGTTATCGACCAGCGAAACAAAAGCCTCCAAGGCTGTCTCGTAGTCACCAACGAGCCCACCTACCCCAACGGTTTTAGATGTTTCTGCTCCTGCAAACAGTAGAAACCTTTTCATAGTACATCCCCCTCATTTTCCCTCTGCATGCAAATGGTTAAACAGCGCATCTTGACTAAACAAGCGTATTTCTGGCGCTAACCCTGAATAGGCAGATAGATCATTTGCGGCATCTGAAAGTATACTGTCGAGCTTCGCAGGACTAAAAGAATGTAAGCTGGCGGATTGCCGCCGCGGAGTTTAACCAGGCCTCATAGCCTCCACAGCCCTTCATAGGCTCGTGGCGCGAGGGGCTCTCGAATAGCGCCCTAAGGTCATCGTTGGCCTCTTATTCTTGCTGGGCACATGTGCTGATATTGTGGAGGGAGCACCCCAGAGACTATTAGGGAGGCGCTCCCTCGACCCAGCGGGCTAAAGCCGCTCAATCAGCCTCGCTGCTGCCTTGACCAGCTGCGCATCCAACATCTCCTCAGCAGCATCGTACTTGGCTACCCACCGCTCGTAAGTCGCCCAGCGCATCCCTTTGGGCTTGGGTGGCAGATCCCACTCCTTCGGATCTGCCTCTCCGAGCAGAGACGCCTTCACCCTTGCCTTTGTACGCCACGCCCGCCCAATGGGATCAAGGAACTGAGAGGCGAAAGCTGCCCTACGGCCCCAAGCATACCGGCTGGCAAAGAACGTGGCTCCTAGCGGTCGATAGAGCACCCGCACGCGCCGTACTATCCTTGGGCAGATGGCGTACCATTGCAGCCCGCCGAAATGCCTTGGGTGCGATACGAGAGAGAATGACTGCAAGCGTTCCTGGAAGGACAACTCCAGCTGCCCACCGTACTCCGACAGCTGCAGAGTGGCGGTGATGGTTTCGCCGGAGCCGTAGGTGAGCACACATCGGATTTGGGCGCCGGGCTTACCAGACCCGCTCGGGATGAGCTCCGCCAGATCCAGCTTGGGGCCGCTCTCCAAGGTGAGACGCTGCCGGTCACGAGGCATGGTGCCCTCCTCTAGGCTGCAGCTTCACCACGACGCCCGACTGCTCTCTCACCACCTCCACCCCGGACCCCATCTGGTAGATTATATGTGTCCCTGTGGTCGGACCGTTGAGGGGCTCCGACGAGGCCTGTCGGTCCCTCTCATCGGACCGTGGGCGGTAATTTTCTTTCGTGAGAGCCGTTACTGTCCCTGTCGTGAGACCAACTGTCCCTCCCATCAGACCGGCTACAGATTTCTCCTTCTCCGGGTGCCAGCGCATGAACGCTTTTGAGGCCTTCTCTCCTGTAAACTTTGTAACATCGGAGCCATCACGCTTTTGATGTTAGAGCCGAAATCTTTTGGCTGAGCGATTTTATTTAAGCGCACTGCTCGGAATGAGCACAGACGAGGAGCATGTAGCTAACGATACGAAAGTGCAGCTCACTTAACGGTTCTAGGAGCGCTCCACCTTATGAAGAACCTCACGGTTCTACCCACGGTGTTGCTATTCTCACGCCGTCCACTCCTCGAAATCTCTTTAGTCCACTAGCAGAAGGTTGTTTTTTCACAGCTTTCTCGCGCATTTTGCCAGAAAGGAATTGATCCTGACACTGCCGCCATTCAGCGTCGTTCTTAGTGTGCATTTTTGAACGCAGGGCAGGGAGAGGCGGCAGAGGCTAAGAGCCGAAAGAGCTTGTCCTAATCGCCAGACTCCTACTCTGCAAAGGCAACACTTCACCGATCAAATGGGGCAATATGTCGAACTTCACAATCTACGACGCTGCGCTAGCAGGTATGGACAACGTTAGTTGGGCTGCCTTTGGCTTATCTTATGCGGGTGAAATCTTAGCCATCATTGATAATGCGACGCCAGGTACGGTCACGTACTCGGTTTCAGAGAATCCAGTAGTGGGTCAGTATGTAGTATCCTACACAAGCGACGATAGCGGGTACATCATCAACGATATCGTTGCTACCCGAAGTGGAAGCTTAGTATTTGAGGCGCATAACATCGGACAGCGTGTGACCGATGAACAAATGAACAATGGCGACCTATTTTCCAATATTCCACTCGATGGCCCCAACACCTTTTACGGCAACTCCTATGACGATGTAATCAGTGGCGCAGAGGGGAACGACACCCTCTATGGCGGCGGCGGCAGCGACACACTCGACGGAGGGGAAGGCAATGACGTTCTGATTGGTGGTATTGGTGAAGGCGTCGCAGAGGACTGGATTGAGGGTAGCGGTGGCAACGACACCATCTACGGTGGCGAGGTTGGCCAAGATGACGACCCATTCCTCGATTGGAACGACATCAATTACTGGAACCGAGGCTTCTCCAGCATTCGTGTTGAGTTCAGCTCAACGTCACGGTCGGGAACGGTTGTGAAGTCCGACGGCAGCGTAGACACGTTCTTTTCCATCGACGCGGTGCGCGGCACAGATGGGGCGGATACCTTCATCGGCGGATCGGGCATCGGGGTCCAGCGGTTCATTGGTTACGGTGGGGACGATACCTTCGATGGCACGCTTGGTGTCAACGAGGTTGATTACCGTGCCGACGCCAGAGCGGTAGGACTCAAGACCGGCCTCACCATCAACCTTGAAATCGGTAAGGTGAAGGACGCGACTGGCAACACGGATACGCTGATTGCTATCGAGCGTGCTCGTGGCACAGGAAACAACGATGAGATCATCGGCAATAGCTTGGATAACAGGCTGAGAGGAGAGGCTGGCAACGACACTATCCATGGTGGGGTTGGAAGCGACACCCTCGACGGTGGTGCAGGCAACGACATTCTGATTGGCGGCATTGGTGGAGGCGTGGCCGAGGACTGGTTTGAGGGCAGCACGGGCAATGACACCATCCATGGCGGCGAGGTTGGTCAAGATGACAATCCTGACGTCAACTTCAATGAAATAAACTACTGGAGTCGCGGCTTTTCCAGCGTTCAGGTTGAGTTTAGCTCTACGTCACGTTCTGGAAAGGTCGTGAAGTCGGACGGCAGCGTGGACACATTCTTTTCCATCGAGGCAGTACACGGAACGAACGGAGCCGACACCTTCATTGGCGGGGCAGGATCCAGCAACCAGCGATTCCAAGGTTATGGTGGCAACGACACCTTCGACGGCACTCTGGGAGAGAACGAGGTCGACTACCGGCTGGAGGCGAGGCTGCTCGGCGCGACCCATGGCGTCGTCGTTGATCTTACCAAGAGGACGGCGACGGACTCTACCGGTTGGACGGATACACTGATTGCCATCGAAAGAGTTCGTGGTACGAGCTTCAGCGACCAGATTGTAGGTGACGACCGCAACAACCGTATTCGTGGCGACGGCGGCAACGATACTCTCTTCGGAGGCGGCGGCAACGACAGACTTGAGGGGGGACTGGGCAATGACACCCTCTATGGTGGAGCCGGGAATGACATAGCGGTGTTCTCGGGCTCAAAGGGGAGCTACACGTTCACTCGCGGAGCTGATGGCGCACTTATCGTGAGCGGTTCCGAAACGGATATGATTTACGATATCGAAGTCATCAGGTTTGCAGATGGTGACTTCACACTTACCCAACTGATTCCAAGTCAACCAAATCCGCCACCTCCAGTCGTCACGCCACCGACAACAGTTGAGACCGTCACCAGCACCACCCTCGCGGACGGCTCGTACAACCTTGTTGCAGGTGGCACGGGCAACGTCTCGCTGACCGGCAATGCTCTGGACAACAGCATCACGGGCAACAAGGGCAAGAACACCATCAATGGCGGCGCTGGTGCCGACAAAGTGAACGGCGGGCTCGGCAACGACAACCTGACGGGCGGCTCCGGCAAGGACGCCTTCGTGTTCTCGACGAAGCTTGGTACATCGAAGACGGACCGTACGGTTAACTTTGACACTATCAAAGACTTTGTGGCGAAGGACGATAGCATTTACCTGGACAATGCCGTGTTCAAGAAACTCGGCAAAAAGGGCTCAGAGGCTGCACCCGCCAAGCTCGACAAGAAGTTCTTCACCGTAGGCGACAAGCCCAAGGATAAGGATGACTACATCGTCTACAACAAGAAGACGGGCGTGCTGTCCTACGATGCCGATGGCTCTGGCAAAGGTGAGGCTATCGAGTTCGCCCTGCTCAAGAACAAGCCTACCCTGAAGGTCGACGACTTCTTCGTCATCTAAACTCGTGCGGGAGTGCTTGGACCGATAGCTCAGGCACTCCTCACCATCCCATCTACAAGCGCTTCGTCAGCCGCACCGCTGCCCTGACTAGTTGTGCGTCGAGCATGTCCTCAGCGGCGTCATAGCGAGCCACCTAGCGCTCGTAGGTCGCCCAGCGCATGCCTTTCGGCTTGGGCGGTAGATCCCACTCATCCGGGTCTTCATCCCCAAAAGAGCCGCTTTGTCCTTTTGTTTCGTGCGGCAGATGCAGCTTGCCAAGCCGCTGCTTCAGCCATAGTTAGACTGACTTGATGTGACGGTCAAAGCCACTTCATCGGTCGCGTCGCTACTTCAACTTTGATGCTAGAACATCGCGAGCGTGCGCCCATTTTCATCCAACCGGCACGTGACCTTGGCTTGTCGAACCTGCACACGGGTGCCGCGCTGAAATACAATCCTCGCTTCAACCGGAGCGTATAGACTGCCATCTTTAAGGCGAGCGGTGCGTCCCGCACTGGCAACATCGACCTGTATGGCTCCGTAATGCGAGGCGCTGGAAACGAGTGCGCTACGGCAGGACTGGACAACAGCTAGGGGTGTACCTGGTCTGGCACGTAGAGGCTTGAGTACCTGAATGCTGCGGAACCATCCGCCGTCGCTCGCCCCACTCTCATACAGCCACAAACTTCCTGGAAGAGTAACCCTGGCAAAGGACGCAGTCGCGACAGCGGTGGGAGCAATACTGGCAACAGAACCTGCAGTGTGTCCGCGGCCGAATGCACCCTGGCCAGGATTGCCGCCATTCGCCGATGTTGACGCTGGTGCTCCGAGAGAACCTGCTCCAGCGAGACCGCTCCCGCTCGCTGCCGTTCCATTGCCTCCGAGACCAGCTCCCGCTCCGCCATTGAGCCCCTGCTGCCCGCCAATACCAGCACTTGCCGTTGCCCCTCCTGCACCAGCAGTGCCCCCCAGCCCACCACTGAGACCGCTCGGCCCAAGGTTGCCGCTTACTGAAGCTCCATGCCCCCCGCTGCTGACGCCCGCCCCTGCACTGAGCCCACCAGACCCAAGGTTGCCCTGAGCTGACGCTCCTCCTGCGCTGGTACTGGCTCCTATGGCGCCTCCAGTCCCGCTCGAGCCCGTGTTGCCGCTAGCTGCAGCCCTACTGCCTTCGCTGCCGACGCTCACGCCTGCGCTGAGTCCATCAGACCCAAGGCCAGCACTCAATCCCGCTCCTACACCGGCAGCACCCACACTCGCACCGATGTCGAGTGCTGTCGCCGTTTCGGCTTGCACGATTGTTAGACCTATAGACAGCAAAGTCGCCAGAGAGCGTCCCATGGCAGGAGCTAAAAGAACTCTATGCCTCATAGAACCGTTGCTCATTGTGACACTCCCTAGCGTGCGAAGAGGCTAGACCCTTCTAATCAGGTTATGGCGTCAACACGCATGAGCAAGGTGGGATTATGGGTCAAGTGATGTCCAACAGGGAGTAGGCTATGGGCTTGCAGGAGAAGCCGCTCAGGGGCCTCGGTAGCCCGCAGTCCTGATGTCACTACAGCCGCTTCATCAGCCGCGCCGCTGCCATGACGAGCTGCGCATCGAGCATATCCTCAGCGGCATCGTACTTGGCCACCCAGCGCTCGTACGTGGCCCAGCGCATGCCTCTAGGCTTGGGCGGCACATCCCACTCATCCGGATCCTCATCCCCGAGCAGCGCCGCCTTCACTTTCGCCTTGGTGCGCCATGCTCGTCCAATAGGGTCGAGAAACTGCGAGGCGTATGCAGCCCTGCGGCCCCATGCATGCCGGCTGGCAAAGAACGTGGCTCCAAGAGGCCGGTAGAGCATACGCACCCGCCGTCCGGTTCTGGGGCAGATGGCGTACCATTGCAGCCCACCGAAATGCCTTCCCTCCGACACAAGGGAGAATGATTGCTGGTGTCCTTGGAAAGACAGTTCCAGCAAACCACCGTAATCCGACAGCTTTAGAATGGCAGTGATGGTCTCACCCGAGCCATAGGTGAGCACGCATTGGATATGGCTGCCAAGCTTGCCAGCGCCGCTCGGGATGAGCTTGGCGAGGTCCAGCTTCGGACCGCTTTCAAGGGTGAGCCGCTGCCGGTCACGAGGCATGGCGGCGTCCTCCTGGCTGTAGTTTCACCACGACTGCTGAGGGCTCTCTCGCCTCCTCCACCCCAGCCCCCATCTGGTAGATTATATGTGTCCCTGTAGTCGGACCGCTGGAGGGCTCAAACGAGGGCTGACGGTCCTTCTCATCGGACCGTAAGCGGTAATTTTCTTTCGTGAGTGCCGTTACTGTCCCTGTAATGAGACCGGCTGTCCCTGCCATCGGACCGGCTACAGATTTCGCTTCACCCGGCTGCCAGCGCATGAAGGCCTTCGGGGCTTTCTCACTGGTGCGGTTGCAGGAGTGGAGCGTCAGGCGGTACTCACTCGCATGCGGGCTCTTGCGGTCGAAGTGGCCGCGTGAGCAGCAGACGATGAAGCCCTTGTCCATCAGCTCTGTGAGTGCTCGTGCCGCCGTGTCTTTGGAGCAGCAGACGTGTCTAGCGGCATCACGCGTAGAGAGGGCAATGAAGCCGTTGTTGCCGCCGTTGTAGATGGCAGCCAATTCAAGAAAGATGCAGCGAGCCACCGGCGAGAGAGAGCGCCACGCGGCAGAGCGCAGCATGTGGCGTGGAAGGGACACGAAGCGCTCTGTTGTGCTTCGACCCTTGTGGTTGTGACGTTTGGGCATGAGGTGCCTCACAGCGCCCCCGATAAGCTCAAGGACGCCCATTCTGAAGATTGATGAGAGAAAGGTGCAGCCGAGACACAAACCCCGGCTGCTGGGCTTCTGAGAGTCAGGAAACGTACTCTGGTCAGGGCTGGTTAGGCCGCACGACGCTTCTCCCCGGCAGAGACAGCCTTGAGCACTCGCAACTGAGTGCGTAGGATGTACCGCCCGTGCGTCCCGGAATATGGGCCAGCGTGGGGCTCATCGATGGTGTCGATGACAAGCCCGCGCTTGCGCAGTGAGTGAACGTATGCGGACCAGCGTGGGGCGGGTCTCTCAAGGGGAATGATACCGCTGTGCCCTTTTTCCAGCAGGCAGCTGAGCGTCCATGCTTCACGCCCTTTCACACGCAACATCTCACCCGTGTCGAGCCGCTGCACGAGGAGTTCGACAATATCGTTAGGCATTGTGCGCCTCCGTGCTGAAGCCTGCCAGCTCTGCGACGGTGAGCGCGAGTGCCGGCGATAAACCGAACCGCGTGGAGAGGCTCTTCACCACACGAGGATGGGAGCGGAGTGACTGCGATGCTGCCCAGGCGAAGAGCGGCAGCAGACACAGGTTCTCGTTGCCGCGAGAGCGCAGCTTGTGTAGGCTATTCATGGTTGAAATCCTTAGCCCCGTGCGAGAGCTCCTCGTGCGGGGCTCTCTTTTGCACGGCCATGAACGGGAAGGGTTCAGAAGGTCAGAGCTTCTGAAATCAACAATCGTTCGCAGCTCCAGCGATGAGGGCTCGAATGTCCTCCACGCGCCATGCAGTGATGCGCGGTCCGAGCTTCACGGGCTTGGGATAGCGTCCGTCTTTGATGCCCGCCCACCAAGTGGATCTGCTGACGGGAATAGGCCCGTTCGGGGCAAGAATGCCGGGCAGCCGGACAAAGCCGGTTGGCGGCAGTTGGGATAAGGTCGTAGCGTCGGTATTCAGGCGTGCGTTATAATTGAGCAAAGCCATAGGGCTCGCGTCCTTTCATCGTTCAGTTGTGAATGGAACGAACGGCGAGGCTCAGGAGATTCGATTGACTCTCACCCTGAGCCCCCAGTAGGCTTAGCCCGCTCTGAAACGAGTGCGGGTTTCGACCCACCGCGCCGCCTTAGCCCCCCGCCAGGGGTTGAGGCGGCACTTTTTTCCGTGTCGCTAACTTCTTTTGCGAGAAGCCAATCCTCAACGGACCATCTACTTCCGTATCGGACTTTAATATCTGTAAGGTTTGTTACGGAATTCTCAATCGCTTTCCTCCAGTTCATCCCGGAAGGCGTGCCAGGCCAAGGTGTTGCAGGCCAACGCGCTCGTCTCCCATATTGCTGGCCTTTCCTGCAGAAGGCCGGTCTGCAGCAAATCACCATGATTCGCTTGAGAAGACCCTAGACGGCAATGGGTGTCCTAAAGGTTGCCGTGCGGACACGAATTAGTTGATATTTCCCTAATCCACAGACCCCGCACAATTTGGCCCGTTCTATTTTACGGAACTGTGCGGCCCGCTTTCAGGTGCACGACATTGCTTCCGGCTTTCTGCTCAAGGAAACTAGCCCAAGCGTCCATCAACTCACGACGCTTCTCCAGCGCATCGCCACGCCGATACGCCCGCTCGACTGCATCGCCGACGAGGTGGGCCAGAGCCGCTTCTGCCACTTCTCGCGGGAAGTGGGTGCGCTCGCCTGCCCAGTCGCGGAAGGCACTACGGAAGCCGTGCACCGTCACATCCACCTTCATCCGCCGCAGCACCATCTCCAGTGCCATGACCGAAAGAGGGCGTCCAGGCTTGGTGCCGGGGAACACAAGCTCACCAAGCCGCTTCTGCTGCATCTCCTGCAGGATCTCGACTGCTCGGGCTGAGAGCGGCACCCGATGCACTCGCCCTGCCTTCATGCGAGCCGCAGGCACGGTCCAGACACGCGCCTCCAGGTCAAACTCGTCCCATCGGGCTCCAAACACCTCACCTGACCGGGCAGCGGTCAGAATAGCAAACTCCAGAGCACGCGGTGCCATCCCCTCCCGCTCCCGCAGTGCCATCATGAACGCGGGCACGTTATCAAAGGGCATGGCCTTGTGATGGCCACGTGTGAGCCTTGCCCGCTTGGGCAGAACGGCATCGAGTTGCCCCCGCCACCGGGCTGGGTTCTCACCCATCCCCTGCCCTCGTGCACGGGCAAAGTCGAACACCCGCTCCATCCGCCCCCGCAGGCGTGAGGCTGTCTCAGGCTTTGTGGTCCAAAGCGGCTGCAGAACCTTCAACACATCCTCGGTGCCAATCTCTGTCACCGGCCTGGCTCGGAGCGGTTCGCAGTAGACGGTGAGCGTCATCTTCCACTGGGCGCGGTGCTTTTCATTGCGCCAAGAGGAGGACATGCTCTCAATTAGAGCGTCAGCAGCCTCGCCAAAGGTCATCACCTTGGGCTTGGTGTCCCGCGCCGCGATGGGGTCGAGCCCATCGGCCAGCTTCTGGCGGACTTCGGCAGCCCGTTCGCGGGCCCTGGCAAGCGGCACATCCCGCAGGGCACCAAGCCCCATCTCTCGGCGCTTGCCGTCCACCTTCCACATGAACACCCACGAACGGGCGCCGCTGGCTGTGATGTTCAGGTACAGCCCGCCGCCGTCGGAGTGCCGTCCTGGTTTCGCGAGCGTTGCGACCGTTCGAGCGCTCAACGTGTGCATGTGTCGTGCCATCTGCCCCTCTCCTTCCCCACCTTCTTCCCCACCTTTGAGGCTGGATTGTAGCGGATGAGGCTGGACCATGTAAGATACACGCCAGCGTAAAAGCCTTATCTCCAAAGAGATTTCCGGATGCTGCTAGATGTGTCTGGACGCTAGTATGGCGGACACTCCCTCCGCCACTACTTGACCCTATGCTACTGAGCGGGTTCGTATTTCGGGGCCTCAAGGCATAGCCCATAGGCCCTCGAGCCAGTGCTGCACGACCGGCAGCTGACTTGGTGCATGGCTCTTCATTCATCCCCGAATATGGGAATCTTTTGGAGCTCCAGGCGCTCGAAAGCGAGCGCTGACCTTGGGGTGAAACGAAGGTCCAGAAACACTCATACACAGTTTGTGAAGGAATAGGCCGGCGGTGGCCTGCGTTTGCCAGCCATGCATTCGCACTCGAAGCGCAGGATAGGCTCATGACCCCGGACCAAGTTTCTCAGACAGTCAGTTCCGAACGGATGGATGGCTCCCACACCGGCCCCTCCCTCGGGCGGGCTTCGTTCCTCTTCGTGACCTCGGTCAGTTCCTTCATCGGGGCGAGTCTCCTGCTCGCCAGCATCTGACGAAGCAGCGCCAGAACATGCCCAACACTCCTGGGCAGGAGGCCTCATCATGAGCAAAGTCAGGGCCGACCATACAGTGGAACTCGTGGCCCGAGCAATTTACGAGGCAGAGCAACACGCATTCTCATGGGACAACGGATCTGCGAGAAGCAAAGAGCGCTCCCGGGAGTATGCTCGGAATGCGATCAGACTGCTGAACGACGATATCGGCGTTCTTCTCTTCGCGTTGAATGAAGCCGCAGCAGAGCACTCTCCGACAGGTTCGGGAGCGGCAACCTGAATCCCGTGCCGACCACGAGGCGTTAGCGCAGGGCCACGACCGAGCCGGCAGAGTCGAGCTGGCACGCAACGCGAGACTGGCGAACCTGCCGGGCATTCGCGCGGGCATACACGACGCGCACTTGGAGAGGAGCCATGAGGCCGCCATGTGCCAAGCGGCTTGTCCGCCCAGCACCTGCCGCATCGACCCGGATTGCTCCATAACGAACCGCCGCCGCTGCGATGGAAGTGCGACATAGCTCGACAATCTGGCCTGAAACGCCAGCTCGCATCGTACGCACGTCAACCAAGTCTTCTCTCTCGGCCCGAGAGGGTTCGAGGCGGGGGATGAGCGAGGATGGCAGGCTCAGTTCGGCCATGCTTTCCCGGGTCGTGAGTGATGCCGGTGCCGCTGCTACGTTTCCCGATGCCCTGGCACTTGGCGCCGCCTGCGGACCTACACTACGGGTTTCCCGATCATCGCGACCTTCGGCGTTGGCTCTTCCTCCTCCGCGGCCAGCCTGTCCAGCATCTGGGTTGCTGGCTCCTCCGGCGTTTCCTCCGCCAGTGCTGTTTCCCTGACTGCCGCGCCCCTCGGCACTTCCTCCCCCCTTCCCGCTGCTTCCCCCCTGCCCTCCGACACCGTCTCCGCGGCTGCTTCCACCATCCTGGCCGCTCCGTCCGCCCCGCTCTCCGCCACCGGTGCCATTGCCGTTACCGGCGCTATTCCCGTTGCCGCCGCTGTTTCCACCACTGTTGCTGTTGGCATTGCCGCCACTGTTACCTTTGCCGCCACCGTTCCCGTGATCCTGACCGCCACCGTTTCCATTCCCTTGGCCGCCACCGCCGTCTTTCCCCCCTCCCCCATTGCCGTGACCACCCGAATTGCCGCCGCCATTTCCTCCACCGTTACCCCCATTCTTGGCAGCGACAGGGGGAGCTGCCAGCAATACAGCGACGACGATTGAGGTGAGAGGTATCCGGAGCATAGCTCCTCCTGATGGTTGGAGTTCTCGTGATCACAGGGAACGAACGCTGACGAGACGTCACCAAAGCCTGTTGTCAGGCAGCAGATCATTCGGCAGGGAAAGAGCGCCAGGGCCACGCCGGTTTCGAGTGTCCTGAGCGACCAGTCGAGGCTGCTGACTTGCGCGCTGCGGAGGTTTTCCGACTGACCCGGCGCTTTGGTTTCGAGGCTCGTGCCGTGGCCCCGTCAGCCTTGATGCGTCAGGCTCAGGTGTGCGAACTGGAGCCGCTGCACTCTTGCCGACTGGCTTGGGCAGCGGTTTGATCCCGATACCCGGGAAGGACCTGCGAGGCTTGTCAGCTTCAGTCCTGTCACTTTGCAGAGTGGTGACGACGGCCAGCTGATGCTGGACAGCTTCCAGCTGCGCAAGAGCAGAAGCCGCTCTCGCCTTCTCGCTTTCCGCTGTCGTTTTGGCCTTGAGCACCTGCGTACTGAGGCTTGCCAGCTCCTCCTGTAACGCGGTCACTTTCAGCATCGCCTTTTCCGCGACTGCCTTCTGCTCAGTCTCCGCAGTCGTGGGCCCGGTTGTTTGCCTTGTATGCGCCTCCGTGTCAGCGAGCTGCTCCCGGAGAACCAGCACCTCCTCCTGTTTTTCCTGCAGGCTGGCCAGTCGTTCCTGGAGGGCGGCGACTTGCAACTGGGCAGCTACGGCGCTGCCCCGCTCCCTCTCGAAAGCCGCCTGGAGGGTAAGAAGCTGAACTTCGCCACCTGCCGCAACCTCCGTAGAGCTTTGCATTGCGAGCAGAGGCAAGTTTTGCCACTTCTCCGGCAGCGGGGAATATGGATCAAGCAAAGCCCCGGCGCGTGCATCCGCATTGTTCCGAGCAGGCTGAACGTCGACCACCTCCGGCAAGTGACCTCCACTTGCAAGCCTTCCGTCTGCGAAGCTTGGCAAGAGATAAGCCGTGGCGCCCACCGCACCGAGAGCGCCAATCATCCCCCACCACTTTCTGCCTGAGGCTGACGGGGCAAGCCTTCCTTCGTGGACTGCTCCAGATCGCCATAACATCTGTCGGATCATAAGCGGCCCTCTGTTTTCCAACCTTCATCGGGACGAGGGCTCACACGAAGAGCGCACCGTCGTACCGGCACGAGGGGTTTCTCAAATCGATTACCTCGCCCGGTTACGATCTATTACTAGGCTGCATTGTGGCTCCGTCATGTATTCTCACTGGCAATTTGGAACGATGATACCTTTGAGGGTATCCAGTGCCTACAAAGGGAGCCGGGATCGCGAGCGCTCCTTGCCAACGTGAGGGGTATCCAGATCAACCCTTTGCATGGCCTTCTTTTAGGAAGATCCTTCGACGTCTGGAGGCGCTGGAGGAGGCATCCAGTGGGTTGCGTCATCGATGTCGATGTAGTCGCGCATATGGCTGTCATAGAAGACGAATGCGCCCTGGGGATATTCAGGACCCTGATGCCAGAACACATCGGTGTAGCGGACTCCGTTTTCTGTCCATACATCGAGCCTGGATCCGTCTCGGGGCGCGGACTCCAACGGGCGCCACTCACTCATTGCGGCCCCCAAAGGAACAGAGCTCCGGCCTTTTCGAAGCAACATGCGACAGCCTCACGCGGCAGCACAGCGGGAGTTGCCGCTCGGATGCCGAGGAGGCAGGAATGGCATGTCGCCATTCCAGTCGGGACCGACATAAGCTTTGCATTATTCTGCAAACGCAACCGGCTGCCGGGAGAGGGAACGCTCACTGCGACTGGCCGGTCAGAGGGCGGCACCTGGGCCTTGATGCCCATGAGGGATCGACGGTGTCCTGCGTATTCGTCCAGAGCGAAATACCTTCTTCGATGCTGGCGCTAGCGTTGCGTTGAGAACCTCGTTCAGGCTTCGGAGTTCCTCCTGCAGGAGGTCAAGGCGGGTTAGCAACTCGGCATCCGACATTCGGCCGGCAGACCGATTGGCGCTTGAGGGATACTGATCGCCCGTGGCTTGGCGGATGCTCGCCAGCGCCGTCCGCCCAATTCCCGGGACGGCCAACCAGCTTCTGTCACAGATCCGGGAGACCTCCTGAACAGTGGGCCTGAGCCCTTTGAACTCGCGCAAGATGGCAAGCCTCACCCGGGACGGAACGGCTTCTAGTGGGAATAACTCGTTCTCATACATCGCAAATCCCCGCATATCCCAAACACGCTCATGAAGTCAGAGTTCAATCGAGGCAAAGGCGCGACGGCATTGAGACTGATTTGAGATCCAGCACGGCCATATACAGAAAAGATCGGCCTGTCTCCCTATGCCCCAGCCCCAGGAGCCGCTTGGATAGGCCGTGGCAGGCGGGTCTCCTTGTCACTCTGTAGTCAGTCTACCCCTCCCAAGGGCATAGCCTCACCTTGAACGACATCGGATCGAATCCAAATATCCGCCGGATATTGTCGCACTTACGCTTCATAACGTGCGCTCGTGCGTTAGTGTTCTGCAGCCGGCCCAATCCAGAGGAAGCGAACTTGAAATGGAACTACGATAGGGGCGAGATCATCGCCGACGGCATCGTGCATGCGGTCGGGGTGATCGTCGGAACCATCTCCATCATCGCCTTGATCGTGCTGGCCGCCCCGACCGTTGGAGCGTGGGAGTTCACCTCCATTCTGATCTATGGCATGGGTCTTCTGACGGTTCTCACCGTCTCGGGGCTCTACAATCTCTGGCCGATCTCACCGGTCAAATGGATGCTCAGGCGGTTCGACCACTCGGCCATCTACCTCCTGATTGCCGGCACCTACACGCCGTTCATCACCCAGATGAAGGCGGGTGCGGAATCCCTGGTGCTGCTGGTCGGTGTGTGGCTCACCTCTGCAGTGGGCATTGCCCTCAAACTCCGCTTCCCCGGCCGGTTCGACCGCCTCTCGATCCTGCTCTACCTGTTCCTGAGCTGGAGCGGCGTCATGGCCTATGAGTCCGTTTTCGGCGCGCTTCCCGACTCCACCCTCTGGCTTCTCGCCATCGGGGGCATTCTCTACACGGCCGGCGTGGTGTTCCACCTCTGGGAAAGCCTGCGCTTTCAGAATGCGATCTGGCACACCTTTGTCCTGGTCGCGGCCGCCTGCCACTACGGCGCCGTGCTCGATTGTCTGGTGCTTGCACGGACCTGACGGGGCAACTCACTCAGTGTTGGCTTCGCGCTACCCGCAATGGCTCATTTCTTCCTGTTGTAAACGTCCAGGGAGACAGCTGCGAGCAGCACAAGCCCCTTGATGACCTGCTGGTAGTCGATGCCGATGCCTAGGATCGACATGCCGTTGTTCATCACGCCCATGACGAAGGCGCCGATGACCGCGCCCGTCACCTTACCGACACCACCCGTAGCCGAGGCGCCGCCGATGAACACGGCCGCGATCACATCGAGCTCGAAGCCAAGTCCGGCCTTCGGCGTTGCCGTGTTGAGGCGGGCCGCGAAGATCAAGCCGGCGAGGCCCGCCAGCACCCCCATATTGACGAAGGTGAGAAAGGTCAGGCGCTCGGTCTTGATGCCCGAGAGCTTCGCCGCCTTCTCGTTGCCACCCAGGGCATAAATCCGCCGGCCGACGGTCGTGCGGTTGGTCACGAAGGCATAAAGCGCGATCAGCACCGCCATGATGACGAGGACGTTCGGCAGGCCGCGATAGGTGGCCATGAGATAGCAGAACGCAATCACGAGCACGGCAAGCAGGCCGTTCTTGAAGAGGAACAGGCCGAAAGGCGCGGTCTCGACGGCATGCTTGAGCTGGTTGGAGCGGCTGCGGAAGCTGAAATAGATGATGGCTGCAACGCTCGCCGTTCCCAGGAACAGGGCCGTGTAGTTGAACCCCTCCCCGCCGAAGACGTCAGGGATAAAGCCTGAGCTCAGGCGCTGGAACACCACCGGAAAAGGACCGACCGACATGCCGCCGAGGAGCGCCAGGGTCAGGCCCTTAAAGACAAGCATGCCGGCAAGAGTCACGATAAACGACGGCACCTTGAAGTAAGCCACCCAATAGCCCTGGGCAGCACCGATCAGGCCGCCGACAATCAGGCAGGCGATGGTGGTCGTCACCGGATCGAAGCCCCACCTCACCATCATCATGGCGGCCAGACCACCGACGAAGCCGACGATGGAGCCCACCGAGAGGTCGATGTGCCCGGCTACGATGACGAGCAGCATGCCGAGCGCCATGATGACGATATAGCTGTTCTGCAGCACGAGGTTGGTGAGGTTCAGGGGCCGCAGCAGAGTGCCGTTGGTCACCACCTGGAAGAACAGCATGATGACCAGCAGCGACAACAGCATGCCGTAGTCGCGGAAATGGCTCTTGATGAACTCCATCCACGAGGTCTTGGGCTGGGAAACCTGAAGCTCGTCAGCGGTTCTCGTGTCCATCTCAGCGTCTCCCGGACTTGACGATAGCGTGCATGATTTTCTCCTGGGACGCTTCGGCGATGTCGAACTCGGCGATCAGGGCGCCTTCGTTCATCACATAGATCCTGTCGCACATGCCGAGCAGTTCCGGCATCTCGGAGGATATCATGAGCACACCTTTGCCGGCATCGGCCAGCCTGTTGATGATCGTATAGATTTCGTACTTCGCGCCCACATCGATGCCCCGAGTCGGCTCGTCGAGGATGAGAATCTCCGGGTCGGAGAAGAGCCACTTGCTGAGAACGACCTTCTGCTGGTTGCCGCCCGACAGGTTCACCGTCTCCTGGAAGACGTTGGGACTGCGGATGCGCATCTTGGCGCGATAGTCGTTGGCGACCGCCAGTTCCTGGATCTCGTCGATGACGAACCTTTTGGAGACCCCTTCGAGATTGGCCAGGGTCACGTTCTTACGAACATCCTCGGCCAGAACCAGGCCATAGGTCTTGCGATCCTCGGTCGCGTAGGCGATCCGGTTCGCGACCGCCTTCTCCACGGTGCTCACGTCGATCGGCTTGCCGTGGAGCATCACGCGGCCGGAGATGTTCTGGCCATAGCTGCGCCCGAACAGGCTCATGGCGAACTCGGTCCGTCCCGCCCCCATGAGCCCGGCGATGCCGACGATCTCGCCGCGCCGGATATTCAGGTTGATGTTCTTGACCACCTGCACATGGGTGTGAATCGGGTGGTATGCGGACCAGTTCTCGACCTGCAGGATGATCTCGCCGATCTTCGGCTCACGCCTGGGATATCGATCCTCCATGGTACGGCCCACCATGCCGCGGATGATGCGATCCTCGCTGACGGCCTGCGCCCGGCAGTCCAGCGTCTCGACCGTGCCGCCGTCCCGCAGGACCGTGATGGCATCCGCGACCTTCGAGATCTCGTTGAGCTTGTGCGAGATCAGGATCGAGGAAATGCCCTGAGCCTTGAACTGAAGCAGCAGGTTCAGGAGCGCGTCGCTATCCTTCTCGTTCAGGCTGGCGGTCGGCTCATCGAGGATGAGAAGCTTCACCTTTTTCGAGAGCGCCTTGGCAATCTCGACGAGCTGCTGCTTACCGACTCCGAGATTGGTCACGAGCGTATCGGGAGATTCATTGAGCCCGACGACCTTGAGCAGTTCCTTGGTGCGCGAATATGCCAGCGACCAGTCGATGACGCCGTACTTCGCCTGCTCGTTGCCGAGAAAGATGTTTTCCGCAATCGACAGGAGCGGCACCAGCGCCAGCTCCTGATGGATGATAATGATGCCGAGCGATTCGCTGTCGGCGATGCCCTTGAATCGGCGTTCCTCGCCTTCGTAAACGATGGAGCCGGAATAGGAGCCGTGCGGATAGACGCCGCTCAGGACCTTCATCAGCGTGGACTTGCCCGCGCCGTTTTCACCCACCAGCGCATGGATCTCACCGGCCTTGACGGTGATGTTGACGTTGTCGAGCGCTTTCACGCCCGGGAACGTCTTGGTGATCCCTCGCATCTCAAGGATTGCGTTCATCACATGACCTCAAGCCGCACTGGATAGGCAACCTTTCTTGAAACAGGCAAGGACCCCGCGCGAGCGCGCAGGGTCCACACGCATTGGGCCGGTTACTTGAACTCGGTTTCCTTGTAGTAGCCGCTGCCGACCAGAACTTCCTTCCAGTTCGACGCATCGACATTGACCGGCTTCAGCAGGTAGGACGGCACAGTCTTTACGCCGTTCTCGTAGGTCTTCGTGTCGTTGACCTCGGGCTGCTTGCCCGAAAGCACCGCGTCGACCATGTTGGCCGCGACCTTGGCAAGTTCACGGGTATCCTTGAACACCGTCTGGGTCTGCTCCTTGGCCAGGATCGACTTCACGGACGGGACTTCCGCATCCTGTCCGGTGATGACCGGCATCGGCTGCTGGGCCGAGCCGTAGCCCACGCCCTTGAGCGACGAGATGATACCGATGCTCAGGCCGTCATAGGGCGAGAGAACCGCATCGACCCGCTTGTCGGTGTAGAATGCGCTGAGCAGGTTATCCATACGGGATTGGGCAACGGCGCCGTCCCAACGCAGGGTCGAGACCTTGTCCATGCCCATCTGGCCGCTTTGAACCTTAAGCTTGCCGCTCTTGATATAAGGGTCGAGAACGGACATCGCGCCGTTGTAGAAGAAGTAGGCGTTGTTGTCGTCCGGCGAGCCGCCGAACAGCTCGACGTTGAACGGTCCCTTGCCTTCCTTCAGGCCGAGCGCCTTCTCGATATAGCCGCCCTGAAGCACGCCGACCTGGAAGTTGTCGAAGGTGGCGTAGTAGTCGACATTCTTGGAGTTGCGGATCAGGCGATCATAGGCAATGACCTTGATGCCCTTGTCGGCAGCCTGCTGGAGTGCGTCTGACAGGGTCGTGCCGTCGATGGCCGCGATCACCAGCACCTTGGAACCCTTGGTGATCATGTTCTCGACTTGGGAGAGTTGGTTCGGAATATCGTCGTCCGCGTATTGCAGGTCGACGTTGTAGCCCTTCTCCTTCAGCACCTTGACCATGTTGTTGCCGTCGTCGATCCAGCGAGCGGACGACTTCGTGGGCATGGCCACGCCGACGGTACCCTTATCCTGCGCCTGTGCGGCGCCAACGAGGCCGAAGGCTCCGAGAGCCACGGCCGCCAATGTGGTCGTAAATGTCTTCAAGTTCGTTCTCCCTCTTGTGCATGTCCAGGGCTTGGCTGTCGGCCCTGGCGCGTATCGGCACCCTTCACTCAAGAACTCTTCGTCAGCTTTAAGCTTCGGCCCGGGCCGAAGGCAGTGTCTGATCTTTTTATCAAGGCAAACTGCCGCCTGTGGGCAGAGCTGCTTTTCTGTTGTTTGATAGAGCGTTCGTTTGAACTCACCAATATTGAAGCTTACTATACGTCTCTCGCAGGCAGCAAGCACTCAACCCGTCGCCTCAGTCCGCTCCCGAGAAAGCATGGATCTGGATCCTGGCTAAGGAGCTTTCAGCGTGCTTGATCTGAACCCTTTCAGCCGCCTGCAGGATAAGCGACGCCATGGCGTCGCTTGCGGCGGACGGCTGGCGCTGCTCGATGGCGTCGAACACGGCCTGATGCTGGCGCATCACCTCATTGAACCGGTCGTCACTGGAGACCGGGGAACTGATCGTAAACGATGTTGCCAGCGCCGCCCCGATGACGGAACCAATCGATTGCAGGAAGGGATTGCCGGAAGCCTCCAGAATAGCCTGGTGGAAGGCCAGATCGGCTTTCGTAAACCCCTGCCGGTTGCTCTCGCACCCATACATACCTTGCAGCGCCTTATGCATAACCTTGAGCTGCTCCGGCGTCCGCCGCAGGGCGGCCGTCGCGCAGGCGAGCGGCTCGAGCGTCTGCCGGATCTCGAACAGCCATCCCAGGAAGCGGGCATCGACGCCCATCTCAAGATGCCACTCGAGGATGTCCGCATCGAACATGTTCCAGTTGTTGCGATCCAGAACCTTGGTGCCGACCTTGGTCTTGGACTCGATCAGGCCCTTGGCGGCCAGGGTTTTCAGGGCCTCCCGGAGCGCCGTGCGCGAAACCCCGAAAAGCTCCATGAGCTCTCCATCGCCCGGCAGGATGCTTCCCACAGGGAAGTGGCCCTGCATGATGTTCTGACCGATCCCATGGGTCACGAGGTCATGGGCCGATCGCGCTCTTGAGGGCCTCTGGATACCGTTCACCAACGCCATGATCCTGTTCTCTCACGTTGACCGGGACCGAACAGATGCCGCCGACAATCCCCGTTGCAAGACGATGAATGCAAACAGGAGAGCACCAATGGCGATTTTCGTCCACCAGGAACTCAGTGTTCCCTCGAAGGTAATATAGGTCTGGATCAACCCCTGGATCAGCACCCCGATCAGCGTGCCGATAATCGTTCCATAGCCTCCCGTCAGCAACGTGCCGCCGATAACCACCGCCGCGATGGTGTCGAGTTCCACACCGGTTGCGGCCAGGGAATAACCTGCGGATGTGTAGAAGGAGAAGACAATTCCAGCCAGGGCGGCAAGGAGGCTCGACAGCATGTAGATCCGGATCGTCGTCTTCCCTACGGGGACACCCATCAGTTCAGCCGAGGTCCTGTTGCCGCCAAGGGCATACACATTGGCCCCGAACCGCGTGAAATGGGCCAGAACAATGCCGGCCGCGAAGGTCACCAGCATGACGATGGCAATGAAGGTCAGCCGACCGCCGCCCGGCAGGGCGAAGGCGATGTCGGTGATCTGGCCATAGGCCGGGGCATTGATCGGGATCGAGTCCGTGGTGAGCACGAAGCACAGACCACGGGCCAGGAACATGCCAGCCAACGTCACGATAAAGGCCGGGATCTGGAAGGCATGGATCAGTAAGCCCATGCCGGCTCCGAACATGGCAGCCAACCCGAGGACAAGAAGGAAGGCCAGGTATGGATTGAGGCCGTATCGCTCGATGGCGACTGCCAGGAAAACACCTGTGAAAGCGATTACCGAGCCGACCGAGAGATCGATGCCGCCGGACAGGATCACGAAGGTCATGCCGACCGCCACGATGCCGAGAAAGGCATTGTCGGTGAGAAGATTGCCGATCACGCGTGTCGAGGCGAAGCTCGGAAACTGAGCGAGGCAGATCAGGTAGCCGACGATGAAGACGGCGAGCGTGATGAGGACCGGAAGGTGCCGCCGGATCATGCCTTGGCCCTCCAGATCGCGCGAACAGCCGACAGGACGGGAGACTGGGCCAGGAGCACGGCAAGCACGACGATCGCCTTCACGATGAGGTTGTATTCGGGCGGGTATCCGCTCAGCAGGATGCCGGTGTTCATGGCCTGGATGATGAGCGCCCCGACCACCGAGAGGCCAAGGCTGAAGCGCCCGCCGAACAGGGACGTGCCGCCGATGACCACCGCGAGAATGGCGTCGAGCTCGAGCCACAAGCCTGCATTGTTGGCATCCGCCCCGCGGATATCGGCGGTGACGATCAGGCCTGCGATGGCCGCACAGAGGCTGCACCACATGTAGACGGCAATGGTGACGGCCTTGGTGCCGATGCCAGCATAGGCGCTGGAACGGATATTGGCCCCGATGGACTCGATGAAGAGTCCGAGCGCCGTGTACCGGACCACGAGGTGAGTGATGAGGAGCATGACGAGGGCGATGACCACCGGCATCGGCAGCATCAGGAAGGATCCTCCGCCGATCACGGCAAAACCTTCGCTCACGAAAGTGATGATCTGGCCCTCCGTGACGAGTTGCGCGAAGCCGCGCCCGGCCACCATCAGGATCAGGGTCGCGACGAACGGCTGAATTTCGAGCACGGCGACGAGGATGCCGTTCCACAAGCCGCAGAGAAGTCCGACACCGGCAGCCGCCGCAAAGGCGACGGGAAGCGGGTAGCCCTGCGCCGTGAGAGTCGCGGCCACCGCGCCTGCAATGGCCATGACTGCACCAACGGAGAGATCGATCCCTCGGGTGGCGATAACGAGCGTCATGCCCAAGGCCAGAATGGCCACAGGCGCTCCCCTGTTCAGAACGTCAATGAGGCTCCCGAACAGACGGCCATCCTGCAGGCGCAGGGCGAAGAAGTCGCGAAAGACAAGCCAGTTGACGACAAGGACGATGAGGAGCGCAGCAACCTGGGGCAGACCCTTGGGCAAGGCGCGTGGAGCAATGGCCTGGATCATGCCGCTCATGAATGGCTCGCAATGGTTGTCATGATGGTGTCGGCACTCACCTCGTCCCCCGAAAGCTCTCGCACATGTCGGCGGTCGCGCAACACAACCACGCGGTCGCTGTAGGAGGCGATTTCCTCAAGTTCCGAGGAGATCACAAGGAGCGCAAGCCCGTCCTCGCATAGCCGCTCGATCAGGCGGATGATCTCGGCATGGGCCCCCACGTCGATCCCACGTGTCGGCTCGTCGAGGATGAGGAAGCGGGGCTCTGTGGCAAGCCAGCGGGCCAGAAGCGCCTTCTGCTGATTGCCGCCGGAGAGGAGACCGATGGGCTTTTCCGCATCCGGCGTTCGGATGTCGAGAAGCTTGATGAAACGGCTCGCGATCTCATCCTGCTTGGCTCGCGGGATCTTATGCAGCCAGCCGCGCTGCGCCTGGAGCGCCAGAACGATGTTCTCGCGGATCGACAGCTCTGCGACGATGCCTTCCGTCTTGCGATCCTCAGGAGTGAAGCCGAATCGCAATCGTGCCGCATCGCGCGGGGTCGCGAGGCGGACAGGCCTACCGTCGACGAAGGCTTGTCCGCCATCCGCCCGTTCGATGCCGAAGACCAGCTTGGCGGTTTCCGTCCGCCCGGAGCCGAGGAGACCGGCAAGCCCCACCACCTCGCCGGGGCGCAGGGCCAGATCGAACGGCTCGATCAGGCGGCTCTTGCCGTAATTCCTGAAGGCAACGAGCGGCTCTCCCGTCACGGCAGGACGCTGGTTGCGGTGGAGAGCCTCTGCGGCGAGCTCGCGTCCCAGCATCATGGACACGAGCTCGATCCGCGGCAATTCGGCGATGGGGCGCGAGCCAACGAGGCGCCCGTTGCGCAGCACGGTGATGCGGTCGCAGACGGCATAGACCTGATCGAGAAAATGGGTGACGAACACGATGCCGATGCCACGGCTCTTCAGGCGCCTTAGAATCCCGAAGAGCGTCTCGACCTCCTGGGCATCCAGGCTTGCCGTCGGCTCATCCAGGATCAGGACCTTGGCCGAGAGATCGACCGCGCGGGCAATCGCGACGATCTGCTGAATGGCCACGGAGTAACTGCTCAAAGGATTGGCGACGTCGATGTCGAGGCCATAGCCTGCGAGCAGTTCAGACGCGCGGCGCCGCATCTCGCCTGTCCGTACCAAGCCAAATCGATGCGGCTGGCGGCCGATGAAAAGGTTCTCCGCTACGGAGAGGTTCGGCAGAAGGTTGACCTCTTGATAGACGGTGCCGATCCCTAAGGAGAGCGCATCGGCTGGGTCCCGTGCGGCGACGTCCTGCCCCTCAAGACGGATGGTACCGCCATCACGCCGGAACACGCCCGTCAGCACCTTGATCAAGGTCGATTTGCCGGCGCCGTTCTCCCCCAAGAGACCGTGGATCTCTCCGGCATGGAGGGTGAAATTCACGTGATCGAGAGCCTGCACCCCTGGAAAGCTCTTGGTGAGGCCTCGTATCTCAAGGAGTTGAGGCTGCTCTGTCACTGGCTGCATCACGCCCTCGCCTGCCCACGCGCAAAACCGCTGAAACCCGCCGGGTTCAAGCGAGCAGCAGGCAGAGACCGCCTGCTGCCATTCATGCCTTATGATCTCAGTAGAGATCTTTGCGCTTGTCGTATTCGGCCTTCGCCGTGTCAGGCGTATAGACCTTGGACTCCGTCTGGATCCACTTCGGCGGCTGCTTGCCGTCCTTCTTGAAAGCCATCAGGGCGTCGAGAGCCGGGCCTGCCATGTTGGGAGTCAGCTCGACGGTCACGTTCGCTTCACCATCGGCCATGGCCTTGAAGATATCCGGAACGGCGTCGATGGAGACGATCTTGATGTCCTTGCCGGGCTTCAGGCCCGCTTCCTTGATGGCCTGGATGGCGCCGATCGCCATATCGTCGTTGTGCGCATAGACGGCGCAGATGTTCTTGCCGCCGCCTTCGGCCTTGATGAAGCTTTCCATGACTTCCTTGCCCTTGGTGCGGGTGAAGTCGCCGGACTGGGTGCGGATGATCTTCATGCCGGGATTGGCGGCGACGACCTGATCGAACCCCTTCTTGCGGTTGATCGCCGGGCTCGATCCGACCGTGCCCTGCAGTTCCACCACATTGCACTTGCCGCCCGTCTCCTTGGCCAGCCACTCACCCGCAACCTTGCCTTCATAAACGGTGTCGGAGGTCACGGCCGTCAGATAAAGCGAGTCGTCCTTGGTTTCGATGGAACGGTCGAGCAGGACCACAGGGATCTTGGCGTCCTTGGCCTCTTTGAGAACGGAATCCCAGCCTGTCGACACGACCGGCGCGATGAAGATCCCGTCGACGCCCTGCGCAATGAAGGACCGAACGGCGCGAATCTGATTCTCCTGCTTCTGCTGCGCATCGGAGATCTTCAGGTCGACACCGCGCTTCTCGGCCTCGATCTTGGAGACCTTCGTCTCGGCCGCCCGCCAACCGGACTCCGATCCGACCTGCGAGAACCCGATGGTCAGTTTGGACTGGGCGTAAGCGGCACCCGAGGACAGCATCAGTGCAGCCATGCCGATTGTCGTCAGAAGATGACGGGCCTTCATGCGTTCTCTCCCTAATTTGTCGTTGCTCTTCGACTTTAGCAGCCTTAACAGCTGCCTATTAGTAGTATTATATGAATTAAGGAGAGCGCCTATTCAACCAAAGTCGTGGGGTCATGGCTCCGCCCGGTTAGGTGCCATAGAGTGTCAAAGGCGAGCACGATGAGCGACGACAAAATGCGCCAACTCCGCAGCCAGGCTTGGTTTGGGCGCCAGGACAAGATGGGGTTCTATTACCGGTCCTTCCTCAAGAACAGCGGCTTCCCCCAGGACCAGTTCGACGGCCGCCCGGTGATCGGCATCTGCAACACCTGGTCCGAGCTCACCCCCTGCAACGCCCATTTCCGCACCATTGCCGAGCATGTGAAGTATGGCGTGCTCGATGCCGGCGGCTTCCCGCTCGAGTTTCCCGTCTCCTCGCTCGGCGAGGTGACCATGCGCCCCACCGCCATGCTGTTTCGCAACCTCG
>NZ_JPUG01000038.1 GCF_000739015.1 Microvirga sp. BSC39
ACGAAGCCGGCGGAGAAGCCGACTGCGGGGAAGATCACGGACAATCCGAGGGAGGCGGCGGCCAGCCGCACGAGGGCCTTGCGGGCCAGCACCGCGCAGAGCGCGACGCCGAGCACCACCGCGATGGTGCCGACAGCGCCTGCGGGCGGCAGGGCATCGACGAGCAGGCGCCCTTCACCCGAGACGATGCGGTTGGCCCGGTACGTGACGAAGGGGCTCGCGAAGAGCGCAACGCCAATGAGCCCCGCGATCACGCTCCCGAGCCGGTCCAGGTGCAAGGTGGGGCGCAGGGTGGTCATGCCGGGCGCGGTGGTTGGGGTGGAGATCGTGTTCACAAAGCGTCCGGCCTTCGTCGTGCAGCTCGTTCTCAAGCATCGGACCCAAAAGTGGGTTTGCACTTTTGGGATCGATCCGATGCGCCTTTCTTGAATCGAGCCGTCAGGTCACTTCAGGAAGCCCTTGGACTTCAGGTAATCCATCGCCACCGCCTTCGCCGGCTCGCCGCCGACCTGCACGCGGGCGTTCAGCCCCTGGAGGGTGGCGAGATCGAGGGAGGCGAAGACGGGCTTCAGGATCTCGGCGATCTTCGGGTTCTCCTTCAGGGCCGCCTCGCGCACGATGGGAGCCGGCGCATAGACGGGCTGCACGTTCTTGTCGTCTGTCAGCACCACGAGGCCCGAGGGAGCGATGCCGCCGTCGGTGCCATAGACCATGGCGGCATTGGCGCCGTTGGTCTGCTCGGCCGCCGCCTTGATGGTGGCCGCCGTGTCGCCGCCGGACAGCACGATGAGCTGCTCGGGCTTCATGCGGAAGTCATAGGTCTTCTGAAAGGCCGGCAGGGCCGCTTCCGAGTTCACGAACTCGGCGGAGGCTGCGAGCACCACCTTGCCGCCCTTGGCGATCCACTGGCCGAAATCGGACATGGTCTTGAGCTTGTTGGCTTCGGCGACCTCCTTGCGCAGGGCGATGGCCCAGGTGTTGTTGGCCGGCGCCGGGTCGAGCCAGACGACCTTGTTGGCGTCATAATCGAGCGTCTTGGCGGTCTCGTAGCCCTTGGCAGCGTCCTTCCACACGGCATCGTCCGCCTTGTTGAAGAAGAAGCCCGCATTGCCGGTATATTCGGGATAGATGTCGATCTCGCCCGCGGTGAGGGCCTTGCGCACCACCGGGGTTGCACCGAGCTGGATCCGGTCCTGCGTCTTGATGCCGTTGGCATTGAGGGCAAGCAGGATGATGTTGCCGAGGACGGAGCCTTCCGTGTCGATCTTGGACGAGACGACCACATCGGCCCTGGCGGCACCCATCGCCGCCAGCCCGAGGGCGATGGCGACCACCGCCGGCTTGAGGATGGACTTCATGTGAACCCCCTTGGGAAACCTTGCCCTGCTGTTTTTAGGACAGCCCACGGATTTAGGCAGAGGGGGGCTCAAGAAGACTTGGGCCGGAGGATAAAAACTTCGTGTTGTCACAAAAGATCCCGCCGAAGGATCCTTCATCCTCCGGCGGGGCGATCTACAAGCGTCCCTGATGGCCTCTTCAGGCGCTCAGGGTCGACGGAGGCTCCTGGGCGATGGTGAAGCGGACCTGGGCCTGCGGCCGGTGATCCTCGGAGAGCGTGCGCCAGGTGCGCTCGGCTTCATGGCGGCTCTCGAAGGGTCCGATGACCCGCTCGGTGCCCTGGACGATTTTTTCGCAGTCGCAGGAGGTGTACTCGCCGCCGACCACCCAGAAACGTGAATTGCTCATTGTCGATCTCCTTGGCTGAAAAGGTTTGAGGTTCGTCGCGAATTATTCGGCTGCCTGAAGCTTGGCCGGGGACTGGAACTGGGCCGTTTCGGTGGACTCGGCCATGGCGGTGGTCGAGGACTTGCCGCCGGTGATCACCACCGAGACCTTGTCGAAGTAGCCGGTGCCGACCTCGCGCTGGTGGCGGGTGGCGGTGTAGCCGCTGGTCTCGGCAGCGAACTCGGCCGCCTGGAGTTCGGAATAGGCGCCCATGCCGCGGTCGCGGTAGCCGCTCGCCAGATCGAACATGCCGTAGTTGAGCTGGTGGAAGCCGGCCAGGGTCACGAACTGGAACTTGTAGCCCATGGCGCCGAGCTCGCGCTGGAACTTGGCGATGGTGGCGTCGTCCAGCTTCTTCTTCCAGTTGAAGGAGGGCGAGCAGTTATAGGCGAGCAGCTTGCCCGGATAGCGCTTGTGGATCGCTTCCGCAAACCGGCGGGCATCGTCGAGATCCGGGTGCGAGGTTTCCCACCACAGCAGGTCGGCGAGTTCCGCATAGGCGAGGCCGCGGGCAATACAGTGATCGAGGCCGGTGCCGTCCTTCAGGCGGTAGAAGCCTTCCGGCGTGCGGCTGTCGGGCTCGATGAACGGGCGGTCGCGCTCGTCCACGTCCGAGGTGATGAGCTTGGCGGATTCCGCATCCGTGCGGGCCATGATCAGGGTCGAGGTGCCCATCACGTCGGCGGCAAGCCGCGCGGCGATCAGGTTGCGCTCGTGGGCGGAGGTGGGGATGAGCACCTTGCCGCCGAGATGGCCGCACTTCTTCTCCGAGGCGAGCTGATCCTCGAAATGAACGCCCGCAGCGCCGGCCTCGATATAGGCCTTCATGATCTCGAAGGTGTTGAGCGGGCCGCCGAAACCGGCCTCGGCATCGGCCACGATGGGCAGGAACCAGTCCCGCTGCGCGCCGCCCTCCGCGTGCTCGATCTGGTCGGCGCGCTGGAAGGTGCGGTTGATGCGCCGGCACAGCTCGGGACCGGAATTGGCCGGATAGAGCGACTGGTCGGGATACATGGCACCGGCCACGTTCGAGTCGGCCGCCACCTGCCAGCCGGAGAGATAGATCGCCTCAAGCCCGGCGCGAGCCATCTGCATGGCCTGGTTGCCCGTCATGGCGCCAAGCGAATGAACGTAGGGACGCTCGTGCAGCAGTTGCCACAGCTTCTGCGCGCCGCGCTCGGCCAGGGTATGCTCGATCTGCACCGAACCCCGCAGACGTTGGACGTCCTCGGCCGAATAGGGGCGACGGACGCCGTCGAAGCGACCCTGCGGAGCGGAGGGGATCAGGCCGTTGGTCGAAGCCGGGGACGTCTGGGAGGTCATCTGCAATCCTTTAGTTTACATTTCTTGACAAAACCCGCCTGCAGACCAGTATTGATGCAATGCAGCAGGGCTCGTTCCTCTAATAATCCTTGAAGAAGCTTTTGTTTCAACGATGGATTTGCGAAGAAAAGTCGCCCTGTAAATTGATGACAGACCACCTCGTGTAAACTTGTAAAAAGATTTACAATATGGATGAGAGCAGAAAGCTTTTCGTTGGCCCCCGCCTCAAGCGCCTGCGGCGGGACCTCAACCTGAGCCAGTCCCGCATGGCCGAGGAGCTCGGGCTTTCGCCGAGCTACCTGAACCTGATGGAGCGCAACCAGCGCCCGATCACCGCGCAGGTGCTCATCCGCCTCGCCCATGCCTATTCCCTCGACCCGCGCGAATTCGCCAATGACGATCACGGACGCACGGTCTCGGAGCTGGAGGAGGTCTTCGCCGACCCGCTGTTCCGCTCGACTCCGGTGGCGCGGCTCGAACTGCGCGAGACCGTGGAGAGCGCCCCCTCCCTGGTCGACGCCATCAACCGCCTCTACCGCGCCTATCAGGCCCTGCGCGGAGCCCGGGAGGCCGTGACGCCCAACCTCAACGACCGCGACCGCGCCGAGGACGCCCCGCAGGTCAACCCGGTGGACCGGGTGCGGGAGCTGATCCACGAGGCGAAGAACCATTTTCCGGAACTCGACGAGGCCGCCGAAACCCTGGCGTCGGAACTCGCATCGAGCGGGCACGACCTGTTCTTCGCCATCTGCGAGCGCCTGCACGCCAAGCACGGCACCCGGGTGCGGGTGATGCCGGTCGACGTGATGCCGGACAGCTTACGGCGCTACGATCATCACCGGCGCCAGCTCCTGATCTCCGAGCTGGTGGACCCTTCCGGCAGAACCTTCCAGGCCGCCTACCATCTGGCCTTCGCCGAGATGCGCGAAACCATCGACGCACTGGCCGCACGTCTTGAGCCGGTCGACGGGCCGGCCCGGCGGCTGCTTCGCGTCTCGTTCGGCAATTATTTCGCCGGGGCGCTGATGATGCCCTACGGCAAGTTCCATGCGGCGGCGGAGTCCCTGGGATACGACGTGGAGGTGCTCGGCGCCCGCTTCGGCGCCAGCTTCGAACAGGTGGCGCACCGCCTCACCACCCTGGCCCGCCCCGGAGCACGCGGGGTTCCCTTCTTCCTGGTGCGGGTGGATTCGGCCGGCAACGTGTCGAAGCGCTTCTCGTCGGGCCGGTTCCCGTTCTCGCAGTTCGGCGGCACCTGCCCGCTCTGGAACCTGCACTCCACCTTCCGCACGCCCGGCCAGGTGGCGACCCAGATCGTCGAGCTGCCGGATTCATCGCGCTGGTTCTCTGTCGCCCGGGCGGTGAAGCGCGCCTTCAAGCCGTGGGGAACGCCCGATCCGCAATTCGTGGTCGGCCTCGGCTGCGAGCTGAAATACGCCCATCGCCTCGTCTATGCGCGCGGCCTCGATCCGGCCTCCGCCGAGGCCACGCCCATCGGCATCAACTGCCGCCTGTGCGAGCGCGTCGCCTGCCCGCAGCGCGCCGCGCCTCCGCTGATGCATGCGTTGATCGTGGATGAGATGAGACGCGGCGTCTCGCCCTTCGAATTCGACGCGACGTGAACAAGGCGCCTCAGACCGGGCGGTCGTGACGATAGAAGGCATTGGGGATCCCGTCGACATCCCTGATGCCGGTCAACGACATCCCGGCTTTTTCGAGCACGCGGCGGGAGGCTGCATGCTCGGCCACCGCAAACCCGATGACGTGATCGATAGGCTTGGCCTTGTAGATCCAGCCCAGCAACGCGTAGGCGGCCTCGGTCGCATAGCCCCGCCCCCAGAGAGCGCGCTTGAAGCTGTAGCCCAGTTCGAGTTCATCGGTTTCCGGAAACCATCCGAAACCGGCACGCCCAAGGAATGTCCCTTGCCGGTCGGTGACCTTGAACTTGGTCCAGCCATGAGCCGTGTAATCGGCCAGGAAATCCGCGAACTTGGCCCGGAGATACGCTTCGTCCCAGGGCGGATCGCCCATCTGCAGGAAATGCTGCACCTCAGGGTCGCTGTGAAGCGATGTGAAGAGCGGAAAGTCCTCGGCCTCCCAAGGATGAAAACACAAGCGGTCGCTGACCAAGACGGGAGGGTTCATGGGCGGCCCTCAACGCTTCTCGGAGAGCCAGTGATCCAGGAACCGGTCGAGCCAGCGCGAGACATGCGGGTCGTGCTGATAACGGCCCTCGAGCTGGCGTATGCGGTCCTGGGCGCCCGGCATGCACAGGCGCTCCTCGGCGACCACGGTCCAGCGGCAGAGCATGGCATGCGTCACCTCCGGGTGGAACTGGAGCCCAAAGGCCTTCTCGCCCACCCGGATGGCCTGGGTCGGAAAGTCGTCGCCGGTCGCAAGCGTCTCCGCGCCGGAAGGGCAGTCGAACCCTTCCCGGTGCCAGTGATAGACATGGCTCGGCCAGGGCACGCCCCAATCGGTGCTCAGGGCCTCGCCGGCCGGCGTCGGCACGAGCGGGTAATAGCCGATCTCGGTCCGGCCTTCCGGGTGCGCCCAGACGCCGGCGCCCAGGTGCTTGGCCATCATCTGCGCGCCGAGGCAGAGTCCGAGATAAGGCTTGTTCTCCTTGAGCGGCACCTCGATCCAGTCGATCTCTTGCTTGATGAAATCGTCGGGATCGTTGGCGCTCATCGGCCCGCCGAAGATGACGGCGCCGGCATGCTCCGCGAGCGTCTCCGGCAGCGGATCGCCGAAACGGGGGCGGCGGATGTCGAGGGGATAGCCGCGCTCCGCCAGCAGACGTCCGACACGGCCGGGGGTCGAATGCTCCTGATGCAGGACGATGAGGATCGGTGCCCTGGACGGCCGCTTAGGCATGGTTGCGGTTCCAGGCGGGAGAATGGGTGAGAAGACGCGAGACCATCGGCAGATTATTCAGGACAAGCCTTGCCCTCCGCAAGGGGGCAGACGAGTCCCTACCCTCCTGGACGCCGATGAAGCTGGTTCAGGTAGCGCTCGGCCACGTCCCGAGCCGGCCGTTCGTCCACCACGATCTCCGCATTGAGCGCCTGGAGCTTGGCCGTGCTGAGAGAGGCGAAGACTCTGTTCAACGCTTTCGAGATCGTCGGAAATCGCTCCAGCGCCTCGGTGCGCACGACCGGAGCGGGCTCGTAGACGATCTGGGCGCCCTTGGTGTCCTTCATGACAATGAGGTCGAGGGTCGCGATGGCACCGTCGGTGCCGTAGACCATGGCGGCGTTCACGCCGCCGATGCTCTGCGCCGCCACACGCATGGTGGTCATGGTGTTGCCGCCGGATTGGACCGCGATCCTGCCCCGGGGGAAGTGGAAGCCATAGGTTTTCTCGAAGGAGGCGAGCGCCGCCGGGCTCTCGACGAATTCGGCAGAAGCCGACAGCCGCAGGTTCATGGATGCCCTGACCGCTTGAGCGAAATCATCCATGGTCGTGAGGTTGGAGCGCCGGGCGAGATCACCCCTGACGGCGATCAGCCACGTGTTGTTGGCGGGAGCCCGCTCGAGCCAGGCGAGTCGGTGCCGCTCCGCATCCAGGCGCCTGACCAGATCATGGGCCGAGGCCGGCGCCTTCCAGGCCGGGTCGCTTTCGAGATTGTGAAAGAACGCACCGTTGCCCGTGTACTCGGGATAGATGTCGATCTCTCCCTGGAGGATGGCCTTGCGGACGTGCTGGGTCGGTCCGAGCTGAAGGCGGGTCTCCACAGGAATTCCCTCCCGTTCCAGCGCGATGGCGATCATGCTGCCCAGCAGGGCGCCTTCGGTATCGGCCTTCGAGGCGACGACGATGGGACGGTGCCCATGGGCGAGACTTGACGTGCTCGACAGCGTCAGAAGGACGCCGAGCGGTACAAGAAACTTAAAGAGCCCGGAAAATCTGGTTCTTCCTGTCACGTCAGCCAATCGCCTTAAGAGGGTCCATCTAGGAAATGGAGCTGTCAGACCCTAGGATCCTGTCCTATAATGATATCATGGATCAGATCAGTTCCAGGGCCTTTTGCATGGAGACGCAAAAGTGATAGAAGCGTCTGAGTCCCAAGTCTTGAAGTTCAAGACATCCAGGGCATGTGTCCTGTTCTCTGCGGAACAATCTACCAGCGCCTTGCCTGAAAGAAAGCGAAACCGTGACCGATAGCGTAATGAGCGACGGCGATCTCAATGGCCTGCGGATCCTTGTTGTCGAGGATGAGGCTGCGATTTCCCTTCTGCTGGAAGACATGCTGCTCGATTTCGGCTGCGAGGTGATCGGTCCGGCGGCCCGGCTGTCTGCGGCCCTCGAGGCCGTGTCCCGCGAGCAGGTCGATCTGGCCATTCTCGACGTCAACGTAGCCGGGGAGCCGATCTATCCGGTGGCCGAGGCCCTGGCGCAGCGCTCGATCCCGTTCGTGTTCTCCACGGGCTACGGCAGTGCCGGGATCCGCGACACCTTCCGTGACCGGCCCGTCCTGCAGAAGCCTTTTGCCCAGCACGACCTGAAGCAGAAGCTTCTCATGGCCCGCACCAAGATGGCCTGATTTCGGCAGTTTCTCCGCAATGTTATGTGTGTATCTGTGGCCTATATGCCGCAATGATTTACCCTGTGTCCTAAAATACACCGGATGTGGTGTGAATCGGCTTTGATCCAAAGTTCTTGCTGCTAAGCTCAGGTAACGTTAGAGCAGGTAGCCTCCGATCAAGCTGGTCCGTCATGTCTGTCCAATCTTTCCGCCTTCTGACCGCCACGAGTGCTCTTGTGCTGAGCCTCGTCCATGCGCAGGCCCAGGCTCCCGTGCCCCGTCCGGTGCCGGCCGCGGGCGCCATCGTGGCCACCAAGGGCGGCGAGGAGATGCGCTTCGTGCGCGAGGATCTCTGGCGCTCGGCCACCGTCCAGCAGAACGTGGTCGGCGGCGACACCCTGCGGACCAACGAGATCGGCAATCTCGCCATCCTGTTTTCCGACCAGACCCAGATCCGCGTCGGACGCAACTCGACCCTGACCGTCAATGACGTGGCCGGCGGACAGACCGGCAACACCCAGCTCAGCCTCCAGGGCGGCAACATCTGGGCCCGGGCTGCCCGCGGCGGCTCCGGCGTGGACGTCAAGACGCCCGCTGCGGTCGCAGCCATCCGCGGCACGGACTGGTCGCTCTCGGTGGATGGATCGGGCAAGACCTCGCTCATCGTGCTCGAGGGGGTGGTGGAGCTCACCAATCCTCAGGGCTCGGTGACTGTCCGCCAGGGTGAGGGAGCCGTGGCGGCTATCGGTCAGGCCCCCACCAAGTTCGTGCTCGTGCGTCCCAACGACCGCGAGCAGATGCTGTTTTATCTGACCCTGCGCGATGGCCTGAGTTGGCTGCCTGCCACCTCCTTGCGGGGATCGGCGCGGCAGGCCGAGCGCGCCCGGATCGAGGCGATTCCACCGGAGGCCCGTACTGGGGAAGACTGGCTGACCCGCGCCGAGGTGGCCTTGGCTCTCGACGGGTACCAAGCCGCCGCCGCGCCCTTGGCCGAGGCTCGCCGCAGACCTCTCAGTGCAGCGCAGCGTGCTCGCGCGGATCTCGTCGAGGGCCTGATTGCAGGCGCGGAGCGCCGGTGGAGCGAATCCGCTGCCCTTCTGGCTCGTGCCGAGCGCGGCATCGATGCCAAGCGGCGTGTCACCGCCGTTTACGGCCGTTACATCGCAGCCTCCCTGGCCCAGCCGAACCGCGTTCTGCCTCAACCCAAGATCGCGCCCAACAGCCCTGAAGCCGCGCTTGCGCAGGCGTTTATCGCCGGATTTCGGCAGGATCTGAATGCAGCGGCCGATCTCGCGACTGCCGCCGAGAAGCGATTCCCGACCGATACGCGGCTTGGCGTTTTCTCGTCGCAGCTGTCGCTCGCCCTCAACCGCCGGGACCAGATGCGCGCCTCGCTGGAGCGCGTGCGGGCAGCGGATCCGAATGACCATCTCGTCTTGGCCATGAGCGGCCGGATCAAGGCCGATGTGGATAGCGACCGCATGGCGGCGCTGGCCGACCTCAAACGGGCCTTGGAAGCCGCGCCGGGCGACGTCGCGATCTGGAACGAACTCGGCATGTTGTATGCCGAACTCGATGCTCCCCTGGAAGCCGAAGCAGCTTTCCGGCGCGCCATCGCGATCGATCCGCAGGATCCGCTTCCCCGTGCCAACCTGTCCTTCATCCTGCTCGACCAGAGCCGCGTGGAGGAGGCGGGTGCGTTGATCGACCGAGCGCTCGACCTCGACCCTGATTTCCACGTCGCCTATATCGCGCGCGGCCGCTATCTCCTGCAGAAGGGCGACATGCCCGGTGCCATCGAGTCCATTCTGGCAGGATCGGCGGCCAATCCTGCCTATGCCAACGGCTTGGTGGCCGCGGCAGTGGCCTATTACCAGAACGGTGACATCGAACTCGCCGAGCAGACATTCGACAATGCGGACCGGCTCGACCCGAACGATCCTGTCACGGCGATCATGCGGACGGCCGTGGCCCTGGATCAATACCGGGCCGACGATGCGGTGCGGTTCGCCCGGGAAGCCGTGAAGCGCGCCCGTAGCCGAGGCGGCGATTATGCCGGTCTCTCGGCCAACCGGCAGAGCGGCAGCTATCCGGCGGAGGCCTACCGCTTCATCGGCCTTCATGAATGGGGGCGCTTCTACGGCGACCGCACCTTCGATCCATTCCAGGCCTCCAGCTATTTCGATCAGGCGGCGAACGTCAGCCCGAACGTGTTCAGGGGTAGCCCAACCCTGACGAGCGTGGAAACCGGAAGCGATGACGGGGTGGCAGCGGCCAACCTTGTCGTCCAGGGCCTTCTTTTTGATCCGCTTGCGGTCGGCGGACGCCTCGGTCGCATCGACATCCTGCGCCGTCCCTTCGTCGATGCCGAGGTCGGCGGACGCTGGATCTCCCAGGACGGAAAGACCGGCTGGAAGACGGACGCGACGGTCACCGGCTTCTCCAACGAGCCGATCCCGACTGCCTTCAATTTTTCGGCAAGCCGTCTGCGTGACAACGGGCTTTACACCTACGATCAGGAGAGGCTCGACAGCGCCGCCTTCTTCATCGGTTCGGCCCCGACGGCAGCAGACCGCCTTCTCGTCTTCGGCACCCTCTCGAAGAACGAACCCGGGGAGTTCAGCTCCCTGACAGAAACCGTCTTCAATGTGGGAAACCTCGCAGTGCCGGGCGTTTTCTATAACAGGGACACCAAGGAAACGACCGATTTTCAGCTGGGCGCAGGCTGGAGTCACACCTTCGGCTATCGCAATGTGCTGACCGCTGCGGTCTTCCACGGGCAGGCCCGGAGTACGACGGATACGCAGCAGGGCGGCATTGCCGCTAATCCCGAGCTCGTGCTGTTCGAGCTCCTCAGGCGGGAAAGGACGCGCACGACCGCCACGGTCGTGGCGCTGAACCATATGATCGGCTTCGGCGATGTGACGCTTCGCTACGGCGCCGAGGCCCTGCGGGGCAAGTCGCGGGTCGAATACGAGCAGGACTACCGGGACTATGTAGGCGTCCCGATCCCGCCCTACTCGGATGCGCCCGTCGATGCCGATGTATCCTTCAGCGGAACCCGCCTTTATGCGGATGCCTTCTGGCGTCCCACCGACTGGTTCGAAGCACAGGCCGGGCTGGAGAGAGTCGACATCGATGTGAAGGGCGCATCGATGGACGAGAACATTCTGCCCCGGGCAGGCATCGGGATCTCGCCCTTCGAAGGACACTGGCTGCGGGCTGCCTATCGCAGCGACGTCCTGTTCCCCTCGACCTACACGCTCTCGTCCCTGACCACCGTCGGCCTCCTGCCGAACGTGATTCCGTTGGAGCTCGGCGGCAGGGTCGACACCCTCGCCCTGCGCTGGGACGCGGAATGGTCTCCGCGCCTCTTCACCTCGGTCGAGTACCAGCGGCAGGACATCGATTCCTTGAGCCTTCCCATTCCTGAGACCTACGCGACGGTCAATGCCGAGGAGGCCCGGATCGAGCGGGTGGCCGCGACGGCCAATGTCTGGCTGGGCTACGGCATCGGGGTGTTCGGCACCGTCGGTGCAGCCTCGTCCGAGATCCAGGCGGGGCCCGCGGCCGGATCCCCCGTGCCCTTCGTTGCGGAACGCTTCGCCCGCGCGGGCCTCACCTTCGTGCATCCGAGCCGTCTCAGGCTCACGGTGGCCCAGACGTTCCTCGGCGGCCTGACGAGCTCTACCCCGTTGGGAGATTCCGTGGGGCTGAAGCTGGATGATTACTGGACCACCGATGCGTCCGTGACCTGGGAAACGCCGGATCGGCGGCTGGTTCTTGGGCTCACGGTGCTCAATATCTTCGACAACGACTACCAGCTCCTCACCAATCTTCCTGGCCAGGGGCGTACCGTTTCGGCGAGCGTCAAGGCGCGGTTCTAGGGTGAATGACAAAAGCTTAGGGTCGCACATTCAAGGCGGCGGAGAACCTCTCTGGCGCCATTTCACCATGGCCGGGATCATTGCAGCGCTGCTGATCCCGTTTCTGTTCTTCTTCTCTCCCATCCGCCTCATCGAGGCGCGGCTCTACGACCTGCTCTCGGTGATCGCGCCGCCGCTGCCGGCCGAGCCCGGTGCTGTGATCGTCGCCATCGACGAGCCCTCCATCGGCGAGATCGGCAAGCGCTGGCCTTGGCCCCGGGATATCCACGCGAGACTGGTTGAGAGCTTGCGCGCGGCCGGCGCGAAGGTCATCGCCATTGACATCATCTTCGCCGACCCGACCACGGCAGAAGCCGATACGGCCCTCGCCAGTGCGCTCGGCCCGGATGTGGTGCTCGCAGCCGACGATGTCACGACACCGCTGGAGCAGGGCACGCAAATCACCCGGGTTAATCCGCTCGATCCATTCCTGGATGCCGGTGCCGTGGCCGGCATCGCCTCGATGCATCTCGACGGCGATGCCTACCTGCGCCGTATGCCGCCCATCCAGGACAGTTTCGCCGCCCAGGCGCTGCGGCTGAAGGGAGAGCCGCAGGTCGCCGCTCCTGACGGGGCGCTGATCCAGTACTTCGGACCCCGTCGTTCCTATCCGACCGTATCCTATTATCAGGCCCTCGATCCGAACACCTTCCTTCCTCCGAACTATTTCAAGGACAAGGTCGTTCTGGTGGGCTTGAGCCTCCAAGCCGCCACGACCGCCGATGCGGGAGCCCCCGATACCTTCCCGACCCCCTATACGCTGACTGAGGGCACGCTCACAGCCGGCGTGGAGGTCCAGGCGACGGTCCTCGACAACCTCCGCCATAACCTCTACGCGATCCCGCTCCCCAGCCCGGTCATGGTGCTGCTCGTGATCGCCGGAGCGTTCCTCGCAGCCGCCTTCTCCACCCGCGGCGTCACATGGAAGACAGGACTTGCGGCCACCTTCCTCCTCGCCTTCTTCATCGTCGGAGCCTGGGCTCTCCTGCGCTTCGGACGGGTCTGGGCGCCGCCCGCCCTGCCTGCGGCTGCGGCGCTGGCGGTGTTCGGTGCGCGGTTCGGCCTCGACTATGCCCGCGAGCGGCATCTGCGCCGCACCGTGTCGGAGGCCTTCTCGCGCTATCTGTCGCCGGATCTCGTGGCGCAGCTCGCCCGCGACCCCAGCGCTCTGAAGCTCGGTGGCGAGCGCCGCAACCTGTCCATCCTGTTCTGCGACGTGCGCGGCTTCACCACCCTGTCGGAGAAGCTAAAGGACGAGCCGGAGCGGCTGACCACGCTCATCAACCGCCTGCTCGATCCGCTCTCGGAGGCGGTGCTCGCGGAAGGCGGCACCATCGACAAATATATCGGGGACTGCGTGATGGCGTTCTGGAACGCGCCCCTCCCCAGCCCGGACCATCCGCTGAAGGCCGCGCGCGCCGCCATGCGCATGCTGGAGGCGGTCAAGGTCCTGAACGCGGAGCTGCGGCAGGAGATGGGCGAGGATGCCCCTCGCTTCGCCATCGGGGTCGGCATCAACACCGGCGATTGCGTCGTCGGCAATGTGGGATCGCGCTGGCGTTACGATTACTCCGTGCTCGGCGACACGGTGAACCTTGCCGCGCGCCTGGAAAGCCTGTCGAAGGAATACGGCGTCTCGATCGTGCTCGGGCCGGCTACGGCAAAAGCCCTGCAGGAGCACTTCGTGCTCGTCGAACTCGATCGCATCGCCGTCAAAGGCCGCAGCGAGACATCGGCGATCTTCACCATCGTGGCGCCGGCCGAGCAGGGCCGGCAGGACCCGGCGCTTGCGCAACTGACGGAGCTGCATCCCACCCTGCTCGACACCATCAGTGCAGGAAAGCGGGTTGAAGCCCTGGCCCTCATCCAGCACTGCCAGGCGCTCTCTCCGTCCCTGTCAGCCTACTACAAGAAGATGATGGGGAAGGCGGCGGCCATCCCTGAATAATCTGTCGGCGGCGTCACCCTATGATCTTCGACACAGAAAGCCTGCATCTTCGGCCACCCTGCTCATCGGATGCGCTATTGCTCTTCCGGTTTTTAGGAGACGCACAGGCGATGCGCTTCACCCAGGCGCATCCGTCTCTCGATCATACCGATCGCTATCTTGAAGCACACGAACTCAACCGGCAGCGGGTTGGGTACGCCCCTTGGACGATCCTTGAAAAGTCGAGCAGAACGATTGTCGGATTCGGTGGATTGTACGAGGATCCATTCGATCCCGGCTGGGGTCTTGAGGTAGGTTATTATTTTGCACCGTCTGCGTGGGGCAAAGGTTATGCGACTGAACTCGTTCGGTTCTCCCTCGCCTTGCTCCGACAGGATCGCGCATTATCCGTGGTCAGAGCCTTTGCGCATCCTGAGAATACCGCATCCCGGCGCGTTCTCCTGAAAGCAGGCTTTACCGAGGAGCGGTTCATTCCGTTCATGAACCGGCATCTCTACCGGGCCGACCTCTCAGGATCGCCTTGACTTTTACGGATCACTGATGGCCGCTGACATGATTTTGCAAACGATTAGCAAGTAAAAACAAGTTCTTGCGCTTGATGAAACACGCTCTATAAAGTCGCGTCGTTTCCCCCTCCGCCAGCTTTTCAAGTGTCGCCCCATGGACAAGATTCAAAAACTTGCCATCGGCAGCATATTCGTCGGAACCGTTGTTTTCGTCCTGAAATATGCCGCCTATTACATCACGGGCAGCATTGCGCTTTATTCCGACGCGCTGGAGAGCATCATCAATGTGGTGACGGCGGTGGCGGCCCTTATGGCCGTTCGCCTGAGCGCCGCACCGGCGGATGCCAACCACCCTTACGGCCACCACAAGGTGGAGTATTTCTCGGCCGTGCTCGAAGGCGTGCTGATCATCGTCGCTGCCCTGGCGATCCTGCGGGAAGCCTATTTCGGACTCCTGGCGCCCCGAGTGATCGACGCACCGATGCAGGGACTCGCCATCAACGCAGTCGCAGGCGTGATCAATGCAGCTTGGTCTTGGGCTCTGATCCGTTATGGTCGGCGCCTGCGGTCTCCCGCGCTGGTAGCGGACGGGCGCCATCTCCTGACGGACGTGGTCACCTCCGCCGGCGTCATTATCGGTCTCCTGCTCGTGCCGCTGACCGGATGGGCTTGGCTCGACTCCGCCCTTGCCGCCATGGTGGCCGTCAACATTCTCTGGTCGGGCTGGGGCCTGATCAAGGAGAGCGTTGGCGGCCTCATGGACGAGGCCCTGCCGGAAACAACGCTCATCCGCGTGCGCGAGATCATCGCCCTGAATGCGGATGGCGCCATCGAGGCGCACGACCTGCGCACGCGCCATGCAGGCCGGATGACCTTCATCGACTTCCATCTCGTGGTGCCGGGCGCCATGAGCGTGACGGATGCCCACGACATCTGCGACCGTCTCGAGCGGGAACTCAAGGTCGCCGTGGAGGACGCGCTCATCACGATCCATGTGGAGCCGGACACCAAGGCCAAGCACTCCGGCATCGTGGTGCTCTAGAGCATTTTTCGGTGAAGTGGATCCGGTTCGCCGTCAAGAGATGCAGCGAACCGAGGAGGAGAGATGATTCCACACAAGTGGCAACAGCTCTCGGCAGAAGCGATGTTCAAGACGTGATCTGTCAACAGATCGTAAGTTGATCTTCGCCTCTGCTTTGACTCTCGAAGAAATTAAGAAAACCTTACTTCGTCAGTAGGTATTAACCGTAATAGCTCAGGTAAGTGTTCCCGGCTAAAACTACGCAGCCTGGATAAGCGCGTCGTGGGGGCGCGCGCCTCCCGCGGCGATGCGGGCGGGCCACCGAAATTCAATGCGTGCCTTGAACAATCTCAAAATCATTACAAAGCTGGCCATTCCAGTAATCGTGATGGTCGCCGTCACCATTGGCCTCATCATTTTTGCCAAATCAGGCTTGGATACGCTCGCCGAGGAAACCCAGCAGATCGTCGATGTGCACGCGGCCCGGCGCAGCATGGCGCTGGACATCAAGGCCCACGTCAACGAGGCGGCGGTCCAGGAAAAGAACCTGATCATCGAGACGCGCTTCCAGGAGATGGCCGTCTACGAGCAGGCTTTCCGGGAGGCCAAAGCGGACGCCCTGAAGGACCTGGATGCCTTGATTGCGCTATCCGAAACGCCGGAGCGCCGCGCAACCAACGAGCAATTGAAGAAGATCGTCGAGGACTACTTCGCCATCATGGGCCGGACCATCGCCCATGCTCAGCTCAACGAAAGCGACGAAGCCTTCAAGCTCTCGAGCGGCGAGGGCCGCGACATGCGCCAGAAGGCCTCGCGGGCCCTCGACGAGCGTGCCGAAGCAAATGCTGCGACCCTGGAGCGGGAAAAGCGCGACGCGGCTGAACTGGCCTCGTTCACCTCTACCAAATTGATCGTCGCCTCCGTTGTCGGCCTGACTCTGGCGATCGGTCTGCTGGCAGCAATCGCACTCTACGGCGTGACGCGTCCTCTGAACGGGATGACTGGTGCGATGGGCCGGCTGGCTGCGGGCGATCTCGACGTGAGCGTCACGGGCGTGGAGCGCAAGGACGAGGTGGGGCTGCTCGCCCGCTCCCTGCAGGTGTTCAAGGACAACGCCCTCGAGGCCCGCCGCCTCGCCGCCGCGCAGGACGCCGAGAACCAGGCCAAGATGCGCCGCGCCGAGATGCTCGACCAGATCACCAAGCGCTTCGAGAGCAACGTGTCGGCCCTCACCCAGGGCCTGTCGTCGGCCGCCACCGAGATGGAGGCCACGGCCCAGACCATGACGGCAGTGGCCAGCCAGACCACCCAGCAGTCCGTCACCGTCTCGTCGGCCGCCCAGCAGACCTCGGCCAACGTGCAGACCGTGGCGGCCGCAACAGAAGAGCTGTCCATCTCCATCCGGGAGATCGCCTCCCAGGTGGCGCAGTCGTCGCAGATCGCCGACCGGGCCGTGCAGGGGGCGCGCCGCACGGATGCGGCCGTGCAGGACCTGGCCTCCACGGCCAGCCGCATCGGCGACGTGGTGCAGCTGATCAACACCATCGCGGGCCAGACCAACCTCTTGGCGCTGAACGCCACCATCGAGGCGGCCCGCGCCGGTGAGGCTGGGAAAGGCTTGGCCGTGGTGGCCACCGAAGTGAGGGGGCTGGCGTCGCAGACGGCCAAGGCCACGGAGGAGATCTCGGCCCAGATCGGCTCGGTGCAGCAGGCGACGCAGCAGACGGTGTCGGCCATTCAGGAGATCGCCCGCACGATCACCGAGATGAGCCAGATCTCCACCTCGATTGCCGCCGCCATGGAGGAGCAGGGGGCGGCCACGGCCGAGATCGCCCGCAACGTGCAGGAGGCGGCGCGCGGCACGGAAGCCGTGACCGGCAGCATCAACGACGTGCAGCAGGGGGCCGGCGAGACCACCTCGGCGGCCAGCCAGGTGCTGGGCGCCGCCCAGGAGCTGTCGCGCCACTCCAACGACCTCTCCCGAGAAGTCCAGGACTTCCTCCAAGGCGTCAAAGCC
>NZ_JPUG01000039.1 GCF_000739015.1 Microvirga sp. BSC39
CAGGACGCCGAGAACCAGGCCAAGATGCGCCGCGCCGAGATGCTCGACCAGATCACCAAGCGCTTCGAGAGCAACGTGTCGGCCCTCACCCAGGGCCTGTCCTCCGCCGCCACCGAGATGGAGGCCACGGCCCAGACCATGACGGCAGTGGCCAGCCAGACCACCCAGCAGTCCGTCACCGTCTCGTCGGCCGCCCAGCAGACCTCGGCCAACGTGCAGACCGTGGCGGCCGCAACAGAAGAGCTGTCCATCTCCATCCGGGAGATCGCCTCCCAGGTGGCGCAGTCGTCGCAGATCGCCGACCGGGCCGTGCAGGGGGCGCGCCGCACGGATGCGGCCGTGCAGGACCTGGCCTCCACGGCCAGCCGCATCGGCGACGTGGTGCAGCTGATCAACACCATCGCGGGCCAGACCAACCTGCTGGCGCTGAACGCCACCATCGAGGCGGCCCGCGCCGGCGAGGCTGGGAAAGGCTTTGCCGTGGTGGCCACCGAAGTGAAGGAGCTGGCGTCGCAGACGGCCAAGGCCACGGAGGAGATCTCGGCCCAGATCGGCTCGGTGCAGCAGGCGACGCAGCAGACGGTGTCGGCCATTCAGGAGATCGCCCGCACGATCACCGAGATGAGCCAGATCTCCACCTCGATTGCCGCCGCCATGGAGGAGCAGGGGGCGGCCACGGCCGAGATCGCCCGCAACGTGCAGGAGGCGGCGCGCGGCACGGAAGCCGTGACCGGCAGCATCAACGACGTGCAGCAGGGGGCCGGCGAGACCACCTCGGCGGCCAGCCAGGTGCTGGGCGCCGCCCAGGAGCTGTCGCGCCACTCCAACGACCTCTCCCGAGAAGTCCAGGACTTCCTCCAAGGCGTCAAAGCCGCTTAAAGGATTGGGAGCTTTCCGAGCCGGATCCGGGCCAGCCCCACGCAGCTCGCATCCTCATGGGGAAACCTTCTCAAGCAGGAGCCGCTCTCACCAGCGGCTCCTTTGCTTTTGGCGTTCCAGTCCGGACTATCGCTCCGTCAGTTTCAGCTCGATGCGCCGGTTGCGGGCATAGGCCTCTTCGGTGGTCCCATTGTCCAGCGGCTGGAACTCGCCGAAACCCGTAGCGGCGAGGTGCTTGGGCTGAACGCCTCGGGCGACGAGGGCCTGCACCATCGCGATTGCGCGGGAGGACGACAGGGCCCAGTTCGATGGAAATTGCGGGGTGTTGATGGGCCGCTGGTCAGTATGGCCATCGACCCGGATCACCCAGGGGATGTCGGGCGGGACCTGCTTCTCGAGCTCCATCAGGGCGCTGGCGATGCGGTCGATCTCGCCGGAGGCTTCCGGACGAAGGAACGCTTGGCCGGCCGGGAAGAGCACCTCCGACTGGAACACGAAGCGGTCGCCGACGATGCGCACGTCCGGGCGGTTGCCGAGGATCTGGCGCAGGCGGCCGAAGAAGTCGGAGCGGTAGCGGGCGAGTTCCTGCACCCGTTGGGCCAGCGCCACATTGAGGCGGCTGCCGAGGTCGGCGATGCGGGCTTGGCTCTCCTTGTCCCGGTTCTCGGAGGCCGCAAGTGCTTCTTCCAGGGCTGCGAGCTGGCGGCGCATGGCGGCGATCTGCTGGTTGAGGATCTCGACCTGGCTCAGGGCCCGACCCGTGGCCTGGCGCTCGGTCTCGAGCTGCGTGTTCAGCTGGTCGGCCTGGGCTTGAGCCGCGCCGCCGCTGTCGAGGAGGCTCTGCAGGCGCGCCCGCTCGGCCTCGTTGGCCCGCAGGGTCGTCTGAAGCGAGGTGACCGTCTCCTCGATGGTGCGCCGGCTCGAACGTTCGAGGGAGAGGAGGTCTGTCAGCTCGGCGATCTGGCGGTTCAGCCGGTCCAGCACCGTGTCGCGGCCCGACAGCTCGCGGGACAGGAAGAACTGGCCCACGGTGAAGACGGAGATCAGGAAGATGATGGCGAGCAGGAGCGTGGACAGGGCGTCGACGAAGCCCGGCCAGTAGTTGAGCTGGCCACCGCGCCCGCGTCGCCGTCCGCCTGCGCTCGAGACCGGCATCAGGGCAGCCTTTCACGGGAGAGGCGGTCGAGCACCTGCTTCAGTTCCTTCTCTCGGGCGGCCTGCGCTTCCACCCAGTCGCGGATCATCTGCTGCTCGGCCCGCATGTGCTGCACGAGGCCCTGGACGCCCTCGGCGAGGTTCGCCATGGCCTGCGTGGCCGCCCGTCCGCCACCGCCGTCGTTGACGGCGGCGGTGAGCCGGTTGAGGGCGAGCGCCAGATCCGGCGTGGTGCCGGTGCGCAGGGTGGGTTCGGCCGGCGTATCCATGGTGGAGGTGGCAAGCCAATCCTCCAACTCCGTGTAGAAGCGGTTCTGCGCCTGACCGGCCTGGAGGTCGAGGAAGCCGAGGACGAGGGAGCCGGCGAGGCCGAACAGGGAGGCCGAGAAGGACAGGCCCATGCCCTGGAGCGGTCCGGCGAGCGAGTTCTTCAGCTCGTCGAAGAGAACCGCCGAATCCTGTCCCGTCCGCAGCGACGAGATGATGCGGCCGACCGACCCCACCGTATCGATAAGGCCCCAGAAGGTGCCGAGCAGGCCGAGGAAGACCAGGAGGCCGGCAAGATAGCGAACGATCTCGCGGCTTTCATCCAGGCGGGCCCCGATGGAATCGAGGACCGAGCGGGTTGCCGCGACCGAAAAGCCGGATTGGCCCGATCGGCTGCCGAGAAGAGCCGCCAGGGGAGCGAGAAGCACCGGCTGCTCGGGAGCGACCAGCCCTTCCTCGGTTCGCTGCAGCGTGTTGACCCAGCGCACCTCGGGCCGCAGGCGCCAGACCTGCCGGATCGCCAACGCGATGCCGATGAACATGACACCCAGAATCAGCGCGTTAAGCCCAGGATTGGCCTGGAAGGCCTCCCAGATCTGCCGATAGAGGATGAAGGCGACAAACCCTGCCAGGATAAGGAAGACCGCCATGCGGATCAGGTAAATCCGCGGTGGGGTAAGGGGTTGGTCCGCCATCGTTATCCTGTGCATTCGTGCTTCGGGACGGCTCCAATGTGACCGCGCCGGTCCGAAGGATCAAGCGCGACCGTCACCTCGCAGCCTTGCACGAACAGAAATATCAGCCGTGGACTAGCCCTTAGCCTTCTTCAGGAGCTTGAGGAGTTCCCGCTGCATGGTCTCGTTACCGCAGGCGATGGAGCCCTTGGCCATCGGATCGCTGCCGCCGTCGGCGTCGGACACGAAGCCGCCCGCCTCGCGGACCATGAGGATGCCGGCGGCCATGTCCCAGGTGTTCAGGCCCCGTTCCCAATAGGCGTCGAAGCGCCCGCAGGCCACGTAGGCGAGGTCGAGGGAAGCGGCGCCCCACCGGCGCATGCCGCCCACATAGCCCATGACGGTCGCGGTCTCGCGCAGGAAGAGGCCGTGGTCGCCGCGGCCGATATGGGGCAGGCCGCAGGCCACCACCGCATCGGCGAGGTCGCCGCGGGCCGCCACGCGGATGCGGCGGTTGTTGAGGTAGGCGCCCTTGCCGCGCTCGGCGATGAAGAGCTCGTCCTTGGCCGGATCGTAGATCACGCCGGCGACGATCTGGCCGTCGCGCTCAAGGCCGACCGAGATGGCGAACTGGGGCAGGCCGTGCAGGAAGTTCGTGGTGCCGTCGAGCGGGTCGATATGCCAGCGGTGGCTGGTGTCGGTCCCCTGGATGACGCCTTCCTCCTCCATGACGAAGCCGTAGCCGGGGCGGGATTTTTCCAGGGACTCGCGCAGGATCTTTTCGGCCTTGCGGTCGGCGGCCGACACGAAGTCGCCCGGGCCCTTGCGCGAGACCTGCAGGTTCTCGACCTCGCCGAAATCGCGCTTGAGCGAGCGTGACGCCTTCATCACGGCATCGGTCATAACGGTCATGAGGGGCGAGCGGATCATCGTGCAGGTCCTGACAAAGAGCGGTTTTCAAAGAGAAGGTAGTCGATGGACCACCCGGGGAGCGGCGTCAAGCGGTGGATAACCGGACCGGCGGCCCAATTGATCCACCGAGGCGGCGAATTGATGCGCTCAGCGCATGCCGAGGCGCTCGGCCGCCAGCTTCTCGGACCGGGTGCGCTCGTCGGCGGTGAGATCCTTGAGCGCGTTGTCGAGCCAGGGATCCGCCAGCCCCTGGGCGGCCGCCAGGATATGCCAGGCTGCCGCGTCGATCTTGTTGGCCGGCACGCCCCGGCCGGCCACGAGCAGGCGGGCGAGGCGGTTCTGGGCGATGGCGTTGCCCTTGGCAGCCGCACGGCGGAAGTAGCGGGCGGCCTGGGACTCGCTGGCCGGGACTCCGTCACCGTTGAAGAGCAGGATCGCATATTCCACCTCGCCGACGGAGCTGCCGTTGCGGGCGGCACGCTCGAACAGGCGCGCGGCCTCCGTGGCATTGCGCTCGACGCCCCGGCCCTTGAGGTAGAGCACCCCCAGCGCATGCTGCGCGTCCGGGATCTCCGCCTCGGAGGCTCTTTTCAGGAGCCCGACCGCCTTCTGCAGGTCGGCATTGACCTCGCTCGTGAGCAGGAGCAGGGCGAGGTTGTGGCTGGCGAGCGCGTTGCCCTTGGCGGCCGCTTCTTCCAGCCAGGCCCGGCCCTGCGCCTGGTTCTTCGGCATGCCGCGCCCGTCGAGGGCCATGAGGCCGAGGGCCGCCAGCGCATGGGGATCGCCCCGCTGCGCCGCGAGCCGGTACCATTCGGACGCCTTCTTGGGATCCACCGTGATGCCGAGACCCTGGTTGTAGAGCTCGCCCAGCAGGGTCATGGCGGCGGCGTCGTTGTTGTTCTTCTGCAGCCGCAGGGTCGCCTCGCGGAAGGCCGTCTGGTACAGGCCGCGCTGATAGGCGCCATAGGCGAGATCGGGCTGGGCCGCGGCTCCCGCCGTAGCGGATGCCAGCAGAAGCGAGGCGCCGATGAACCAGGAGAGACGCATCAGCGCGATGCCTCCTGGCGATCAAGGATCGCGGCTGCCGCCTTCACGGCAGCGGCGGGCCCATCCGAATGGGACCAGACCGCATCGCCCAAGGCGACGAACTCGGCGTTCGTGGCGGCGAGCGTCTCGACCGCATCCAGGCTCGGGGCATAGGCCGCACAGGGAGTCTCGAAGATCTCGGCCCACCAGGCGGCGCGCTCCACCACGCTCTCCAGGGAGGGGAGGGAGCCGTCCGGGCGAGGCTCGCCGAAGAGCAGGTAATCGACGCCGGCTTCCCCGAAGGTCATGGCGTCGTCCTTGGTGCGGATCGCCCCGACCCCGAGAGCGCGCTCGGACTTCAACCGGTCGCGCAGCTCGCGCACAAGGGCCGGATCGCCCGTAACGTGAACCCCGTCGGCCCCGCCGCGCGCCGCCACGGTGGCGAGATCGGTCTTGGCTTCGCTGGCGATGATGACGGCTGCGCCATGCTCCTGCGCGACAGGAGCGAGAGCCTTCACCTGGTTGGTGAGGGTGCGCTCGTCGGCAGGCGCCAGCCGCAGCAGCACGGCGGCCACCGCACCGGTCGCGCAGGCCTCGGCCAGACGGGGCGCAAAGGAGGCGTCATCGAGAACGGGGGTGATGAGGTAGAGGCGGGCGGCGGTATCGGCCATGGGTCCAAGTCACGAGAAGGGGAAGACACCGTTCCCATAACGAAAACGGGGCCATCTTGCGAGGCCCCGCTTGTCGATCATGATTACGGCGAAAGACGGATCGTTGAAGTTCCGGGTTAAACCTCTCCGTGATGGCTGTCCCCGGACTTGATCCGGGGATCAGTCCCGACCATCCCGACGCGATGAAGCGCAGCGCCTCTCGAAAACGAGATCACCGGCACGAGGCCGGTGATGACGTCGAGGGTTTGTTGAGGTTTGACGGACCTCTTTACTCCGCCGCCTGACGGGTGGCGCCGAAGGTCGGGTCGAGCTCGCCCGAGGCATAGCGCTTGGCCATCTCGGCAAGCGTATAGACCCGCTTGATCTTCGAGGCCTGGCCGGCGGTGTTGAACTCCTGCAGGCGCTGCTTGCAGAGCTTCGTCATCGCCTCCATGGCGGGCTTGAGATACTTGCGCGGGTCGAACTCGCCCGGGTTCTCGGTGAGAACCTTGCGGATCTGGCCGGTCATGGCCATGCGGTTGTCGGTGTCGATGTTGATCTTGCGCACGCCGTGCTTGATGCCGCGCTGAATCTCCTCCACCGGTACGCCCCAGGTCGGCTTCATCTGGCCGCCGTACTGGTTGATGATGTCCTGCAGGTCCTGCGGCACCGAGGAGGAGCCGTGCATGACGAGGTGCATGTTCGGGAGCTTCTTGTGAATCTCCTCGATGATGTGCATCGCCAGGATCGCGCCATCGGGCTTGCGGGTGAACTTGTAGGCGCCGTGCGAGGTGCCCATGGCGATGGCGAGCGCGTCGACCTTGGTCTCGGCCACGAACTTCACGGCCTCGTCGGGGTTCGTCAGCAGCTGGTCGTGGGAGAGCTTGCCCTCGGCGCCGTGACCGTCCTCGGCCTCGCCTTCACCGGTCTCCAGGGAGCCGAGCACGCCGAGCTCGCCTTCCACCGAGATGCCGCCGAGATGGGCCATCTCGACCACCTTCCGGGTGACGGCCACATTGTAGTCCCAGTCGCCCGGGGTCTTGCCGTCGGCCTTGAGAGAGCCGTCCATCATCACCGAGGTGAAGCCGGCCTGGATGGCCGTCATGCAGGTGGCGGGCTCGTTGCCGTGGTCGAGATGCACGCAAACCGGGATGTGCGGGTAGATTTCGGTCACCGCATCCATCATGTGCTTGAGCATGACGTCGTTGGCGTAGGAGCGAGCGCCGCGGGACGCCTGGATGATTACCGGGGCATCGACCTCGCCGGCCGCTGACATGATCGCCAGCGCCTGCTCCATGTTGTTGATGTTGAAGGCAGGCACGCCGTAGCCGTGCTCGGCTGCGTGATCCAGAAGCTGCCTCATCGTGATGCGGGCCATTTGGTCCTCCGTATTGGTTTTGCTTTTAAACAGCGCAGAAGCTGAACCTCAGCTTAAGCATCTCGCTAAGCCATCTAGGCCACATTTTGCCCTGGCAAAGTGGGTTAACCACTTTGCCTGCATGGACTTAAGCCCGCAGGGCTTCCACGCCGGGGAGGGACTTGCCCTCGAGCCATTCGAGGAAGGCGCCGCCGGCCGTCGACACATAGGTGAAGCTGTCGGCGACGCCGGCATGGTTGAGGGCCGCCACCGTGTCGCCGCCGCCGGCGACCGACACGAGCTTGCCGTCCTTGGTGCGCTGGGCGGCATGGCGGGCCGCCGCCACCGTGCCCTGGTCGAACGGGGCGATCTCAAAGGCGCCGAGCGGGCCGTTCCACACCACCGTGGCGGCATCGTTGATGGCCGCCTGGATGCGCTCGATGGACTGCGAGCCCACGTCGAGGATCATCTGATCCTCGGGGATCGCGTCGATGCCGTAGGTGTGGTTCTGGGCTCCCGCCTTGAACTCGTACGCGCAGACACCGTCCACCGGCAGGATGATGGCGCAGTTGGCGTCGCGCGCCTTCTCGATGATGCGCATGGCGGTGGCCGCCAGATCCTTCTCGGCCAGCGACTTGCCGATGCCGAGACCCGTCGCATGCACGAAGGTGTTGGCCATCCCGCCGCCGATCACGAGCGCATCGACCTTGGTGACGAGGTTTTCGAGCAGGTCGATCTTGGTGGACACCTTGGCGCCGCCCACGATGGCGACGACCGGGCGCTTGGGGGCCTCCAGGCCCTTGGTCAGGGCGTCGAGCTCCGCCTGCATGGTGCGGCCGGCATAGCCGGGCAGCACGCGGGCCAGGCCCTCTGTCGAGGCGTGGGCCCGGTGGGCCGCCGAGAAGGCGTCGTTGACATAGAGGTCGCCGAGCTTCGCCAGCTCCTGGACGAAGGCCGGATCGTTCTTCTCCTCGCCCGCATGGAAGCGGGTGTTTTCGAGGAGAAGCACGTCGCCGTCCTTCAGGGCGTTCACGGCGGTGCTGGCGGCTTCGCCGATGCAGTCATCGGCGAAGGCCACGGGTTTTCCGAGGTGCTGCGAGACCGCCTCCGCAACCGGCTTCAGGGACTCCTTGGGGTCACGTCCCTTCGGGCGTCCGAAATGGGCGAGGAGGATCACCCTCCCGCCCTTGTCGGCGATTTCCCGGATGGTGGGCAGGACGCGCTCGATGCGCGTCGCGTCCGTGATCCGGCCGTTCTCCATGGGGACGTTGAGGTCCACCCGGACGAGAACGCGTTTTCCCTTGACGTCGGCTTGGTCGAGCGTGCGGAAGGCGGTCATTGGCAGCCTCCCTTAGATGAGCTTCGCCATGGCGATGGCGGTGTCCGCCATGCGGTTCGAGAAGCCCCACTCGTTGTCGTACCAGGACAGCACGCGCACGAAGTTGCCCTCCATGACCTTGGTCTGGTCCATGTGGAACACGGATGAATGCGGATCGTGGTTGAAGTCCGACGAGACGTTCGGGGCGTTCGTGTAGCCGAGGATGCCCTTGAGCGGGCCGTCGGCCGCCGCCTTGATCGCCTGGTTGATCTCTTCCTTCGTGGTGTTCTTCCTGGCCACGAACTTGAAGTCGACCACGGAGACGTTCGGGGTCGGCACGCGGATCGACGAGCCGTCGAGCTTGCCGTTGAGGTCGGGCAGCACGAGGCCCACGGCCTTGGCGGCGCCGGTGGAGGTCGGGATCATGTTCAGGGCCGCCGCGCGGGCGCGGTAGAGGTCCTTGTGCATCTGGTCGAGGGTGGGCTGGTCGTTGGTGTACGAGTGGATCGTGGTCATGAAGCCCTTCTCGATGCCGACCGCATCGTGAAGCACCTTCGCCACCGGGGCGAGGCAGTTCGTGGTGCAGGAAGCGTTCGAGATGACCACGTGCTCCTTGGTCAGCTTGTCGTGGTTGACGCCGTAGACGACCGTGAGGTCCGCGCCGTCGGCGGGAGCCGACACGATGACGCGCTTGGCGCCGGCAGTCAGATGCGCCGAGGCCTTGTCCTTCGAGGTGAAGATGCCGGTGCATTCCATGGCGATGTCGACGCCGAGCTCCCGGTGCGGCAGGGTTGCCGGATCCTTGATCGCCGTGACGCGGATCTTCTGGCCGTTGATGACGAGGAACTCGCCGTCGACCTGCACGTCCGCCGGGAAGCGGCCATGGACGGAGTCGAAGCGGAGAAGGTGAGCGTTCGTCTCGACCGGGCCGAGATCGTTGATGGCAACCACCTCGATGTCCTTGCGGCCGCTCTCCACGATGCCACGGAGGATGTTGCGTCCGATGCGACCGAATCCGTTGATCGCGACCTTCACCGTCATAGCTTTAGCTCCCTTGCGTAACGAGGCCTCGGTTCTCTTCGAGCCTCAGAGATTGTGTGTCCGGAGAACCTTCTCCGCGATGGCCTCGGCGGTGATGCCGAAGTGCTTGTACAGGTCCTTGTAGGGCGCGCTGGCGCCAAACCCATGCATGCCGACGAAAATTCCATCCGGGCCGATGACCGAATCCCAGCCGAAGCGCACCGCCGCCTCCACCGCGACCTTGATCGGCGCATCGCCGATGATCTGGGCGCGGACTTTTTCGGGCTGGGCGAGGAACAGGTCGAGCGAGGGCACCGATACAACGCGTACGGCGAAGCTTTGTTCATCCAGAAGCTTCTGGGCCGCCAGGGCGATCTCCACCTCGGACCCCGAGGCGAAGAGGGTGGCGCGGGCCTTTCCGTTGGCCGGCGACAGCTCATAGGCGCCGGTGGCCGAGAGGTTCTCAGCCCCGCCTACTTT
>NZ_JPUG01000040.1 GCF_000739015.1 Microvirga sp. BSC39
GTCAGCGGTGTGCTGCGCTATCTCGTTGACCACGACCTTCGCCTGCCGGATCGCATTCGCCGCGGGCCGCACAAAGGAGAGGTGCACTGGACCCGGCCCAACGGGCAGACGCTGCGCGACATGTTGCGCAACCCGCTCTATGCCGGCGCCTATGTCTATGGCCGCCGCACCTATGACGGCCGCCTGCGCCGGCCCGGCCAGCCGCACAGCGGCAAACGCTTCCTGCGCGATCCAAAGGCCTGGAAGGTTCTGCACCGAGGCATGCGTCCGGCCTACATTGATTGGGACACCTTCGAGCGGAACCAGGAGCAGATGGCCGCCAATCGCGCCCGCCACACCGGCCTTCCCCGCGGCGGTCCCGCGCTGCTCGGCGGGCTGGTGGCCTGCGGGGTCTGTGGCCGGCGCATGTGCGTCACCTACAACGACGATGGCCGGGAGGCGCGGTATTCCTGCAATCAGATGGCGACGACCTACGGCGCGCCCCAGTGCCAGTCGATCAGTGCCCGCCCGGTGGATGAGCATGTCAGTGCCCTGATGCTGGAAGCGCTCTCGCCGTCGGCGATTGAGGTCAGCCTGCAGGTGGCCGAGGATCTCGAGCTGGAGCGCCAGCAACGACGGCGGCACTGGAAGCAGCGGCTGGAACGGGCAATCTACGAGGCGGATCTGGCCCGCCGGCGCTATGAGGCGGTCGACCCGTCCAACCGCCTCGTCGCCCGCACCCTGGAGCGGGACTGGGAAGCCGCGCCGGCCGCCCACCAGACGCCGGAGAGTGAGCACCACCGGGTCCTGGCCTGCGAGCCGGACCCGCTGACGCCCGAGGAACCGGCAGCCGTGCACTGCCTGGCCGAGGACATTCCGGCCCTGTGGAGCGCCGCATCCACAACGGCGCGCGACCGGCAGACGATCGCGCGGACCATGCTCGAACGCGTGGTAATCCATCTGCAGGGCGCGACCGAGCGGGCGGAGATCGCGTGCCACTGGGCCGGCGGCGTCATCACCCGGCATGCGGTGATCCGTCCGGTGCGGCGGTTCGAGCAGCTGGCGAACTTCGATCAGCTGCTGGCACGGGCGGTGGAGTTGCGGACGGCCGGTACCACGGCAGAGCAGATTGCTGCCATCCTGAACGCGGAGGGCTTTCGGCCGGCCAAGCGCAGCGCCTTCAACGCTCCGATGATCCGGCGCCTGCTGCAGCGGCACGGACACGGCACGACCCGGCCGATCTGGTCCGGGAAAGTGCCGCGTGCGGATGCTGAGGAAATGACCTTGCAGGAGGTGGCCGACCAACTCGGAACCCACTGGCAGACGGTGTACGGCTGGCTGCGGCGTGGCACGCTCAAGGGCCGGCTGGCTCAGGTGGGCAAACAACGCATTTGGCTGGTGAAGCTCGCGGATAGCCCCGCAGCTCGCATCAAGCCATCAGACTGAACGTCAACAGGAAGCAGTTATTGAGAGGCATTATGGCAAAACGATCGAGCAGGTCTTCTCCCAGATCAAAGCCCATCTGCGCAAAGCCGAAGCCCGAACCGTCGAGGCGCTCTGGCGGGCCATCGGCGACATCTGTGATCTCGTCGAGCCCGAGGCATGCCGTAACTACTTCACCGCGGCCGGATACGGATTCGTCTGAATGACCGGTGCTCTAGTAATTTGATGTGCTTGGTGAAGGACAGGGCTGGCAGCAGCTTATGAGATGTGCCTGTTTTGAAGCAACTGACCAGCAAAAACCCACCTTGAGCGGGGTTCAACAGCCTTCGCTAAGCGTCGACGGCGACGCCCCTACCACTGAATGCTGAACGATCTGCCGCCATGGGCTTGTGGCCCAGCCGCGGGCGCCCCTGGCTGGAAATTCGGTGTTTCGAGTAACTGACACATGATCTGCAGTTGCCAACAAGACGAGCACCGCACCCGTTACCTCCTATTGCACGCTGAAATTAATCATAAGAGTGATTTCAACTCGCGCCTATAGCCACGGCTGATGACTCAGGAGCCCATGGATTGTACATAGTATCGTGGAGCACGAGCCTCTCCTAGCTGTATAGGCATGTTGCTGCTGGATTGAACGAGCGGCGCTATGGCGAGGATATCTGAACCTGTCAGAGTTAGTGTCTTGGTGATTGCCTACAATCACGAGCGGTTCGTTCGTCATGCTCTCGAGAGTGTCATGGCACAGCAGACGGACTTTCCGTTCGAGGTCATCGTCAGCGAGGACGCGTCAACCGACAGAACACCACAAATCATACACTCTATCGCCCGGCGATGGCCAGGTCGGATCCATGTTCTTGAATCAAAGCGCAACCTGCGTTCCAATGAGGTAGTAGCGCGTGGACTCCGAGTGGCTCAAGGAAAGTACATTTCCTTGCTCGACGGTGACGATTTCTGGACGTCCACCTCGAAACTCCAGGCTCAAGCCTCTTTTCTGGACGAAAATCCGGATTGTGCAGCCGTATTTCATAATGCGTTAGTGGCCAACGGGGACGTGACTAGCCCGCAACGCTGGACGCCTTCTCACCAAAAAAAGTTCTCGAACCTCCACGATATCTGGTACGGCAATCCATTCGCGACCTGCGCTGGGATGCTGCGCCTCGCTCCTATCCAAGATGTTCCAGAGTGGTACGCCGCATTCTTCCCAATCACCGATTGGCCACTGTACATCTTATGTGCAGAGAAGGGTAAGATCGCCTTCCAGGATGAGGATGTTGGTGTCTATCGCATGCACGACGGGGGCATGTTTTCGTCACTGCCCAATGGACAAAAAAGAAAGCTAATATTCTCGTTCTACCGTCGGATGAACGAAGTGCTGAATTTCAAATACGATCGTATCGCACGAGAAGCCTGCTCCCGGTACTTCTACGATTGGTCCGTTGAATTCTCATCAAACGGCAAGATTAATCAGGCTTGGGAGTGTCTCTGGCGCGCTTCTTTAGGTGGTGGCGTCGGAGATTCAGTATCATACAGACAAGTGCTTGGTTTAGCGAAGCATCTTCTAGTTCAAAGGCTGTTGTCATCAACATGACTGGAGCAATTCAGTACCGCAGCACAGTGTCAGCTCTCGCGTCGGATGTGGAGCGTCCACTTTGGTCCGTGATGATCCCCACATATAACTGTGCTCAGTATTTAGGTGAGACCATCAGAAGCGTCTTGGATCAAGACCCAGGTCCAAACCTCATGCAAATTGAGGTGGTCGATGATAACTCCACCCAAGATGATCCAGCCGCTGTAGTAAGGTCTGTAGGGCAGGGGAGGGTTGGATTCTTCAAGCAAGCACGAAACGTCGGACATATTTCAAACTTTGAGACCTGCCTCAACCGCGCGCGGGGTCATCTGGTCCATATTCTGCATGGAGACGATTGCGTTCGGCCCAAATTTTACGAGAAGCTCGGACAAGGATTTGAGCTTGCTCCTGAAATCGGTGCAGCGTTCTGCAGGCAAGCCTTCGTCGATGCCTCAGGTCGAAGGTTGTCATTTTCTCCCTTAGAAGAACCCGCTGCGGGCATTCTCCCCAACGCGTTGCTTCGCCTGGCGCAGGAGCAGAGGATCATGACGCCCTCAATCGTTGTCAGGCGCGAGGTCTACGAACGACTTGGCGCGTTCGATCGGCGGCTGGCATGCAGTGAAGATTGGGAAATGTGGGTTCGCATCGCGGCGAATTATCCGATTTGGTACGAACCCGAGCCGCTCGCGCTATATCGACTTCATGACGCCTCTTCATCCGCGCGGCACCAACTCACAGCGGAGGATATGGCTTATACCCGGGCGGCAATCGAAATCTTCCGCGCCTACCTGCCGGACGCAATAAAGCCAACGGCAGAGCGACATGCTCGCAACGCCTATGCTCGTTCTGCGATTGCAGCAGCAGGTCAGATGTTGGAAAAGGGCGACGTCTCAGCATTCTTTGCGCAGCTTCGGGAGGCCCTTCTCTTCGAACATTCTTTTGACGTTCTGCTGCGTGCGGCACGAATGTTTGTTCGGTCCGGTATTCATAGGTTGCGTCATGGTTGAGTCATCTGACAGATGCACACCTGTGTCAGTGGCTATTGCTGGTTGTGGGGCTGTCACTCGGCTGTATTATGCGCCAGCTTTGGCGGCGCTTACAGCCGCTGGCAAGATTGAGCTCAAGGTCGCATTCGACCCCGATCGCACGAGTGCCGAAGCACTCTGCAGTCAGTTCAAAGCAGCAAGAGTCGCGGACACGTTTAGCGATTGTTTGAACGGCCCAGAGGTCCTTATTGTCGCTTCGCCGCCCCATTTTCACGCGGAACAGGTCACGGCAGCTCTCACAGCGGGCCTTCATGTTTTTTGTGAAAAGCCCTTAGCGACGAACAGCAGCGATGCTGACCGCATGTTGACTGCAGCCAAGCAAAGCAAGCGAATGCTCGGCGTAGGCCTCATACGCCGACATCTTCCAGCTGCTCGTATGATCCGTGACCTTCTAGCAGCTGACGTTTTGGGTCGTCCACGCCGCGTGCACTGCTTTGAAGGGGGGCCTATGAGTTGGCCCGTACACTCACCGGCATACTTTTCCCGCTCTCTTTCAGGCGGCGGCGTGCTCCAGGATGTCGGCACCCATGTGCTTGATCTTCTAACATGGTGGTTTGGACCGCCTCTAGCCGTCGACTACGAAGATGATTCTATGGGTGGTGTTGAGGCAAATTGTCGAGTGGTGCTCGATTATTCAGACTTCCAAGCAGTGGTGCGCTTGAGCCGTGATTGGCAGCAACCGAACCGCTGGTTTATCGAGGGTGAAAAGAGTTGGCTTGCTTGGAATGCCAACGACGGTCGCGACCTTGAACTTGGCACCTGCGGGGGAAGTCTCACCCTTAGTGCGGCACTCAAGTGCAACACATCAAATCCCCAACGCATGAGGGCCTCCCACCCGGTTCATGACTTTAATGCTTCCTTCGAAAATCAGATTGCCTCCTTCATCAACGCCGTCCATGGCGGAACCCACGCTCCCGTCCCCGGTGAAGTTGGCCTCGATGTGGTACGGATTATCGATCGGTGCTATGCCAACCGTAGGTTGATGCATATGCCATGGCTCTCGGATGCCGAGTTTTCACAGGCTTTAGCTCTCTCGGAAAACCTGACATGAGCCATACCATAGCTGTTCTTGGGGCCAATGGTTTCATCGGCGGACGGACGGTCGAGATGATGCGGCTACTCGGCTGGGCCGAGCCAAGGCCACTTGTCCGCCGTGCCGAGGCACTCGCCCACGTCTGCCGTTTCGCCCTTGATGCCCGGGTCGCTGATGCTCGAGACGAGACCGCTCTGCGGGCGGCCTTTCTCGGCTGCCAAACCGTACTACACGCTGTCGCTGGCGATCGCCACACGATTTTGGGAACGTTGGAACCTGTTTACCGAGCGGCCCACCAGGCTGGCGTAAAGCGGCTGATTTACTTGAGCACCGCGTCGGTCCATGGCCAAGATCCTGCACCCGGGACCGACGAAACCAGCCCGCTCTCAGACCGGCAGCCGATTGCCTATAACAACTTTAAGGTGCGTGCAGAAGCGCGGCTCTCTGCGTTGCGCCGCGCTGGGGACGTTGAAATCGTCATACTTCGTCCAGGTATTGTTCACGGCCCAAAGTCAGCTTGGACAGCGGGATTGGCAGATGAACTCCTCGCCGGGCAAGCGTACCTTGTCGGCGGTGGACGCGGCATATGCAACAGTATATACATCGACAATTTGGTGCATGCGATTCAGCTGGCTGCCAGGGCTCCACACATCGACGGCCAAGCTTTCTTGGTGAGCGATGCCGAACAGGTTACTTGGTGCGATCTGTGTCGGCCGATCGTGGAGGCGCTTGGATTCCGCATGGCGGATTTGCCAGATCCTCCTGTTGCAGCACCCCATCGTCCGCTGCTTAGCCGCCTCCGTCACACGCCAGAACTTGTCGCAGCCTATCGGAGGCTCCCAGAACCCATGCGGCACGCCTTGCGGGCCGGGTATGCCTCCTACCGGCTCCAGCGTGACAAGCCCGAAAAAAAAGCCCACGCCAGAAACCGGCTGGAGGCGAGCCACGAACGCGCGCTCCTCCACCAATGTGGCTACCGCTTACCCACGACACGAGCCAAGGAGCGCCTTGGCTTCGAACCAATCGTCACTTTTCCTGAGGCGGTGCGCAGGTCCGTTGCTTGGCTAAAATTTGCCGGGTATCCTGTAGTAGACTAACCCAATTCAAGGCTAGCGCTTCCTTGGAGATAGATCTTGTCCCACTCCCACCTGCCTGAGCCCAACTCTCAGGACCACGCAACCGGGTCGACGAGACGTGCGCAGCCCGCGGATACATCCGTTTCCGTGATCATAACCACTTTCAATGACTCTCATTATTTGGGCGATGCACTTGATAGTGTCGCTGCACAATCGGTAAAGCCAAAGGAAGTCATCGTTGTTGACGACGGATCGTCCGACGATCCCGCTGCCGTCACAGCCCGCTACCCAGATGTTCGTGTCATTCGGCAACCCAATCAAGGCTTAGCTGCGGCGCGTAATACTGGTCTGCGCGCGGCCAGTGGGCGCTATGTGCTCTTCCTTGATGCGGACGACATTTTGCTCTCGAAAGCCATTGAGGCGAACCTGCAGCAGTTTCAGGCAAACCCCTCTGCCGGATTCGTCTACGGCGCCTACCGATATGTGGACGAGCATCTGAACGTTCTGCACGTAGCAACTTTTCGTCCGATCGGAAACGACCCATACGCGGATTTCCTGAAAGAAAACTGCATCGGTATGCACGCGACCGTTCTTTACCAACGCGAATGCCTCGAAGCGATCGGAGGCTTCGATGCCAGCCTGAGGGCCTGTGAGGATTACGATGTTTATCTAAGGATGGCGCAGCGGTATTCCATCGCCTGTGCGCCTGAGTTGATTGCCGATTACAGGCGGCATGAGCGCAACATGTCGCACAACGCGCCGATGATGCTTGCTACGGCTCTTAAGGTGCTGCGGAAGCAAAAGGCCTACACAGGCTCCAACGAAAAATGGCGGAATGCACGCAGAACCGGGATCCTAAACATAAAGCAATATTACCTTCTGGAACATCTGCGGAGAGTTCGGAAAGCACTCAACCACGGCCACGAGCGACGGGCGATGGCCCGACAGACCATCAGCATGTTCAGCATGGCGCCTGGTTCACTTCTGACAGTTGGCCTGCGAGGGGCGCTGCGTGTCGCAGCGAAGCACCGGGACAAACGACCGCCACGCATGGGAGATCTCAGACGAACAGTACCTTTCAGCAATGAATTCGGCTACGATCGCGGAAAGCCGCTCGACCGCCACTATATAGAAGCCTTCCTGATGCAGAACGCCTCTGACATCAAGGGACGGGTCCTCGAGATTGGGGATAGTACCTACACAATGCAGTTTGGTGCTGAACGAGTGGCAACTGCCGACGTGTTAAACCGCTTCCCAGGAAACCCCCAAACAACGTTCCTCGGTGACCTAGCAGGTGAAAGCAATCTTCCGTCAGACACGTTCGACTGCGTTGTGCTAACCCAAACATTGCACCTCATCTACGACATGCAAGCCGCCGTTCGCACCCTTCTACGAGTGTTGCGTCCTGGAGGGGTACTCCTCATTACTGTGCCTTGGGTAAGCTCAATCGACCGTGGGGAATGGGGAGATTCCTGGTACTGGTCACTAACTCCGCGTGCACTCGACCGCCTCCTGAGCGAGCACTTCGGAAGTGATAATGTCAGCATTAATCATTACGGGAATGTGCTGGCTGCAACCGCGTTCTTGTATGGTCTCGCAGAGCATGAACTCACCCCCCAAGAACTCAATGTCCATGATCGTTTCTGCCCAGTCATTGTTGCAGGACGTGCAATCAAAAAGTTATAGCTTGATGAGAGGACTCGGGCGAGCACAGACTTTGCTGCGGCGACTTACGCGCCACGAGCGGCCAATCGTGTTGATGTATCATCGAGTCGCGGAAGTAGCCTGTGATCCCTGGCAACTTGCTGTGCGTCCGCATTACTTCGCTGATCATCTTAGAGTACTGACGAGTGAACGGAAGGTGGTACCACTGGCTTGGCTTGTGGACGAACTGCAGGAAGGCCGCATACCTTTGAGAAGTGCCGTGCTTACCTTTGATGATGGCTATGCAGATGTGTTTCATACAGCCAAGCCAATCTTGGAGGAGTATGACTGTCCTGCAACCGTATTCCTAACTACTGGGGCACTGGATACTCCTGGGTTTTGGTGGGACGTTCTTAGCCGTATTATCTTAGAAACGCCCACTCTCCCTCTAACGCTCAATTTCGAGGCTGGTGGCAACAGCCACCACTTTGGTTCCTGGCAGGTAGGGCAGCCCGGCGGAGTGCAAGACATCGCGGCGCGTGAAGCGTTACATACCGAGCTTTGGCGAGCATTGCGGCCGCTCGACCCAATTGAGCGCGATTCTGCTCTTGCTGAACTCGCTACATGGGCGGGAGTTGACGTCAGTCCCCGCAGCAGTGATCGTGTAATGACATCGCAGGAGGCTCGAGCATTGTCAGAGTCCCCGCTCATCAGCATTGGAGCGCATACAGTTACTCATCCATCCTTGCCGCTCATCCCGGATAACGACAAGAGGCGGGAGATTTGCGATAGCCGGATGGCATGCGAGCGCATTGTGGCGCACCCTATTCCAGGATTTGCCTATCCCTTCGGTGACCAGGATGATGCGAGCGTTTCGGCAGCCCGTGCAGCAGGGATCCAGTTCGCCTGCACAACCGATGCTGGCGTCATCACTCCCAAAACTGATCTCATGAAAATACCACGCATCTTGGCTGCCGACTGGAGCCAAGATGATTTCCGTCAAAATGTCCTAAGCTTCTGCTGAAAAAGGCTCTCCGCTCTGATCTTCTCGCCCTCAGGGTGTTCCGGACATGTCACCTCCTTCCCCATGCGTCAGCGTGATTATCATCGTCTTCAACGGTGAAGAATTCCTGCAGCAAGCCATCGTCAGCGTCATTAGCCAGACGTTTGTTGACTGGGAGCTGCTAATCGTTGACGACGGTTCCATGGATGGAAGCGCAAATATTGCGCAACGATACGCAGATCAAGATCCTCGCATTCAGGTTCTCTTCCATAGCGATCGGAAGAACCATGGCATGAGTGCTGCGCGAAACCTTGGGCTTGCCCATGCTCGGGGTGAGTTCGTTGGCTTCCTGGATGCCGATGATGTCTGGATGCCAGAGAAGCTTGCTGAGCAGATATCAATCTTAAAGGCTCAGCCAAGTGCTGGCATGGTCTATGGCCGCACGCTAATCTGGTCGTCTTGGGCGGACGGGGAGGGCAGCGACTTCTATTATGACCTTGGATTACCGCCTAACAAAATCTACGAACCGCCGATCCTGTTTCACGTCCTCCTTGCCAACAAATCTCAAACTCCAACAACATGTAATGCGCTTATCCGTGGCAGTCTCACCAGGCAGGTGGGTGGCTTTGGCGAGGCCTTCACGGGTATGTTTGAAGATCAAGTCTTCTTTTCAAAGGTGCTCCTCCGCGCTCCAACCTTCCTATCAGATCGCACTTGGGCGAAGTACCGGCGACACTCATCAAGTTGCTCTGCACAATCCGCAGCCGCGGGTGAGGATGAGAAAGCCAGGCTTGCCTTTCTAAAATGGTTGAACGCATACGCAGCCCGTGAGAACGTGCAAATTGGCACTCGGCTCCGAATCTGGAGGGAAGTGACGCGGTGCGGGAAAAAGGTCATTGCCAACCGTCTTCGACGATCGTTGAGCAATAGGATACTACCCTGATGCCTACGGTTTCAGTGATTACGCCATTTCTGAATGCCGAGCCATATCTTGAGGCTGCGATCGGGAGTGTCAAAGGACAAACTGAAACAGACTGGGAACTGCTTCTGATCGATGATGGTTCAACAGACAATAGTGTTGCGATCGCGCGGCGTGCTGCAGAACTGGATTCGAGAGTTCGTCTGTTATTCAACGCAGACGAGCAACGTGGTGCAGCAGCAGCTCGCAATCTAGGTCTTCAGCACGCCCAAGGCGACGTTGTATCGTTCCTAGACGCCGACGACCTTTATGAACCTGATGCCCTTGCAAGTGCTGTGGCTGCCTTTGAGGCCAATCACGAGGCCGCAATGGTTTATGGCCCATCACGCTGGTGGCATCCAGGCGATGAGGAGCAAGATTGGACCGAAAGCGTCGCGGACCTAGCCCAACGCCTTCACGATCCTCCTAGCTTGTTGACCCGTGTCATTCTCCTGCAACGGGGACATGTGCCTTGCACCTGCGGGGTTCTAATCCGGCGCAATGTTATCCAAACAGTGGGGGGGTTTGAAGAGCGCTTCCGGCTCTATGAAGATCAGAGTCTTTGGGTCAAGGTGTTTCTCCAATACCCCGTCTTTGTGACTACGACCTGCATGGCACGGTACAGGCAGCATTCAGGCTCGGTTTCAGCGTCAGCGAGCGAAAGTGGCGAGTATGACCGGCTTCAGCCTCACCCGGCTCGAATGGAGTTCCTGAAATGGGTATCATATTACGTAAAGAGCCAGCACGTATACAACCGGAAGCTTGAGCGGGCACTTCGCATTGCCCGCGCGTACTATGACGCGCCTCCAAGCTTGCAAAGAAAGATTGACCGGCTCGCAATCTTATTTCGCCACGTGGTCAACGAATTCTATGTGAGACTTAAACCTCGTCTTCGTAAACTGCTCCGTTGAAGAGGTAAAATTCACGATATAAAGCCGTCCTTGAGTCTGTTCTGGGCATAGGCGGCGTCCGCCGATCAAGTTCTGTCATCCCAGCCGCTGGCGACCCGGCACCGCAAGGCATGTGTCAGCCCCGCCCTATGCCAGAGCGCGGAGCGAATAGCTTCAGAGTGTATTGACGGACGGCTGATCGGCTCAATGTTGAACCACGGCTACGGCTTAGGCTCATCAAGATTTGACTGGCTGCGCTCTTGCTAGGCCGTGCGACGCTCCTCGAATGAGTGCCGACGGACCTTGCTCTGGTGCGTGCACTACCCACTAAAGCGCGTGTACGGCGCGCTTACAGTTGGCACTAGTCCCGCCTCGGCAATTTGATAGCCCCTCAAACTGCAAGACTGATCCGCCACGTGTCCCTGCGGGCCAATTGCTAGCTCATGCAGCGGCGTGACAATCCGAACACATTCGGTATGTTTTGACGAGAATGTCTATCGCCACCTGTTAACCGAGTTTCCTGTCGAACAACCTAAAAACTATTTAAGGCGCCGATAGAGGTTCAGCCTTCTTGAGACACTCTCGTCCATTGGTGTTGCATCGTCATATGTCCGTAACCCGGATATGCAATGACTGCTCTTCCTGCAAGCTGTCCCGCGTGGACGTCAAACACTGTGGCTCGTTCGACATGATCCTCCATAAGAGCACCAGACGAGTAGAGCCCAGCATTGATGTAGTACCGCCCTGGTACGAGTAGAAGTGGGGTGAACTCGCAGCGAAAATGAGAGCCAACCGAATCCACTTCCGAAATGTTGGCTGAGTCGAACGACGCTATAGCCTCCCCAACCTCATCACAGATTGTGAACGAGCAATCGACTTTGATGTCGGAACGGGAAATTTCAAAGGTAAGCACTGCGGGCGATCCAGCTACCAAGGCTCCCGTGGGTGAAGAGATATCGATGTGAGACAGTCTCACCCGGCCCTCACCAAGTCGATCTGTTCTGGCACTCAATCCGGCTGCCATTTGGGCATCTGTCCGTCGTAAATGGGCGCTGACTACATCGCTTGGAGATCCGTCAGCAGCCACTTTGCCACCGGAGATAAGAATTGCCCGTGTGCAAAGTTTCTGCACTGTACCGAGCTGATGACTTACAAGAATTACCGTGCGGCCGCTGTTACCTATAGTCTCAATACGATTGAGGCACTTCCTTTGAAATTCAGCGTCGCCAACCGCTAGGATTTCGTCAAGCACTAGAATTTCTGGTTGTATATGGGCTGCTACAGCAAATGCTAAGCGTAAATACATCCCGCTGGAGTATCGCTTGATGGGCGTGTCAATGAATTGTTCTACACCAGCAAAGTCAATAATCTGGTCTAGCTTCGCCGCGATTTCATGGCGCTTCATTCCGAGAATGGCGCCATTCAAGAAAATGTTTTCTCTGCCGGTTAACTCGGGATGGAACCCAGTTCCCACTTCGAGCAGCGCACCGAGACGACCGTAAACGGTCGCGCGCCCGCTCGTTGGCGAAACAATCCTTGCCAGAATTTTAAGGAGCGTACTCTTTCCTGCGCCATTAGCGCCAATTATGCCAAGAACTTCTCCTCTTTGGATGTCGAACGACACATCACTCAGTGCCCAAAATTCCGATGATTGTGAAGCGGTTTTGGATCTACCTTGAATAACCCGAGTTCCAAGTGAGGCCACGGCGTCCCGCAGAGTAGGGTGGCCATCTGTTCGACGACCGAGATGGTATTTTTTGGACAGGTGCTCGATCCGAACAGCTATATCGCTCATGATTGATCACACAATATCCGCAAAAATTCGCTCGCTGCGTTGAAAATAGTAGAGCCCGCCGAGCAGTATGGCGAGCGTACTTATCGCCGAGACTACAATCATCTCCGGATGAGGGGGTATATTCAACATGCACCACCGTACACCTTCGACAACGCCGGCCATTGGATTGAGCCCATAGACCAACCGCCAACTAGCTGGAATGAGACTGCTTGGGTACACCACAGGAGTAAGAAATAGCAGGATCTGGATGGCAAACGGCGTTATGTAGCCCACGTCGCGATACCTGACATGAGCGGCCGCCAGTGCAGCGCCGGCACCAAGTGCCGCAGCAATAGCAATCAGAAGGAAGAAGGGAAGAAAGACAATATTTAGCGAAACCGGTACCCCAAGGGCGAACATAACCAGGAGCAGAAGACCAAGACTGGTTAGTAGGTCCGTGACGCAGGAGAGGATCGCTGCCATTGGGATAATGAGCCGAGGAAAGTACACTCGTTTCAAAAGGTCGCGATTATTGGTGAGGCTCGACGAGGCACTCGCAAGCGCATGAGAAAAGTATCCCCACGGTAAGAGGCCTGCCAGCACAAACACAGAATAGGGAACTCCGTCAGAAGAAATGCCTGCAAGGCGACTAAAAACAAGACTGAAGACAACCATCGATGCTAGAGGCTGGAGGATTGCCCAGAGTAGCCCCAAAAATGTCTGGCGGTACCGAACTTTGAAATCGCGCCAGATCAGGAAATAAATTACGGTTCGAAACTGGAGAATCTCTAGAAGGTCTGAGGTATCGATGCTCTTCCGTGGCCTAATAATGATCGCGGGGTGCGCGGCTATCTTGGAGTGCGCGCCATCAATATTATTGCGCCGCTTTTTGTCGTCGATGGGACTTGAGCTCATGTTGTACGCCATTGAAGATTATACAGTTGAATAAGCTAGAGTTGAACGTCGATCATTGAGGCCTTTTTGATCGTGATGTCCTGTTCCCGATCCCACACGGAGAACTGTAGCGACAATACGAGCGCGGCGGTCAATCTACAAGGTAGAGCATCTCATACCGATTGAGCGACAGTTTGGCTCATCTACTAGACAATTTGATGTAGAATTCCCTTCCTTTCTTGTTGAAATTCCCAGTTCAGCACGATTTATGCATCAGGAGAGCGGGTGGTCACCTAAGCTGCATGGTCGTTGGATGAGATTCATCACCAGAGCCTCTGGATTTGCTTCTTTCCCCATACCTAATAGCAACTGCCTGTTGCCAATGTGTAGTGATGGTTCTGCTCTCTTGTTTCATGCTCCAACTGAAGTTCAAGAAGCGACCGCGAAGAGAAGTCATTATGCTTAAGGATTATACGTAGCTGTTTAACTTGTTAATGCACGTGTATTAAGATATTTTGCCTACATAGACGCACTTCCTCCTCGGCTCAGACTTTGGGCGTGTCTATCCAGTGGAGAGCGTCTACCCAATTAGATGGTATCAGACGAGCGTTGCTATGTTTGTGAGTTCAATCGGCGGCGTTCATATAGAGAGTATCCAACTCGAACAGTTGGATAGCTATCATCTAAATCCCAAGACGCTCTACATCATCTGGACCAATGACACGCCGATAGGCCAGATCCTTTCGGGAAGTAATCATGACTCTGCGATCACTAAGGCTGCTGCCCGGGAGGCCACGCGCGCGTATCAGGCGATCCTTTCATATCCACCCCCCACCTGCGCCCTGCCTGTTAACGCGACGATTATTGTTGATCACGCGAATGGGCAATTATCGGATCTCGAGCGCTGCTTGCTTTCACTGTCCGAACAGAGGCACCAAGCGGTTCAGATTGTTGTTCTTGATCGCAGCCTAAACGGTGCCGACGTAGAGGCGGTTGCAGCCAGTGCGGGGGCTGAGTATTTGTCTGCAACCTTGATGGGGCCATGCGCTGCAAAGAACGTAAGCCTCGGACGTGCGCGAGGAGAGGTGATTGTCTTCATCGATGATCGTCTAGTTTGCCACCAGAACTGGCTGCAGAATCTGCTCGCCGCTTTCGACTCCACTGAGATCATGGCCGTTGCCGGACTAGAACTCCCGCTGGCCTTCGGAGCTGAGCCGCACGGTATAGCAGGGGTGTCATCGCAAGCCAGCCGGAGTTTCCGGCGAAGAGACTTTTCTCCGGAAATCATTACGAGCATCAAAGAGAGTGGCGTTCCAATTTGGGAGATAGGCGCAAGTTCGCATATTGCTTTCCGAGCAGGTATCTTTCAGCGGACCAAGTTTGACGAGGCACTCGATCAACAGGCTTCCGAGTTTGCCGGCGCGTGCGATCTTTGGCTTCGAGTTGCGTTGGCAGGGGGTACATGTAGAGTTGAGCCGACTGCAGCAGCGATGAAGGGTATGGAGTGCCTGAGGCGGCGAGTTCAGTCTCAGGTCAGTGGCTACATTGTCGCTCTTCGAGCCAACTTCCAAGACTCGGCCAAACTGAGGTTGAAACGACAACTGCATCGCGGCTTGGTCAGCATGTATGTGCGAAAGCTTCGCTCGCGCCTAAGAGGCGTGACACTCAGCAACGTCACCGCTTGGGACGAGGTGATCGGCTATGTCAAAGGCATGCTAGCGCAGGTGCGCCCAAATTCTTTATCAAGAACTGAACTGCCCAAGCTTGCTTCAGCGGGGAAGCACCTCGCTCCTGTTGATGAACCACTAGTTAGTGTCGTGATTCCTGCCTACAACGCGGCTGCTACGATAGAGGCCACTCTGACCAGTGTGCGCTGCCAGACATACCGACAACTCGAAATCCTAGTTGTCGATGATGGATCGACGGATCAAACTTCCGAGCTCGTGGAGCGACACGCACGAGACGATCCTCGCATACGTTTGATCTATCAGGAGAACCAGGGGCTCGCTGCGGCTCGCAACCGTGCTATCTCTTTGGCGCGAGGGGAACTGATTGCCCCAGTGGATGCTGACGATCTATGCCACCCCAAAAAGTTCGAACGTCAAGTTGCCGCGTTCCGAAAATCGGGCTCGGTGTGTGGGTTGGTTTACGGTTGGTCAGTTTCTATTGACGAATTTGATAATATCGAGAGTGGCGCTTGGCCGTATTTCTTTGAAGGTTACGTCCTGAAACAACTCCTCGCACACAACTTTGTTGGGAACGGCAGTTCCCCACTCATGACGCGGGCTGCTGTTGATCGTTGTGGTGGGTACGACACAAATATGAAGGAAGTAGGAGCACACCGCTGCGAGGATTTAAAATTATACTTGTCCATTGCAGAGCATTTTGATTTCGCAGTCGTGCCGGCTCCGCTAACGGGGTATCGGGTGACAGAAGGGAACCTGTCGTCTGATATTGACGAGATGATACGCTCACATCAAATCGTCGTTAGTGAGTACGCTCGGCGGTACCCGGAGTACAAAGCCGATGTGCAAACAGGCCATATCACGCTTGCCGCCCATTTCATTGTGCGCGCGTTCCATGACAGGCGGTTCCGCCGAGGCTTTACGGCGCTCTTGGGGGTCGTTCGCTATGCACCGGTTTCGGCGGCCTGGGTTCTGTCGGCATTCCTCATAAGTCATCTGCGTCGATCTGTTGTTCCGAGATTTAGAAGGCCCTCAGTGCACGAGGAAAGTGGAAACAAGTTTCCGAATAGTGTTCATCTGAGATGATGGACTTGCATTAACGCGCAACAATAATAGAAGCGAAAAATTACGTGTCGGTCGAGGTAAGTTAATTAGCCGCAATAAGATCAGGTGCGCCCTCCTAACACTCACCATATGCGCCTAGGTGGCCGGACCGAAATGAACGCCCCTGACGCAGTATGCTGCAAGCCGCGTGTTCTCACTGACGCCTTCACTCCAGCCCGATGTCTCAGATCAAATAGGACGTCCAACATAGATCCTAACATGGTCGTTTTGATGCCAGTGATCATCTGTTGTAAAACTATGAAGCTCGGGGTCTCCTTTCTTAGCCGAGTCTTGTTTGCATGGGCAGGATCCGTCCTGCGCTAACGAGTGATGAGCCTGCGAACTGACTTCTCAGCAGATGAGGTTCAGCAACTTGCCGTCCTCCCCTGCGGCGCCCGTCAAAACCGTCGCCTACTGATCCAAACCGCGGCGCAGCATGGGATGAGCGGTGCCGAGACAGCACGGATTGATCAAACGAGATAGAGCCGAAGGGGCACCTAATTCATGAAGGTTCGGTTAATGCTAGAAACACGGCATCCTTTTGCTCTGATCGCCGCCCCGGGATGCTGTCAGATTGAAACCGCTTCATCTTCAAGCCAGCGCGAAAGTTTCTCAGCCCTGACGATCCAGTGAAGAAACCTTACCATTCGTCCAGCTAGTTCGACGCGAGTAACGTCAACGGGCGACTCTCGCTGAATGTCGCTGATAATGTGAAGCATACGATCAATCATGACGCTCTGTATAAAAAGCGTCTCCCGAGCTTCAAACGGGCAACTTAATTTGTATTGTCGTAGAAATGCGGCTACAAGCTCCCTACTTGGCTCTTTCTTCGAGATGAGAATGTAGCTCAGAGCATTTTGGACGTCCACAACTCGTGGCGCCTCAACAATGCTATCAAAATCGATGATTCCACAGATCCCTTGGCGATTCTGAAGCATGTTCCATCCATGCCAATCATTATAGATAGTTTGCTTCGGTAATTGCATAACAGCGGATATTTCTGCATGAGGCAATTGAATATAGCGATTGACTACTACCTCAAGCATCTTGCGGTGCATTCGAGACATTTTTGATCCGCAGGTGTTCGGCAGTGGGTCCGTCAGTGCTTGAACGACTTGCGACGTTTGAAACATCGGGAGGACAAAGTTGCCTTCCTCGTCCCCGAGTGAGAACTCTGTCATTGTCGAATGAAACTTGGCGACAAGGGCGCCAACTTCTTCCGCGCGGGAGATCTCAAACAGATCAGTGACTGGGTGTCCTGGTATAAATCCGTACACGATCCAGAAGCCACCTCGGTCAGACAGGTACTCTGATCCGTCTGATAGATAGCGTATTCGGGGTACATCGTATGGGAAGTTGTACTCCGCTAGGTGCCGAACAACCTTTAGTTGATACAGTAGGTATGTGAGCGGACCTTCGTAATACCTGAGGATGTAGTCTCTCTCTAAGGAATGGAAGGCGTAGTTGGAAGAGGCTCGTCCACCGAGGTTCGTCAACGAGGTAACCTGGGAGAAGCCCCAATATTCTAGTGTTCTTCGAATTTCCGCGGCTTGTGCTGGAGAGAATCCGGCAGGTTCCATACGACGCAGTGGCTTCAGGAATTTGGCACCTGCGGACCTCAAGATAACAAGCAAGTTCATTCCATACCTCACCTCGTTGGGGCCCGGGCTGGGGTTTTGGATTGGAGGTACTCTTCGCGCCGCGGCAACATCTCCATAATGTAATGCAGCTGATCCTAGTCGGTAGGAGCTACCTGAGTTGAAAGGTGTTGCGCGCTAGAGCCGATAAGCCGTGCCACACAAAGTGCGTGGGCGCGTTGGGAGGGAAGGGCAGAGGCATCTGGGACCGAACTGGCGCCGACGTAATCGCGCTTGATCGGTCGCACGAAGGCTTCGGCCATGCCATTGCTCTGCGGGCTCTGCACCGGCGTGGTTCTTTGCTCCAGCCCCATGTCCCGTGCCAGGCTCCTGGTGTCATGGGCGATGTAGCCTGAGCCGTTGTCGGAGAGCCATTCAATCGTCTGTGGCAGACGGTTCACCGGCCCGAAGCGGTACTCGACTGCGGTGATCATCAGGTCCTGCACATCCGCGCCCTTGATCCCCTCGGTCGTGGCCACATGGCCCAGCACCTCCCGGTCACAGCAGTCGAGGGCAAAGGCCACCCGCACTGTCTCGCCATTGTCACAGCCGATCTCGAACCCATCCGAGCACCAGCGCAGATTGGAGCGCTCCACGGCCACGCGCCCATCGTGCCGGCGCGCCTCAGCCCCGCCGACATGGCGCTGCAGCAACAGGCCATGAGCCTTCATGACCTGATAGACGCGCTTGTGGTTGGGAGGAGCTCGACCCTGCTCACGGGCCTGGCGGACCAGAAGGGCGTGAACCCGCCGATAGCCATAGGTCGGCAGGCTACCGATGATGGCCTTGATCGCCTCCACCAGGCCCTCGTCCGGCAGAGGAGGACGGCCCCGCCGCCTTGTCGGCCGGCCAGCAACCTGCGCGGCAATGTTGGAGCGGGCGATCTGGAGCGTGGAGCAGACCATGCTCATGGCAAACCGCCCTTGGGCCACGACAGCGAGCGCAACAGCTGCTTTTTTGGCCCGGTGGCGACCTCCAGCGCCTCCTTGAGGATCTCGGCTTCCAAGGTCTTCTTGCCCAGAAGCCGCTGCAGCTCGCGGACCTGGTTCTGCAGAGCCCGATACTCGGAGGCGGCCACCACCTCCTCCTGGGCACTGGTGGCGGTCAATGCGCCTTGCGCGGCGAGCTTGCGCCAGCGGAAGAGCTGGTTGGGCGCCACTCCATGCCGGCGGGCCACCAGGCTGACCGTAGCGTCGGGTTCGTAGGTCTCCTGGACGATGGCCAGCTTCTCGGCGGCCGTCCAGCGGCGGCGACGTTGCGGTCCGTCGAGGACCTCTATCTTCGGCGAAGAACCGGTCATAGCGCCAACACTACTCCTATCTCTTAGCGAGGTGGGAGATCGCGTCCGGTCTATTCGGGGGCTACTTCAGCATTGTTTGGGAGGCCGCGCCTTTGAGTGCATCCAAGCATGCTGCAGAGGAACCCGACTGGGGGAAGCGTCGGATCCACATGAGCAGATGTGGAAGAGGTAACATCGCGAGGGTGGGGGGCTGCTCTCTACCGTCTCATTCTGACTGGCGCGGGTGGAGGCCTCTGACATTTGAGCAGGAAAGGGCCTTGTGACTGTAGGGCACCATCCAGTGCCCAGTCTTACAACGTCACAATATCTATGTTTTTAAGAGGTCAAGCATTTTCGGCGGAAGCTCATTGGATGCTCAACAGCTTTTCCCTGGGGGTATCGATCCCTAAAAGAGGTAGACCGAACGGTCTAGACCTTGATTGATCCGGCGGCCTCTTTTAATCGATTTTTAAGAAAGCTTTGCTGTTAGCAACTAGGAGTTGGCAATGAAATCGGCGGCGGCAGCCCCTACTCAGAAAAATGAGTTCGAGCATAATCAGGGACTGAGCGCTCCCAGACCATGCGTGGCCACCATTCTCGTGTCGGAAAATGTACTAATGCTAGCTGGGCTGCGTCAGCTGCTTGAGGGAACATGTTTCGCAATGAAAGCTATGACAGGGGGGCTTCCCTCAAACGATCAGTCTCATGAGCTTTCAAATCCCATTCTTTTCATCATCGATGCTAACAACTCCACACAGCAAGCAGCAGAGACCATCAGCTATTTGAGGGCCGTACATCCAACTGCACGCATGGTTGTCATACGAGATAGCTTCGAGCCCAGCTTTCTCATAAAGATTGGCAAATTAGTTGACGGCTTTTGTCAAACCCGATCCAACAGAGACGCCTTGATTAAGTCTTTAGAGTTAGTAATGCTCGGGGAGCCTGTTCTTCCGTCCGGGTTAATTAATGCTCTGCTCACGCACACTGCGAATGGCTCAACGTTGCTTACTGCAGACGGCTGGATGAATGGGACATCTGAACTGCATACAGGTAATGTCTCTGAGCCACATCTGCCGAAGCTGTCATCAAGAGAAGTTGAAATTCTTCGGTATTTGACGCACGGTGCAAGCAACAAACTCATCGCCCGCAAATTAGATGTCGGTGAGACAACTATAAAAGTTCATCTTAGAACAATCCTTCGGAAAATCGGCGCTTCCAATCGTACTCAGGCCGCAATGTGGGCTGCTCAGAGGCTGCCACCAACTGCCGGCCATATAGAGTGCACATGACGAAGAGCTTTGTGAGTTCAACAGAAGGATTTGTGCTCCTTAGCTTCTCCTTGGATTTAAGTGTGCGGGTTCGGGCGGAGGCGAGACGAGCTATTGCCGTAAGGCGGCTACCAGCCAGTTTGGGGTAACTGACAATGACGTCTTCAAACTCATGAAGTGTCTGGATGTGAGACCTCCTTGGCGTGAGCGACGACCTGGAGGGCTGGCGGCAAAGCGTCTGAATCGGGTGGCTTGTAGCGCCGGTTGGCAAGCTTCGGCTCGGCGTCGCAGGCCGTCGAAGCGCCAAGCGTACTCCTCAATCGCGCAACGCACCTGATCCCAACAACGTTCCGCTATCAAACAGCTAGTATCACTGAGCACATAGTTGATGCGTGGCCTATCTTGGCTTACAAGATCACCCCACTACTGGATTTTAGCCAAGTAGCGACTCTTCGAAAATCGAAGCATAAAAATATTTACCCAAGATTATATGGGGGCAGAAACATGATAGAATCGATATTCTATATATATTATATGTAGATCTAGGTTTTTTCTCAGATAAATTTGAATTTTGTACAGCAGCTATACTGGCTGAAGCCTCTGCGCTGCGCGGTAGGAACTATGCCGCCGACGCTTCTGGCTTTGAATCCTCCAGGATAATATTATGGTAATCACGCAAACCAGTCTTGAAAATCTCTTCCTGCAGCTTGTGAATGAGGCGCGGGCGATGGCCGGTGCCAATGCACTCACGGCCGATGGCGAACTCCTTACAGCAGCGCGCAACCACGCGACTTGGGTGGATATTAAGGACACGCTCAGCCATACCGGCGCCAACAACTCGAGCCCTGGCGACCGCATGGCTGCAGCAGGCTATGGTGCGCAAGGTTGGGGTGAGAACATTGCATATGTGAGTGGTGAATTGAACGAAGCGACTGTTCGCCAGCTACATAGCAATCTGATGAGTTCACCCACTCACTATGCGAACATCATCAATCGATCCTTTGAGGAGGTCGGGATCGGCCTAGTACAGGGTCAGATCAACGGTCAACTCGCTGTTTTCGTGACGCAGGCATTTGGAACCCCCAATGCCCAAGAGCGGGCTGAGCCAATCGATGTGGGCATCGCTCCGACAGCGACTGTCTCACTAGCGACTCCGAAAGGAGACTTTGACGCGTTCTTGAAAACTATGCGCACTCAAGAGTCTGGCGACAATTACACGTTCATGAGCTCTCTTGGCTATCTTGGGGCCTACCAGTTTGCCGAAGGCACCGTTAGGGATATGGGCTACTACTCGGGCGACAGCACGGGTCGTCAGGATTGGATTGGCAGCTTCACAGGCAAGAACGGTGTTAACAGCAAAGCCGAGTTGCTGAGCACGCCAGCCCTCCAGGATATGGTCTTCAAGGAAATGCTCCAGCTTTACTGGAATTATGCCAAGTCGCCCTATTACGATATGGCCAAGTACGTAGGAAAAACAATCGACGGGGTATTCATTACGCCGTCTGCGATCATCGCGGGCTCACACTTGGTCGGTGCCCCCGAGATGAAGAAGTATCTGGATTCAAATGGGTCAATTGTGAGTGCAGATGGTTACGGTACACAGGTCTCTAAATACGTGAGGCTCTTTGCAGGTTTCGCAACGCCGTTTGATATAGAGGCCTCAACCGCCAGCCCGCCAGCCACACCGAATCCAGTATTGGGCAGCACCATTAACGCTACTAAGGCCAACGATACCCTTGTGGGCACATCCGGCAATGACACCCTGCAAGGCAGCTACGGCCACGATACTCTGGATGGCAGGACTGGCGCTGACATTATGACAGGCGGGACTGGAAACGACATCTATTACGTGGAGAACGCCGGCGACAAAGTCGTCGAGGCGATCTACGCGGGTGAAGATACCGTGCACAGCTGGATTAGCTTGACTCTCGCAAGCCACGTTGAAAACGTACAACTGAGAGGTGCCGCTAGCATCAGCGCAACTGGTAATGCGCTGGCCAATAAACTGCATGGGAACTCAGGTGACAACGTCCTGAGCGGCGGAGCAGGTAACGATACGCTCCGAGGCGATGCCGGAAAGGATGCATTTCTGTTCAATGCGACGCTGAATGGCTCCAACAATGTCGACATCATTACGGATTTCTCTGTGCTCGATGACACGATCCGGCTCGCAAGTACAGTGTTCACCCAGTTGGGTGCGATGGGGGGCCTGAGTTCGACTGCGTTCTACAAGGGCGCAGCGGCTCATATCGCGAGCGACCGCATCATCTATGACAGCGCCACGGGCGCTCTGTTCTACGATTCAGACGGCACTGGATCCGCTGTTGCGATCAAATTTGCCCAGCTTGGCACTGGGTTGGCGATCAGCAACGCCGACTTCGTGGTTATCTGAATGCAGTGCTTGGTGAAGCTCTCCTCCTGGAGGGCTTCATCTCACCAACGTAAAGTGTGCTGCGGTTCTATGGAATCAGGATAGCTGAGCCCTTAGAGTTGGTTGTGGTCGGCTGGGAGACGTCCCATGCCAGATCCTCTGTCCCGAGACTTGCGTGAGGAGATCGTGCGTGCAGAGGGCCGACCCTCCATTCGGCAGGCGGCTTGGCATTTTAACCTAAGCGCGTACGCGGTTGTGAAGCTGATGCTGCGCTTCCGTCAGAGCAGCAACTCAGCTCCAGCACGCTTAACTGTAAGCGGTGTTCTCAGGCCACAGCCTTGAGGTTTGGCGTGGTGGCATAGGCCCACGGCAGCAGATCATCGAGGCGGGTGTTGAGATGGCCGGTAACGATGCGGCTCAGCACGTCGGTAAGATAAGCCTGCGGATCCACCCCGCACAGTTTGCAGGTTTCGACCAGCGAGGCGATGATCGCCCAGTGCTCGCCCCCGCGATCCGAGCCGGCAAACAGCGCATTCTTGCGCGTCAAAGCCAAGGGCCGGATCGCCCGCTCGACCACGTTGGAGTCGATCTCGATCCGCCCGTCGTCCACAAAGCGGGTCAGCCCGTCCCAGCGCGAGAGCGCATAGCGGATCGCCTCAGCCAGCTTGCTCTTCTGGCTGATCAGACCGAGCTTGCCTCGCAGCCAGGGCTCCAGAGCGTCCAGCACCGGACGGCTCTTCTGTTGGCGAATCCGGCATCTCTCCACAGCATTCATGCCGCGGATCTCGCTCTCAATGCGGTAGAGTTCCGCAATGCGCGTGAGGGCTTCGCTGGCAATCGGCGCTGACCCGGCCGCGGCCAGCTCGTAAAAGCGCCGCCGCACATGCGCCCAGCAGAACGCGAGGGTCACCTGGTTGCCGCCCGTCAGAGCCTGATAGCCGCTATAGCCATCCACCTGCAGCACGCCGGCAAAACCGGACAGATGCGCAATCGGCCGCGCCGCCTTGCGATCCGGCGCATAGACGTAGGCCACCCCGGGCGGATCCGTGCCGCCCCACGGCCGGTCGTCCCGGGCGTAGGCAAACAACTGACCCGTCTTGGTCTGGCCGCGGCCAGGATCGAGCACCGGTGCCGTGGTCTCATCGGCAAACAGGCGGGGTGAGGTCTTCAGCTGCGCCAGCAGGCGCTCATGCACCGGCCGCAGATGCCAGGCGGCTCGCCCGACCCAATCGGCCAGGGTCGAGCGATCCAGGCTGATGCCCTGCCGGGCATAGATCTGTGCCTGCCGGTAGAGCGGCAGATGATCGGCATACTTGGATACGAGCACTTGGGCGATGAGCGCATCGGTGGGCAGTCCGCCTTCGATCACACGGGCCGGAGCCGGTGCTTGCACCACCGCCTCACAGGCGCGGCAGGCGTATTTGGGCCGGCGGACCACCAGCACGCGCAGCTGCGCCGGCACGATGTCGAGGCGCTCGGAGACATCCTCGCCGATGCGGTGCAAGAGGTTGCGGCAGCACGGGCAGGTCGTATCCTCAACGTCGATGATCGTCTCGATCCGCGGCAGATGGGCCGGTAACGCTCCCCGGTTCCGGCGTCGCTGAGCCGCGCGGCTACTACGCTCGGCCGGATCGGCTTGCTCGTGTTGGGCGTCCTCGGCAGCCTCACTCTGTTCGGCCTCTTCCAAGCCCAGCAGCAGCTGATCCTCGGGCAGGCTCTCGGCGCGGCGCCCGAAGCGGTGACGCTGCATCGCCTTGATGATCTGCTCCAGGCGTTCAGCGCGGGCCCGCTCGGCCAGGAGCATGGCCTTGAGCAGATCGGGATCATCGGGGAGGGTTTGCGTCGCGCTGGTCACAAGACGAAGTGAATCATGCCTCAGCGATGCCGACGATGGCTCTTATGGATGGGGCTGACGGCGCAATCAACTCGCCGCCGACGGCGCTATGGTTTGGCGCGCCTCATGCACCCGCCGCCAATCCAAACCTTCGAGCAGAGCGGAGAGCTCGGTGGCTGACAGGTGGATGACTCCGTCCTGCACCTTGGGCCAGCGGAACTCGCCATCCTCCAATCGTTTGGCGACCAGCACGACACCAGTGCCATCCCAGAACACCAGCTTGATGCGATCCGTGCGTTTGGCGCGGAACACGTAAACAGCCCCGGAGAACGGATCGGCTCCCATGGTGTCGCGCACCAGGGCGGCTAGGCCATCGGCACCTTTACGAAAGTCGATGGGCTTGGTTGCCACCATCACGCGCACGCTGCCGCTCCGCCCGATCATTGCAGGCTCTTGAGCGCGTGCAGCACGAGGGCCAATGTCGCGCCATCGACCCCTGGCGGCACACGAATGATGGCGCCTTCCACGGCGATCTCGATCACCGCCTTAGGACAGGCTGCAGGCTGCGGCGGGTCAGGGGCGACAACAACAGGAGTAAAGGCCAGCGGAGGATCAGCCGCTTCTCGCCTCGCCTGACGGCGCCAGGTGAACAGGTGCTGGGGCGACATGCCGTGGCGGCGGGCCACCTCGGACACCACCGCGCCCGGCGCCATCGCCTCCTCCAGGATCCGCACCTTCTCATCCGTCGGCCAGCGCCGCCGCCCGCTGGCTCCTGTGATCACTTCCAGGCGCCGCACGGGTCGGGGCGGCTCAAGCATATGGTCAACCATCGACACAAAACGATCTCCAAACAGAGATCGTCAGTCTCGCCCCTCAGACATGCGAACGTAAGGTGGGTTCAGAACACCGCTTACGCTTAACTGGCCACCACTGACCAGTCATCGAATCACACGAGGCGCTTGTGCGGGCTCTCCTGGCTATCAAGGCCGACATCTCGCCAGGGAAAGTCGGGGTCGAATTGCGTTAGCACTGCATCGTGATGTACTCGGCCTTCACCATCAGTCACTGGTTTAGCCCAGCTAGCCTGACGCACGACAAAGAGCCCGAGAGCCGCCGAGCAGGGTAGAACCGCCCGGACGTAGTCCGAGCGCGGTCACACCGGCAGAACAATATGGATCCTGCCCATTTTGTGTCCCTAGGTGAGACCAGTACGTCAACCAACATGGTGCGCTGCTATCGGCGCTGCTCCAGAGGTAAGCGTCTGGTGGATGCTCACCCTTCGGCCACTGGAAGGCGACCACGTTCGTGGCCGCGCCTGCGCGCCAGTGGCTGCATCGCTTCGCCGATGCTGGACGGGCCCATGTGTATCAGGTGTGGTGCCACAACCCCAGCCCGGCGATGCAGTAAGGGCTTAGAGAAAGCTTCCCAGACAGATAATAAACCGAAATGTGAAACGATCAGCCAAACCTAGTCATGGAATACCAGACGAATATTGGCTCTGCGTCGGGGTACTATAAAGGTCATAGGCCACAGCAGCCGATGGTGCTCTAATTAATGCTTTGCAGACCAATCCGGCGCGATGAGCGAACCACAGCTTGAATCAAACATTGCCACGCAATGTAGCGGAGCACAGGGGCGCTCATCGTTGCTGTGCGTATAAGGTCAGTGATTCGCCTCTCCTTGAAAAAATCGATAAATTGCACCCACGCAGCCCTCTGTTGCGTCGTGATGAAATGACGCCTCAACGCGTTCTGAAACCGCGGATGACCTTGTGCGCGTACCAAGGCTGCTTCATCAACAGAACACAGCTTGAGCAGGTCTGCCGCTCTGTGCGCTAATGTCAGTGAGCCCTCGCGCACTGAGTACACGTAATTAGGACTTGGGACCGAAATCCAAGTTGCGCCCTCAAGCAGCGCGTTTACGTAGAACGCGTAATCTTCCGCAAATCTCATATCTTCATTGTACCGTAGATCATGAAGATCAATATACGACCGCCGAACAATTGGTTTCAGGAAGCCATAGCCTCTGCGAGGCATCTTGGGATTCGGCAAATTGCCGAGAACAAAGCATTCCCCGTCAATCCGAGACGGCAAGCCATTGAGCCCAAACATTGGACCAAGGACACTTTTGGAAGCCTCATCGAAGAGTAGGAGATCATCACAAACTAAATCGGCACCAGCTTGATCCCCAGCAGCTGTCAAGAGCTTTAGGCGCTCAGGGACGTACCAGTCGTCGGCATCCAGAAGGGCGATCCACCGTCCGCTCGCAGCGGCGATGCCTGCATTCCTTGCGGCGGAGGGGCCTCGATTGGTATCGAGTCTGATGATTTTCAGGCGCGGCTCCTTCTCGGCATGTTCTTCGACAATCTGGGCAGTATCATCTGTTGATGCATCATCAACGACGATCACTTCGATCTCACGAAGCGTCTGCCTCAGTGCAGACTCGACCGAGCGCCGAATAAAATCGTGCCCGTTGCGAACAGGTACAATAACACTAACCTCAATCATCTGCTTTCCAAGTAGCGGCCTTCAACGTCGCTGTTATTCTTCTGCTCAATCAGGAGAGCAAGGCGATTCAAATAGACGCGAGTATCAGTTTCATCCACGAAAAGCGCCTGCGGCTTAGCCATAATCCTGGCGCGAAGAATTGAATAGCTCGCGGTATCAAGATCGCGTAGGAAATCACAGATATTTTTTGCGACAGGCTCTGCAAAGCTCCTTCCGAGGTCATGTTCGGCTACCATTTTTTCCGTTGTCGTTGCTTCGCGACTAAGAGCAACAGCGCCGAAGAAGCCGCCCTCATACAAACGGTTTGGTAAAAGCCAATCGGAGTTTGCTCCAGCATCGGTGTAATCAATAGACCAACTGAAGTGAACGTTCTCGTAAATTCGTGCGAGATCCTCTGGACTGGAGTAGGGTCCTTCAAAGACCATGTTCGGTCGCTGTCCGATAGTCTGAGTGAATTCAGCCTCGCTGATGTCCTCTCGTGATAGCCGGCCTCGAATATATATCCGTACCTTCGCTCCGAGCTCATCGGCAATGGCTGCAAGTATGTCCAAACTCTTTCGGCAGCGAAGTACACCAAACCATCCGATAACCCATGGTTCGGTGCCGAGTGAGAGCCCCGTTGGTCTCACATAAGACTGCGGCGCAGCTTGGATTTGGCTTCCGGAAATCTTGTTCTCCAGCAAGTGCCAAGGTCCATGATACCGCTGAACAGGTTCGAAATATTCTTTGATGAAATCCGGAGATGAGACTACCAGGAGATCGGCAGTTTTGAGAAGTTGGCGTTCAACTGCGCGGATCAGCGAAGAAACCCGCCCACCTCCAACAAAGATACGCTGTACATCGAGAACTTCATAGACAAGCTTTGCTTTCGAGCCACTCAACAACCTCGCAACTACCGCGAGCGCAAACATGTCGATGTTGCGCGCTTGAATCACATCTGCTTCACGCAAGGAACGGGCATACCGTAGTGCTGCAACGAGGCCACGAGCGAGGGGCACAAGACGCTTAAGATAGTTGCGGTCGACGGTCGTCCCTAAGGAGACGTTGTCAAAAGGGATTGATGAGCGTTCTGCTTGGTGCCGACGGGCGAAAGTAAACCCTATAACACGACAGCCGTTCAGCTGAAGTGACAAAATGCGCCGTTGAACGGCTGTCTCGCGAGCATCATGCCCAAAGTAGGCGAGGAGCAGCGCGGGTACGTTGCGGGCGTGCCGTGTCATCAACACTTGTCCTTGAACAACCTGAAAAAGCAGTTATGGCGAGCACCATTCGGGGGTGGCTAGCGAGGCGGATTATCATCAGGCTTTCCATCGCTGATGCGCTGATACACGCGAACGTAGTCTATCTCCATCATTGACGGGAGTGCAGTGTTGGCATCTGGGCTTCCGGGCCAGTAACCTCCGACTGCGAGATTTATCAGTAGGTACATTGGCTTTGATGGAATCTCCGTACTCTGAAACCGGTAAGTTTCCTTTCCATCTACATACCAGATCAGCTTGTCGGGCTGCCAATCAATCCCAAAGGTGTGGAATTCAGCGGACAGATCAGCATCTGAGGACATGCCACTGGCTTTCCCCCGTTTCCCAGCTTTATCGGTAAAGTGAAATGTTTGGTGCGCCTTAGCTGGTTCGTGTCCTAGGACTTCCATAATGTCAATTTCTGGCGGCCAGGTGCCATCAATAGGAAGTAGCCAGAATGCTGACCAAAAACCTTTTCCTTTGGGAACCTTTGCTCGAACCTCAAAGTACCCGAATGACTGCGAGAAAGATTGAAGTCCAACGCAATCGCTTCGCTTCTCCCATCGGTTGCAACCTGCTGTCGTGACCATGCCAGACGTATACCGAAGATCAGATTTGGCGCCTTTACATTGCCACGCTGGCGTATCTTGTCTTTTAGCGACGAGCCTGAGCATGCCGCTATGCTGGTTGATCGCGGCCGGGATGTAACACTGCTGCTCCTGATTGCCCCCCAATGTTTGATTGCCCCATAAATCTGAAGGCTTCCACTTGCCTACATCCAAGGACTCGGAATTGAACTCGTCTTGGAATGTGAGCTGCCATCCAGCGTTGCTCGACAATGGAAAGATCACTGTCAGAACGCAAATCAACCACGAGAAAGCTTTCAACAAGCGAAGCTCGGCCTTAGGACGATAAAGCTGCATATATTGCACTGGCTTGGTGTCTCCGTTTCTAGCGCACCCTATTCAAGTATGAAGACTTTTTAATAGCGCCTGATAAGTCCCGGCGATGAAAACAAAGATCGCCTCTGTCTTGTTCATCGGCCAGAGCTCAAGCAGCGCTTTCTGGTGAGCGAACGAGGTATTCAGTCATCACGGCTTGCGACGAGCTCGTGGGAACCGGCTAAAAGCCCTTGCAACCAGTTGTCGGGTCACGGACACTCACATCATGGTTTCTGGTACAGCTCTGATAGATTGGCAGCGATGGCGGGAACCTGCTTAGCTGCAGAGCACGTCTATAGATTGGTCAGTGGCTCGAGCGGAACCACTGATCAGCGCGCAGGAAGCCGTCGCACACGTTTTGTAATGGCCTCTGAGCTGCTCCTCAGGAGGTAGACAAATGTACGAGGCTCAGCAAGGGCGAGTCTAGCGGCTCTTGCTACCTGTAAGTGCTTAATGGCTTCAATCAAGTCCATGTACCTGAGCAGAAGATCAAGATGTTCATCATACCTCGTAAGTTCGCGACGCAGCGTCTCCTCATTGGACGCTGTCCCAATTCGGTGCTGAGCACGCTGAAAATCTACGAGATGCTGCTTACGCAACTTAGATGAAAGCGAACCTGCATTGACATAATACCGGTAGAGAGGTTCAGAAGTAACAACAAACCGTGCGCCAGCTATTAGTGCGCGAAGGCACAGAAGATAGTCCTCTCCAATCAAAACACTTGTATCGTAAAAAATATCGTTTGTGAGAAGCAGTTCCCGCCGGAACATAGGCTTCAGGTAGCCAAGTTTGAACCCTGGCGTCAGCATCATATTGCGACGAACGTATTCGGGAGGGCCCACGACGAAATAGTAGGGAGGAGCCCCACTAGGAAGGGCCGCATGAGCACTTTTGTGAGCGTTGGCGGGAGTGATGAGTATGTTGTCAGCAACGATGTCGGCTGACGTCGTGGAACTCAGTTCAAGCAACCTTTCAAGCCGATCGACCAACATTTCGTCATCAGCATCCAGCAACGCGATCCATTCGCCGCTTGCCATTCTCATTCCGTCATTTCTGGCCGCCGAGGGTCCTCCGTTTGACTCTCTGACATAGTACTTGATCCGCGAGTCGGTGCTTGCGACCTCCAAGACTATTTCGCCTGTTGCGTCAGAGGACCCGTCATCAATTACAATTACCTCGATATCCCTGACGGTCTGGTCGCACGCGGACAATAGGGCGCGACGAATGTAAGGAGCTGCATTATAAGCAGGGATGATAACCGAAACGCGGGGCGTCATACGCAAGAGCCTTGATTAAGATGGTCGTAATGAAGCAGATCTCGTTCGAAGGCTGGACATGATGACGTGTATTCGCTGGTTTGGCTTCACGCCGCGTTCAACCTCGAACAATGCGACACCAAGAACATTTCCGTTGCGGAGATCGATCTCGCTGATGACCTCGCGTAATGCGCCGAGGCCAATGTTGTTTTTGTCAGCTAAAATTAGAACTGCATCCAGACGAGGAAGGATAGATTTCGTAGAGGCGCAGTTGATAGGCGCCAGATTGACAAGCACGACGCTGGCTCGTGCTCGAGCGAGTTCAAGGAGGTCGCCAATCTTCTGCGGTGCTGCGGAGTTCAAGGTGAGGCTCGGTCGAGCCTGCACAGGTTCGCAAGGCAGCAGAGTTAACTCTGTTCCACCGAGTTTCACCAATGCATCATCAAGTCCGATTTGTCCTGAGATAACGCTAGCGATTCCCCTGCGGGAGGAAGGCGCAAATAGCTGTGACACACCTGCGTTCTCAGGGTCAGCGTCGATGATCAGAGTTGTATCCTGAGAAGCCATAAGGAATGCAAGATTGCTCGCGATGATCGAGGGATGTCGACCAGAGGGTGCTCCAAGGATGCCCAAGGTGCGGATGCTCTGCCCCAAACCCAAAAGCTCAAGATCGACCTTCAAACTTTGTATAGCTTCGCTGAAGTGTGGAGCTGCCCCTCCCAAGACGGCCATATAGCCATCCAACTTATACTGGCTGAGCGAGCCGCCTTGATTGAGAGTAGGAACCTGGCCGAAAGTTGGTGTTGATAGATCGATGGCACGTGAGCCCGATTTCTGCCAAATGTCGGCTAGTGGCACGAAGCCCACACAACGAATGCCAGCGGAGCGAAGCTGCGCTGGGGAGTCGATTGATGGAGAAACAAAGCGTCGCACTAACGCTACAGCTATCCCAAGTCCGGCACCAGCGATCAACGCAAGCAGAAGCGTAAGCTTCTTTTTCGGGAAACTCGCGGACAATGGAACAGTTGCTTCGTTTAGAATGACAGCGTCTGAACCAGGCGCACTTTGTTGTTGAGTGATTTCTGCCAGCCGCTGGAAGAAGGTCTCATAGGTGCTCTGAAGGGTCTGGGCCGCATTCTCAAGCCGCTTGAGTTTAACCCGCCGCTGATCAGCAGTTTCGGCTGGCTGCGCAGAGGTGAGCCCTGAGCCCGGCCGCACCCCGACGTTGGCTTCACGGTACTCCTCAGCCGCGGTAAATGCCTGTTCAGCCTGTGTGCGAAGCTGGTCAACGCGATCCTCCATCCACGCTGTCGCCTGCCTGATGGCATCATTGCGAAGGTTCCGCCTTTCCTCGATGTATGCCTTTGCATATGCGTTTGCCAGGAGGGCAGACAACTCTGGATCGCGGGAAGTGTAGGCTATCTCGATCGTATACGACAAACCTGGGCGATATACCGCCAGGCCGGTCTGAACCAGCCTGCGCTCGCGTTCTCTCTTTGAGGTTTCGAGACGTGTTTGGGCATTGGGGCTGTTATCAGCCGTGCTTCTCCAACTCGATAAGGACGTAATGATAGAGCGAAACCAGCTTTGCTCGCTATTCTGCGTGCGGTCAGGCAGAAGCAACTCAGGGTTCACTATGCGAAGTACTTGGTCAGCGACTCGCTCGGATCGGATAATTTCTATCTGGGTCTCGATGTCACCCACATCCATCGGTATAGAGCCGTTGGCTTCTTTACTGATAACAAGACCCTTTTGGTTTTGAAGGAATATGGTTGAGCTCGCTGTGTAAAGAGGCTGCGCTGTCAGCGCATACACAAGTGCAATGACCGTAAAGAAAGCAGAGCAAAGAATAACAGGCCACTTTGCGTATTTTATAAATGTCAGTGCGTCCGCCAAGGTGAACAGACTGTCAGGGTGTTCCCCTACGTGGTGTGAGTTCTGAGTGAGTTCACGATGGAGCACAGAGAGCCTCAGATGATACGGTTCAAAACGGCTGATATCGCTTTCTCAGCGAAACAGTCACAGGTCTGGTTAATGACCCGAATTTGATCGAAAGATCAAGTTAATGGCCTGGTTGGCGCTAGCTTTAAGAAAACCAGCTCCCCAGCTCAGATGCATGATCCCAGATGCAAGCCCAACAGCAAGCAGAGCCTTATCGCGCTTCTTGATGGCTTGAGCGACAGAAACGCCTATAAGCATCGCAATGTACATGCCAGGAATAAATAGGGCAATTGGTGCCACAGGAGCTAGTAACATCCCGGCGATCGTAGCCACCAAGATAACTGGAGGGATAACTTGGCGGAGTTTTGGAAACTGGCGATGTAAGAGCAAGGTGCGGGCACGCCCTTGACCATGATTGAAGTACTGGCGCGCGAGAGCACGCCAAGATTTGCGCGGAAAGTATGTGATGCAGGCCTCACTGCACATCCAAATTCGTCCACCTGAGCACGTCAGACGATAATCGTATTCGGCATCCTCGTTGTGCGTGAACTTTTCATTGTAGCCTGACAAGGACAGAAAGGTGCGACGATCGAAAGCCGCATGGTGTCCATGATCAACAAACCTTGATGCGCTGCTGCTGCGTCGATGCGCCGATCCGCCATTCCCAATACGACTGTTCTGCGCGAAAGCGATAGCCCTTTGAAAGGGTGTTGTCCCTTCAGCACGCATCGGCACCACAACTGATTGTGCGTTTTGCTCCAGCAAATTTGTGGCGCATAGTTCAATGAAATCAAGCGGGTAATCCGCGTGCGCGTCCGCGCGAATTATGATTTCAGATGACGAAGAGGCAAGTTGCGCGCCTAAGTTCAGGGCCGCTGCCTGTAAGCGCTTTGGATTATGCAGAAGTGAGATACCAGAGTGGTTTGCCTGTAAGCGTCGGACGATCTCGCAAGTCTCATCCGTGCTCCCTCCATCGACCACGAGGATCTCATCGCATTCAGGCCGAAGCTGAGGTATGAGTGATCGAAGGCACCGTTCTATAAAGGCACTTTCATTCAATACGGGAACAACTACTGAGATAGGTGGATAGTGCATTAAGCGCTCAACCGGCCGGCCACTCATTGAACATACGTCACTCATAGGTCATGGGATCCTGGATCTGCGCATTCTGACGAATGAACGTGGGACGTCTGGCGGGCAATAGGTTTATATTCACGATGATTTTGTGGATCAACACTCAATATCAGGGTGCCCCTGAATATCAAGTGTATTCCTGAACCGGAGTATTCCTTAGGGATATTGTCATTCAAGGTTTGGTTAAGCTTTCTCGTGGTCAGCAGCTTAGGAGTTGCGAGTCCTCTTCCAATCAAATTTTCTATCACTTGGTAAAGATGTGCATCCAGTTTAGACATGCTATTCTGCCTGTACAGATTTGCCTCCATAAACCAGCAAACGACAGCGCAGGCTCGTTGAATGCGGCAGCTAATCGTGCTAGGAACTGCCCCTCTAGCAGGCTCAAAGAAGCCAGTGCATTTGATAGTACCTGGGTCCTGCTACGAGGATAGTAGCATCAATAAGATTTAAATCTTAATATTTAGGACGACTCTGTCAAGGAGTTTGGTTTGAGAGCTGCTCGCAGGGAGTACCACTTCCGATTAGGCGCAGGTTGATCAATGCGGCTTGTTTTGGGCCCGATTCTCTGGTTTATATGCGCTGCAGCGAGAAGAAAAAACGCCAAAGCTAGGACTTCCTACCAAGCGTTGATCGATGCTTGGTGCTTAGTGTCCAGCTCCCCCGCTGAAACGACTTTTGGCGAAGCTTATTATGACGGTGCGATCCATGATTGGGGCTAATGAAGGTTCAAAGGGGCAGGTTGCCCCTAATCCCTACTCTTGGGATAGTTCTTATTTCGGAGCAACTTCGGAAAGGGTCAGACGTAAGTTTCGACCAATTGGAGGAGTTTCTAAGCGCTGCTTCGACATTAGCGTTGCGCTAGTGGTCGTATTTTTGTTGCTGCCTCTGATAATCTTTGTCGCTCTCCTTGTGTATTTCACAAGCCCTGGTCCGGTTATCTACCGTCACAAGAGAGTGGGCTACGATGGAAAAGAGTTTAGCTGTCTGAAATTTCGGACCATGCACCAGAACGGTGATCAGATTCTTCAGGCGCACTTTGCGCAGTTTCCTGATGCTGTGAGCGAATGGATCGAAACGCGAAAGCTCACACATGATCCTCGAGTTACGCGTTTTGGAGCGTTCCTGCGGAAGTCCAGCTTGGATGAACTTCCGCAAATCTTCAATATCTTGCGTGGTGATATGAGCCTCGTTGGTCCTCGCCCGATCGTCCATGACGAACTTTCGATGTATGGCGCCAAGGCATCCCACTATCTCACGGCAAGGCCAGGCTTGACAGGTGCTTGGCAGATTAGTGGTCGAAGTGATACAACCTACACGGAGCGCGTTGCTCTCGACGTCAACTACGTCACAGAGTGGTCATTCGCACGTGATATCTTGATTATTGTTCAGACCGTCCCTGCGGTTCTCGCTGCCAGGGGTAGCCGTTAACTCGAGGCCTTACGAGCGTTGGTATGGAGCATTGATTATTAGGCTGACGATCCCGTACCCCTAATTGATTTTCAAAAACTCGGGCCAGTCCGTTGGCGGCACATGCAAGTGGTGACTTGATCAGTGACCGTGCGTGGTGCTGAGGTTGCCTTCTTTGAAAGGCTTTTCGGAGCTGTGGGGCCTGAGTGCTGGAGAGTCCGATGACAACTCGAATCGGATGCCTTATGCATCTCAGCAGCGCGAGAGCCACGTTGAAGCCACCGGTGGCGCGTCCACCACTTGAAGGTCGCTCGGTTTCATCAGTTCAGTGGGCCGATTGTAGGCAGCAAGGGTCGGTATGACAGACGCCGTTTGTGTTGGGATTACGACCTATAATCGCGCAGAGAAGCTAAAGCTGCTTCTTGATGCTCTCGACTTACAGGTGCTGCCGAGCGAGCTTGAAAACCGGGTCAGAGTTGTGCTGGTTGACAACAGTGCGGAAGGCTCGGCCGGAGAGGTTGCTCAAGCATACATCAACGATGGCAGGTTTCCTCTCAAATACATACTAGAACCTTCTAAAGGCCTATCAAAAGCGAGGAACGCAGTTCTTTCAACTGCTATGCCTGACGCTGAGTTTATTATTTTCATTGATGATGACGAAATTCCACTGCCATGCTGGCTCGCATCCCTCGTTCAGGCGGTTGTTGATGCCGGCACGGCTGCAGCAGTTGGGCCAGTGCGACCTGTTTTCGAAGGTCCAGTCGCACCATGGATCGTCGACGGACAGCACTTTGCTAAGTACATGCGATCGGACGGCGGTTTCGTTGATGATGGGTACACCTGCAATACCATACTGAGAGCGTCTGTGTTGAAGGAGCAGAGCTTAACCTTCAGCTTGGACTTCAACCATACAGGTGGCGAAGACACTATGTTTTTTGCTTCGTTAACTAAATCAGGCGCCAAGATTGCTTGGGCTGAGCAAGCCGTTGTTCTCGAATGGATCCCAGAAGGCAGAACTACCTTGCCGTGGCTGGTTCGAAGATGGTTTCGGACCGGCGGGACAGAGGCTCACCTGAGTCGCTTTGGAGCGAACGGGGTTTTAGGCCGAAACTTCAACCTAGCTCGCGGGTGCTTGCGTGTTGGAGTGGGGACGGTGCTGCTCATAGGGTTATCGCCATGGTTCTGGATGAACCGAAAGGGAGGGGCCCGTGTGCTGACAATGATCTGTCGAGGTGCTGGCCTCATCGCGAGCGCATTCGGGAGGCAGCATCAGGAGTACGCGCATCCCGCTTACAAATAGTCGTGCATGCAGATTTCCGATCGTATCTCAAACATGTATCCGGCTCAATGTAGATAGGTCATCTCGGGTGTTATGAGCGGGCTCGTTCATAGCGTCAGCAAATGAACCACAGTGAACTTCGCCCTTGTTGCTAGTCCGCTTCTTTGCGCAGAAAGATCAATGGCCAATGAATGGTAAATAAATGCTGTCTCAGATCATATCTATTATGGTACAGGTCAGCTTAGCTCCTGAGATGATCTCTAGTAAGCCAGTCGATAATCTTCCTTGAGTTCCGAATGAGCCAACATCCAATGGTCCTCAACTATGGGCGGTACAATCAGAATGTCACTATTCAATCACCAAATGTGGGGGATGTAGGCGACAGAGCAGGTGCCGAGGTCCTCCTTCAGTCTGTTAATATCGGAAGCGTGCTTGAGAAATTGTTCTTCTGCCTTTTAATCCTTGTCGGATTTGGCGCTTCATTCGCCTTGTCCCGATCGATGGAACGTATCGTTTGGCTGTTGGCAGACTGCCTTCTGGTGATTTACTTCCTTAAAGCTTACAGACCTATGGTATCTGCAAGCTTCTATGCTTGGCCACTACTCCTTTGGCCAATACTGGCATCGCTTTCATCGATGTGGTCACTTCTCCCAGGATTAAGTCTCTATCACGGCCTGCAATTAGCAGCGACCATTCTGCTCGGGGTCGTTCTGTTCGTGCGCTTCAAACTGGAAGGAACAATAAAGCTGGTGTTCGGAGGGCTTCTTGCAGCGCTTTTGCTCTCGTTCCTGATCCGAGAAAGAGATAAATTTGGAAACTTGGAGGGCACGTTCACGCATAAAAACCAGCTGGGAGCCGCAGCTGTCACGCTTTTTTACACGTCAGCGGTCCTCTTTTTAAGCGGATGGCGGCGCATTCTTTCAGGGGCCGGTGCTGTCGCAGCCGTTGCAGCTATCGTGCTAAGCCATTCAGGGACATCGCTCATATGCTTAGCAATATCGGCTGCCTTGCTCACAATTTCTGCAATTTGGATTGCAAGCAGACCCGTGTTCGTCTTCTGTGCCGCGGTAGGCGTGGTTATCATGTCGGCCCTCGCGTTCGCTCTTTTGAACACGAACGGTAGCGTCTTGAGTAATATACTTGGGTTGCTTGGGAAGGATACGACGCTGACAGGAAGAACAGTTCTATGGAGCTACGGTTGGCTCAGCTTCATGGACCACTTCTGGTTGGGCGTCGGGTATAAGGCCTATATCGCATCCTCCGAGACAACGAGTGGGCTCATTCAGCACATACTCCAGCAGCGCCTCCCGTACTTGCACAATAACTGGCTTGATGTAGCCGCGGACCTTGGAGTTGTTGGTTTCACCCTCTTCGCGGCCGTGATGGGTCTGATCACGTCGAGGGTCATTTTTCTGTTTTTTGCGACCCGCGATCTAAGTGCCGTTTGGTGTATGTGCTTCAGTATCAACACGCTGATCATCTCTCTGACCGAAGGGCCTTTGTTCCGGAACCATTCAATGCTCCAGGTCCTGATCGTGGTTGTTCTCCTAGGTACAATCAATTCTGCTAATTCATCGAGGCGCTTCGAGCAAAGAGTACGGACTAGGTAGAGCAGAGGTCGGTGTGAAGGCATGCCTTGCCGCTTCGTTTGCTTAGTCACGGCATCTGAACTTTGAACCAGTAGAACCAACGTCAGCCTGGAAGATGAAACGAGCACTCTTATTGAGCGTTTCTTTCTATTTCCGGTGAGTGGACCACTCTATGTCGTATTTAGGAGCGTCTGGTCCCATTGTATTTTCGATGTTGAGGCGGGTGCGGTTCAGTCCGGTAAACCTCAATGGCTTTACTGAATAAACTAAATATATTGAAACTTTGACTCTACCGACATCTCTGGAACTTAACGACAGACAACGGGGACACCCTAACACACCGGCGCCAGGGAAAATTCTCGACTCTAGCTGTTTGGTGGCGTCAATGCGCGATCACATGCGCACCGAACTAGCCCTTGGCGCTCTGATCATGGCGGCCCAGCGGCAGCGACCAGGCCCTGGGCTTATTCACGATTCGGATCGTGGAAGCCAATACGCGTCTGAGGCGTATGCCCAGCAACTGGCTCTCATGGGCGCCAAGCCATCGATGAGCCGGACGGGCTGCTGCTATGACAATGCCCCGATGGAATCCTTCCTCCATTCCTTGAAGGTCGAGTTGGTTCATCAGCATCGTTGGACGACCCGCGAGGAGGCACGACGGGATCTGTTCGGCTACATCGAGGGCTACTACAATCGGCAGCGCATTCACTCGGCCCTCGGGTATCTCACACCCGAACAGGCCGAGCGGACAGCGAGCTAACCCGGTGTCCACTCAATCGGGGGAAGATCACGCCAGCATGGATAGGGTGATGTGCCGGTGCCAGCCCGTCCACGAGCGCACCTCGTACTCGTCTGTTGATACCGGAGTGAAACTCCCCAGACCTGCCGCTTGAACTTTCCCCAGGTGGCGCGCCCGCCGGTCGTTTTGGCGGGGCCCGGGAAGACCGGCAGGCTCTCTTCGCCGATGCTGTTCCTGATGGTCAGGAGGGCATGCGGTGATCCAGCTTGGGGAGTTAGTCATGATCCTGGAGTGGCACCGGCAGGGTATGTCGGTCTCGGCGATCGCCCGCCAGAGCGGCCTCGACCGCAAGACGGTCCGCAAATACATCAAGCGAGGTCTGGAGGCGCCGGCCTACGGTCCGCGCAAGCCACGTCAGACCGTTATCGATCCCTTCACCCATTACCTGCGCGAGCGCGTGAGCGCCTTCCCAGGGCTGACCGGCTCTCGCCTGTTCCGCAAGATCAAGGAGCGCGCTATGCTGGAGGTTATACCGCCGTCACCGACTTCCTGCGCGAGATCCGCCCCGCAACGCCATCCTCCTTCGAGGTCCGCTTCGAGACCGCGCCCGGCGAGCAGGCCCAGGTCGACTTCGCCCAGTTCCAGGTGGTGTTCACCGACGAGCCCACGGCCCCGCGCATCGTGTGGCTGTTCTCGCTGGTGCTCGGCTACAGTCGCCTGATCTGGGCCCGCTTCGTTCTACATCAGGACTTGGCCACCCTCCTGCGCTGCCACGTGGCCGCCTTCGAGGCCTTGGGCGGCGTGCCGCACGAGCTGCTCTACGACCGCATGAAGACCGTGGTCACCGGCGAGGCCGACACGGGCGGCATCGTCTACAACCGTGCCCTCATCGATCTGGCCCGTCACTTCGGCTTCCATCCCAAAGCCTGCCGGCCGTACCGGGCCAAAACCAAAGGCAAGGTCGAGCGGCCCTTCCGCTACATCCGCGAGGACTTCTTCCTGGCGCGCTCCTTCGACAATCTCGAGGACCTGAACCGGCAACTGCAGCACTGGCTCGCCACGGTGGCCAACCCACGCCTGCATGCCACCACGCGCCGTGTCGTCACCGAAGCCTTCGCCGAGGAGAAGCCCTTCTTACGGTCGCTGCCGCTGGCCCCGTTCCGTTCGGTGCTGCGGCTAGAGCGGCGCATCTCGCGCGACGGCATGGTCAGCGTGGGCGCCAACTTCTACAGCGTGCCCGATGCCACCCGCCGGCGCGTGGTCGAGGTGCACACCCTGGCCGACGAGATCCGCATCTTCGAGGACGGCCAGCAGATTGCCGCCCATCCGGTGCTGGAGGGCCGCCACCAGCGCCGGGTTGCTCCCGGTCACCGCAAGGGCCTACCCGCGGGGCGCATGCGTGGATCTGACGCTTTCCCGATCAGTCGCACCGGTGACGTGGTCGCCCAACGCTCGCTCGAGTTCTACGATGCTGTGGCCCGCCACCTGGCCCGGGAGACGCGCGCATGAGTGCCGCTCTCGAGCTCACCCCCACCACCCTGGAGCGGATCCGCCAGGATCTGGTCGGCCTGAAGATGCCGCGCGCCCGCGAGGCGCTCGATGCCATCGTTCGCCGCCTTGAGCAGGGCGACATCAGCGCGCTGTAAGCCATCGACACGCTGCAGTCCGAGGAGCTGACCGTATGCGAGAACAGGCGTATCAAAACAGGGTTGCGCATGCCGCGCCGGTCGACGTTCAAGATCCTGTCGGGCTTTGACTTTACCTTCCAGCCCTCGCTCGACCGGGACCGCATCCTGACCCTGGCGCAGTTGGGCTTTATCGCCCGCTACGAGGTAGTGCACTTCCTGGGCCCGCTTGGAACCGGCAAGAGCCACCTGGCCACGGCCCTAGGCGTGGAGGCGGTGAAAGCCGGCCGGAGCGTGCACTTCTGCACGCTGGCGGATCTGATCGGCCTGCTCGCGCGTGCCAAGCGCGAGGGGCGTCTGGCGGAGCGGATCCGGTTCTTCTGTCGACCCACGCTGCTGATCGTGGATGAGATCGGCTATCTGCCGGTGGTCGAAGGCGACGGCAATCTGTTCTTCCAGTTGGTCAACGCACGCTATGAACGTGGAGCGATGATCCTGACCTCGAACCGCGGATTTGCCGAATGGGGTGAGGTGTTCGGCGATCCTGTTGTGGCCACGGCCCTGCTGGATCGGCTTCTGCATCATGCGGTGGTGATCCAGATCGAGGGCTCGAGTTACCGGCTGCGGCAGCATGCCGAACTGATGCCTGAGCATGTCCGCACCAAGGCGCTGATCACGCCGCCCAGTCCAGTGCCGGCCTCCCGCCCGCGAGGCCGGCCTCCGAAAAATGGTCCCAAGCCCCTGGGGACGTAAGCGGCACAACTGGGGAATTTTACTTCGGCGCTTCTGGGGATGATTCATACGGCATTGACACCCGTCCAATCCGGTCTCGCCCTTGGCCTCCTCAAAGCAGTTCTCGATCCGCCAGCGCATCCCCGCAATCTGCACCAGGTCAGCCAGCGACGTCTCCTCCGGTGACCGGGTACCGGGTGAGATAGAACGTGAACTGATGCGGCTGCCCCTTCTGGCCCTTCCTACGGCGGATCAGCAGGCCGGTTTTCCAGCCTGGCACCGGCGGCGTGCGATACGGCAGATACGCCCAATCGTACAGCCGCGGGCCCTTGGCTCCATCCCCGGCACTCAGCCGTTTCCAGCCTCTGCCCGGTACATCCTCAAGCCAATCTTCCACGGGCTTGAACCCGAGCCGCTGAGCGGAGGTCACTGCCAGCACATAGCCGCGCCCGTGCGCCTCGATCAAGACGCCGGATCTGGTGATCGGCCCCATAGAGGCTGTCGCTCACCACCCAGGCACACGGCACGCCGGCCTCGAACGCTTGCTTGAGCATCGCCTGTCCGAGCTTCGGCTTGGTGGCGAAGCCGATCTCCTCCGGCACGCCCGCTTCCGCGCGGCGGGCGGCGTCAAACGCCCAGGTTTGCGGCAGGTACAGCGCCCGGTCGATGAGCGCATGCCCGTGCCGGCTGGCATAGGCGAGAAACACCCCGATCTGGCAGTTCTCGATGCGGCCGGCCGTGCCGGAGTACTGGCGTTTGACGCCGGCCGACTTGTCACCCTTCTTCACAAAGCCGGTCTCATCCAGCACCAGCAAGGCGTCAGGATCACCGCGATGCTCGACCACATAGGTGCGCAGATCATCGCGCACAGCCTCGGCATCCCAGTGCATGCGGGACAGGAAGTCCTGCACACCGTCAGGTGTCATGTCGCCGGCGGCTTCGGCCAGGTGCCAGCCGTTCTTGCGTTCAAGCGGCGCGAGCAGGCCCTGCAGGTAGGCTCTGGCCCGCCGGCGCGGCTCAATGCGGCCGAAGCGGGGAGCAATGCGCGAGCAGAGTTCGTCCAGCTGAGCGGCCCAGCGGTGGGCCTCGCTTGCGTACGTCATGGTGCGACACCTCCGTGTCTAAGACAACGCACAAGGCCCGGCTGTAGTACTAGTCGGTCCCGTTCATCAGGCCGTAATATGTCGCCCCGCGCTCGGTGTTTGATGCGGTGTTCTGGAACGATTGCTGTACCTTCAGATAAACGTGGGGACAACAAATAGCAGTCTCTCAGCCTTCGCAGACTATCAATGCGATTGCACGGTGACGCCTGAGTGCAAGCGTAGCATTTTCAACATCACCATATCTTGTCTGGATATCCCAAAATAATCTGTAGCCGCGCCTTTATTTTTTCCTACATTTTGGCAGGGGCCTTACCCGAGGCTCTTGAGGTGTACTAAAGCTCCGGTTAGCTATACTAAAGCTCCGGTTCCACTAAATCACTCACCAGAACGGTATGATGACAACTACATCAAAGAAGGTCTTAACTTGGAGCCGCGCGGTCCGCTGGGCAAGCGTCAGCATAGTGTACTTTGCCCTACAAGCACCGGCATTCGCAGAGTATCGGTTGGCGCCCGGGGACGTGCTGGAGCTTTCAGTCGCAGGATTTTCTGATTTGCGTCAGAAAGCGACGGTTGGGGTTGATGGCGATATTGTATTGCCACTAGTTGGAAGCATCAAAGCCGCCGATCGGACATTGCCTGAACTGTCTCAAGCTGTTCGGCAGGCTTATTCAAGTGCGGTGCTCCAGCAGAGGACTCCTGGCGGCCAATCCGAGCCTATCGTGATTACATCAAACGAGATTACCTTGCAGATTGCTGAGTACCGTCCGGTATATCTAGGTGGTGATGTCGCAAATCCTGGGCAGCAAGCCTATCGCCCAGGTATGACGCTGAGGCAGGCAATCATGGTCGCAGGTGGCTATGGCGCTGGTCGCGCAGGTATAGCCAATCCTCGCCTCGAAGCATTGCAACTCCGGGGTGAGATTGAAGCGCTCTGGGTGCAGCAGGTAAAAGATCAAGCCAGTGCTTGGCGTATAAATAATGAGTTGCAGGGAAGTGAGTCTCCGTTTCCTGACTTTTCTCAGAGCCCACTCGACCGAACTGTAATTAATCAGATTAAGACGACTGAAGAGGATCAACTAAGAACACGGAGGGCGGATCTGGCTAAGCGGAAAGCCTCGATTGAAAAAACAATTGTGCAGGCTGACAAGCGTCTGGCTCTTTTATCGGAGCAGATGAAAAATGAAGAAGCTGGAAGTCAGGCCGACGCTGAAGATTTTGCACGGATCAGTAGCCTGTTTGAAAAGGGCAATGTAGCCGTGAACCGCCTCTCGGATGCGCGTAGAACAATGCTCTTTTCAGGAACACGTGTTCTTCAGACGACGTCCGCTATGTCTCAGCTTGAAAGGGAAAGGGAGACTTTGCGGCGTTCTCTTGAAGAGATTGATGCGAAGACACGAATAGAATTGAATGACAGCCTCCAACAGGTCAATGCGAGAATCGCACAGTCGCAAGTCAAGCTTTCCGCGCTTGAGGAAAAGTTGCGATATTTGGGTGGGTCGCGGCTGCAGGAAAACCTTATCTTCTCGGTAATACGCAAGGGTGCAACAGGCGTAGAGCGTTTGACTCCCCAAGAAGATGATGAGCTTCGTCCTGGCGACGTGATAGAAGTCACTATCCAAGATATTCTATGATGAAGCCGGTTTAGGTAGGACACTATGGAGACTTTAAGTAAAGTTGCTGTTGTTATACCATACTATCAGCGAAGCCCTGGGATCCTTCGGCGGGCTTTGGAATCGATTGCTGCCCAGAAGGTTGACGAGGGCACCCGTATTGTTGTCATCGTGGTCGATGACGACTCGCCACACGAAGCAAGCCGGGAGATCGACGGTCTTTGCCTGCCAGAGTACGTAAGTATATCTGTTCACCGGCAGCCTAACGGTGGGCCAGCAGTTGCACGCAATACTGGGCTTGATCTGGTGCCTTCAGACGCCAACTGGATCGCCTTTCTCGACTCCGATGACGAATGGCTGCCAGATCACATCAGAACTGCTCTCAGTTCTCTCAAGAATGGTGCAGACCTCTACTTCTGCGACCACAAACGTGCTGGTTTCCACGACACCTACTTCCCCTCCGTTCCCTTCCCACTCGTAGGCGAACTGATCCTGCCCCGCCAAATCATGCTAACGCTTACGCTGCGCTACATGCCTAGCCACCTGTCCACTATGGTCTTTCGAACGGAAATCGGTTCCGCAACACGTTTTGACGGCAGGCTTCGGGGTGCTGGTGAAGATCTGATCTTTATTGTGGAGCTAGCTTGCCTAGCAGAGCGCATAGCTGTCTCGTCTCAAGTAAATGTGGCCTGTGGAAATGGCGTAAACATCTGCTTCGGCAACTTGGATTGGAATGCCCCAGGGAACCTATTGCGGGCAGCCGAGCAGGTTTGGGCCTTTACTCTGCTGGCTAGAATGGTTCACAGGCTCCCAGTGTCGTCCGATGACTCTGCAATTGTTGAGCTTGAACTCAAGCGCTTAAGGAGGGAGTTCGCATTTTTGTGGCTCCGCAAAGTTCTTCGAAAAATCCGGTTTCCAAATGAACTGCTCCACCTCATCCGCAATGACAAGCGAACACTTCTCTGGTTTCCAAGCTCATTAGGGGTGGTAGTGGCTCAGAAAGCGCTAGGCATGTACGAGACTTCCGTTACGCATAAGGTAGATGGTCTCGAAACGATCACGTTGCGTAATAATGCTAGGGGCACTAGAAGCACGGGATCATCAGGATCAGATCAGTCCGGGGCAGGGCAAGATGACGCTTGATGTACAGCCGCAGCCCGTCAGGCGCTCACTTGCGTGTGACCTTCTCCCTGGAAACTGGACCGGCCAAAGTGGGAATTTTCTCGTCATGTCTCCCGGCTGGGAGAAGGGGAAAGGCCATGAAGGTGTCCAGGTTCTCAGAGCAGCAGATCGCCGTCCTGCTCAAGCAGGTCGATGACGGCGTGAGCGTCGAGGAGGTCTGCCGCAAGGTCGGGATCTCGCAGCAGACCTACTACCGCTGGCGCAAGAAGTATGGCGGGCTGATGCCCTCGGAGGTGCGCCGCCTCAGGCAGCTCGAGGAGGAGAACCGGCGCCTGAAGCAGATGGTGGCGGACCTCTCGCTCGACAAAGCCATGCTGCAGGACGTGCTGTCAAAAAAGCTCTGAAGCCTGCGCGGGCGCGGCGGCTGGTGGATGGTCTGCAGGGTGCGTTCCAGGTCTCGATCCGACGGGCCTAGCGCGAATTATCTAGTAGGAACTCGACTACACGCAAGGGCAGAGCTAACCTAACTTCAACTCGCTCCCACCACCATTCAGGGTACCCAATGACCAGCGTTGGCGTCATTCTACCATTTTATCAACGTGAGCCGGGCTTACTACGCCAAGCAGTGCGCTCGGTGCTGGAGCAATCCCTTCCAGACGACGTCCGACTGGTCATAGTTGTTGTGGATGACGAATCTCCCTGCCCATCAGATGATGAACTCGCGTCTCTGCCCCCTCTGGGCCGCCACAGCCTTGTCACCTTGAAGCGCGAAAATGGAGGTCCAGGTGCTGCACGCAACACGGGTCTTGACTACTTTGAGACCACCCCGGTTGATTTCGTGGCATTCCTCGATACAGACGACACTTGGCTGCCGCACCACGTCGCTGACGGCATAGCGTGCTTGGGTAAGAACGCCGATTACTTCTTTGCAAACCACCGACGCGATACCTACGAGGGTGGCCGCAGCTACTTCGATTCGAACTCAACGGTCAAAAAATGGCTGCGCCTCGGCCAAGGCTCCCCCTTGGAGCCTACTAGCAACCCGCAAGTCTTTGCGCTCAGGCGCGACACGCAGCTGTTGGCTTTCATGCAGGATTACCTCTCGCAGACCTCGACTGTGATTTACCGCTATGAGGTGCTCCGCGACATCCGTTTCGAGGCGTCCCTCAGGACCGCCGGCGAGGACCTTCTGTTTTGGTTTTCTCTTTGTAAAGTTGCGCGTCGTGTCGTTTTCACCACAGAGGTGGGCGTCATTTGCGGGAGCGGAGTCAACATCTTCCACTCTACTCTGACATCGTGGGATCACCCAAACACCCCGAGTAGGTTCGCCTTCCAAATGATGCTCTGGAGTTATGTTGACGGACGCTTCGAATTATCTCCTGAGGAGCAGGCGATCGTGAGGTCGAAGATTGCAGACTTTGAGCGGGGATTCAGTTATATTTGGTTGCGCGCACTTCTAAAGACAGGCCGGGCCAACATCTCCCTCCTGCGCATTCTCCGCGAACGACTCGGCTGGCAACCTTGGCGCATCATTCCTTCTGCCGCCGGCGCGATACGTCGCCGCCTCGCGCGGGGACAAATGTTCCCTGAATATTAAAGAGGCGGGGCAACTCGCGTATATGCAGTCCGAGTTGCCGCTTACTCAGGCTGCAACGGCACTTCGGTACCAAGCCTCTGCTTCCGCTAGGCTCGCTGCACGGGAGACATTGCCACCAGCCGTGCACCAGGTCTCCATGTAAGTACTGGTTTTGCCGTAGCTGTTATCCAGGACACAGTGGGGTATATCAAGGAGGAAACTCATGATGTGTCCGTGCAGTCGGTCTGTGATAACTGTGCGGCCGCGGCTCAGTAGGTCGAAGCCGCGCCTGAGCCGAAGCCAAGCTAGGCGGTGATATCGCGTACTGAGATAGGACTGCTTGCCGCCGCGGAGGTATGCCAAAGCTAGTGGCAGTACATCCCGCAGCTTCGAGTTCATGTGAAAGCCGGGCGGCTCAGCCGGCCAGTCTGCTATTAGGATACGTGGGTCAATAGCGAGGGCCCGCAAATCGTGCGCCGTGGCCGCTTCTCGGTCGCGGCGCAGGTGGAGCAAAAGGTCTTGATCGGGTTCTCCCCTCTCTATTGGGCCGATGAAGTAGGCCATGTCCGGGCACATCCGAACGTCGCATTGGAAGGATCGCGTCGCCAGATCGAAACTCCTTTGATCTCGCACCAGAAGTGTGAATGCACCATGCCGCTCGATCAGACGCGCGGTGCGGTCGATGTTAGCCTGCTCGCGGTAGAAGATCGTCTGTGGGAACTGAATCACGGGACGTCCCGGATAGCGTTCTAGCACCTCTTCGCGAAAAGGCTGGAACCAAGGCCACAAGTCGCCGAAGTTGCCGCCTCCCTGAAGGAGAATCGGTCCATTACCGATCCTGCGCTCAAGTTCTGACCAAATACAGTTGTCTTTCGACGCAACGTAAGAAGGTTTTAATCTCTTGCGCTCTAAAAAGGCAATCTCGCCTGCATAGATCGCGCTGTCGCCGATGTTGTCATAATCAGGGAAGTCTAGCAGCGCTACACGCTCGCTTGAGTTTAAGAGGTCGGCGGTCTGCTCCAAGACAATATCTTGTAGCCGTCTGATGTCGGCAATTCGCCCTTCAGACACTAACCTCATCGGAAGCTCCATATCAGGAAGGCCACCCAGAAATGATGGCGGCCACGGCAGGCTTTTATTTGAATGATCCGGGCTATGCAAGTATCGGTGCTGACCCCGAGTCAGTTGACATTTCCCCAAGCGCGGCCGGTCTTTAAACGGATGTGATAGGCAGCGACCTTTGGGTATAGATGCACTGGGGTAAGCGCCATTGCCTCACGGATATAACCCGAAGCCAAAAGGCGCCGGGACGTCCTGGCTTGCATAAAAATCAGCTCCTTGCGGTTCTCGTCGCACAGTCCTCCAGCGTGGTTACGAATGGCCTTAGCAATGAAAGCGCAGTCCTCTACCGTGGGCTCGAAAGGTCGGTAGACCGAAGTTTCAAGCAGTTTGGCCGCTGTAGCAATCTCTAAGTAGTTTTGCTCCTCATCTGATAGCATGGACGCCGCCACATAAATCATTCCTTGGAGCGAGCCAGCCGCGTGAAAGGCATCGAGCTGATTGCGCTCGAAGGGTAAGTCAGAGCGACCCTCCCGCCTGCGCCTCTCCGACAAAGCCGCCAACTGCCCCGACAAGGCAAGAACGCGGCCGTTCACTATAGATTTGCTGCTGATGCTGCCCGGATGCACGCGGTACTCGCCATGGATATCAGGAAGGTTGTGCAACTCACCCAATTTCCGAAGCCGCCAGTAAAGGTCTACATCTTCAGCATGGTTGACGTGTCGGTACCCGCCAACAGTGACCAGCGCTGCGCGCCGTGCCATCAAAAAGGGATGCATTAGGTAGGGTTCGCGCGAGGGTGCCCAAGTCGGATTGCCTGTCGGAACACCGAATGTTGTGCTCGTACCGGTGCGCTGTCCTACGCTGTCAATGTGATAGGCGTTGGAGCTGACCGCTACACAATTGGGATGCCCACGCAAGTAGGCCAACTGGGCCTCGAACCTTTCTGGGAAGGAGATGTCGTCAGCGTCAAGACGGGCGATGAACTCGGCCGTGGCTTTCTCGAGTCCCATATTGAGTGTGTCCACGATGCCGCTATTGGGCTTCGAGAATAGAATGATCCTAGCGTCTGCGGCGGCCATGGTGGATACGAGCGCCGCTGTTCCGTCTGTCGATCCATCGTCAATAACAAGGATGCGAAAATCTTCGAATGTCTGATCAAGCAGGGATTGCAACGACTCGCGAAGGGTCGATTCAGCGTTGAAGGCAGGCAACAAAACGTCGATCGTGGGCGGCTTTAACATGGTGGTTTTCATCGTGAGGACCTCCAGGAGAAAATGAGGGGAACAGCGCGCCCAACGGCGTAGCGCAGTGCCTCCGATATCTCGCGCTCAGGTCCATCGGGGCACCGCGCCATGAACCACAACAGGACAGCGGAGGTGGCGAAGGTCGCAGCGCCCGCGGCGCCGACTAGGGTTAGGGTCGTAAATGTACTCACTCCCAGACTTGTCTCTGCGAGGTAACTTTGCAGCGCCAGGATCACCCCGACCATCGCGACGGAACTAGCCAGCGGTCGAATGTTGCCGGCAATCTGCTCATACAGTGAAAGGCCGGTGAGCTGCTGTACCAAGTGCATGTTTATTACTGTGCCAACCGCGGCCGCGCCAGCCCGGCCGAAAAGGATGCCAGGAAATCCGCCTAGGAACATACCCAAGGCCATTAAGGGGACGCGGATGAAGAGGTTAACCAAGTCGCGACCGAACAAGAGTTGCGTCTGGCCCAGCGCCATGGCTAGCGGCTGCAGCGTCGTGGCAAGCGTCTGGAGCGCAATTACGCTCGCGATAACCTGAATTACAATGGTAGCTCCCGCCCATTGTGGCCCGAGTGTCAGCGGCACCACAATGGGAGCCGCTGCCGCGAATCCGAAGCCGATGGGAAAGGCGATGGCGCAGAGCAGCCTTTGAGCGCGTAAATAGGCGCGGCGCAGCCGCTCAGGGTCATCAACCATGCGGGAGAAGCCAGGAAACAGGGTCTGGGCGATAGGCAGCGTCGCCTCTCGCGTAGGCAGCGCCGCCAGATTGTCACCTACGGTATACGTGCCCAACGACGCCTGGCCATAGATGTATCCCACAACTAGTTTGTCGAGATTCCAGTTAAGGGCGTTAACGCCCTGACCAAGCGAAAGCCAGATGGAGAACGAAAATAGCTCTCGAGCGCGCCCGAGCCCAAATCGTGGTCGATATGGACGAACAGCGTAGGACAGAACTAGATTTAGCAGTTGCGCTATCGACGAACCAAGGATCAATGCCCAGTAGCTCTGGTAAGCCAATGCGATGACAGCTGCCACCACAAAACCTGTAAGTTTCTGGGACACATTGAGCGCGAACTCCTGCCAGAATACCAGGTCGCGCGTCATTACTACTAGCTTGGGATTAAAGAACCCACTTAAGAGGCCCGTCATCGCTACCACCAATATCACTGGCCCTAATCTGGGGTCGGCGTATAGTCCAGCAATTGGCCAAGCGGCTAGGGAGAGCGCAACCGCAATGATCACCGCTCTCATCCCATTGAGCGTGAAAGCAGTATGGAAGTGCTCTTCATCCGGTGCGTTGTGCTGGACTAAGGCTGCAGACAGCGATAGCTCCGTGACCGAACCTACGATAGTAAGGATGGTTGTGGCGATGGCTACAATGCCGAAGTCATCTGGCGTTAATAGTCGCGCCAATACTAACGTGCTCCCAAAGCCAATGACGCTAACAAAAAGGCGCGTCAGCCCAATCCAAAGGGCGCCCCGCGCCAGCCGACCCCGAATACTCTGCATGGAATTTCGTTCTATCTGCCGAAGGCTTGCACCCGGCTCGTTCGATGATACAAATTTCGCCGGTTTTAGGCGCCAAGAGGACGGCTTTTGCTGATCTACAAGCTCACGGTTCCGTCTCGAGTTGCGGCTCGCCTTCCCAAGCCGACATTTCCTCCGATAAGGTTGAATCCGTCTGCGAACTTGGCTTGTTGTACTTCGCTCCCAAGCAGTCGACGCACATAGATCTGATTGCTTTGGATGCAGTTGCCCTGTGTCTCTGATCAAGCTTGTCTGATCGTTCCCATGCAGGCGACCGCTCATAGCTAGGTACATTCGGGGTGAGGGGGGCGTTTCGTACAGTACTATAGGAGAGAGGCTGCGAAGGCGACCCTTCCTGCGCCATCGAAGTCCCTATGGGGCCCATGAAGATCAGGGAGGCCAGAGTAGATCGCAGGGCAATATTGGCACATAGTTTCAAATCAGACCTCGTCGTGAACAGGGTTGAACTGCTGATAAGGTGGTTTTCGACAAATAACAGCATACAGATGATCTGGGGAAGGTGCCTTGGTGTGGCATTGCAGCGCCTTCCGACCGGAGAATGAGAACGGACGCATCCGACAAACGGTCGGACATTGAGCGGTGGCCTTGTAACCTGTGCAATACACCCGACCATTTGGTCTCGGATCGTTCCTCATGACAGCAAAGCGATAGGTTGTGAGCCGCTGTGCCTAGGTTTCGTCTCAAGACTGCTCCTCGATGTGGTTGAACGGGCACGTCACTTGCGATACTGCACCATACCCGAGGATGTCACCCGGCTGCTGGGTGCCCACGCACGGTATTCGGACCAGCGTGCTAGCCAGACCTCATAAACTATCCCGAACGTAATTTTCACTCTCATCTATGGCTCATTCAATGAAGCGTATCCGCAAAGCAGTCCTGCCCGTCGCCGGTCTCGGCACCCGGTTCCTGCCCGCCACCAAGGCTGTGCCCAAGGAGATGCTGTGCGTCGTCGACCGTCCCGTGGTGCAGCACGTGGTTGACGAGGCCCGCGCCGCCGGGATCGAGCATTTCATCTTCGTCACCGGGCGCAACAAGGCCGTGATCGAGGACCATTTCGACATTGCCTACGAGCTCAACCGCACCCTCGAGGGCCGCGGCAAGACCAAGGAGCTGGAGATCCTGGCCAAGGATCA
>NZ_JPUG01000041.1 GCF_000739015.1 Microvirga sp. BSC39
TACCAAGTCCCGTTGATCATCATTGGTGCGCCCACTCGCGCAATCCGATGGACATGATGGTCCAGGGCTGATCGATCAGCTTGTTCCAAGCCGCACAGCAGTGGTCAAGAATGTCAGTGTAGGACGTGAAGATCCGGTTGGAGATCCAGTTCTCTCTCATGAACTGCCAGATGTTCTCCACCGGGTTCAGTTCAGGCGCCTTTGCCGGCAGCGGCACCAGGGTGATGTTCGACGGCACCTTCAGTCTGGTTGAGACATGCCAGCCGGCCTGGTCGAGCAGCAGCACTGCGTGCGCGCCAGCTGCTACGGCCTGGGAGATCTCGGCCAAATGCAGCGCCATGGCCTCTGTCGTGCAGCGAGGGAGCACCAGCCCCGCTCCTTTGCCCTGGGCTGGGCAGATCGCGCCGAAGATATAAGCCGACGCAGTCCGCAGATCCCGTGACGCGGAGGGACGGGTGCCGCGTTTGGCCCAGCGCCGGGTGATCTTGTTCTTCTGGCCAATCCGCGCTTCGTCGGCAAACCAGATCTCTATAGGGCGGCCATCGGCTTTGTCCTTCGCGATCTCCTCCAGACGCGCAGGGAAGTCTTTTTAAAAACAGCCACGGCCGCTTCGCTCTTTTCATGATGGCGCGGGCGCGCGGACAGCTTACGGAAGTTCGGGGCCCGCAACTCACGGCTGAGCGTTTGTTTGGAGATCCGGATCCGGTACTCGGCCCCGAGCCACCGCATCAGGTCTGCCAAACGCCAACGCACCACCCCGTGGACGGCCGGGATCGGGCCGGCCTCGATCATCTCACTCAGGCGCAGTCGATGCTCGTGGCTTAAGATCGAGGGCTGTCCCGGCGCCTTCCCGTCCAAGAGCCCATCAGGTCCGTGGGCATTGAAGCGCAGCACCCAGTCCCGCACGGTCTGCAGGCCAACCCCGCCGATCTCGGCCGCTTGGGTGCGCGAGCCGCCCTCGTAGATCACCGCCAGGGCCAGCAAGCGGCGGGTCTGCGGGGCATCCTTGCTCCGGCGGGCAAGCTGGCGCAGGCGAACGGCATCGTAATCAGGCCGGAGGGCGACGGGAATGGACATGGCAAACCTCCTCGCTTGCCATGTTGAATCACATCTCAGGCGCTTTGAGACTGCGACGAGTCGCTCTCACCAGGACGTGGTAGAAGAAGTCCTTTTCGGTCAGCTTCAGGTTCTTGGACAGGGTGGCGATCTCCACCTGCTTGCCCTTGCCGGAACCGTCTGCGTCGTAGAAGAGCTTGCCTTTCTTATCGTCGTAGATGACGTAGTCGTTCTTGTCCTTCGCCTTATCGCCGATGGTGAAGAACGACTTGCTGAGCTTTGCGGGGCTTGCTTCGGTGCCCTTCTTGCCGAGCTTGGTGAACACGGCATTGTCGAGCCAGACTTGTCAGATACTGCAAAAACCCCAAGATGAACTGCTGAAATTATAACGTAAAATTGAAACTACAGTTTAAAGTACTTAAAGTTGGCGAGGCGAACATGCGAGCCTATGGGGATTGCCAGGCAGGCACTATTACTGCTTACCGGCACGCCTCAGGAGACGTTCGGCCCGGAGCAGGTGTGGTCGATCCAGCATCTCGCCATTGACACCGACGACCCCGGCTCCGGGATTGGCTTTGAAGGCGTCGATCACCGCCTGTGCCCGTTTGATTGCCTCCGGTGAGGGCGTGAAGGCTCCGTTGATGACCGGCACTTGAGCCGGATGGATCGCCATCTTGGCGACGAAGCCGTCGCGGCGAGCCTCACGGCACTCGGCTTCCAGTCCTGCCATGTCGCGGAAGTTCGTGTAGACGGAGTCCACCGCATCGACACCGGCCGCCGTGGCACCCAGCAGAGTAAGAGAGCGGGCAAGGCGGTAAGGGTCCGTGTAGCCGCCGTCAGTACCGCGGTTCGTCTCGGCCCCGAGATCGGCCGACAGATCCTCGCCGCCCCAGGTCATGCCCATAAGGCGATGGCTCGCGCCCGCGAAGGAGCCGAGCGCAAAGACGCCGGCGGCATTCTCCGTCGCGATGGCAAGGATGCGGGTGGCACCATCCTCAAGGCCGAACTCCGCCTCGCGCACAGCGAGCTTGGCGCCGAGATGCGCCACGTCGGTGCCACCGACCGTCTTCGGCAGCACGACCCCGTCGGGGCCTGCCTGCATCACGCCGTCGAGGTCCGCATCGATGAGCCCTGTGGTCAATCCGTTGACGCGCACGAAGAGACGCGGGCGCTCGGCCTTCGCGCGGTGCTGGTTCAGAAACTCCGCCGTGACGCGCCGGGCCTCTTCCTTGGCGGAGAGAGCCACGGAGTCCTCAAGATCGATGAGAAGGACATCGGCACCGGAGGTCAGGCCTTTCTCAAGCTTTCTGGCGCTGTCGCCCGGCACGAAGAGCAGGGAGCGCATCAGGCGGTCCTCTTGCGCATGAAGGCCTGTCGGCGGCATTCGGCTACAAGAGTGCCATCCTGCTTGTAGGCCCGGTGGATGAACTCCACGATGCCGGCATCGGGACGCGATTTCGACTCGCGCTTGGCTACGATCTCCGTGGTCGCGTTGATCGTGTCGCCCTCGAAGAGCGGAGCCGGGAACTTCACGTCCGTCATGCCGAGATTGGCGATAGTCGTGCCGACCGTCGTGTCGTTAACGGAGATGCCGATGAGCAACCCTAAGGTGAACAGGGAGTTCATGAGCGGCTTGCCCCATTCCGTTTCTGTCGCGCAGAAATGCGCATCGATATGGAGCGGCTGCGGGTTCAGGGTCATGTTGGAGAACAGCATGTTGTCCATCTGCGTCACCGTCCGGGTCAGGCGGTGATGGATGGTGGTGCCAACGGTGAAATCCTCGAAGTAAAGGCCGCCTCGGGGGTGCCTGGTTTCATCGTTCATGATGCTGACCTCTGATTCTTGGTTAGCACGTTGAAGCCCGTGCCTTGTATCATCGTCAATAGCCGAACTGCTCCCGGAGGATGCGCTCGTCCAGGCTGTGGCCTGGATCGTGGAGCATCACGAGATCGACGCTGCGATCCATGGAGATATCCACGCGAGAGACGTTGCGGAATTCGGTATGGTCGGCGACTGCGCTCACGGGGCGGTTTACCGACTCAAGAACCTCGATCTGGATCTTCGCGTAGTCCGGCAGCAGGGCGCCGCGCCAGCGGCGCGGGCGGAAGGCGGAAATCGGCGTGAGAGCGAGCAATGGCGCGTTCAGCGGCAGAATCGGTCCGCCGACCGACAGGTTGTAGGCGGTCGATCCGGCCGGGGTCGCCACTAGGATGCCGTCCGCGCTCAGTTCAGGAATGCGCACACGGTTGTCGACGCTCACCCGCAGCTTGGCGGCCTGATAGGTCTGGCGCAGCATCGAGACCTCGTTGATGGCCCGTGCCGTGTGGGATACGCCCATCACGTCCCAGGCCACCATCAGAAGCGGGTGAACCACGCTGCGTCCGGCCGCTTCCAAGCGCTCGAAGAGGTCGTCCTCCCGGAAGTCGTTCATCAGGAAGCCGACGGTGCCCTTGTTCATGCCGTAGATGGGCTTGGCTGTGCCCATGAACTGGTGAAGGCTCTGCAGCATCAGCCCGTCGCCGCCGAGAGCCACGATGACATCGGCCAGTTCAGGCGTAACGTTGGCGTAGCGGTCCTGCAGGACCTGGAGCGCACTCTGGGCGTCAGGTGCGGCGCTGGCCACGAATGCGATGTTGTTGAAACGACGGGCCATGCCCAGTTACCCTCGCTGCGTCCGATAAGGCTGCTGAGGAAAGGCATAACATGGATCGCCCGCTACTCGTCTATACGACCTTTCCCGATGTGGACATCGCGCTGTCGATCGGGGAGGGGCTGGTCCGCGACCGCTTAATCGCCTGCATCAACGTCCTGCCGGGGATGCGGTCCGTCTATGCCTGGAAGGGTGCCGTCGAGAAGGGGCAGGAGGCGGTCGCCATCCTGAAGACCCGCAAAGGCCTTCAGGATCAGGTGCATCGGGCGCTGAAGGAGCGCCATCCATATGAAACGCCGGTCGTTCTCTTCATCGAGCCGACCGGCGGCGATGCCGCCACCCTGGAGTGGCTTTACACGGAAACGGCCGCAGGCCAGTCCTAGATGGCCGGATTCCACTGCACCGCGACGAAACGGAAGCCGTTGCCATCCTTGGCGATATGCCCCGTAGCCGGGAATGGAGCGTGGTAGAAGGCAACCTGTGCCCGCTCCGACGCGGCCATGTCCAGCAGGCGGCGGCGGGTGGCGCGGGCCTGATCGGCATCCATGTCGAACACGGCTGACCAGTCCGGGTTGCGCACGAAGAGGGCCGGATGGTTCGTGGTGTCGGACATGATCATCAGCTTCCCGTTGCCGGAAGAGAGCATGTAGACCGTGTGGCCAGGCGTATGGCCTGGGGCTGCCACGGCGGTGAGACCCGGTACGACCTCCTTGTCCATCTCGTAGCGCCTCACGTCATTGGCGATGGGCCCGAAGACGCGGCGGGCGCCTTGGAAGGCACCCTTCATGCCCTCGGGCGCTTGGTTCATGCGCGCATCGTCCATCCAGAAGGCCCACTCGGCGGCCGGAACCATTACTTCTGCATTCGGGAAGACGGCAGTGCCGTCCTTCAGGCGCAGGCCGTTGATGTGGTCGCCGTGGAAGTGGCTGATCACCACCGTGTTCACCTGGGCGGGTTCGAAGCCGGCGGCGCGGAAGTTCGCCATCCAGCGGCCTGAGGTCGGGGCTCCCATGTCGCCGTTTCCGGTATCGATCAGGGTCAGGCGACCGCCGTTGTTGAGCACGAGCGTGTTGAAGGTGATCGGGAGCGTGTTCCCAGGGAGGAAAGCCTCCTGCATCGCCTGTTGCACCTGCGACAGCTCCGCGTTGCGGACGAACCCCTCGAGGGGACGCTGCGCAAAGCCGTCATTGATCGCCGTCACCTCGATGTCGCCGACCTTGTAGCGGTAGAACCCAGGCGCCTGGCGCGCACCTGCCCCTTGAGCAGGAGACGGTGCGGAGGGAGCGGTCTGAGCCAGAGCGGGCCCGACGATCGGAGTGGCGGCAAGAACGGTGCTGGCAAGGATGGTGCGGCGTGTGATGGTCATGAGCGTCTCCAGGCATGAGAGCAAAAGCCTAGAACGGCCCCGCTTGCATGCAAGGGCACGTGCTTTCACAAGTCAGCGAGCGGCACAGGCTTCAACCCTTATTTGCCTGAGTGAGATGATGCAGGGCGATGCCGCTGGTGGTGGCGACGTTAAGGGAATCGAAACCGCCGCTCATCGGAATGGACACGGTCCGGGTCCGGGCCAGAAGATCCGGCGGCAGGCCGGGTCCCTCCGCTCCCAGAAGCAGGGCCGTGCGTCTGGAGGGGCGAACCTTCGAGAGCATTTCCGTTCCGGACGGAGAGAGGGCGATCACCTCGAAGGAGGCCTCTGCCAGCGCCTGCAGCAAGGCATCGGCCGATGGAATTCGCGTGAAGGGGACCACCAAAGCCCCGCCGACCGAAACCCGGATCGCTTTACGATAGAGCGGGTCGCAGGTCTCCTGGTCGAGCAGGACCGCATCCGCTCCGAAGGCGGCCGCGTTCCGAAAGATCCCACCAACGTTGTCGTGGTTGGCGAGGCCCACCATACCGACCACCAGGGCGGTTTCCGGCAGGTTGGCCAGGAGGGCCTCGACCGGTGGCAGAACCGGGCGCTTGGCTACAGCGAGAATGCCCCGGTGGATCGGGAATCCGACGATCGCATCCATCACCTGCCGGTTTGCGATGTAGACAGGAACCTCGGATGGCAGGAGGTGGAGTGCATCGTTCAGGCCCTCCGCGCGTCCTTCGCCTAAGAGAAGCGACTCGACCTCGAAGCGTGGCTGCCTCAGCAGGACTCTCAGGACCACTTCACCCTCCGCGATGAAGCGGTGTTGGCGCCCTAGGAGATCCCGCTCCCGGACGGCCCGGTAAGCTTCGATTCGCAGGTCGTTAGGATCTGAGATGGCAATCAGCATGGGGTCCGATCGATGAAGCGGGAGTTTGCGACGTCCCGCCTGTCTAATGCCGGAAACCGGCTTTGCCTATGCGGGGCTGGCGAGCGGAACAACGGGTTTGCATTCCGGTTAGCCCTGCAAGGACAGTCGGGTCGTCTCTGGCGGCCCTCCGCAAGGAGCAGGATGATGTGGGATATAGCCGATGGTTGGGTCTGGGGATTGGTGATCATCGGCGGCCCGTTGCTGATCGGCATCTTCATGGCCGTTGCCAGCAGCCGACGCCGCAGATTGACGCGAACCGAGCAGAAGGTTTCCGACGAGGTCGCGCACAAGAACTGGGGCAAGGAGCAGATCCGCTAGAAGCTCGACCGCCAGCGGACGCTGGTGCTCCAGTCGGTATAGCCTCGCCGTACCCGTGATGGGCTCGGGTGCTTGCGCGTCCGCTTGGCCTGGAGTGCTCCGGACGACCCTCGTGCCTACCTGCGGGCGATGTCCCGTGACAGCCGCGTCGTGATGATTCCGACAATGACTGCAGAGGCGACTGCCGCCGAGCCCATCACGTTCAGCAGGAAGATCTCCATGAACCCCTCCGGCCATGATTGAGGGGAGCTTAGATTTGGGCGCACGAAACGCCGCCTGAGAAGACGGGCTACCCCAGCGGGCACCAGGGTTCCCGAAAGAGTGGGGCGCGGCCCTGGTCTTCACGTTCAAGACTTCGCTGTCCGACGGGATCAAAACTCCGAGAGCACGTGGAAACAAAACTCACCTTCGTCCGTCGGTAGGGAGGCGTAACGAGAGAGGACAACATCATGAACAGCTATGCGAGGCCCTTACTTGCCGGACTTCTGCTTGCGGGCATGAGTGGAGCGGCAGGTGCTCAGACGACACCTGCCACAAGAGCCTGTATGGCTGGTGAGCAATTGGTTGGCGGGGTGTGCCGGCCCCTGACCGGAACGCCCGACCGGCCGAGCACCAATCTTCAGCAGCCTGATACGACAGGAAGCACCGCCGGTCCCGCAACCGGCAACCAGAACACGGGTGGCTCAGGCGGACAGGGTGGAGGCTCCTCCGGCGGACCGTCGACGGGCAACCAGAATACGGGTGGTTCAGGTGGGCAGGGTGGCGGATCCGGCGGAAATAGCGGCGGCTCCTCAGGCGGCGCAGGCAGCGGCGGCTAGCGGAATTCTCTGACCATCGATGAAGAGGAAAGCCCTGGCACCCTGCCGGGGCTTTCTTTGAAGAATCCATCACCTAATGGTGGGAAGTGGTGCCGGTGGAGAGGATCGAACTCCCGACCTTCGGTTTACAAAACCGCTGCACTACCGCTGTGCTACACCGGCTGACCTTACAGGGCTCAGGTAGCAGTACGCGAAGCGGGACGCAAGTTCCATGAAAACGGAAATATTAAGTGTTCCAGCGCACCGAAACTAACCTTCAATTCTGGAATTGTCAGGCAAACAGCAATCACGGAGTTGGTGCTATGAAGGCCTTAGGGGCTTCTGTTCAGTCGAGGATCCCGCCGCAAGGCGGCCTTAAAATTCTCGCCGTTCTTTCGGTCTTTGCAGGCGCAGGCCTGGGTGGAGCAGCTGAAGCGGCGCCGGCAAGTCACGGTGTGGCTGCAAAGCCTGCCAAGGAGACGGTGACGGCGGTCTCTGCCAAGGATGTGGAGACCACCTCATCGGTCCAACCCACCACTGGCAGCGATGCGCACTGCGACATCTCCCGCAAGCGCATGTTCGTCGAAGGTGAGGGCTGGATCGTCCGCCGTGTAACCACCTGCTACTGACAGGCGGCTCCACCCAAACGAAAAGCCCCGCCTTTCGGCGGGGCTTTCCTGTTTCAGGATGGTTTGTCGGAAGCTTAGCGCCTCACGCCGGCGCCTTCGTAGGTCATGATATCCCGGTCCTTGGTCTCCGGCACGAAGAGCAGGCCGACCACGAAGGTCACCAGGGCAATCACGATCGGGTACCACAGGCCGTAGTAGATATCGCCGGTGGCCGCCACCATCGCGAAGGCGGTGGGAGGCAGCAGACCGCCGAACCAGCCGTTGGCGATGTGGTAGGGCAGGGACATCGCGGTGTAGCGGATACGGGTGGGGAAGAACTCCACCAGAGCCGCCGCGATCGGGCCGTAGACCATCGTGACGTAGATCACGAGAACCCACAGGATGGCGATGGCTTTCAGGGCCTGAGGATTGCTGAGGGCGTCAAAGAAGCCATTCACCTTCAGGATGCTCGGGTCGCCAGCCTTCGGGTAGCCTACTTCGGTTGCCGCGGCCGAGAACGCCGTGATGTTGGCCGGAATAGCCGGAGCAATCGGAACATCCTTGCCGTTGAAGGTCACCCGCGGAGCGGTGCCGGCGGCTGCCGGAACGAGCTCGTATTTGACCGCCGAGCGGGCCAGGGCCACGCGGGCGATATCGCACGGAGCCGTAAAGGTGCGGATGCCGACCGGATCGAACACCGAGCCGCACGCAGCGGGATCGGCCACGACCTGGACCTTTGCCGTTTCCAGAGCCTTGTTCAGGTTGGGGCTGGCGACGTTCGTGAGTGCGCCGAAGAGCGGGAAGTAGGTGATCGCCGCGATCAGGCAGCCGCCGAGAATCACCGGCTTGCGGCCGATCTTGTCGGAGAGAATGCCGAACACGATGAAGCCGCCGGTGCCGAGGATCAACGACCAGGCGATCAACACGTTGGAGGTGAGCAGGTCGACCTTCAGGATGCTCTGCAGGAAGAACAGGGCGTAGAACTGGCCCGTGTACCACACCACAGCCTGGCCGATGGCGAGACCGATGAGGGCGATGAGCACCATCTTGGCGTTGCCCCACTGGCCGAATGCTTCCTTCAGGGGAGCCTTCGACTGGGTGCCTTCTTCCTTCATCTTCTTGAAGGCAGGCGATTCGTGCATCTGGAGACGAATCCAGACCGAGATGCCCAGCAGCACCACCGAGAGGAGGAACGGAATGCGCCAGCCGGCAATCGGCCAGCCTTCACCGGTCTGGAAGCCCTGCTCGCCCATCCAGGTGCGGAGAACGAGGATGACCGCCAGGGACAGGAGCAGGCCGACGGTGGCCGTCGTCTGGATGAAGCTGGTATAGAACCCGCGACGGCCGACCGGAGCATGCTCTGCCACGTAAACCGCAGCGCCGCCGTACTCGCCGCCCAGGGCGAGACCCTGGAGCATGCGCAGGACGATCAGGATGACGGGAGCAATCCAGCCGATCTGATTGTAGCTGGGCAGAAGGCCGACCAGGAAGGTCGAGAAGCCCATGATCAGGATCGTGACCAGGAAGGTGTACTTGCGGCCGACGAGATCGCCGATACGGCCGAAGAAGATGGCGCCGAACGGGCGGACCAGGAAGCCGGCCGCGAAGGCCAGCAGTGCGAAGACGTTACGGGTCGTCACGTCGAAGGCGGAGAAGAACTGCGCGCCGATGATCGTGGCGAGAGAGCCGTAAAGATAGAAATCGTACCATTCGAAGACGGTGCCGAGGGAGGAGGCCAGGATGACCTTCCTCTCTTCACGCGTCATCGGCCGCGGCGCGGCGGCCGAATGCGGCGTAGTTGCTGCTGTTGCCATAGGGTTCCCTTCCATTGATGTGCCCGGTCTGATCCGGGTTCTGGGCCGCAAGCCCGGATGACGGGCTTTTCAGCCGAGGCATCATGACTGCTCTGCGCAGCCAAGAATCCATCGAACGGCAGGCTAACTCCGGCCTTTCTTTCCACAATTCCCAATTGGTATTTGCGACTTCCGTCTAAGAAGATGCTGCTGCTTCCATTTTATATAACAGTAACAAAGGCTTAGTCTTATGATTAAGGCTATGTCTTGACGTTGCGGAAGGCACCTTTGACCACAGCGAAAAGGGAAATGGCGGCTGCATTCGAGACGTTGAGGCTCTTGATGGCGCCGGGCATGTCCAGGCGCCCGATCACGTCGCAGCATTCCCGTGTTCTCTGCCTCAACCCCTTTCCTTCGGAACCGAGCACGAGGACCACCGGCAGACGGATGTCGATCTCGTCCAGATTGGCCTCCCCCGAGGAGTCGAGCCCGATTCGCTGATAGCCGCGCTCACCGAGGGCGATCAGCGTGTCGCTGAGATTGCGGACGATCATGAAAGGCACGTGCTCCAGGCCCCCTGAAGCGGACTTGGCCAGAACGCCGGTTGCGGCGGGGCTGTGCCGGGCCGTGGTGATGATCGCTTCCACGTCGAAGGCCGCCGCCGTGCGAAGGATGGCACCGACATTGTGCGGATCGGTGATCTGGTCGAGGGCCAGCACGACGCGCTGGCCGCTCAGGGTGTCGACCGAGGGAGAGGGCAGGGGATCCGCCTCGGCATATAGGCCCTGATGAACGGCATCCTGCTCGAGGAGGCGGTTGATCTCGTCGGGCCGGACGATCTCAGGTTCGAGGGGAAGCGGGCCACCCAACTCCTCGCTCAGGCGGCGAGCGGAGTTCTCGGTGGCCAGGAGGCGGCGAATCGACCGCTTGCCGTTGCGCAAGGCTTCGAAGACCGGGTGCCAGCCGTACAGAATGGTGGTGTCGATCTCGAAGTTCGGCCGCCAGGCCTTCGGGTCTCGGCGGCCCGGCTTCCCATGCGGGCGCTGGAATCGGGGCTTGCGGGAGGGGAAGGGACGCTCGCTCATGCTCTTTAGATCTCACATGTTGTCCGGAGGCCATAGCACAGGGAGCGGCCATTCACGACCGTCCGTTTTCGATGCGCTTTGAGGTTGACACCGGCCATCCACCTCACCATAAGAGCGCCACGGAACGCCGAGCCCTTGGCGAAGCGATCCGCGGAACAGCCTCGGCGTTGTGCGTTCGGGTTGGGTTCTAAGGGGGAATGTCCCGAGCGGCAAAGGGGGCGGACTGTAAATCCGCTGGCTATGCCTTCGTAGGTTCGAGTCCTACTTCCCCCACCACCCAATCAGAAGAACATGCGGGTGTAGCTCAATGGTAGAGCAGCAGCCTTCCAAGCTGAATACGAGGGTTCGATTCCCTTCACCCGCTCCACTTTCCTCCACACGTCTTGCTCAGCTTGTAATTCTGGTGCCGCATTCCTTTATGCAGGCCGAAATCACCCCGGGGTGATGTCTGGTGATCTGGTTCTGGATAGGCGCTGAGGTCAGGTTATCGGGCATTAGGTTCTGCAATATCGAAATTCGCTCTTGCACAAAGAGCGCAACCGCAATATCGGACGCCCCTGGGTTTTTTGTTCCTGGCCTCTGTAAGGTAGAGATCAATGGCGAAGGAAAAGTTTGAGCGGAATAAGCCGCACTGCAACATTGGGACGATTGGTCACGTGGACCATGGCAAGACGTCTCTGACGGCGGCGATCACGAAGGTTCTGGCGGAGTCTGGCGGGGCGACGTTTACGGCGTACGACCAGATCGACAAGGCGCCGGAAGAGAAGGCCCGCGGCATCACGATCTCCACGGCGCACGTGGAGTACGAGACCGTGAACCGGCACTATGCCCACGTGGACTGCCCCGGCCACGCCGACTACGTGAAGAACATGATCACGGGTGCGGCTCAGATGGACGGCGCGATCCTGGTGGTGTCCTCGGCCGACGGCCCGATGCCGCAGACCCGCGAGCACATCCTGCTGGCCCGCCAGGTGGGCGTGCCTGCCCTGGTGGTGTTCATGAACAAGGTCGACATGGTCGACGACGCCGAGCTGCTCGACCTTGTTGAGCTCGAGGTGCGCGAGCTTCTGTCGAAGTACGACTTCCCGGGCGACGACATTCCGATCGTGAAGGGCTCGGCTCTTTGCGCTCTAGAGGACCGCCAGCCTGAGATCGGCCGCGATGCGGTTCTCAAGCTGATGGCTGAGGTGGATGCCTACATCCCGCAGCCGGAGCGCCCGATCGACCAGCCGTTCCTGATGCCAATCGAAGACGTGTTCTCGATCTCGGGCCGCGGCACGGTGGTGACGGGTCGCGTGGAGCGCGGCGTTGTCAAGGTCGGCGAGGAAGTGGAGATCGTGGGCCTCAAGGACACCGTGAAGACCACGGTGACGGGCGTCGAGATGTTCCGCAAGCTGCTCGATCAGGGCCAGGCGGGCGACAACGTGGGCGTTCTGCTGCGTGGCACGAAGCGCGAGGACGTGGAGCGCGGCCAAGTGCTGTGCAAGCCGGGCTCGATCAAGCCGCACACGAAGTTCAAGGCCGAGGCCTACATCCTGACGAAGGAAGAGGGCGGGCGTCATACGCCGTTCTTCGGCAACTACCGTCCGCAGTTCTACTTCCGCACGACGGACGTGACGGGCGTGGTGACGCTGCCTGAGGGCACCGAGATGGTGATGCCGGGCGACAACATCACCATGGAAGTGACGCTGATTGCGCCGATCGCCATGGAGGAGAAGCTGCGCTTCGCCATCCGTGAGGGCGGCCGCACCGTCGGCGCCGGCGTCGTCGCCGCC
>NZ_JPUG01000042.1 GCF_000739015.1 Microvirga sp. BSC39
AAGCCGAGGTGCGACGGTTGGCGGGTCATCGGTCTCGGGTCGGTCAGGGGCTGCCGGGGCGGAGTTGGTTAGGGTTGCGCAGCCCCGGCAGCCTCGGATCCAGAGAGCTCATCAGGACCTCTTCAGGTGTGCGATAGCCCAGGCATTTGCGTGGGGTCGCGTTGAGCCGATCACAGATCTCAAGCAGAGCCTCCTCAGGCAAAGCGGCAATGTCCGTGTCCCGTGACAGGAAGCGCCGGACCCGGCCATTGGTGTTCTCGACCGAACCCTTCTGCCACGGGGCCTGCGGCTTGCAGAAGTAGCTGTCCATGCCGAGCTTCTGCTTGAGCAACGGGTAAGAGGCAAACTCCGTCCCGCGGTCGAACGTGATCGATAGACGCGCCGTCTCCGGCAGGACCTTCAGCTTCTCGATCATGCCGGTCATGACCCCGGTTGAGTTGCGATCCGGGTTGCGGGTCAGGATCGTGTACCGGCTTTGGCGCTCGACGAGCGAGGTCAAGTTGCGCTTTCCCAGATCCTTACGGAACATCATCAGATCGCCTTCCCAGTGACCAAAGCTCGTGTGGTCTGCGATCTCCGCCGGGCGCTGCTCGATGGTGTTGCCCGCCGGAATGAAGAGACCGCGAGGCTTCCGCTGGTAACGGGCCCGCCGCCGGCGCCGTGCCATGGGCAGATCCTGGTACAGTCCGAGCTGTTGCCCTTGAGAGCTGTAGACGAACCGGTAGATCGTCTCGTGCGACAGCCGTTCAGGCGCCCCGGATGCCCGCAGGCGGCCAGCGATCTGCTCTGGCGACCATCCAGCTTTCAGACGGTCCATGACGTAGACTGCGAGCACCGGTGTGCGGGAGAGTTTGCCCAGACGCTGACGCCGGGCGCGGGCTTGCATGTCGGCCGCCACATGGAAATAGCCGCGATACAACGGCTCTTCATCGTGAACCCAGTTCCGTTTGATCTCGCGGTAGATGGTCGAACGGTGCCGCTGCAGGCGTTCAGCGATCACATTGATCGGGATCTTAGCCGCGTGCATGCGGGCGATCTCACGCCGCTCAGCCAGGCTCAGGTGGATGTAGGGCAGGGTCATTCGGCCTCCGAGTGCAAATCCTTTGTTTGTAACGGAATTCGCACCTCAGAATAGAATCCACCCGGCTACATCGCGGATTCGCATAACATTGATTATGGAACCTGTAGTTGCAAGTTTTGGTAACATTAACCGTAAGTGGCATGACTGACACGGCATACTAGAGCTCAAATTGCTTGAGCGCGGCGCTGACCATTCGTTGATAAATTCCAGCGAGTCCTTCGCTGGGATCTGCGCGCCAACGATCGGCTGGGATCCGGCGCAAAACCCATCCAGCACCTTTGAGCCGAGCTATGTCAGAGGCTTTCTGCAGCGGAGCGTAAAGGCCAGTGAAATAGAAGCAGATGATGTACCGATGGGGTTTGTCCCGCTCGTAGCCTGCAATGAAACGCGGGAATCTGTGAACTGAGAAGCGTTCAACCTTGAGCCGCTTGTCCATAAGCTTGAAGGCCGTATCCAAATCATCCTCTGGGTCAAGATCAGAGGCAGGAATTACCGTCGGCTGGATGATGGAACTCTTTGTTGTCTTGTTCCAAAGCTGCAAGAACGCAACGGCACCTGCGCTCGTATTCGCGTCCAAGCGACCGATGTCAAAGGAATGGTAGATAACGGTCTTCCACTTCGACCGGGTTGCAAGGACGTTCACTCTCTTTGCTGCGCCAGGTTGAGAGAGCACCCCTAAGTTCGCCAGGAAGCGGCCGTTTCGATCGGGCCCATAAGTCATTGAGATGAGAACGATGTCGCGCTCGTCTCCTTGCACGTTCTCCAGGGCTTTGACGAAGAGTCTCTCGAGGCCCTTTCCACCTGCGAGATCGATCTCGGAGAGTCCTTCTTTAGCGAGAGCTTCAGGTAGAAGTGTCAAGATCAGGTCACGTTGGTCCTCATTCAGTGTGATAATGCCGATTGACCGGGGCCCCCGCCATGGGGATGGTGTCGCCTAGCATGATTTTCTCGTGCATATGCGATAGCATCAGCAATCAGGGCTTTAGCCTCGACTATGTTATCGCCCTTTCCCCACGGCCGTAGATCGCATCGGGCACGAACCGGAAGGCTGTACCCAGGGAGTCATCCAGTAGAGGCGACGGGATAATGTCGAGTTGTCCCTGGTAGTACCGCGTATTGGAGAAGAGAATGAGGCTCTCATGCTTCGAGCGGTAATGCTGCTTGAGCATCTTGGAGGGCAGCCCTGACGTCACAGCATGGTCCAACAAGCTCAGTGCCATCGTCGTTTGCGCTTGAGACTGTCTTGCGCGCGTAAACGTATTGGTCGGTGCCATCTGCTGTGAGTCACCGATTACGATGATCTGGGAGGCGAGACCTGCGGCAACGGCTGCATGCGAGAGCCTGACCTGTGATGCCTCATCGACAATAACGACATCGAATTCAAGTCCGGGCGGAATCTTGAGAGCGGCCACTGCTGGTGTTGAAACCGCAATCGGCACATTCCGGGAAAGAGCGGCCCCATACTCAGTGAGCAGGACAGGAGCTGGCAGGCTCTCGGCGCTTTTCGGCCAGCGGTCGACGATGATTTCCAGGGCAGCTGTCTTCTCGGCTGAGACAAGAACCCGCTTCATCGTTGAGCAGGTTGGCAACGATGTTGACGATGGTCTGCGATTTACCGGTTCCAGGTGGGCCTTGCAGAACGAATGACTCCCCTGCCCTCGCTGCTGTGATCGCCTCATCCTGGCTGAGGTCTGCATGAACAAGGTGGAGATTGAGTGTCTCAGGGCGGATCCGAGATGGAGCCGATACACCTCCTGCCAATATCTTGAGAGCCCCGACTTCTGTCAGGTAGGGCCGCGCTGACAGGTTGAGAGCGCGGTGCATGGCGGCACTCTTTCCCGCATAGAGGTTGAGATTGACCCTGGGATCGTAGCCAAGGATCGCTATCCCACCCGCTTTAACGGGTTCAACCGTATGCGCCTTGACGGATCGTGCCCTGAACGGCGGCTTTGTGGGGTCAATCCCAACTGTGCAGCCGAATGGGGTGGCAAAGAGCGGGAACGTCTCGTTGGGCTCAAGGGGCCCAGCCGGGGCGATCACTAGATCACTCGTGACGGTCACCGGCATGGTAAACAAGGGGGCGGTCCGGATTGCGTTCTCCGCGTCCTTCCATGCGATTGCACCGATGGCGAGCCTGCGGGTCTCGATGCCCTGCTCACTCGCGATGGTTTCAGCATCGGCGATCAGGTTGACAATTGCACGGCGTAGATCGGCCGGAGTGCGCTGGGAGCCTGAGGCAATTCTGAGCGGGTCTTCCCCAATTCGGAGGGTAGCGTCGGGTCTGGAGAACAGATCGACCAAGTCATCAGGATCGATGGCGAAGTCGATCGAGCGCCCCCTCTTGGCCGGGGCAGGCAGCGAGACCATCTTGTTGCGCAGGCCGAGATCCGTCAGAGCCTGATGAGCATCGCTGACGAAAGAGACAACAGGATCTGTAATTTCAACGGCTTCGGCGTGCTGCATCGGGGCGGAGTGCCCTGGTATCATGCTTCGAAAATCAGAAATGATTTGCAAATCTTACCCCTTTTATATCAGAGGTGCCCGGCTTGCCACTGCTGCAGCCCTGGCGCCGCTGAACTTGGTTAGCTGGTTTCCAACATATTAAGGGTGGGTGGTGATCACGTTTTGTTCCCGCTATCCACAGGCCCCATGGGGATAACTTAGGGATCTCTTCCACCGCTTATAGCGTTCGCCTTATGTTCCGTCGCGTTGAATCGGCCGGGCGTTGAATGCCGGTCCAGTCTTCAAGGCGGTTTGCCTGAAGGCGAGCACAGGTGCTTGGAATGAGGAGGATGGTCTCGGTGTATCTTCCGACCTGGCCCACGGACAGGTTCAGGCGCCAACACGGTGGCCCTCCTCCCAGTGAACCGCTGGTCACAGCATTGTCAGCCGGATCAGCCCGGCGGATCGGCACAGCCTGCGCGGCAGCGCAAGCTCTGGGTCTGAACTCGGGTCTTCCCATTGCTCAGGCACAGGCTCGGATCCCGAACCTTCATATTATTGAGGCCGCGCCGGAAGGGGATGAAGCCGCACTAGGCCGATTGGCACAGTGGGCGATCGCCTACTCGCCCATCGTTGCCGTCGATCCGCCTGACGGCATTTGGATCGATATTGCCGGAGTAGCCCATCTGTTCGGCAGTGAGGAGAAGCTTCTCGAGCACCTGCTGATCCGGTTCACCCGGCAAGGCATCACGGCGAAGGCGGCGATAGCCGACGCGCCCGGCACCGCATGGGCGGTCGCCCGCTTCCGCGGCGGCGGAATCATTCCTGTTGGCCGCTCCGTTGAGGCTGTTGCGACCCTGCCGGTTGCCTCATTGAGGCTACCGCGGCACACGGTCGCGACGATGCACAAGCTCGGTGTCGAGCGGGTCGGGCAGCTTGCGGCTATGCCGCGTGCACCGATGGTCCGGCGCTTCGGCAATGACGTGGCGCTCAGGCTCGATCAGGCGATGGGCCATGCCTTTGAGCCCATCAATCCCCTCATCCCGGAGGAGACAGCGATTGCCACCCGAGCCTTTGCGGAGCCGATTAGCCGCCTGGAGTATCTGCAGAAGGTTGTACGGGATCTTGCTGAGGACCTGTGTCGGCAGCTGGTCAAACGCGGCCAGGGCGTTCGACGCCTGGACCTGATCCTGCGCCGGGTGGACGAGAAGGGCGCGTCTCTTCGGGTTGGCACTGCAAAGGCGACACGGGAACACGCACACTTGGCAAAGCTCTTTGACGAGCGCCTGCAGACCATCGATCCGGGCTTCGGCATCGAGGAGATGGTTCTGGTTGCGAGCAAGGTCGAGCCTTTTGTGCAAACCCAGACGGAGGCACGGGGTATTGAGAGCGGGTCCGCGGCTGACGTCGACCTGAGCCGCCTTGTGGACCGCCTCAGCGCCAAGGTGGGAAGCGCCCGCGTTTATCGCCTTGCCCCGGTGCAGACGCTGATCCCAGAGCGCATGGCGAAGCGGATTCTAGCGCTCGCCCCTCCAACCGAGGCAACCTGGCCCGAAACCCTGCCCCGGCCGACGCGCCTGCTCGACCCGCCGGAGCCAGTGGTGTCCACTGCGCTGCTGCCGGATCACCCGCCCGTACAGATCATCTGGCGTAAAATCCGTCATAAGGTCGTCAGAGCCGACGGACCGGAGCGGATCGCGCCCGAATGGTGGGCCGGTGACCCTGACAGGCCCTCGCGCGACTATTATCGAATTGAGACAGACCAGGGCGGCCGCTTCTGGGTCTTCCGCGATGCCCCCACCGCAGAGGGTGGGCGCTGGTGGATGCACGGGTTCTTCGGCTGATGTATGCCGAGCTCCAGGTTACCACCCATTTCTCCTTCCTGCGCGGAGCGTCGAGTCCCGCCGAATTGTTCGAACAGGCGAAGCTCCTCGGCATCACGGCGCTGGGCGTCGTCGACCGTAATTCTCTCGCCGGAATTGTGCGGGCCTATGAGGCGTCGCGAGAAACGGGCGTACGCCTCATCGTCGGCTGCCGTCTCGATCTGACCGACGGCACGTCGCTGCTTGTCTACCCAATGGACCGGGCAGCCTATTCGCGTTTGTGCCGACTGCTCAGTGTGGGAAAGAGCCGTGGCGGCAAGGGCAAGTGCCTCCTGACCTGGGACGATGTGGTCGCCTGGAATGAGGGTCTGCTGGCCATCCTGCTGGGTGACGAGGCGGGCGAGGAGCTTAAAAGCTACCTAGCGCGGCTGAAAGCGGTCTTTGGCGACCGCGCCTATATGGCGCTGATCCGGCGGTTTGCGCCAAACGAACATCTTCGGCTTCATTATGTGGAAGAGGCGGCCCAGGCCGCGAAGGTGCCGACGATCGCTATGGGCGACGTTCTCTATCACCACCCGTCCCGCCGGCGCCTGCAGGATGTGGTCTCCTGCATCCGTCAGCGCTGCACCATCGACGAGGCGGGCTTCCGGCTCGACCGGCATGCAGACCGATTTCTGAAGGATCCGGTAGAGATGCAGCGCCTGTTCGAGCGCCACCCGGGGGCGTTCCGGAGGATTGGCGAGATCCTCGACCGCTGCACCTTCTCGCTCCACGAATTGCGGTACCAGTACCCATCCGAGACGGAACCGGGAGAGACCGCGCAGGAGAAGCTGGAGCGGCTGACCTGGGAGGGCGCGGCGAAGCGCTACCCGGACGGCGTGCCTGATGTCGTCGCTGCCACCTGCCACCACGAACTCCATCTCATCGAGGAGTTGGGCTATGCCCCCTACTTTCTCACCGTCCATGCCATCGTGAACTTCGCCAAGTCACGCGGCATCCTGTGCCAGGGACGCGGGTCGGCCGCGAACTCCGCCGTCTGTTACGTGCTGGGCATCACCTCCATCAACCCGACTGAGCACGATTTGCTTTTCGAGCGTTTCGTGTCGCAGGAGCGCCGGGAGCCGCCGGACATCGACGTCGACTTCGAGCATGAGCGTCGTGAGGAGGTGATCCAGTGGATCTACGACACCTATGGCCGGCATCGCGCGGCCCTGACGGCGGTTGTGACCTGCTACCGAGCGCGTGGCGCCGTGCGCGAGGTGGGCAAGGTCCTAGGCGTGCCAGAGGATGTGACGGCGGGCCTGTCCGGTCTTGTCTGGGGATGGGGCAACGATGGTGTCACCGACAAGGAGGCGAAGGAACTTAACCTGAACCTCAATGATCCACGTCTGCGGATGACGCTGGAGCTGGCCTCCGAGTTGATCGGGGCACCGCGTCATCTCTCCCAGCATCCGGGCGGATTTGTACTGACCCAGGACCGTCTCGACGACCTCGTGCCAATCGAGCCAGCCGCCATGGAGAACCGTCAGGTCATCGAATGGGACAAGAACGATATCGACACCCTGAAGTTCATGAAGGTCGATGTGCTGGGGCTTGGGATGCTGGGGTGCATGCGCCGGGCCTTCGATCTCCTGCGGGAACACAAGGGGATTGAGCACAACCTGGCATCGATCCCGATCGATGATCAGAGGACCTACGAGATGATCCAGAAGGCGGACACGGTCGGCGTCTTCCAGATCGAAAGCCGGGCCCAGATGGCGATGCTGCCCCGGATTAAACCGGCCAACTTCTATGACATCGTCATCCAGGTGGCGATTGTCCGCCCAGGGCCGATCCAGGGCGACATGGTGCATCCGTATCTGCGGCGGCGGGAGGGCCACGAAAAACCCGAATATCCCCGGCCGGAGCTCCAGCGGGTTCTCGAAAAGACGCTCGGCGTGCCGCTCTTCCAGGAGCAGGCGATGCGGGTTGCCATCGAATGCGCGGGCTTTACGCCATCCGAGGCTGACCAACTGCGCCGTGCCATGGCAACCTTCAAGCTGACAGCCGGCGTGACCAAGTTCCGGGACAAGCTGGTGCACGGAATGACGGCGCGGGGCTATGACGCAGAATTCGCAGAGCGCACCTTCAAGCAGCTCGAGGGCTTCGGCTCCTACGGCTTCCCGGAGAGCCACGCGGCGTCGTTCGCCAAGATCGCCTACGCCTCCTCCTGGATGAAGAGGCACCATCCGGACGTGTTCTGCTGCGCGATCCTGAATGCCCAGCCGATGGGCTTCTACGCTCCGGCTCAACTAGTGAGGGATGCAAAGGCCCACGGCGTCGAGATCCGGCCCGTCGATGTAAATCATTCCCGGTGGGATTGTACCCTGGAGCCGACGCGTAACCGCCACCGCTTTGCCGTCCGGCTGGGGCTTCGCTTGGTGCACGGCCTGGCCAACGCTGACGGCGGCATGATCCCGATTGCGCGGGGCGACGCCCCCTATACATCCATCGAAGAGCTGTGGCGCCGGGCGAAAGTCCCGGTCACGGCCCTTGAACGCCTAGCGGAGGCGGATGCCTTTGGCTCTCTAGGCGTCAATCGGCGCGATGCACTCTGGACGATCCGCGGGCTCTCGGATGAGGTCATGCCCCTGTTTGCTGCGGCCGACGAACGGGACCGCGTGATCCGGTCCGAGAGCATTGAACCGGAGGTTGCGCTTACGCCTATGACTGAGGGGCGGGAGGTCGTGGAGGACTACCGGTCAAAGGGGCTGACACTGCGTCAGCACCCCCTCGCCTTCCTGCGCGGTGAGCTGCGCGAGCGCCGGATCCATAGCTGTGCCACGCTACGACGGGTCCGGGACGGGCAGCGGCTGACGATTGCCGGCATGGTGTTGGTGCGCCAGAAGCCGGGTTCGGCCAAGGGTGTCATGTTCATGACGATCGAGGACGAAACTGATGTGGCCAATATCATCGTGTGGCCGTCCCTCTTTGAGAAGCAGCGCCGCCTGATCCTCTCTTCCGGCATGATCGGCGTGCGCGGACGTTTCCAGCGCGAAGGGGGCGTGACGCACCTGATTGCTGAGCACCTGATCGACCTGACAGACCTGCTGCGCAGCGTCGGCGACCGAGATGACCCTTTCAGCATGCGCCATGGACGGGGCGATGAGGCCAAGATCGGGACCCGCGACCGCCTGCGCGAGGGCCCGAGGGAGATCGTCATTCCGCCGGCGGCTGAATTGCCGGAGCAATCAGCCGAGGTGCCGATCATCCGGGTAGCCGCACGGGATTTTCATTGAGGCGGCCGGCCAATTTTGATTGTGGGAGATGGCCCGGCTATCGTCATGACTGTGTCATCGCTCATCATGATGTCATGAGCATTGTTTTTGGCCTTTCGGCCCACTCTGGAGGACAGTCGAATGCGGAAAACCGCAGCTGTGAGCTTTGTTGCAATCCTGGCGGTATGTTCTTCCCTGACGGCCCACGCCCTTGATCAGAACAAGGCAGACCGGATCAAAACCCTGGTCGATACAGGCATGCAGTATTACTGGTCCGGCGGTGATGTGAAGAAGGCAGAGGCAGAGGTTTTCAAAGGCATCACGCTTCATGGCCGCTACGATGTAGTGGAGAAGGCGTTCGCTGAGGCCTCTACACTCGCCCCTCACCGGCTCGATTTCCGCTATGCCGTAGCATCGTCGCAAATCCTGCAGAAGAACCTTGCTGGCGCCCGCGCCACCTATGAGGACATCCTGGCAAAGGATCCGAACGCGTTCGCCGCCCAGGCTTGGCTTGCAGCCCTCGCCCGCATCGAAGAGAACCAGAGCCAGACCACCCTTGCCGAACAGGCCATGGCCGGCCTCGACCGGGAGCGCGCTGAGGCCTATCGCCAGCGTTTTGTGCGAGCTGAAGCCATCATAGCGGAGCGGCCGAATGTGGACGTTCCGACCGTTCCCGGTAAGGTCATGATTGTGGCACTGGGTTACGCCCTGGCCAAGGACGGAACTGCCGAAAAGCCGCTTCTTGACCGGCTGGAGGTGGCGCTGAAGGCGGCGCAGGCCAATCCAACGGCTCGTATCATGGTCACAGGCGGGCAGCCTCAAGCAGGAGTGACGGAAGGCGACGTGATGACCAAGTGGTTGGTCGAGAAGGGGATCGACCGCGACCGCATCCTGATCGAGGACAAGTCCAAGGATACCGTGGGCAACGTTCTGAACGTGGCGAACCTTCTGAAGCGCCATACCGCCGACACAGCCATTCTGGTGACCAGTGCGAGCCACATGCGGCGGGCGCGGACCCTTCTTGAGGACGCCTTCCGTCAGTACGATCTCAAGACCCGGATCGTTTCTGTAGTGGCCCTTGACGCCCCCTCTGTGGAAGAGGCCGCGAAGGTGTCCAAGGATGAGCGGATGGTGATCTACCGCGATCTGATGCGGGTCTCAGGCCTCTGGGCCTATCCAGGCATCCAGCAGTAGGGGCGGCAAGTCTCTGGTCTTATTACGGTTTGGCGAACCGGGGGCCAGAGGCCTCCTCTAACACAAGTCGCCGGAGCGCAACGTCCCATGCACTCCGGCGTTTGATATATTCCCAGGAAGAGGCCGGTGTTGCGAGCACCGACCTCTCCCCCTGTTTTATAGGGTGGACCCCTTACGGGGCTCTTCGGTTACCAGAAGAATGGCGGGACGAGTGTGATTGTGAAGGTCCACTCGTCCTTTCCATTTCTGGTGATCCGCAGGGAAAGGGGTTGTAGGTCTCCGGTAGCAACTGTCTTCCAGGAGGCACCCGTCAGCTAAGCTTGCCCTGCGCGAGACCCCGGCTCTGATCTCAACGATTTGCAATAGATCTTGCTGTCGATCACCACCAGACGAGAAGAAGCTGCCAAGCTTAGCGTTTATTTATCGGAATACTCTTTTTAGTCTGCATCCAATGATGGTGCTGCCGTGTAGTGTCTGCTCAGGGTGAATGCTGGTTTCTTCTTCGTCTTTCGTGCGGCTGTTCTATAGCCACGGCCACGCTACTCCCCTGACGCTCACTCGCTACCAACCATGGGAGTCATCAATGACTGAGCAGAACCATTTGGGACACAGCAGTTCAACTCTGGGAGGAACCAGCGGAATGCACAGTTCGGCAGACCTGAACAGTGCCAATCTGAACGCCGCCCTTCAAGCCTTTGCGGGTGCAGACCGCGTGTTCTTCGCGGACCTGAACGAGCTTAACAATTCTGAGGCTGAAGGCGGGGCGCTGCTCCTGCTCAAGGGCAACCGGCTCACCGTCATCACAGCTGCCCGCGGTGTGGAGGCTGGCCAGATCCATCCGCAGCACATCCACGGCTTCGTGGATGGAAGCAACGCAACCGTGCCGACACTGGCTCAGGACGATGACCGGGATGGCTTCATCGAACTGGCCGAGGGGCTGGACACGTATGGTCCCGTGCTCCTCGACCTCACGTCCCCTCCTGGCTCTGGTGCTTCCGGGCTCCCTAAACCCACCGGTACCTCGTTCCTGTTCTCCCAAACCTACGACCTGTCCGATGCCCGCAATGGGGAACTCGCAAAGCTGCTGGACGACGTGTCGCTGAACAGGCGAGAGATCGTTCTGCACGGCAAGACGGTTCTCGCAGGGCACGGGCAAGGCACGGCTGGCGAGGTGGACGGCACGGCAGGCTACAAGCTCGTGCTGCCGATCGCTTCCGGCGAGATCCGCGAACTCTCCTACAACAGCGCCCTTGCGTTGTTTCAGGATGCGGTCTCCCTCCAGGTTCGCGACGCCGTTGTCGGGAACGGCGGAAACAACGTGCTGCGCGGAACGGGGAACGACGACAACCTCCAGGGTCGTGGTGGAAACGACGATCTGTACGGCCGAGGGGGTGACGACTACCTGAGCGGCGGATCTGGTCGCGACGACCTGTATGGCGGCTCCGGCGACGATTACCTCGATGGTGGCTCAGGCCACGACAGGCTGTTCGGCAACGCAGGCAACGACCATCTTGTCGGCGGGTCGGGCAACGACGAGCTGTCCGGCAGTTTTGGTCATGACCATCTCTTCGGCGGCACGGGCAACGACCGGGCCTTCTTCAATGTCTCGACCGGCGGGTCGGATGTCGTCAACCTCGGCACGGGCTCCGACACGGTCAGCGTCACCGCTTCCTCGGCGCGGCAGGTTCGTCTCACCTTTACAAGCGCGGAGGTGGGCAATGGATCAGCGACCGATGCCGGTACGATGTCCAATCAGGATGGCGGCCTCGCGGTTCGCCTCCAGTCCGAGAACCGTGCCGGCGAGCTCGTTGGCGCCATCAGCCGCTTCGACGATGAAGGCATCACGTTCGATGCTGCCAGGTCGGGATTGACCTTTGACGTACGCGACCTCGTCTCGGGCGCAGCCCGCGGCGATCAGTTCGACGTTGTGAGCCTCGGCACCAGAAGCGCCGACAATCTCAAGGCCGCCGTGTCGGGCGACGCCTACTACTTCAACGCCGGCCAGGGCAATGACCGGGTGACGGGCGGGCGAGACGACGACTTCCTCGTGGGCGGTGCCGGCAATGACAGCCTCAGCGGCGGCCGCGGCGACGACACGTTCATCGGCGGCGGCGGCAATGACGTGCTCACCGGAGGAACAGGCGATGACGCGTTTATCTTTGCCGCTCCTCTCGACCCGGCGGGCAATGTCGACAGGATCCGGGACTTCCGCGCCAGTGACGACACGCTGCGGCTGGACAACGCCGTCTTTGTCGGACTGACGGACGGAGCCCTGAGTGCCAATGCGTTCGCGCTCACGAGCGCCGCCGCGGAGGCCGATGACCGGGTCATCTACGATCAGAGCACAGGCAACCTGTTCTTCGATGCCGACGGCGGAGCACGGGACAACCAGACGCTGTTTGCAACGCTGACCAACAGGACCAGCATCACGGCAAGCGATTTCTTCGTGATCTAGCCATTCCACGGCCAGCACAGGTGCCCCGGCCATATGGCCGGGGTACTTCTGTCCTGCGTTAGTCGTAGTGCCAGTTTGCATCTCCGCAGCACGAGCCGTCGCTACGCGCCAGCGTCTCCTTGCCTTTTCCTCAGCTCCATGTGCAGGCACAATCACTCAAGTCAAGCCAGTGCGGGCAGAGCAAGCCGGAATCAAAACCCGCAAAGGTCCGCAGCGGGTCAGGCAGTGAAGTTCGTTCACTGGCAGGAACGTCCGATCTTCCTGTTCAAAACAGAAGTTCGGCCCCACCCGGGATGTACCATAGCTGCCATTCCGCTGGGCGGCCTTCTCATCGTGAATTCAGCCTGCGGTGGCCGGAGCAAGCGTTCGCTCTGAACTCGTCGGCGCATGAGCGGGCGAACGATCCTGCGGTGACGCGCGTCGCAGGGTGATGCGAGTCAGCTCAGAGGGACGCCCGAGCCTCAAGGCAAAGCCGGGCCATAATGCCGTGCCGTTGTTGACGTAGAGTGTCATGCCGCCAACCTGGTACCGACCCGAGACGAACCCGTTGTTGGCGCGCGCAACTAGCCGGTCCAGTCCTGGGATCATACCACCGTGGGTATGCCCCGAGAGTTGCAGCGCCACTCCCCGTGCGGCCGCCTGCGAGGCGTTCCTCGGCTGGTGATCGAGCAGGAGGATCGGCGTTTCGGACGGCGCGCCCTCAAGCGCGGCCGACAGGTCCGGTGCGGGATGGAAGGATCGAGGCGCCGATAAGTCAGTGACGCCGGCCAGCACGAGCGATCCGCCATCACGGTTCAGGACCGTATGATCGTTGACGAGCGCCTGCATCCCCAGGCTGGCGTACTGGAGCATCCACTCCTCGTAGCCGAAGAAGTACTCGTGATTGCCGGGAATGACCCAGACGCCGTCCTTCGCACGCAGTCCGCGCAGCGGTTCCACGTCGGCACGCCGCGCGCCGAACGAGCCGTCGATCAGATCGCCGGTGACCACGATCAGGTCGACACCGAGCGCGTTGGACCGCTCGACCACCGCTTGGGTCCACTCCTTAGGGAACAGGCGGCTGATGTGCAGGTCGGTCAGTTGCAGGAGCCTGTAGCCGTCGAACTGAGGCGGCAGGCCTGGGATGGCGATCTCGATATCGTTGAGCGGGGGAACACGTGTCGCCTGGTACACGCCGACTGCCGAAAGCAGCATGGCCGCCATCGCGGTCGTGTAGCGCACGCCGACTGGTATGGCTCCGCCGCCCCGAAACAGACGTACGATCAAGGTGGTCACATCGAGGGCAATCTGCATCACCGCCAGCAGCGCGATTGCCCCGAAAGCCCAGTTGAACAGAAGCACGAGAGCACGGGGAAACTCGGGCGAGAAGACCGAGCCGGACGAAAGGCGGCTCCAGAGATGGTATTGCGAGGCCACGAGCACGGCGATGGCAAGGGCAATCTTCCCGCCCGGCGCCCACGGAAGCGGCCACACGAACCGCGCCAGCACATAGAGGGCGGGCAGTGCGAAAGTCAGGTGAAACATGAACGCCCTTGAATCGAGGAGCTAGTGACTGGAACGGTTTGTTGGAAGTCCGAGTACTAGAACGGTCGACGGGGCCGGTACAGAGCCCGTCGCGCAGTCCCTAAAGATCCGCCGCAGGATTGGGCACTCGGCGCGACGCTGTCACCTCACGATGTCGAGACCCGTTCCTAGCACCTCTGCTTCAGAATTCCTCTCTGGGTCAAACTGAGTAGCAGCAGAAGTCGGTGCGAAGGTCGGCTCATCCCAGCAGTGCGGAAGTACGGTCAAGGTCAGCCC
>NZ_JPUG01000043.1 GCF_000739015.1 Microvirga sp. BSC39
CAGCACGCAGAACACCGGCGAGGCGGCGGGCGACACGTATGAGGGCATCGAGGGGCTGGCCGGCTCCAACTATGCCGACCATCTCACGGGCGATCACGCCGACAACGTGATCTACGGCGGCTATGGCAGCGACACCCTGTTCGGCCTCTCCGGCAACGACCGCCTGTACGCCGGCGGCGACAACGACGATCTGATCGGGGGCTCAGGCGCCGACACGCTCGATGGCGGCGACGGGTTCGATTATGCCAGCTACTACACGGCCGGTACGGGCGTGCGGGCCAGCCTCACCAGTAACTGGCTTAACACAGGTGATGCAGCCTGGGACGTGTACGTGTCCATTGAGGGGCTGGGTGGCTCGAACTATGCCGACTGGCTGTCCGGCAATGAGGCGGCCAACGTGCTGCATGGCCATGGCGGCAACGACGAGCTTCTGGGCGGCGGCGGCTTCGATGAGCTGTTTGGCGGCGAGGGCTGGGACGTGCTGCACGGCGGCACGGGGGCCGACGTGCTCGACGGGGGCGCCGGGCACGACTTTGCCTCCTACCTGTATGCCACGGCAGGCGTGACGGCCAATCTCTCCGAGAGCTGGCGCAACCAGGGCGAGGCGTACGGCGACACTTACGTGTCCATCGAGGGGCTGGCGGGCTCGGCCTATGCGGACGCGCTCGGCGGAGATGGCTCGTACAACGAGCTGTTCGGCCATGGCGGCGACGACCAGCTGTGGGGCTTTGGCGGCGGCGACTGGCTGGTGGGCGGCGAGGGCCACGACCTGCTGATCGGCGGAGCGGGCTCGGACTGGCTCACCGGCGGCAACGGCACGGACATCTTCCGCTTTGACGGGGTGCTGGGTGCGGGCAACGTGGACGTGGTGAACGACTTCGGCTTTGGCGGTCCCGACCTGCTGCAGCTGACGCGCAACACGTTCACGGCCTTTGCCAACCAGGGTTCGGTGTATGCCGCCCAGGTGGCGCTCGGGGCGGCGGCCACCACGGCGGAGCACCGTCTGGTGTACAACGGCGGCACGGGTGCCTTGTTCTACGATGCGGACGGGGCCGGCGGGGCCGCCCAGGTGCAGTTTGCCACGCTTGGCAAGGGCTTGGCCATCTCGGCGTCCAGCTTCGCCCTCCTCTGGCTCTGAACACCTCGCACAGACGATCACAAACAACAAAGCCGGTGTCTCACGATACCGGCTTTTTAGTTCAGGTTGTGGGGGAGAGCTATCCTACGCTGCTGCGTCCGCCAGCGCGATGTCGGCGTGCGTGGCTTCCGTGAGCGGCAAGTGGACCAGCACGATGGTGCCCAGGCCTTCCTGGCTCTTGATGCGCAGGCTGCCGCCGTGCAGCTCAGTGAGCGAGCGGGCGATGGCGAGGCCCAGCCCTGAGCCCTTGTAGCTCTTCGAGAACTCGGTCTCGACCTGCTCGAAGGGCTGGCCTAGCTTGTGCAGGGCATGGGCCGGAATGCCGATACCGTTGTCTTCCACGTAGATGTTGACGGCGTTGCCGGCCTGACGCGTGCGAACCGTGATGCAGCCGCCTTCGCTGGTGAACTTCGTGGCGTTCTGGAGCAGGTTGACGAGGATCTGGTGCAGGGCGCGCTCGTCGGCGGGCACCACGATGTCGTCGGGGTTCACGTCGACGGTGACGGAGAGGTTCTTGGCCTTGGTCTGCTCGCCCACCAACTTGAGGGCGCGCTGGATTGCGGCGTGAACTTCCATCGGCTGCTTGGTGAGGGACGTGCGTCCCGCCTCGATGCGCGACATGTCGAGGATGTCGTTGATCACCGACAGGAGATATTGGCCGCTCGAACGGATGTCGGAGCAGTATTCCTCATACTTTTCGGAACCGAGGGAGCCGAAGATGCCGCTCTGCATCACTTCCGCGAAGCCGATGATGGCGTTGAGCGGCGTACGCAGCTCGTGGCTCATGTTGGCAAGGAATTCCGATTTCGCACGGTTGGCGCTCTCGGCCTGTGCTTTCTGGTCGAGGTAGCGTTCGGCGAGATCCGCGAGCTGGTGCGTCTGAGCCTCAAGCTTCTGGCGCGACTGCTTGAGGTCGAGAACGGTGGCGATGAGTTCCTTCTCGGACTCGACGAGACGGTGCTCGTGGCGCTTGAGCGCCGTAATGTCCGTGCCGACGGACACGTAGCCGCCGTCCTTGGTGCGGCGCTCGTTGATCTGCAGCCAGCGACCGTCCTGGAGGCGGGCCTCGAAGGTGCGCGCACCCACATCCTGCTGCTCGCGGCGCAGGAACTGGTGCTGCACCTCCGGCGGACGGCCGAGCGCCATGACCTCGGCATAGGGCTTGCCCTGCAGCTGCGCATCGGCCGGCAGCTCGTGCAGCTTCTGGAACTTGGAATTGCACAGCACGAGGTTGTTGTTGGCGTCCCAGAGCACGAAGGCCTCGGAGATCGCCTCGATGGCGTCGTGCAGGCGGGCATCCGCCTTGGCGGTCTTCTCTTCCAGGCCACGCTGCTCGGTCACGTCCACCGCGATGCCGACGAGATGGCTGGCCGCGTCGTCCGGATCGTTCATCAGCTCGGCGCGGGCGCGCAGCCACACCCAGTCGCCCGTGATGCTGCGGATGCGGAACTCGTAATCGACAAGCGAGGTGCTGGCGGAGGCGAGCTGTTCGGCGAGCGTGAAGAGATCCTGATCCTCCGGGTGGATCATGGTGTTCACTTCCCCGAAGGAGAGGAACTCGTCCTGGCGCTCGTAGCCGAGGAGCTCGTACATGGAATCGGACCAATAGATGCGTCCGCGGCCGATGTCCCAATCCCACAGGCCGCAGCGTCCGCGGTTGAGCGCGGAGTCGATCCGGTCGCGCACCTTCTCGCAGACCTCGTCGGCAGCGCGCGCGCGGTTCGCCTGCATGATATAGGCGACGCCGATGCCGAGCAGCACCAGGATGGTGGCGCCAAGCAGCGACACATGTCCGATCGTGCGCGTCCACCAGCCCGACAGGATGTGGGGCATGGGCTGCACGAGCGCGATCTGTCCCGATGAGGCGGCAAGCGAACGAACGGTTGCCATGCCTTCCACCCCGCCAGGGAGCCGGACCGTCATGACGCCCGCGCGGTCGGCAAACAGCATCAAGGGCTGCGCTTCGCCAAGGATGTCGGTGAGCTTGCCGGGGGCATGCGTCATCGGTGGATAGACGGCCAGAATGGCGCCTGCCCGATCAACCAGCATGAGGGTGCGGTTCTGCGTGAGGGCGCTCGGCGGCATGTCCTTGGCCAACTCCTCCAGCTGCGCCGCAGCCTGTGCGCCGTTGCCGGGAGCAGGAACAGCGCTGAGCTTTGCTGCAGAGAGGGACGCGATGATGTCGATATCGCTGATGGCGTCGAAGAGTGTGTCCTTGCGGCCGTCGCGGATCTGCACCCAGGCGCTGCCGGCAAGTGTAATGAGGAACAGGATCAGGACCGCCGGAACCGCCAGGCGGAGCAGGGGCTCGTATCGTTCAAGCCGTCGATAGGTGAGGTTCGCGTCTGATCGCGTTACCCCTAGAATCGTACCCGCACGCGCGGGTACGCATGCGGTCACCGCCCCCGCCATGCGATGCTTCCTCCGGAACCATTTGCGTCCTGTTTCGGAGGACGTGCCGCATCTCTCCGAATCACTAACAATAGAATCTTGAGCGGGTGATTTGTCTAGTTAGTAGAACCCGAAGGTTAATAAAAAATTTCCTATGTCGCGTTCCCCTGGGGAAATCTGGGACAACGCCATAACCTCTTCATCCATATAGGTTATTTCGATTGGCTTTCCTCAAGGGAGCGGCTCACGATATCCCCTACATCGCGGGAAAGATTGGGCTTTTGCGCGATGGAGCGCAGGGCCTCTTCCGCGTGCTTTCGCCGGCTGTTTTCCATCATCCTCCACGTGCTGAAAGCGGTGAGGAGTCGGGCGGCCAGTTGGGGATTCAACTCGTCCGCGCGCAGGACGATAGAGGCGAGGAGCCGGTATCCTGCGCCGTCAGCCCGGTTGAACTGAACCTGGTTCAGCATGGCGAAGCTGCCGATCAGCGAGCGCACCCGATTGGGGTTGGTGATGGAGAAGGCGGGATGCTGCATCAGGCTCTTCACCCGCTCGAGGGTTTCGTCCTCGGGGATTGCGGCCTGCAGCGTAAACCACTTGTCGATCACGAGGGGCTCGTTGCGATAGCGTTCTCCGAACCAGGCGATGGCGTCCTCGCGCACGGTCCCGGGAATGGTCGTGAGTACGCTGAGCGAGGCGAGGCGGTCCGTCATGTTGGTCGCGGACCTGAGTTGCTCTGAAGCAAGCGCTTCACCGGCACCCGGATCGGCCGCGGCAAGAAGATCGAGGCAGGCATTGCGAAGGGACCTGCGTCCGGCGCTGGCTGCATCCGGACGGTAGGGGCCTGAATCGGTGAGAGCCGCGTAGATGCGCTGCAGGCGCTCGGCACCGGCCACCCCAATGCGCCGGCGAAGCTCCGATCGGGCGCGATGGATCGCATCCGGATTCACGTCCTGGCCGATCTCCTGCGCGATGTCGGCCTCGCTCGGGAGGGTCATGACGAGAGCCGCAAAGGCCGGATCGTTCTCCGCATCCCTGTCGATGAAGGCACAGAGGGCGGTCGAGAATGCGTCGATCTCCTCGCCCGCGACTTGGCCGTTGATCGAGAGGGAGGCCAGCAGCCGCATAGCGACGGTCTGCGCCGCCTGCCAACGATTGAACGAGTCCGTGTCATGCCTCAGAAGAACCAGCAGCTCCTCATCGGGCAGATCGAGGGATACCTTCACCGGAGCCGAGAAGCCGCGGAAGAGGGACGGAACCGGCAGGGACGTCACACCCGTGAAGGTGATGCTGTCGGCTGCCTTGTCGAACAGGAACACGCCCCGTTCATCCACCCGGTCGCAAGCTGCGCTCACGGGCGATCCATCATGCGAGACGAGACCAAGCGTGACCGGGATTGCCATTGGCTCCTTCTTCGCCTGTCCTGGCGTCGGACGGGTGCTCTGTGTGAAATTCAGACTGTATGTCTGCGCGGCCTCGTCATAGTGGGTCTTCACGGTGACGCGAGGCGTTCCGGATTGCTCGTACCAGCGGGCGAAGTGCGACAGGTCACGGCCCGTGACCTCCGCGAAGGCGTTCAGGAAATCCTCGACCGTCGCGGCCGTTCCGTCGCAGCGCTCGAAATAGAGATCCATGCCGCGCCGGAAATCCTCTTCGCCGATGATCGTCTTGAGCATGCGGACGATCTCCGCACCCTTCTCGTAGACGGTGGCGGTATAGAAGTTGTTGATCTCGCGGTAATGGTTCGGGCGCACCGGATGGGCGAGGGGGCTCGAATCCTCCAGGAACTGGCGGGCCCGCAGGGTCTTCACCTCCGCAATGCGATGCACGGGGCGCGAGCGCTCGTCGGAGGAGAACTCCTGGTCGCGAAAGACCGTCAGGCCCTCCTTCAGGCAAAGCTGGAACCAGTCGCGGCAGGTGACGCGGTTGCCGGACCAGTTGTGGAAATACTCATGCGCGATGATCGCCTCGATATGGGCGTAATCCATGTCGGTGGCGGTCTCAGGGCTCGCCAGCACGTACTTGTCGTTGAAGATGTTGAGGCCCTTGTTCTCCATGGCTCCCATGTTGAAGTCGGATACGGCGACGATGTTGAAGACATCGAGGTCATATTCCCGGCCGAAGACCCGCTCGTCCCAGCGCATGGAGCGCTCGAGCGCATCGAGCGCATAATCGGCACGGTTCTCCTTTCCGGGCTCCACATAGATCGCAAGCTCCACCTCGCGCCCGCTCATGGTCGTGAAGCTCTTGGCGACACGGCCCAGGCGGCCTCCGACCAGCGCGAACAGATAGGACGGCTTGGGATGCGGATCGTGCCAGACGGAATAATGCCGGTCGGTATGGTCAATCGATCCGCTCTCGGCCGGATTGCCGTTGCCGAGGAGGACCGGAGCCTCGTCGCGGTCCGCCTCGATGCGGGTGGTGTAGACGGATAGAACGTCGGGCCGGTCGAGGAAATAGGTGATGCGCCGGAAGCCTTCCGCCTCGCATTGCGTGCAGTAGTTTCCGCCCGAGCGGTAGAGCCCCATGAGCTTGGTGTTGGCCGTCGGATTGATCTCGGTCTCGATGGTCAGGGTGAAGGCCTGCCGGGGCGCCTGCCCGATGGTGAGCGAATGCGGCGACGCCTCGAACTCTTCGTCGGATAGGACCCGCCCGTCCAGGGCGAGAGATTTCAGGTTCAACTCGTCTCCGTCGAGGACCAGGGGCGCATCCGGACGCCCGGCCGGGTTGGGTCTCATGAAGAGCGTTGCGGTCACCCGTGTCTCCGTCGGGTGAAGCTTCACATCGAGGTCAACGTTGTCGATCAGGAAGTCGCTGGGCCGGTAGTCCTCAAGGCGAATGACGGGTGCTGTCTCGGTGCGCATCGGGTACTCGTCTGAAACGAAGTTGCGTTGGTTCTAGGGCCTTGGGGAGGGACCGCCAGTCTGCTTGACGCAGCAACGCTTAAAAGTCACGGGATCTTGGCCGAATCCAAGGCTTTTTCCGCACAACAAAATGGTACCCCTTGATCTCCGGGCGAAATACGCCATCACGTGAATTCCGCTCACGGAGACGATCATGGAATACCTGCACACGATGGTTCGTGTCTCGAACCTCGAACAATCCCTCGACTTCTTCTGCAATAAGTTCGGTCTGGTCGAGGTCCGCCGGATCGAAAACGAGAAGGGGCGCTTCACCCTCGTGTTCCTGGCGGCGCCCGGCGATGTGGAGAAGTCCCGGGACACCAGGGCGCCCCTCCTGGAACTCACCTATAACTGGGACGAGCGCGAATATGCCGGCGGCCGGAACTTCGGCCATCTCGCGTACCGGGTCGACGATATCTACGAGACCTGCCAAAAGCTGATGGATGCAGGCGTCACCATCAACCGTCCGCCCCGTGACGGCTACATGGCCTTCGTGAAGACCCCCGACAACATCTCCATCGAGTTGCTTCAGCGCGGCGATCCGAAGCCCGTGCAGGAGCCCTGGGCCTCCATGGCCAATACCGGCACCTGGTAAGACCGCGACCTCGGCTGCCCCTCAGCTGCCCCTTGGCGAAAAGGTCTTGCTCCGCCATCTTACCCGGCCCACCATAACACAGCCGGGTCGAACCGGCGGAGGAACACAGTGGTACGAGAGACAATCCGCTTCTGGCGGCAGGGACGAGCAGTCGAGGTTTCAGGCTTTCATCCGCGCACCACGCTTCTGGACTATTTAAGGCTTCAGGAGCGTCGCGTGGGCACCAAGGAGGGCTGCGCGGAGGGCGATTGCGGCGCCTGCACCGTGGCCCTGGGCCATGTGAGCGGCGGGCGGGTGCATTACGAGCCGGTCAATGCCTGCATCCTGCTCCTCGGCCAGATCGATGGCGCCGAGCTCGTCACGGTGGAGGATCTTGCCGCAGGCGGGGAACTGCACCCGGTGCAATCCGCCATGGTGGATGCTCACGGCTCCCAATGCGGCTTCTGCACGCCCGGCATCGTGATGAGCCTCTTTACGCTGTACCACGAAGGCGAGCGGCCCCTGAGCCGCGAGAGCGTCAACGACGCTCTCGCAGGCAATCTCTGCCGCTGCACGGGCTACAGGCCCATTGTCGACGCCGCCCTGCAGGCCTGCGGCGAAGCGCCCAACGATACATTCGTTGCAAACATCGAGCAGAATGTGCAGGGTCTGACAACGCTTGAAGACGGCCAGGATATCTTCGTTGGGAACGAGACCCGCTTCTTTGCGGCCCCCGCCAGCGAGGATTCCCTTGCGGCACTTTATGCACAGCATCCGGACGCCACTCTCGTGGCCGGCTGCACCGATGTGGGTCTGTGGATCACGAAGGGCATGGCCGAGATCGAGAAGATCATCTGGCTCGGGCGCGTGACGGGCCTCGATCGCATCGAAGAGACCTCCGACATGCTCGGTATCGGCGCAACCGTGACCCATGTTGAGGCTCACCCGTCGCTTGCCCGCATCGATCCGGATCTCGGCGAACTCATGCGCCGCTTCGGATCATGGCAGGTGCGCGCATCCGGAACCGTGGGCGGCAATATCGCCAACGGCTCACCCATCGGCGATCTTACACCCGCGCTGATCGCGCTGGGCTCCGAGCTGGAGCTGCGCCATAGCGGTGCCACCCGCACCATGCCGCTCGAAAGCTTCTTCATTGCCTATCGCAAGCAGGACCGGGTGCCCGGCGAGTTCGTGCGCCGCGTGAGCGTGCCGAAGCTCAAAGGCAACGAGGTCTTCCGCGCCTACAAGATCTCCAAGCGGTTCGACGAGGACATCTCGGCCGCCATGGGCGCGTTCAAGTTCACCCTCGACGGCAGGCGCATCGCTGAAGCTCGCGTCGCGTTCGGCGGCATGGCGGCCACGCCGAAGCGCGCGCTCGACACGGAACGGGCGCTTGTCGGCCTCTCCCTCGACGAGCCCTCCACCTGGGGCGAGGCCATGGCGGCGATTGCACGCGATTATCAGCCGCTCGACGATCACCGATCCTCAGCCGCCTACCGCGCGACGGTGGCGCGCAATCTCGTGTTCAAAGCCCTGAGCGAGACCGCATCGGGCGAGACCCGCGCCACCCGCATCATCGGCCAGCGCGACGCGCTCCAGGCGGCGGAGTAGGGCCATGAACGAGCAACTGAAACTCGGCGCCGATTCCACCTCCCCGTTGAGGGGGGAGGTCGCGCCGCAGGCGCGGGAGGGGGCCTCCACATCTGCAAATGTCGCGCTGCCACCCCACCCCGGATCGCTGACTCGCTCCGACCCTCCCCCTCAAGGGGAGGATGGTGCTGTGGAATCGCTCCGCCACATTCGCAAACCCCTGCCGCACGATTCCGGCCCGAAGCACGTTCAGGGCGTCGCGCAGTATATCGACGATATCCGCGAGCCCGAAGGCACGCTGCACGTGGCCATCGGTCAGTCGCCGAAGGCGCGCGGGCACTTGATCTCCCTCGATGTCTCCGCCGTACGCGCTGTGCCCGGAGTCGTGGCCGTTCTCACGGCAGCCGATATTCCCGGCAAGAACGACGTGTCGCCCGCCTTCGGTGACGATCCTCTCTTCGTCGATACCGACATCGGCTTCCTGGGCCAGGCGCTCTTCGCCGTCGTCGCCACGAGCCGCGACACCGCGCGCCGTGCCGTCAAGAAAGCCGTGATGGAGATCGAGTCGGAGACGCCAAGCATCACCGTCGAGGACGCGTTGGAGCGCCAGGAGACCGTGCTGCCGGACTATGCCTATGGTCGTGGCGATCCGAATGCCGTCATCGCGCAGGCGCCAACGAGGCTGGAAGGCCAGTTCCGCGTCGGCGGGCAGGAGCATTTCTATCTCGAAGGCCAGGTCGCCATGGCGATCCCGGGCGAGGACGGCGACATTCACGTCTATTCCTCGACCCAGCATCCCACGGAAGTGCAGCACGTGGTTTCCCGTGTGCTCGACATTCCCGACGCCTATGTGACCTGCGAGACGCGCCGCATGGGCGGTGGCTTCGGTGGCAAGGAAAGCCAAGCGACGCAATGGGCCGTCACGGCAGCATTGGCCGCACGCGTAACAGGGCGCCCATGCAAGCTGCGCCTCGATCGTGATGACGACTTCATCCTCACCGGCAAGCGCCACGACTTTCGCTGCGACTGGAAGGTCGGCGTCGACGAAGAAGGGCGCATTCAGGGTTACGTCGTGGATCTGCTGGCCCGCTGCGGCTATTCGGCGGATCTCTCCGCCGGCGTGGTGGACCGGGCCATGTTCCATGCGGACAACGCCTATTGGATGCCCGCCGTCCATATTGCCTCGAAGCGGCTCAAGACCAACACGGTCTCCAACACGGCGTTTCGCGGTTTCGGTGGTCCGCAGGGCATGCTCGCCATCGAGCACGTGATGGACCAGATCGCCTGGGCGACGGGCCGCGATCCGCTCGACGTGCGCTATGCCAACTTCTACCGGCCGGGTGAGAACGTCACGCCCTACGGCATGGAGGTGGAGGAGACCGACACCCTCGTCAATCTCGTGCGCACCCTGGAAGAGACCTCAAACTATCGTGCACGGCGCGAGGAGATCTCGGCCTTCAACGCCTCCTCGCCGATCATGAAGCGCGGGCTGGCGCTCACGCCGGTGAAGTTCGGCATCAGCTTCACGCTCACGCACATGAACCAGGCCGGCGCCCTGGTGCACGTGTATCAGGACGGCTCCGTGCATCTGAATCATGGCGGCACCGAGATGGGGCAGGGGCTCTACATCAAGGTCGCGCAGGTGGTGGCCGAGGAATTCGGCATCGCCATGGAGCGCGTGCGTATCACCGCGACGACGACCGCGAAGGTGCCCAATACCTCGCCGACGGCCGCGTCATCCGGCTCCGATCTCAACGGCATGGCTGCGAAGATCGCGGCAGGCGCGATCAAGAAGCGCATGATCGCTCATGCCTCCGAGGCTTACGGGGTGCCCGAGGAGCAGATCGCGTTCCGCGATGACCGCGTGTTCATCGGCAACGAGAGCCTGCCGTTCGACGAGCTGGCGAAGAAATGCATCGCAGCCCGCGTGCAGCTCTCCGAGGCCGGACATTACAAGACGCCGAAGATCACCTGGGATCGCGCCAAGGGGACGGGCCGGCCTTTCCTGTACTTCGCCTATGGGGCGGCCTGCTCCGAGGTGATCGTCGATACGCTGACGGGCGAGAACCGACTGCTGCGCACCGACATCCTGCACGATGTCGGCCGCTCCCTGAATCCGGCCATCGACATCGGCCAGATCGAGGGCGGCTTCGTGCAGGGCATGGGCTGGCTCACCACCGAGGAGCTTGTCTTCGCCAAGGACGGGCGCCTGCTGACGCACGCGCCGTCCACCTACAAGATCCCGGTCGCTTCCGACGTGCCGGCCGCTTTCAATGTGGCGCTCTATCCCAATACCAACCGGGAGGAGACGATCTACCGCTCGAAGGCTGTGGGCGAGCCGCCGGTGATGCTGGCGAACAGCGTCTTCTGCGCGCTGGCCGATGCCATCCACGCGCTCGATCCGGAAAAGCCCGTGCCGCTCCACGCGCCCGCGACGCCGGAGGCGATCCTGCGCGCCTGCGAGGCGCTGCGGGGGAGGCCCATGGGGTGAGGGTCTGGCGCCAGCTTGCCGATTTCGTGCAGCGGCACGGAGCTGCCGCCCTCATCTCCGTCCATGACGTGAAAGGCTCCGCCCCCCGCGAGGTCGGCGCGTGCATGGTGGTGCGGCCTGATGGCGCCTTCCACGGCACCATCGGCGGCGGTCAGCTCGAGTTCCGCATGCTCGATATCGCCCGCGAGATGCTAGCGGCGAAGCGCGGTCCGGCCCGGATCGTCGATCAGGCGCTCGGGCCCGATCTCGGCCAGTGCTGCGGCGGGCGGGTGAAGATCCTGATCGAGACTTTTGACACGCGCGACATGGAAGACCTCACGCCCCTCGTCGAAGCGGAGTCGGGCGGGGGGCTGTTCGAGCTTGAGTGCCGGATGGACGACGGTCGCGTGCGGCGCGAGTTCTCCTCCGCCGTGGGCGACGACCGCTGGACCGGCTGGCGCGAGACCCATGGCGAGGTACGCGCCCCCGTTCTCCTGTTCGGCGCCGGCCATGTGGGCCGGGCGCTGGTGCTGTCGCTCGCCCCCCTGCCGTTTGCGGTGCGCTGGCTCGACGACAGGGATGACGCCTTTCCCGCGCATCTGCCGCCGAACGCCAAGGCTGTCCGTATGTGGGACCCGGAGGGGGAGATCGCCGAGGCCAGCCCTCACTCGCTCATCCTGGTCATGACCCACGACCACCCCCTCGACATGGCAATCACGGCAGCGGCCCTGAAGCGGGACTTTCCCTATGTGGGCCTCATCGGCAGCGCCACGAAGCGGGCGCGCTTCGAGAAGCGGTTCCGGGAGCTCGGAATCCCTGAGGAGACGATCCGCTCCCTCGTCTGTCCCATCGGGCTGCCCGGCATCGAGAACAAGGACCCGGCCATCATCGCGGCTTCCGTGACCGCCCAGTTGCTGCAGGTTCGGGAGCACGGGGGTGTTGCCCAAAAATTCTCGCCTCCCGCGGCCTCGAACGATACATAAGTCACATGAGCACCAATCGACTCGACGATCAGCGCCATCTGGCGCGCGCCATCGAACTGTCCCGCGAGCACATGGAGGAGGGGGCCGGCGGCCCCTTCGGCGCCGTGGTCGTGCGCGACGGCCGGGTTTTGGCCGAGGGCTGGAACCAAGTCACCTCCGCCAAGGACCCGACCGCCCATGCGGAGGTTACGGCGATCCGACGCGCCTGTGAGGCCATCGGCGACCATTCCCTGGAAGGCGCCACCCTCTATACCAGCTGCGAGCCGTGCCCCATGTGCCTCGCCTCTGCGTACTGGGCCAGGATGGGCCGCATCGTCTATGCCAATACCCGGCAGGACGCCGCCGAGATCGGCTTCGACGACAGCCTGATTTATGACGAGATCCCCAAGCCCGTGTCCGAGCGCCTGATCCCCATGGACCACCAGCCGAGCCTGGAGGCCAGGGCCGTGTTCGATGCCTGGGCGGACAAGCCGGACAAGATCGCCTATTAATATCCAGCCGCGCTTCCTATTTGAGCTTCACCCGATCACAGACCGAGACGAACCCATGCCCCGCGTCACCACCATCGTCCGCAAGCCCGCCGTGAAGGCCGACCGCGTCGTCGACACCATCACCCTCGACCACGCGGCGAGAAACCGCCGCCATGCGGCGCTCAAAGGTGCGGGCGGGACCGAGATCCATCTCGATCTCGACATGGAGACCACCATCAACGATGGCGACGCCCTGCGGCTCGAGGACGGGCAGCTTGTTCAGGTGAAGGCGGCGGCGGAGTCCCTGCTGGAAGTGAGGGCCGAGAATCCCCTGCGCCTTATGCGCCTCGCCTGGCATCTCGGCAGCAACCACGGCCTCGCTGAGATGACCGCAGATGCCCTCTACATCGAGAACAACCCGGCCCTAGCAGAACTGGCGCGCGGGCAGGGCTGTACCGTGACCCCGGTGGAGCGCCCGTTCAAGCCGGAGCGCGGCACCCATGTGTGCGACCACGATCATGGACATCACCATCATGGCCACGCGCACAGCTATGATCACGGGCATTCTCACGGCCACGATCATGCACACGAGCACACGCATGATCATGACCATCATCACGATCATGCGCATCGTCACGAGCATGGCCCCGGCTGCGGATGCGGCCACCACCACGGTCACAAGCACGATCACTGATCGGGCCTGAAGCTCCAACTCCTCACGACCATGACCAGGACCACCCGCGCGACGCTGGCCCTGCAGCAGGCCGGCGTGTCCTTCACGGTGCATTCCTACGAGTACGATCCGAACGCGGAGCGCATCGGCCTGCAGGCGGCCGAGGCCATGGGGGCCGATCCGTCGTGCGTGCTGAAGACCCTTATGGTGCTGGTGGACAACAAGCCGGCCTGCGTGATCCTGCCCTCCGACCAGGAGGTGAACCTGAAGAAGCTCGCCTCGGCGCTCGGCGGCAAGGCGGCCTAGATGATGAAGCCGACGGACGCGGAGCGCATCACCGGCTATCACGTCGGCGGCATCAGCCCCTTCGGTCAGAAGAAGCGTGTCCCGACGGTGCTGGAGCAATCGGCATTCAACCATACGAGCGTCTTCATCAACGGCGGTCAGCGCGGCCTGCAGGTAAAGCTCGATCCGCGTGCCGCCGCCTCCGTGCTGGAAGCAACGGTCGCCGGGGTGGTTTAGCCAATCACAAAAGATGAAGCGGAGAGGCGTGGCCTCTCCGCAAAGAACCGCTTACTTCCGCTGCGTCGTGGTGCCGGTGGCATCCGTCGGCAGCTTCTTCTGCTGGCCGGGGGCGTAGCTCGAGGCACCCTGGCCGGTCACGGAGCCGGTGGTGTCGTTCTGCATCCGCTGGCCGGGAGCATAGCTGGAGGCACCGGGGCTGGTCGTCGAGCCGGTGGTGTCGTTCTTCATCTGGTGGCCGGGAGCATGCTGCGACGCGCTGTTCGTATTCATGTTGGTGTTCGAAGTCTGCGCATAGCTAGCCATCGGAAGAGCAACGAACAGGGCGGCGGCACAAGAAAGTCCAAGTGTCTTCTTCACGGTTATGCTCCTTTTTAGAGTGCATATATTGGACGTGAAGAACGAATAGTGAGATATGTAGTTCCAAATGACCGATATATTTGTTTATTCATGGATGAACGTACATTCATCTTTAGGAATACGTTGTAGTTATACTTTGAATGCGCCTCATCGGCATCAACCCATCTCTATTTGCCTTGCGCCCTTCATCCCCATATGAAAAGGCCTGCTCCCAAACATACGATCAATCGTTTTGCCAAGTATGACGCAGAAATTCTTCACCGTGGCCCCTATGATGGACTGGACCGACCGGCATTGCCGGGCGTTCCATCGCGTCCTGTCGCGCCGGGCGCGGCTTTATACGGAGATGGTCACCACGGGGGCGGTCATTCACGGGCCGCGGGAGCGGCTGCTCGGGTTCAGCCACGTGGAGCATCCGGTGGCGGTGCAGCTTGGCGGGTCCGATCCGAAGGATCTGGCGGAATCCGCCCGGATCTGCGCCGAGTTCGGCTATGACGAGATCAACCTGAATGTGGGCTGCCCCTCCGACCGGGTGCAGAACGGCCGCTTCGGCGCCTGCCTGATGCAGGAGCCGGTGCTGGTGGGCGAGTGCGTGGCGGCCATGAAGGCGGCCGTATCCCTGCCGGTGACGGTGAAGTGCCGCATCGGCGTTGACGATCAGGATACGGAAGAGGCCCTGAACCGCCTCACGGATTGCGTGGTGGCGGCCGGCTGCGACGGACTGACGGTCCATGCCCGTAAGGCTTGGCTGCAGGGCTTGTCCCCGAAGGAAAACCGGGACATTCCGCCCCTCGACTATCCCAGGGTCTATCGCCTGAAGCAGGCTCGGCCCGATCTGCCGATTGCCATCAACGGCGGCATCAAGACCTGGCCCGAGATTCATGAGCACCTGAAGCATGTGGACGGCGCGATGCTCGGCCGCGTGGCCTACCACGAGCCCGAGATCCTGCTCGCGGTCGATCCCGAGCTTTACGGCGAAGCCGCGCCCGTGGCCGACGGGTTCGAGGCGGTGGAGGCCTATGAGCCCTATGTTGCGGAGCAGCTCGCGAAGGGCGAGCGCCTGCACAACATCACCCGCCACATGCTCGGCCTCTTCACCGGACGCCCCGGCGCACGCGCCTATCGCCGCCATCTGGCGACCGAGGCAGTGAAACCGGGCGCGAACCTGCAGACCCTGCGGGATGCGGTGGCACACGTCTCCCGGGCGGAACCGGTCCTTCTGGCCGCCTCAGCCTGATTTCATCGACGACGTCGCGCCTCGTGCCGCCGTGGACCCGATTGCGTGCGGCTGTCGACGGCGCTCAGGATGGCCTCCGTCACGAGGCCGAGGACCAGATGGGCGACAAGGCCTCGGGCATGGGCCTGCCATGGGTAGCGGCGGGGCGGCGCGGCAAATCCCAGCGCCGGGTTGATCAGCTCATCCTCGATGGCGAAGATGCCGAGGCCGAGCACGAGGCCTCGGCCGATCACGCCGCCCGGAATGTGCCGGCGCATGGTCCCGTAGACGGCGGTCGAGGACATGGCCAGGGCATAGTGCATGGCAATGCCCGCCGGATGCGGCTGGGCTGGCGGCTCGCGGCCAACGGCTTTCGCCATGGCCCCCACCATGTTGTGGGCCGGGTCCTTGCCGTTCGGGCGCACGCTCTGCGTTCGCCGCCACGCTTCCGGGTTCTCGTGTTCCACCATGAACCAGTCCACCCGGTCCATGACCCAAGTGGCGGCTGCGCCTGCGGCGGCCCCCTTGGCGAGGTCAGCCGCCACTGTGCCGTTCATCTTCATGCGGATCTCCGAGAATGCCCTTGACGCATTCTGGACAAGAGAGGCCGCAAGTCTTGGTTCCGAATTAGGGTTCCTGCCTCGCCCGCAGGATCAGCCGGTTGCCACGCACCTCGTACGACCCGAGGCGCTCGAGGAAGCTCATGCCAAGCAGATTGGCGTGGAGCACGCCGGTGCGGGCGATGAGCGCACGGACATTGCGCTCCGTGATCGTCCCTACGGTCAGGCTCTCGATGATCACAGGGGCGGCCAGCGCCGCGCCGTTGGCGGTCGAGACGGGCACGGAGTAGTTCAACGTCTCAGGCTTGAAGCCCAGGGCAGCGGCGTTTTCTGCCCGCAGGACCACGGTGCTGGCGCCCGTGTCGAAGATGAAGCGGGTCTCGCGGCCATTCACCTCGCCCTGCACCAGGAAGCTCCCGTCCATCCGCCGTGCCGCCACCACCTCGCCCTCGGACGTGGTGACAGTGCGTCCGACGGCGATGTCGCCGATGGCGCGGTCGAGAACCGTCTGCAGTTCCTCCCGGGAGGCATAGGTCGCGAGCAGCGCGATGAGAATACCGCCGCTCACCGCAACGGACTGCACCCCATAGGTCCAGTGCCGCGCAAATCCTTCCACGATGGAGGCCGCCATGAGGAGGGAGAGGCCGCTTAGGGCCAGGAGGCCTGCGGCCTCTAGGGCGGAGAACTCGCCGATATTCTCCTCAGCGAAGAGCCCTACCAAAAGGGCGCCGATCAGAAGGAGAAGACCTGCTCCGCGAATGCCCGGCATCAATCAGCCTTGCGCGGTTCGGACGCGAAAGGGGATTCGAGGGAGAAAGCCTGGCGCATGCGCTCCGGCAGCCCTGCCATGATCTGCTGACGCTCCTCCTCCGGCATGCGGTACCAGTGGGTGATCTCCTCGCGCGTGCGGCCGCAGCCTTCGCAGAGGCCCGTCTCTGAATCGAGGGTGCAGACGCGGATGCAGGGGCTGGAAACACGGGTCATCTAAAAGCGCTTTTCGGCGAAGTGGGTCCGGTTCGCCGCCAAAAAGCGCGGCCAAACAAATAAAGAAGTGGGCTCACGGCAGTGGGACCACTTCTCTTCATGTTGTTACGCCGGAAGAACGGTCAAGAGGCCGATCAGCGCGGCGATCTCCGCCACCTGCTGCGCGGCCCCTGCGATGTCCCCCGTCTGCCCGCCGAGATGGCGCTCTGCGAAGCGGGTGAGGGCGAGGCCCGAGAGGCCCGAGAGCACCAGCATGAGGACGATGCCGGCAAACGGCAGGCCGGAAGGCACGCCCAGCACAATTGTGAGGATGACGGCGATTCCAGCCGCCCGCCAGAAGGTCTTTCGTGCCGGCTGACCGACGGCCTGGGACATCCCGTCCGCCCGGGCCGGGGGCAGGAACACGAGAGGCATCAGGCCCGCCGTGCGGGAGAGAGAGGCCGCGATGAGGATCGCCGCCACGATGGCGCTGCCGTCGATCCGCGAGGCCAGGGCCGCCAGGGCTCCGGTTCGCAGCGCGAGCGCGAGGAACAGGGCCGAGGCGCCGAAGGAGCCGATCCGGCTGTCCCGCATGATCTCCAGGCGCTTCTCGCGAGTGGTGCCCCCAATGCTGTCAGCTGTGTCGGCCAACCCGTCCTCGTGCAGGGCGCCGGTGGTCAGCACCACGGTGGCGACCGACAGGGTTGCGGCAAGCCAGGGGCCGAGATCGAGCAACAGGGCAAGGCCCAGCACCATCGCCGGCAGCAGGCCGAGCACCAGGCCCGCAACCGGAATCATGCGCAGCAGGCGCGGGAAGCTCGGCGGCGCATGGGCGTCCTGCTCCCACGGCAGGGCTGGCACCGGAAGCCGGGAATAGAAGCGAATGCAATGGGCTAGGTCGATGGCCGCCGCCTGCCACGGGCTCATGGGCGCCGCCTCGCCCGGCTCAATTTGCTCCGACATGCTTCACCCCGCGTGCATGGGCCGTTATAGGTCACGCCTCTTCGCGTTCTGCAATGCCCCTGCGGGCTGGAGCCCCTCATGTCCGATACCGTGTCCTCACCTTTCGACGATATCCGCCGCCTGATCACGACCATGCCGGGTCCGGACGAGGCCGCCGTCGAGGCCGTGCGGATGCGCGACGGGCAGCTCACCAAGCCGGCCGGCAGCCTCGGCCGCCTGGAATGGATCGCCGAGTGGCTCGCCGCTTGGCAGGCCAAGCCCACGCCCAGCGTCGACCGTCCGCTGGTCTGCGTGTTCGCGGCAAGCCACGGAGTGACCGCCAAGGGCGTGTCGGCGTTCCCCTCCGACGTGAACCGCCAGATGCTGGAGAATTTCGCGGCCGGCGGGGCGGCGATCAACCAGATCTGCGCGGCTTATGGCCTGGGCTTCAAGGTCTTTGACCTCGCCATCGACATGCCGACCGGCGACATCACCGAGGCCGACGCCATGGACGAGAAGGCCTGCGTGGCCACCATGGCATTCGGCATGGAGGCCATTGCCGGCGGCACGGACCTTCTCGCCATCGGCGAGATGGGGATCGGCAACACCACGGTGGCGGCAGCGATCTACACGGCGCTCTATGGCGGGCCGGCCGAGCACTGGGTCGGGCGCGGCACGGGCGTCGATGATGAAGGTCTGAAGCGCAAGGTCGCGGCCGTCGAGGCGGCCATTGCCCATCACGGCGAGAACCTGAAGGACCCGCTCGACTTGCTGCGCCGTGTCGGCGGCCGTGAGATCGCCGCGATGGCCGGGGCCATTCTGGCCGCACGGCTGCAGCGGATCCCGGTGGTGCTCGACGGCTATGTGGCCACTGCCGCCGCGGCCATCCTCCATGCCATCCATCCCTCGACCATCGATCACTGCATCGCCGGCCATCTCAGCGCCGAAGGTGCTCATCAGGACGTGCTGGGCCGTCTCGGCAAGATCCCGCTTCTGGCTCTCGGCATGCGACTCGGCGAGGGATCGGGCGCGGCACTGGCCGCCGGGCTCGTGAAAGCGGCGGCTGCGGTCCATCGCGACATGGCCACCTTCGGGCAGGCGGGGGTCTCCGAGCGCCTGTCGTGAAATTTCCACGACGCCGCTCCCGATCGAGCGGCATCACCTCCCTGATCATTGCGCTGGCGCTCGCTGGCGGGGCCGGGCTCGTGCTGAAGCCCAATGGGCGTTCGGTGGAGGGCCGGGCCCAGGTCACCGATGGCGATACGATCCGCATCGGCGAGGCGCGCATTCGCCTGAAGGGCATCGACGCGCAGAGATGGAGCAGCGCTGCTCCCGGGGCGGCCGCTCCTATGCCTGCGGCGAGACGGCGCGACGGGCGCTGACCGATCTCGTGTCCGGAGAGAGGGTGCGCTGCCGCGCCGCCGGGCGCGACCGCTACCAGCGAATTCTCGCCCGCTGCACCGTCAACGGCAACGACATCGGCACGCACATGGTGGAGAGCGGCTGGGCGGTCTCCTACGGGCGCGACTACGATGCCGAGGAGGCCCGCGCCCAGGAGCGCGGGCTGGGGCTCTGGGAGGGCGAGTTCGAGCGGCCGCAGGACTGGCGCAGAGAAAAAGCCTCGCGCCGCTGATCTCAGCCGAGGGCTGCGGCTCCAAGCGAGGCCGAGAAGGTGAGCAGGACCAGCGCCGCGCCCCGCTGGACCGTCTGCGGGCGGATGAAGAAGCCCGGCTGCGACAGGGCCGCTCCGAAGCCGATCCAGGCGAGCGCGATGGGGACGATCACCGCCGCGAAGACGCTGATGGTCTGAAGGAAGGCGGCAGAGGTCGCGAAGGCCGCCTCGGGAAAGATCACGGCCGCAAAGAGAAGCGCCTTCGGGTTGAGCAGGGTCGCCGTGAAGACCCGGCGTGTGCCGAAGCCCGATCCGCTCAGCGCCTCTCCCGCCCGCGACCACAAACCCCAGGCGACGGCCACCAGATAGGCCGCGCAGGCGAGCCGCAGCGTTGGCTTCAGCCAAGGCAGTGCGGCCGAGGCCGGCTCCAGAAACAGGCCCCAGCCGGCGATGGCAAGCGCATAGCCGCACAGCTCCGCCGGAACCAGCGGCAGCGAGCGCCTAAAACCCGCCTGCGCGCCCGAACTGGCCAGCAGCGTGTTGGTCGGGCCCGGCGTCGCCAGGATGGCGGCCACGGCCGGCACGAAGGTGAGGAGATCGATCATGCGAGGCTTGTAAGCGTTGACAGTCGGGCCTGCCTTGATCCGCCTCAAAAGGTCGCTTCGATAAAAGGCCTGAGGCTTCCCATCTGATGGGTATGAATCCCCAAGCAAATTTCGACGATCTCTCGGCGCAATTGCGGGCCTGCCGCATCTGCCGTGATGCGCCGCGTTACGGCATGGCCCTGCCGCACGAGCCGCGCCCGATCATCCAGGGCAGCGCCACCGCCCGCCTGTGCATCGCCAGCCAGGCACCGGGCACGCGGGCGCACGCCAGCGGCATCCCCTTCGCCGACCGTTCCGGGTCACGGCTGCGCTCCTGGCTCGGCATGGACGAGGCCACCTTCTACGACGCCTCCAAGGTGGCCATCGTGCCTATGGGCTCCTGCTTTCCGGGGCAGGACGCGAAGGGCGGCGATCTCGGGCCGCGCCGGGAATGCGCCGAGGCCTGGCGCCGGCCCCTGTTTCAGGCTCTTCCCGATCTCGACCTCGTCCTGCTGATCGGCCAGTATTCGCAAGCGTGGCACATGGGGAAAAACTTCAAGGACGGTCTCACCGAGACGGTGAGGCGCTGGCGCGACATCATCGAGAATCCGCAGAAGCCCCGTATTCTGCCCCTGCCGCATCCCTCCTGGCGCAACAACGGCTGGCTGAAGAAGAACCCCTGGTTCGAGGCCGAACTGCTGCCGACGCTGCAGAGCGAGGTTCGTGAACTGCTTCAGCACGGTCACCAATAGAACTCAATGAAACAGAATAAATATACCTTCGATCAACCGGGACATAATAATAGTAATTAGCGCAATATTTGGAACGATCAGTCTTGCGCGGTGTTTGCCTGATATAGATCAGGTAATTCCATGACATATGTTCCTTATCACCGAGACGGCCACGTCTTTGACGGGCGCCTCGTCCGCTCGACGGTCTGTCCCTATGAGTGCGTCGCCGGTGAGGAGGAACTGAGCCAGGCTACATCGCCGGTCGGGGCTTTTCGTGAGGCGGAGGTTTCCGGTCTGCGGGATTTCCCTCACGTGGATGAGCCGGCGAACCCCAATCTTGTCCCCTGGATGAGCCTGCCGCGCAGGGCGCAGCACAGGAATGAGCAGGCCCGTCTGTTCAGGTAGTAAGAGCCCTGTCATCTGCCGCGGCACCCGCCCGATAACGTTGTTGAAGGAGTTCCTCGTGTCCAACTATCTTTATGCCTGTGGCCAGCACGTGACGTTTACGGGCAGGCGCCTCATGAGTCCCTCATGGACCGGGGCGTTCGTCATCACCAAGCTGCTTCCGTCCGGCGGCGAAGAGCCCCGTTACGAGATCAAAAGAATCGGCGAGACCTACACCCGCGCGGCTCTGGAGAGTGACTTGGCGGCCCGGTCCGAAGGTCTGCAATCGTCCGTTTTCTAAACCGCTCCACAACCTGAACCGGCTCTTGTCAGACGCGACACCGCTCGGCTGAATTATCAATCTGCGGTGCGAACCGCATTTTTGCCGGTTCTCCCTCGGCCGATCCGTACTATGTTCAAGCGCGACGATAAGGAGCTTGGACAGCATGAGCCCGACGACCCTGCGCTGCACCGTCGATGGACCGGTCGCCACGATCACGCTTGCGCGGCCCGACAAGATGAATGCGTTCAACGCCACCATGCATGCCGAGCTGCGCGACGCGCTCGACGGGTGCGAGGGCGACGACAACGTGCGCGTGGTGGTGCTGACCGGGGAAGGGCGGGCCTTCTCGTCGGGCCAGGATCTCACGGTCGATCTTACGCGCGACGCGCAGGGGCGCCTCGATCTCGGGCCGGCCCTGGAGCGGGACTACAACCCGCTGATCCTCCGGCTTGCCAACTACCCGAAGCCCATCATCGCCGCGCTGAACGGCCCGGCCGTCGGGGCCTCCATGAACATCGCGCTCGCCTGCGACATCGTCGTGGCGGCCCGTTCCGCCTATCTGCAGGAGGCCTTCGCCAAGATCGGCCTGATCCCCGATGCGGGCGGCACCTGGATCCTGCCGCGGCTCATCGGTCCGAAGATGGCGCTCGCCCTCATGCTCAGCGCCGAATCCGTTCCCGCCGAGGAGGCGCAGCGCATGGGCCTCGTCTACAAGGTGTTCGAGGATGCCTCCTTCGCGGTCGATGTCGCGGCCTTCGCGGCCAAGTTGGCTGCCGGACCGGGGCTCTCTTATCGTCTGACCAAGCAGGCGGTGGCGCAGAGCCTGTCGAACGATCTCGAAGCGCAGCTCAAGCTCGAGGCGAAGCTGCAGAGCGAGGCGGGATCGAGCGACGACTTCATGGAGGGCGTGGCGGCCTTCCGCGAGAAGCGCGCACCGCGCTTCCAGGGACGCTGAGGGAACAGCCATGCGCCCCACTTACTGGATCCTCGGCCTCGCCACCCTGAGCATCGTGATCGGGATGTTCATGTCCCGCGACCCCGAGCGCGCCGAGCGGCTCTCGCAGATGTACCGGGACGCGGCTCTCACCGGCGAAGCCCGGCAGATGGCGATCATGGGCCTTGCCCTCGCCATCGGAGCCTTCGTGGTCTACCTCACCATGACGCGGCGCTGACGGTCCGACGTCGTCCCGTTTTGTTCACGGTGCATTCAACTGCCTTGGCCTTATTCTCCTAATATGATCCCGTCAAAGCGGATCGAAGAGGGGGCTGAACCGTGTTTTCCCTGAAACGTGCTATCGTTTTCGCTGCCTTTGCCCTGGTGGCGGCCTTCGGTCAGGCATCCGCCGCCCTTGCCCAGGATCGCCTTGCTCTCGTGGTCGGGCAAGGCGCCTATGAGGGGCGCACGCTCGCACACGCCGCGAACGATGCCGGCCTGATCGCCCAGACCCTGACCAGCGCCGGCTTCGAGGTCGTGCAGGGGCGCGATCTCAACGCCAACGATCTGCGTAGCCTCGTCCGCGACTTCCTCGACAAGGTCGAAGGTCTTGAGCCCGGCTCTACGGTGATGGTCTACCTGGCTGGGCACGGGGTCCAGCTCGAAGGCGACAACTACCTGCTCCCCGTCGACGCCCGGATCCAGCGCGATGCGGACATTGCCATCGAGGGTTTCCGCCTCTCGGACCTCGTCCGCTCCCTTGAGCAGAGCCCAGCCCGGGTGAGGGTGGTGGTCGCCGACATGGCGCGGGAGTACGCACTTGGCTCCACGGGCGAGCCCATCGCCAAGGGGCTGGCCCTGGTCGAGCCGCCCGCCGGCTTCCTGATGGCCTTTTCCTCGGCGCCTAACATCGTCGCCACGGATGGGTCGGGTCCTTACGGCGCCTATGCCACGGCGCTCGTGGAAATGATCCGCCAGCCGGGCTTGGGCCTCGACGAGGTTTTCGCCCGCACGCGCCTGCGCACCCACGAGACCACCAACGGCCTGCAGATCCCCTGGCATTCGGCGAATCTCGGCGCTGCCTCCTTCGTGTTCTTCGAGCAGGCCGAGGCCGCTGCCGCGCCGCTGGTGCGCGAGGTGCGCCGCATCGAGGAGGTGCCCGCCGAGGAGGCCTATGCCATCGCGGTCGAGCGCGACACGATCCAGGATTACCAGGCTTTCCTGCGCCGCTACCCCGATCATCGCCTGTCCCGCCGGGTGACGGCGCTGCTCGCCGCCCGCCGCGAAGCCGCCGTCTGGCGCCGGACCGTCACGCGCAACACCCGCGAGGCCTACTGGACCTACCTTCGTGCCTATCCGAACGGGCCGCATGCGCCGGATTGCCGGCGCAGGCTCGCGCGCCTCTCGGCCCCCCATGCCCCACCGGCGGTCTTTGAGGAGGTGGTCTACGACGACCTGCCTCCGCCGCTGCCAGAGGTGGAGCGGATCGAGGTCGTCGAGGTGGTGACCGTCATCCGCGACGTGCCGCCGCCGCGCCTGCCGGCCTATCTGCTGCCGCGATGGGACGAGGACGACGAGGAGTTCATCACCATCATCCGCGAGCCGCCGCCGCCGCCGATCATGGCCGGCATACTGCCGATCCCGTATGCGATCCCCGTGCCTTACCGGGCGCGTCCGCCCCGCTACTTCTACCAGCCGATCGCACCCAGGACCCCGAGGGGGCCGGTCGCCATCCCCGTGCGGGCTCCGTACGTGTTCGATCGCCTCGATGAGCCCCTGCCGCGGCCGCGCCGTAACCTGCGCGACGAACGGCCCCGCGTGCCGCGGCAGCCCGGTCTTGATGCGCCCCTCGAGCCGATCCCGGTTTCGGTCAATCCGAGAGCCCCTCGCGAGGGCAGGGATGTTCGTCCCGGCGAGCCTCCGCGCATGCGGCCCGGCCGCATTCCCTCGCGTCCGATTCCGCTCCTCGGCGACGAGCAGGAGCGCCCGCGTCCGAACCGGCCCGAGACTGCGGAGCCAAGGGAACGTCCCGACCGGGAGCGTGGCCCGCGTTCCGTCGACCAGGGTCGCGATGGGCGCGACATCCGGCCTGA
>NZ_JPUG01000044.1 GCF_000739015.1 Microvirga sp. BSC39
GAGGCTGTTATGGACTGCGCTGTAGTTGACGGCCTGTCGCAGCATAATACAGACCAGTGCAATCACATGCAGGTCTGCGAGGGTTTGAGGTAAACGCTCGTAATCGCGCACCAGACGGCGAAAGCGGGTGGCCCAGGCGAAGGTCCGTTCGACCACCCATCGGCGCGGCAACAACACAAAACCGCGCTTGGCCTCAGCCAGCTTGACCACCTCCAGCTCAATCCCATGCTCGCGGGCGGCAGCCGCGGCCCTCTCGCCCGTGTAGCCCTGATCGACATAGGCCAGATCCACACTCTCGCCGGTGGCGGCCTGCATGGCTTGCGCCAGTTGTCCCACCTCAGCCCGATCATCAGCGGTGGCGGGTGTGACGTGGGCCGCCAGCAGATGGCCGAGGGTGTCCACCGCCATGTGCAGCTTGGAGCCCTTCTTGCGCTTGGCGCCATCATAGCCCGCGCGGGCTCCGCTCTCCGGGCTGGAGCGCAGCGTACGGCTGTCGAGCACAGCGGCCGAGGGCTCCTCATCGCGCCCGGCCGCCAGGCGCAGCACCGCGCGAAGGTCGTGCGCCAACTCTTCGAAGCAGCCGGCGTTGAGCCAGCGCTGGGTCTGCTGGTAGACCTCAGCCCAGGGCGGCAGGTCGTTGGGCATCCAGCGCCAGGGCGCTCCCGTCTTGATGATGTAGCGAAGGCCGTTGAACACCTCACGCAAGGAGTGTTCACGCTGACCTGCCTCTTCAGGCAAAAGCGTCAGATAGGGCGCCACCAGCGCCCATTCTTCATCGGAGACATCGGAGGGGTAAGGCTTGCGAGGTGAGGTCATCTCACCCCAACGGCAATGACCTCAAGCCGGGTCCATAACAGTCTCTAGTCCGACTGGGAAGTTTGAGGAGATCGAATAAAAAATCCCCTCTAGAACGGAGATACCAGGCGGCCAGTATGCAGCTACGGTCTTGTAGCTTGTCTTCGCGGCCTTGGCATAACTCGCGTGGTCATTGAGTTGGTCACGTTGATGACGTCATCGATGGTTGAGAGTGGCGTCAAAGCTTTCTTAGCCCGACAGGAAAAAGAGAACTTCCTTGAGGTATGGGTGCAATCTTGGCTGTTGCCATGAAGAGAAAGCTCGGTCTGCATGCCTTTGGGCAGCGCCATCAACAGAAAAAAGACGAATAGCCCAAAGTAAAATAGAGCCGGTGTAGTGCTGCCAGTCTTGATGGTTGCTTGTGACGGGCGTGCCAAGCCCACTTGGATTGTCCCTAGCTGTTTGGTAGCGGAACGTTGTTGGGATCAGGTGCGTTGCGCGATTGAGGAGTATACTTGGCGTTTCGAGGGACTGCGACGCCGAGCTCCACGCCGCAGGAGGACGTGATGCTCTCCCTTCATCCGCAAGCCCGCACCACCCCAGCCGTCCGCCGGGAGATCGCCCGCTCGAAAGAGCCCACCGGCGTGCTGGCGCAGCGCTTCAGCGTCAGCACCGAGACCATCCGCAAATGGCGCAAGCGTGGGGCACAGGATTGCCAGGACTACAGCAGCCGGCCGCACAAGCTGTCCTGGAAAGCCACCGAGGAAGAGCGTGCCATCGTCTGCGCCCTGCGCCAGGCCACCGGCTTTCCGCTCGATGACCTTACCTTCGTGGTCACCCACTTCCTGCCGCATCTCAACCACGATGCGGTCTACCGCATCCTCAAAGCCGAGGGGCTGGGACGATTACCACCGGCCGAGCAGCGAAAGCGCGGGAGCGGCACCTTCAAGGACTATGACCTCGGCTTCGTGCACATGGACATCAAGTACCTGCCCAAGCTGCAGACCGACGACGGCGAGCGCCGCAAGCGCTTCCTGTATGTGGCCATCGATCGCTGCTCGCGCTGGGTGCATCTGGCGGTCAAGGACGACGAGCTGGCCACCAGCGCGGTCGCTTTCCTCAAAGAGGCGGTTCGCGCGTTCCCCTTCAAAATCACGCACGTGCTCACGGATCGGGGATCCTGCTTCACGGCGGATGGCTTCGAGGAGGCCTGCCGCCAGCTGAAGGTGCAGCATCGAAAAACCAAACCCTACACGCCGCAAACGAATGGTCTCGTGGAGCGCTTCAACGGGCGGGTGCAGCACGAGGTGCTGGGCATTACCATCTACCGCCACCGGGATCTGGGGACGCTGCTCAAGGGCTTCAACCAGGCCTACAACCGGAGACGCTGTCGCATTGCCTCAAGGAGAATGTTACCGAGCCTGTTCGTTGCCTCACCTAAAATGTTACCCGTGAAGGCGGCCCCCGCATGATGCCTTCACCAGGAGGGAGGCATCATGACAACGAAGATGACGCATGCCATGCGCATGGATTTCGCCAATGCGATCCGGGATCGCTATACGGCGGCCGCGAACAGGGACAAGCGCAGGATCCTGGAGGAGTTCGTCGCGGCAACAGGGTATCACGAAAAATCCGCGATCCGTGTCCTGAGCAGGCGCCCGGAGCCGAAGCGCCGGCAGACCCGTCGACGTCCATCGCTCTATGATGAGGCCGCTCGAGGGGCTTTGATTGTGCTTTGGGAGGCCTCCGATCGCGTCTGCGGCAAGCGCCTTAGGGCATTGCTGCCCATTCTCCTGCCGGCGCTGGAACGCAATGGACATTTGAAGCTCGAGGAGGAGCTCCGCTCCAAGGTCCTGTCGATGAGCGCCGCCACGATCGACCGCCTGCTCCAGATGCCGAGGCGCGCCACCCGCACGAAAAAGCCCGCACGGGCGGTGCCTGAGCCGCGGCGGCGCATCAAAATGCGCACCTTTGCTGACTGGAATGAGCCGCCCCCCGGCAGCATGGAAATGGATCTGGTCGCTCATTGTGGGGAGGTGAACCGTGGGAGCTACGTTCACAGCCTGGTGCTGACTGATATCGCAAGCGGGTGGACGGAGGCCGCACCCCTCGCGGTCCGAGACGCCACCCTTGTGGTCGAGACCCTCGATCGCATCCGCGCGGGCTTGCCCTTTGCCCTGAGAGCCCTGGACGTGGACAATGGCAGTGAGTTCGTCAACAACACGCTGATCGACTATTGCCTTGGTCACGGCATCGAACTCACTCGCTCACGGCCTTACCGGAAGAACGACCGGGCCTGGATCGAGCAGAAAAATGGCGCCGTTGTGCGCAAGCTCTTGGGCTATCGGCGCTTTGAAGGCTTGGCGGCCGCCAGGGCGATGACGCGTCTTTACGCGGCATCCAGGCTGTTTGTGAACTTCTTCCAGCCGTCGTTCAAGTTGGCTGCCAAGCAGCGCGACGGGGCGAAGGTGTCGAAACGCTATCATCCGCCGCAGACGCCCTGCGAGCGTCTCCTGCAGGCCGAGAGCACCCCGATGGCTGTCAGGAGCAAGCTGAGCGAGATCGCCGCCGAGCTCGATCCGCTGAAGCTTTTGGAGGAGATGCGAGCTGTACAGGCGTATCTGGCAGCGTTGGCTGACGGCGAAACACCGCCACCGGCGACATCCGAGCCGCCCAATCTGGCGGCGTTCGTGGCAAGCCTATCGAGCGCCTGGCACGCCGGCGAGATCCGTCCGACCTTCTCGATCGAAGCCAAACCGCGTTACCTGCGAAGCCTGCAAAAGGTCTCAGCACAGACCCCTATAGCAAGTCCGACCGCCGCGCTCGAGCTGGCGATCCCACCTACGGCCGCCATACAGCCAGCGATGACATCGGACAAGCCGAAGCCAGTCTACGCGGAACCTGGCCAAGCCCGTATCCAGGCGCTGCGCATGGTGTGGCCGATCGCGTGCCGTCGATTGGAAGAATTCCCCACTATCAGCGCCATGTAGCTCTTCGAAGAGTTGTGCATCCAGTTTCCAGGTCGATTGACGCGCAAGCAGTACAAAACGCTCTCGCGACGGGTCAGTCTCTGGCGCCAGGCGGCTCGCGCGCGCGGCGTTGTCATCGGGCCCAAAACGTATCGTCGGCTCAACGACAAACCGCGGGGTCGACGCCCCGATATCTTCAAGGACCATTGGGCGGAGATGGTCGTGTGCCTTGAAGAACGTCCAGATCAGACCGCCCTTGAACTTCTCGTCGAGTTCCAAGCCCGATACCCCGGACAATACAGCTTGCGACAGCTTTACACGCTGCAGAAGCGAGTCAGGGCTTGGCGACAACAAGCCGTGCACGGCTCATCGGCGAGGCCAGCAGCCCAGCGCTATATACCGCTCCAGATCCCTCATGCCGGGCGAGTGGGTAACATTCCGGATGAGGCAGCCGGTAGCAAAATGACGTGAGGCAACACGACTGACGCCAGCGCGTGCTCAAGGGGCGATCTCCTGAGCAGGTTGTGCAAAGCCGCCTGGCCGCCGAGCCGAAGCTGGCCAACCGGCGCTACAAGCCACCCGATTCAGACGCTTTGCCGCCAGCCCTCCAGGTCGTCGCTCACGCCAAGGAGGTCTCGCATCCAGACAGCTAGCGTCATAGTCGATTCGCCCCCGCTTCATGCAGCGTCTAAACGCATAGGGGTCAAGATGAACAACAGGCGAGTGCCTCAAAGGCTATGGGACGCGGAGCTCCAACATCCCATTTATCACTGAACCCACCTTATACCCGTTCACGAAATCTCCGACGCGATGAGGTACGAGTAAGCCGTGGGGGCGTGAGCCGGCCCTGCTCGTCGACGAGCTTGTTCCAGGTACGGCAGACGGCCTCAAGCACAGCCCCATAGTCGTCCAGCACACGGTGCGAGAGATAGCGCTTGCGCAACTACAGCGAGGCACGCTCTATCGGGTTCAGCTGGGGTGAGGCGGAAGGCAGCGGCAGCAGGGTTATGGTGGCGAGCACGTGCAAGGCCCGCTCATCGTGCCAGCCCGCTTGGTCCAGGATCAACACTGCGTGCACGCCTGGCGCAAGCTGCCGGGCAAAGTGTTCCAGAAACACCTCCATTGTGCCTGCATCCGCTCTCGGCAGAGCCAAAGCGAAAGTCTCATCCGTGCCGCGACGGCAGGCCGCGAACAGATACAGGCTCTTATAGCGCTGACCGACCACGCCTGGCGGATAGGTGATCATCAGTTTCTTTCGGCACGCAGGCCCCTCCGTTGCAAGCTTCCGTGAGGATTATTAGGATGATGGCCTGGTGAGGCATACAATTCCAAGTGCGTTGATTATTGTTGTGGACTCTATAGCTGGCCATAGCGGTGCGTTCGTGCAGTGGGTGCGTGCAACAGCCCACTCGGCAGCCGTTGGTTCGCTAAAGCGATAACCTGTCGACTGCTCAATTAGACCAACTTTAGCCCAAGCCACAGCCAGAGCGGATACATTCATATCGCCGGTCGTTGTAGAAAGGCCAGAGGACCTTCGCCACTTGCCCCCGATGATTGCGAGTGATGTAACCTGCGAGAATTGGGGCTGCTGTTCGATGCGCGCAATGATTCGATTAGCTTCTTGTGCATCCCACAAGTTTAAACGACGTTGGTCAAATAGGATGTGGTTTGAGACACCCACGTAGAAGATGCATAGAATACAAGTCGCAGTTGCTAGTGCTCCTCGAATCAATCTTGAAGAACCATGCCAAGCTAGAACCAAGAGGGCCGCGATAAAAACAGATACGGGTGATAGAACTCTCGGTACGAGCCAAATTATCGCTCCGGCAACAGATGCGCCCGAGGACCAAGCGAGCCCCACTACAACGAAAACCAAGCAAGCCATCGCACCGGCATAATTGCCCTTCTTTAGTGACCGCCAAGTTATAAGGGTCGAGCACGTTATAATCAGGGCAATGACAAGAAGGGAGCCGTTGCGAGGTATCAAACTTGGATCAGGCCAGAGAGTTAATTGCAGAGCTCGTCCAACAGCCTGAAGCTTCTCGTGGATTTTAACTAGCTGGGAGAAGTCAGTTCTTCCATCTAGGCTAATATCAAATATGTGCCTAAGGGCGAAAATGCTGACTAGATACAGTACCAAGCCGGCTGCCGTTGTGATAAGAGCCTGTCCCGACCTCGCTAGGTGCTCTCTCATTAAATTGCCTGTCCCTGTGGGGTATACTACACGCGCAACTAGCGCGGCGAGCCAAACAGTGCCTATATGCGCTATGGCGAGCTGATAAATACTAAGGGATAGCGCAATCAACGTTGCCCCGCCTGCTATTGCTATCCAATTTGAATGAGCGGTAAAAGCTAAAGCAATCCCTGCGGCTGCAAGAAAGATAGCAAATACAATATTGAAGGTTGCATCCGCGAAGTGAAAGAATTCTGTGTTGAAAGGGTGCAGGGTGAATACGGCTGTGAAAATGAATGCTTCACCCGGAGTTAGGTGTTCGAAAACCGACAGAGCAAACAACACACCTGCAATGGCAAACAAAATGACGGAAAGGATTAGGGATGCTGACGACACCTCGATTCCGTAGAACCCTAGGGCGTCGCGGAGCCACCATAGCGCTGCTAGACCAAATCTACCTTGGGACAATAAGAAGTCGTAACTGGCCCCTGGTCCCTTGTTGTATGCTGACTGGTACGTGTCAATAGAGTAGAGGGGAGTAAAAATTGCTTGTCCCCGGGCAATAAATCCCATTATTGTAACGACTATTATTGGAATAGAATATCTAGCGCCTAAAATTTTCAATGTGAATGCAAGTCTATTCATTGTCAGATTTCTTCTTACTAGGTCAAGTATCGTGCTGCTGTTCTATTGGTGGCTTGAGGAAGTCGTTGCTAACTAGGGCGCTTTATCTGTTTCAGTTCTCCCATATGGCCTCTGAAGCCATCTCTAATTCCGCGACAGATCAATTGCATCCTTGAGATTCTATTGTCGACTAAAGTCGTATAGGTAAAAAAGAACATTAAGCACCTACTTAGAAAGTAGAGCCGCCACGCTGCCGGGGTGTAGGGCTGGCGTGCGAGCCAAAGGGCGTTCCTCACCCAGTAATAGTTCCGAACTGGGATGTGGACTGCGATCTGCCTTGGTCCGAGCTTGACCGTTCCGCTGCCTATACGATGATCGACAGTTGCTGCTGGGGACAGGAAGCTCCCGTAACCGGCGGCACGGGCCCGAAAACACCACTCCACATCAACGAGGTCTATGAAGAGTTCCTCTTTGAAGCCGCCAATCTTGTCGAGAACAGCAAGGGGGATTAGGGACCCTGATGCGATTATGAAGTCGCTTCCCTGTGGCTGATTCTTGCTCTCAAGCGAGATCCGGGTAAGGCGAAGGCCGCTAGTTCGGCAGGCCTGGGTTTGCCTTTGGCTGTTGAGCTCGTAGTAGGCAGGACCAACGGCGGCTACTTTCCCGTGTTCCTTCTCTAACGTAGCTAGGTTGTCCGCCAGGATGGCAACAGCCCCGGGTGCCAGAACCGTGTCCTGGTCGAGCAGTAGGATATGTGAGAAACCAGTTGTCCGAGCCAGACTCAGGCCTTGGTTCTGGGCTGCAGCAATGCCGAGGTTTTGCTCATTGCTTAGGATGTGCGCTCCGGCTTTCGTTGCAAGAGCACGAACATCCTTCGCGTTGGCTGACCCATTGTCGACGACGACAAGTCCCTGAACCTGCTGCGCAACCGACTGCACGGCCTTGCTCAGCAGCGCAACATCTGGATTGTATGTCACCGCGACCGCTAGGATGCGCATTTAGGTTCTCCGGGATCGAACCGCTCTAGTAGAGCGAACCTGTGAGGCGGGCAAGTGAGGCGGGAAAGTGGGGTGGGCCAGGGGAGGGGGCTACGGGATCCGGACTTGCGGCCACTAGCCCTAGTTCCTGCCATTCTGAAGCTCTCTGTGCACTGCAGGTACGGTCGAAACTACTTACCGCACATGTTTTCCGGCCTTCCGTTCGCTAAAACTGCTCCAGGAGCACAAGGAATGCTGGGGATCTAAAGTCAAGCTTATGTTGCGGCGGCGTTGCCCTCCGGCTTGGTGAGGGTTGCTGGAGAGTACTTGAGGAGGTATAGCGGCGTCCGAGCAGCTCCGGTCAGGTTTTCCGCCGGACAACTGCCCTCCCTGTTCTGGCAGGCGCGACATTGTGGCGCTTCCCGGAGGCGTGCGGCCCCGTTCAGTGGCTTTATACAGGGGGTGCACTTTCAACGAGCTTGAGACCGAGATCTCCGATGAACAAAGATGCGCTGCTGAAGAAACTGAATGATAAGACGGCTGTTATCGGTATCGTTGGACTCGGCTACGTGGGGTTGCCGCTGTCCCTCCGCTATTCGGACATCGGCTACAAGGTGGTCGGTTTCGATATTGACCAAAGGAAGGTCGATGTTCTCAAGCAGGGCCAGACCTATATCGAGCACATTGCCGCAGACGGGATTGCCAAGGCGATCCAGAACGGCTTCGAGCCCACCGCCGATCTCTCCCGGGCCTGCGCAGTCGATGCCTTGATCCTATGCGTCCCGACGCCCCTGAACAAGTACCGTGAGCCGGACCTTAGCTTCGTCCTGAACACGGTCGAGGACCTGGTGCCGCACATGCGGGCTGGCCAGGTGATGTCGCTCGAGAGCACGACCTATCCCGGCACAACCGAGGAGGAGCTGCGGCCTCGCCTCGAGCAGGCGGGGTTCACGATTGGAGAGGACGTATTCCTCGTGTTCTCGCCCGAGCGCGAGGATCCGGGTAATGCCAGGTTCAGCACACACAATATTCCCAAGGTTTGCGGGGGCAGCACGCCGTCCTGCCTCGAGGTGGGTCTTGCTCTGTATGGCCAGGTGATCAACACGGTCGTTCCGGTGAGTTCTACCCAGGCGGCCGAGCTGACGAAACTGCTCGAGAACATCCACCGCGCTGTCAATATCGGTCTCGTCAACGAGATGAAGATTATCGCGGACCGGATGGGAATCGATATCCACGAGGTCATTCGGGCAGCCGCGACCAAACCGTTCGGCTTCGTTCCCTATTATCCCGGCCCAGGCTTGGGTGGGCACTGCATCCCGATCGACCCGTTCTACCTGACCTGGAAGGCTCGTGAGTACGGTCTGCACACGCGCTTTATCGAACTCGCTGGTGAGATCAACAGCACTATGCCGGAATGGGTCGTCGAGAAAATCGCCGATGCCCTCAACGAGCGCGAGAAGCCAATCCGCGGCAGCAAGATCCTTGTTCTCGGCATCGCCTACAAGAAGAACGTCGATGATATGCGGGAATCACCTTCCGTCGAGCTGATGACGCTGCTTCAGGACAAAGGGGCGCAGATTGCCTATAGCGATCCGCATGTGCCGAGCTTCCCAAAGATGCGGCGTTATTCCTTCGATCTCAAAAGTGTCGAGCTGAATCCTGAGACGCTTGCCAATTACGATCTGGTACTTCTCGCAACGGACCACGACAAGTTCGACTATGACATCATTGAAAAACACGCGAAGCTTATCGTCGATACGCGCGGACGATATCTAGGTATCCGCAGCAACGTGGTGAAGGCGTGAACGCGTAGATGTGAGGGCATCCGAGGCGAGAGAGCTACTGCGTCATCATTGGGCGTAGGCACAAATTTGGATATGTTTGGCATCTCGGGTTCAGCGCTCGAACGCCAGGAATGGGATCAAGGAAGAGAAGTTGAGAACCAACGGTTCGAATATGTTGGATGTCCTGCAAGAGGTTCGGGACGGCTGGCGCTGGCGTGAGTTGTGGATGACGCTAGGGTGGCGGGATGTGCAGACACGTCACCGTCGCTCGAGCATCGGCCCGTTCTGGAATACGCTGAGCCTGGCTTTCTTCGTGACCTGCATCGGCAGCCTGTATGGCGGGATCATGAGCCATCCGATGTCCGATTACATCCCGCATCTCGTCACAGGTTATATGGTATGGGTTTTTCTCAATGCTCTCGTGCTCGAAGGGAAAGACGCCTTTGTGGGTAATGCCACGGCGATCCGGGAGATCCCGGTTCCGAGGACCGTCTATATCTATAAGCTTCTCTGGAAGAATTTGATCATCCTCGGCTTCAACTCGTTTGTGTATGTTGCGGTCGTTATTCTCTACGGTGTGTCACCATTTCCTAGTGTCATCCTGCTCCTGCCTGCCTTGATGCTTGTGTTTCTCAACGGGATCTGGGTTGCACTGCTGCTTGGTCTCATCAACGTGCGGCACAGAGACTTGGGGCAGATGATCCCGAATGCCATGCGTCTCGCCTTTTTCGTGACCCCGATCCTCTGGTATCCGGACAGTGTCACTGGAATCCGCACGATCTTCGTGGATTTCAATCCATTCTATTATTTTATCGAACTCTTACGCGCACCACTGCTTGGGCACGCACCGACCACCTTGGTCTGGGCGGTGGCCATCGGGATCACAGCGATTGGTTGGGGTGTCACCGTCCCGATCTATGCCCATTGGCGTCGGCGCATTGCGTTCTGGGTTTGAGGTGGGGCAATGGCACTAATCAAGCTTGAAAACATAACGCTTGAATTTCCCGTACAAGCGTCGAAGTCCGACCGGCGGCAGTCGTCCAAGGAAAGCCACATCGGCGGGCAGTTGTCACAGGGGCAGTCGGGCCAAATGGTGGTTCGCGCCCTGGATCAATTGTCGCTCACGCTGGGGCCAGGGGATCGTTTGGCTCTGTTGGGACACAACGGTGCAGGCAAGTCAACGCTCCTGCGCGTCATGGCGAAGCTCTATCCGCCGACCCACGGGCGCGTCACCGTTCAAGGACGGGTGGCACCACTGCTGAATCTCGGCTTCGGTCTCGACATGGATTCCACCGGCTACGACAACATTTTCATTCGTGGTCTGTATCTGGGGATGAGCAAAGCTGACCTGAAGAAGAAGGCTGATGCCATTGCAGAATTCAGCGAACTCGGAGACTTTCTCGATCTTCCGATGCGTACCTATTCCTCTGGTATGCGAGCACGTTTGGCCTTTGCAATTTCCACACACGTTGAAACCGACATCCTGTTATTGGATGAGGTGGTTGCTACCGGCGATGCACGATTCCTGAAGAAGGCCAATGAGCAGCTAGAGAGCTTCGCTCGTGACTCCAAACTCCTGGTGCTTGCCTCCCATTCCAACAAGGTGCTGCGAGACCTCTGCAACAAGGCGGTTATTTTGGAGCACGGTCGAATCAAGGCATCTGGACCCATCGATGAGGTCATTGAAACATACGCTGCCTCCATGGGCGTAGATGCTAACGACGGGTGATCCTGTCATGCCGTCGAAAAGGCTCAAAGATAATGGGCATGGAACTGACGCGAGAAACAGCATGCTCGTCTCGGGTTCAGCATTCTCAAGCCGCTCTTGGCCTAGCTTGCGGGTTCTGAGCAGCAAGGTCTCGGTCACATGACTCAGGATGTTCCGCGTTCCACGTCCCAAACCGCTGATCCCGGCGTTTTACCGAATGCCGTCCCACTGCAGGAGCAAGTCCAGCAACAAAAGGTCGAGATCGCGGAACTCAAAGCCACGATCCGGGAACTGCGTTCGGAGATCAACGGGCTACGGGGTTCCCTGTCCTGGGCAGTGACGCGTCCCTTGCGCCTGCTGGCCAGGCGACTTCCCGGCGTGGCCGCCGGGGTGCAGCGCAGTTTGGATCGAACCAAGGACATTGTAGCGACAAGATTGCCGAGGCGGGCCGCCCAGGCCTTCTTCGACAATCGATGGGATGCAAAGGACGATATCGCGCGGCTGATTTCTGCCCACCGTTCCTCTGCACCGGAGGACCGGAGAATCGTCTTTTACACGGCCATCTTCGGCGAATACGACAACCTACTTCTTCCGGATCGCATCGATCCTGATGTCGAGTACGTTTGTTTCACGGATCGCCCGCGTAACGACTACGGCGTGTGGCAGATGCGATCCTCGCCATACTATCACGCTGATCCAACGAGGATTGCCCGATGGGTCAAGACGCATCCGCACGAGCTTTTCCCGACCCACCAGGCTGCCGTATGGCTGGACGCCAACATTATCTTCAAAGGCGATGTACATCACTATATCGAGATGGTCAGGCAGCAGGGCGCCCAGCTTGGTCTGATATCGCACCCGCATCGCACATGCTTCTATGAGGAGGCCGAAGCCTGCAAGCGGCTTAAGAAGGATGCTGCGAAGCTCATCGATTTACAGATTGAGCACTACAGGAGCGCTGGTCTCCCCTTGAACCAACCGCTATTCGAAACCGGTTTCATGGTCGTTCTCCTCAAAAGTCAGGAGACCGCCGATGCCCTTCATGCCTGGTGGCAGCAGATCGAAAGCTTCAGCCGCAGAGATCAGCTTGCCTTGGCATGGGTCAACTACAGCCATCCAGCTCTCCAGATCGTTCCGCTTCTGCCGCAGGGTGCGTCCGTCAGAGACCACGAGGACTTCTCCTATTTTCGCCACAGCTTCGCGCGGGCTTTGAAGGTACCAGACATTCTCGTAAAACTCGGCCATGTTGCTACCCCTTCAGCGGGATTGAGCTTCGCCGAGGTCAAGAGGAAGCGGCTGGAGCCTCTAGTCGACATTCCCATCGACATAATCGTCTGCGTTCACAACGCTCTCGACGATGTCCGGCTTTGCCTGGAGGCAGCATGGGCGAGCCTGTTGCCAAGTCACAGGATCATTGTCGTCAATGACCGTTCCGACGAGGCGACGACCTCGTATCTGCGAGAATTTTCAGCGACCCGGGACCGGGTCGTCCTGCTCGAAAACGAGCACAATCTGGGGTACACGCGTTCGGCAAATCGTGGCCTAGCCGCTGCGGGAGCCGGGTTTCGCATCCTTCTCAACAGCGACACGATCGTAAGCCCGAACTGGGCCCTGAAACTGCTCGATGCAGCCAACCAGAGCGACAGGATCGGCATTGTCGGCCCGCTCTCGAATGCAGCGGGAGCGCAATCCATTCCTCGGATCAAGGATAAGCGCAACAACACGACCATCAATCCGCTACCGCGTGGCCTGAAACACTCCGACCTCGACCTTGCCTGTGAGACCTGGAGCAAGGCGGATCTCATGCCTCGGATTCCGCTGGTTCACGGCTTTTGCTTCGGCATCAAGAAGGACGTCATTGAGAGCATCGGGTTCTTCGATGAAGTGAATTTCAAGCTCTTTTATGGCGAGGAGAACGACTACTGCTTCCGGGCTCGCGCTGCGGGCTTCGAACTCGCTGTCGCAACTAACACCTTCGTCTTTCACCGCAAGTCGAGGAGCATCGACGAGGAAAAGCGGGTCGTTCACATGGCGGAAGCTTGGAAGCGCCTGCGGGAGCTCTACGGCGCTGACAAGATCCTCGCCGCTTACCGTCAGGTGGAGGAGCACCCCCTGTTGGAGCGGATCCGCAAGGAAGCGGCGATCTATTTCCGGTCAGTGCGGCGGATGAGCGAGTAGTCATTTTTTTCTACCTATAGTTGAGATGGAGCCTCAGTTGTGGCTTTTCGCGCCCCATGCAGAGGAGACGCCAGAGGCCGTGGACGATATTTCTTTGATAGGTTAGAACCCTCGCCTCAAAGAGCGGGCTTGCTCGGCAGTGCCGACAGTAACTGGTGATGGAGAGAGCACAGGTCATGGCAAAGCGATATCTGGTCACCGGGGGCGCTGGGTTTATTGGATCGGCGGTCGTGCGCAAGCTTGTCGCCAGCACGCCGCATGAGGTTCTCGTCGTCGATAAACTCACCTATGCTGGAAATCTCGACTCCCTCCGATCTGTCGCAGGCAGCGACCGGTACCGCTTCATGCGCGCCGATATCGTCGATGCCGAGCGGATGAAGACCGTGATCAATGAGTATCAGCCGGACGTGATCATGCATCTCGCCGCCGAAAGCCATGTTGACCGCTCGATCGACGGTCCTGGAGAGTTCGTGCAGACGAACGTCGTCGGCACTTTCACACTGCTCCAGGCGGCGCTGGCTTACTGGAGTAGGCTTGATGCCGCGCGGCGCGACAAATTCCGCTTCCATCACATCTCGACGGACGAAGTTTTCGGATCCCTTGGTCAGGAAGGATTCTTCCATGAGGAGTACCCGTATCAACCCAATTCGCCTTACTCAGCGTCGAAGGCCGCGTCGGACCATTTCGTGCGCGCCTGGCACCACACCTACGGCCTGCCGACGCTGATCACCAACTGCTCTAACAACTACGGACCTTACCATTTCCCTGAGAAGCTCATCCCTCTCATGATCCTGAATGCGCTTGAGGGAAAGCCTCTGCCCGTTTACGGAAAGGGCGAGAATGTGCGCGACTGGCTCTACGTGGAGGACCACGCGGACGCGCTGATCCTCGTGGCCAGTAAGGGCAGGGTGGGCGAGAACTACAACATAGGCGGATGGAACGAGCGCACGAATATCGACGTCGTGCGCTCTATCTGTCAGCTCGTCGACGAGATGGCGCCGAGCAACGCGATCGGGCCACGAGAAAAGCTGATTTCCTACGTGACCGATCGGCCCGGCCACGATCTGCGCTATGCCATCGACGCCAGTAAGATCGAGCGCGAGTTAGAATGGCGTCCGTCCGAAACATTCGAGACCGGGCTCCGGAAGACCGTCTCCTGGTATCTCGACAATCAAGGTTGGTGGGAGCGCGTTCGCTCGGGGGTCTATCAGGGCGAGCGGCTCGGAGTGGCGGTCTAACTCGCAGATATGGGCTGACCCGGTTATTGCGACTGACAGCATTCAAGTATGTTGAAGCAGCCAAACCAGAATGAGGATGGGCCGTGCTGAGTGTGGAGCCAACGAAAATCCCTGATGCGAAGGTGATCACGCCAAGGCGCCTGAGCGATAGCCGAGGATATTTTTCGGAAGTTTTTCACAAGCAGCGTTTTGCCGAGGCGGGCATTGCGGCCGATTTCGTTCAGGACAATTGTTCTCTTTCCGCGTCAGCAGGCACTGTGCGGGGCCTGCACTTTCAAGCCGATCCATTTGCTCAGGCCAAGCTGATCCGCGTCGTGCGGGGCTCTATTCTTGATGTTGTCGTTGATATGCGTCGGTCCTCTCCGACCTATGGAAAGCACGTTGCTGTTGAGCTTTCAGCGGAGAATGGTCGACAGATGTTCGTGCCGATAGGCTTCGCTCACGGCTTCTGTACACTCGAGCCTAGTACAGAGGTCCATTATAAAGTTTCGTCATACTACTCTGCGGCTCACGATCATGGATTGCTCTGGGATGATCCTGCTCTCGAGATTGAGTGGCCAGTCGAGCCTTCCCGAGCCATTCTTTCCGATAAAGACCGCCGCCAGCCAAAGCTTGCAGAACTTCCGGTTTACTTCCCGTAGCTTAGGCTCGCCCCGGTGACGTTAGAGATATCAAGGAGTATAGCGATGAAGGGCATCATCTTGGCTGGGGGTAGCGGAACGCGCCTGCATCCTATGACGTACGTTACGTCAAAGCAGCTGCTGCCGATCTACGACAAGCCAATGATCTACTATCCGCTGACCACCCTCATGCTGGCGGGAGTGCGCGATATTCTCATCATTTCCACGCCGGATGACCTGCCGCGGTTTCAGCAGCTTTTGGGTACCGGGGAGCAATGGGGCATTCGCTTGTCCTATGCGGAGCAACCGAAACCCGAAGGGCTTGCTCAAGCCTATGTTATCGGTGCTGACTTCGTCGCAGGCGGGCCGTCCGTGCTGATCCTCGGAGACAATGTCTATTACGGCCACGGATTGACTGATCTTCTGCGTTACGCAGCACACCGAACTTCCGGCGCGTCCGTCTTCGCATACCATGTCACCGATCCCGAGCGGTATGGTGTTGTTGAGTTCGACAGCGATGGCAAAGCGGTTTCGATCGAAGAGAAGCCGAAGGTACCCCGCTCTAACTGGGCTGTAACTGGACTATACTTTTATGATCACCAAGTAGTCGACATCGCCGCAGGTCTGAGGCCATCCGCCCGCGGAGAACTTGAGATCACCGACGTGAATCGCGCCTATCTTGAGCGCGGAGAACTCCAAGTTGAACTCATGGGGCGCGGCTATGCATGGCTGGATACTGGGACGCCGGATAGCCTAGTAGAGGCGGCAGAGTTCGTACGTGCTTTGGAGAAGCGGCAAGGTTTTCGGATCGCCTGCCCAGAGGAGATAGCCTTCAACACCGGTTGGATTGATCGTGATCAGTTGGTCGCGCTTGGCACCAAGCTCGCCAGGAGTTCTTATGGACAATATCTCCTGCGGATCGCACGCGGTTCTGATGGACTCGCCTCGACGTCGAGTGGAGGCTGACAACCAGATTGGTCCCATGACAGTAGGTCGCGTCGTGCTGATGAGACACCTTTTACACCGAGCGCGCTCTCATTTGAGGACCATTGGTTTTGTTCAAAAGGCTGTTGCGCGGGTAAGGACGCTCGGCTTTGACCGGCAGCGCATCGCGCTGGAACGGTCCAGAAAGCTCGTCGAACTTGGCAACTGCAACGCGGCAGCGGCAGTTCTTGAGGGGATCGAGACTAAGACGAGGCGTGCGTGGAAGGTTCTGCTCACCTGCTACTCTACGGTTCACCGGTTTGAGGATGTCGTCTCGGCATACAATACGATGCCGGCAGATCTAAAGGACGACTATCTCTGCCGCTATTTCTATCTCGCGGCCGCTGCGAACCTAGGGCAATTCGCCACTGTGGGCGGGATCATCGAGGACGTCCTGAAGGAGCCAAGCCATCCGTCCGGAGCCGAGTTCCTAAGCCGAGTTCGCCCCTTCGTTGAGAAATTGGATCCTAATCTTCACCAAGCTGTGGTCAGGCGCATCATCGCGTACTCATCCCAGCTTGCCGTCGATCAATTCGATACGACCTTGAAATGTGCGCATGACCTTCGAGAGAGAGGCCAGCTCACGGAAGCGCTCGAGCTTGCGCGAGCGTTGAGGCGTGAGACCCGAGGTGCAAGGAATGCGACGAAGCTTGCCATCTTCGACGCGCAGGTCCAATTTTGGGAAGGTCGCTTTGATCTGCAGGCAGCGATTGTAAACGACGTGCTCGCCAAGCAGAAGCTCGATCCCATTGCTCTTAAGGACTCGAGCGTACCTTTAATTTGCGACAACTTAAGAACGTCGACGCCAGTCCGCTCACCTGTACGCGGCCCTCTGGTGTCAGTCTTAATGCCGGCTTACAACAGTGCTGGAACGATTGCCTATGCTTTAGAATCGCTGCGCAGCCAAACCTATCATGATCTGGAGATCATTGTCGTTGATGACGCCAGTCAGGACGAGACGGTCCAAGTGATTGCTCGCGCCTGTGCCGTTGATCCGCGCATTCGTTTTATTCCACTCAGTCAAAACTCCGGTCCATTCGTCGCAAGAAACTCAGCTCTTGCGGCTGCGACAGGAGAGTTTGTTACGAACCAGGATGCAGATGATTGGGCGCATCCACAGAAGATCGCCACAGCGATCGCCGAGTTGCAGCGCGACCCATCAATCATTGCGACATGGGTCGAGCATATTCGGTGCTCGCGCGAGCGCGGCTTTAGAGCGCTCAATGGCTATATCCGACCAGACGCATCCTCACTAATGTTCCGCCGGAGACCCGTAGTCGAGACCATCGGCTGGTACGATTCTGTTCGAGCCGCTGGTGATGGAGAGTTCCATCTACGGATGGAGCGGTACTATGGACGCCGTAGCATCCGACAACTCAACAAACTTCTTTCGTTCGTGAACTGGTCCGAGACGACCCTTTCGGGTGGAGGAGTCTTTCGAATTGACAGTGATGTGAATTCTTACAGCCCTGCGCGCAGCAGCTACCGTCGGTCGTTCAGTGTCTGGCATGAGACGGCAGATCATCTGTATATGTCGTTTCCACTTGCGGAACGTCCTTTTCCGATACCTGATAGCCTTCTCCCCTGACCGGGGTCGCACCTCACGAGCGGAAGAGCTTCATCTGGTTCAAAGGAGGGCGTTCAATTGGCACAGTTGTGGATGGCCGCAAGATCGATGTTCGTGATGAGTTTTCTCTGAATTTGCTTAAGGCCGCGGAGCGAAAGGCGAAGCCCTGCTGTTATCGGAGGCTTGGGTCGTATGAGCCCCGTCATACGAGGCGACGACACGTCGCTTGCCCGACAGGCGCGTATGACACATTAAAAATTTGAGTTGCCGCTTGGGCCGAGTTGGAGAGCGAGGCAGCCGGACCGGCAAGCACCGTCAGAGCACCCCTCAAACAAGTTGTTCGAGAGGCGGAACGATGATCACCTCGTCGTTGCAACGAGGGCCGGATCCGAGCCCGCCACACTGGCGTTATCATGTGTTAGGTATGGGCTCACGCGTCCTAAGAAGCTTTCATGGCTACAGGTACGCTCAACGTAAGAAAGGCCCCGGTCCACCTGAGCCCGGTATTCGGCATGATCGTTCCACAAACGCTGGATAATTCCAGGAACATCACTTGGCTCGGCGTATACAGCCGCATCACCAAACGTGTCCCGAAAATGATGCGGAAGAATGACTGGGACACCGGTCGCCATGGCCTCCATGGGAGCCCTGCCAAACGCTTCAATCAGGTCCGGATGAGGAAAATAGACAAAGAAATCGAGGTCGGCCAGGAAGGACGCAACATCGACGCTGTTGAAGGGCAGGACGTTCCAATTGTCAGGTTTGCGGCCCAGCTGCGCGATCGCGTGAGCGGCTCCACCAAGGATCCGCACCTCGACAGGAGCATCGACGCAGTAGGCGGCCATGAGGCTCTCAACATCATCTGGCCATTTGTCATGGTGGTCTCGCCCGTGACGACCGATAACAGGGAGGCGATGGGGCGTGCGGTCCGGGGGCTGATGGCGCCTCCACTGCGTATAATTGATCAATGGCGTCCAGTTAGTCGGTGTCAGGTCTATATCGGCATCAGTATCTTCCAGGATCCGCCTGAGCAAAGGTGACAAGGGAGCGGCTTGGGGTTTTACGCCAAAAACACGCTCGGCATTCTGGAGTGCTTGATGAGGATCGTAAGCGCTGCGACCTCCGATCCGTCGGGTCATCGGCGACTGATTAAAAATGACAACACAGGCACCGCACTCAATTTGGGGGAGCGCCGCCGGCTGCGTCATCAACAGGTTGGGATGATTCACGATGACCAGATCGCATGCAATGCGCTCGCCGGGAACAACCACGTCTATCAACCCTTCGTGGATGAGCTTCCTCAGGCGGGGCTGTGTGGGATGACTCACATTCTCACTGCGGGGCCAATGCCAAACAGCCTGCTTCAAGCCACCCTCGGCCGCAGCCTGCCACATGTTCATATTGCTCGATGTCGTTCCCCCGGGGAGGGTAAGATCAGACACAAACAGGATGTCGTATCGTAGAGCGCCAGGATCCCGCGTGCGCACAATGTGAGGGACAGGAAAAGCCCGACCCTGCTCAGGAAGTTGGAGATTGTCCGACAGGGAGTGCCAATATTCAAACGCTTCACGGTATTCGCGGCGCGCACCATAATGGAAGCTCTGCTTCCCTGTGACGGAGTGTTGGGTCAGCGACCCGGGGCTTGTGAGGATGAGGGTCAGGGGAATGTCACTAGCAATGCGTTTGCAGGGAGTGCTGTAGTATTTCTGGGCCCGCACATAGAGTTCCGCATCACCGCCAAAACGGACCTTGTCCCAGCCGCCTAACTGAACGAGATCTTTCCGCCGGTACAGGATCGATGACATGTTGACGACCACGATCCGGCCATCTTGGGGCTGCGTGAAAAAGTTCAGGCCCTGCGAGACCCTCACGCCGCTCGTCACATTGAACTTCGAACCATTCTCGAGCGCATCCTTGACTTGAAGTGCGATCTTCTGCGGGTGTGACCAATCATCGGCATCATGAACTGTCACAAAGTCGCCGGTGGCCTGCGCGAGACCAGTATTTCGGGCAGCGTAGGCGCCACTGTTGGTTTGGTGCGCGATTACCTTGACTCGGCTGTCTTGCTCGGCGAAATCCCGAATAACGTCAGCTGTCTTGTCTGTACTTGCATCGTCCACAACAATGACCTCCAGATTTCGCCAAGTCTGACACAATATGCCTTCAAGAGCGGTCCTAAGCGTACTAGCCGCGTTGAAGGCCGGAACTATGATGCTGACCTTGGCCGCTGAGCAGTCGTCCTCCGGCACCGCTCCAGGCACACAAAGATTGTCGATTGCCATCTTCTGAGCTTGGCTTCGAAGAGATAAGGGAGCCAGTGCTCCGCAACCCAAGACGCGATTCACCCATGCAAGACGCGCGGCGTCATCGTTAGGATCTTTTGCGTCGATAGTATTGGCTGCTGCAAGCAGCAACTCCGGATGATCATTGTTCTGTGCGCCAAGCGCCTCCTGCGCCGCCAAGTAGGCATCAAACGCTTGGCCATTGGATAGCAGAGCATTGATCTCGAGCAACTGGAACGGCACGAGTGAAGTCATATTGGGAGCAGCCCGCCTGAGGGCGTAAAAACAGGCGAGCGCTTGCGCGTGGTCTTGAGCGGCCATGCTCCGGCGCGCGAGCGCCCACAACGCATAGGCTCGGGCAAGCCTATCTGCAAACGGGTCCTGCCAAATCCGACGGAGTTCGGCCTCGGAGCAGTGCCCAAATGAACTCCAGAGGCTCCCTTCGAGTGCAGGGAATACCGAGCGGGGATTGGCCAATACGCCAGACAATCGCCGTCGGGACAGTACCGCATCTTGAGCAATTGTGGCGATCAGGCGGCGGGTAGCCGCTTTGGGCAGGATCCGCTTTGCGCCCTTCCGGATGAAAGCTGGGCAATACTCAATCGCCTTGAAAATTAATGACTTTGTAATGTTCACTGCGTCCCCTCCGAGGCCGCTCAGATGTTAGTAGTTACTTGACCGTAAGCTTGCAAGGCATTGTACAATTGTCACCAGGACAGATGCTTTAAAGCTGCTTCGCACCTTAGCTCCCAAGTGTCAGCATGCCTGCATAATCCCGAGCAACCTGCTTGGGAAGTCGAATCGTAACCGTTGAGAAAGTCTTTGGCCCGGCATTGATCGGGACGATATTAATACGCTCGTCAGTTGTGCCCAGCAGCTACGGCTCCCAACACTTTCACAGCATAGCCTGGAGATTGACGCATTTGGCAACAGTGAGGGGATTGCTCGCATCAGTTTGATACAGGGCGCCTGGGGCAATTGAAGGGAACTTGCCTGCTATCAAGTTGTTCTGTCGGCCTTCGCTGAAGCCTTGGGGAGGACGATCACGCTGTCGGTGACATACCCTGTGTCTTGGCAGACAAAGGTTGCGCCGGCGTCCTCGCCAAAGGCGCTTTCCGGTTTGAACGATGCGGCCTTGCCCCATCCTCGCTGGCGAAGCCATTCGATGAAAGCATGGGTGCGGAGTGGCCGCTTGAGTACATGCCACTTCAGCTTCAGCCCAGAAACGGTGAAGATCTGCTCCCCGTGGGAGGACAAGAGCGCATCAACTCTCATCAGGGCCTTCTGTGGAGCAAGCCCACTGTCGCTAAGCCAATCTGAATGCAGGCAGAGATCAACAGTCCCATTCAATTCTGGTGGGACTTGGGCTAAGTCGCGCGCAAAGGAGACGTTGGCCATTCCGTCGCAGATAGGTCTCAGGATGCTATCGGAGCCAAGGACCAGAAGGCGCCGGTCGGGCACTTGTGCATGGCCATATACAGCGAGAGCGTGTAGACGCTGCTGCGGAGAGGAACTGCATCCTATGCAACTGATCTTTGCCTCATGATCGGTTGAGGAGGTGAGGGGGGTACCGCAAATCGGGCATTCCGGCTTGATTGGGCGTCGCTTGCGCTGAGCCGTGCCAGACTTATGACCAGCACCAACGCCCGTTGGAGCGGGCAACGGTGTTGTCGCCACTGCTCCTACAAAGCCCTGGGGAAGCCGCTGCTTCAGAAAAATGCGGAGCGTGAGTGGCGTAAGGTCCTTGAGCTTTCTCAAAATCATTGGTTGCTGTCTTCGGCTAGATTTTTATCGCATAAGCAGACTTTCGCGACACCGGCCTCGCGAAGATGCGCTTGTATGAAGCAGTGCTCCCGTTGGGAGAATTGGTGGCCGGCCTGACCGAGGACTTGAAGCCGCTCAGAGGCGGCAACCATCGTCTTCGTATCTCCGTTCGCTCGCGCCCGCAGAAGAATCGCGATCCAAAAATCAGGTAGATCCTCTGGAGCACTCGTATGCTCATGCCTTTCGAAGAAAAACATCTCAAGGGCTGCAGGCTCGGGCAGGAATTTGGACAAGGCTGGTAACTCAACCTGAAGGAAGGGAGCTTCGACAGCGACATTCACGGCAGCCAGAAGGGCCGTCACCCGGGCAAATAGCTGCCTTTCCTCCGCTGTCAAATCCTGAACAGGCACAAGAAAACGCGCAAGGCTCAGGTCTTCGGCATACAAAAGTGCCGCTGCGATGAGCGGGAGAATCGCGTGCAGCTGGCCATCCCGGCGAGCAAACAGTCCGAAATTTGAAGAGATAACAGCTTGACGAGGGCTGATTGCAGTCGTGTAGGCGCTCTCGCTCAGCCGCAACATCACATCGTGCCGGCGCGCCCGCAGCAGTGCCGCGGAGCGGTATGAACCATCACATAAATGGACGGTTCGTGTCCCCGATGGAATGCGCGCCGGCTTGAGCTCCACGTGATCGAGAATGATCTTTCTTGGCAAGAACAGGTCGCGCAGCGAACCGGCAATTTCTACGCCACAGCCTTGGATCGGCGACAGTCGACCCGATACATAGGGCAACAGAAGCAGGGCCTGAGCGGCCGCGGCGCGATCCTTGTTGTGCTCAATGATGCGGCCGTCCAGCCACGCAATGCTGGCGGGAGGAAAGGCATCGTAATTGTCTGGTACGCACCGGATGGTCGTGATCTGCTTCGAAGGGTCGAACACGGTCTCGATCTGCAAGTCAAGCTCCTCCTTGACCATGGCTGGCTGTCAGAAAACGTCGCAGTTTTGCATGCACGAGGGCTCTCACAGAGGGCTGGAGCGGAGGAAGCGCTAGCGTGAATCCAAAATCTCCGTTGGCAATCAGGCCACAATGGCTGCAATGCTTTTCCAGAACACCGAGCAGGTGTTCTATCTCTCCGTTGACAGCAAAATGACTTTCCTCTCTGGAACCCGCCCTTGTGACATCCGCCTCAAGAGTCGGAACATCGGGATAGGCCAATGGGAGCGTCAATTGGCTAATCTGTTTGATCATCCCAAGCGTGGATAGGCGAGAAACGATATCGTCAATGTTTCGACTAGGCTCCTCAGGTATGGTAACGGCTTTGATCCCTTTCGCCGGCCCCGTCGCGAACTCGAGGTGAAGACAGTGACTGGCTGACAGTATCGTCCCAAGAGCTTGGAACTGACCACTCCGTGCAGTTAATGGTGCATCAAGCTCAATTCTTGCTCTCTTTGCCGTCAATCTTGGTGGCAGATGCTGCGCAGCATCTACAAGTTCGGTGAAGGGGATCGTTGCTTCCTGAGTGGCTTTTGCGGCAGTCTTGTATTGCTGCTCAAGCTCCACCGATATGGATCCTCTGTCCATCGCCTTGCTGACTGCGACGGTTAAACCCGGTGTCACACTGTCTGTGCCGGTGAGATGATGGGAGTGCGAGCGACGAAGAATGACATAGTGACCACAATGGCATAGACGTACGCCGCCTCGTGCAATCCTGTTGAACAAGTGATAGTCCGGGTTGGCGAGGAAGCTCTCATTGTACCGATAGAACCCGAGCACCTGACGCCGAATAAGGACACTGCCAGGCACGAGAGTTCTCGTGAACATTAATGAGGGCCGGTCGAACGTTGTCCGGCCCGGTTGCGGCGTCAACGCGCCGGTTTCATCATCGAAGTCGATCCAGCCACCGTAGGAACCTGCACAGTCATCGATAACTGCGCCAAGTTGGTGTTCCAAACGGTGCGGGAGCATCAGGTCGCTGTCGTCATGGAGCGCAATAAACTCACCACGCGCAATTCGATTGGCGGCGTTTCTTGCAAAGCTGATCCCTCTGCTGCGTTCGAGATGCAACAATCGAATCCGATCATCCGCAAACTCGTCCAGCGCTGGTTTGAGATAATCGCTCGATCCATCATCTACGACGATAAGCTCAAAGTCTTGGAAGGTCTGGCTGAGGCAACTCGCTACGGACTCTCGCAGTAGGGTCGGACGGTCCTTGGTCGTGATGACAATCGAAACCGTTGGCACAAAAGAGGATGCCCCGCGGTACGATTGGCCCAGATTGCGCACGATTGTGCGGTCTTCTTGTAGAATTTGCCTGTTCTGCTGAACGATTTTGGTCCCCGCCGGGGAGGTGCCCCTCGAGTCGGGGGGGTGCCAGATATGATAGATCCGTGCCTCAGGATCCTCCACCCAATTGAACAAAGAGCCGGACCGGCGAGCTCGCTGAACGAAGTCGGTGTCCTCACCCCCCCACACCGTCATCCGTTCCTCAAATCCATGCAGTCTTGAGAACAGAGCTCTCGTGAAAGTCGCCGAGCCCCCCATTCCCCAGCGGGGGCGAATAGACGAAACTTGAAAGAGTTGCTCCCAGTCAAGGTGAGCGAGATTGTCAGCTCCAAAACCTTCGGGAAGGTCCCTGCATTGAATTATCTGAACAGAATTCGGCATAATGGCCAGATGCGTCAGAAGGATCTCATGCGCGCGTGGTGAGAAGATAATGTCAGCATCTGTGGTCAGGATGTTCTCGCTCGAGGCTTCCCTTATGCCCAAGTTGAGAGCGGCCGAACGACTCCAGATTTTCGCCTCAGTGTAGATATACTTGCATTTATACTTGTGGGCAACAGCCTGGATTTCTTGCTTATTATCCGAGCCATAATCAGAGATCACAATTTCAATGTCGTGAATACTGGACTGAAGGTGGGATCGAATGGCAATTTCAAGCCTGTCGAGGCCCCAGTTCCGGATGCCGATCACCACACTTAGGAGTGGCTGTCGAACGCCTCCTTGCGAGAAAAGCATCGTTGTATCCATTCCGGGCCTGCCGCTGTTGGCTATGTAATGAGCTTACTAGCGTCGAGAGAGTGGTTTGAGAAGAGCGTCGTAGCACAACCGCCCGCCTCACGAACTATGGCGACCAAGCGTGAGTGGGAGCGCTTGTACGCCCCAGCAATCCGGCTGCACACAGAAGCAAGTCGGGTTTGGATTGCCATCGTCTGGCTCATGCCACATGTCCTGGCCCAGGAACATGTGCTCTAATGTGTAGCCACTCCGATCGGATCAGCCTCAAGCGTGTGAGTGATGGCCCAGCGCACATCCGCATCGTTGATGCGGCGGGGCATGCTAGGCCCAAGGCCGATCCAGCAATTCCTCCAGGCCGTGCTGGTCAAAACACCAATGCCACGATTGCGCAGTTGGGTGGCTCACATCACGCGTTTGTGCCATGCCGGTCTTGGTGGCCTCGGGCTCACAAAGGCCAAAATGATACTGCCGCAGATTGAGGCTCCACGCCGTCTGTTCGGCCGCGGCCAAGCTTCCCTGGCAACGCGATTTGAATGTCCAGGATGAAGCACTGAGCCTGACAGTCTAGCATGATCACCTTCTGCGTTCGGGTCAAACATCACTACCGCAGAGGTAGCCAGTCATAAATCACTGGACCCAGACCGCCCTAGAGATGCTTCTCTAATCCGCTTTTGGCCTGAAGGCATTCCGTGGCTCGAATCATTCTCGGCTCTCGATGAGCGACTTCAATTCCTTTGCATATCTAACAATTTGCGGATCGCTGCCGATATTTGTGACATTCCAGTTCTGTAGATTTCGGAGATCCTCATCAGACATTGGATCCAGGAAGCGGGATAGCTTCTCTTTCAGGCCCAAGCGATATTCGGGCGGAGCTTGCTCAATGTAAGAAGGGATATACTTGGTCATCCAATTGACGGGGACCTGGCCGCCCCGGACCCGTTGCTTTAATGCAAGCATGATCGGGTGCTTCCCTTCATACCGCGAGGCCGTGAACGCATAGACATTTTCCAGTTTGATAGGAATTTCCTTCAAGTTTCTGGCAATGTCAGAATCTGAGAAGAAGCGATCAAACTGACGGTCGCTCGGCCACTGTCCTGTAACGGTGGCATCTAAAAGACTTTTCCGGAAGCATTTTATGCAGCGCCCGCAAGGCTTGACGGTTCCACTTTGGCAGGACTGAATGTAGTGTTTGTAAGCGGATGACAAGGCGATTCTACTGGTCGCGACTTCGCTCAATCCAACAACCGGGTTCAGGAACGGCAGACCTACAGTCGAAAGTAATGCGTTGTAATGCTTGAACGCGTTGCGGGTGGCGAAGTCCACGTATTTGCCGGCACTGCCGAATTGATATGCAGCCTCTCCAATCGTTCCCCAGGCGATCGCATCCAAGTTGCGTGATTCTGCCATGAGGAGGAGGGGCACCGAACATGATATGTTATGGGGGAATCCGACAGGATTCCGGACGTATTCCAGATCAGAGCCGACAACGAATGCCGTGTGTCCGGCTTCTTGCAACGCCTCGCAGAAGCGCTCCCCCGCCGCCGAGCTCTTATGGTAGGACTTTCTGTTGAGAGCTATCCTTTTTGCTGCACGCGCAGCCCTCTGAAATGCCGCCCAATAAGAGGTGTTGATCGGGTTCAGCGGGGCAATTCTTTTGTGGAAGAACAATTCAGTTTGAGCAGGCAGGAGCTCTAACGCAGCGGTTGAGTCCGCCCCCCCGCTGAAACACAGTCCAGGTTTTCCATTTTTCGGTCGAGCACGCGGGGCGAGATGATGATCGACAGGACCGATCTTGCAGTTTGGTTTGACCGCTCCGAATGCATCCGCAAGTTGTGGGCTGATGCCGTCTTGGAAGGTCAGGGTCTCCGTTGCAAACGGCCCAGCAATTAGGAAAGCGCACAGGCCCATGATGTCTGGGTGAACCCGGCCGACGTCGTAGGGCAAATCAATAGTAGCTTTGTGCGTTCCTAAAGTTATTCGGTCTTTATTAAGCTGTTCGTCCGCCGTCGGACGCAGACTAAATACAACCCGATTGCCTACATTTTGATAGTTTATGAACATGCTTGTGTCTCTTACTATATCGACGCTATCAAAGCTTATGATATTTACTTGCATCCCGTTGCACCGAAGTCAAATCCGCAAGCTCAGTTGATATCTTAAACGGACGGGCTCCTAGCTGTGAGTTCTGATTCGGTTGTTCCGGCAAGGGCCTGAGCCGGTGTTCGTCGGCCAGGACTTCCATGCGGGCGGTGCTGATTATACCAAGTCAGCCACCGCAGCAGGTAAGCGGCCCAAGCATCCGACGAGGAGAATGGGATTACATAGGCCCATTCCCGCAGGCGCGTCTGGATGCAGCACTCAGCCTTGCCATTGGTCTTGGGCGTGGAAGGACGGGGGCGGATATGCCGGATTATGAGCAGCCGCGGGGCTTTGCCGAACAGCCGCGCGACGTAACCAGGCCTGTTGTCGGTCATCCCCCGCTCGACACGGAGCCTCGTGCACTGAACCAGTGCAGCGCCCGCACTAGGGAGGCCGTGGTGGAGCGGCGGGTCTCATCCGGCAGCACCTCGACGTAGGCCAGCCGGGTGGCGTCATTAATCGCCACAGGGAAACAATTGTAGCCTTCACACCGGTGCTCGCATGGCGCCGATCACCGAGGATGCGGTGGCTCACACGCTCAAAGCGAGCCAGCTTCTTCATCTCCAGATAGATCAACTCGCCAGAATGCTGACGCTGATAGCGTCGGGGCGGCTCCTTCGGCTCCAAGGCCGCCAGGCGGCCCCAAGCCGCACCGGGTGAGCTGGGCCGCCATGGTGGAGCGGGCCAGCATCAGCTTGCCGGCAATCTCCTCGGCGGCAAGCCAGCACCCCCGCGCTGCATTGCCATCACGCCGACCCAGTACTCGCCCGCACGATTGGCAACGGTCTTTGGGCGGGACGAATGGTCATCCGGCCTACTTGGACCCCAGCCTTGAAGCGGGCCAGCCACTTGCGAGCCGTACGTGCGCTGATGCCAAAACCTCTGGTGACCTCCCCGACAGGCTGGCCGTCCTCAAGGATGCGGCCGATCATTTCCGCTCGACCCAAGCGGGTCGTGCGAGCATTCTGATGCGGGTTGTTCATCTCTCAGGTCCGTCAGGGGTTCGTGTCGCAACGACAACCTTCAGGCCCTCAGACGGGATGAACAACCTCCTCAGATCTCACATCCTGTGATCTCGGCTGCACTGCGCAGGATCATTATAGGCGGAACCTAGATGACTAAGATGTCCAAGTTGCTCATCCGCAGTCCTGTGGAGAGCTTCGCCACCATAACCTGCTCTGTTGCGCCGGTGCCGTCCTGATCATAGTAGAGGACGCCGTTGGCGCGATCGTAGATGACACGGTCGGTTGCGTCATGTGCCTGCGTTCCGGTCCAGAAGGCCGAGGATTTCAAGGTTCCATCGCCTCCGAGCCCCGTGAACTTCCTGTTGTTCAGCCAAAACGTGTCATGGGCAACGGAGAAGTCTTCGATAGTGTCTACCCCTGCTTGGCTGTTTGGAATCGAATTGTAAACGAAGGCGTCCTGACCCAAACCGCTTCGAAGAATGTCTGCGCCAGACTCGCCATAGAGGCGGTCATTCCCATTCCCGCCACTTAGAACATCATCGCCAAAACTGCCATAAAGACGATCATTGCCGTTCTCGCCATATAGGCCGTCATTTCCCTCTCGACCATAAAGCCGGTCGTTCCCAACACCTCCCATAACCCGGTCGTTGTTGGATGTCCCAAAAAGCGCGTCATCCACGGCCATGAACTGAAGCTGGCCATAGAGAGGGGCATCGGAGCGGCTCACGCCATCCGGGAAGCTCGTGGTCAAGTTCAGCCCCACCGAATGGAGCACCGATGCGACAACGGAGTTGCTGTTCAGGTCCCCTCCGGGAGCTTCACGAAAGATGTCGATGCTGTAGTCCAGGTCCGCCTTCTCGATGTTGTTGGCATGCTGCACCATGATCTTCCAGACATCATTGGCGTCCCTGGTGCCGAGATCGAGGACTTCTCTATGCCTCTCCTCGAGCGTGTCCGAGCCTCTCCTGTCGGGGGAGGTGGCCAGATTGGCGTCGACAAGCGTCTCGAGATCGCCGTTCGATCCTGCTGTGCCTCGGATCACCTTCTCCGAGATCACACGACCCTGGTCGTCGGTTACGGTCTTGACGAGATAAAGGTGGACGAAGCCGGTATCGATCCCCTCGAATTCAACGGGCTTGGCCTCGATAGCAATCACGGTGGGCATGGGCAGACTCCTACAACGGACCGGGATGCCCCGGACACTTCATTTCTCCTTCATCAACTTTGCTTGTGGCTTTGCCGTTCCATGCTGCATCAAAGTAGCGCAACCGTAGAACAAGCCGGCACTGTTGCTTCGGTCAAGACTTAATTCGAAGCAGTTGAAGCATAGCACGGCGATCTCCTTGAGGATGATTGGATCCATGGTTGATCTGCCGGTCACATGAGATGTCGTCCGAAGTGAGAACAAAGATTGAACTTGCGCGTTCCTCCGTCTGACGACACCTGAGCCCTGTCACCGAGGTTGCCTATGAGCTCAAAACGCAACTCTCTCGTCTTGCCTCCTTCACTTCCAACTGCTGCCCGCAAGCTCTTTGAGCGGTTTGCCGTGCACGCTGGAGATGACGAGCACTCATACAGGCGGCGTCTGGCCGATATGCTCGCAACCTTGCAGCCGCAGGATTCAATCGAGACATTCTGGGCCAAGGACCTCGTCGATCAGACCCTAGAGATCGAGAGACTAAGGCAGGTTTAGACCGGACTTCTTGAGGCGCAGGCTCGTAATGCGGACCGCACCGACGACGCAATCCAGCGGCACATGGCAGAGGCATATGCCGGCCTCGCAATTTACAACTGGGCTCAGGAGCGAGGGCTGGACCATCGGTCGAACACGCCAGAGATCAGGGCACAATTCGCCAAGATCGTGGAAGAGTATCTTGCCACGGATTCTCAGGGCTCGGTCTCACAGAGTGATCCAGCCGGTCCGAGTGATATAGCTCAGTCCTTTATCCACCACAGCGCCGAGCTTGATCGGATCGGGCGCACGATCGCAATCTTGGAGGCCCGGCGCCGATCAGTACTCCACGAACTGGAGCAATACCGCGCGGCCTGACGCGTTCGGGCCCGCAGAGCAGGGAGAAGCCGCGCCTTATTCATAGAACCTGCCGCGTTGTACTGACGGCAGATGGTACAGCACGAGAGCCTCCCCGATGACCCGCACCCGTTTGCGTACCAACCCTCGGCGGAGATCCTTGGCATCTGCAGCAGGCTTGACGCTCGCCCGCGGCGAGGATCACAGGGCCTATCGGGCGCTTCACCAAGCGATCACTGCCGATACCAAGCCATGTGATGCCATCGAGACTTTATTGGTTCAAACCATCATCGATGAGATCTGGAAGATCCAACGCTGCCGGATGATCGAGGCATGCCTGTTGGCGGGTCCCAAACAGGAAGGTGCGAGCCAAACCGCTACAGCCATGCCGACGTCTACCCGCCAACCCATCGGGCTACCGCAAGGCCAGGGCACAGCACCGCGCCGTAGCAGGCCGACAACGCCATCTGAGGCAGACCGCGCCGCAGCACGGACGACACTTCTCGCTGCCTATCAGAAGCATGGTGTGTCCCTGGAACAAATTATCCGCCAGCGGACCCGCGCCGAGGCTCTGCGCGACGCAGCAATCCGAGACCTCGAATGGTACCGGAACTCAACTCTGCACCATGCGGAGGAGGAGATTGAGGACGCCGAGTTTACAGAGGTTACAGTCGATGGAATCAGCCCGGAAACAAGAGGTCAGCATGTAGATATAAATGATGAGTGGATCGATCTCGATCATCATTCATGCGAGCACCTCCTATACCACTAATTAACTATATAACATTAAATTAATGTTACGTTAACTGACATCAGAGTGAAAGGTTCCCTTGAGCCGTTGGGGGCTCCTCCCTTCCAGCCTCTGAGTACCTGATCTCGTTATGCTGCACCGGAGGTCGTAGATCGGTTTTGGCAGAACGAAGCCAAATGCATCTGTCGTGTGCGCTCTAAGATGCGACATGCTGCAATGCCTGACCCCTCCCGATCTTTTCCCCCGTTCGGGTGTTGTGCTTCCTGTGAAGCCAGGGGAAAGGGTCGTGCGGAATGGCGGGCAATGGGGAAATTCTGGACTGCCTGATCGTTGGAGGAGGCCCGGCGGGACTGACGACGGCGTTGTATCTGGCCCGCTTCAAGCGGCGGTTTCGGGTGATCGACAGCGGGTCACCTCGGGCGGCCTGGATCCCGACCAGCCACAACATCCCCATGTTCGCGGAAGGGATCTCGGGCAAGGATCTCCTGGCCAGAGCCCGGGCCAATCTCGAGCAGTATGGGGATTGCATTCTGCCCGGCATGGTCACGGGTCTGCGCAAGCAGCCCGACCGCTTCATCACCGTGGTGGAGGGCAGTGACGGCTCCACGAGCCAGATTGCCGCGCGCCGGGTGGTTCTGGCCACGGGGGCGGTCGATATCGAACCTGATCTGCCCGATGTTCCCAACGCGATCCAGCAGGGACTCGTGCGCTATTGCCCGATTTGCGACGGCTACGAGTCTCGTGACCAGAAGATCGCCGTCATCGCCTACGGGGCTCATGGGATCGGAGAGGCGGTCTTCATCGCACGCACCTATTCCCGGGATGTGACGCTCCTAACCTTGGGGCAGCGCCTCGAACTCGACCCGGAGCAGCAGGCCAAGCTCGACGAGCATGGGATCAAGGTGGTCGAGGCTCCGGTGGAGTCCCTGTCTATGGAAAGCGACCGGATCTCCGCCGTGAATGTTGCCGGCACGGAGCATCGCTTCGATGTGCTCTATTCAGCGCTCGGCCTCAAGTACCGCTCTGACCTCGCCATCTCCCTCGGCGCCGAGCACGACCCTTCAGGCAGCCTGATCGTCGACAGCCATTGCCAGACCACGGTCAAAGGCCTCTATGCGGTCGGCGACATCGTACGGGGTCTCGATCAGATCGTGGTGGGCATGGGCCATGCCGCCTTCGCGGCCGCTCACATCCACAACCATTGCGAGCTGCCCACCGAGGACGAGCCCGGTGGTGCTTAAGTAAGCGCCTTCGCCAGGAGCGGCAGGCTGATGTCCATGCGATAGTCGACAGAGGAGTGGTCGTCGTGGAATTCCTCGTAAATGTGGGGAATGCCGGCGGCCTCGAGCTTCCGGCGCATGATCCGTGAACCGTAGACCATGTTGTATTGGTCGATGTCGCCGCAATCGATGTAGAAGGCCTTGAGCCCACGCAGGTTCTCATGGGACCGATAGTCGTCCACCATCCGCAGCGGGTCCCAACGCAGCCAGTTGGCCCAGCGCTCCCCGATGATCTCGCAGGTCTCGAGATCCACCGGCAGGCGGATGCCGTAGAACTGGCTCGGGTCGGGATCGAAGCTCGCCGCTTGGGCGAGCAGCATCAGCGTATGCCAATCCTTGTCCTTAGCCTTGGGCCCCGCCTCGAACTTGTGCATGAAGGCCTCGATGGACATGCCGTGATCCACCAGATGGCGGAGCGCTCCGGCGAACTCGCCCAGGTGATAGAGATATTCGAAACCCACATCCCCCGAATGGGAGGCCGCGGCCGACCAGACGGAGCCGCCATGGCGAAGCGCATGCACCATGGCACCAAAGCCGCCCGAACTCTTACCGAACACGCCCCGGCGTCCGTCTCTGCCGCAGCCGAAGCGCTCCTCGACAAAGGGCAGCATCTCGCGGATCAGGAAAGTCTCCCAAAGCCCCATGGCGATGCTGTCGACATACTGGTTGCCGCCAAGGCGCGTGAAGCAGTCGGGGAAGGCTACGGCAACGGGTGGCATGACGTCGGTGCCGATGAGCCGATCCAGGCGCTCGGGTACGTTCTCGCCGTAGTTCTTCCAGTTGGTATGAGCGGGACCGCCGGCCGTGTAGCCGACGAGATCGACGAGGAGGGGCAGGTCCCGGCCATCATGGCCGGCCGGGATATAGACGTCGATCCGGCGCCGGGAGGGATCACCGAGCAGGTTGTCCTTGAGGAAATCGCTCTCGATCCAGAGGCTGTGCACCGTGCCTGCGGGCACGTCATGGTTCTTGCGCATCGCTGTTCCTCGCCAGATCAACTGCCTGAGATGTGACGGCTGAAACGGCACTTGTCCAGAACGGGAGCTTTCGTGCCGGTTAATAAGTCCTTATCCCACCTAGCCATTCCACAGGCGCTAAGTCTACGGTGCAGCCCCAGGTGTCAGACAATGGTGTCATACATTGGCGCCGTACTTGGGGGTGTAGTCATGAGCGATGGTTTCCTGCCGCGTTGGAGCCTGAAGACCGAAGGGGTTGTCATGCCGGACGAGCGGCTGCCGACCGGCCAGATGGTGGTGGTCGGCCTGCAGCATGTGGTGGCCATGTTCGGCGCGACCGTGCTGGCGCCGATCCTGATGGGCTTCGATCCGAATGTCTCGATCCTGTTCTCCGGCATCGCGACTCTGATCTTTTTCTTCGTGGTCGGCGGCCGGGTGCCGAGCTATCTCGGCTCGAGCTTCGCGTTCATCGGCCCTGTCCTGGTCGCCACCGGTGCGAGCGTGGGAAGCCCCAATCCCAACATCCCCCTGGCGCTCGGCGGCATCATCGCGGCCGGTGCGCTCTACTTCCTCATTGGCCTCGTAGTGCAGCTGGCTGGACACCGATGGATCGAGCGGCTGATGCCGCCGGTGGTGACAGGCGCCATCGTGGCGGCCATCGGCCTGGTGCTTGCGCCGATTGCGATCAACAGCGCCTCAGGCATCACGCCCGATAACCAGAACGGCAGCGACTTCGCCCGTTGGATCGCACTCGCCACCGTCGTTGCGGTCGGCCTCGTGGCCGTTTATGCGCCCGGGATGTGGCGTCGCCTGCCGGTGCTGGTCGGCGGGGCGCTCGGCTATCTCATCTACTTCATCTGCGCAAATATCCTGGGCCTCGGTCAGCCCATCGACTTCGCCAAGATCGGTGCAGCGGCCTGGTTCGGCCTGCCGTCCTTCCAGAGCCCCGTCTTCGATATGCGTGCCATCAGCCTGATCGCTCCGGTGGCGGTGATCCTGGTGGCCGAGAACCTCGGGCACATCAAGGCGATCGGCGCCATGACGGGCCGCAACCTGGATCCCTATCTCGGCCGCGCCTTCATGGGCGACGGTGTCGCCACCATGCTGTCCGGTGCAGCCGGCGGCACGGGCATGACGACCTATGCCGAGAACATGGGCGTGATGGCCGTGACGCGCATCTATTCGACGCTAGTCTTCCTCATCGCGGCTGCCTTCGCGCTGCTGCTCGGTCTCTCGCCCAAGTTCGGCGCCTTCATCGGCACGATTCCCGGACCTGTGCTCGGCGGCCTCTCCATCGTGGTCTTCGGCCTCATCGCTGCGACGGCGGGTCGGATCTGGGTGGAGAACCGGGTCGACTTCTCGAATCCGCGCAATCTCATCACGGTGGCGGTGGCGTTGGTTCTGGGCGCTGGCAACTTCAAGTTGAACGTGGCCGGCTTTACCCTGGACGGCATCGGCACAGCGACTTTCGGCGCCATCATCCTCTACCACCTCCTGAGCATGGCACCGGGCATGGCGGATCGCACCGAGACCGTGCACTGACCAGCATCGCCAGAAACACGCTTTCCGAGCCCGCGTTGAGCTTCAACGCGGGCTTCGTCATTTGGCTCGGCCTCTTTCACTATGGCGGCTAACAGGTCCGCATCCTTCTAGTCCTTAGCGCAGAAGCTCGCCGGCGAGGCATTCGCGTGAATGGCGTGGTGCTGGGACCGATCTGGACGCCGCCGGCTTCTTCGATCTTCCGGGTCGGAAAGGTGAAGCAGTTCGGCGCCATCACGCCTGTGAGACGCCCCGGCCAACCACGTGAAGTGGCGCCGTCCTACCTGTTCCTGGCGTTCGAGGATTCGTTGTCCATCACCGGCTGCTCCTGCACCCGAACGGCGGAGATCCCACCGGGCTTAAAAACAAGAAGGGCGGCTCGCAAGAGCCGCCCAATTCTTTGGATCGCTGCTGACGATATCAGCGTCTGCGGCGCACACGCACCGGAACCGGAGTTTGCGCCGGCGTCATCAGAACGAAGAGCAGCATGACAGCCGAGAGAGAGCCGCCAATCAGAAAGAGAATTTCCGCGATCTCGACCTGAGAGGCCACGCCGGTGATCGCTGCAAAGACAGTAGCAACTGCAAAGATGAAAAGCGCACGAAGGGCAACCGAACGATTCATTGGCCATCTCTCCCAAGTGTTCTGGAAAACGTGTGGGCTGAAGTCGAGTTCCATGTGAACAAAAGCCTGGAAGATTACTTTTGAACGACTGATGAACAGAACCGATGAACGGCGAAAGGCGGAACCTTACAGTCGCGCTTGGCGTTGTTTGAACATCGTCGGCTTACAGTCGATTGTCATGTTAGCGAGGTAACACCATGCTCGGTTGGGCAGTCACTTTTCTCATCATCGCACTCGTCGCAGCTCTGTTCGGCTTCGGCGGCATTGCCGGCACTGCCGTTGAAATCGCCAAGCTGATTTTCTTCGTTGCGATCGTGCTGTTCGCAATCTCCGCCGTCATCGGACTGCTGCGCGGACGCAGCCCTATGTGATGCCGCTTCGGCATACCTGACGTCGAACGCCGCTCCTCAGGGGCGGCGTTTGTCGTTCCAGGGTGCTCGGCGTGCCATGCGTCAGCCCTGCAGGGCTGCTCGGGTCATGCTGTCGGGGCCCAGATCGTCGATGTCGTCGACATTCAAGAGCGAAGCGAGACGCAGGCGCGCCCGGTTCACGCGGCTCTTGATGGTGCCGACGGCACAGCCGCAGATACTCGCCGCTTCCTCATAGGAAAAGCCGGATGCTCCCACCAGAAGGAGGGCTTCACGCTGGTCGGAGGGGAGTTGGGAGAGGGCGCTGCGAAAGTCTTCGAAATCCAGGTGAGAGCCCTGCCCGGGCTGAACCTTCAACCGGCCGGCGTAGGATCCGTCGGGATCCTCGACCTCGCGGCGCCGCTTTCTGTACTCGGAGTGGAAGAGATTGCGCAGGATCGTGAAGAGCCATGCGTTCAGGTTCGTGCCGGGTTCGAACCGATGCAGATTGGAGAGGGCTCGGAGGAGGGTGTCCTGAACGAGGTCATCGGCCCTGTCGACCTGGCCCGAGAGTGAGATGGCGAAGGCGCGGAGGCTAGGGACCGCCGCGAGAAGAGCCTCCCGTAACTCGGGCTCCGGCTCTAGGGTCATTGAGACCCGCCCTTTTGCCCATTCTTGTCCAGCTGGTCGAGCAAGTCTCTGAAACGATCCGGGACGGGCTGCTGCATGAGCTCGTCGTACATGGCGCGGAGTTGGTCGCCGATCCGTTTCTGGCTGCCGCTGTCGAGTTTAGGATCGGTTGCAAGCTTTCCGCCGGAGCCATTGTCGAGACTGGCCCGGGCGAGCTTGTTCCCCTTATCAACCGTCATATTCTTCCCCTTGCCACCCCTCGTTTATCCGGGGTAGCCAACCTTGGCAGTATCCATATATTCGTTTTCGAGCAATAACGCTCATTGCTGCACCCGGTTCCATGCAGCGGAACTTTTGCAGCTTTGCCGCGTTGAACGAACCATCGGTACAACGAGTCAAAAGCACAGTTAAGGGGAAGCGAATGTCGACAGCCCAGCTTGTCGTCCAGCACTTACCATATCTTCGCCGCTACGCGCGCGCTCTTACAGGGAGCCAGATGGCCGGGGACGCCTATGTGGCGGCCACCCTCGAGACGCTTGTGAGCGAGCCTGAGACCATCGGCCCTTCCGGGAACGTGAAGGTCGAGCTTTTCCAGGTGTTCACCCGGATCTGGAACTCCCTGTCGGTGAACGGCCGGAGCGAGCAGATCCAGCGCGACCTCCCGGCTGAGGTTCGGCTCGGGCAGATCACACCTCTTCCCCGTCAGGCTTTCCTTCTCTCCTGCCTCGAAGGCTTCGGAGAAGAGGAAGTCGGCCAGATCCTCGATGTCGACACACGAACCGTGCGTGACCTCGTCGACGAAGCGGGCCGTGAACTCGCAGCCGATATGGCGACCGACATCCTCATCATCGAGGACGAGCCTCTGATCGCCATGGATCTCGAAGCTCTTGTCGAAGGCTTGGGCCACAACGTCACCGGCGTCGCCCGCACGCGGACGGAGGCCGTCAAGCTGGCCGCTGCCAAGCAGCCCGGCTTGATCCTGGCGGATATCCAGCTGGCGGACGGAAGCTCCGGCCTCGATGCGGTGAACGACCTCCTCAAGTCCTTCGAGGTTCCGGTCATCTTCATCACGGCCTATCCGGAGCGGTTCCTCACGGGTGAACGCCCTGAGCCGGCCTTCCTGATCGCCAAGCCGTTCCAGCCGGCAAACGTCTCCGCCGTCATCAGCCAGGCCCTGTTCTTCCAGCAGAGCGCGCGGCGGCGCGAGGCTCGCGCAGCGACGGCCTGAAAACAAACGGATAACAGTCTGAATAGTAATAGCCCGGCTTAAAGGCCGGGCTATTCTTTTGTGCGGATGTATTGGGCACAAAAAAAGACGGGCTCAAAAGCCCGTCTAAGGTGCCGGCCAATGCACAAGGGGAATGCGGGGAGGACCAGGAGGCCGGTACCTAAAGAACGCCCTATCGAAAACAAAGGTTCCAGGGTTTTTATCCCTCTTTTTATTCTTCTCTCCTACGTAAGGATGCAGGAACATCAAAGATATGGTCGCGTTAATTTTTTGAAACGTCGAGGTTGAAGAGCAGGAGAGAGGGATGTTCCGTATCCCCGTGGCACTTGTGGGACTAGCTGGAATTTTCTTCGTTGCAGGAAGCTTCGTTCCCGCATCCTTCAATATGTCTCACGAGGCGCAATCCGAAGTCCTGTCCGACGCTGCGCTGCCCCAGCGCATGAACGCTTCGGCCAAAGGGGATCGTATGATGGCCCCGGTCCCAAGCGCAAATCCGGCGACCGTGTCGATCGTCGAACTCGTTGGTGTGGCCCAGGCGACAGTGATCCTTCGCGACCGAGACGGGAAGGTGCTGTACAAGTCAGATCCGCAAGCGGGCAGCACCATCTACGCTCGCGATACGGATCTGCCGGTGGTCACCCTCAAGGAAGACATGCAGGCTCCTGCAGCCCAGCACCCCGCCAACCGGCGCGAAGGTAATGAGGCCCCCAGCGAGCAGAAGCAGAAAGTGCGCAAGCCGGTCGGTTGCCTCGGCGATGTCAGCCCTCTCGTCAAGGCAAGTGCCGACAGGATGCCGAGCCTCTGCCTGGCCTTCCTTCAGCAGTCGCTATCCTGACATCTGTGAGAGGTCGTGAGGCGCCCGGACCACGCAGGCGTCTCGCTCCATGAAGCAAGCATCGTGTGAGAGCGAAATGGTCCTCATGCATATCAGTGGCCAAGACTGCCCGGGAACCGGTTGCCGTCGCGAAGGTTCCCATTGTTAGACTGAGTGTTGCTGCTCGTCCGTGAGACGCGGCAGAGCAAATTCGTTGGTGTAAAAAATATTATTAAGTATTCACAGTCGGATGGAATGTTGAGCAGGCCATTCACATTGCCTTGAATAAGACAATGTTCGGAACGGTTGCTCATGCCGGGCGTTTAACCCCCGCGCACTTTGGCGCTTAACGCGATTTAATGTACCCTCAGGAGAAATAAGCAATGCTGAAGAAGCATATGGCAGCTTGCCTTGTAGTGACGGCTTTCGCGGCTGCGCCCGCCCTTGCACAGACCTCCACCACCTCGCCCTCGGCTCCGACCGATCGTCCGGCCGCGTCCGGCACCGGCACCACCTCGACCGGTTCGCCGGCCATGCAGCCCGGCGCCTCCGGGTCGTCAACGACGATGAGCCAGTCCTCGTCGACCATGAGCCAGAGCGGCGGCATGCAGGGTCAGTTCATCACCAAGATGGAATCGAACCATGTCATGGCCTCCGATCTGATCGGCACCCGGGTGGTCGGCGCCAACAACGAATCGATCGGCGACATCAATGACGTCATCATGGACCGCAACGGTCAGATCATGGCGGCTGTGGTTGGTGTCGGCGGCTTCCTTGGCATCGGTGAGAAGGATGTGGCCGTTCCGTTCAATTCTCTTGAGTTCATGAACGCCCAGCAGGCCCAGGCCATGAACAGCAACAGCGGCGGTGGCAACAACAACGTCGCGACGACGGGCTCGACCACGACCGGCGGCGCCACGATGGGCAACACCGCCACGACTGGCTCTGGCACGGCTGGCTCGGCCAATACGACGGCCAGCAATTCCTCGAGCAACCAGAACCAGCCCGAGCGCGTGGTTCTGCGCATGACCAAGGATCAACTCCAGGCTGCTCCTGCCTTCGATCAGGATGGCGGCAACGCCAACAACTCGACCACCGGTTCTGCCGGGCAGTCGGGCACCTCGACGGCTCCGAAGCAGTAATCTGCTGCCTCATTGAGGGACTCTGCGGCGCTTGGGGCAACCCAGGCGCCGTTTTCACATCCAGGCAAGTGCGGCAGGCTCTTGGGGCAAAATAAAAGGCGCAGCCATGAAGCTGCGCCTTAAAGGTGCCAGTCCAAGGGGGCATTCGGACCGGTTATCATCCTAACGGACCTCGCGCGGTCTGGTTCCAGAGAATTTTCGAAAACTTCCTCCGCTCCCATTCACCGGTACCTGCCGAACAATCCGGACTCGTTGACGCACAAGGAACCTGGGTGTGGGGCATACGTTGCCGTTAGCAAGATGCGGAGGAAGCCATGACTGCAGCGAATGAGCTGGATGCCGTTTTATGCCAGGAGGAACTGGCTGATGAGTTCTCCAGGCTGACCTCGAGTTCTCCTTCCAGGGACCAGCCTTCAGTGGCCTCCATGCTGAGCGGCATGATCCCTGTCTGCCACCAGGACGAGGTGACCTGCCCCCTGATGCTGAGGCGCCATCTCGTCGTTCCCGCGTGGCCGCATGTGGTGCCGGCCGGGGTGAGCTCCATCGTCTGAGCAGCCCATAGTTCAAGGTTTCCTTTCATGGTTGAAGCATTGCCATTTCCGTCCGCAGGCCATCCCGTGGCGGTTCTGCTCCATCCGAGCACAGTTCCGGTCATCGATGTCTTTCGCTCCCTGAACCGTCTTGAGGATCAATACGACCTTGCCATGCTCGATGGCCCCGAACAGGCGCTGGCAACCTACACTCAGCCGGAAACTGCAAAGGGGATCGTCTCGGAAGCGCTCCTTCTCGCCTTTGCTCTGACCAGGCAGCGCGGACGTCCCTTCATCCATAGGCCGGTGGGGTCCAGGCATGGAAGCCTGGATGAATATTCTCTTCTGACGCTGATCGGCGCGTCACGGGATCCCTCTTCGGCGGTGGCTCTCGAAGCGGCCCGTCATCTGGACATCGTGTCGCTCGATTTCATGTCGGCCCTGGCAGGAGATCTCGTGCGGCAGATGGATCTCGGTGCTGTGGCGTTCGACGTCCCGGACCTTCCCGAGTTCCGGGCCATCATGGGCGTTGGAGCACTCGAGGAGGTGCAAGTGGAAACCGCCCTGACGCGCGCCGAATTCAACTTCAGACACTAACAATATTGGTTTTACTGCATCGGGATAAAGTAAAGGGGCCGCTGAGCGGCCCCTTTGATGATTTCAGCTGATAAGAGCGTTATTCCTGGTTGCCGCGGGTATTGCCCGAGGCCTGACCGCCTTTGCGGCCAGCTTCCGAGGCGAGTTCACGGTCCTGAGAGAAGGACCGCTTCTCGGCGGGAACGCTCTTGCCGCCCTTGCTGGCGATTTCACGCTGCCGGTCGGAATCCATCGACGCGAAGCCACGCTTCGAGGTCGAACCACCTGCCATTTATGCCTCCTAATCGAGTGGTGTTCGTGCTTCATCAACCGCTCGCGGAATCGATGGTTCCGGTGAGAAAGGGCGAACCTTTGCAAAAAATTTTACGAAATTATTCAGGCCTCACGAATTGACGCACTTAAGGCAAACGTTTGACTTGAGGAAACAAGGCAACATCTTGTCGGTAGGAATAAGAGCCAAGAAGGTACTTACCTCGATACAGGTGAGGAATGGCGTCTATATTTGCCAATAGATGGCCTATTGAAGGTAAGTCATAGAAGATCGAATGTTCGGGCTGAAATCGGGTTCTGAATTCAGATGAGCCGGAATCACACGTTCGTTCTCTGCAAGAGGCACAGAGGCAGTGGTGCTCGGGTGGCCCACATCGGTATAAGGGAAGGCGCAGTGCTAGGGCGCTCTTGTGGAAACGGTGGAGGACAGAGATCAGGATGACCTACGACGACAACAACGTGTTCGCAAAGATCCTTCGCGGCGAGCTGCCGTGTCACAAGGTCTACGAGACGGATCGCGTCCTGGCCTTCATGGATGTCATGCCCCGCGGCGACGGGCATGTCCTGGTCATCCCCAAGGCGAAAGCGCGCAACCTCCTCGATATCGAACCGGGCGACCTCGCGGAACTCGCCAAGGCCGTGCAGGTCGTCAGCAAGGCGGCCAAGGCTGCACTGTCGGCCGATGGCCTGACGATCCAGCAGTTCAATGAGAGCGCGGGCGGGCAGGTGGTCTTCCACATCCACTTCCACGTCATTCCCCGCTTCGACGGCGTGGCGCTGAAGCCCCACACGGGCCAGATGGAGAAGCCGGACGTGCTGGCGGGTTTAGCCTCGAAGATCCAGGCTGCGCTGCCGGACGCGTGATCGGCCGGGTCCGCGCATCGCTCCCCATGTCATCACCGGCCTTGTGCCGGTGATCTCGATTTGTGAGGCGCTGCGCTTGTCTGACCGGCATGGCCGGCACAAGACCGGCCATGCCGTGGAGGATTCACGCCTCTGAATCAGTCCGCCCAGTCGAGGGAGCGGGACACGGCCTTGTCCCAAAGGGCATTCAGGTGCGTGCGGCGCGGGGCCTCCATGGCCGGCGTCCAGCGCTTGTCCACGGCCCAGTTGCGCACCAGCTCGTCGGTCCCGCTCCAGAAGCCTGTGGCCAGGCCGGCCGCATAGGCGGCACCGAGAGCCGTGGTCTCGATTACCTTCGGGCGCACCACCGGCACATCGAGGATGTCCGCCTGGAACTGCATCAGCAGCTCGTTGACCACCATGCCTCCGTCCGTGCGCAGCTCCGTGGCCGTGATGCCGGTGTCCTTGGTCATTGCGTCCAGCACTTCGCGGGTCTGGAAGGCCGTGGCCTCCAGTGCGGCACGGGCGATGTGAGCCTTGGTGGCGTAGCGCGTCAGGCCCCCGATGAGGCCGCGGGCATGGGAGTTCCAGTGCGGCGCGTAGAGGCCGGAGAAAGCCGGCACGATGGTCACGCCGCCATTGTCCTCGACGCTGCGGGCGAGGGTCTCGATATCGGGGCTCTTCTCGATCATCCCGAGATTGTCACGAAGCCACTGCACCAGGGCGCCGGCAATCGCGATGGAGCCCTCCAGGGCATAGACCGTCTTTCCCTGGCCGAAACGGTAGCCCACCGTGGTGAGGAGACCGCATTTGGACGGGTAGGGGGTCTCGCCGGTGTTCATCAGCATGAAGCAGCCGGTGCCGTAGGTGTTCTTGGCCTCGCCCTGCTGAAAGCACGCCTGCCCCACGAGCGCCGCCTGCTGGTCGCCGAGAATGCCGGCAATCGGCACGCCGGCAAGATTGTCGGTGGCCTCGCCATAGACCTCGCTCGACGAGCGGACCTGCGGCAGGCAGGCCCGCGGAATGTCGAAGAGGCGCAGGATCTTCTCGTCCCAGTCGAGGGTTCGCAGATTCATGAGCTGCGTGCGGCTGGCATTGGTCACGTCGGTGATGTGGCAGCCGCCGTTGACGCCGCCGGTCAGGTTCCAGACCAGCCAGGTATCGATATTGCCGAACAGCACGTCGCCGGCCGCGGCTTTCTGCCGGGCGCCGGGCACGTTGTCGAGGAGCCAGCGCAGCTTGAGCCCGGAGAAGTAGCTCGCCAGCGGCAGGCCCGTCTTGTCGCGCAGGCGGTCGTTGCCGCCGTCGCGGGCGAACTCCTCGACGATCGGATCGACGCGGGTGTCCTGCCAGACGAGGGCGTTGTGGAGGGGCTTGCCGGTGCGCCTGTCCCAGATCAGCGTCGTCTCGCGCTGGTTGGTGATGCCGATGGCGGCGAGATCGCGGGGCGATAACCCTTTCTTGGCCAGGGCCTCCTGGATCACCGCTTGCGTGTTGCGCCAGATCTCGAGCGGATCGTGCTCCACGTAGCCGGGCTTAGGGTAGATCTGCTCGTGCTCTTTCTGTCCGACCGAGACGATGCTCCCAGCCTTGTCGAACACGATGAAGCGCGAGCTGGTCGTGCCCTGATCGATGGCACCGACGTATTGAGCCATGACGTTCCCCGAATTTGCCCCGAAGTTTATTGAGCCGCGACGGCGGCCGCTTTGGTCCTGGCCAAGTAGGCATCGATCTTGGCCGGAGCGTCAACCGGCACATGCAGCCCGAGCTTGGAGCGGCGCCAGAGGATGTCCTCGGCGGTGCGTGCCCATTCGCGGCGAACCAGGTAGTCGACTTCCGCAGCCATCAGACCGGCGCCGAAATCCTCGCCGAGATCGGCCATGGATTTGGCGGAGCCCAGAAGCTCCTCGATCCGCGTGCCGTAGGCGCGGGCAAGGCGATGGGCGATCTGCTCGGGCAGGAAGGGCCAGCGCTGGCGCACGGTGGCGAAGAAGCGGTCGAAGTCCGCGTCCGGCATGTCGCCGCCAGGCATCTTGGCCTTCTCGGTCCAGGACGGCTTCATGTTGGAGAAGTAGGATTTCAGCTCCTCGAGAGCATGCTCGGAGAGCTTGCGGAACGTGGTGATCTTGCCGCCGAAGATCGACAGCACCGGCGCCTGCCCCTGGGGTGCGTCCATGTCGAACACGTAGTCGCGGGTCACGGCCGAGGCGTTGGTGGAGCCGTCGTCGAAGAGCGGGCGTACGCCGGAATAGGTCCACACCACTTCGGCCGGCGTGACCTCGCGCTTGAAGAAGTGGTTCACCACGTTGCAGAGATACCGGACCTCGTCCGGAGTGATCTCGACCTTCTTGTCCGGCACCGACTCCACGGGAATATCGGTGGTGCCCACGAGGGTGAACTTCTCCTGGTATGGAATGGCGAAGACGATGCGCTTGTCCGTATTCTGGAGAATGAAGGCTTCCTTGGTGTCGAAGAGCTTCGGCACCACGATGTGGCTGCCCTTCACGAGGCGCACGTTCTTGGTGGTGTTCAGCCCGAGCTTGGCGTTGAGCACATCGGCCACGAAGGGGCCGCCCGCATTGACGATCACCTTGGCGCGAACCTCTTCCGTGTCGCCGGTCTCCACGTTCTGGAGGGTGGCGACCCAGGTCTGGCCGTCGCGGCGGGCGGAGGTGAGCTTGGTGCGCACGCGGATGTCGGCGCCCTTTTCGAAGGCATCCAGCGCATTGAGCGCCACCATGCGGCTGTCCTCGACCCAGCAGTCGGAATAGACGAAGGCGGTGTCGAAGCCGGGCTTCAAGGCTTGGCCGGCAGGGTGCCGGGTGAGCTTGATGCCTTCCGTTCCCGGCAGCTTCTTGCGCGGGGCGAGATGGTCATACATGAACAGGCCCAGGCGCACGAACCAGGCCGGGCGGATGCCCTTCTCATGCGGCAGGATGAAGCGCAGGGGCCAGATGATATGCGGGGCGGATTCCAGCAGCCGCTCGCGTTCGAACAGGGCCTCCCGAACCAGCCGGAACTCGTAATACTCAAGGTAGCGCAGTCCGCCGTGGATCAGCTTCGTGGAGGCTGAGGAGGTGTAGCCGGCGAGATCGCCCTGCTCGCAGAGCACCACCGAAAGGCCCCGGCCCACGGCATCGCGCGCGATGCCGGCGCCGTTGATGCCGCCGCCTACAATCAGAAGATCGGTCACTGTCGTCACGGAATGCGTCTTTCCTTCAATCCGGGCTATCCCGGTGTCCTGCACATGGTTTCTTTAGCCGCCTTAGGCAAGACAATTCTTGAACTTGTTCAAGGCTCCTTCGCAAAGGCCAAGTTTAGCACGAAAGCCACCAGGGAACACACGGCCATGCCGAGGCAGAGAACCAACACGGCATCATAGCTGCCCCACCAGGCCCAGAGGGCACCAAAGGCAAAGGGCGCAATGGCCATGGTGACTCGGACCGGCATGGCGATCATGCCCTGGATGGCTCCGTAATCCTCACGCCCGAACAACTCGGGCGGAAGCAGGGCCCTGACGATCGTCAGCATTCCGTTGGAGGCGCCATAAAGTCCTGCGAAGACGAGGATCAGCCAGGACCCGGCCGGAATGAAGGGCAGCAGCAGGAAGCCGAGGGCGCTCAGGGCCATGGTCACCACCCCGATTCCCTTCAGGCTCATGGCCCGCTCTCCGAAGCCGGTCAGGAACCGCGCAGCCACCTGGGCCGGCCCGATCACCGTGTATGCGGCGACAGCCGCCTCGATGGAAAATCCCCGCTCGAGGAGGATCGGGATCAGGTGGACGGGAATCCCGACCGAGATGATCCCCTGGAGAACGCTGGTGATCACGAAGAGCCAGAAGGCGGGCTTGGCGAGAACCCGGCGCGGGTTCGAGGCGGGGAGAAGGCTCGTGCGGTTTTCGCCGGCGTGCCTTGGCTTGGCCGGAGCGGCAGGAATGCCGAAGGCATGCAACGCCGCGCAGATCCCGATATTCAGTGCTGCCATCACGAGGATCGTATCGCGCCAGCCATAGCGGTCGATGAGCATGTGAAGGAGCGGGATGAACACCGTGCTGGCGAAGCCGGCCACGAGGGTGATGATGGTGATGCCCCGGCGGGCCAAAAGGCCGAGGTTCAAGGCGAGGACCGCAAAGCCCGCCTCGTAGAACAGGGCGCTCGTGGCGGCGCCCAGGCCGACCCATATCAGGACGAAGACCGGGTAGCTGTCCGTATAGGCCCAGAGGACGAGGAGGAAGGCGGCCAGCACCGAGCCCCCGGTCATCACGGCCCGCCCGTAGCCCTGGTCGATCAGCCGCCCGACCGGCACGGCGAAGAACGCGGAGGATATGAGGGCGAGCGAGAAGGCGGCGGTCAGGGCCGTCTTCGACCATCCGAGATCCCGCTCCATGGGCTCGATGAGGAGCGCGAAGGCATAGAACAGCGTCCCGTAGGAGATCAGATGCGTGATCGAGAGAACCGAGACGATACGCCAGGGCATGGAGCCGGAGGGTGACATTCTTGCTTTATGTCAGGCCTTGCGGTTGACGGATAGGTTTTCAGCCCCCATATGCACAACAGGCGACGGCGACCGGCATACCGGGCCGCTTGAGCGGGACTGCGTGACGGATATTCGCATGAGCGAAGACCCCGGTTCCCTTCTTCAATCGCTCCATCATAAGACGGCCCCATCACGCGGGCTGTTTCCTAAAGAGCCCTGAAGCGCCTTTGCTTTATGAAGCCGAACCTGCTTTCCGGCTCACCGCATCCGTTCGAAAGACACCTGCTTTGACACTCTTTACCGATTTCGGATTGGCCCAGCCGATCCTGAAGGCGCTTGCGACCGAGGGCTATGAGAAGCCCACCCCGATCCAGGCCCAGACCATTCCCTATGCCATGGAAGGCCGCGACGTCTGCGGCATCGCCCAGACCGGCACCGGCAAGACGGCCGCCTTCGCGTTGCCGATCCTGCATCGCCTGTCCGAGACCCCGAAGCCGCGCCGTGCCAAGAGCCCCCGCGTGCTCGTGCTCAGCCCGACCCGTGAGCTGGCGAGCCAGATCGCCGACAGCTTCAAGGTCTATGGCCGCAACCTGCGTCTCACCACCGAGGTGGTGTTCGGCGGCGTCACCATCTCCCGCCAGGAGAAGGCGCTGGCCAATGGCGTCGACGTGCTCGTCGCCACTCCCGGCCGCCTGATCGACCTCATCGACCGCAGGGCGCTGTCCTTGCGCGAGATTGAGATCCTCGTCCTCGACGAGGCCGATCAGATGCTCGATCTCGGCTTCATTCATGCGCTCAGGCGCATCGTGACCCTGCTGCCGAAGGAGCGCCAGAGCCTGTTCTTCTCGGCCACCATGCCGAAGACGATCTCGACCCTGGCCGAGTCCTTCCTGCGCAATCCGGCTCATGTGGCCGTCACCCCGGTGGCGACCACCGCCGAGCGCGTGGAGCAGAGCGTGATCTTCGTGCAGACCGGCCGCAAGCAGGTTCTGCTCGAGACGCTCCTACGCGACCCAAGCATCGACCGCGTCCTCGTCTTCACCCGCACCAAGCACGGGGCGGACAAGGTGGTGCGCGGCCTCGACAAGGCCGGCATCGCGGGAGCCGCCATTCACGGCAACAAGTCCCAGCCGCAGCGAGAGCGTGCGCTTGCGGGCTTCCGTGACGGCTCGTGCCGCGTGCTGGTGGCCACCGACATCGCGGCCCGCGGCATCGACGTCGAGGGCGTGTCCCACGTCATCAACTACGACCTGCCGAACGTGCCGGAATCCTACGTCCACCGCATCGGCCGCACGGCCCGCGCGGGTGCTACGGGTTCCGCCATCTCGTTCTGCAACGACGAGGAAAAGGCATTCCTGAAGGACATCGAGAAGCTGACCCGCCTGAAGGTGCCGGTCATGCCGCTCCCCGAGGGTCTTCCGGCCGCTTCCGCCGTGTCGGAGTCGTCCGAGCCGCGCCGCGAGCAGTCCGGGCGCAACGGTCAGCCGCGGGGCCGCGCAGCTCCTCATGCCCGCGGGCATCAGGGCCATGGCCAGCCGCGCAGCGCCGATCCGAATGCCGACCGGGGGCCGAAGCGCCGTCGCGGTCGCGGCGGAAAGCCTGCAGGCAACGGCCAGCCGCAGGGCGGCCAGTCGACAGGGAACCAGCAGCGTCCCGCGCAGGGCCAGCGTCCGGCTCAGGGCCAACGGCCTGCGCAGGGTCAACGCCCCGCACAGGGAAAGCCTGCCGGGCAGCGTTCAGAAGGACGCCGCGGGGATGGTGCCCAGGTGGCTTGGCTCGAAAAGAGCCCCCGCCGCCGCTAAGACAGTTTAAGGCGCCTTCGGGCGCCTTTTTCTTGCGCTGTAGTTCACCGCTTTGGTTCATGGCATGAAGTCTGCAGCTCAAGACAAGCTTTGAGGAGCCCCCGCCCGATGGCCAAGCGCGCCGGAAGCGCCGATCTGCCGCTCCATTCCGGCCATGTGCCGAAATGGCTGGCGGACCGCATGACGCGTCTCGGCGGCGTGGTGTCTGAGGCCATCGTGCACCATTACGGGCGCGACGAGCTGCTGCGCCGGCTGGCGCACCCGTTCTGGTTCCAATCCTTCGGCGCCGTGATGGGCATGGACTGGCATTCCTCGGGCATCACCACCAGCGTCATCGGCGCTTTGAAGCGTGGGCTCACGCCGCTCTCGAAGGAGCTCGGCATCCATGTCTGCGGCGGGCGCGGAAAGCACTCGCGGCAGACGCCGCATGAGTTGGTCGCCATAGGCGAGCGCGTCGGCTTCGACGGCGCGACGCTTGCGAATGCCAGCCGTCTCGTGGCGAAGGTCGACAGCGCGGCGATCCAGGACGGGTTCGATCTGTATCTGCATGGCTTCATCGTCACGGACGACGGCAAATGGGCCGTGGTCCAGCAGGGGATGAACGATGCCTCCCGGCTGGCACGCCGCTATCACTGGCTGTCCGAGGATTTGAGGAGCTTCGTCGAAGAGCCGCATACGGCAATCGACGGCAAAGGGCAGGGCACCATCGTCAACCTAACGGACCGGCGGGCGGCGGCTTCGCGCAAGGCGCAGATCGATCTCTTGAGTTCGCTCGGACCTGACACCATCGCCCGCAAGTTCCTGGCGCTCGAAGAGCGTGAAACGGCGCCAGCCGCGAGCCCGCAGCCCCTGCTGCCGCATCTGGTGATGCCCGAGCATCACGATGTTCGACCAAAGGACGTGGTGCTGCGCCGGCTCCACGGAACCCTCGCGGCAGCGGCGGATCGCGGACCGACCGATTTTCCCGATTTGCTGATGACCCCGGGCGTCGGTCCGCGCACCGTCGAGGCGCTCGCCATGGTGGCGGAGGTCGTGCACGGCACGCCCTGCCGCTTCAGCGATCCGGCCCGCTTCTCCTTCGCCCATGGCGGCAAGGACCGGCACCCGTATCCCGTGCCGGTGCGGGTCTATGACGAGACCATCCGCGTGCTGAAATCAGCCGTGCAGAAGGCGAAGCTCGGTCAGCAGGAGGAGCTCTTTGCGCTCAAGCGCCTGGACGATCAGGCCCGTCAGCTCGAGCGCCGTGCCAGCGGTCCTGATGTGGAGGATCACATCAGGCAGGAACGGGCTAAATCGCATGCTTACGTCGGCCGCTCGATCTTCGGTGATGAGCCGCCGCCGGAAAAGGTTTAGCGCTGCGCCTTCTGCAGCAGGCTCTTGTCGAGCATCACGTGGACGCCCTTGTTGCCGTTGACCACCTGGGTGATGCGCAGGTCGGCCGCGAGGCTGCACAGGGCGTAAGCCTCCGCCTTGGTGATGCCGGTGCGGGCAACGATCAGGTCGATCATGCTGCGCAGAGCGATGACCACGCAATCGTCGAGATCAGGATCGAACGCCATTGTCATGACGTGCGTCGGCGTCTCGGCCATGGGCCAGGTGAGATGCATGTCCTCACGCAGATGCAGCTCAAAGGTGCCGATGAGGCCGGTCTCGATGGCCGTGACGCAGACCTCGCCGTCGCCCTGGACGCCATGGCCGTCGCCGACCGAGAACAGGGCGCCGTCCACATGAATGGGCAGATAGAGAGTCGTGCCCGCCACCAGTTCCTTG
>NZ_JPUG01000045.1 GCF_000739015.1 Microvirga sp. BSC39
TACCAAGTCCCGTTGATCATCATTGGTGCGCCCACTCGCGCAATCCGATGGACATGATGGTCCAGGGCTGATCGATCAGCTTGTTCCAAGCCGCACAGCAGTGGTCAAGAATGTCAGTGTAGGACGTGAAGATCCGGTTGGAGATCCAGTTCTCTCTCATGAACTGCCAGATGTTCTCCACCGGGTTCAGTTCAGGCGCCTTTGCCGGCAGCGGCACCAGGGTGATGTTCGACGGCACCTTCAGTCTGGTTGAGACATGCCAGCCGGCCTGGTCGAGCAGCAGCACTGCGTGCGCGCCAGCTGCTACGGCCTGGGAGATCTCGGCCAAATGCAGCGCCATGGCCTCTGTCGTGCAGCGAGGGAGCACCAGCCCCGCTCCTTTGCCCTGGGCTGGGCAGATCGCGCCGAAGATATAAGCCGACGCAGTCCGCAGATCCCGTGACGCGGAGGGACGGGTGCCGCGTTTGGCCCAGCGCCGGGTGATCTTGTTCTTCTGGCCAATCCGCGCTTCGTCGGCAAACCAGATCTCTATAGGGCGGCCATCGGCTTTGTCCTTCGCGATCTCCTCCAGACGCGCAGGGAAGTCTTTTTAAAAACAGCCACGGCCGCTTCGCTCTTTTCATGATGGCGCGGGCGCGCGGACAGCTTACGGAAGTTCGGGGCCCGCAACTCACGGCTGAGCGTTTGTTTGGAGATCCGGATCCGGTACTCGTCCCAGAGCCACCGCATCAGGTCTGCCAAACGCCAACGCACCACCCCGTGGACGGCCGGGATCGGGCCGGCCTCGATCATCTCACTCAGGCGCAGTCGATGCTCGTGGCTTAAGATCGAGGGCTGTCCCGGCGCCTTCCCGTCCAAGAGCCCATCAGGTCCGTGGGCATTGAAGCGCAGCACCCAGTCCCGCACGGTCTGCAGGCCAACCCCGCCGATCTCGGCCGCTTGGGTGCGCGAGCCGCCCTCGTAGATCACCGCCAGGGCCAGCAAGCGGCGGGTCTGCGGGGCATCCTTGCTCCGGCGGGCAAGCTGGCGCAGGCGAACGGCATCGTAATCAGGCCGGAGGGCGACGGGAATGGACATGGCAAACCTCCTCGCTTGCCATGTTGAATCACATCTCAGGCGCTTTGAGACTGCGACGAGTCGCTCTCACCAGGACGTGGTATTACGTGCAACGTCCCAGATGTGCCACATCCACACGTTCCAAGCTGCCTATGAAGGTATTGGCTCTCCTCATTAATGAGAGCGGCTGCGGGGCTTCAGCACGAGTTTGTCCCCTGCATGCGAAATCTTCTGAAAACCCCTTGACCTTCCCATGATGGGAAGATGCACCGTCTGCACATCGTCAACGCCAACCGGAGTTTTCCCCATGTGCGGATGCAGCACCCACCAGGCCCAGTCGGACACCACCGCAGAGCGCGATCCGAACGCCATGACCCTCAAGGTCGAGGACATGACCTGCGGGCACTGCGCCAGCACGATCACCAAGGCGGTCGAGGCCGGCCTGCCCGGTGCCCGGGTCCAGGCCGATCCGGCAACGAAGATCGTCTCGGTCCGTGGCACCCGCGACCTTGCCAAGGTCGAGGCCCTGATCGTCGGCGCCGGCTACACCCCGACCGTTCCGGCGCTCGGGTAGGCGCCAGCGGGATCCCGCAACACGGACGAAGACAAGGACCCGGACCATGCACCGCTACCAGGCCGACAACCTCCTCCACATCCCGAAGATGATGTGCGACCGCTGCGTCGCCGCCCTGACCCGCGCCCTGCAGGCCATCGACGGGACCGCACGGATCGAGGCTGACCTCGCGGACCGCACCGTCCGGGTAGTCTCCCGGCACTACCAATCGGCTCTGCTGAGAACCCTGCACGAGGCGGGATTCCATGCCGAGCCCGTCCTGCAACCTCTTGGATGAGGAGACCGTCATGCAAGTCGACGCTCACCACCATCATGCCTCTCATAGTCATCATGGCCCCTCGGCCCCTGCCCCGAGCCTCAACCGTGTGGCCTTCAGCGCCACCGTGCACTGCCTGACGGGCTGTGCCATCGGCGAGGTCCTCGGCATGGTGATCGGCACCGCCCTGGGCTGGGGCGCCGGCGCGACCATCGCGCTTGCGGTCGTGCTCGCCTTCCTGTTCGGCTACGCACTGACCATGCTGCCCCTGCTGCGCAGTGGCATGGCCTTCGGCACCGCTGTCGGCCTGGCCTTCGCCTCGGACACGGCGTCGATCACCATCATGGAGATCGTCGACAACGCCATCATGCTGGTGATCCCCGGCGCCATGGACGCCCCGCTGTCGAGCCCGCTGTTCTGGGGCAGCCTGGCATTCGCCCTCGTGATCGCCGGCGCATTCGCCTTCCCGCTCAACCGTTGGCTCATCGCCCGCGGGCGGGGGCATGCCCTTGTCCACGCCCATCACTGAAGGAGGACACTATGCGCGTTCTTCCAATGATCCTGGCCGCTACGGCACTCGCCCTCGCGCCGACCTCCATGGCGTGGGCCGACCCGGGCCATGCCGGCCACGACCACGCCGCGGAAGCAGCCTACGGACGCCCCGGCGATCCCGCGAAGGGCGGCCGCGTCGTCCAAGTGATGATGAAGGAAACCGACAACGGCATGGCCTTTGCGCCGGAGCGCATCGCGGTCCGCCAGGGCGAGCAGGTCAAGTTCGTCCTGCGCAACGGCGGCGAGCTCGACCACGAGCTCGTCATCGGCACCGTCGAGGCCAACCACCGGCACGCCGAGGAGATGGCGAGCCACCCGGACATGGCCCACGAGGATCCGAACGCCAAGCGCCTCGGGCCGAAGACCTCCGGCGTGCTGCGCTGGCAGTTCACCCAGGCCGGCACGTTCGAGTACGCCTGCCTCATCCCCGGCCACCGCGAGGCGGGCATGGTTGGAACCGTGGTGGTACGATGAAGGCTGGGTTTGCCATGGCGAACGAATCCGCCATAGCTAGCCTTGTGGCCTACAAAGGCCACAAAGACCCTAAAGGTAACCGTTCGGAAACCGGCTGCCCGTCAGATCATTACCTGATGTCAGGAGCGAATCGTTGAACACCTTGTGGACCCACTTCCGGCGCCTTGTCACGAGCCTGATGCTCGTGGCCGTGGCGTCGTTCGTGCTCCATAGCGGCGCGCTGGCGGGCATGCACCGGCACGGGCAGGGCTCGCCCGACTGCGAGCAGACGGCATCCTCCGGCCACAGACATCAGCATGCCCCTCAGGCTGCGGCGCACGTCTACCAGGCCGCGCACGATCATGGCGATGGGA